>JAHZBN010000019.1:0-61767 GCA_019423345.1 Butyricimonas sp. | reverse complement strand
TGAACCCTCTCCCCGCTTTCGCCTGTGCCACCTGCTGACGTGCTTGCAGCATCCGGCAAACCACGTCATAACGGAAAGGATTATTCCTGCTCGCCAGCTCCATGACCTGCTTAAACGTCACCTCGACATCCATATTTCAAGACATCTCCGGTTCAGTCGGCAACGTAACTTCCTACAAAGTGGGTAAAACTCAAATCGCTAGAGGAAAACCGGGCTTCGTGAAGGACGCACAAACCCCGGAACAATTAAAACAACGTGCTAGATTAAGCCTGATTACCAAATTGCGCCGCCGTTTCCTCAAAGTCCTATCCGTTGGCTACTGCTCCCCCTCCGGTAAAGTATGCGCCAACTGTTTCACCCGTGACAATATTCACAAAGTGAACGCAGAAGATGCGGAAAATCCCACCGTGGACTTGTTGACACTCTCGCTCTCCGGTGGCGGGTTGCGCCTCCCCCTCATCGAAGCGAAAGTGGACAAGGAAAAAAGACGAGTCTCGTTCCAATGGAAACAACAACCGTTAATGCCTTCCATGGCTAAAGAAGACCGATTGATGGGTGTGATTCACGAACGGGAAGAAAAGAAAAGCCGACTCGTGGAACTCGGAACCAGAGGCACAAACGGGGAAAAAGAATGCCCGCTACCGGAAGACTGGGACGTAAACCGACTGGTCGTGTACGGTTTCGCTGTCAGCGAGAACGGGCAGAACGCGTCGGGTACGCTGGGGTTACTCGAAACCAACGGGGAAGCCTGATCACGAATCCATTTCCAGATTCGTGAAATCCCCCGTGATTTCAATTCTCGGCTCCGGATATTCAAAAAGGGCAAAGCGGGATTCCGTGCGCCCTTCAGCATAATCCCACAACGAACTGTAATCCTCCACCCGTTCCCCCAACGCCTGTAATTGGCGCAAATAAGCCGCAATCGACTTGCTTTCCACGATATAAATATTCCCCTCGTGATCCACTTGGGGACTATGTCGTCGTCCCGCATCCAAAGAAAAACGTAAAATACGTTTTCCCTCCTTTGTCATCCCCACCGTCTGGAACGTCATGCTCTTCCCTATCCCCGGTAAGTTCATCACGTTTCGATCCGTGGCTAAAAACGGTTGCCGATATTTATCCAACAAGCCCGGCAATTCCGAGGGAATCCTTTCCGGGTATTCGAGCAATTCCAAAACCTCCTTTTCCAGCTCCATGGATAAATCCCCGCACACTTTTTCCTCCAACACCTCTTGTACCGAACGACTATTCGGGGCAAACAAGGCATAATTCTCCTCAAATCCCTTCACGGAAAAAGTGTAATAAGTCAAAATACCGATTCGATTCAAAACCTCTCTCAACCTCGCCGTATGCCCCCGACGTGAAGCCGCCACCGTAAACACGGCTTGATTGGTGATAATCCATCCGGCCTCCAGCAAGCACCGGGCAGCATGAATCACCTCTTCCGTCACCTCCAAAGGCGACTCGAAATGAGTCTGTATGAAAAATTGCTGAATCCCAACCTGCTCCGCCTTCTCCCGGAATCTTTTCAACACCTCGATCAACCCGTCATTTACACGATTCGGCAGATAAGCCAATAATCTCGATCCCAACCTCACCCGTTGAATCTCGGCATATTTTTTCCCTTTCCCACGCCGCTTATTCAATTCCCGCTTACGCACGGCCATACGGAAAACAGCATCCAAGATTTTCTCTAACGTCTGGTTCTGACTCATCAAGGCATCCCCTCCCGTAATCAAAATATCCCGTAATTGAGAATCATGCTCGTAATACATCATCAGACGTTCCATCTTGACTTCCCACCCGTCCGTCGGCTTCAGTCGATCCAAGTTAAAATTCAAATGTCCTTTCTGAAAGTCATACATACGCTGACATAAAGCGCACAGCCCGCCACAAGCCCGTCCCATCGAATCCGGGATGAAAATGGCCACTTCGGGATAACGACGATGAATATTCGTGGCATTGGGTAACAACCACCCGGCAGCATTCGGTTTTCCCGGTTCCACCACATCCTCTTTCTCCCACGCCCGAATCTGCCCGAAATTCTCCACCAGCTCTTCGGAATAAATCACGTAACTGCGGATCGTAGAATCATCGTACCCATCCACCCGAATGCTTAACAAGGAAAGATAATACGGTGTCACGAAAAACGGGATCCCTTTCTGTTTCGCCCGATACAACAGCTTCATCAATTCCGGAGACAACGTGTTACCAATGAACAAGTTCAGCTCATCCGGATCACGAACAGCTAAAGCCAAATGAAACTTGTAATCCCCCCACCATTCATTCACTAACTCCCGTTTTCTTTCCAGGCTCATTTCCTCCTCAAAACGATAACGGGTGTTCAACTTATCCCTCTTCTCTATTTTCCCGATTAACAAACCACATATTCTCTCCCGGTTTTCCCTACGCTCCCGAGCGACATCCTCATCCATCCCGGTTTTCCAACGTCCTCGCCATTGATCACATCGTGCCTGATCCGGTAAAACGACTTCGTCTATCCGGTATTTCTTAAATAGATAATACCAATCCAACAAAAAATCCGGATGTATGTCATCCCCTTCTCCCCGTAAAGCTTGCCATAACCATTTAATCGGTTCATAACGAATCTCCTCCCCCGTGGAAAAATCCCGAATATACCGGGTCTCGTTCATGAACATCCTGAAAAATCGTTTTATAGACGAAGAAGTAGAATGCTTTGCTAAAGCAAGACGTACGTACCCCCTCAGAAATTGTTCAAATTCTTTCCAATCCTTACTAAGGTTTGCACCTTGCATGATCGTCGGGAACTCCCGCTCAAATAAACTCACCAACTCTATACACGAAAAACTTAATATATCTTTCTCCTTCACATTTTCTCCTTATCTTAGATTAAACAAAAACGACAAACGGATATCGCCCAAACAAGTCCCCGGAAGTCAGGGTTTAGAATATTTATATAGGCAATAAATATCTGATGTCTACAAATTTAATAAAAAAAGAGAAAGTTCGCAACCAATAAAACAAAAAAAACGCTGCAATCTTGTGATTACAGCGTCTTTTTCAACACTTATAGCCTTCGGAAAAGGTACTAATTCCTCCTCTGTTTATACGAAGTCCCTAAACTTTACAAACTTTATAGAACTTATGAACTTTTGACACTCTTAGTATCTCGTTTTATTATTGGTCGTCTGCCAAAGCCTGAATTCCTCCCCTGCACCCTCTTCTCGTTTATTCTCAAACGGGATACAACGCATAGGACCATCCAGCACGATCTCTTTATAGATAAAAGAATCATCAAATCCTCCGACAGCTGCATCCTCCTTCGTACAGGCATAATACACCCGTTCCGGTCTCGCCCAGTAAATCGCCCCTAAACACATGGGACAAGGTTCACAACTGGAATAAATCTCACAACCTTTCAATTGGAAAGAATCAAGTTGCTTACAAGCCTTGCGAATAGCATTCACTTCCGCGTGAGCCGTGGGATCATTATCCGGAACAACCGTATTCCCGGAAGTTGCAATAATCTTACCATCTCGCACAACTACCGCCCCGAAGGGCCCTCCCGTCCCATTCTCCACGTTCTCCACGGCAATACGAATTGCCTCCTTCATAAACTCCGGATTATAAGAGTTCACCTTCGGCGAGTCACAGGTTAACTGGTTACAAGTTACAAGTTCCTCCATCTTTTAGTTTTTAACTTTTATCTTTCTCCCGCTTCTCCAAATCATGTAAATCCCGATCAACACAAAGGGAATACTCAACCATTGTCCCATATTCAAGGTCATGGCATTCTCAAATTCTTCTTGGTTCTCTTTCACAAACTCGATCACAAAACGAGCGGTAAAGATCAGTACCAAAAACATTCCGAAAAGAAACCCTTGGCGATCTTTCGCTTTTGTCTTCCAATACAAATGCATTAAAACAGCAAAACTGATCAAATAACAGATCGCCTCGTACAACTGTGCCGGATGACGGGGAGTCATCGGATCAGGCATCCCGGAATGTACAAAACGGAATCCCCAAGGTAGCTCTGTCGGTAAACCGACAATCTCCGAGTTCATCAGATTTCCCATCCGGATAAAGAAACCAGCCAATGCGATTGGAATTACGGCACGATCCAAAATCCAAAATATTGATTTCCTACTTACCTTCTTGGAATAGTACCACAACCCGGCAATAATACCGATTGCAGCCCCGTGGCTGGCCAACCCTTGGTATCCGGTAAAACGGAATTCCGGTTGAAACCGAACCGGCAGAATAATTTCAAACGGATGAGCACTATAATACGCCCAATCATAAAAGAAACAATGTCCCAACCGGGCCCCGATCACCGTGGCAACTGCCACGTATATCCACAACTTGTCCAACCATTGTTGGCTTAACCCTTCCGACTTGAACATCTTCTCCTCGACCTTATACCCGCACACGAAAGCCAAGGCGAATAACAACCCGTAATAACGAATCGAGAAACCACCTAAACTAATTAATTCAGGACTAACATCCCAGTTGATAAATAATGAAACCAATGTCATAATTTTAAATTTTAAATTGTAGATTTTAAATTATCATGCAATAATCCAAAACCTACAATTATTAATCACTTTAGATTTTGAAGTCAAATTTTATCTTGTAAAACCCAATCTAAAATTTAAAATCTAAAATCTAAAATTATTCTATTCTTCCCCCTTCCCGTGGCAATTCTTGTATTTTTTACCACTTCCGCAAGGACACGGATCATTACGTCCAACCTTGGGACCCACTTTCACGGGTTCGGTTTTACGGGGAGCTTGATTGGTCTGAGCGGCAGGAGCATCACTACGTCCCGTACGCATCTTACTTAAATCGGTTCGTTTCTCTTCTGCCTGTTTCACTTCTTCAGGAGCCTCAAAAGGAATTTGTCCCTTCATCAAAGTAGACACAACATTCTTATTGATCTTGTCCACCATACTCTTGAACAAATTAAACGACTCGAACTTATAGATCAATAACGGGTCTTTCTGCTCGTAAGTTGCATTCTGCACGGATTGTTTCAAATCATCCATTTCACGCAAATGCTCTTTCCAAGCATCATCAATATGAGCCAACATGATCGACTTCTCATAAGCCCGGATCAATTCCTCACCTTCAGATTTGTAAGTCTTCTCAAGATTCGCCACAACATTATAAGCCCGTTTTCCATCGGTAAACGGCACCACGATATTCTTGAACATTTCCCCTCTCTGCTCGAAAACATTCTTGATCACCGGGAAAGCCTG
This sequence comes from Butyricimonas sp., assembly GCA_019423345.1. GTDB lineage: Bacteria > Bacteroidota > Bacteroidia > Bacteroidales > Marinifilaceae > Butyricimonas. The sequence goes on along the minus strand of JAHZBN010000019.1, from coordinate 56,527 downwards.
TTTAGCGATAGTTTCCGTCTTACGACTGAATGTATCCCGAACCTCCTTGTACAATCTCTCTGTCAAGTTGTTAGCAGAAGTCTTTTGAAATTCCTCTTCCTTTATATCAAAGTCTACGGCAAGATATTTCAACACATCCATACGGAAACCTTCCAAATCATTAGCCTCCTTGTGTTCTTCCACCAACGCCTCGCATACATCATACATATTATTGGCAATATCCACTCCGATTCTCTCTCCCAACAACGCATGACGTCTTTTCTTGTAGATCACCTCACGTTGAGAGTTCATCACGTCGTCATATTCCAGCAAACGCTTACGAATACCGAAGTTGTTTTCCTCCACCTTACGTTGCGCACGTTCGATAGATTTGGTAATCATGGAATGTTGGATCACGTCACCTTCTTCATGTCCCAAACGATCCATCACCCGAATGATTCTCTCGGAACTGAACAAACGCATCAAATCATCCTCCAATGACACGAAGAACTGGGAAGAACCCGGATCTCCCTGACGTCCGGCACGCCCTCTCAACTGACGGTCAACACGACGAGAATCGTGACGTTCCGTTCCTATAATAGCCAAACCTCCTGCGGCACGTACCTCCGGGCTTAGCTTGATGTCGGTACCACGACCGGCCATGTTGGTAGCAATCGTAACCACTTGCGATTTACCGGCCTCTGCAACAATATCAGCCTCCCGTTGATGCAACTTCGCATTCAAGACGTTATGCTTGATCCCCCGCAATTTCAACATACGGCTCAACAACTCGGATACCTCGACGGAAGTCGTACCCACCAATACCGGGCGACCTTCTCCAACCAATCGGGTAATCTCCTCGATCACCGCGTTATATTTCTCACGTTTCGTCTTGTACACGTAATCATTAGCATCCTTTCGGATCACCGGCTTGTTTGTCGGGATAACCACAACGTCCAACTTGTAAATATCCCAGAACTCTCCCGCTTCCGTTTCTGCCGTACCGGTCATACCGGCTAGCTTATGGTACATACGGAAATAATTTTGTAAGGTAATCGTGGCAAATGTCTGCGTGGCAGCCTCAACTTTCACGTTTTCCTTCGCCTCGATAGCTTGGTGCAAACCGTCTGAATAACGACGTCCTTCCATGATACGTCCCGTCTGCTCGTCCACAATCTTCACCTTGTTATCGATAACCACGTATTCAACATCCAATTCGAACAACGTATATGCCTTCAACAACTGGTTCACCGTATGTACACGCTCAGATTTGGCGGCATAATTTTGCACCATCTGATCCTTTTTCTCTAATTTTTCCTCTTCTGTCAGGTTCATCTTATCGATCTCTGCCAATTCAGAACCCACATCCGGCAAGATAAAGAAATTCGGATCTTCTCCCGCGGCCGTAATCGTATCATGTCCCTTATCCGTCAAATCGATAGAGTTCTGTTTCTCATCAATCACGAAATAAAGGTCATCTGTGATCTCCGGCATACGACGGTTATTCTCCTGCATATAAATATTCTCGGTTTTCACCAAGGTAGCCTTGTTTCCCTGTTCACTTAAGAACTTGATCAATGGCTTATATTTAGGTAATCCCTTATACGCTCTCAACAACAATATAGCTCCCTGTTCCTCTTGTTTCCGATCACCGCTAGCCAACAACGCTTTAGCCTCCGTGAAAATCCGGGCAACTAACTCACGCTGCATACGCACCAACTTCTCCACACGGGGTTTGTATTCGTCAAACATTTGAATATCTCCCTTCGGAACCGGACCGGAAATAATCAACGGGGTACGGGCATCGTCAATCAACACGGAATCGACCTCATCGACAATCGCGTAATGATGCTTGCGTTGTACCAAGTCTTCCGGATGAATAGCCATGTTATCTCTCAAATAGTCGAAACCGAATTCATTATTCGTTCCGAAAGTAATATCTGCTTGATAAGCCTTCCGTCTCTCCGGGGAGTTCGGCTCCGTCTTGTCAATACAATCTACCGACAACCCGTGGAACATGTAAAGAGGTCCCATCCACTCGGAGTCACGTTTTGCCAGGTAATCATTGACCGTAACCACATGCACCCCGCGACCTGTCAAGGCATTCAAGAATACAGGCAAGGTAGCCACCAACGTTTTACCTTCACCGGTAGCCATCTCGGCAATCTTACCTTGGTGTAACACGGAACCACCTATCAACTGCACATCATAGTGAACCATATCCCAAGTAACCTCGTTTCCTCCGGCTACCCAAGAGTTGAAATAAACGGCATCCTCACCGTCAATCTCCACGAAATCTTTCGTTACAGCCAAATCACGATCAAAATCGTTAGCTTTCACGACAATCTCTTTGTTCTCCTTGAAACGTCTCGCCGTATCTTTCATCACGGCAAAAGCTAAAGGTAATATCTCGTTTAAAACATCTTCCAGCTTCGTGTTAATCTGTTCTTCCAGCTTATCAATCCGGTTATAAATCTCTTCCCTTTCCTCGATCGAAGGTTTATCATTCTCTACTTTTGCTTTCAAAGAGGCAATTTCATCCTCTTCTACCTTCACGTGGGCATGAATCTTTGCTTTCAGATCAGCTGAAATTTTTCTCAACTCATCATGACTCACCCCCTTGATCTTTTCCCACTCTGCATTTACTTTGGATGCTATCGGCAATAATTCTTTCAAATCACGGTCAGCCTTATTACCAAAAAGACTTTTTAATATATCGTTAAATCCCATAGTTTATAATTGAAAATTGAAAATTGAAAATTGAAAATGACCAAGCACAAATTTCCTTTAGTCATTCAATCGTAAATCTAAAATCATAAATCCGAAATCATTCCATTTCCCCGGGAGCCCGGATGGGATTTGCTGCAATTTCCGGTACTTTCCAACCCGGTAAAACCACAGACGAATAAGTTGTATAAACTTTTACAGCATCCACGGTTTCCGCGTGATTCTGTTTATAAAAATCACCATAATCGAAATCCTCCGTGGACCTTTTCTCGGTAGCAACCGTGATTACCTTTTCGGTAGAAGAAACTAACAAACGATAGCAATCTGTCCTAACGGATACATTCCCCCCACGCACATTAATCGGCAGGGTTGCCACGCATCCGGCGACAACATACAAGGCTGCTATCAAATATTTGTTCATTTCCATACCGCCAAAGATAATGCTTTTCTCCTAACTTTTCAGTTTTTAGTTTTTATCTTTTAATTTTTAGCTCTTAGCTTTTAGTTTTTAGCTTTTAGCTTTTATAGCTTTTCCCCGAAAGCCAAATCTCCGGCATCACCAATTCCCGGATCGATATAGCAACTTTCTGTCAGATGCTCATCCAAAGCCCCCGTCCAGATCGTTACCGGTTCATCTTTCAAAGCTTCCGTAAGCCTTTCAATACCTTGACGACTGGAAACAATGGCCGCAATATGCGTGTGCGCAGGTCTTCCTCCCTGTTTCAATAACTCGTGATAAGCCACCACGATAGAACCTCCCGTGGCCAACATCGGATCTACCAGTAATAACTGTTTTCCCTCCAAACTTGGCGTGTAAATCGAGTCGAAACGAATTTCAAAATCGATATGATTTTCCTTGTATTTTCTTCTTGCCGAAATAAAAGCACTCCCGGAACGATCAAAATAGTTTAAAAAGCCTTGATGAAAAGGCAATCCCGCTCGCAACACGGATGCCACCACAACCTCCTCGTCTGCCAATCTGACATCAGCCACGTTTATCGGGGTCTGTACTTGTCGCATTGAATAACGAAACATCTTGCTGATCTCGTAAGCCATCACCTCACCAACCCGTTCCAAATTCCGGCGAAAACGCAACGGATCTTTTTGAATCTCTTTATCTCTAAGTTCTGCTAAAAAACGATTATAAACCGAATCCTCCTTGTTAATAATATACACCATTTTATCTATTTCTTTTCTTAAACCTTTTCTATCACACGCACTTATCCCAATCTAAAATCTAAAATTAGTAAATCTCTTTTTATTCTATTTCTTCATACTCCGCATCCTCAATCTCTCCGCCTCCCATCTTCTGCTGTTGTTCGGTCTCATGTGTCTCCTTACGCAACTGATTAACCTTATAATGATTAATCAAATCCGTTATCCCGTAAAATATAGTAACAGCTCCGAAAAAAGTTATAATTCCTTCTTTCGCCGAGAACGGATTAGCAAAAACAATCAATCCGGCCAACAAAATAATTACCGGATACACGTAACTCAACGGAGCGATATGCCCGAATTTCCTCGCAGAAGTCAACATCACCAACTGACCAATCCCCGCAACAATCAAGATAAATCCCAACAAATACATCAACATATTGGTGAAAAAATCAGCCATCGACCACAACAAAATACCCAAAATAATGCTTCCGATACCGTTAAAAGAAGTCAGTCCCCTGGCCGAACGCTCATCCTGATCCCGCATAGAGACCAGAAAGGAGATAATCCCGGTAACACAAAATACGGCACCGATAATTTTTACCGTGTAATTTAACACTTCAGTTGGCCACAGCACAAGTACAAGACCCAAAACAATCGCTACGATCGATTTGACGATGGTCCTTTTGTAATTTCCGGAAGTATAGATAATCTGCATAACTTCTATTTTTTAATTTATACGAAATTCGTCAACGAAAGTAGTGATTATTTTTGAAAAAATTAAGCCGGACGACTTGTCCGGCCTAATTTTTTATTTAATCAGTTCAACACTTCGCTTCACAAACCTATTCAGCGCCTCGCCTTTCAGCAGTCCATTCGCTAACAATGCCAAGTCTATCAGCTGACCAATAACCTTGTTACCTTTTCCGTACTCCTCCAGCAACGAGTTCTTTTGCTTGTTCAGATCGGCAATCGTCTTACTGTACTCGCTCTTCCGATCTTTGTCCACTTGAGGAATTTCCTCGTCTTTCTTACCCTTATTCAACTCGTCCAGCTCTGCCTGTTTCTTTTCAGTCTCCTTGATCTCGAAATTAATCGGCTCTAATCGGGCACCCATCTCTTTTTTCTCGTTCTCCAAGATCGCATTCACCAACTTATGATCCGTGTTCACCACCAAAGTATACTGATCGCCCATTGCCCCGTAGAATCCCATACCCGGATTCATGGCCGCCATCTCTTTCATACGACGCATGAACTCGGAACGCGTCACGATCACCGGATCACCATTCTCTCCCATTGCCTCGAAGTTAACCATAAACATTCCTTCCTCCTTCGGTAACTGGGAAGTAAATACGGCACGCAATTCCTCTTGTTCCTCGTGACTCAAGGCAACCTCTTTCGTCTCTTCCTTCGGGATCAACTTATCGATAACATCCGAATCCACCCGAACAAACCGATGATCGGAATTCTTTTGTTCCAAATGGTTGATAAAGTGTGTATCCAACTGTCCATCCATCAACAGCACATCATATCCCTTGCCCTTGGCCGTCTCGATATACGTGTACTGTTCTTTCACATCCGTGGCATACAGGAACACCACCTTATTATCTTTATCCGTTTGGTTGGCTTTAATCAAGTTCTCGTACTCTTCATACGTGAAATATTTTCCTTCCGTATTCTTGAATAAGAAGATGCTCTTGGCTCTCTCGGCAAATTTTTCATCCGTCAACATACCATACTGGATGAAAATCTTCAAATCATCCCACTTCTTCTCGTAATCTTCCCGTTTATTCGTGAAAATATCACTCAAACTGTCAGCCACTTTCTTCGTGATATGACTTGAAATCTTCTTCACGTTACGATCGCTCTGTAAATAAGAACGGGACACGTTCAGCGGAATATCCGGAGAATCGATCACTCCATGCAACAATGTCAAGTATTCCGGCACAATTCCTTCCACGGAATCCGTCACGTACACCTGATTGCTATATAATTGAATCTTATTCTTCTGAATCTCGAACTTATTATCGATCTTGGGGAAATACAATATACCCGTCAAGTTAAAAGGATAATCCACGTTCAAATGAATATGGAACAACGGATCCTGAGCCATTGGGTACAACTCACGATAGAATTTCTCGTAATCCTCCTCCGTCAGATCGGTCGGTTTACGAGTCCACACCGGATTTGTGTCATTGATCACGTTATCTTCCGTCGTATCCTTGTATTCCCCGTCCTTCCACTCTTTTTTCTTTCCGGAAATAATCTCTATCGGCAAAAACTTGCAATATTTGGTCAGCAACTCGTTCACCTTAGAATCTTCCAAGAAATCTTTCTCTTCCTCGCTGATATACATGATAATATCCGTACCTCTCTCGGCCTTTTCGGTCTCCTCCAAAGTGTATTCCGGATTTCCCTCACATGACCATTTTACAGCCTTCGCCCCCTCTTTATAAGATTTAGTCACGATCTCCACCCGATCACTCACCATGAACGAAGAATAGAAACCTAATCCGAAATGCCCGATAATGGCAGCGGCATTATCCTTGTATTTGTTCATGAACTCCTCCGCACCGGAAAAAGCGATCTGGTTAATATACTTTTCCACTTCCTCCTGTGTCATACCGATACCGTTATCCGATACCGTCAGCGTCCCTGCCGCTTTGTCAGCCTTCACCCTTACCTTCAACTCACCAAGTTCACCTTTAAACTCCCCGTTCGAAGCCAACACTTTCATTTTCTGTGAAGCATCCACTGCATTCGAAACAATCTCTCTCAAAAAGATCTCGTGATCTGAGTATAAAAATTTCTTGATAATCGGGAACAAATTCCCTGTTGAAACTCCAATCTTTCCTGTTGACATAACTCTATATTTTTAATTTAATTATACTTCAAATTTTACGACAACTAAATGACAATAGTTATGCCAAAACCTATTACCTGCCGAATTGGCAGTATTACTCTTTACAATTTCGCCATTTCTCCCACAGTATCCAATATTACACCCCAAACGAACATTCACAAAAACAAAATACCCCGGACATTCATCCGAGGTACTATCTTTTCAACAAATAATTATTCAATCACAATTCTGTTGGTTGTAATACAGGAAGCGTCGATAATTTAAAATCTTTCACATTCCGGGTCACGATCGCTTCAATCTTTCTATTTTGCAAAGCTGAAAAATATTGAATCGCATCTTCAAAATCACCAAATCCCGAATCAAGAGACGAACGTATTATTTTTCCGTTAACTGGAAGAATTCCTACATATCTAGATAATTCTTTCAAACTCTCTATTGTTTTCTCATGCCCTAAATATCGCCGAATTATATAATAAATATTTGAATATGACAAAGACGATATATAAACACAAATCTCACCACGTCCCGCAGCATCAAAAAGATTTGAAGCTGCTTCAGCAAATTCACCTCGATCTGCCAACATATCAATAATGACATTTGTATCTATATAATAATGCTTCATTTCTCCAAAGATCTATTTTCCAACTCCTTCTTATAATCAAAATCTTCCGGAAGATTAACAATTCCTCTTAATTTAGAAGAAACCGGTTTACTTTTCACCTCCGTACCAAGTAGATTTTTCAACTCTTTTTCAACAACTTCCGTAATCGTTCTCCCTTTAGATTTGGCATACCTTTTCAATTGCTCAAAAAGACTTAAATCAACTTCTATTGTTGCTTTTGTATTCATAACATAAACATTTTTACAAATATAGAGAACAATCATGCAAAAACAAAATTTACTCAAAACAAAATACCCCGGACATTTATCCGAGGTACTATCTTCTCCTCCATGAAAAACTTCGTCATAAATCATCCATTCAGCACGCTATTTCACGATCTTCATCAACGTCAAAAATATAATCTTAAAATACTCTTTCAAACATCGATTATCTATATACTTCATGTTATATCGTATCTTATCCGGCATGATCTGCTCCACGTAAGCCCGGTCCGGATCACGTGCCTGTCCCAAAATGGTATTTTCATCCGCATACTCGATAGAAGCATAATCCGTTATACCCGGAGCAACAGCCAACACTTTACGCTGCTCAACAGTATACATATCCACGTACTTTCTTACCTCCGGCCTTGGTCCCACCAAACTCATCTCCCCTCGTACCACGTTCAGCAACTGCGGTAACTCGTCCAGTTTATACTTTCTCAGGAAATACCCGACCCGTGTTACCCGTGAATCCTTTGCCCCCACGGTTATCAATCCCTTCTTATCCGCCCCACTCGCCATGGACCGAAACTTAAACAATCGAAAATCCTTACCATCCCGCCCCACTCGCACCTGCCGATAAAACACACCTCCCCGACTATCCAACACGATACATAAAGCTATGATCACAAAAATGGGCGATAGAACTATCAAGCCCAATAAAGAAAAGAAAACATCACAAAAGCGAATCACGCCAAAACCTCTTCTACAGAACAAATAACAGCATCTATAACCGTTTTTACCATCTCCTCACTCAACCCATACCACACAGGTAAAGAAATTTCCCGGCAATAGTTATCGTATGCAACCGGATAATCTTCAATCTTATACCCCTTATTCTTAAATGCACTTAACAAAGGCAAGGGTTGAAAATGCACGTTTACTGAAACATCCCTATCAAAAATCCGCTGAATAATCTCGTCCCGTTGTTGTTCCGTGATTCCCTTCACCCGCAAACAATACACGTGATAAGAACTCTTCCGGTCTTCCGTCTCGTAAATCGGCAATTCCGCCCACCCGTACCGGGAAAAAGCATCGGTATATTGATCGTATATACACTTCCGATAGTGCAAAGTATCGTCCTCGTAACGAGACAACTCCACCAAACCGATAGAAGCCATAATATCCGTCATATTCCCCTTAAAACCGGAAACTAACACGTCATAACGCCATGCCCCCTTTTTCGTCTTGGCCAACGCATCTTTATTTTGTCCATGCAAAGTATATGTACACAAATACCTATACACTTCCTCGTTATCAAACGGCTCCGGCAAATTCAACATGATCGCACCACCTTCCGCCGTGGTCAGATTCTTCACCGCATGGAAAGAAAACACCGAAACATCAGCCAAACTCCCCGCTTTCCGCCCCTTGTATTCCGCCCCTATCGAATGAGCCGAGTCCGACAAAATCAAAATTCTTCCCAACTTCCCCTGCTCTTCCGTCTTCGCTTGAAACAACGTTTTCACTTCCTCTGTCTCCACCAACTCAAACAACTCATCATACGCACACGGCATACCTCCTAAATCAACAGGCATAATCACCTTTGTCTTATCCGTGATCGCCTCCCTTACATTCTCCAAACACACGTCAAAATCATCCGCATTCACATCCACCATCACCGGTTTCGCCCCACAATGTACGATCACATTCGCCGTGGCACAATACGTATACGCCGGCACAATCACCTCATCCCCCTCCTGCACTCCAAACCACCGTAGCACAACTTCAAGCCCCACAGTATTCGAGTTCACAGCCAACGTCGCCTTGTTTCCACAATATGCCGTCAACCTCCGTTCAAACTCCTTCGTCTTCGGTCCCGTCGTAATCCAACCGGACTTCAAGGTATCAACAACCTCATCAATGACCTTCTGGTCAATTCTTGGTGGTGAAAATGGTATCATAATATAAATTATCTTATTTATTAACTAATATCCTTAAGTATTCAACGATATTCTCATAAACAAATGAATACGGACGAACTTCTAGACGGAAAAAATTATCATTATGCCATAAAAAAACATAATCTCCATTATAATAATGAACAATTTTTGCCAGACGCTTCATGCACTCCTCCATATCAACAGGAGAAACACGCCTTATTAAAGCAGCTTCCATCACAATTAGAGGCCTTATTTTTAAATTCAATTTTTCTCTTTTACAAACATCAAAAAAAGGGTATTCATAACAAATTCCACATCGAAATCCAGCCCTAAACGCAAACCCCAATCCTGCATCATATTCAAATCCATTATTATCCCATTCCCTCATGGTACAAGGGATATCATACAATAAAAAATGCTGTCTTCCTCCTCGTATCAAGGGAAATACATCTTTTAAACGCTTTACCTCTTCTTTATATTGTTTAGGATTATGAAATGTATTTTTAGATGGATGAAATCCTACTTCATGATTTCGTCTCAAGATATTATTTATTATATCTATAACTTTTTTATCTCGAATATCATATGTTGCATCATATTCTTTTTTAAAAGCTGCCTTAAAATAAAATGCATTTTTAAAACCATGTTGATCACTCAAATCCATCAACCAATCAAAAGTATCAAAAGGGTCTTTAATCTTACCACACCTATATAATAAATAACTCTTTAATGTCGTACCTAAACAAATCAAACTTTTACGATGTAAAATATCTCCTGCAATATTTTTTACTAAATTTGTAATTGAAGCATAGCGAAACAAATCATCAATATCATGTGTCAGATATGGTGTAAAAATATGTGAACAAGGAGATACTTGTACTCCTAAATGTAATAAAAAATCATATAACAATCTTATATACTCATTTACAATCGGACGCTCCCAGATTCCTTCACGCACAACCAACATTTCACTTTCATCACATCTCCCATACTGATCCTTTTTATTAATAACCAATTCTTCCCACCTTGTCAACATAAAAAAAGATGACGCAAAAATATCAACACCACAATAAATATAATCCTCTTCTATTATCATTCTTTGATCTCCATACAACACCGGGAGTGATTACTAGGAGTGAAAAGGATCTACAATATAAAAACAATGTTTAGGAATATTATTTACATGAAGATAATCCAATGGTTCATCATTCCATTTTGAAAAAAAGCATTATTAATTTCTAAAATTTTAGTTCCAAAACAAAATCTATATTTATCGTCTAAACATACATTTGAATTTATTATATCAAGATTTAGAACATCTTTCATTAAATAATCGACAATATATTCTTGCTCTGGCAACAAACTCATAATTCTTTTATCAATTTATACATTTCACGATTTGGATATGTCACAAATTTATATAACACCTCAAAGCCATTTTTTTGATAAAAGTTTATTACGTTATCATTTGATGTACTATCTGTGGTAAGAACCACTTTACTCACTCCCATCGCTTTCATTTCTTTTTCAAACACCCTTAATAAAGAATGCCCAATTCCTTTATTGCTAGCATTAGGTAGAACTGCAATTGACAATAACTCAGCATAATTACCATCATCCGGCACAATTGAAGATCTTTTCTCCAAATTTCGAAATAAACGAATAATAGAATTAGGACGAACCATACACACATATCCTAAACTCCACAAAAAACTTACAAAATTATCTTTCAATAATCCTTTATGAAATCCTCTTGCCAATGTGGTTCCGACACAAAAACCTTTCAATATGCCATTTTCTTTACCTCCAATACAAACAGACAATTGACTTTTTAGTACAGCTTTATAATATACTTTTAAAAAGTGTGTTCCCAATGAGGACAAAAAGAAATTTTTAAAAGAAATTTTATGAATATCAACAATATCTTTAATATCTTCCATTGACAATTTCATATATTCCATCAATTCAAAATTTTAAGATATTTCTCTGCTAATTTATTTAAATCAAAATCTTGAGCAGCCATTATAGCTCTTTCACACATTGCATTATATTCTTTTTCATCTAAAGACAGCAATCTTTTTATTGCTAAACTATATTCAACAGAAGAATTAAAACATTCATCTATACCCACCTTATAATATTTAATTATACTATATCCCATTCCAACATTAGAACATATAGGTCTCCCACTAGCTAAAGCCTGAAAAAGTTTATTTTGACTTCCACCAAAACGTTCTACAGAATTCACTTTATAGTTTACAATATTAATTGTACTTTGATGCAAAACATAAGGAACATATTTAGGATCTATCCAATGTTGTTTAAATTTCACATTGTATATCTGATTATCTATACAATATTTTTCCAATTTCTCCCGCTCCTCTCCATCACCATATATTAAAAACAGAATATTAAAATCATGCTTTAAACAAGCAGCCGCATCAATTAGGGCAATCAGATTATTAACTAACCTTATTGACCCTAAGTATATTACTTTTTTTACATCATTCCTTTTCAAATCTTCGTCATCCCAACAATAGTGCTTCAAATTATACTCAAAGTCTTTTATATCAACTCCGTTATTCAAATAATATACTTTATTTAAATCTATTTTTCCTCCATTTTCTATATTCCATTTTTTCTCTTTTATATAATCTTTCCCTCCCTCCATTGAAAATACTATTCTATCAGCCTGTTTATAAAAATAATATTCTAGACGATAAAAAACTTTCATGATAGGATTTGAAGCTCTCAATAACCCAAAAGCGACAAAAGACTCTGGCCATAAATCTACAACTTCAGTTATATATAGTGCTTTCATCCTTTTAGCACACCATAATACAAAAATATCAAAGGGAATATTCGAAGTATGGATTATCACGTCAGGTTTTTCCCATTTATTTCGTAAAAAAAATACTTTCCAACCAAATTGAAATAGACTATATATCCTTTTTAAACCATTTTTTTTATAAGAAGCAGTTTTTACTTGAATAAATTTTACACCATCATAATCCTTTTCTTGAACCCCTTTATGATTATTTATCAATTCTATATTTCTATTATGTACGTAACTTGAAGCAATAATACGCACATCATAACCAAATTCTTGTAAATAACAAGCTAACTTGTACGTTCGCAAATTAGTCGCATTATATTCTAATGGAGCAGCATGTTTATTAACTAACCATATAATTTTTTTCTTCTTCAAATCTCCCATTGATTGATAATATTTACAACATAATGATATTCTTCCTCCTCCATAACAGGACTTATGGGAAGACTCAACACTTCATTATGAATTTGTTCTGTAATAGGTAAGGATAAATCATTCCATTCAATATAACACTCTTGCTTATGAGGAGGTATAGGATAATGAATTATTGTTTGAATGCCATGTTCAGATAAATAACTTTGCAAATTATCACGTTGTTTACAACGAATTGGAAATAGATGAAAAACATGTGAATCCCAATTATTCACAACAGGTGTAATTATATTTTGATTAATAATATTCTTTATATAATATTCCGCAATCTGCTTTCTCTTTCTTATATCTTCATCCAAATATTTCAATTTGACATTCAAAACAGCAGCTTGTATCTCATCTAATCGACTATTTCGTCCCGCATATTTAAATATATATTTCTTACTCGATCCATAATTTGCTAATGTACGAACCGTTTGCGCCAATAATTCATCATTAGTTGTTACAGCCCCAGCATCCCCTAAAGCTCCAAGATTTTTGCCTGGATAAAAACTATGACCAGCAGCATCTCCTAAGGCTCCCGTTTTACAATTATTAAAAATACAACCATGAGCTTGAGCATTATCTTCTATTAACTTCAATTTGTATTGCTTACACAACTCTCCTATTTTCTCAGTATAGGCACATTGCCCGTAAAGATGAACTATAAGGATTGCTTTGGTTCTTTCAGTTATAACACGTTCTATTTTTGTATCATCAATTTGATAACTTTGAATATTAGGTTCCACCAAAATAGGCTTTAATCCATTTTCTGTTATCGCAAGCATAGATGCAATATAAGTATTAGCCGGAACGATCACTTCATCCCCATATTGCATTATACCCATTTCTATATAAGCCCTAAAAATCCAAATTAAGGCATCTAGACCATTAGCAACCCCAATAGTGTAATTAGTTCCTATATATTTTGAATAATTTTGCTCAAATTTTTGATTTTCTTCTCCTTGCAAATACCACCCAGAATCCACAACTTGCTTCACGGCATTATTTATCTCGGTCGAATATTTATTGGTTACTTTTTGTAAATCTAAAAATTTTATCATCTAACTAAAATTATACTAGTTAACCATTAATTTTCATCCATTCTTCGAAACCAATCCCCTCCCAAGGCATACCTCGATCAAAATGCAAAGGCCAAGGATAATGACTTACCCCTGTATCTCTATCTCTAATTTGACAAACATTTTTTATTTCTTTTGCAGGACATCCTAAAGCCAACATAAAATCGTTAACATCTTTACCAACAACACTCGCTGCCCCTATTAAACAATGTTTACCAATCTTTATTCCCGGCAATAACACGGTACCCGTTGCTATTTGAGAAAAATCTCCGACTTGAGGCCCAATACATAAATTAGAAGGAGGAGTCGGATCATTTGTAAAAACGACATAAGGATAAATAAAAACAAAATTTCCTAATTTAGATCCTTGTCCTATATGTACATTACTATGTAAACGACAATAGTCACCAAATTTAACATATCCTTGAATATCGCTTAGAGTACCAACACTACAATTCGCCCCAAATTCGGAATATTCCCTAATTGTAACCCGGTGTCCAGATTGAAAGTTCTCACCAATCTGGCATCCTGCATAAATGATACAATGACTCCTGATAAGAGTATTCTCACCTATAAAAGTTTTGGGATTCTCGTAGCCATCATTATCCCTATAATAAGAATTCAATGGCTCTCCTATCACACAATCATTTGAAACGATAACATTATCTTCTAGAATAACATTATCATAAATAACTGTGTTATCCCCAATCTTTACATTCTTTCCTATTTGAACAGAAGGACTAATCCTAACATTTAAATTATTAAATTTCATTTTTACATTTCAAAAATTGATCATATTTTCTTATATAATCAGTTTCACTATATAACATTGAAGCTAAAACCAAACATACTGAACCAGAAGAAAAATCATCTAAAGTTCTCCATATCCCAGGTACAACTAACAAACCTTGGTATGGCCTATTTAACAAAAAAGTACGTTTTACTTTTCCATCATCAAGCGTTACACTAAAACTACCACTAGCAGCAATAATTAATTGATACAATTCTTTATGAGCATGTCCTCCCCTAGATTCACCTCCTGGAATATCATACAAATAATACACTCTTTTAACATCAAAAGGAACGGTATACTGATTTTCCACAACTGTAATATTACCACGTTCTTGATGGTGTTTATCTAATTCTATAATAGAACAATCATAAACAGAACTTTTTTTCATAGTTGAATAACTTTATATCTTTCATAATCATATATATAATCATCTTTATCAAAAAATGTAGATGCTAATACTAATGCCAAAGAATTTGTAGAAAAATTTTGCATTTGACGCCAAATACCTTTAGGTACATATAACCCCATATAAGATCTATTTAGCAGGAATTCTTGACGTTGTTTACCATCATCAAGTATTACATCAAAACTGCCAGAAAGAGCTATTATAAATTCTTCATTTTCCCGATAAGCATGGCCCCCACGTACTTGGCCCCCAGGTACATCATAAATCCAATAAGAACGCTTAATTTCAAAAGGGATGTGTTGTAATTGTTCTACAAAAGATAAATTCCCGCGGTCATCCAAAAATTTCGGAAGACTGATTAACTTCACATCATTAAGATTCATAACAAATTATTATATCGTGATTATATCAATAATTCTCTCTCCGGAAAATTTCACCAGAACCTAATTATTAACTTTCAAATTATCATTTTTATAAAAAATCATATACATCGCTCTATGTTCCACCCCAATAAAATCAAAAAAGATATTTCAGTATAAAATTTCACACGATGATCGTATCCAATTCAAATAAATAATCGTACCACTTCAAAAGCTTCAGCATACTCTACACCAACTTGTACACCTCTAGCCCTTGCCA
Organism: Butyricimonas sp.; assembly: GCA_019423345.1. Taxonomy (GTDB): domain Bacteria; phylum Bacteroidota; class Bacteroidia; order Bacteroidales; family Marinifilaceae; genus Butyricimonas. The sequence goes on along the minus strand of JAHZBN010000019.1, from coordinate 40,874 downwards.
ATGAATATATGAATTCTTCAGATAAATAATCCCTTTGGCCTTGAGACTGGTATTCTTTTAATGCCAAAATTTTACGTTCAATATCATTTTCTCCCAAGGTAATAAAACATTGAGTATTAAACGTCAAATTATTCCATATCAACTCATATCCTAAAATCGTTGTATTTTTAAAAGCCCTAACGCCTTCCTGTGCTATTGTCGTATGATCTTGATGAATATCATGTAAACTAGGAATAAACACCAAATCAAATTTTTGTGATTTTTTTAAAAGTATTAATTCTTCTAGAATTTCTTGTCGTACATAATTTAACTTTCGAACTTGATAACTATATATGATCAAATTTTCTGGTAAAATTCCTAATTTTGCAGTTGCATTTCTTACCTCTGTCTTCAATATATCTTTAGGAAATCCTTCTGGAACAGATTCTTCTGCGGTAGAAAACGCAACATAAGTAACTTTACGACCTTCTGAAATAAATTTACTTATCGTTCCCCCCAACCCTAATTCTCCATCATCCGTATGAGGAGCAAGAACTAATATATTATTAGCATTCATAACTCCATCATTTAATTAGTAACCTACCTGGATTCCCTATTATTGTACTTCCCGCATCAACATCACGAATAACCACAGTCCCCATTCCTAAAAAACTATTACGGGCAACATGCACTTTCTCTCGAATTGTTACATTAGGAGCAACATAACAATTTTCCTCGACAACAACACCTCCACACAAAATGCTTCCAACAGTTATTAAAGTATTCATTCCTGTACTTGAATTATGTCCAATCTGTACCAAATCATCAACTTTAACATTATCTTCAATTATCGTTATCCCAATAGTACCAATTTCAATTGTTGTATTAGCACCAATAAAAACATTATTACCTATTCTAATCGAACCTGTATGCGGAAAATGTTCAGGTATTCCATTTTCATTTATTTCAAAACCAAATCCCTCCTCTCCTATTATTGCTCCTGACTTTATATAGCAATTATCACCAATAGTAACTTTCCCTATAATTACAACATTGTGATGAATTTCCGTATTCTCCCCTATTACGACCTCGCTTCCTATATAACAATTTGCTCCAATACAAACATTCTTTCCTATTTTAGTTCCTTGTTCTATTATAGCAGAAGGATGTATGCCTGATTTTAACTTTGAAGTAACAAAAAAATGACTTATTACACGTAAATAATCTAAACGAGGATTTGTTGAACAAATATAAGAACACCCTATTTTACCTTGATATTCTGGAGTGACAATTGCCAAAAGATTCTTTTGTTCATTCAATTTTTCAACAATACTCTCTTTATACACTTTAGCAAAGACAAGTGTATTAGGGTTGATTTTATCTAAAGTTGAATAACTTTCCAATCTTCCATTAATACCATTAAAATCCTTTTGTAAAAATTCTGCCACAGAAGAATAGTATATTTCTTTCTTCATATCATAATATTTTTATATATATCTAACAATATTTTCTCTTCTTCCTCCCAATTAAATTCTTTTCTAAATGCCATTTGGCCATTTTGTCCCATTTGATAGGCTAAATCTTTATGAGTCATTAAAAACTTAAAAGCATTCTTTAGTCCTTGATAATCTCCAGGTTTAACAGTAACCCCACAATCATATTTTTCTATTATACATCTTGTCCAAACCTCAAAATCCGTACATATTATAGGTAAACCTGCTGCCATATATTCAAATATCTTATTTACTCCTAAAGATCCCTGCCGATACCCATCATTAGGAGAATAATCATATATGACAAGCCCTACCCATGATTGAGAATATATTTCTTTCAATTTATTTGAAGGCATTCGAGGATGATATTCCATTTTATTATTTATATTCAAATTTTCCAACTCAACTTTTAATGAATCATTTATACCTCCTACTAATAAATATCGAATATCCAATTCATTTACAACTTTGACAATATTACCTTGATTACTCTGTTTATAAATAGTTCCTGTATAACATGCTGCTTGTCGCATAAGGTAATCTTCCAAAAGAATATCAACATTCAAAATTTCTTTAGATGGATAATTAGTCACCATATACACTTTATTAGAAAAACGTTTTAAAGAGTCTACGATATGAGGCGTTACTGTTATTACCGCATCAAAACAGGATAAGTATTTTGAATAAATTTTCTTTAAAAACAAACCAATACCACTTCGTATATATTTAGGCAACCAACTAATCTCTTTCACATATTCTAACCAATCTTCATGACTATCAAAAATAACTTTTTTCCCATTCTGCTTTAATTTTACCCCATATGAAAATAATTCTATATCATGAAAATGATACACATCCGCATCTATTTCCAATGCTTTTCTATATATCAATTTTGAAGAATATAATAATCTATAAACAGGATGCTGATTAGAAACAGACACCCCCACAATATGCACACCCTCTTTATCTTCAGAAGTAGCATTAGGAGCCACCAAATAAACATCATATCCCGCCTTAGCTAAAGAAACACATTCTTTCTGGAAAACACGAGTATCCGTTGCCTCATGAGCACAAGTAAAATGACAAACTCTCATCAATAACAAATAAAATATTAATCATCAGTATTTTCAAAAAAGGAAACAGGGTATACTCCTGTTCTTTCATAATATTTTTGTTTATTAAATTTTATTCTATATTCATAAGGCAAATCTTCAAATGTCGAATAAAAAAAATAATTAGAATATGGAACATATACGTATGTTGAATCAACTCTTGACACCGTTGAAAAAACAAAATACAACAATAACAATGGTTTTATTAAACATCTCCATTTCAATTGTTCAAATACTATTGATAACGATATATACAAAAATGGGGATAATAATAATGCTAACCTAAAAAATGTTGGAATAACATTTCCTATTAAAGTTAGAAAAAAAAAGATAATTGAGAACGTAAAATAATAGCGTCCATTCGATGAATAATCAACTATCACTATCTTATATTTCAGAATCAAAAGAAAGAAAAAAGAATACATTACTTTTCCTATCGAAAAAAAAGAAAAATCCAACAGACCAATTCTCTCATAATAGGTTCTTATAAAAGGTACTACAAAAGGAAATAATTGATCTATCATTAGAATTGCTAAAGTTGGAGTTAAAACAAAATAAAGAGAAAAATATAATATCAATAATATTCGATTTTGAATTATGATTTTTTTCAAAAAATATATAGGCAACATAATAACACTTGTAATATGGAAAAAAGAGGCAAACAACACAATTAACATATAAGGAAAAAATTTGCCATTAACCAAATATTTATATGCATGCACAATTATTCCTAATGCCAGCATAAATCGCAAAGGATTATCAACATACACAAACAATGCATCTGTAGCTATGAAAATTGCAAAAACTAAATAAAAATTACGACATTGACTTTGTAAATACTTCGTGACAGAAAAAAAAACCCAGAACTTACAGATTATCAAAAATGGGAAAAAAGAAATTCCTATACTTTTAAATAACAACATTAAAACGTAAAAACCTTTTTCATGCGGATATGTAATTAAACCTGAAACAGAACATTTATCATACAACAACTCATAATTAACCCAATCACTCCCCGTCATATACCCACCGCAAAAAATAACAGCCACTAAGAATACAAATGAATTTGTAAAAATAGTTGTTTGTTGTGGTATTCCTTTAAATTTAAAAAAAGCCAACAAAAAAGAAAGAAGAATCGGAATTAAATAAAACAACATTGCCTAAAATTATCTACAATAATAAGCTTTTAATGGATTTAATATACTTTCCTTATATTCAAAAGCACCTCTTAGCAACAAAGCTCTTTTATGGTAAGCATCATAATTATCAAAAAAAACAGCAAGTTCTTCTATGGGTGGAATGAGAATACCTGTTTCATATTTAAAAATAAAATCAGTTAAAGTCACATTTTCTCTATTTACAATTATAGGGACACCAGCATTAGCAGCAGAATAAAGCCGATTAGGTGCAGAATATTTATTATTAAAGGTTGAATCATCATAAACAATTAATGTTGCATCTACTTGTTTCCAAAACTCATTTAATTGCTCATAAGGAACATATCCGATATTGACGATTTTATCGTAATAACAATCAGGTATAAAACTTTTTAAGGTATTAAATTGTTTATCATTTATACCAATAAAAGCAAAAATCCAATCCCTCGGTAATGATTTAATAATTTCAACGATCTTATCTAGACCTCTGTTAGCAGAAAGCGTACCTTGATGTAGAAATATCATCTTTTCTTTTTCCCTTATGTCATTAATTTTTTCCAACAGACTATCATCAAGTTTCTTTTTTATGGGATCAAACACATAATTATCTATCACAAGCTGTTCATTACGTAACTCTAAAATTAGGTTCACAGCCCTCTTTCTATATTGATTTGCAAATATTACCAAGTCTGCTTTTTTCAATAACAGGCATTCCTGTTTATAAACATAACTAACAATATTTGATTCTTTAGGATGATAGAATTCCTTATCATCGTAAACAAGTAAAACGTTCCTGAATAAAATCTTATACAACAGAGGTCCCAAAATGACAGGTTCATGATGCACTTGAATTGAATATGGATTTTTAAACAACAATGTAAAAAAAGAAAAGACTGCAAATTCAAATGCTTTCAAAATTTGTACAAAATGTGATTTAGGTAATATCCGTGAAAAAGCTTTATATCTTTTATACCTCACATTTGATGCGATATCCACGTTAATATCATAGTCTACCAAATTGTAGACATAAATAACTCCTTCAGGAAAAGACATTGATAACGTTTTTATCAACGCACGCACCCTTCCATCATACCTTAAATCTGTCTTTATAAATACACAATGTTTTCGAGAAATTTTATTCATAATCAATCAATATTCATCAAAAACTGTACAATCTTTTCACTTGCATGACCATCTCCATAAGGATTTATTGCGTGGCTCATACTATTATAATATTCGGAATTCTCCATCAAATTAGATATTTCTGAAACAATCTTCTCATAATTAGTTCCTACTAATTTTACTGTTCCGGCTTCCAATGCCTCCGGCCGCTCCGTCGTATCACGCATAACAAGTACAGGTTTTCCTAATCCAGGAGCTTCTTCCTGAATTCCTCCGCTATCAGTAAGCACGATCATAGATTTTTCCATTAAATAAACAAAAGATAAATATTCCAAAGGTTCAATGAAAAACATATTATCAAATTGTTTGCTACCAAAAACTTCATTTATTGGTTTTCTCACATTAGGATTCAAATGCATTGGATAAACAAAATCTACCTTCGGATATTTCTCTACTAATGTTTTAATTGCAAGACATATATTAATAAACCCATCTCCAAAATTTTCACGACGATGCCCGGTAATTAATATTAGCTTTCTATTTTCACGCAAACGCTTCACATTATATCCAGCCCGCACTAATACATTTGCTATACCTACATTTAATTCTTTGTCTTTATTTATTTTCTCCACCACCATATATAAGGCATCAATAACTGTATTCCCCGTAACTGTTATAAACTTCTCTTCAACAGCCTCATCCAACAGATTACGTTTACTTAATGCAGTCGGAGAAAAATGATATGTTGCGATCCGTCCCGTAATTAAACGATTCATTTCTTCTGGCCACGGACTATATATATTACGAGTACGTAAACCTGCTTCAACATGTCCTACGGGTATTTGCAGATAAAAAGCAGCTAAAGCCGAGGCTGTAGACGTTGTTGTATCTCCATGCACCAAAACCACGTCAGGTTGTACCTCTTTCAACACATCACGCATACCCAATAACACCCGAGTTGTAACATCATATAAATCTTGTCCTTGTTGCATTATATTTAAGTCATAATCTGGCCTTATCTCAAATAGATATAACACTTGATCTAACATTTGACGATGTTGTCCCGTAACGCAAACAATAGTCTCAAAAAACATTGGATATTTTTGTAACTCTTTTACCAATGGAGCCATTTTAATTGCCTCTGGACGAGTGCCAAAAACTAATAATACCTTTTTCATTATTTAAAATTTAATTGCTTCGAGAGTAAATCAAAAATTCTCTCTCTCTCTTTATCAATGAATTTATTTATTTTTGAATAATCTATACTTTTATACAATAAATCATTCAAGTCATTGAAATCATTACATATTCTATCAGATAACTGTAGATTTTCCAATAGTGAAAAAGCACGAACATTCAATTCTGCATGCAGACCCTTCAATGGTAATAATATAAATTTCTTTTCAAAAAGGATCGAAAATATACAACCATGAAAAGAGTTTGTAATAATTACCTCCGCCTCATCACAATATCCCAACCACTCTTCTATTGAAGGATAAATCTTAGCATATCTATCATATCTATCACATGTCGTATAAAACAATTTAATCTTATTATTTTTCAATATCTTATTAATTTTTGACATCGAAAAAAAAGTATCAGCACCTGTTAAATACAAAAGACAAAATTTATCATCAATCTTGGGAGACTTTAATATACTATAATAATCTTTCTTGCTTAACAATAACGTTGGATCAAAAACATGTACTGCATCATTTCGCCCCATTTGTTTACAAATATCAATCCCAACACTCTCCCTTACTCCTATAAAACTAAAGTCTGAAATCAAAGGTCTCATAAAATTTAACATCTCTGCTGAAACTCTATCACGTCCAAAACTTGCAGCATACGCCATCTTTTTGATACTACTACCACCAAAATCCAAAAAAAATGCTAGACGAGGTGCAGACCAAACAATATCACTTCCTGTAATATATACATCTGCAACGGGAGGATTTTCTTTTAACTGATCTATTGATACATACAATTTTGTTTGTTGTATATATTTTTCTCTAAAATCATTAAAAAAACGAGGATGTAATAAATTCTCTCTTGCCTTTATAATATTTTTCCTTCTTAAATTTAAACTCCGTACGACATGAAAAGGATTAAAAAGTTTTTTTACAATCTCATACCAACAAACATTAATTTTAGACTCAGGTATATATTTAATCAAAAAAGGTTCATATCCATTCTTTTTCAAATAATACTGGAAAGCATACATTTGTAATATTTGACCATAATTAGTATTTGACCACCAATATGTTATTATCCCTATTTGTATTTTCCCATTAAATCCTTTATCCATTTTTTCGTAAATTGAAGCACAACATGAATTCCCGTTTTACGTGAAAACAAGGACATTTTATTAATCACACTAATTTTCAGAGGAAGTGTTGCATAAGTATCTATTAATTTTATAACAGAAGTATTTTGCTGCAGCTTATTAAAAAATATCGTTTTATTTTTATGAGCACTTACCGAAGAATACAAAGATTTATGAGTTTCTAAAGCGAAACTATAATCGACCTCTATTTTCTCAACCTCTAAGCTTTCAAAATATTTTTTCCCGGAAGATGTATTTACTAAGGCCAAACTGACACCCCAATCATCATCAAACGTTGGATTCTTTAAAGATATACCCCAAAAATCACCTAATGTTATATCACTTCCTGATCTTCCTGATTTAAAAACACATTTAGTACATGATGGTCTTATATAGATATCTCTAAAAAAACCTTTCATAAAAACATTCAAATAATGTGGTTCTAGAATACATCTTATACCATTTTGATGCATTAGAGACAGTTCAAAACAAAAATTTTTCCAACCTTTTTTTTTATTTCTAAAATCAATATCTACAATATCAAAAATAGTATATCGCTCATTTCTTCTTACATTCTCTTTTTTAATCAAATCATTTAAATACATTTTCCAAATCTTTGGACTAGGAACACCATGACACACAACATCTATCAACAATAAATTCTCATAATGTTTATTCAAAAAACGTTTTAATCCTGCAATTTGACAAGGAGTTCCGGAAAATAAAACTAATCTTCCACTTGACAAAAATGATTTAACTTTCAAAAACGAATCACCAAGATTACTTTGCACATATTTTGATTTTCTAAAAGCAGCTAATCCTTCAATTGTCTCCGTGTAATCATGAACCACATTCCATTCAGAATCAAATTTAGCACCAAATACAACACCTTGTCTTTTTAAAATATATTCAGAGATTAAAGAAAAAATCCCACCAGAACTACTTTCAATCTTAAGCTGTAAATCGAGACTTTTAGCAGCATAAACATTCAATGGGCTCTTATTTTTCAAATAACAATTCAATACAGGACAAACTTGCTCACATAAACCACAATTTACACACAATTCCTTATTCACCCTTGGATAACTAAATCCTTCTAGATCTTCAATTAATGAAATACAATTCCGAGGACATGTGTACACACAAGAAGAGCAAGCACAACATGCCGTTTTGTCAATAACATCAAGCATATCTATCACACATTTGAATTATCTTTAATCTTATAAACTTTCGCTCTTCTTTGTTTAAGCCAACAAAATAAATAGTTCCCAAAGATGAAAAAATAGACACACTACCTATCAATATAAAACCCATCATTCCCTCAATAGAAAAACGCATTACAAATAAAAACGTAATACTAAAAGATATACACCCAACTTTTAAAGCACTCCAAAGTACTTTTCGAACAAATTCCGCAACATCAAATTTTATCAATTTATGCAGCAGTATCAATCTTGCACATAACGCAATCATTGAAAAAACGATACAAACATACATTGTGGATTCAGGCAAAAATCCGAATCTTAGAAAAATATAAGAACAAGGAAGATTTAAAAGTAAAATTGTCCCAACAATAATTTGATATACTTTAATTTTCCCTGTTGCTTGGACTGCTATCATTAAGGAATTAGAAACACTTCCAATTAACGTATCTATTATAATCAATTTACAAAAAATAGGAGCATATTGAGGTACAGTATTTAACCAAAGCTTCAAAATGACCTCACATTCTAAAAAAAAAGGTAACGCAATTAAATACAATAAGAAAAAAGAGTATTTTGAACTTTGAAATATCAAAGACATCATATACGGTCCATCACCTTTAGCATAAGATTTTACAATCTGAGGATTTACCGCTATTTGAAAGTTCGTCGTAAATGATTGTATTGCCATATTCACTTGAAAAGCAACAGCACGAGCTGCGTTTATTGTCGGATTAAAAAATATATTCAACAATATATTTAACCCTTGATTACTCACCATTGAAGCCGCACTTCCAAACAAACTCCACCCAGCATACGAAGCCATTGTATCAAACAATTTTCTATCCCATAAAAACTGAAATACGCATTCGTTAAATTTTTTTCGACAATATACTATATATACACAGGTGATAATTCCCACCACAAACAACAACAATAGAGCGTACAACTTTAATTTATCCAAAACAACACATGACAATACTAAAGCCACTCCTAATTTTAAAAAAACTTCAAATATCCCAATACATGCATAAACATTCATTTTTTCATGTGCAATAATCGTTGCAATATAAGGAACTTGTACTACAGAAAGAAAAAAAGAAAAAATTGCAAATTGATAAACCCATCTAGCAGCATCTATTCTCGCATCAGGAATATTCATTTGAGTATTAAAAAACCAAAGCCCTACCGTCTCTGCTAAAATAATAACAGCAAGTCCTATAAAAAAATGAATAAATATTGCAACATTAAAAACTTTATTTAATTGCGATATATTTTCTGCTCCCAGCTCATAGGATAGAAAACGCTGGGTTCCTGCAGCCATAGCTCCATTCAAAAATGAAAACATCAAAACAACTCCACCAACCACATTATATATTCCAAAATCTTCAACGCCTAAGGCATTCAAAACAACACGAGATATATACAAGTTTATTGCCATTATAAACAACATTCTTATATATAAAAACAATGTATTTTTAGCTATACGTTTGTTGTTTCTTTGATCTGTCATTATTTGAATATAAAACTACAAACTCCAATACTTCAACTCATTTATCTTCCCTCTATACATCCCCTTCACATCCACCAACACCGCATTATCATAACTCAACGATTTAAAATACTTCTCATCCAACTCCTTATAAGCATCATGAGAAACCGCCACGATCACCGCATCATAATTATTCCTCGGCTTTTCTATCAACCCGAAACCGTACATCTGCTTCACCTCTTCCGAGTCTGCGTAAGCATCCACCACATCAACATCAACCCCGAAATCCTTCAACTCGTTGATAATATCCACAACTTTTGAATTACGTATATCCGCCACATTCTCCTTGAAAGTCATACCCATAACCAACACCCGGGCACCAAGGATTCCTTTACCCATGCCAATCAACTTCTTCACTAGCTTCTTGGCGATGTATCCCCCCATCGTATCATTTATAAAACGTCCGGCACTGATGATCTGCGTGTGATATTTTAACTCGCTTGCTTTATACACCAGATAATAAGGATCAACCCCTATACAGTGTCCACCTACCAAGCCCGGGTAAAACTTCAAGAAGTTCCATTTCGTCCCGGCAGCTTCCAACACGTCGTACGTATTGATACCGATTCGACTGAAAATGATCGACAACTCGTTCATCAAGGCGATATTCACGTCCCGCTGCGTGTTCTCGATGATCTTTGCGGCCTCGGCCACCTTGATATTCGGGGCACGATGAACGCCAGGTTTAACCACCAGCTCGTAAACCTTAGCGATAACGTCCAAGGCTTCTCCGTCACAACCGGAAACAATCTTGATCGTGTTAGGTAACGTGTGAACCTTCTCCCCGGGATTGATACGTTCCGGCGAGTAACCAATCTTGAAATCAACTCCCGCTTTCAAGCCGGAAATCTCTTCCAGGATCGGCAAGCAATCCTCCTCCGTGCAACCGGGGTAAACCGTTGACTCGTAAACCACGTAATCTCCCTTCTTCAAGGCACGAGCTACCGAACGGGTGGCACTCAACAACGGGATCAAATCCGGTTGGTTATGCCTGTCTATCGGGGTCGGGACGGCAACGATAAAGAAAGAGGCTTCCTGCAACTCGTCAATGGAAGACGTGAATTTTATATCCGCTCCTTCAAAAGCAGTGTGATCCAACTCTTTACACGGATCTATTCCTTGACGCATCTTCGCAAGACGCTCCTCGTTGATATCGAAACCGATCACTGAAATCTTTCTGGCAAACTCTAACGCTATGGGTAAACCCACGTAGCCCAAACCGACCAGCGCCAGTTTAGCCTCTTTATTGACTAACTTGTTATACATACAATTGGAAATTGAAAGTTGAAAATTGAAAATTTCAATTAACAACCGGGGTTGACATTTAAATTTAGCGACTCCAACCGAAAGGATGTTTTACCAACGGCAATTTAGCCAGCGGGTGATAATCACCTTTCAAACCTATAGGCTCGGTGTTACGGATATGATGAACTATATTGATACAATTACGAACCTCGTCCAAGCCAAAGCCTTCACCAGAAAGAACGTGCTTGTAACTCTCCGTGTGCAACTCCGTGAAACCATTACTAAACTCGAACTCCTCACCCTCGATACGGATGGAACGATACGTGCGCTTTTCTCCCTCCACGGCATTCTCCGGCAGGTTATCGGCATTTATGCTCAAGAAATAACGAACACGAGCACGTTCCAGTTCAAGATACCCGGCCACCCGGTCATGGCTCTTCACATGAACGATGTTCTCCTTTACCCCTCCGAAAACCCATGTCAGCATGTCGTAAAAATGGACACCGATATTCGTTGCCACGCCTCCACTCTTGCGCTCGTCACCTTTCCAGCTCGTGTAATACCAGTTACCGCGAGAAGTGATATAAGTCAAATCCACATCGTAAACTTTATCTTTCGGACCCTCGTCTATTCGTTTTTTCAAGGCCTTGATCGAGTCATGCAAGCGAAGTTGAAGAATGTTGTTCACCTTGTGCCCGGTCTCCCGTTCTACTTCTGCCAAGGCGTCTATATTCCACGGATTTAAAACCAGCGGTTTCTCGCAAATCACGTCAGCCCCCAAGCGTAACCCGTAACGGATATGAGCGTCATGCAAGTAGTTAGGTGTACAGATGGAAACCATGTCTACCCGGTTATCATCACCCTTTATCCGGGAACAATAACGATCGAACAATTCCATCTCCGTGAAAAAGGACGCTTCGGGAAAGAAACTATCCATGATTCCCACGCTGTCAAACTTGTCGTAAGCCGCAACCAAACGATTACCCGTGTCTTTTATGGCACGTAAATGACGAGGAGCGATGTAACCGGCCACCCCGATCAAAGCAAAATTCTTCATGATATATTTAACTATTTCAATTATAATTCAAACCCTTTGCCCTTCAATTCCCACATCCCCAATAGCTCGAAACAAAAAGTTTCTTTACCTGCGATTCCGGTATTTTCTATAGAAACAATGATATTACCCAATACCTCCTTCTCTTCTTGCTTCCATCTCTCCCAAAATATCATATCTTCTGACAAATTCTTAAAACAACTCACAGCTCGCAACCATTGCCACGCTTGCTTTTTTTCTAGATTATCGTAATCTCCTACAATCCCTTTCGCCATCTCCAAACACCACTCCTCCCCCGTAAAATAGTACCAATTACAAAGCAATCGACACACGTTAGGAGTTCTACCCGGTATCACGATCTCCCCTTTCTCATCCACGGTCAATATCCGATAAGTCACATCCAAAGCCTCATTCAAAAGATCCATATCTGAATATGTCTGATAAGCATCCATCAAATCTGCCATATACCCTATCCGTTCGTCCAGCTCGATAGAGGTATCTTTCATTGTCTTAGACAATTCCTTTGCTATTTCACGCAACCGCCCATGAATTTCCTGCAATGTTCCATACTCCCGTTCTAAAGCGGGAGAAACCCGAACCATCGCGTACACGGACAAATAACCATGTAGCAAATGAGATAATGACATTGCAGAACAATCCCTTACTCGTACATCTCGAATCGTCATGTACAAGTCATGAAAAAAATCATTCTTCATTCTTCTATTCTATCTTTTCCAGAAAACTACCAGGAATATACGCTGTAGCTAAAGACACGACCCCTTCTAGCCTTACGACCACTCTTTTATGACCTTTCACCCGGATCAATTCTCCCTCGATCCCGGCAAAATCCCCTTTTATGACACGTACTTTATCGCCTTTTTTCAGATTCTCGTTCACCACCTCCACCATTTCCTTGGAGAAGTCAAGCAAGAACATAAAATCATTCATCTGTTTATCGGGAACAATCAAGAAGTTTCCCGTTTCCCGATCCCTCAAATAACGCATATCAAAAGCATACTCTTGAATCAATGACATGCAAGTCTTTAAGGTTGTATGAATAAATACCAGATTAGGAATAACCGGTACTTCTATTAATTTATCAACACCATGAATTTTTCGTGCAATTTGTTGGAACGGAATGAAATTCTCAATCCCCATGCTATCCAAACGCTGTTTTATCTTTTTCTCCTGACGACAAGTATTTGCAACATACCAATGTAGCTCGTTATCGGATAATTTAAGCATCACATAATTTTTATTCATTCACTCTACGACAAAGCTGCGCCTCCTGATCATCCACGGAGTGATCTTTGCCCGAAGAATTAAATAAGACGCCCTTTTCCTAAACGTCCGCCTCTTAAACAGAGAGGACCATATTAGACAAATGAACGGGGCAAATGTAGTTCATAAAGATTTTCAATGCAAATTTTCAAATACATTTTTCCTCAAAACTTAATAAACACCTGATTTTCACCAACTCTTACACCTATTCGTTATCTCCTCGATATACTATCGATAAACACTCGCTCTATAGAACGAAAGAATAACGAAGAAATAACGACAACATGACACGATAGATATAGCCCCAAGACAAACGATAGTACGGTTTTGCATTTTTAAAAGAAAATAGAAAGCCCGTAGATTAAAATTCATTACCTTTGCTCCCTGCAAATAAAATTAGGAATGAAGGTAAAGAAATTTTATATTGAAACTTACGGTTGCCAGATGAACGTGGCCGACAGTGAAGTAGTTGCAGCCATCTTGGAAGACAAAGGATACCAACGGACGCAAGAAAAAAGTGAGGCAGACGTGATTCTGGTGAACACCTGTTCCGTGCGTGAAAACGCGGAACAACGGGTTCGCGGACGGGTACAAGGATTTTCCGAGGTAAAGAAAAAGAATCCACACGTGCTGGTAGCCATCATGGGATGTATGGCAGAACGTTTGGGAGAGGCTCTTTTTGAACAGGAGAAAAACGTAAATATCGTGGTTGGTCCCGACGCATACATGGACCTCCCTTCTTTAATCGAGAAAGCCGAAAAAGGCGAGAAAGCCATCAACATCGAACTCTCCACTACGGAAACCTACAAGGACATCTGCCCTTCCCGAATTGACGAGACTGCCATATCAGGATTCGTTTCCATCATGCGAGGATGTAACAATTTCTGTACCTATTGCATCGTTCCGTACACCCGGGGCCGCGAGCGTAGCCGAAGTCCCAGAAGTATTGTCAATGAAGTTCTGGACCTTCAATCCAAAGGTTACAAGGAAGTGACACTACTCGGTCAGAATGTAAATTCATATCTCTGGCGGGGAGATAATCAGGAAGTGAATTTCCCAGCTCTGCTTGCCATGGTAGCGCAAACGGTACCCAATATGCGTATCCGTTTTGCCACCTCACACCCGAAAGACATGAATGACGACATTCTACGTGCGATTGCTACCCATTCCAACATTTGCAAACATATCCATCTGCCCTTCCAATCCGGGAGTAATTCCGTTCTGAAGGACATGAACCGAAAATATACCCGTGAATGGTACCTTGACCGGATTCGTGCCATCCGTGAGATCGTCCCCGATTGCGGGATTTCCACGGACGTGTTCGTCGGGTTCCACAACGAAAGCGAGGAAGATTACCAACAAACCCTTGACTTGATGAAAGAGGTTATGTTCGACTCCGCCTTCATGTTCAAATACTCGGAACGTCCGGGTACCATGGCCTCTCGTAACTTGCCGGATAACGTGGACGAGGAAGTAAAAGGACGCCGTTTACAGGAACTAATTGATATGCAGGTGGAGATTTCTCACCAAAGCAACTTGAAAGACGTGGGTAAAGTATTCGAGGTACTCGTGGAAGGTGTTTCTAAGAAAAAATCGGATGAACTTTTCGGTCGTAGCAGCCAAAACAAGGTGATCGTCTTCCCGGATAACGGGGCTAAAGTCGGTGAACTCGTTCAGGTTCGTGTCACGGAATGTACCCCTGCAACTCTCATCGGTGAAGCAATTAAAAATTGAAAATCAGTCATTATCATGTCTCGTAAACTCCTCAATGAAGAACTGAACCGACTCACCACGGAAGAGTATAAAGACGCTGAAAAACTCCCGATCGTGGTTGTACTGGACAACGTGCGCAGCTTGAATAACATCGGTTCCGTGTTCCGCACATCCGACGCTTTCCGGCTTTCCAAGATATATCTTTGTGGTATCACGGCAACACCACCCCATCGGGAAATACACAAAACGGCCCTCGGAGCAGAAGAAAGCGTGGACTGGGAGTATTTCGAAGAAACCACCGATGCGGTTCAGGCATTGAAAAACGAAGGGTACACGATTCTATCCGTGGAACAAGTGGAAAACAGTATTTCTCTGGAACAATTCGCCATCGAAAGCGGACGAAAATATGCTTTCATCTTCGGAAACGAGGTAAAAGGCGTGCAACAGGAAGTAGTTGATCTTTCGGATGACTGTATCGAGATCCCCCAGTTCGGAACCAAACATTCATTCAACATATCCGTCACCGCCGGAATTGTACTATGGCAGGTCATCCACCCGCTATTCTACAAACAACTGAAATAGTTCGTAAAGTTTATACACTCATTTTCATGGTCTCCACGATTTTCACGGCTTCCACGGCTTCTCGCACATCATGAACCCGGAGAATATGCGCTCCCTTCAACAGGGAGATCGTATTCAGTACGGTTGTTCCATTTAATGCTTCTTGGGGTGTAATCTCCAATAACCGCCAGATCATTGATTTCCGAGATATTCCCACCAACAAAGGGTAACCCAAATCTAGGAAGGAATCCATTTTATCCATCAACTCATAATTATGGGCCACGGTCTTTCCAAAACCAAATCCTTGATCCAATATTATATTATTAAATCCCAGAGCATTTAAACGAGCAATCCGTTCCGTAAAAAACTCCCGGACCTCACGCACGACGTCATCATAATGAGGGTTTACCTGCATATCCTGAGGTGTTCCCTGAATATGCATCATGATATAAGGAAGTCCTAATTCTGCCACAATCTCGAACATCTTGTCATCCATCGTTCCCCCGGAAATATCATTAATGATTATCGGTCCGAGACAATGACTGATCTCTTTGGCCACATCGGCCCGGAACGTGTCGATCGACACCGGGAGATGCGGGTGGTACTTGCGAATCAATTCCACGGCAAAACTCAATCGTGACAACTCCTCCTGAGCATCCACGAACGCAGCCCCCGGGCGGGTTGAATATGCCCCGACATCAATAATCCCGGCACCTTGTTCCACGATTTCATCCACCCGTTCCATGATCTTCAATTCACTCGTGTACTTTCCCCCGTCATAAAAAGAATCCGGTGTCACGTTCAAGATTCCCATCACCACGGGTTTCTCCAAGCTAACCTTTTCTGCTCCGATCGTTATATGTGTCATAATTTTCAACTTTCGATTTCCAATATTCAATTATTTGAGTACTTTTACAGGACAAATTAACAATTTATTTTTCAGATTTCATTATCAAAAATAAATAGAGTATGCCAAATACAGCACAAGAATATGATAAAGTGATAGATATATGTCAGGATATCTTCGTGAAGAAAATGCAGGATTACGGGACAGCTTGGAGAATACTCCGTCCCACCTCCATCACGGACCAGATATATATCAAAGCAAACCGTATACGCAGTATTGAAGAAAAGGGGATCACCAAAGTCGGGGAAGGCATTGTTCCCGAATTTATCGGAATCATCAACTATTCCATTATGGGATTGATCCAACTCCAACTCGGACCGGGTAACGACACCCCCCAAGATGAAGTCCTTCGCCTGTATCAGAATTATTTTCACAAAGCAAAGGAACTGATGCTTGCCAAGAATCACGATTACGATGAAGCCTGGCGGGAAATGCGTGTCAGCTCGTACACCGATTTGATTCTGATGAAGATCAACCGTACAAAACAGATAGAAGATCACCAAGGTACCACGATCATATCGGAAGGTATCGATGCAAATTACTTCGACATGGTAAATTACGCCGTTTTCGGGTTGATTCGCCTTGTCGTGGAGCAAGAGTAAGGTCTAACCGGAAAATAAACAAACATGAGACTCGTCAAAAACCTGTGCAGGATTATTGTCGGGATAGTATTCATCTATTCCGGATTCGTGAAAGGAATTGACCCGTTAGGATCTGATTACAAATTCACTGACTACTTCAACGCTTTCGGTATGGGCTGGATGAACGCAACCACGTTGTTTTTCTCTTTCGCCCTCTCGCTGATAGAATTTCTGATCGGAATCGCCCTGTTGTTCAATTTATGGGTATCCCGTATGGCATGGGGTTCCCTATTATTTATGGCTTTTTTCACCCCGTTGACCCTCGTGTTGGCACTGACGAATCCAGTGAGTGACTGCGGTTGTTTCGGGGATGCCATGATCCTGACAAACTGGCAAACCTTTTGGAAGAATATCATTTTGCTCCTATTGGCCATCATGATCTTCATGTACCGCAAAGAATACAAATCATCGCTTCCCTTGGTGGGACAATTCTCGTTTCTCGCCTTGGCAGGAGCCGGAATGTTATGTCTTTCCGTTTATTGCTATCGGCACCTACCCGTACTGGATTTCCGTCCTTACGCTGTCGGCAAAAACATCACGGAAGGAATGAGACTTCCCGAAGGAGCCGAACCGGATCAATACGAAGTCACGTTAAAGTACAAAAACAAGCAAACCGGAGAGGTCCAGTCTTTCACGGAAGAAAACTATCCGTGGCAAGACACACTGAACTGGGAATACGAAAGTAGCTCGGAGCGACTGGTAAAGAAAGGGTATATCACACCGATTCATGATCTTGTAATCGAACACCCCACGCTTGGTAACATCACAGAAGAAATCCTAGAAGATGATAATCACACGATCCTCGCCGTAGCATACAACCTTACCCAGAGTGACATGCAATATCAACCCGCCATCAACCGACTGGCAGAGTATGCCCAAGAGAAAGGAATTCGTTTCTATGGGTTAACCTCATCCTCGGAACGAGACATTGAAACATATAAAAAGCGGTATCACGTTCCCTACGAATTTTGTACAGCTGACGAGATTCAGTTAAAAACCATGATTCGCTCCAATCCCGGCGTGATCATCCTCCGGGAAGGCACAATTCTCGACAAATGGGCCGGAAAAGATGTTCCCGACGTGAAAGAATTACAGGATACCGACTTGACAGCTTATTGCGTATATTCAAGGGAACAAATGCAACGAATTTATTTGGTTTACTCCATTATCCTTCTTTTCTTTGTAGCATATTTACTGATTCCACGTAGAAAAGGGAAAAGAAACAATTAAGCACAAACAATTCAAAACATAAAGATATGAGAAAAAAGATTGTAGCAGGTAACTGGAAAATGAACAAAACCTTCGCAGAAGGAGTTGAATTGGCTAGAGAAGTGAATGATTACGTGAGATATAAAGAAGGCGGGGAAGGCGTTCTCGTTGTTCTCGGTACTCCCTTTATCCACTTGGCAAAAGTGGCTCATAACATTACGGAATCTTCCATTATGGTTGCTGCACAAAACTGTGCAACGGAAAAAGCCGGAGCCTACACGGGTGAAATCTCAGCCGAAATGATCGCATCCACCGGAGCAAAATGCGTGATCTTAGGACACTCCGAAAGAAGAAGTTACTATGGCGAAACAAGCCCTATTCTCGTGAAGAAGGTTGCACAAGCCCTAGAAAGCAAATTGGAAATCATCTTCTGCGTGGGTGAAGTGTTGGAAGAAAGAGAAACCGAGAAACATTTCGAAGTTGTGAAACAACAGTTGACTGAGGGACTCTTCAATCTTACCCCGGAACAATTTGCTCACGTGGTAATCGCTTACGAACCGGTTTGGGCTATCGGTACTGGTAAAACCGCTACTCCCGATCAGGCACAAGAAATGCACGCCTTCATCCGTTCTGTTGTAGCAGAGAAATACGGACAAGCCGTAGCTGACGAAACTTCAATCCTTTACGGAGGAAGCTGTAACGCTGGAAATGCCGATGCTATTTTCTCTAATCCGGACGTGGATGGTGGACTTATCGGTGGTGCATCCCTGAAAGCAGCAGATTTCTTCGAAATCATCAAAGCGAGAGCAAGACATTAAATAAAGGGCGAAAAGCCCTTTTCGTTCATAAAGTTTATAAGGTTCATAAGGTTTGTAAAGTTGTGACTCCCTAGTGGGGTACTTTATAACCTTTATGAACCTTATAAATCTTACAAACTCCTCTTCCTCAAATCCCTTATAAAAGGTGGAACCAGACACACGATTAGCTGTGCTCGAGGCCAGCGCAGACAACGCTGAAAACAGATCATTGCCAAGCCGATAAACAACGTAGCACCCACAAGCACCTGCAAAGGCAGCCAAAATAAACCCTCTTCGGGAACAATCATCGGAATCAAGGCAACAGCTCCCGCCGGGGCAAAAAACTTTTCCAGGAATTCAAACAAAAAGAACATACAAATAAAAATCGGAAACACGACCACAACTTCAGGTAAATGCAGGTACCCATGTCCCACGACCTGAAAGAACACTCCGACAACGGCGGCCGTAAACAATACCAATAAAACTTGCACGGGACGATTACGAAATCCGGCTTTTGAATTGGCAAACTCCACGTAAGTCACGATTAACGGGGGAAGAATAAAATACAAATTCTCCGTGTAAACAGCTAGTAATACAACCACTGCCACCGTCATCAATAAAAACGCCCACCGTACCAAAGCCTCCCTCCAATTTACACTCACAGACGTGTAAGTAATCTTCTCCCGTAACCCCATTCTCTCCATACCCCATTGTCCTCCAACAACAATAACCGACATAATAAACACGGCTACCGGATAGACCCAACTCTCCGTTTCCAATAACACGGGTAACATACAAGCTGAAATCTGCGGTACCAGAGTCGCACGGGATAACGTGAGGCAGATTGCAGCAAAAGCAAACGCAAACATCAGGTTAGCAAGTAACGGGAAAGGAGAATAACGCACAATACATACCCCCGCAATGGCACCCAGGGTCATGAGTACGACCATACCGATCCGGCTCACTCTCCACACTCGCTTATCCACGATCCACATCCCTATTGTCAAAGCTGCCATCTCCGGGAAAATAATCTCTCTTTCCATCAACAATTCAGCAGCTCCAATCATCAGCAAAATCATCAACAGAGCATAAAAATAGCGTTTACGCCGTGCCACGTCTCCAAACATCTGCACTCCATTTGCACTTTTCAACATTCTAAAATCTCCCTTTATTCATTATTTTACGACAAAAGTACACAAAATAATCCATAATTATCATATGTTAATTTTTCTCCGTTTTATTCGACCTACCTTTGCCGAGCTAAAAAAATTATATATACATGCAACGAGACAGTATAGATTTTGGTTCAATGAAAGTCGGACAGTTGTTCTGTAAACAACTATTCCCGACCTTGCTGGGTATGGTTTTCTCGGCTTTATTCGTGATCACCGACGGGGTTTTCGTCGGTCGTGGAATTGGTAGCGACGCTTTAGCCGCGGTAAATATTGCTGCCCCGCTATTCGTGTTCGCTGCCGGAATGGGATTAATGTTTGGTATGGGCGGGGCAATCGTGGCATCAATCAACCTGGCCCGGGGGAAAGAACGTGTGGCCAACATCAATGCCACGCAAGCAACGCTTGTTTCTTTTATCGGCATGACGTTAGTATCTATCCTTGTCATGGCTTTCCCGACATCTGTCGCTCGAATCCTCGGAGCACCCGAAGATATTATCGAGCTGGCACGGGAATACCTGATTGCTTATGCCGCTTTTGCCATGTTCCAAACGGCACTCTGCGTGCTTACCTTCTTCACCCGTATTGACGGACCTAAAATAGCCATGTGGTGTATGACAATCTCCACGGTAATTAATATCGTACTCGACTATCTATTTATATTTGTGTATAAATGGGGATTGACGGGAGCCGCCGTAGCTACCGGTATCGGTGAAATCGTGGGATGTATTCTCATGGTTGCCTATTTATTACGTTATTCACCTCGTGTTCGTCTCGGCAAATTAAAGTTCAGCTGGAAGAGTATACAACTCACGGCACGTAATAGCGGATATATCATTCGTCTGGGATTCTCGGCATTCCTGGGAGAGGCAGCCATCGGTGTGATGATGCTGACCGGGAACTATGTGTTCGTGAGTTACCTCGGTACGAACGGAGTGGCAGCATTCAGTATCATGTGCTACTTTTTCCCGATCATATTTATGGTTTTCAATGCCATTATCCAATCGGCACAACCCATTATCAGTTTCAACCACGGGTATGCAGCACACGGACGTGCGCAACAAGCACTCCGGCTGGCATTGATTGCAACAATTGCAACAGGCTTGTTTTTCTTGGTCCTCACGATTTTACTACGGGAACAAATCGCATCCCTGTTCATTGCGGACCACACAAACTATGCCTGGAAGTATGCCGTATATGGAATTCCCTTTTTCTCGATATGCTATGTTTTCTTCGGAATCAACATCACCACTATCGGGTATTACATGAGTATCGAAAAGTCACGACTATCAACGATATTTACCGTTTTAAGAGGAATCATATTACCCGTAATCTGTTTCTTCCTCCTGCCATTATGGTTAGGAGTCAAAGGGATCTGGCTAGCAGTAGCCGTGGCAGAATTTATCACGTTTGCCGTGATTTGTATAAATGCAACGTGTAAAAGAATTTGAAAGGGGCTTTTTCAAGCCCCTTTCTCCATTATTTCGTTACCCGAACTCGTTTTGCGGTCTCTCCTGTTTCATCCACAGCGTGAGCTACATTACGAGCCAATTCTATAAACGCCTGTCCGGTGACACTATCTTCATCCAAGGCAACCGGGCTACCATTCTCACCTCCTTCCATAATACTCTGCACGATTGGAATTTGTCCCAAAAGACGCAACCCCTTCTCGTCAGCAAGTTTCTTGGCTCCCTCTTTACCGAAGATATAGTATTTATTATCCGGTAACTCAGCAGGAGTAAACCAAGACATATTCTCAACCAATCCCAACACGGGAACTTGTATTCCCGGAGATTCAAACATATTGATTCCCTTCACGGCGTCAGCCAAAGCCACCTGTTGTGGTGTACTAACCACGATTGCACCACTCAAAGCTACGGTTTGTACCAAAGTCAAGTGGATATCACTTGTTCCTGGAGGAAGGTCAATCAGCATAAAGTCCAGTTCGTCCCAGAAACCGCCTTCTACCATCTGTTTTAAAGCATTGGAAGCCATCGGTCCTCTCCATACCGTTGCAGAATCGGGGTCCACGAAGAAACCAATCGACAACAACTTCACTCCATACTTCACAACCGGCTCGATCAACTCCTTACCTCCTACTTCCACCATATAAGGACTGGCATCTTCACACCCGAACATTTTCGGCATGGAAGGTCCATAAATATCAGCATCCACCAACCCGACTTTATACCCCAATTTAGCCAAGGCAACCGCCAAGTTTGAAGCTACCGTTGATTTACCGACTCCCCCTTTACCTGAAGACACGGCAACAATATGTTTCACCTTCTCCAAGGCCAAAGGTTTCTCCAAGTCATGTACGAACACGGTCTCAATCTCCACGGTTGTATATCCTAATTTCTCTTTCAACAGAGATTCACATTTCTTTCTCACCGTTCCCACGAACGGGTCATTGGACTTTTGGAATACCAAGCGGAAATCCACCTTACCGTCCTCAGCCTTTATATTCTGCACCATATCCAGCGCAACGATACTCTTCGAAGTGCCGGGATATTTCACTTCCGACAAAACGTCACGTATCTCTTTTACTATCTCTTGCATAATATCTGTTTTTTATAAATCTTTCAGACAAAATTACTGTTTATAAATTAATTTCCCAACAAACATTCGTTTTGTTAAGGTCAACAGGCTTAAAGGTTACAAATTATTGTCATTATTCCATTGTCAATTGCATATACAAATCATAAGCCTTACGACTAAAACAAGCAACAATCACCCGCACGAAATCCGGATGTGTCTCCAAGAAGGCCTTGATCTCACGCAAAGCTATCGGGGTCGCCTCCTCCAACGGATAACCGTACACACCCGTACTGATCAGAGGAAAAGCGATGGTTTTCAAACCGTTCTCCACGGCCAAGGCAAGACTATTCCGGTAACATGCCGCCAGCAACTCCGGTTCCCCCTGTCGCCCGTCAGAATAAACCGGTCCTACCGTGTGAATCACGTGACGAGCCTTCAGATTATATCCTTTTGTAATTTTCGCCTCCCCGGTTCGGCATCCGTTCAACGTCCGACATTCCGCCAACAACTCTTTCCCGGCAGCCCTGTGAATAGCCCCGTCAACTCCTCCACCTCCCAGCAAGGAAGTATTCGCTGCGTTCACGATTGCATCCACATCCAACGTGGTAAT
Source organism: Butyricimonas sp. (assembly GCA_019423345.1). GTDB lineage: Bacteria > Bacteroidota > Bacteroidia > Bacteroidales > Marinifilaceae > Butyricimonas. The sequence goes on along the minus strand of JAHZBN010000019.1, from coordinate 17,203 downwards.
ATCTGCCTCAACGATTTCCAATCTATCCATATATTCTATAATTTATCAAGAATCAGATCCTTCAAACGCTTCAAGTCAAATCCCTTGAAATGTTCATCTAGTTTCTCGATCCCGTTCAATTGTAAATAAACTTTCAATGCCAGACGCTGTAATGCCACCTGCAACACGTGTTCATGATCAAAAGCCAGAGAAGGCATATCTGACAAAGCGAACCATCGAGCATCTGCCGCATCGTCATATCCGGCCACGTTCATCCCCACGGGATTCACCAAAGCATAATAAGCCACCGTAATTGTTCGTCCCCGGGGATCCCGATCTACATCGGAAAAAGCCTGTAATTGCTCTACAAACACATCTTTCAATCCCGTTTCTTCTTCCAATTCCCGCACGGCACATTCATCCGTCGTCTCATCCATATTCAGGAACCCACCCGGAAATGCCCAGCAACCTTTATAAGGTTCTCCACCCCGTTCCACCAATAACACCTTCAACACCTCCCCATCAAATCCGAAAATCACGCAATCCGTGGTCACCGCCGGACGAGGGTATTGATAACAATATTGTCCTTCCATTGTCTTCACTTATTTAAGAAATAACTACCAAATATAACGAATAAACCTCAAGCTGGATTCCTCTTTTCCCAACATTTACAAATATATCAATAAAAAAGGCCCGAAAACGTAACATTTGGCCACATTTCAGCATAAAACGTATATTAAAACTTGTATCATGAAAAGAGTCGAAATGTTATTATTTATGTTGGGAATCGTGTTCATTCTCACGTTCTGGCTAGCAAGCCGTGAAGAAAAAATACCGTTCAAACTCTGGTATTATACTGACGCAACCTACGACGTAATTGCATACACCCGGGACACACTTTTTCCATCAACGCCCAAAAATTACTGGAATGATTCTTTTCAACCGTATGACATAACTCGTGCAAAATCACGTAATCAATAATCTCATCCGGCAATTTCATCAATTTCACATTCAGGCTAATATTATCGTCCACCGAACAACTCCCCCAGTTCGATATATTATTCCGAAAAGACAATGTCCGGTAACGAAAACCGAACTGCACTGCCAGTTCCCTTACTCGTCCCGGCAAGTAACGCTTGCTCTCCATACGATAAATCTCTACCAAGAAATTCTCCACGTAGGGAGCAATTTTCGAGTATACCGTACCACGAGGAATATATAGACGGATTTCCTTCCCCTCGATCTTATAGTATGGACGCTGCTCATCACAGGCAAGCACTTTCAGTACATGAAACTTCGTCTTTACCTCGGAATCCATACCTAACCCCACCCCCGTGTCTTTCTCGTAAACTTTGATCTTCGCCAAATTCTGCTCTATCCAATCTCGTTGTGTATGCACGAATTCCTCTACCTGCCGTCCGCTTACCCCGAAGGGTACGTTTACCCACACGCCTCTACCCGGTGCAATTCGCACCGAGAGAAAACGGATATTCTTTCCCCGTCTCACCTTTATCTTACCGATTCCCGGTAATACAATCTCGTCGTTCATCATCAAAAAGAGCTACCACAGAACGTGGTAGCTCAAACATTTGGGGGCAATCATCATTTAAGCGTTCTGTTTTACCAACTCGCTCAAACGGGTAAATTCTCCGTCTACTGTTTTCAATAGATCGATAGATATTCCTTTATAATAAGATCTAGCTTCTTTCTTATCGTTAAATGATTTACGAGCAGAAATTTTACTTCTCGTTTCATTTCTATATTCAACCATCTTTTTCACGATGTTAACAACTTCCGGCTCACTCTTCCCCACGCTAGAATTGTAATTCATACAATCGGCGATTACTGCGAAAGTCAAATAATCAACATCTTTCTTCAATCTTCTAATACTTGCCATAACACTGATATTTAATTTCCAACAAAATTAATAAAGAATATCATCCTAAACAAGCTTATTGTCAAAAAAAATATTTACTTCTTTCATACTCGATAGGGTACTTTCCCAGCCTCCAGCATCATATCCAATACCAACATACCAGCCATCGCCTCCACCACAGGAACCGCACGAGGCACCACGCATGGGTCATGACGTCCCCGAGCAATGAAAGTCACCTCTTCCCCGAAACGATTCACGGTTTGTTGCTCCTGCCCGATCGTTGCCACAGGCTTAAAAGCAACCCGGAAATAAATATCTTCCCCGCTAGTGATTCCTCCCAGAATTCCCCCGGCATGATTTGTCAAGGTCCTCACTTGCCTGTTTCTCATTACGAAAGCATCATTATGCTCGCTCCCCCGCATACTTGCGGCATGGAATCCCTCGCCATACTCAAAACCTTTCGCTGCATTAATTCCCATCATGTAATATCCCAATCGGGCCTGAAAACGGTCAAACACAGGTTCTCCCACCCCGACAGGGACACCTTGAATAACACAGCTCACCACTCCCCCCACACTATCGTGTTCCTCCTGTACTTTTCGGATAAACAATTCCATTTCCCTCGCTATCACCGAATCGGGACAACGTACCACATTGGCATCTGTTTCCTCCAAATTTAGCTCGTGATAAGTTTTATTCAACACGATCGGCCCCACCTGAGACGTGTAACCATGAATGAAAATACCCAATCTTTTCAAAACCTGACGAGCCACTGCTCCCCCCACCACACGAACCACGTGTTCCCGGGCTGACGAACGTCCCCCGCCCCGGTAATCCCAGATGCCATATTTCTCTTGCATCGTATAGTCAGCGTGAGACGGACGGAATAAATCTTTTATCTCGTCATAATCCCGGCTCCGTTGATCCTTATTCCGCACAATAAAACCAATAGGAGTGCCTGTCGTCACACCTTCGAATACACCCGAAAGTATTTCCACACGATCCTCTTCCGTTCTCGAAGTAGTCACGGAAGACTGCCCTGGTCTCCTTCGGTCCAACTCATACTGAATCTCGTCCACCGACAAGGGGAATCCCGCCGGACACCCGTCAATCACTCCCCCCAGCGCCTCCCCATGTGATTCGCCAAAAGAGGTTAACGTATATAACTTACCAATCGTGTTCATAACAAATGAAAATGAAGGAGAACAACACTTCTAATATTCAAAAATCAATATGGATTGAACTTTGGGACTGCATAAAAAATGGAAAATCAAGACTTGATTATCCCAATTTTCCATTTTCAACTTTCCATTTTCAATTGATTAGTGGCAGCAACCGTCACCACAAGAGTGTTCTGACCCACAACCGCCATCAGACCCACAACCGTGGCAACCGCCACATTTGTGAGAATGTAAGCTTTCCAGTTCTTCATCAGTAGCGTCTCTTACTGCCAACACCTTACCTTTGAAAAACAAATCTTTGCCGGCCATAGGGTGATTAAAATCCATGGTCACCGTATCGTCGCCCACGGTAACGATTCTCCCGTTCAGGTGACGTCCTAAACTATCCTGCATTGGCAGCACGTTTCCGGGGATCAATTCTTCCGCCTCAACTTCCGCAAATATATCTTTAGGTAATTCTACAATCATGTCCTCGTTCACCTCACCGTAAGCGTTAGCTGACGGAATATGAAAATCGAAAGAATTTCCCGTGTTCAAATTCAACAGGTTCATTTCGAAATATTCCAGCGTTTGCCCTTGACCACAAATAAACTCCAAGGGGGTTTTCTCGTCAGCTATCTCAATGGGTTCTGCATCCGCTGCCGTTCTCAACTCGTAACTCACGGTTACAAACTTATTCTTTGTTATCATTTCTCTGTTTTTTAATTATTCACGGGCAAAGATACAACTAATTAAGCGAAAAGCTGAAAGCGAAAAGCTAAAAGTTATATAAAACCGCAAGAGCTATAAAATAGGACCGGGATAAAAGTATCACCCTTTACCCCGGCCTCTAAAATGTATAAATGGTTAGTAGTTATGTAGTCTTAATATCATTCAACGATAACCACGCGGCTCAATTGAACTCCACCCTCGTAAAGATTGTCAACCCCACCCTTGCCAACGACTTGCAATTGACTGGCCTTAACACCAAATTTCTTCACTAAAGCGTCTGCCACGTTCTGAGCACGTTTCTCGCTTAACTTCTGATTGTAAGCAGGAGTACCTGTTGCCTTGTCTGCATATCCGGTAACTCGATAAACTTGATTCGGATTATTCTTGATAATCTCTGCGTAGTATTTCAAGTTAATCATTTCCTTGGCGGTAATGTTTGCTTTGTTGATATTGAAGAAAATAGCCAACGGGGCTGCTTTTACCTCTTTAACAACTTGCGGTTGAGCCTTACGAGCTTGATTCAACTCATCCTGCAAACGATCTGCCCGGCGAATTTGCTCTGCCAATTTAGCCTCGGCAGCACTCAACATTTCTGGTGAAACTCCGGTAGAAATGATTTCCGTCGGTTTTTCTCTTCTAAAATTACGCTGGTTGAATTTATAAGTAAATCCGGCTGTTACACCCAAAATACCTTCTCCCTTGCTTCCGCCGGTATCACCGTCAAATGCCTGAGGAACCAAACTACCTTTGATTTCAATGTTAAAGTCAAAAGCGTTAGATAAACGCATCTTATTGATCAAACCTGCCACGAACATGAACTTCGTGTTGTCCACGGAAGAACAACCATGAATCATACCAAAACCGGCAAACGGAACTGCCTCGTAGAAACGATCCGTACGGTAACCGCCAATCCAGTTAGAAAGATTCAATAACCCATCAACATGCACGTTAAACTGTTGCCATTTTTGTTTATAATATCCGTCTACACGAGAAGGACCCTTAGCGTAAATATTAGCAGGATCAGTCGTCAAACCTTTTAACGTGAAACCACCAACTTGAGCCCGAACTCCTAATGTCGGCATCAACCATTTTCCCACGGAAAAATCAAATGTCGGGGTAATCCGACGCCCGAAATCATCCTTACTATCATACTCGCCAAAATAAACTTGTCCGCCAGCACCTATTGAAATAAACCAGTTATCCCAAAATCCATTGGTAACAAAACCACGCCAAGGAGTTGTAGATTCCTCTTCTACCACAGTCACCTTAACTTCTTCTTTTTGTGCGCTAGCCAATAATGGCAGAATCGCTACAAATAACAAAATAAACGTCTTTTTCATATTCATCATCTGTTTGTTAACTATTGTTTGCTTGTTATATATCTAAGCTAATCTTAAATAACATTCGAAATACGGGGTCTCGTTTAAAAATGTTACACTCCCATAGAAAAAAATCACATTAAAAATTTTAATTAACTTTATACCAATTCAAATAAGAAAATCATTAACAAATATTATGCCAATAATAGTACTTTTCTATTAACTAAAGACAAAAAATTAACAAAAACATAACTACAAAGCCAAAACTAAGGATACACAAAAAAAAATTATACACCAAAACCTCTACACACGTACCTGCTTTATTGTCATGTCACGCTATCATTATCGTCACTTACATGACAAAATCCAAACCATATGCCAAAAAGGCGTAAAGACACTCCGAGGACAAGTCGATGGGAAATCAACAAGACAATCCCGCCTTTTCATCTCCAACCTCGTCTACACCTAGAATGACCCAAAAAACTTTTTTAACAACATCGAAAAAACCTTCTCGTCATCTCCGTACCTCTTTATCATCTTATCCCACGATTCCTTCGAATACTTGACTTTATTCCCCTTATTATCGGAATATTCTCTCTCATCAAAAATATTCTTCTTCAAAGTTGCACACTCTTTATAATTATGACGAAACTTCAAATCCCCGAATATATCCCGTTCCACGCTCCATTTATTTCCCTTATTATCTTTCACCTGGAGATCTCCGAAAATATCTCTTCCGACATCCACTTTATTTCCCCTGCCATCATTTACCTGCACATGGTCAAAAATATCCTTCCGGATAGAAAGACTTACCCCCTGGTTATCCTTGTACTCGAAACTGTCAAACATATCTTTTTTTATCGAAACCCGACGTCCCTCGCTATTCTTATATTCAACATTTCCGAATATATCCACGGTGTACTCTTCCGTGTAATTTCTCTTTTTTCCGACATCTTTGGCCAATCCTAACAACAAAAACTCTTCAATATTCCTGTCTCCTCTATGCCTTCCTTTTCGGAGCTTACCAAGAAACTCTTTTGAATAGGTAACCTTATTTCCCCGGTTATCCTTGTATATTACATTTTCAAAAATATCTTTTCCTAACGTGGCTCGAAACTTATTATCGGAATATTCCAATTCCCCCATGATATTCCGCCTTAATGTCATGGACTGCCCTTGATTATTCCGGTATCGAGCATCTCCAAAAATATCGATTTCATACACCTCATGCACGTTTCTCTGATCCCGATATTTATGTATCAGTTCAGAGAACAAGAAATCTTCAAAATAAGGCCTATCCTTCCCAGGCACCTTCTCCCACATCGCCTTCGAATACTTCACCTCGTTTCCCCGATTATCCTTGTAAACCTTATCCCCGAAAACATTCGTGGAAAGTGATGCTTGAAATCTATCCTGGGATTCATAACGCAAATCACCGTGTATATCAACAAAATATTGTTCTACACCCATCTGAGCGTAAGAAAACGACCAAAGAACAACGAAAAACAGCAACAATGTAAACTTTCTCATAGCAAAGATTTAATTTCTCAAATATAACAAAATTCCTGCCAAGCGCAAAAGAAAAGCGGGTAACCATCACGGCCCCGCTATTTTAGTGAAATTAGAATTTTAAAATTGTTACCCTACGAACAATATCAATATGTATTATTTACATTACATACAAAACATAAAAGCCTCCGGACTGTAAATTAAGATCTCACCCAAAATTTAACACTACGCATAGCCACGCACCGGAGGCTTTATAATACCTTCAGCGTCGCTACACGTTGTATTATTTTCTGAGTGAGATGTGCAAATGTAATTTATATTTTCGAAATAGGAACATGAAATACAAAAAAGTTTACCGAGACCCGCCTTTTTACTATGATTCACGACGGATTCACTTTATAAACAATTCATTTATTTACAGCCCCGTTACGCACTTCTTCGATAACCATTTCAATCGCCTTCATCGTGGCCTTACCAATATTTCTTTCACGGGTAAACGAGAACACGAACTTGCGGGCAATCGTTCTTTCCGGTCCGGCAACCCCGATCCACACGGTTCCAATCGGCTTCTCGGCCGTACCGCCAGTCGGCCCGGCAATTCCGGAAGTAGAAACGGCATAATCCGTCCCGACCAAACGGCGGGCTCCTTCTGCCATCTGCCGTACCACGGGTTCACTGACTGCTCCGAATTGTTCCAAACTTTCAGGACGAACTCCCAACACTCGTTCCTTCACGTCATTGGCATACGCCACTATGCTCCCTCTAAAGTAGGCAGAAGAACCGGCTATCGACGTGAGCTGAGCCGCGATATTTCCACCCGTGCAACTCTCTGCCGTGGCAATCGTTTTTCCCTTCAACATCAGTAATTCCCCAAGTTCCCGTTCTGTCCCGCCATTCTCTCCTTCTGTGTAACGCTGCCCTTTAAGAGCCTCTTTCAAGCTATCGTAACGGGCATCCAAGTTAAAAACCTGATCCCCCTTAGCCGTCAGACGCAACTTCACAAATCCCGGCGACGGCAGGTAAGCCAGACTGAACCCTTCCGGCAAATGTTCTTCCCATTTCTCCAACAAAAGAGCCAACTCCGATTCCGGGATGTCATACACTTTCAACATCCTGTAATCCAGATGTAAGTGTGGATACAAGCGCTGCAATTCCGGGATCACGCTCTGGATCATCAAATCCTCCATCTCGAAAGGAACACCCGGCAGAGACACCAATACCTTTCCGTCCCGTTCAAACCACATCCCGGAAGCCGTTCCTTTGCGATTGTAAAGAATTTTGGCCGATTCCGGTAAGATAGCCTGACTACGATTTCCCTCGTTCATCCTCATTCCCCCGTTCTCCAGCAACTTCCCGATCCATCTCAACACGTCTTCATTCATCACCAAGCGAGTATCGAAATATTCTGCCAGCACCTTTTTCGTCACGTCATCTTTTGTTGGTCCCAATCCCCCGGTCACAATGATCAGTTCCGCCTGTTTCATCGCGTAATCCACCCACTGCCAAATTTCCTCCCTCTGATCAGCAATAGACAAAATATCCGCCACTTCAGCCCCCAAGCGGGTCAACTGCCTCGAAATATATTGTGAATTCGTGTCCAGAATCTGTCCTAACAGAATCTCGTCCCCGATAGTAATAATAATAGCTTTCATTCGTTTATATTTTTATTCGTGAATACGTTTTACAGCATCTATCCGTTTCAATAACGACGGATGAGAATAATAGATATACTCGTACAAGGGATGGGGAGTCAAGTTACTTAACGACTTCACCGATATTTTCTTCAAGCCGGACACCAGATAATCACCCTCGTAATACCGAGCCGCGAAAGCATCTGCCTCGTATTCGTTATTCCGGGACCACACGTTCATACCGACCCCCAAAATCAAATTCACGGGAGAATACAAAATGGCAAAAGCGATTAATCCCATCTGGAAATATGCCCGGTCCCCGCCCAACGCCTCTGACAAAGCCACGTTGTTCACGCACAAGGAAAACAACCAGAAAAGCACTCCCATCTGTATCACGGAAACCACCATTGAACGCAACGTGTGCCGTTTCTTGTAATGCCCAACCTCATGAGCCAGCACGGCCACAATTTCCTCTTCCGTTAACTCGTCAATCAACGTGTCATACAAGACAACCCGCTTTTTAGGTCCCAGCCCCGTGAAATAAGCATTTGCTTTCGTGGAGCGTTTCGACCCGTCAATCACGTATATATTATCCAATTTGAACCCGACTTTTCCCGCAAAAGCCTGTATCTTATCCCTCAACGAACCTTCCTGTAAAGGAGTCTGCTTATTAAACAAAGGTACGATCAGTTGCGAGTAAAACATAGCCATAAACACGGAAAACAGGGTAACGGCTCCCCAAGCGTACAACCAAAAATAAGTCCCCGCCCACGTGTAGAACCACACCACAAGTGCCAACAAAACCCCTCCCAACACCAACGAAAGGAACAACTCTTTCACCGTATCCAACCAATAGACCCGCCTCGTAGTCTTGTTAAAACCATACTTCTCCTCTATCCGGAAAGTCGCATAATAATCAAAAGGTATATCCAACACGGAAGATACCACGGAAAGCCCCACCACGAAAAGGATAGTCTGCCAGACCACACTATCCGTCAAAGAAACCACCCAACTATTATACCACCCGAAACCTCCTGCCACAAGAAACACGATCATCACGACAAAGCCAACCCCCGAACTCCAGCTATCCAACCTCCCGTTTTCCCGTTTGTAGGATTGAAAACGACTGTATTCCTTCTCTTCATAAATTCCCTTCAGACTATCAGGTAACACGGGAGACATATGTTTAGAATTCAAAGACTCCAATACTCTCTCCAACACGAAATCCAAGCACAGGAAAACAACAATGATAAAAAATATGATTTCCGAACTCATTTTATCTGTTTTTAAGATTCATTGCCTGCAAAGGTACAATAATAATCGTCTTTCAGATGAAACTTTAACAAAACGGTAAGATAAATTCGATTCTTTTTTACATACCTTCGCTCGCTATTGAAAACATTACACATAAATGTATGTACACAAATCTAATAAATGAGATATAATTAATTGATTAAACGAAGAGAACTATGAGGAAAATTTTACTCGCGGTTGTCGCCCTGTCACTACTTGCAGGGTCCACGGCACAAGCTTTCCCTTTCAAGAAAAAGAAGAAAAAAGCAAAAACCGAACAGACCGCAACACCTCCTGCTCCTAAAGAATCTGCTTTCGACAAGCAGGTGAAAGGAGCTAAACATTTACCGGGAGTTATTGATGCTTACTACACCCCGAAAGGGACCTTAATGTGGGCAATCCAGGCTCGTAACTTGGACAAGATCTACTTGATTGCCAATCGTCTTTCTGAAACCAGCGCCCCGACAGATTTCGTGGCAGGCCAAATGATTGACGATCCGTTCATGATTCGTTTCTCTACGGATTCCACGAACGTATATATGCACTCCGTGCTTTGCGAAGACGTGTTAAGAGAAGGTGATCCTATCGCTCCATCTTTCAAGAGGAACTTCAATGACCCGATCATGAAGACTTTCGAAGTGAAAGCCACCAAGGGTGACACGTTATTGATCGACGTGACTGCATTTTTCGGACGGGATGAAAAATGTATTACCCCGATGGCCTCCAGCCCGATGACGGGTAAAAAACCGAGCGCCATGTTCGACCCATCCGCATCTCGCGTAAAAGAGGTAAAGAACTTCCCTCGCAACATGGAAATATCCTCTCAAATGAACTATAACGGACAAAGTGGTCCTCTGACCCTTGTTGTTCGTCGTTCTATTGTAGAACTGGATAAAGATCCCATGCCCATACGTTACAAAGACAGACGTGTCGGTTATTTCAGTACTCCCCGGAACTTCTACACGAGCGATAAAGACCGCGTGGAAGATTTCGAATTCATCCACCGTTGGAGAATCGAGCCAAAAGATATGGCTGCTTACTTGCGCGGAGAACTCGTGGAGCCGGTAAAACCGATCGTATTCTACGTGGATAACGCTTTCCCTGAAAAATGGAGAGGTGCCGTTAAACAAGGTATTGAGGATTGGAACATCGCTTTCGAGAAAGCAGGTTTCAAAAATGTAGTTATCGCCAAAGATTACCCGACCGACGATCCGAACTTTGACCCGGACGATATTCGTTACAACTGCGTGCGTTATGCCGTAACACCTACTGCTAACGCCATGGGACCGAGTTACGTGGACCCTCGTAGCGGTGAAATTCTCGTGGCTGACGTGATCTGGTATCACAACGTGATTTCTCTTGTACACGATTGGCGTTTCGTTCAGACGGGAGCTGTTGATCCTCGCGTTCGTACGGAAGTATTCAGTGACGACGTGATGAATGAATCTTTACGTTACGTGGCATCACACGAAATCGGACACACGTTAGGTCTGATGCACAACATGGGTGCAAGTTACTCTTTCCCCGTGGACTCTTTGCGTAGCCCATCATTCACGAAAAAATACGGAACTACCCCGAGTATCATGGACTACGCCCGTAACAACTACGTGGCTCAACCCGGAGACTACGAACGCGGTGTAAACCTCGTTCCACCCGTATTAGGAGTATACGATATTTACGCTATCAACTGGGGGTACCGGATTATACCGAACGCTAATACTCCGGAAGCCGAAGTCGCAACATTAAATAGCTGGATCGAAGAAAAATCTGACGATCCGATGTATCGTTTCGGGGCGCAGCAATTCCCGCAGACACTTGACCCGACTGACCAGACAGAAGATTTAGGGGATGATCACGTGAAAGCCAATTCACTTTGTATCAAGAACCTCAAGATCATCATGAACAACTTGGAACAATGGTGCAGCAAACCGGGAGCCTCGTATAAAGACATAAAAATGTACTACAATGGAATCCTGAGCCAGTACCAAAGAATGCTTAGCCACGTGTTGGCTTACCCCGGTGGTGTTGAATTCACGGACCTAGTACAAGACGGTAAAGGCGGTGTAGCTAAAAAATACATCCCGAGAACCAAACAGCAAGAAGCTATCAAATGGTTAGTAAACGAAGTAACTACATGCCCGAAATGGTTGATCACGAATGACCTGAGAGAGAAATTGGAATTAAACCCGAATATGTACGATCAATTACAATACGCTGTGGTAGGTAAAATCTTCAACGCAGCTACTCTTGGTAGTATATACGAGGGAGAACGTTCCGGCCAAAAAGATGCTTATAAGCTTGATTCCTATGTAAATGACGCTTATAAATTACTTATGGCTCCGACCCTTGCATCCCGTTCACTTTCTCACGAAGAAATGAACTTACAAGCTGCTTTAGTAACCATTGCCAGCCAAATGAGTGGTCTTCAAGCTACTCCTGCGGCCTCAGCACCGAAAAGACTTACTTCTATCGATCCGACCGAGGCATTGGCAACTTTAGAAAACAGCGTAAATAACCAACATAAACTTTGTAGCCATGCTGCATGCAATCTGGGAGAATATGACTACTTCCGTATGACAATGAATGCTGCAACACTTCCTGCATCAGTAGGACGTCCTGCCATGTTATCATTGTTGAAAAAAGTACAAGCTCTTTACAAAGAAAAACGGGGTACCGGAAATGCTGCAACCCGCGCATTCTACGATTACCAAATCATGACTATTGACAAATTATTCAAAGACTAGTCATTAGCCTAATATCCATAAAAGCCGGACCAAATTTGTCCGGCTTTTTTATTGGACTTCTCATTTATTAATTCTAATTTCGTTGCGACATATTAAAGAAATTTTTCCGTTATAGGAATAAAAATATTAACAACACTAAAACAATAAAGAATTATGGCAGAATTCAAGTATCAAGAACCATTTCCGATTCAAAAAGACAGTACGGAATATCGCTTACTGACAAAAGACTACGTGAAAACCATCGAAGTTGAAGGACGTAAAATATTGAAAATTCAAAAAGAAGGGCTTGAATTACTCGCCCGTGAAGCCTATGCAGATGTTTCTTTTTACCTGCGTGCCTCTCACTTGCAGAAATTAGCCAACATACTGAAAGATCCAGAAGCCAGCGACAATGATAAATTCGTAGCTCATACCATGTTGATGAACCAAGTGGTTGCCGCTGAAGGTGAGCTACCCACTTGTCAAGACACGGGTACTGCTATCGCTATCGGTAAGAAAGGAGAAAACGTGTGGACTGACGGTAATGATGCAGAAGCCATCAGTAAGGGAGTTTTCGAAACCTATCGGGATCGTAACCTGCGTTATTCTCAAGTAGTACCCTACACTATGTTCGATGAGAAAAACAGTGGTACAAACCTACCGGCTCAAATCGACCTGTATGCCACTCAAGGGAATAAATATGAGTTCCTGTTCATCACCAAAGGCGGTGGTTCTGCAAACAAAACGTTCTTGTACCAACAAACCAAAGCTCTGTTGACCGAGGAAGCACTGACCAAATTCATCAAGGACAAAGTAAAAGACCTGGGAACATCAGCCTGTCCTCCCTACCATCTGGCAGTAGTTATTGGGGGAACCTCTGCCGAGGCCTGTCTGACAACCGTAAAGAAAGCATCTGCAGGATATTATGACAATCTTCCAACCGAAGGGAATGATGGCGGTCAGGCATTCCGGGATTTGGAATGGGAAACCAAAATTCAGAAAATCTGTCAAGACATGGGTATCGGGGCCCAATTTGGGGGTAAATACTGGGTACACGACGTGCGTGTCATCCGTATGCCTCGTCACGCGGCATCCTGCCCCGTGGGTATCGGTGTAAGTTGTAGTGCCGATCGGAACATCAAAGCTAAAATCACGGAAGACGGTATCTTCCTGGAACAACTGGAAAAGAACCCGGCTCGTTTCTTACCGGCAGAGAACCCGGCATTAGCACCCGCCGTGAACATCGACCTCGACCAACCGATGGAAGAGGTTTTAAAAGAACTAAGAAAATATCCGGTTAAAACCCGTCTGAACTTGTCCGGAACCCTTATCGTTGCCCGTGATATCGCACACGCCCGCATCAAAGCCATGCTGGATGAAGGCAAGCCCATGCCGGAATACTTTAAGAATCATCCGATTTACTATGCAGGACCGGCTAAAACCCCGAAAGGAATGGCCTCCGGAAGTTTCGGACCTACCACGGCAGGACGTATGGATCCCTATGTTGACCTATTCCAAGATCATGGCGGCTCTATGATCATGGTTGCCAAAGGAAACCGTTCACAAGCTGTTACAGATGCTTGTAAAAAACACGGTGGTTTCTACTTAGGATCAATCGGTGGACCAGCAGCTATCTTGGCGAAGGAAAGCATTAAATCAGTAGAAATCGTAGCCTTTGAAGAATTGGGAATGGAAGCTATCCGTAAAATACGGGTGGAAAACTTCCCGGCATTCATCATCGTGGATGACAAGGGAAATGACTTCTTTGCCGAATGGGCACATTAATAAAAATAGAGGCGAATCTTAAGATTCGCCTCTATTTTTATTAAGATAAAAGTTAAAAACTAAAAGATAAAAATGGAACTTTTTACAGCTTTCAACTTTTATCTTTTAGTTTTTATCTTTTAACTTCATTTACTCCTCCACCGGTTCGAAATCTTCTTTACCAACACCACAAAGCGGGCAAACCCAATCTTCCGGAATATCTTCAAATGCGGTTCCAGGTGCGATTCCTCCATCAGGATCACCTACTGCAGGATCATAGATATAACTACATACTGTGCAAATGTACTTTTTCATAGTCTTCATTATTTAAAGTTTTCAACAAATATAATAAACTCACCAGACATTACATGAATTTTTTCAATAAATTCAAGTGTTTATACGGAGCATAGCGAAAATGGTTATCAAAAAATGTAAAAGATTTTACCACGGAACGTAAATTACTAAAAAGTTCAAAACTTGCTTTCCCGTGATACTTTCCGATTCCACTCATCCCCACACCCCCGAAAGGCAAACGGGGATTTGCCAGATGCACGATTGTGTCGTTCACACAAGCCCCTCCCGAAGAGGTCCGGTTTAAAACTTCACGAGCCTCTCGCTCGGGTCCGAAATAATACAGGGCCAAGGGTTTCTCCCGCTTATTCACGAAACGAATCACGTCATCGATCTCCCGGTAAGTCAACACGGGCAGAATGGGACCGAATATTTCTTCCCGCATGATCGGACTATCAGCCTCCACGTCAATCAGTACCGTAGGAGCAATATACTTTTCCTCCACGTTCACCTCACCCCCGACAACCACCTGTCCGGAAGAGTGCATCAAGCGCGCTAACCTTTCTGTCCCCTCCCGGTGAACAATCCGCGGATAATCAAGACTTTCATACGGGTAATCCCCATAAAATCGTTTCACGGCCAGTCTTACGGCCTCAACAAACTCTGTCCTTTGATCTTCATGCACAAACACGTAATCGGGGGCAACACACGTCTGCCCGGCATTGATAAACTTTC
Organism: Butyricimonas sp.; assembly: GCA_019423345.1. GTDB lineage: Bacteria > Bacteroidota > Bacteroidia > Bacteroidales > Marinifilaceae > Butyricimonas. The sequence goes on along the minus strand of JAHZBN010000019.1, from coordinate 2,191 downwards.
CCCAAGCCGTACGACGAGCCGCAATCTCCACGTTCGCACCATGCCCCACGATACAAGGACTTTTTCCTCCCAACTCTAAAGTTACCGGGGTTAAATGTTTCACTGCCATTTCCATAACATGTTGTCCGAAACGGGGACCTCCCGTAAAAAAAATATAATCAAAACGCTCTCTCAACAACTGCTCCACCACATCCCCTTCTCCATCAAACACAGAGACATAAGCAGGTTCAAAAACTGCCGCAACAATCTTCTTTATAACCTCCGCCGTTGCCGGGGCAAAAGGAGATGGTTTCAACACGGCACAATTCCCAGCAGAGATGGCACCAATTAAAGGTTCCAACAATAATTGAAACGGGTAATTCCAAGGGGCAATGATCAACACAACGCCATACGGCTCGTACATGATCCGGCTTTTCGAGGGCCAAAAAGCCAGCGGGGTTGCCAGTCGTCGGGGTTTCACCCACTGTCTCAGATGTTTCACGTGATAGTCAATCTCTCCCAACACCATACCGACCTCCGTCAGGTAAGCCTCTCCCCCCGACTTTCTCAAATCACGCCACAACGCCGCATTTATCTCTTCCATCTGTCCGGTAATAGCCCGCCTCAACGCCTTCAAACGTCCTATCCTACAATCAACATCCCTTGTCGTTCCCTTGTAAAAAAACTCCCGTAAAGGAATCGTGTACTCCTCTTTTCTAATTTCCGATTCTACCATATCTCAATCATTCCTGTATCATGCTGTTATAAATACTAAAACAAAGGTATATTTTATTTTGACAAAAAACCTTTTCCTAATCGAATCGTTATATCCGAAGAGAAACAAAAAACAAAATATGAAAATAGGTGCTTTATATGCCTTACTATCAGTCATAACATGGTCGATCATCAGTGTCATCACCCGTTTTTGCCTGTTAAACTACGAGGCCAACATTCTCGTGTTCGCCTCCATGCAAATTTTCGCCGGGGGAGTCGCACTATTACTTATCCGAAAACCCGTAACTGCGGAAGGCTGGAAAGCAGGCGTCGGTTATTCATGGCTGTACACGCTACTGCAAATATTCCGGAATTTCTTTCTAGCCGCAGTTTACCTGTACATCACCAGTACTGAAACCAGCTTGTTAATCAATATAGAAGTTGTAGTGACAGCAATACTGGCCTACATCTTTTTCAAGAGAAAACCCCACAGCAGCGACATCGTGGGGATGCTAGTGATCACGGTAGGCATTATCCTGTTTATCCGTACCCTCCCGGAAACCATACAGCTACGGGTCTCTATTCTCGTCTCCCTGGCAGTTCTGGCAAGTTGTACACGAGCCATCGTGGTCGAGAAAACCACAATCGCCAGTCCCAATACCTCCGTACGCCAAAAATGCGGGATCTCCGGGTTCACCATGTTTTGGGGTGGCACGTCGGTCATGCTTTTCTTGATCCTGATCGCCCTCGTGGAACACTATTTTGCCAAAGAACTCATGGCCGTTCCGTTTTCAATGCTCTACCTGCCTAAGCTCACGGAGATATTCCACCCGATGACGATTATCGCCGCCTGCGTGACAGGTTTCCTACTCACCTCACTCTCCACGTACCTGTACTACGCCACTCTGCAAACGGCAACTGCCGAAACCTTCATGACCTTCCGGGCCTTCCAGCCCATGTTAACCTTCGGTCTGGAGGCATGGATTGCAGTCTACTCCATCGACTTACGTCCGGATCTGGACACGAGAGATTATATCCTAGCCTGCATTATCATCCTAGGTTCCCTGCTAATCTTGATCATGCCTCCCAAACGAGTGGAAGAAAATCGCTCGAAACAATACATGACGGACTAAATAATTGAAAAAGAATTTATATACAAGTTTACAGTAATTATAAGAGTGAAGTCTCCAAATGATATATAAGTTCCCTTTCTTACTCCTAACAGTGGGAATTGGTGAAAGTTTTCTTTGCCAGTTCTTCTTATAAACTTTCCCTTATACAGGGGAAGGCTGGTCCCTGTTAATCCCTCCTCTACCCCTGCTCGTGGGCATCAACCAAATTCCTACATAACACGAACGGAGCATATACATGCGTCAGTGTTCATGTTATGTAGTTGCTATGTTTATGCTATGTTCATGATATAGCGAAAGGGTAAAGAAAGGGTAGTGTATTGTCCTGAAAAAAGTTTACAGTAAACTTAGTAAACCAATGTCAGAAT
>JAHZBN010000018.1:0-61973 GCA_019423345.1 Butyricimonas sp. | reverse complement strand
GGGTGTAAACCAGATGCTCTGAACCAGCTGAGCTAAGCGCCCGTGTTGCTTGATTGCGGATGCAAATGTAGCGCATTTTTTGAATTCTACAAAAAATGTGTACCAAATTTTTCAAGAAAAATATAAAATATGGACGTATCTTGGAAAAAGTTCTGTTTCTTGGGGAGGATTCGAGTAAAATGGAATCTTTAAAATTGTAGCTACAAAGGATTGAAGTGTTTGATTTTATAAAATAAGGGACAGACGTTTCGTGTATCAACAAAGTGGTTACGGGACTCCTGTCGGTTACTGTGCGGATATGTCTGACCGGGTGGGGGATCCTTTCTCTTGGAATTCGGGATACGAGTATGTGACAACAGTTAATTGTCATAAGGGGTCGGGTTCGACTTACACGATATTAAGGGATGGAAGTGATTTTTATCTGTATAGTTACCGGATTTCCTATAATTACGGTATTATAAAACAATTAATGGTAAAAATGGATAACGTGATCGATCTGGATAAGGCGGAGTTTTTCGGGGTAAGTAATATGTTATCCGTGATTTACTATACCGTGGGCAATAAATTATATGGTTACGATTTTGCGAGGAAGAAGTGTGAACTGTTGAAAACATTTGATGGTTACGAGATTACTTTGTTTTTATCGGATATCTTGGTGCAGACTTCGAGGGATTATTTCTATATAGCTCTTTATGATCCGTCGAAACCGGCCTCGACAGGAGGGATAATCAAGAAATATAAGGTTGTGGATGATGTGGATCATATTATCATAGAGGAAGAGAAAGGAAGTGAATGGAAGAATTTGTGTAAGGTAAAGAGTATGGCGTTTAAGACCAGGTAATGGAGCGAGTGAGTGTTTAGTAGGCGGATTCTGCTGAAACAAGTGTTGTGAGGTTGTGTTAAAACGACACTATACAATATTTTGTGTAAATGGAAAATACGGGATTCAAATTGAGTTCCGTATTTTTTATTTTAGAAATATTCAATTCAAAATTAACAGGAGACCGAGGGAAAATTGAAGTCTTCTACCTAAAAAAGAGGCTTTTAAAAATGCTTTATAAATTTACACTTGCTTGTTGACTCTACACCTTGGAATTTCTAGAAAATGGCTTATATTTGTTCCTAATTTTTTATACTAATGTCATTTTTGCAAGATTTTAACAACAAACGAGTACGAGCATGGGAAAAATTGTATAAAGACTTTTATGAGCCATTATGCAACTATGCCATGAAAATTTTACATGATAAAGAATTGTCCGAAGATGTTGTTTCGGATATGTTGATGAGATTGTGGGAAATGTCACTGTGTTTTGATTCTACTATAGCTTTTACAACTTATCTCTATCGTTCTGTGCATAATAATTGTCTAAAGACACGACTACAAATAAATGAATCTTTAAGTTCATCAATAAAAATTTGGGAAGAAGGCGATCTTGTTCCAGAGGCAGATCAATTGAAAACGATCATGTTGGAGGAAACGGTACGTAAGTTGAAGAGGTTGATAGACTCTATGCCAGAGAAACGGAAAAGGGTTATGTTATTGAGTTTAGAGGAAAAAACAGTCGAAGAGATCGCTGAATTATTAATGATTAGTCCCAATACGGTAAAAAAGCATAAAAAAGAAGCTTATTTGTTTATCCGGGAAATGATGAAGAATGACTTTTATATTCTTGTTTTTATGACTTATTATCCCTTTTTATAGATTTTTGTAAATTTCATTTTTACTTATCATGTAAATAAGTTTGAATATATTGGAATTTTGTAAATGTGATTTTTTAAAGATCTATTCTTTTGATCATTTCCTTTTTAATCAGTAAATTAGATGATGTAATTTGTTGCGTTTTGAAGTTTTTTTCATGTTATTTGAGTAAATATTCTAAAAAATGTAGGTAGATAAGGTACCCGTCAACTCTATTTTCAGATTTATAGAGTAAAAATAAACAATGGAAAGGAATTCAAATATACTTCAAGAATTACCCGATTGGCTATTGCGATATTTACTCGGTCAAGTTGATTCCGAGGAGGAGAAAAAATTACGTGCTGTGGAGAGAATGTATGGTCTTTCTCATTTCACGAAAGAAGAGATAATTGAACGTTTAAAAACTCCTGAACAATTTAATACGGCAGAGGCTTTTTTAAAGTTTAACAAAAAATGTCTAAAATCTCAAAGACGGTTGCGGGTACGTTATTGGAGTGTTGCGGCAAGTATTGTATTGTTGATAGGGCTGAGTTATTTTGGGTATCAACAAATACCGTTTCATTCAGAACAAAAAACTTACATTTCTCCTGGTAAATTGCAGGCAACAATTACATTGGCAGACGGACAAATGGTCGATTTGCATAGTGGACAGCAACAATTGGAAGAACAGGATGGTACGTCTATTGTGCAGGATTCCGGATGTTTAGTCTATTCTTCTGTTTTATCTGGTAAAAAAACATTATATAATACGGTATCAGTTCCTAAAGGTGGAGAATATCGTTTGTGTCTTTCGGATGGCACGAAAGTATGGTTAAATGCAGATTCTGAAATTCGTTATCCAGTAATTTTTTCAAAAGAGAGTAGAAAAGTACAGTTGGTGGGGGAGGCCTATTTTGAGGTTACAGCAGATGCTCATCGACCTTTCTTTGTACAGACAACAGGAGGTGAAATACAAGTGTTAGGAACAGGATTTAATGTTAGAAATTATCCGGAAGAAGACCAAACTGTAACAACTTTGGTACATGGTAAGGTTGCCTATACTGATATGGCTAATCAAATAGTGGTTTTAACACCTGGCGAACAAACGATAGGGCAATCGGGACAGCAAACTATATTACAACAAGTAAATACAGATTATTATACCAGTTGGAAAGACGGAAAATACATCTTCAAGAGTATGACATTGGAAAAAATTATGCAAGAATTGTCTCGCTGGTATGACATTACGGTTTTTTATCAACATCCAGAAGTGAAATCTTTTCATTTTACGGGAGACTTGCGACGTTACGAGTATGTAGAAACTTTTTTGCAATTTTTAGAATTAGGAGGGGATGTCCGTTTTGATATTAAAGGGAAAACAGTGATCGTTAGTAAAAAATAGAGATTCGAGTCAAATAATGAACATTTAACTCAAAATTTATGAAAAAAAATAGTTTTAGAAAAAGAAACATTTATGGTAAAGTAATATTGTCTGTGTTGGCAATATTATTGCTTCTAGATCTAAATGCAGAAACGAAAGGTCAATTACGTGTAACACTTAGTTTGAAAAAAGCCGAGTTGGTACAAATTGTGGAAAACTTGAAAAAGCAAACAGGCTTACGTTTTTTTTATCAAGAAGAAAAACTAGTCGGTAAATTTCAACAAGATATACAAATCAAGGATGAGACGTTACCTAATGCGTTGGAAACCATCTTTCGAAATACTGGATTGACATGGCAGATTTTGGAAGATGTTGTAGTTATCAAAGATGCATCATTTAAAAATGATGAAAAGGTAAAACAAAAAACTTATCGGGGTAAGGTTGTTGATGTTAAAGGGAATCCGATACCAGGCGTGACGATCGTTTTGTATGGAACGACGCATGGAGTGGTTTCTGATGTTGGAGGTAAATTTCAAATAACTTTACCTGTAGCAAAGCAACATACGTTACATTTTTCATTTATCGGGATGAAATCTCAAGAAATTATAGTGAAGGATGAAGTTCCGTTAACTGTAATAATGGAAGAAGAAATGTCCGATTTGGAAGAAGTTGTAGTAACTGGTATTTATACTCGCAAGAAAGAAAGTTTTACAGGTTCTTCGACTACGTACAAAGGAGAAGATTTAAAAATGGTTGGAAACCAAAATATTCTCCAAAGTTTGCGCACGTTGGATCCAGCGTTTAATATATTACAAAGTAAAGAATATGGTTCTGACCCCAATCGTTTGCCTGATATTGAAATTCGTGGTAAAAGTAGTATTGTAGGTTTAAAGGAAGAGTTTGGGCAAGATCCGAATCAACCATTGTTCATTTTGGATGGTTTTGAAACAACCCTGCAAACGATTGTCGATTTAAATATGGATAGGGTCGCTTCTGTAACGATTCTCAAAGATGCAGCTTCTACGGCAATTTACGGGTCTAAGGCGGCTAATGGAGTTGTTGTCATAGAAACAAAAGCTCCTGCCTATGGTAAATTACGCTTAAGTTATAATGGAAGTGCGGAGGTTTCATTTGCAGATTTATCTGACTATAACTTGATGAACGCAGAAGAGAAATTGGAGTTCGAACGATTATCCGGAGTTTTTGAGAGTGATAATGCTGCCGAGTATGAACAATTGCAAGGGCGTTATAATCGGTTGTTGGAAAACGTAAACAAAGGGGTGGATTCTTATTGGATGTCAGAACCTTTACGTTGGGGAATCACGCATCGTCACAATATTTATGTGGAAGGAGGGGATACGCAAATGCGTTATGGTTTGGGGGTAAATTATTCTGGGATTCAAGGGGTGATGAAAACATCATCCCGTAATATTATGGGATTATCACTTGATTTAGTTTACCGGAAGAAGGACTTTAACTTTATGAACAAGCTTTCTATTGATTGGAATAACAGCGACAACCCTATTGTTCCTTTTTCAGAATATGCTAGTACGAATCCATATTATGAAAAGAAATCTGCTAGTAATGAACGTTGGCTGGAAGACTGGTCTGTGGAAAATGTTGCCGGAGTCAGTTACCGCCAATATCGAGTGCAGAATCCATTATATGATGACAATCAAAATAGTTATAATCAAGCGGACGGTTTCAGTGTGCGGAATAATTTCAGCGTAGAAATCCGTCCTTTAAATGCGGTGAATATTCGTGGTAGAATTGGATTAACCAAAAGCATTTCAGAAACAGAGGTATTTACTTCTCCGAACGATACTCAATTCGATGAAACCCAAGTGTTATTGAAAGGGTCTTATAGTAATTCAATCGGTAATTCACTTGCATATGATGTGGATTTTACTATTACTTATGGTCAGTTATTAAGAGAAAAGCATATGGTGAATATTGCAGCAGGAATGCGTATCAGCGAGAACAAATCGGTTAGCAAGAGCTATTCTGCACAAGGTTTTCCTGAGGGTAATTTCACCAAACCGAGTTTTGCAAATCAATTCCCAGAAGGAAGCAAACCTGGATATAGTGAAAGTAAATCCCGTAACGCCAATTTTTATTTGAATGGAGGATATTCCTATGAAGATCGCTATTTATTCGATGTTAATTTACGGTTGGACGGGACTTCTGTATTTGGATCAAATAAACGTTTTTCGACAACTTGGGCTGTAGGTTTGGGGTGGAATTTGCATAAAGAAAAATTCATCGCTGATCATACAACCTTATTCAATATGTTGAAAATTAGAGGTTCTATTGGTAATCCTGGTAACCAGAATTTTGGTTCGTTTTCTGCTATCACCACTTATCAATTTAATAATTGGTTGTTGAATAATTTTGGAACGGGATTGTTAGTTTCTGCTTTTGGAGATCCCAATCTAGAATGGCAACGGACTTTAGACAAGAATATCGGTTTGGATGTTAGTATGTTCTCGAATCGTTTCCATATAAATATTGATTATTACCACAAGCGAACAGACCCATTGATAGCTAATATCAATATGCCGGTTTCAATGGGGATAACGAGTCGTCGGGCGAACGTGGGAATACAGGTTGACCAGGGAGTTAATGGAACAATTCGCTATGCTTTTTTATATAAACCGAAATTGGGTATCAATTACACGATGAGTTTTAATTTTAGATATGGTAAAGCTTTTTATGATGAAATTGGGCGTAATTTAGACCAATATAATCAGGAAAATATAGCAAAAAATATGGTCCGGTATTACGATGGAGGGAGTCCTTCTGCTTTGTGGGCGGTTCGTTCAAGAGGGATAGATCCAGCTACTGGAAAGGAAATTTTTGTCAAAAAAGATGGATCTTTAACATACACGTTCGATTATGATGATGAAGTTGAAGTGGGTGATACTCGTCCAACTCTTGAGGGTGTTTGGGGAAATACATTTTACTGGAAGGGATTTACGGCAGCTTTGCATGTTCGTTATAGTTTTGGTGCAGATGCTTTCAATAGCACTTTATTTAATAAAGTAGAAAATATTTCTTCTGGTGATTTGACGGTTAATCAAGATAAACGTGCTTTGTATGATCGTTGGAAAAAACCTGGAGACAAGGCTAAATTTAAAGGAATTTCCTTAACCGAAACAACTCCGATGTCTTCACGTTTTGTTATGAAAGAAAATTATATTGAAATAGAATCTGTTAATATCGGTTATCAGTTTAATTCCAAGAAATTAAAGCAAAAACTTGGAATATCTTCCTTGAACATTAGGGCTTACATGAATTCTATTGCCCGCTTCTCAACGTTGGAGGATGAACGGGGAATATATTATCCGTTTGCTAGAAGTTTTTCTTTTGCTTTAAGCGCAATATTGTAGGATTAAAATCAGAGAACATCATGAAAAAGATATTTTATATTTTGTGCATGACATTCTTTTTGAATGGTTGTAACAATTGGTTAGAAGTTCAGCCTTATGATAGAGTCGCTGAAGATGTAGCTTTCAGTTCTGTTACTGGTTTCGAAAATGCATTAAATGGTATTTATATAGAATTAAACCGAAATACTCTGTATGGGCAGTATCTTTCGTGCGAGATGATAGAATTAATGGCGCAACGTTATAATGCTAGTAAGTCAACAACGTATTATTATGATTTAATGAAATATGCCTATAAGGAGATTACCTGCGAAACTCGTTTTTCTAGTATTTGGTCAAAATTTTATAATTTGATAGCTAATGTAAATTTGTTGTTAAAAAATTGTGAGGAACATAGAGACGTACTTTCAGGCGAGTATTATGATCTTGTTAAGGGCGAAGCTTATGCTTTGAGGGCAATGTTGCATTTTGACGTGTTTCGGCTTTATGGCCCTCTGTATGGATCTACAGATAAAACTAGATTGCCTTATTATAAACAATTTACCGTAAATGAACGTCCTTATTGTCTACCAGAAGATTTTATGACAAATGTAATTGCAGATTTGGAAGAGGCTGCGTCTTTTCTTAAAAATGATCCGGTGTTAACGGAAGGAGCGAGAGCGATTAATTCTTATACCTTTACATCTTATCGTAATTTGCGATTAAATTATTATGCAGTACAACTACTTATTGCACGAGCAGAACTTTATCGAGGTAATAAATCTGCAGCTTTAGCTGCAGCCCGTAAAGTGATAGATGCCCAAGAACAGTGGTTCCCGTGGGTAAAAAGAGAGGTAATTTCATCTGGGAGAGAAGATGCGGATAGAGTTTTTTATACGGAAATCGTTTTTGGACTACAAAATTCGTCATTATCAAGATTGTTTACTTCCTTGTTTGATGGTAATAATTTGGGAGTGGAAACTTTGCTTGCGCCACTGAATCAACAAATCAGCAAAATTTTTAATAATAATCAAGATGATTATCGTTACGAGGCTTATATGCGAACCAGCAAAGTGTTAGGTGGTACCAATTATACTCTATTTGAAAAGTACAAGTCAACACTAGATACTCTAGCGGGCACAATATTACCTATGCTAAGGGTATCTGAAGCTTTTTATATTGCAGCGGAGTGTGAACCAGTTGCGGCAGATGGTTTGAAGTGGCTTAATCAAGTATTGACGCATCGAGGAGTGCAGAAGGTTAAGGATGAATCGTTGTTGTCCGGTATGCTTGAGAAAGAGTACATTCGCGAATTTTTTGGAGAGGGGCAACTCTTTTATTATTACAAAAGATTACAATATCCGAGTATCCCTGCTGCTGATGATCCTGCTTATTCTCGTATGGTAGAAATGACTAATAATTATAAGGTTCCAATTCCAGAAGATGAAACCAAGTACAATTGATATTATGTGAAACCCAATAATAACTGAAATGGATTTTATGAAAAGATTGATAGCTCCCGTTTTGTTTATCCTTATTTTTTTGCAAGGATGTCATTACACGGAAATTGATGGATACAAAGGTGGATGTTCAGTTTATTTTTCCGTTCAAAGAGATACGATGAAATATTCATGGGGCAAAATTGATAGTGATATAAAAGAACAGGTATTACAATTACCAATTTATCTTTTTGGACAAGTTGCTAATTATGATCGTAAAATTAGATTACGTACCCTTCTTTGTGAGGTTGATTCGTTACGTGCGGAAATCGGGAGGGATTTTCGTCCGCTTCCTCAAGAGGTCTTTCTTCGAGCGGATACAAATAAAGTAATCGTAGATATTACCTTATTGCGTACAGAGGAATTAGTAAAACATGACCGTATATTTACGGTTGTTATTGAAGAAGACAGTTGGTTCGATTCAGAATACAATTGGAGAAAAGATGGTGATGGAAATTCTTATTTCATAGGTCATAGTATGACAATTATTATGAATGAGGACTTTCCTAAACCTTGGTGGTGGAAGGAAAATGATGCCAATTTCGGAGAGTGGAGTTACAAAAAAGCTGATTTAATCTGTCGTTTGTGTGACATTCCCAGGGAAGAATTTATCGGTAATAATGTTATACCGAATTTTAAATTGATATATTATGGTAAAAAGGTACAACGTTGGCTGAACGAACAAGATCCTCCTTATTTAGATGAAGATGGATCTCCTATGATGATGGGACCAAACGCTCAATTATTATAATAAAAAAACTTTATTGCATATGTCGATTATGAAATATTGTGTATTAATTTGTTGTCTATTGTTAATTTCCTGTTTTGAGGATAAAGGAAATTATGATTATATAGATTTAAATACCGTTATCATTGAAGGAATACATACCGATGAATGGTATGAGAAAACGGCTAATGTAGATACTTTGTGTATAAACCCTTCGTTACGTCTGTCTTTAGATTCGACAGATTGTTTAGAATATGAATGGTTATTGATACCTTTAAGTGCCTCTTATAATAAAGATTCAATTTTAATATCGGAACAAAGGGCAAGTTATGTTATTGGCAGGGAAAAAAATTTGGTATATCCAGTCGCAGGAAAAGCTGGAGAATATGCTGGTTTTTTTTGTGTCAGAAATATACTTTCTGGTATTACCTATAAAGCCGATTTTTATTTAAGAATCAAGACAGCGGTGAGTGAAGGATGGATGATTTTGTGTGAAGAAAATGGAGAAGCACGTTTGGATATGATTGCTTATCAATCATCAACTTCTGAGATTGTATCACGTGACATTTGGAGAGAATGTGGATTTTCATTGGGAAAACCCTATAAATTAACCTATAATTTTAATATTACCAAGAGTGATCGATTGGTTTGGTGTGAAAAAGGAACTTATGCATTAGATTGTGAAACATTGTGGCCATCAGAAGAAAATGATTTAGCCTTACAATTCATAGAACAACCTGAAAAAATTGAGGTCGCATGTGGCGGGGTCCCTATGTGTGCAACGCCTCCTAGAGAACTTTTAATTACTTCAGAGGGAGAACTATATACGAGGGAAGTAGATGCAATTGCTTTGGGAAGCTTTTTTGATTTTCCCAAAAATCGAGTGAAAGGAGAGTATGAATATTTCAAACTTTCACCTTGGGTGGGTTTCAGACAATATTATTCTTGGCCTTCTACAAGTGCAATTTTGTTTTATGATGAGAATAATCGTCGTTTTTTATCGCTTGAATCTGATGCTGAGTTATTATCAGAAGTTTCTTTTTCATCTAATGGTAATGTTAATTTTTCTTCTACGACGGGTAGGGATATGGTATATATGGAAGGAAATCGAGAGGGATATGTTTTTGCCGTTTTAAAAGAGCCTGACTTGGAAGAGTATTATTTGTATGGAGTATCACTTCAAGTGGATTGTAAAGTACAATGTAGTTATTATGTAAAACTTTTACCTGCTAATACGGATAAAATTATTCATTTTGCATTTCATCCACTTTATCGTATACTTTATTATGCGACGGAGCAAGGTGATGTATATCAGTTCAATATGAATACTCCTAACATGAAAGCAAAAAAAATACTTTCTTTCCCAGGTGAACAAATTGCTGTCATGAAGTTCAATTATCCGGTTCCTTATATACTGTATGAAGATTGGGAAAATACTAGATGGAATTGGTTGCATATTGGAAGTAATGTCAAGACAGGGCCGGAGAATGAATGTGGTATCGTTCGAATGTACAACATTCCAGAATCTACTTCTGCACCCCTTCCTGTGTTAAAATTTGATCGATTCGGGAAAATTGTAGATATGGTTTATCGTTTTAGAAAAGACGAAGTAATTTGAAATTAATGTAAAATCAATAAACATATGAAACATTTTTTATTTATCTTTTTTGTTGTAATTTGTTGTTTGGGAAACCATTCTGCTTATACTCAAATTCAAGGGAGTTATCCTCAAGAAGGAGTGAAGTTAACTTTGATACAAGTGGGTGTTGAAAATAAGCATGATACCTTAGAAACAGTAATGACCAAAAACGGACATTTTACTTTCTCTCATCGTCCACAAGAAGCGGGATTATATTATCTACACTTTCATGACATCGATTGGTCTCTTCCTTTACTTTTAGAAAAAAACAAAACGGATATTAGTATCCCTGATCTCAAATGTATTCAAATAAAAGGAGGAACATTGCAGAAACAATTAAACAAGTGGAAAAGAGAAAATAAGGAATTACAAAATCTCTATGTCGAATTTGAAAAACAACTGAAAGTGGAGCAGGATGTCAAAAACAAACAGATATTGGAAGAAAAGTTGGACAATTTAAGAATAGAGATAGATAAATTAGAAAATCGGTATATATCAGCGAATAAAGATAACCTAGTAGGTGTTTTTCTAATTTGGCAAAAAGGTAGAATGGATTTTCTAACTTTAGAGACAAAGTACAAGTTATTAGGAGAAGAAATGCAGGAAAGCGTATTTGGACAAGAAATCTATCAGATGATCGTTAAAAATTGGTATATGAAACCAGGTGTTGTCGTTCCTGATTTTACACTTCAAGATACAAGTGGTCAACCTAGACATTTATCGGATTTTAAGGCAAAAGTTAAATTACTTGATTTTTGGGCTTCTTGGTGTGTACCTTGTCGCATAGCAAATAAGAAACTGATCAAATTTTATGAAAAGTATAAATCTCAAGGATTGGAGATTATTAGTATTTCTGTAGATGTTAAAGCTGAACAATGGAAAAAGGCTATTGTTGAAGATGGATTAGTTTGGCCGCAATTATCAGACTTGAAATTAAAACAAGGTTCTCTATATTATAAATACAAATTGAATGGTGTTCCAACTTGGATATTGCTTGATAAGGATAATAGATGTATTGCCCTTGGACACGTAGATGATGATTTGGAGAGTTTGATACAAAAAGAGTTGAATTTTAAATGAATATAGCTATGAAAAATTTCTTTTTATTTATTTCTTTTGTTTTAATTATTTGTATGGCAGCCTGTGCTCCTAAGGAGTATTCTATAAAAGGGAAGATCGCAAATGGTACAAAAGCAACAGTTAAACTGCAGGTTACTGGGGAAGATGGGAAAATGGAAATTGTAGAATCCGTAGTAACAGATGATGGTACTTTTGAATTTTCGGGACAATTGAAAACTCCCAAGTTATATTTTCTGACTATTTCTAATAAATTTGGTCGTATTCCTCTGTTGTTGGAAAATACAAGTTATCAAATAACAATTGGGGCGGGTGATGAAAATGATCCAAGAAATTATCATATTGAAGGAGGAAATTTGCAGAAAACTTATAATGAATTTCAGAAGAAACGATCTTCTCTTCTCCAGTTAAGTGATTCTTTGTGTATTTTGTACAATAAAGCTCAGGGAATAAGAGATGTCATTGAAATGTCAATCATCAATAAAAAATTAGATACACTAAGTCAATGGTACAATCAACTTACGATGGATTGTATCAAGGAAAATTCGGACAATCTAGTAGGACTTTCGTTAATATACGAACCGTTGATGCAATTAAAATATCCTGTTTTAAAAGGTCGGTATGAACTATTGGGAGAAAACATGAAGTCCTCTGTGGAGGGACAAGTGTGCTTTCACCGTTTAGAATATCTGGGGGGATTAATTATTGGTGGACAATTTCAGGATTTTACAATGCCAACGGTTAAAGGGGATACTTTCCAGCTCTCTAAACTGGATGGTCGGGTGAAGTTGATTGATTTTTGGGCTTCTTGGTGTGGGCCTTGCCGGAAAGAAAATTCCAATTTGTTACGTCTTTATAATAAATATAAAGATAAAGGGTTGGCTATTGTTGGAGTCTCTTTAGATACAGATCGTGATGCTTGGCTAAAGACTATTCGGGAAGATAATCTGCCTTGGACACAGATTTCCGATCTCGAAGGACCTGGTAGAGGTATTGCTAAAAAATATAGTATTCGGGCTATCCCTCAAATGTTTATTTTAGATGCTAATGATAAGATTATCGCTATGAATTTGAGTGGGGAAAGGTTAGAGGAAGCTATTCAAAAAGCCTTAGAATGATTTAATAAGTTCAGGAACTTAGAGAAACAAGTTTACAGTAAAACAACTCCCACTTGGCTTTACCGTACTCCTTCATAAATAGAGAAGGTTGCACGAAGTGGGAGGAGTTTGAGCGTAAAAGCTTGCGTTCATTTATTGACTGTAAAAGATCTTCTATTACCTGAATTTATACTTGTAGTATGTAAGGAAAAATAACTCTTAAATATGGAGATATATTTAGGGATATTCAGTAAATGCTCAATAATGAGGTCGTGTTAGAGTTTGAAGTGAACCCTAATAGTTAGATAAAAAACTTTTAGGGTTCATTTAATATGATAAAGTACACATTTGAAAGAAAGCTCCATATGGTGAGCGAAGTCAAGGCAGGAAAAGCAATCAAAGTTCTTTCTCGGGAGAACAATCTTCATGAGAACAAAATCCTTAATTGGGTAAGGCTCTATGAACGTTACGGTAATGACGGTCTTAAAAAACGGTCTAAATTACAGCTGACTCCAGATTTTAAGGAAATAGTAGCGCACTTAATACTAGAAAAAGAAGAACCTTTATCGCGTGTATTAATAGATTATAGAATGAGCCGCACCGCATTGGAAGATTGGGTGGGTTTAGCCCGAAACAAGGGTTATGATGTCTTCCGACAATCCAAGCGACGAGGCTGACCACCCAAAGATATGGGCAGATCAAAGAAAAAAGAACCGCAAACAGAACTCGAAAAGCTTCAGGCGGGAAAATGCGTTGCTAAAAAAAAGCGAAGGCCTTAGTCGAGGGAAAGAAAGCCCACACACGGCAGAGTGGGTAGCAGTCATCGAAGAACTAAGGTAGCGATATCCTCTTGACTTGTTGTTAGAGTTAAGAAAGATGGCTCGCTCCGTGTTTTACTATCATCAGAAACGCTTGAAATCCGGTGATAAGAATGTGAACAAGAAAGAGTTGATAGCATCTATATTTCAAGAGCATAAAGAGCAATATGGCTATCGTCGTGTTACTGTGGAGATGCGAAATCGAGGGGTTATAATCAATCATAAAACTGTAAAGAGGCTGATAGATGACATGGGACTTAAAAGTAAAATCAAGATGGTTCGTTACCGTTCGTACAAGGGCGAGGTTGGTAAAATCGCTCTCAATATTATCAACAGGGACTTTGTTGCCGAAGCTCCTAATCGCAATGGGCAACCGATGTCACGCAAATAAATATAGGCACGGAAAAGCTGTTCCTTTCACCTGTATTGGATATGTTCAATGGTGAAATAATATCTTATAACATCTTCAAGAGTCCTAATCTGGAGCAGATACACGATATGCTTGACAAGGCTTTTGCCAAGTTCGACAATTTTGACGGATTGATTATACACTCGGATCAAGAATGGCAATACCAACATTATGATTATAAAAAACGTCTCGCAAAACGGCATATCTTACAAAGCATATCCCGGAAAGGGAATTGCCTTGATAATGCCATGGCTGAGAATTTCTTTGGTATAATGAAATCCGAACTCCTTTATGCCGAAAAGTTTGAATTGGGAGAAAAATTTATAAAAGCTTTAGACGAATATATTGATTACTACAACAATAAAAGAATTAAAGGAAGGTTAAAAGGAAAGAGCCCGGTGCGATGCCGAACTCTTTCAAGATAATTTGATAATTTAATGTCCAACTTTTGGGGGCACTTCAAATTGCGATACAACCTCTTCTTTATTTTTGACAATGACTTGAATTGGCTACCATTCTGCCCGGGTAATGTAACCGTATTTTATGGGTAATAATCTCCCATGCTGCTTGCAAACCTCTTTTCCAGTCCTTGTTTGTCTATTGCGAAAGGGAGATGAAAGGGCGATAGAAGGGGGTGAAATGGGATGTAGGAGATTATTGCTTTAGTAAAAGGGGATCATTACGAGGACTGGTGTATGTGGATGGATTATGTGATTGGGAGATCGGGGAGAATCAAAAGGGAAGTAATGGAAATAGGAAGGTAATAATCCCACTCTTTTGATGATTTCTCGGAATTTATTCAGAGCTGCTGCATGGCGTGTTGTGTAAGCCACGAGTAAGCTCTGAATAAGCTCTGGGGAAAGGGGATTGTTGGGGTTAGATTACTTCTTTATTTGGGTTTATTCTCTACATCTTTGATTCTTGTTTCTTTTCAACTTTGTTGATGAAGATGGTTTCGAACAGTTCCCCACGGGTTAGTTTACCGTTTTGCAGGCAAATGGCCTCGATTCTTCCTTTGGCGCATAGAATGTTTTCGGGGAGTTTGTAGATGTCCTCGAAGAATACTAGCTTGATACCTTCTCTTTGGTAGGCAACTTGAACGACAAAGCGATCGCTGCCCCGGAGTGAGTGTTTGTAAGAAATGTCAATGCGGGAGACCATCACGTCGATACCTTGATTGTGTAAGGCGGAAAAACTGGTTCCGGTGGTTTCCAAAAATTCATGACGGGCGTGTTCCATGTAGTGTTGGTAGTTGGAATTGTTGACCACGCCTTGCAGGTCGCATTCGTAGTCTCGTACTTTCATTTCTATTTCAAATGCGTAATTTTTCATGATTATAAGCCTAATGATTCATTGATAAGGATAATTTTAATCCGTTTTTGAGGAAGTGATTTTTCCGTGATGGTCCACGTGTTGCACAAGCGGTCAGCACTTTGGCAGTTCATGCAGGTGCGTGTCGTCTGGCAAGGAGTGTGTAAATGGGGGTGGCGGATAGCGTTGAGAGGGGCGGCTATCGTGCGAATACGTTCCATGGCCTGCTCGATGTTATCCGTGATTTTGTTCGTGCCAATGAATAGGACAACGTGTTCCGGGCCGAAGGTGATGCCTGCTACCCGGTTACCTACCATGTCCACGTTGACGAGTTGGCCTTGCCGGGTGAGGGCATTGGTCCCCGTGACGAATAAATCGGCAAGGAGGGCTTGGCGGCGCCAGTATGTTTTTTGAACCCGGCTGTAACCGTCTTGGAAAGTTCGGATAAGGATACAGTCTGATCGTTGTTCGATCTCGGAAAGGATGCCCGTGGCTTTCATCGTTTCGGAATCTCCCCATGAAATAGTGGTCGGTTTTATTTTGTCAAAAATTTCTTGAAAGAAAATATCTCTAGCTTCTTCCCCGTCGTTGGCAAGGTAAACTTCGAAATGATTTCTTTCGAGGGCTTTTATGGTTTGATCAATAATTGCTTGTTCCATATTTCATTGTTTCGGTTCGAGGGGTAAAGATACAACATAGAAATGAAAGAAGAAACAGAATCTAGAAAGGATGTCGATCGGAGAGCAAGTGAAGGACAAGATGATCCAATGCGTTCCAATGAGTGAAAAATCTCATTGAATTAATTATGAGGACAAGGTAAAGAGAAAAATCGGGATTCCCGATTTTTTTGTACTTTTGCAAAGATATTCTGAATTGGAACTAATTAAATTAACCTTTAAACTATTGATGATGAGGCATACGCTTTTAATTTTGATGCTATTGGCTTGTGGAATGAATGCTTCGGCACAGTTGACCTTGAAGTCGGAGAAGGGAGATTTCGAGGCTCGTTTGATCGGTCGGGCGTTGTTTGATGGAGGGGTGTTTTTCAGTGACAAGACCGCGTTGGGAAATTCTTTGGAAGTGTACGATGTTCGTTTGGGAACGGTGGTACGTTTTTTGGAACGTTGGACGGGAAAGATTGAGCTGGGGTTTGCCAAGAGCAAGGTGTCAATGAAAGATGTTTATATCGAGTATAGTGACGGAAAGAATCTGTTCAAGGTGGGGCATTATTTTGAACCGTTCAGTTTGGAGTACCGGATCGGGACGTCGGATATGAAGTTTAACGGGGCAGCTGTGACCGGAACGGCTTTTGGTGATCGTCGGCGACTGGGAATCAGTTACACGTATAATTGTGAGGTGTTGAACGTGTCGGGAGGCGTGTTCAGTGATAAAGATATTGATAACACGGAAAAGGATGACAAGGGGTACGCTTTTTCGGGAAGAGTGCTGTACCGTCCTTATTCCAAGGGGAAAGATATTATTCATGTTGGTGTATCCTCTCGTTTCGGGGTGCAAGGAAAGGCGGAAGAGAATAAATTGACGTATTCGGCAGGAGCTCCTTCGAATTTAATCCCTGAGAAGTTTTTGAAGGCTGAGGTGACCGAGGCGATTAACGAGTGGAAGTTCGGGGCTGAGGTGGTTATGGTACTTGATAAATGGTATTTCCAGTCCGAGTATTTAATGGCTCACGTGAATCGTAGGGCATCGGTCGAAAATTATAACGGTGACGGTTGGTATGCACAAGTGGGGTATGCCTTGCTGAATGGTCGTTACGGTTATAATAAAACGAGTGGTATGGCCACGGCTCCGGGGGCAAAGAGCTTGGAAATCTTGTGTCGCTATAATATCACCAACATGAACGATAAGGACTCCGGGATTATGGGGGGAAAACAGAATGATTTTTCGATAGGTGGTATCTATTATTTTAATAAATACGTGGCGGCGAAGATGAGTTACAGTCTGGTGAGTTTGGATAAACATGCACCGGTGGACGGGAAGCAGACGTTTAGCATGATACAGGGGAGGATTCAGTTGAGCTTTTAAATAATTGAAAATTGAAAATGGAGAATTGAAAATGAAAGGATTACCTCACCGGCTCCCCCGCGCAGGGGGAGCCGGTGAGGGGGGAGTTAAAGCGTTGGTCTTGTGTGGTTGGAATCTAAAATCTAGAATCATTAAATCTAAAATTATTCGATGCGTGTTTGTATAGCGGAAAAGCCGAGTGTGGCGAAAGAGATAGCGGAGGTCTTGGGAGCCAAAGTGCGTCGGAATGGTTATTTCGAGGGGAATGACTATTGCGTGACGTGGACATTCGGGCATCTTTGTTCGCTACAGGAACCGCACGAGTACACGGAAAAGTGGAGGCAGTGGAATTTAAGTATGTTGCCGATGATTCCGTCATCGTTCCGGATCAAGTTGATTGATGATGATGGAATCAAACGACAGTTTGCCATTATAGAGGAGTTGTTCAACCGGGCGGAGATGGTGATTAACTGTGGTGATGCGGGGCAGGAAGGGGAGTTGATCCAACGTTGGGTACTTACGAAGGCGAAATGTAAGGCTCCGGTGATGCGGTTGTGGATTTCTTCATTGACAGAAGAGGCGATCCGGGACGGGTTTGCCAAGTTGATGTCGTCGAAGGACTTTGACACGCTATACGCTGCGGGGTCAGCTCGGGCGATCGGAGACTGGTTGCTGGGGATGAATGCCACGAGGGCTTACACGCTACGTTACGGGAACGGGAAGAACGTGTTGTCGATCGGGCGGGTACAGACCCCGACGTTGGCACTGATTGTCGATCGGCAGAAAGCGATCGAGCAATTCAAGCCGGAAACTTACTGGGAGGTGCGGACGGATTACCGGGGAGGTTGGTTCTCCTACACGAAAGGACGTTTCACGGTAAAGGAGGAGGCCGAGGCTTTCATGCAAGAGATTCTGCCTCTGGAACTGGAGATCAAGAGCGTGGAACGTAAAAAGGCCATGGAGCATCCGCCGAAGTTGTTCGACTTAACCTTGTTGCAGGTGGAGTGTAACCGGAAGTTTGCTTTCTCGGCGGACACGACGTTAAAAATCATCCAATCGTTGTACGAGAAAAAGTTGACGACTTATCCCCGTGTAGATACGAATTTTTTACCGAACGATATATACCCCAAGGTTCCCGGGATTTTGAAGGGACTAAAACCATACGTCACGTTGATCGACCCGATTATTAACGGGAGTAAGATACGCAAGTCTCCGAAGGTGTTCAACGACAAGAAAATCACGGATCACCATGCTATTATTCCGACAGGAGTTTTCAGCTATGATATGACCCCGGATGAAAAGCGGGTGTACGATCTGGTGGCCCGACGGTTTATTGCGGTGTTCTATCCGGATTGCGAGATCGCGAATACCACAGTTATGGCACAGGTCGGGGTGAACGAGTTCAAGGCGACCGGAAAACAGATTATTGACCCGGCTTGGCGGGTAGTATTTCCTGCGGCATCGAACAAGCAGAGTGATGAGAACGTGTTGCCCGTGTACGAAGTCGGGGAGAAGGGACCGCACACGCCCGAATTGCAGGAGAAGGAGACGCAGCCACCGAAGTATTACACGGAGGCGGATTTGTTGCGTGCGATGGAGACTGCCGGGAAACAGGTGGAAGACGAGGAACTTCGGGATTTAATGAAGGAGAACGGAATTGGACGTCCGTCTACCCGGGCGGGGATTATCGAGACGTTATTGAAAAGAGGATATATCCGGAAGGATAAAAAGCGATTGGTGGCCACTGCCACAGGTGTTGAATTGATCGATACGATTCAGAATGACCTGTTGAAATCAGCCGAGCTGACCGGGCAATGGGAGAAAAAATTACGGATGATCGAGGAGGGGACTTACAACGTGTCGGATTTTATGGAGGAGTTGAAGGTGATGGTGAACGAGCTGGTACACGTGGTGAAGTGTTCGCCCCGGAAAGCGATTACCGTGGAGGTGGCAGAAGAGGCCAAAAAAGAAACAGCTGCGAAAGAGAAAGCCCCGAAAAAAGCAAAAGCTCCCGCGGAACCCGTTGTGTTGAAATGTCCGAAGTGTGGGAATGGCGAAATTATCAAGGGACGGGCTGCCTGGGGATGTAGTCTGTATAGAAAATCGTGTGACTTTATTATCCCCATGGAATTTTTTGGGAAAAAATTAACACAGAAGCAGGTTGAGGCTTTGGTGTTGAAAGGGAAAACCGGGGCGTTGAATGGCTTTAAAAATGAGGATGGTAGTACGTTTGGCGGCATCTTGCGTCTGGACGATAGTTTCCGGGTGGTCGTGGATAAAAAATAAGGGGGTGTATTAAATCTATCTTAAAACTTTTTTTACGTGATATGGGTCTGGGTTTTAATCGCTAGCTTTGTGTTACAATAAAAAATAAACAAAGAAAAGTTATGAGATTAAAGCATTATTTATCCTGTATGTTGATCTTGTTGTCATTTGTTACAGTGAATGCACAAGAGAAAAAAGAGTTAAAAGAAGGGGATCAAGCTCCCACGTTCAAGTATTTGGATATTAACGGTAAGGAAGTTTCTTTGAGTGATTTGGAGGGTAAATATGTCTATATTGACGTGTGGGCTACATGGTGTGGACCCTGCCAATATGAGCTTCCTCATTTGAAAGAGTTGGAGAAAAAGATGCATGGGAAGAAAATCGTGTTCGTAAGTATTTCTTGTGATAAAGATAAAGCTGCTTGGGAGAAAATGGTGAAGGAACAAGGCCTGGGCGGAGTTCAATTACACAATGGTGGAGATCGTGAATTCATGACCGCTTTCGGTATCAGAGGTATTCCTCGTTTTATCCTGTTAGACAAGGAAGGAAAGATTGTAAATCCGAATATGACACGTCCGTCTAACCCGGAAACGGAAAAGACGTTGAAGGCGTTGAAGGGAATCTAGAGTTGTAGATTTTAAATTTTAGATTTTAAATTGAGAGGAGATTTAAGTAACTGGAATTTAAAATTTACAATCTAAAATTTAAAATTAATAAGATCACTGAATTTTTAGTTTAGCTTTGGACGATTGTCTAGAGCTTTTTATCAGATGAGCGGGCCTTAGGGATGGGGCCCGCTTTTCTATAAGACGTCGTGACCGAAGGGGGTGATGGCCAAGCGGGCCAGTTTGAAATGTTGCACGCCGAACGGGATGCCGATAACCGTGATACAGAAGATTACCCCGAAAAGGAGATGGGATAGGAATATCCATACTCCTCCGATGAAGAACCAGATGACATTCATGAGGAAGGAGAGGCAACCGCTACTTTGTGGGATGTCTACCACCTGACTGCCGAAAGGCCAGAGGGCCAGCACTCCGAGTTTTAGGGTTTGTATCCCGAAAGGAATTCCGATGATCGTGATAAACAAACCTATGCTGGATACAAAGTATTCTAGTGCGACGAAGAAACCGCCGAACAGGACCCAGATAATATTTCCAAGAATTTTCATGTGTAATCGTGTTTTATAATGATTTTTCCAAAGATACGATAAAGAATGCAATTTAGGAACAGGTATGGAAAGGAACTTGTAACTTGTTGTGAGAGGAGTGCGTATGATTCATGTATTTATTAACTTGTAATGATATAACTATGATCGAACATTTGACAAAGGATAGTTTTAAACAGAAAGTGTTTGACTACCAGAATAGCAGGGGGTATAGATTCGAGGGAGAGCGTCCGGTAGTGATAGATTTCTACACGAACTGGTGTGTCCCGTGTAAGACCATAGCCCCGATTCTGGAAGAATTGCAGCGAGAGTACGAGGGAAAAGTTGATATTTATAAGGTGGATAGCGATATGGAGAAGGAGTTGGTGAAGGCTTTCAATGTGCGGAGTATCCCGACCTTGATGTTTGTTCCCGTGGAGGGACAGCCACAAGTGGGATGCGGGGTTGTGTCTAAGGGGGAATTAAAACATTTCTTTAATCAAGTATTTCATATTTGATGAGGTTATTCGAAACGTCGAAGTCGGTATGCGAATAATCATCATAGAGTTGATGGATTGAATCCGTGGAATTATTAATTTCTATTAATTTCGAAGCCCTGAATTTGAAATTAATATATACCTTTGTGCGTTTTTAAATTAAGGGTATAATAGTATGGAAAAGGTGTTTAGTCCGAAGTTATTCGGATTAATTAAAGACGGTTCGGTAAAGAAGAATCTATCGAAAGATATTCTTGCCGGAATCGTGGTAGGTATCGTGGCCTTACCGTTGGCAATCGCTTTTGCCGTGGCCTCGGGAGTTTCTCCTGAAAAGGGGATTATAACGGCTATCGTGGCTGGGTTTCTCATTTCGTTTTTTGGTGGTAGCCGGGTACAGATCGGTGGTCCCACGGGAGCTTTTATCATTATTGTCTACGGGATTGTAAATGATTACGGTCTGGACGGGATGATTATTTCAACGATATTTGCCGGGGTGATCATGATCGGATTCGGTATGTTGCGGTTGGGGACTTTGCTGAAGTTTATCCCTCACCCGTTGATTGTCGGTTTTACTTCCGGTATCGCTTTGACGATATTCTCCACGCAAATATCCAGTGCATTGGGATTGACGTTGACGGATGTGCCGGGGAGTTTTATCGGTAAGTGGGGCGCTTATTTCGGGGGGATGGATACGGTGAACTGGTATGCCGTGGGAATCACGGTCGTGACCGTGTTGATTGCGGTGTATATGCCGAAGATCACGAGCCGGGTGCCGGGTTCGTTTGTCGCTATACTGGTGGTCACGCCTATCGTGGCTTTCCTTTTGCCGGAAGGTGCGGTGACGACGATCGGTTCCGAGTTCGGGGAGATTAAATGTAATTTGACCCCGGTGTTCCCGTCTATCGAGTGGGATCAGTTGTCCCATTACTTGCAGCCTGCCATGACGATAGCCATTTTAGGTGCTATCGAGTCGTTATTGTCCGCGGTGGTGGCTGACGGTATGATTAGTGGGCACCATCGTTCGAATACAGAGTTGATAGCCCAGGGGATTGCTAATATTGCCTCTCCTTTGTTTGGTGGTATTCCTGCCACGGGAGCTATTGCCCGTACGGCAACCAATGTGAAGAATGGGGGACGTACCCCGATTGCCGGAATTACCCATGCTGTGGTGCTGTTGCTAATCATGTTGTTCTTTGGGAAATGGGCGTCTTTGATTCCGATGTCATGTCTGGCGGGAATCCTGATTGTGGTATCTTATAATATGAGTGAATGGCGGTCATTCCGTTCTATATTACGGGCTTCCATGTCCGATGTGGTGATTTTGTTGGTGACATTCTTCTTGACCGTGTTGGTGGATCTGACCGTGGCGATTGAAATTGGTGTTGTGTTGGCTGCCCTGTTGTTTATGAAGCGTATGGCGGATAATGCCCCGAAGGAGATTATCGGTGCCACTAATATGGATAGTGATGTGCTTGAGAATTATAAGAATTTGCCAAAAGGTTTGGGTATATACGAGATTAGCGGACCATTTTTCTTCGGGTCGGCAAAGACATATTGTGAAACAATTCGTAACTTGGGCGTGAATTACGATGTGCTGATTATTCGTATGCGTCATGTTCCTTTCGTGGATTCTACCGGGTTGAAGAATCTAAGGGAGACGATTCTCCAATTAAAGAACGAAGGTACGTATATCGTTTTATCGGGAGTGAGCGAATCGGTGAAAAAGGATTTGTTGAAGGGAGGAATCGGTGAGCTTGTCGGGGTTGAGAATATTTACCCGAAATTCGATTTGGCTTTACAGGCTGCGAAAGAGAAGATTGAAGAGAAATAATTACAAAAAGATATTGAAGTATGAGCGGATTTTTTGGCTGTGTATCTCGTAAGGATTGTGTCGCCGACGTGTTTTACGGCACAGACTACCATTCTCATCTGGGAACGAAACGTGCGGGACTTGCTTTTTATAACGGGACGGAATTTAATCGTTCCATCCATAGTTTGGAGAGTGCCTATTTCCGGAATAAATTTGAACCGGAATTGGATCGTTTTGCCGGGTCTAACTTGGGGATCGGGGTGATCAGTGATATGGAATCGCAGCCCATCACGGTGACCTCGCATTTGGGACGATTTGCTGTCGTGGTGGTTGGTCGTTTGGCTAATTTGGACGAGATTGTGGACGAGTTTCTGAAGGAACGCAAGCATTTTGCCGAATTGTCGAGTTCAACGGTGAACCCGACAGAGGCGGTGGCCATGTTGATTAATGCCGGGAATACGTTTAAGGAGGGAATCGAGAACGTGTATAACAAGGTCAAGGGGTCTTGCTCCTTTTTGATACTGACAGAGACGGGGATTTACGCGGCTCGGGATAAATACGGTCGGACACCGATTATTCTGGGGAAAAATGAGCATGGCTACGTGGTAGCTAGCGAGAGTTCTTCGTTCACGAATCTGGGGTACACGATCGTGCGGAATATTCAACCGCGGGAAACTTTGCAGATTACCCGGGATGGGATCACGCAAGTGACTACTCCGGGATGTAAGAAACAGGTATGCTCTTTCTTGTGGGTGTATTACGGTTACCCTTCTTCTTATTACGAGGGGATTAACGTGGAAGATGCCCGTTATCGTTGTGGAGCAGCTATTGCCGAAAAGGATGACGTGAAGGTGGATTATGTGGCGGGAATACCTGATTCGGGAGTCGGTCATGCGATTGGTTACTCGAATGCCCGTTGCCTGCCGTACAAGCGCCCGTTCGTGAAGTACACGCCCACGTGGCCCCGTAGTTTTATGCCGCAGAATCAAGCCATGCGGGATTTAGTGGCCAAGATGAAATTATTACCTAACGAGGCATTTACGCGGGATGCCCGGATTCTTTTCTTGGATGATTCGATTGTGCGAGGAACGCAGTTGAAGGATAATGTGGTGAAATTGAAGGAATGCGGGGTGAAGGAAGTGCATATGCGGATTGCTTGTCCCCCGCTGGTATATCCTTGCGTGTTCTTGAATTTCTCTTCTTCCCGTTCTAATTTCGATTTGTTTACCCGTCGGGTGATCCGGGATTTGGAGGGTACGTCCGATTTGACGGAAGAGATTTTGAAACCGTATACCGATCCCGATTCGGAGAAGTACAAGAAGATGCTGGAGGTGATGGCTCAGCATTTGCAGTTGGATTCATTGAAGTTCCAGCGTCTGGAAGATATTGTGAAGGCAATCGGATTGCCGAAGGAGGAGCTTTGTACCCACTGTTGGGACAATTCTTCTTATATGTAAAAAAAGGGCTGTTTCCAGCCCTTTTTTTACATATAAGAAGAAAGATAAAAGTTAAAAACTAAAAGGTAAAAGTGGAAAATGTTTCCCGGCTTTCATCTTTCAGTTTTCATCTTTTAACTTTTAGTTTTTATCTTAATACGCATGGTGGTCATCTTTCACATCTTGTATGTCGATCTGTTTTTTGTTGAGAGCCCGCCAAGCATAGAATATATAGGCTAGCACGATGGGGGAAGCCAGTGATACGTATGCCATGGTTTTCAACGTGTAGAGAGAAGATGAGGCATTATAAATGGTCAAGGACGAGTTGATATCCGTGTATGACGGGTAGAATGCCGTGTTATTGAATCCTGCCACGATGAACAGGGCGATTACAGCCAAGACGATTCCGATTCCGGAGAACCAGATTCCTTTTCTCCAGTGAGGTTTCAGGATGGATTTGATGATCCCGAATAAAACTCCGACAACTCCGATTAGTAAAATAAGCGTGTTCAGAGGCATTTCCAGTAGGTTGTGGAAATATTTGTATGGGACGAGCTGGATGCTCTTATCTTCCATGATCGCATAGCCTTTGCCCAGCAATATGATGGCTAGGAAGGCAAGTAGAAGTACAACGAAAGGGATAGAGTTGTATAATACTTGCTTTTTACTTCTTTCGTAGATTACATCGTGTTTGATGTTATTCATAAAATAGAGGGAGGCTAATGTACGGGCCAAGAAAAATATGGCGAGACCCAGACAGAGGTTTGCGACATTGAACAGCACCTCGATTCCTCTCCAGGTACTCATCCAGGTAACATCATTCATTTCTCCCAGTTTAAACGGGTTGCCCGTGAAGAAAGAGCCGACAACGGCACCGATACAGATGGTTCCGATGACTCCGTTAATGATCAGGAACATGTTGTAGGTCTTTTCCCCGAGTAGGTTTCCGGCTTTCCGGCGATACTCGTAGGAAACGGCCTGCATCACGAAACAGAACAATACAACCATCCAGGCGAGGTAAGCTCCCCCGAAACTGGTTGAATAGAATAATGGGAAGCTGGCAAAAAATGCACCTCCGAACACGACTAATGTAGTGAACGTGAATTCCCATTTACGTCCCAAACTGTTGACCAAGAGATTACGTTCATCTTCGGTCTTGGCAATGGTATATAATAGTGTTTGTCCTCCTTGCACGAACAGCAGGAATACGAGCAATCCGCCAAGTAATGATATTAAAATCCACCAATAGTGTTGAAGAAATTCCATATTCATTTGCGATTTATGATTTATGATTTTAATGATTTTCCGGTCCCTTTTTTATCTGGTGGAACATAATTTTCAGTTCTGCAATTAGCAGGACGGTGAAAAGTATGGCAAACATCCAGAATGTGGTCATTACCCAGTCGGACGCTATTTTGGTAACGGCGACATTCGTGGGCATCAGGTCCTGTACGACCCAAGGTTGGCGACCAACTTCTGCCACGATCCAACCGCATTGGGAGGCGATGTAAGCCAAGGGGACGCAGACAAGGGCTAGGTAAGGAATGAGTTTGAATCTCTCGAATTTTCTCTTCTTTGCATACCACAGGG
Source organism: Butyricimonas sp. (assembly GCA_019423345.1). GTDB lineage: Bacteria > Bacteroidota > Bacteroidia > Bacteroidales > Marinifilaceae > Butyricimonas. The sequence continues at coordinate 36,205 of JAHZBN010000018.1, read as the reverse complement.
AAAGAATGAATAGAAGTGTAAATAGCATACCCAGCCCAACCATGATTCGGAAGCTGTAGAACACGAGTGGCACATGGGGGATCGCATCGTATGGAGAAGACAAGTAGCCGTACCCGAAGTCCGAATAGTTGGCTTTAAAGACTTGTAACGTGCTGTCGGCAAGGGGCTGATCTTCGTCCTTGACGGCTTGTTTATATGTTTTCAAGGCATCAATGGCGGTGCGGCCGTTAGCCATACGCTGTTCCAAAGAGGGATAGGTGATACCTTCTTGTGAGGTGTAACCGTCTAAAATATTTTGAATACCGGGAATATAGGCGTTGAAATCATGATACCCCAAGAAGGAAAGCATTTTGGGAACATGGATCGCGTATTCCATTTTTTTCATCTTGGAAGTTGGTAATGACGGATCGTTTGTCGGAATACCGATTACGGTGAATTCAACCCCGTTACCACCCTTGTTAAGGCCTTCCATGGCGGCGAATTTCATGGGTTGTGTTTTGGTTACATCCTGTGCGCTGGAGTCTCCCGTGTACATGGTGAGAAGAATACTGATTAACCCGAACACGGAGGCAAGCATGATGCTTTTGCGGGCGAATTCAAGATTCCTTTTCTTCAGGATGAACCATGAACTCACTCCTACCACGAAACAGGCCGAGAGCGTGTAGGCCGAAGTTACCGTGTGGGTAAATTTACTGATTGCGGTGGGAGAGAAGAGAATTGCCCAAAAATCATCCATTTCATTTCTGGCCGTCAGCGGGTTGAATTCCATGCCGACGGGATTCTGCATCCAAGCATTGGCAACCAGAATCCATAAAGCTGAAATGTTTGCCCCGACAAATACCATCCAGGTTGAGATCAGATGGAAGCGTTTGCTTACTTTATTCCAGCCAAAGAACATGACAGCCACGAAGGTCGATTCTAAGAAGAACGCTATAATTCCTTCAATGGCCAGCGGGGCACCGAAAATATCCCCCACGAACCAAGAGTAGTTTGACCAGTTTGTTCCGAACTGGAATTCCAGAATTAATCCGGTAGCCACGCCGATGGCAAAGTTTATACCGAACAGTTTCATCCAGAATTTAGTGGCATTCAGCCAATTTTGATCACCCGTTTTTACCCACATGGTTTCCATGATAGCGAGCATCAAGGCTAACCCCAAGGTCAGGGGTACGAACATGTAATGATAAATTGCTGTCATGGCGAATTGCCATCGTGACCACTCTACCAGAGTGGTTGTTGTCAGATCAAGAAACATAATATTAAGATTTTGTTGTTAATTCTTCAAAAACATGATTACTTTTCTCCTCGGCACTGTCATAGTGGGAGTTGAGGTAATTGGGCATTAACCAAAGTTTAAAGACTAAAAACATGATACATAGCTTAATAATGATAATAAGCCAAAGAGTTCTTCCCCACCGGGGCATATTCCTGAATCCGTCGTAATATAGATCCCAAGCTTTTCTTAGCATACACGACTTTATTTTGTTATTTATCCATTAAAGAACGTAATCAAAGATAAAAATGTTTTCTTGATTTTCATGTTTTTTTCGCATAAATAATACCTATGTGTCGATAGAATAAATTTATTTGCCTATTTTTGAAGTAAGAAATATGTAACGTCGAGTTGCTTTTGTCGTAACTGGAGTGTTGTTTGTTACTTTGTAAAGATTGAATTATGAATAATATAGGAAAATATTGTCTGGGAGGGTTCGCTTTGGCGATTGTGGGATTTTTGTGTTGGTATTTTTCTTCCATAATAGCTTATATCTTGATTGCCGTGATCATCTCTTTTTTAGGACGACCGGTGATGAATTGTTTGGAGCGCTTGGAAATTAAGGGGTATCATATACCAGACGGTTTGCGAGCTGCGATAGCTCTGATTTGTATTTGGGTGGTATTCATCCTTTTCTTTTATACGGTGATCCCGTTAGTGAGCCAAGAATTTCAGTCGTTGAGTGATATTAGTATCACGAATATCGTGAACAAGCTTGAAGATCCTTTGGCCGATTTGGAGCAGGGATTGAAACGGTTTGGAATTCTTGAATCGGATCAAGACGTGAAGGAATATATCGTGACGAACTTGGAGTCGGTGGTGGATGTTACGCAGATTCAAAATATGTTCGGTTCTTTGGCGGGTACGATCAGTAGTATTTTCATTGCCTTGTTTTCCGTGACCTTCATGGCATTCTTTTTCCTGAAGGATAGCAAGTTATTTTACCGAATGTTATTGACTATCGTGCCGACACGTTACGGGGAAGGTGTGGGGAATGCGTTGGATTCGATTCAAAGATTGCTGATGCGTTATTTTATCGGGATTACCTTCGAGGTACTGATCGTGATGGGTTTAAATATATTGGGATTAACGATTGTGGGGCTACCGTTTAATAATGCGGTGCTGATTGGTTTGATCACGGGGATTACGAATGTAATTCCTTATATCGGGCCTCTGATCGGGGCGGCCTTCGGGTTGTCTGTCGGGATTGCGACGAATGTGGATGTCGATTTCTATACGGTAGTATTTCCCTTGTTGATATACATGAGTATCGTTTTCATTATTACCCAGTTGATTGATAACGTGGTGTTACAGCCTCTGATTTACGGGAATAGTGTTCACGCTCACCCGATGGAGATTTTTTTGGTGATACTGATTGCAGGAAATTTGGCGGGTATACCGGGAATGATCTTGGCGATACCGGGGTATACGGTTTTAAGGGTAATATTAAGGGAATTCTTTAATAAGTATAAACTGGTTAAGTCATTGACCAAAGGACTGGAAGGTGAAAATAAAAAAAACTAGAAGTGTGGTTAACTTCTAGTTTTTATTTTTGTCTTTTAGTTCAAATCACCCCTCGCATCCGATCCTCAAAGGCAGAAAGTGCTGCTTTTGCTCCTTCTCCCATGGCGATGATGATTTGTTTGTAGGGGACGGTGGAGACATCTCCTGCTGCATAGATTCCCGGAATATTTGTGCGGCAATGCGTGTCGATGGCGATTTCTCCCATTCGATTCGTGTCGACTATTTCCCGGAAAATGCCGCTATTAGGCATTAAGCCGATTTGAACGAAAATTCCATCCAATTCAATGGTACGAGCCTCTTCGGTGGTCCGGTCTTTTACCCGGATGCCTGTTACCTTATCCCCGTTGCCGATGACTTCAAGTGTTTGCGAATTGACAAAGACTTCCACGTTGGGTAAGCTTTTTAGTTTTTCCTGTAACACTTGGTCGGCCTTTAAATTGTCCAAAAATTCCAATACGGTTACTTTTGAACATATTCCTGCCAAATCAATGGCAGCTTCTATCCCTGAATTGCCCCCTCCTACAACTGCAACGTGTTTGCCTTTGTAGAATGGCCCGTCACAATGCGGGCAGAATGCGACGCCTCTACCGATATACTCGGCCTCACCTGATACGTTCAGTTTTCTCCAACTGGCTCCGGTAGCTACGATAACAGCCGGTGCGGAGAATTTCTCCCCGGTAGCCGTGGAAAGTATTTTTTGTTTATCTTCTAATGCTATTTTTTCAATCCGCCGATGTTCTAGCAGGTCAATTGGGTAACATTGTAAATGTGTCCGTAAATTGTCTGCTAATTGATTACCTGTTGTTTCCGGTACGGAAATTAGGTTTTCAATTCCCACGGTTGCTTTGACTTGTCCCCCGATATGTTCCGCTATGACGGCCACGTTCAAACCCTTGCGTGCGGAGTAAATGGCGGCAGCCGAACCTGCCGGTCCTCCTCCTAAAACAATGACATCATAACTTTTTTCTTTTACCTCTAACGTGTTTTCCTCTATTCCGTATTGAGTCTCAAGTTTGTTTAATAATTCACCGAATTCCCCTCTTCCGACATGGAGGAGTTTTTCATCAGCGAACACGGAAGGTACTCCTTGTATCTTTAATTTTTCTACTTCATCTTGGTAGATTGCCCCGTCGACCATTTCGTGATGGATTTGCGGGTTTAAAGTAACCATTGCATTCAGCGCTTGTACGACATCCGGACAGTTGGTACAAGTTAAAGATACGTAAGTTGTCAGGTGTATGGGACCTTTCAATGCTTTCACCCGGTTGCAGATGGTCTTATCCGGAAAATTTTTCCCTTTCCCGTCTGCATTCATAATGGCAAGTAGGAGGGAGGTGAACTCGTGGCCATTGGGAACTCCCCGGAATTTGATGCCTGTGGGTTCTCCGTTTTTCAGTAAAGAGAACTCCAGTTCTTTTCCCTCTTTAATCTGGCAAGATATTTTATCTGAACATTCAGCCACGTCTGCCAGCATTTCCGTTAATTCCTGCCAACTTTCGTGTTGAGGGGCCACGGCGATATCCAATGTGTATCGAGCCTCTAAAACAGCGAAAATATTTTTAAGTTGATCTTTCAAAGAGGTATCTAGCATATAATTTAGAATTTGAAATTTAGAATTTAAAATGGGGAAAGGTGGGATAAAGAGGGGGTGTATCATAACACCCCGTGGAAGATTCTTGTTAGATTTTTCCGACTAAATCGATGCTTGGTTTCAGTGTATTTGCTCCTTTTTTCCATTTTGCAGGACAAACTTCGTACGGGTGTTCTGCCACGAATTGAGCGGCTTCAACTTTCCGAAGTAATTCGTCTGCGTTACGCCCGATGTTGTTGTCGTGGATTTCTGCAATTTTAATCTTTCCTTCTGGGTTTACCACGAATGTTCCGCGATAAGCCATCCCGTCTTCCTCGATCATTACCCCGAAGGCACGGCTTAATACTCCGGTCGGGTCTGCCAACATCGGGTATTTGATTTTGCGGATGCTTTCAGAGGCATCATGCCATGCTTTGTGTACGAAATGAGAATCCGTGCTTACAGAGTAAACTTCTACCCCCATCGCTTTGAATTGTTCGTATTTCTCTGCCACGTCAACTAATTCGGTCGGGCAAACGAAGGTAAAGTCTGCGGGGTAGAAAAAGAAGATCGCCCATTTGCCTTTTACGTCTTCGTTACTTACTGTTTTGAACTCTCCGTTGTGAAATGCCTGAACTTTGAACTCAGGAAGTTGTGAATTGATAATTGGTTCCATTGTTTTTTAGTTTTATAAGTGTTCTTGTTTTTATTTTTCTGATGCAAATATATATCATTTGTTTCTATTAAAATAATAAATCGTATTGAATTATTCTATTACTACATAGAGTGAATTAATGATGAACCGGAATAGACCTGTTATACGTATTCCACGTGAGTGTACCAACTGGGCGAGAAGTCTATCTCGTTTATTCCTGCGAAATAGATATACACGTGTGCCGTTTGCCCCAACGCTTCATCCAGTGTGAACTCACCCTGTAAATCCCCCCGGCAACCCATTACTTCCGGGACCAACCGAGGCGAGCGTTGTAGCTGATCATATAACACACCCACTTGCATCCTGTCCGTTCGTGCCGCCGTGATCCATTCTCTTTCTTCCTGCCACGTCACTTGGAAGCGGTTTCCTTCTTGTGTCACTTGCAGATTGCGGGGTAATGCTAGTTTTCCAGTGGTGAATGCGAACCTCTTGAAGTCCGTGATATTCCCATTCCCGTCAAAACAATGAAAGTTCATGGTATTGAATAAATTGGGAGCAATTTTTCCTAGAGCCTTGGCAGCAGTGCGCCAGATGGTAGGAGAGATCTGCTTCATGTATTCCTTGTAGAGACATTGTACTGCGGTAAATCGTGTCGTGATTTCTTTTTGCTTGAGAGTACGTCCCTCCACTTCCCATTTTCTCTTTTTCCCCGGGATGGTATATTGTTTAGCGTATAACTTTCCATTGAGTACGAAATAAATCGTGTTACCTCTTCTACCGCGCATAAACCCTTTTAAATAATCGATTACTTCCATGATAAGTATTATTTGATGTTTATATTCTATTTTGTATACTCTCTCGTGCAAACGGAGCGGGGGAGTCCCGTTCTCGGGAGCTCCTTTCTGTTTCGTTTGTCATCAAGCAACTTCGCTCACCGTTAAATACATGGATTTAGAGGCCTTTTTTTGATCGGCACTCATGGCGAAAGCATACACGATCATGTGTTCTTTCTTCCATCTTTGTGGCAAAGGGATTGATGTCACTCCATTTTCACCCCGTTGGCGTAATTCAATTAATCGACAAAAACCTTGATCGAATTCTAGTAGTACGGCGTATATCTTGTCGTCTGCACTACAATTTACCTCTTCTTCCATTTTCGTCTGTTCGAATATGAATGTTGAACTACCCTCGCTGTAAGTGACTTCCACTTCCGGTCCGACTAGTGGGCCATTTGCACAAAGTAAATGTTCGTAATCGACAGTGATGATGTCTCCTTCAACCGTGAAAATGTCTTTGTTTAGTTGAAGGAATGCGTTTCCTGCAGAAAGGCCCCTTTTGCGCTGCACGAATCCTAGGGCAATTACCGTGAGCATTACGGAACTCAGTTTGTTGAGCATTCCAAACTTCACCCGTTGCTCAACGGCAGCGGGTGAATCGCTACTCTTCCCACCGACATTTTTCCTTCGTGCGATGTTTTCACTATATCGCATATAATACGATATTTTTCCTATTGAACCGATTATAAAACCGGCGATGTCAGCGTAAATTTTAGCCATGATGATTCATTTTTAAATTTGACAATAAATTAATTTTACACTTGTTTTGATGCTCTTTCGAGACTTGCTTGGTTTTCTTTTTCATAGTAAATAAATATTAAAAATTAAACAATAAATAAAATAAATATCATGCAAATTATGTATAAAATTATGGACTTTTAAATATATATATAAATAATGCTAATTATATCCATCCTTATTCCAAGGAACAAGAGTTCCACTAAGAAAATGATTCCTTGCTATATGGCTAGTAACCTCTCACAAGAAAGGTATATCTTCTCTACATTATCAAGAGATATTCATGTAGCCCAGAAAACAGCTTGGTATATGTTGCAGAAAATAAGGAGGTGATTTATATGCAGAAACAAGGGAATACTTAAAAACAAGATAGAAATTGATGAAACTTTTGTCGGAGGTAAAAACAAAAACAGAACTTGGGGAGAGGTAGTTTTATTTGTCCTTATTGTTGTTGTGGTGCTAGTTATATAATATTCTGAATAAAGTTAATAGATTGGAAAGACGACAACTTAATTTTTTAATTAAAAGGAATAACAAGAAAAAAGACCAGGAAGATTTTTGAACATCTTGTTTGAAAGGTCATGAGATTTATCTTTACTTCAAATGCAGAAGCTATTTAATATTAGTTATTTAGCTTCTGTATTTATTCATTTGTAAAAGGTAAAACTATGTCAATTATTACAATCGAAGAAGAACATGCAAAAGATGAAAATGGAAGAACTCTTTTAAAGAGAATTGTAAAAGCAAATATCTCTAATCGTGTTAAAATATTTCTTACCTTTGTATCAATGTCTGCGCAATAGATAACTCTATTTCGGGCAGGACATATTTGAAAGCGTTTTGCTTATTCTTGTATTGAAAACGGCCAATTTTTAGCGCAAAGAATAAACAGATTAAGACGCTCATGCTTTCCGTATACACTTTTCTAATGTATATCGGCTAAGCGTGGGGTGCTGTTTATTTTGCGCAGGGTGCTTGGCCGTACCTCAATACAGATAAACTAAAAGTTCCCACGCTTTTCTTTTTTATTAATAAACCATCCGGGAATTGTGGTTTAAATAGTTAAGCTATGAAAAGTTTGTTACTATTTGTTTTGCTACTTGCGGTGGGTATAATAAACGCCCAAAGTTATTTGAAAATGGATTCTTTTGTGCGTATAACAGCTGAAGAAGGGAAATTCCTGACAGAACCTTATAAATCCGACGTGGATAGGTATGGATATAATAAAACGCTTGATTTATTAAAACTTGATGTGGTCCGTTATCACAGATTGCACGAAAAATATAACACGGATTTAAAAAAGAAAGTATTTATAAATAGTGAAGAGGGAAAAAAACTTTTAGCCGAAATGAAACCAAAGTGCGATGGATTGTTGAATCAAATTTGTTGTACTTCATTGGGATTAAGTAATTATAATCTCAAAAGCAGAAGTTTTAAGGCGATAGGAAGGATTTGGTGTGGACGTTATGCAAAGTTTACTAATTATCAGAGTTTTGGGATTGTATGTTTGACAAATTTTCCCATACAATTAAAGAAAACGCATTTTGGAGTTACCCTGCTTTCTAAAGAAAAAATATATAAGGTGGAATATGATATTCCTTTTACCGATGAAAATTTGGCTCTCGAAATTGAAGAGGGAAAATGTTCATTACTTTTTGTTTATAATATTCAAAAAGTAGAGGAAAGAGCCACGGAGGTCTTTCCTCATGATTTTATTTTAGGAAAGATTTTAGGTGTTTACCTGATAAATGACGTTACAGGTAAGATATATAAAAAATGGAATACCAGTACACGGTTAATGGGATATGAAAGTGATCGTCCCATAAACGGGGAATTCGATGTTAATACAAAAACAGAAGAAAAAGGTATCCTCGAGAAAGAACTTAAGGAAAAAATGCCTCAATTCTCAGGAGGAAGTGTGCAGTTGTGGATTAAAGAAAATCTTCGTTATCCGGAGATAGCACGAGAAAATAATATCCAAGGAAAAGTGTATGTGAAATGTATCATTGACTCGGAGGGGAATGTTTGCAATGCAGAAATCCAAAGAGGGGGTGATCCTTCACTTAATAAGGAAGCTTTGCGTTTGGTAAATAGTATGCCGAAATGGAAACCGGGCATGCAAAATGGGAAAACTGTAAGTATTCCTTACGTGATAATAGTCGAGTTTAAGTTGAATTGATAAATATCATAGAGATGAAAAATGTATTATTTGTTTGCGTGTTGCTATTTTCATTAGTGGGATATTTGAATTCTTGTTCATCCAAATTGGAACGTCAAACCGTGTGTTTTGACGAGGTGAATGTTGATACATTGACAAATCTTGTAACTTTTAAGAAGAATGATAAAAAAGTCACGGGTTCTGTCGTGAAAAAGGTCTGGAATGATTTTGTAGAAGAAGAAGTGCTGGAGATATACAAAGTTGTGGATGGAAACATTCAGAATGTTACACGTAATTATTTGAATGGGAATTTGTATCAGCGATTTTCGCACGGGGGACGTAAAATATACCTTTATCAGAAATCTGGGGAGTTGTGGCAAAAATGCTACTTGACTAAAGATTTTCAAGATAGTGTATGGTATATATACGATCGGAATGGAGCTTTATTGAAAAAACGATTTGTTGATTTTGAAAATAAGCAACAAATATGTATAACGTATGAAAATAATTTACCAGTTGAAGAAACGACATTTGATGAAAAGGGATATGAAATAAAAACTTATGATTTTGACAAAAATGGAGAAAAAATTATACCCGATGTAGAGAAATTGGAATTATTAAAATATCAAACAGGATTTTATCGACAAGTAAATTATAATCGTGAGGAAGTATTGTATTCACCTATCGTGATTATGCAATGGAAAAATATTTCGGATAAACCTTTAACTAAGAGTATAGAGTTGAAGTGTGTTTTTATATCAGGCACGGAAGAGTGGTCGACTAATGATACTTATTTGCAAACTTCTTATGGCGCCCCTCTTCAAAGTGGTCTTTCCAGGCAAGTACACTTAATAAGTAGCGTGGGATACACGAGTCCTTACGGGATATCTCGGGCTAATGTAAAGTGCCAGATTTATATTAATAACCAATTGTATAAAACAATCAGAATTCAAAATAAGCAATTGTCATCTAATAGATTGCAATGATAAAAGTTAATGCAATGCGTGTGAATATCGAATTTATTATCGGGACCATTATTGGTGTCATCGGGATCATTCCCGTGTTGATTTCTATTGCCCACGGGATGCAGAAAACCAACTTGTCCCAGTTGATGGATAAGTTGGTTTGCAAAGAACTGTCACAAAAAGAGCGGCTGCAGGTATTACGTTCGATGAATCGGAAATTGTTGTTTTCCGGGCATCGATTGAAAGACGAATACATAAACAACTTTTCCTTGGGCAAAAAGGGGAAAGAAGCCGTGTTTGAAGAATTGTGCCTGCAAAATCACATAGAACCGACCAAGGAGATGTGCTGTCGATTCATGAAAAACGATTACCCCTCGATTCGCAAGCGCTACTATCGGCAAGTGAACTCCTCTTCAGTGGCATCTACCGCCATTCCTTCTCCTTTGCGAAATGGCGTGTCTGCTCCGGTTGTGAAACGGCAAATTGTTTACATGTCTGAATTATTAAGGGAAAGGTATCCTGCCACCTGTTTGAAATTGACGGGTATCCTCGACAAGCACGCTATTCCTTTCCGGCTTCTGAAAGCCACCAAGGATATTTGGTGCCGGGATTACTTGCCGGTACAAACGGCATCAGGTAGATTGGTGCAATTCCGTTATGAGCCTTCTTATTTAAAGGGGGAGGAATGGAGGAGTTCCCGTTCGGATGTCAAGGAAGTTTGCCGGGCCAATGGTTTTCAACCGATCTTCTCGAATATCAATCTTGACGGGGGCAATGTTTTGTTGTGTGAGGGACGGGCTATTATTTCCGATCGTGTATTTACCGAAAATCCTGAATATTCGGACAAACAACAATTAATATCGGAAATTGAGAGACTTTTGGAGGCAGAAGTGATCATTATTCCCACGCAAAAAGAGGATATGACCGGTCATGCGGATGGTATGGTGCGGTTCGTGAATAGAACCACCGTTCTCGGTAATAACCGGGCAGATGAATACAAATACTGGACGGACGGGATTAATAAAGTGCTGCAACACTACCATTTGGGATATGAAGACGTGCCTTTCTTTTGGGGGTACAAATCCCCTGGTCATCCCAATCATGCCATTGGCATCTACGTGAACTATTTGGAAATCGGCAAACTGGTCGTTTTGCCCGTTTTCGAAGTGCCCGGCAATAAGGATGCCGAAGCTTTAGAACGTTTCCGGCAGATATTCCCCGACCGAATCATCGAAACCATTAATTACAATGAAATCGGTTTGGAAGGTGGATTATTGAATTGCACAACATGGATAATGAATGAATGATATTTTGGGGTTTCCTCGTGTATTCCGGCTCTTAGGTATTAATTAATTTCTGACTAACTATTGACTAACTATTGTTTATATAGAATCTAGTCAATAGTTAGTCAGAAGTTAGTCAATACTTACCACGGGGAATAGACGGATAAATAATCTTCAGGAGGGATGCAGTTTGCCTGATTTGTTGAATGGGAGGTTTCTCGATTCAATCTTTATTCTCATATTCGAGCATGAATTCATCGGCGATATAAAGATTTCCATAAAGATAAAGTCCGGTTTTCTTGTCGTGTAGGTCAACACAAGTATTGTTCTCGTAGAATAATTGTAATGCCCTGGCCGGGGAAATATCCAACCGTTTTGCCAGTTCGGCGGATATAATGCCGATACGGTGACTCAATATCATCTCTTGAATTTCGGGGGCTTCACGGGGTCATTCTGCTGGTTCTGTCCTACCATTGCTTTGTCTCCTACGTCATTAAACATTCCACCATATTGTAGGTCGCGTGCTCTCTCCATTGAATCCAATGTTTATAACACAAAGTTGTAAAAATAATGCCAAAGAGAAGAAGGGAGTGTTGTTCTTTTAATGAAGCTCGTGTATCGGGAGTGTAATTTAACCGGAGTTTATGCCTGCGATTCGGGCATAAACCCCGGCTAGTTTTAGATTAATGCGATGTCCAGTACTTCTCGAATGTGGTTGACGAAGTGGAATTTTATGCCTTTGACGTATTCCTTTTTGATTTCGTCAATATCCTTTTTGTTTTCGCAGCAGAGAATGATCTCTTTTATGCCGGCACGTTTGGCAGCTAGGATTTTTTCCCGGATACCACCCACGGGGAGAACTTTACCTCTCAACGTGATTTCTCCAGTCATGGCGAGGGCTTTCTTTACCTTTCTTCCGGTTAGTGATGAGGCTAACGAGGTGACCATGGTGATACCTGCCGAAGGACCATCCTTCGGTACGGCACCTGCTGGTACGTGAATGTGGATATTGTGTTCTTCCACGGCAGAGGGCTGTATACCCAATTCTTCGGCGTGCGATTTAATGTATTCCAATGCCAAGGTGGCAGACTCTTTCATCACATCACCCAGGCTTCCTGTCATAGAGAGTATGCCTTTCCCTTTGCTAATGCTGGATTCCACGTAAAGAATCTCGCCACCCACGGCTGTCCATGCTAAGCCGGTAACCACTCCGGGCAACTCGTTACCCTGGTATTCTTCGCGGGTGAAGATGGGGGTACCCAAGTATTCTTCCACGGTAGCCTTTTTCGGTTTAATCGTGAAAGACGGGTCCATGGCCACGTTTTTTGCTACTTGACGCATGATTTTTGCCAAGGTTTTATCTAATCCCCGTACTCCTGATTCCCGAGTGTATTTATCAATGATGAAATTCAATATATCATCGGTAAACTCAATTTGTTCTGCTTTTAGCCCGTGATTCACCAGCTGTTTGGGTATCAAATGCCGTTTGGCAATCTCTATTTTTTCTTCCATGAGGTAACCGCTCACCTCGATCATTTCCATACGGTCTCTTAATGGGGGAGCAATCGTCGAAATGTCGTTTGCCGTGGCGATAAACATAACTTTCGACAAGTCGTAGTCTATGTCTAGGTAGTTATCATGGAAGGCTGTGTTCTGTTCCGGATCAAGTACTTCCAATAGAGCAGATTGTGGGTCTCCCCGAAAATCCTGACCAACTTTGTCAATCTCGTCCAGTATGAATACGGGATTTGATGTTCCCGCTTTCTTGATACTTTGGATGATTCGTCCGGGCATGGCTCCAATATAGGTACGACGGTGTCCCCGGATTTCGGATTCATCATGTAAACCTCCCAATGACATTCGTACGAACTCCCGGTTAAGAGCCCGGGCAACAGATTTGCCTAAAGAGGTTTTGCCGACTCCCGGAGGGCCGTACAGGCATAGGATCGGGGATTTCATATCTCCTTTCAGCTTCAGTACGGCGAGGTACTCGAGAATTCTCTCTTTCACTTTATCCAAGCCGTAATGATCGGCATCCAGAATCTCGGATGCTTTCTTTAAGTCGAAATTATCCTCGGAATAATGTTCCCAGGGTAATTCTGTCAATTCTTTCACGTAATTGAATTGCACGGAATAATCCGGGGTGGAAGGATTTTGGCGTTTTAATTTTTGAAGTTCCTTTTCAAAAATTTCCTGCACGTTCTTTCCCCACTTTTTCTTTTTGGCAGCCTCTTCCAATTCTTGAAGGTCTTCATCCACCGGGTTGGCACCCAGTTCGTTTTGGATGGTTTTCATCTGCTGGTGGAGCAAGTATTCCCGTTGTTGTTTGTCCAGATCGACTTTCACTTTTTTCTGGATGTCCTCTTTGAGTTCCAGAATTTTGACCTGCTTGCCTAAAAGTTCCAGTAATTTGGTAGCCCGTTCTTTCAAGATGTCAATTTCCAGTAATTCCTGTTTATTCCGGTAGTCAATATCCGTGTTCGAGGAAATGAAATTGATCAGAAATAACATACTCTCGATGTTTTTCAAAGCGAAACCGGCCTCGTTCGGGATGTTGCTGGAGTATTTTACAATCTTGAGAGCCATGTCCTTTAAAGCCTCTCCAATGGCATTATACTCTTGATCTTCTTCCGTGATCGACTCCTCTTGCTTGATCATGATCTTTCCCACGTGATAGGGTTCATCATACAGAATGTCCTCAAGTTCGAATCTCTTTTTACCTTGTATGATAGCTGTTGTGGTTCCATCCGGCATTTCCAGGATCTTCAAAACGGTAGCTACCGTGCCGATAGTGTACAAGTCTTCCAGTTTAGGGTTTTCGGTGTTGGTATCTCTTTGGGCGATGACGCCAAAAGGTACGCTGCTTTTATACACGTACCGGATGAGTTTCAATGATTTCTCCCTGCCAATATTTATTGGAATTATGACGCCGGGGAACAAAACCGTGTTCCGTAGCGGTAAAATTGGCAGAGTGTCTGGAATATCCGTGTGGTCGTTGAGCATTTCCTTCTCGTCTCCCAAGATGGATAAATAATCTTGATTCTCGTCCGCCAAGTTTTCTTGTAAAATATCTTTTAAATCTATTTTATTCATTATGATCTCCTTATCTCTATTGTTTTAAACTTTTCCACATTTGGTTTATTTCCGGTTTTCCCGTGGTTAGCCTTGTTTCAAAAAACTGACATTTTGACAAGAAGGTACTGAAAAATAAACCACTACATCATAGGACAATTCCTATGCCAAATATTTTTTTGTGATATATGATGCATTTGTTACTTTTGTGTGCAAATATAAAACACATAATGAAAATAATTTTGTTTGATGATAAAAGCTGGGGAACTTTAAGGCCCTTGACTTTTACTCGTCCGATTTCTGAATTGAGGGTTGGAATTCTCACGATCCGGGAAAAGTGGGAAAAGCGGTTTGGGGATAAGGTTGCATATCTGACCAAAGATTACCTTCAAGAAAAGTTCCCGTTGTCTGTGGAGGACGATAATTTGCTTGTGAATGGTTCGATTTGTCCGAATGATGAACTGATGCAGGCAATTAAGTCTTTGCAGGTAGGAGAGATGTTATTACAGGGTGATTGTCTGATCGCCGTGCGAATGGATAGACAGGATGTTGCAACCTTTGATCCGATGGCTATACCCGATTTTATACGTAAAGAATACACGGGCGTGTTTACCCGTGTCGTTTATCCTTACCATTTGTTTTCACTGAATGCCCAAGAATTGGAGGTTGATTTCCGGTTGATTACGGAAGGGCGTGAAAGTGCCCCGTTGAATAGTTGCGTGCAGGTGTACGGGAAGTACCCCGTTTTCGTGGAAGAGGGGGCTGTCGTGCGCTGTGCGGTAATTAACACGGAAGGAGGCCCGGTGTATATCGGTAAAGATGCCGAGATTATGGAAGGTGTTCTTGTGCGGGGACCGTTGGCCATGTGCGAACATTCGGTGCTGACGATGGGTGCCAAGGTGTATGGAGCGACAACTTTAGGGCCGTATTGCAAATGCGGGGGAGAGGTGAACAACGTCGTGATGATTGCCTATTCGAATAAGGCACATGACGGTTTCCTCGGAAATTCCGTGCTGGGCGAGTGGTGTAACATTGGTGCCGGGACGAATAATTCCAATCTGAAAAACACTTACGTGGAGGTGAAGTTGTGGGATTACGATACCAAGCATTTCCGTCGGACTGGACTTCAATTCTGCGGTCTGATCATGGGTGATCATGCTAAACTGGGTATTTCCACCATGATTAACACCGGAACGGTGATCGGTGTGGGTACCAATATTTTCGGTTCGGATTTTCCTCGGAATTTCGTTCCTTCCTTCTCATGGGGTGGAGCCAGTGGGTTCACGGAGCATAAAATGAATCAATTCGTTTCCACGGCTGAAGCTGTTATGAAACGCCGGAACAAAACGTTTGATGATGTCGATCGCCGGATTATCGAACATGTGTTTGCAGATCCTGAACGGTAGATGATCATGTGTAATCCTAAGGTAATCCCAAATGTCATCATTGGGATTACCTTAGGAGTCACTTGTGGTAATGTAGAAAATACATACTTTAGAAAACTTTATCTTCCCCTTTATATAAGATGGATCCCCTAGGGCATAACTGCATATTCCAGTACGAAAACATGGGCGTGTTAGGTAATATTTGTAGTTTATGGCTATCATTACGAATGTAGTGAAATAATTTATATTTATACGAATGTTTTTCACTATATTTGTGAATAGTTGAAATGCATGCTTAAAAAAGATTATGGATATAAAAAATATCAACACGATAGCATTTTACAACATTCGATTATTATTAAGGGAAAAATTATTATGGTTTTATGCCTTAGGGATGTATATCGTGATCTTGTTTGCTCAATTGAGTAATCAGAGTATTTTAGGGAGGTATTCGTTTTGCGTTGCGGATTTTTCCTCATCTGTCCCGTTTATGAATACTTTCTTTTTCTTGATTTTTTAAACGCTTCCTTTGGTGATTTTGAGTTGTCACTTTTTGAGTAAAAAACGTTATGTGGATAGCATGGAAACGGTGTACTATCGGCCGGAAAGTAATGCGGAATACGTGTGTGGCGTGTTTATTGCTTTTATTAGTGTGTTTGGTGGTGCGGCAGTACTTTCGTTGTTGATGATTATGGTGATGCATCTGTTGTTTATGCCTTTCCCGTTGGGTGGAATTTACTATCTATTTTATTTGTTTTTGATGGTTATGCCGGCCCTTGTATTCATGCTGGGACTTTCTTTTTTTGTTATTACTTGGTTAAAGAATCGGGTGTTGAGTATGATTCTTCTCCTTGGATTTTTAGTGTCCACGATATTTTATATTTCAGATTATCAATTCGGTTTGTTTGATCCGTTGGGGCTTTCTTTACCGAGTGCCTTTTCCAGGATAACAGGCCATTCTGATATGTTGGGTTATCTTTTACAGCGAGGGGCATGGTTTTTCTTGGGGCTTGGTTTTGTCGGGTTGACCATTTTAAAATTCGATCGAATTCCTAACCGACCTTGTAGTCGTTGTAAATGGATAATGGCTTTCTTTTTTTTTGATCATGGGGGTGGTGTGTGGAAGTTCTTTTTTCTTTTTGCAGCAGGATGAATTTCGTGAACGTTTGAATTATAGATCTATTTACGAAAAATATTCTTCTTACCTGAAAGCTTATCTTGAGTCTCAGGATATTGATTATGAGCAACGAGAGGATGAAATGTTTGTGAATACAAAACTCGTTGTGCGGAATTGTACGGGGGTGGAACTTGACAAGGTGTTGCTTTACTTGAATCCGAGTTTGGAGGTGACTTCCTTGTTCATAAATGGAACGACTTCCCTTTATGGACGGGAAAAGCAAGTGATTGACGTACCGGCGAGATTGTCCCCCGGGGATTCGTTGCTATTGGAACTATCTTATAAAGGTCAAATCGACGAGAGAATTTGTTATCTGAATGTTCCGGATGCAGAAATCGCGGATACACGCGAGCGTATGTATTTGGCTTGTCGTTTGGGGAAACGTTATTCGTATTTACGAAAAGATTTTACTTTGTTGATCCCGGAGGTTTTGTGGTACCCGACGACTGTTCCTCCGGAAAATCCGGGTTCCCCGTATGATAATTCTAGGGATTTTACTCGTTACTCGTTGCGAGTACGTAATTACGGGAAAAATAAAGTTATTTCCCAGGGAATGCGAATGAAAAAGGGGGATCAACTTGTGTTTCGGAATGAATCCCCGTTGCCGGGTCTCACGCTTAATATAGGCGATTACGTTACCCGGCAGTTGATTGTGGATAGTGTGACTTACGAACTTCACGTGTGGCGTAAACACGCTTCATTGTTAAAACTATTGAACGATCGGTTGTTACCTTCTTCTGTACGAGAGGGAACTTCTGCGAGGTCAATTATCCGTGGAACCCGTCACGTGGCTGAAATTTCTGCGGGGAATAAATATCCTTATAAACGTTTTCAACTTGTGGAAACGCCCTTGGATTTTACCTCTTATTTCCGTAATGAGATGAAGTGTAGTGGGTTTGTGCAGCCTGAAGTTTTGTATTTCCCTGAACGAGGATTCGGGACGAAAATATTTTCTTGTGAGGTAGAAGATGCTGTTCATTTATTATTGTTTCGAGAAGAAGTATGGCGAAATACCTTTTCATGGAACAAAATTTTAGGATGGAATATGTTGTGGGGAAAATATCGTTTGGAAGATGTTGAGTACAGTAAAAATCCACATTTAATTTATGCCCAATTTAATAATCAAATTTCGGGTATAGTTTCTCAAACTTATCCTTTCTTGAATTCTTTAATGAATCTAATAATAGAAGATAACAACCAGACGAGAATAGAGGTACGACCTGCTTTGACACCCATTTTGGAACAGCAGGCGATTGATTATCTTCGTTCGCGTAGTTTGAAAGATGCTTTACACGATAATTCTTTGGATGTGGCTGTGCTTGATGCCATTTTTGTATTGAAGGAACGGGAGTTGGTGGATATACTTCAAACCCAAGGGGTCGATCAGGATAAGCTAGTGTTTTTTTTGATGGATTTTTTTAATAAGCACCGTTTTAAAATGGTTGATTTTGAACAATTAAACGAGGAGTTTAAAGCTGTTTTTCAAGTAGATTGGAATATGATATTGCCTTCTTGGTATATGAGCAATAAAATTCCGACATATTTGCTAAAAATTGCAAAAATATTGAGAGTAAAAACTGAAAATTCAAAAGATTACCGTTGTCGTATAGAATTTGCTGTTTTTAATGATAGTGATGTGGATGGGGTGGTCAATTTTAGAACATCTACTTATTTACCGGGAGGCTGGCCGGAGATGCAACGAGCTCATAAAGAAAAAAGACGGGAATCTATTATTAAATACCATGCATTTAAAATTGAAGCCGGAACAGGTAAACGATTTGCATTCGAGGTGAATGAATTTTTGGATTTCATGATAAATACTAATATTGCCGGAAATTTGCCTAACTCTTTTTCGTGTCAGGCAACGGGGGTATTTGCATCGGATACGACTCAATACATGGAAGAAGTTTCTAGAGATTATTTTTTATCTGACACGAACGAATTTATTGTGGATAATACGGACCCGGGTTGCAAGATCACACAACCTTCGACTTTGTTGAAATTAGTAAAAAACGAACACTTGAAGTCGCCCAAATCGTGGATTCGATTTGTAAATTTTAAAGAAGGTGACGCAATTTTCCCAACTTCCCAATGGAAAGAGTATATTGATCAAAATTGTCAAGGAACTACAATTCGAAGTTTTGTATTTACACGGGGAAAATCGGGTGATTATCGTTTGACTTGGGAGGCTGATCTTCCAAAAGAAGGTGTGTATGAGGCTTTCGTGTATATTCCAAGTTATTCATTAAATATGATGCAGAAATATAAAATCTCACCGTTGGGTGGGGAGGAGAAAGTGGTTTATGTTGATACTAGAGGCAAGTGGTGTTCTTTGGGCGTATATAATTGTCTTCCTGGTGTAAATAAAATATCGCTTAGTGACGAAGGGGAAGAAAATCAGATTATTGTTGGTGATGCTATTAAATGGGTCTACCAAGGAAAAGCGATGGAATGATGATTGCAAGGCTATATTGGTATAATACAAAAAGAGGAGATTCCAAGAATCTCCTCTTTTTGTATTATATCAGAAAAATTATTTCTTTCTGTTTTCCATGTGGTTCTTGTAACGGTTCATGAACTTGTCAACACGTCCTGCCGTGTCAATCAATTTAATCTTACCGGTATAGAACGGGTGTGAAGAGTTGGAGATTTCCATCTTTACTAATGGATATTCAACTCCGTCGATCTCGATAGTCTCCTTCGTTGCAGCAGTAGACTTGGTGATTGTAGTCGTTCCATTAGACATATCTTTAAACGCTACTAATCTGTAATTTTCAGGATGTATGCCCTTTTTCATTTCGTATATAATTTTAAAATTGTTCCTTGGTTTAACGGGCAGCAAAGATAGTTGATTCATTATAAATCACAAAGAATTTCAGAGACTTTTTTAATTGAGAGAGAGAAAAGTCTGATGAAACGGGTTGAAATTCACGTGTTATAGAGGGTGGATGCTTTGGGGATTAAAAAAAGTAATGCCGGAGTTTATGTTTGTCAAGACATACTTCCGGCATTGGGAAATGGATAATATTATTTCTGCGGGGAGACTTCTTTACGAAGTTGGGAAAGTAATTCCTCACCCACGAAACGTTCGAATGTTTCGGGTGTTGGGGTGTCCTTCTGCATTTTTATGGCAGCGAGGTATTTTGCCTTGTTTTCTCCCGGGATGATGATGAGCGGCTCCCGAAACATCATCTGGATATAGTTCATCATCAGGAGTCCGACGGTAATATTCCCGGCCCCGAAAGGTTTTATGTGCATGAAACGATAGTGAAAGTCTGCGGCAAGTTTCACGGTTAGTATGTCGTGAACATTCCCCAGTTTATCATTTGTCTCTTTACACAATTGTTCCAGCATATCCGGGATCTGAGCATAGTTGATGAGGATACCCTCTTCATAGTACTCTTCTCCCAGCCGGAAATCGCCCAGTGAGGTATCGTAACCGCCGATCGTCGTGTACACCTCTTTGCCCGTGTGTTGCATCACTTTTGCGCTGACTTCCCGTACGAAGTCGAGCGAGAACCTTTTGCGTTGTTGTGCGCATTTAACCAGGTAAAGGAATGCGTTGCTCAAGTCTTTTATCCGGTGCGTGTCTTCTCGTGTTACTTTGGGTGAGATCTCAATATTGTTCAAAATATTGAAAAAGTCCTGTTTTTTGATGTCCATGCCGTCTAGGCGGGCAATCTCGTAGAGTAATGTTTCCGACCGTCGAGGCGAATAGCCTTTCGTGTCCAGTTTCGCTCTTTCGAGGTATTCTTCGCGGGTTTTACATAGTTCTTGCCACATAATCGTTCTATTTTTATTGATAATACGTGTAAATAAAACGGGGGTTCGTTTTTTATGGTTATTTGTGACAAGGCGATTTATGTTGACAATTTTGTCTGGAATGTTGTATCTTTGTGCGTTCAAAAGAACGAATAAATATGATTAGGGTTGAGAGAGATAAAGTTGCGTTCTACCAGTTCTTCGGATTGAGGGATTTGCCGGGATTAATTCATTTCGTGTCGGGAAGGGAAGGAGGCGTTAGTGTCGGTGGGCAATCTGCGTTGAATCTAGGGTTCATGGATGAGGATCGGGATGACCGGGTGTTGACTAACCGGATGTTACTGGCGGAGGCTGTTGGTTGTGGTGTGGATGATTTTATTTTGGGAGAACAAAAACACACCACTCACGTAGAAGTCGTGACCCGGGTGCAACGTGGTCGGGGAGGACGGGAGAAAGCGACTCGCTTATCTTCGACAGATGCTTTGATTACGAGAGAAACGGGTGTTTGTCTGATGGTGCTTGCTGCCGATTGTGTTCCTGTTTTGATGTACGATCCCCGGGTACAGGTTATTGCTGCCGTTCATGCTGGATGGCGGGGTACGGTGGGAAGAATTACAGCGGGGACCGTAGAGCGGATGCGGGAGGAGTTTGGATGTGACCCCCGGGATGTGATTGTCGGGATAGGACCTTCTATCGGTCCCTGTTGTTTCGAGGTCGGGGAAGAAGTTGTGGAGGCGGCACGTGAGGGGTTGGGTGACTTGACGGGATTGATCGAACCGGGGAAACAGGTCGGGAAGTATCTGTTGAATTTGTGGGAGGCTAACCGTCGTCAATTACGGCAAGTAGGGGTAGAGGATATTCGTATTGAAGTGGCGGGAATTTGTACCGTCTGTCATCATGATCGATTTTTTTCCTATCGAGGGGACCGGGGAAACACGGGACGATTCGGGGCGGGAATCATGTTAAATATATAGATGGAATGTTAGGAGGAATTTTTATTATTATGGCTTTTTATTTACTGGGTGAATGTTGTGCCTGGCTGATAAACGATTTCGTGCCGGGGAGCGTGTTGGGAATGATGTTTTTGTTCTTGGCATTATCCATGCGTTGGGTCAAACCGGAGAGAGTGCGTCCGGTGGTTCGTTTCCTTTGTGATAATATGGCGTTTTTCTTTCTCCCGGCGGGAGTGGGGATTATCACGTCCATGGATGTGTTGTCCCGTTACTGGGATATCGTGTTGGTGGTGGGGACGGTGACGACTTTGTTGGTTTTGATCGTGGTGGCGGTTTTGCAACAATGGCAGGAGGATCATCGGACACATGGTAAAACGAATTAATTTGTAGGAAGATGCAGTCTATTATTTCGTCAGAGATATTTATAATAACATTAGTGGCCGGGGTATATTTGGCTGCGCTTTGGCTATACCGGAAAACGAAGTTGGCGCTATTACATCCTTTGTTAGTTTCTATTCCGGCGTTAGTGGCGGTGATGAGTGTGATCGGGATTCCGTATGAATCTTTCCAGCAAGGGAGCCGGATGATTAATTTCCTGCTGGGACCTTCTGTCGTGGCTTTGGGGTACGTGTTGTGGGAACAGGTGGAATACATGAAGAGTAACGCGGTGTCAATCATGACTTCTATTTTTGTCGGGAGTTTGGTGGGAATCGTGAGTGTGATTTGTATTGCTCGCTGGATGGGGGCAGACCACGTGTTGATAGCGACATTGGAGCCAAAGTCCGTGACGACTCCGATAGCAATGGGGGTAGCTGAGAAAGCAGGTGGTATTCCTGCTATTGCGGCTGTAATTGTTATTGTGGTGGGGATATTCGGGGGGATTGTGGGGCCTTTCGTGTTGAACAAGTTGAACATTGATAGCAAGATTGCCCGAGGATTATCTCTTGGTGCTGCGGCTCACGGGTTGGGTACTGCCAGGGCAATGGAGTTGGGTGCGTTGGAAGGAGCTATTAGTGGTTTGGCAATTGGTTTGATGGGAGTGACAACGGCGATACTGGTGCCTGTCGTCGAGTGGGTAATGTCATTATTTTAGTATGTTACGGGATTTCACAGCCATAGATTTCGAGACGGCTAACCGTTATCCGACGAGCGTTTGCTCTATCGGGATTGTTGTTGTGCAGGACGGGGAGATCACGGAAGAGTTTTCGCATTTGATTAAGCCGGAACCTTACTATTTTAACAAAAAGTTTATCGATATACATGGGATTACTCCCGCGATGGTGAAGGATGCACCTTCGTTCTATGATTTGTGGGGCGTGATCGGGCGTTACTTTGATACAGAGGCTTTGGTTGCCCACAATGCGGGGTTTGATATGAGTGTGCTGAAAGCTTGTTTGGAACGGGCGGATTTGTATGTCCGTTTACCTGAATCTTTTTGTACTTGTCGGTTATCCAGGAAGTTGGTGAAAGGCTTGCCAAATTATAAATTGAATACTTTGTGTGATCATTTCGGGATCGTGTTAAATCACCACGAGGCGTTAAGTGATGCCCGGGGGGCGGCAAAAATCATGATTGAATTGTCGAAGTTGAGTCTTTTTCATGATTTTTTTCCTCACTGACAATGAGGAAAAAAATCATAATTTGCTGATGATTTCTTTGAATATGGCTCCCATTCGAGGTTGAGCGTGGTTACCTACGTCCTGTACTTCTGCGTGGTTCGTTTTTATGAGTTCCTCGCTGGCCGTGCTGTTCGTGATAACCGACATCCCGAAACATTCCATGTCCATGTGGCGGGCAACGATGACTTCCGGCACGGTGGACATTCCCACTGCGTCTCCACCGATAACCCGAATCCAGTTATACTCTGCTGGTGTTTCGAAGGATGGCCCTTGCAGTCCGGCGTACACGCCTTTTTGCAATGGAATATTTAGTTTCTTTCCAGCCTCTTCTGCCAGTTGAATCAAGCGTTTGCTATATGCCTCGGCCATTCCGGGGAAGCGAGGACCGAGTTCGTCGATATTTTTACCCCGTAGCGGGTGTTCCGGGAATAGGTTGATATGATCCCGAATGATCATCAAGTCTCCAACCAGATAATTCGTGTTCACGCCTCCGGCTGCGTTGGAAACGAAAAGAGTTTTTACACCGAGAGCGTGCATCACTCTCACGGGAAAGGTCACTTCTTTCATGGAATAACCCTCGTAATAGTGGAAACGTCCCTGCATGGCAATGACTTTTTTGCCCCCGAAGGACCCGATAAGCAATTCTCCCCGGTGTCCCTGTACCGTGGAAACGGGGAAGTTTGGAATTGTCATATATGGGATGGCGTGTTCTATCTCTATTGATTTTCCCAGTTCTCCCAGTCCTGTTCCCAGGATAATACCAATTGTATGCTCTCCTTTCACGAAAGGGGCCAAGTATTTGCTACTTTCTCGTATCTTGTCTAACATAGTCGTATATATTTTTTATGAGTTGATCTCTTGGGGTCAGGAATTCTGGTTCGATCGGGATATAGAAAATCTGTCGTCTAATCTCTTCCGGTATATTGCATAGAGTGAGGCGAACAGCATCTTTTTCCGTGGTGAAGATACATTTGTCCGTGATGTTGATTTTCTCGTACTCTTGAATAATACGTTTTATATCCGTGTCACTGTAATTGTGATGATCCGGGAAGGCGATGTGATCAATCTGGTCTGTCATCTGTTTTAAATGTTCTACGTAGGGAGCGGGCTGGGCAATTCCGGTGACACAGAGAATAGCTGTTTTCGGGGTTACTGCGTGATGACTGTCTCCATCCAGCGAACGAGTCTCCCCGTATCTCATGGAAGTGAACAAAAGCTGTTGGTAGGCTTTTAAATTCAAGTGTTTCAGGATAATCCGTTTCTCTATGGGAGAGATGTTCGCCGGACATTTGGTCACGATAACGTAGTTTGCCCTGTCTTTGGCGTGAATACTTTCCCGGAGACGTCCAAGGGGTAGTAAATGATCCTCATAGATTGGGCGGTTATAGTCGATCAGCATGATGTTTATATCCGCTTTCACGTAGCGGTGTTGAAAACCGTCATCCAAGATGATCACTTCCGGTTTTTCCGGGAGTTGCATGAGTTTCTTGATACCACGCACTCGATCCGCATCCACGGCTACCGTGATTTCCGGGAATTTATTCTTTATTTGCATGGGTTCGTCCCCGATGTCGTTTGCTGTGGAGTTTTCCGTTGCCAGCACGAAACCGGACGTTTTTCGTTTATACCCCCGGCTGAGGCAGGCTACACGGTAATCATTTTTCAACTCGTTGATCAGGGATTCCGTGTGAGGGGTTTTTCCCGTTCCGCCCACGGTGATATTTCCCACGCAAATAATGGGAATGTCAAACTCCCGTATCTTTAGTATACCCAAGTTGAACAAGCGGTTACGAATACTGACCCCGATGCCGTACAGTACGCTTAAAGGCCATAGAATGAGATTTTTCAACACAATATTTCGCTTTAATTAAACGTGAGATCGTAAGGTATTCTGGCTACCATACCTTTTATTTTTAATAATTCTTTCTGTTCCCGGTAAGTATCATAGAAATCGCCTAGTTCTGATTTTAATATGCTGGTTTTGATGCTTTGCGAGAAATTTATCAGAATATCTTCGAAAGGACTGCGTTCAACCGGTAGTTCGGTGATCTGGTAGTTGTTCAGACCTGCTTTGTGTGCAGCGATGGCAATGGCATCTTCCAGTCCGCCTAACACGTCAACTAATCCGAGTTTCAGCGCATCCTCTCCTGTCCATACCCGTCCCTGTGCGATTTCGTTTACCGCCTCTTTCGTCATGTGGCGTCCTTGGCTTACCCGATCGAGGAAGGTATCGTATCCTCGGTTGATGTAAGTCTGCATCACGTTACGCTCGTAGTCTGTTAAGGGACGATCACTGATAGGGATGGGGAGCGGATAACCACCTCCGAAATCACTGTGTTCGTTGGTCTTCACCACGTCGGAAGAGATTCCTAGTTTATCTTTGATCAGTTTCTCTCCGCTGAATAGTAAACCGAATATACCGATGGAACCTGTGAGAGTTGTCGGGTCTGCCACGATAGTGTCTGCCGCACAGGATATGTAGTACCCTCCGGATGCGGCCACGTTACCCATGGAGGCAATAAACGGTTTCGTCTGGGCGGCCAGTTGTACCTCTTTCCAAATAATATCGGAAGTCAGCGCGCTACCTCCCGGGGAGTTTACACGCAACACGATAGCTTTGATGTTCTTATCTTCACGTGCTTTCCGGATGGTCGTGGCCAGTTCCGGTCCTATACTTTCCGGTCCCTGTTGGAATTCGATATTCCCTTGTGCGTAGATCACAGCGATCTTATCGGCGGCAAAGTTCACGCTTGGGAAAGTGGCTTTCGTGTAATCTTCGAAACTTGTCAGGGATAGTTTTTCATCATCTGTTAATCCACATGCTTCTCGCAGTTTGTCGAGCATGGCGTTTTCGTAAAGGGTTCCATCAAAAAATCCTTCTTTCACGAATTCTTCTGTCGGGTAGATTTTGAAATCATCGGTGATTTGATTGATTTTTTCTACCGGGATATTTCTGCTGGCGGAAATTCCTTTCACAATGTTACCCCAAAGAGAACCTAAATAGGTCTGTACCTGTTCCCGATTAGCATCACTCATGTGTGTTTCGATGTAGGGTTCCACGGCAGATTTGAATTTACCGACACGAATGACTTCCGGTTGTACCCCGATTTTTTTCAAAAGGTCTTTGTAGAACGATATGTTCGCGCTCATTCCGGTTAACAGTAGCGGAGTTTCGGGATTAACGAAAACACTATCGGCAACTGTCGCCAAGTAGTAGCTCTTTTGGGAATACCCCAAATTGGTGTAACTGTAAATGAATTTACCGCTTTTCTTGAATCTCAACAAGGCATTCCGGATTTCGTCAATCGTGGCGAGCGCCCCGAAATTAGAGTTAATCTCTGTCAGATCCAAGTAAATCCCCTTGATGCGGGAATCCTTGCTGGCATTGTCAATGTATTCAAGTATTTTATTTAGCCCGATTTGTTTCTCTGGGCTCATGGTCATCAAGTTAAAGTTCTGAAATGGGTTCTCCGATGCCCTGTCCGGGATCGCTGTCTTCAGTGATAGTTTTAGTATCGTGTTGTCCTTGATCTCGATCGTGGGACTGGAGAAACTGGCTATGGCCCCGACGAGTCCGATAAACACGAAAAACAGGATAACGTGTACGATAATAATACCGACAATGGTCGCTAACAAGTATTTCAGAAAGCTTTTCATTATGTGTTGTTTTAAATTATTAATAATCTCTGGTAAAATTTAGAAATACAAAATATGGCTTATATTGTAAATCTTGTTTACAAATGTATGGATATAATTCCGGTCATACAAAATTTTAATTGATTTTGTCGATTCACTATTTTACAAACTTTGTAAACTTATTTTGTTGACATTTGTTTTTTTGATAGTTTTACGTGCAGAATTCGGTTGCGTTTCGGGAGATAGATATACCCTTACGATGCGTGGCTAAAATGTTTGTAGCGAAAACTATAACTCTTTAATTATACGACATGAGCAAATTTGAAGTTATTGGTGGGAGACGATTAAAAGGTGAGTTAGTTCCCCAGGGAGCAAAGAATGAGGCATTACAGGTGATCTGTGCTTGTTTGTTGACTAGGGAAGAAGTGGTTATCAGTAATATCCCGGAGATATTGGATGTGATAAAATTGATTGATCTACTTCGGGGTATGGGAGTGAAGGTAGAGAGACTTCAAAAAGGTGAGTTTTCTTTCCGGGCGAACGAGATAAATTTCGATTACTTGGAAACAGAAGATTTTTATAGTAAAGCGGCTAGTTTACGTGGGTCGATCATGATTTTGGGTCCGCTGTTAGCCATGCATGGTTGCGGTTTGGTTCCCAAGCCGGGAGGGGATAAAATCGGGCGTCGTCGGTTAGATACCCATTTTCTTGGTTTCGAGAAATTGGGAGCTACGTTCGAGTATGATGCGATTTCGGGGTGTTACAAGGCCTCTGCCCAGAAATTACGGGGAACTTATATGTTACTTGATGAGGCATCGGTGACCGGGACTGCGAATATTATCATGGCTGCTGTGTTGGCGGAAGGGGTGACCACGATCTATAACGCTGCTTGCGAACCTTACGTGCAACAGTTGTGTAGGATGTTAAATGCCATGGGAGCCCGGATTTCGGGGATTGCTTCCAATTTGTTGACGATTGAAGGGGTTGAAAGTCTTGGGGGGTGTCAGCATCGTTGTTTACCCGACATGATCGAGGTGGGTAGTTACATAGGACTTGCGGCCTTGACCCGCTCGGAAATCACGATTAAGAATGTTGCTATTCCTCAGTTAGGTATTATTCCGGATGCGTTCCGTAAGTTGGGAATTCGGGTAGAGGAACGTGGGGATGATTTATATATTCCTCGTCAGGAACATTACATGATAGAAGATTTCATTGATGGTTCAATTCTGACGATTGCCGATGCTCCTTGGCCGGGGTTGACGCCCGATCTGTTGAGTGTATTCCTTGTTGTTGCAACTCAGGCAAAAGGGAGCGTGCTGATTCATCAGAAAATGTTCGAGAGCCGCTTGTTCTTCGTGGACAAATTAATCGACATGGGGGCGAAGATTATTCTTTGTGATCCGCATCGGGCCACGGTTATCGGGCAAAATCATGAATCTCAGTTACGGGCCACCAAGATGACGTCGCCGGATATACGTGCCGGAATTGCCTTGTTGATTGCGGCGTTGTCTGCGCAAGGGACAAGTGTCATTGATAACATTGATCAGATTGACCGCGGTTACGAGCATATTGATGAAAAGTTGAATGCGATTGGTGCGGAGATCAGACGGGTTGACTGAGGAAGAACGCAATAATTTTAGATTTAGGGATTTTAGATTGAACACCCCTCCTTCGGGTAGGAGTTGTCCAAAAAGTCATTTCTCAAACTCCCTCCCCCTTTTGGGGTACTCCCTCTATAAACAGAGGGAGAGTTGAAATACTCCCCGTCTTCAGGAAGAGTCACCAGCTCCTCCTCTGTTTATAGAGGAGGTGGCACGAAGTGACGGAGGAGTTTATTTTTTTAAATTATCTCCGCTTTTAGCGTGTCCGTGCATTCTGCGAGAAGAGTGGCAATGTTTTTGTGACTGACCGGATGAATGAAGGCCGGCATGATTTCGTTCAGGGGGGCAAGTACGAAATTACGTTGTGCTAGTCTGGGATGAGGAACTGTCAGGCGAGGCGTGTTGATGATTTGGGAATCACAGAAAAGAATGTCTATATCCATGGTTCGGGAACAGAACTGAGTACCGGAGCGAACTCGTCCGAGTTTTTGTTCTGTGGCTTGACATTTATCCAAAACTTCTTCCGGGAGTAGATTTGTTTCGTAAGTAACAATTTGATTATAAAAAGAATCAGATGATTCGAATCCCCACGGGGCGGTTTCGTAAAGGGAAGAACAGTGTTCGATCTTCCCTATGCTTGACATTTCCGTTATGGCCTCACCGATCAAGGCTTTCCGATCCCCTTGATTTCCCCCGAAGATTAGAGTAACTAACATCCCAAGTAATTTTAGATTGGATGATTTTAGTTGTGTTTTTTGTAAAATTGTTTCTTATTGTTTTTCTGTTGCTTGTTGTTATTCGTGGGTTTGGTATTTTTCTTCTGCAACAAGTCTTTCGAGTGAGAAAGGATCATTCCTTCCGGCATTTCGATATTGCCACCATACAATGTATTGATGTCGTTGTAAATTTGATCGTCTTCCACAGAGTCTTTATTCCACGTAAGGAATGATTTTTTCATGTGGTTGGCGGTTAATACCGTAAGAACTCTTTTGATTTCGGGGTCTTCTGTTTCTTTGATTTTCTCAATTAGTTTCTCGGTGAGAAGACCGTAGTGTTTGTATTTGATCCGGTGATTGTTATACGGTAACTTTTCCGGTTTTTCTTCCAGAATATCTTTTTCCGGGAGTGGGTAGGGAGAATCAATGTCCAGTGTGAAGTTTGACATGATCATCAGGTGATCCCACAATTTATGACGGAAATCCGGAACGTCCCGAAGGTGTGGGTAAAGATTTCCCATCACGCTGATTACTGTTTTGGCTGCACGGGTACGTTCGTCTCTGTCTGTTATTGTTGCCAGGTGGTCAACCATCATTTGAATATTTCTTCCATATTCGGGAAGAATAAGTTTTTTTCTTTGGCTATTATAGTCCATTACAGGATAATTTTGGTCTTAAAAATTTTTATTTTATGGGAAAACGCCGGAAAATCACATTAAAATACCGGAATAATCAATCCCTCGCATCTATTAGAAATTAGAATATGCTGCAAATATAATATTTTTTGTTTATTAAGTCATTAATTTGTATGTCCTTGCACGTAAAGTTTTGCAAACTTTAACAATAAAACCTTTTGACCATGCTTTGGGAACATCACTTTTGCCTTTTTATTTACTCCCAAGCCATCTATGGAAATTACCTTTCCCGGGCCAAAATTGGGGTGAAAGATCACCATGCCGGGAATAATCTGTTCCCCGTTGATGGGTACCAGTTTCGAGGTGTCAATGTCCGGTACTTCAACCTTGGGTTGAAGGGTAATGTTGGGACGTGCCACTTTTTCCTGTATCCCGGGACCGTGTAACGAGCGTCCCATGGAAGGACGGGCCGGGGTGAAAAATCCATCCAAGTAGTGCGGGTCGATTTCCGCGATAAACCGGGAGGGTTGCGGATAGACCACGTTACCATTTTTGTACCGGGAAGTGGAATAGGTCATAATCACTCTTTTCTCTGCACGGGTCAGTGCCACGTAAAACAATCTTCTCTCTTCTTCCAAAGCGGAAGGGGAATAGGCACTTTGTTGGGCGGGGAAAAGTTCTTCTTCCATGCCCACGATAAAGACGTTTTCAAACTCCAGTCCCTTGGCGGAGTGGATGGTCATTAGGGTCACCTTGTTATTGTCTTCCGGTTTCTCGCTATCCTGATCGGTTAACAAGGCAACACCTTCCAGAAATGCGGGGAGTTTGTCATCCCGCCCTTCCTTGTAAGCGGTTTCACAGAAATCTTTCACAGCATTCAGTAACTCCTGTATGTTTTCTCGGCGGGACACCCCTTCCGGCGTGTCATCGGAAGAAAGGTCTTCTATGATACCGGATGCTTTGGCCACTCGATAAGTTGTTTCGTATGCATTCTCTGCTTTGGCAATTTCGGTGAATCCCTCGATTAGTTGTCTGAAATGAGTTAGTTTGGCTGCAGTCATGGCAGAAACCATACCCGGAACTTTGTTCAAGTTGCAAAGTAGCGTCCAGATGCTCACGTTGTATTTTTGTGCCACTTCTTTCAGCTTGTCGATTGTGGTGTCTCCGATGCCTCGCCGCGGATAGTTGATGATTCGTTTTAAGGCTTCCTCGTCATTTTGGTTGATTGTCAGTCGCAGGTAGGCAATCAGGTCTTTGATCTCCTTGCGTTGGTAGAATGAAAGTCCACCGTATATTTTATAAGGTATATTTCTTTTTCGTAAGGCCTCTTCCATGATACGGGACTGGGCGTTTGTCCGGTACAGGATAGCGAAATTATTGAACTCCGCTTGTTCGTTTTGGGAGATGCGGAATATCTCCTGTGCCACTTGGAAACCTTCTTCCTTGTCGGATAAGGCTTTCATCACCCGGATTTTATCTCCTTCTTCGTTCTGGGAGAATGTTTTTTTCGGAATTTGTTCTTTATTCCGGCTGATGATGCTATTGGCTGCGTCAACGATGGTGGTCGTGGAACGGTAATTTTGTTCCAGCTTGCACAACTTGTAGCCCGGGTAATCATTTCGGAAATTCAAGATATTCTCGATGCGGGCACCCCGGAATGAATAAATACTTTGTGCGTCATCACCTACCACACAGATGTTTTTATGCTGTTCAGCTAGTCTTTTGATGATGAGGTACTGTGAATAGTTTGTGTCCTGGTACTCGTCCACGAGTATGTAGTCGAACTTCTTCTGGTATTTTTCCAGTATCTCCGGAAAATCCCGAAAGAGAATATTCGTTTGCAATAGGAGGTCATCGAAATCCATGACGTCGCTTTGCTTGCAACGAGCTTGGTAATACTTGTATATTTCCGAGATCATGGGTTTCTTGGCCGCTTGGTCGGCAGAAGTGATCTTTGCCGATTGGGCATATGCCTGTGCCACGACGAGATTGTTCTTGGCCATGGAGATGCGTCCCAGTACATCGTTGGGCTTGTACACCTTGTCGTCCAGTTTCAGGTCTTTGACAATAGACTTGATCAAGTTTTTCGAATCCTGTGAATCATATATCGTGAAATTGGACGTGTACCCGAGATGCTCGGCCTCAACCCGTAGAATTTTGGAGAAAATGGAGTGGAAGGTTCCCATCCATAAGTTGGCAGCATTACCTTGTCCCACGAGGGTGGCAATACGTTTTTGCATCTCCCGTGCGGCTTTGTTGGTAAACGTCAGTGCGAGAATACGGTATGCGGGTACTCCTTTACTCAATAAGTTTGCAATACGATATGTCAATACCCTTGTTTTACCCGATCCTGCTCCGGCAATCACAAGCGTGGGGCCTTCCGTGTTCACGACGGCCTCTCGTTGGTTCTCGTTCAATTCGTTAATAAAATCCACGATAAATAAATTCAGAAAAACATTTAATCTTGTGTCTGCAAAAATACAAATAATATGGCAGAACTACTTCATTTGGGATTTATGTTTTATTTCATTCATAAAATTGATACTATGGCAAGCAACAATTCCGGCAGTCTCCGTTCGCAGTCGGCTTTCCCCAAGGGTTACGGGTATGAAGTTGTTTTCTAGGGCCAGTGTGATTTCATTTCCCGAAAAGTCTCCCTCCGGGCCGATGAGGATCGTGATGTCTTGGCCGGGTTGATAGATTTCTTGAAGTGATTTTTTATACCCCTCGTCACAATGAGCGATACATTGCAACGTGGATGGATTGTTTTTTACGAAACGGGAAAATTCTGTCAGGGGGTTGAGTTTCGGTAAATAGGCTTTCAAGGATTGTTTCATGGCGGAAATAATTACTTTCTCCAGTCTATCTTCCTTGATCACCTTGCGTTCTGAGTGGTCGCAGAGTAGGGGAGTAATTTCGTCAATCCCGATCTCCGTGCATTTTTCCAGAAACCATTCGATTCGTTCAATATTTTTTGTCGGGGCAATGGCAATATGAATGTGGAAAGCCCGTTTCCCGTACTCCTCTGTTTTTTCCACACAGCGAACTTCACAGCGTTTCGGTTGTGCCTGGATAATCTCGCATCGGTAGAAACCGCCTTTCCCGTCGATAAGGAAAATTTCGTTTCCTACCTCTAGGCGGAGTACTTTGACACAATGTTTGGATTCCTCTTCCGGGAGCGTGTACTCGTTTGTCGTGATGTCCGGCGTGTAAAACAGGTGCATAAATTGAGTGTTTTGATTTCGATGCAAAAATAAGAAAATGTCCTTGAATTGCGGTCGTTCTTTAAGAAAGAAAGCCGATCATTGATCGGCTTTCTGCTTTTCTGTCTATTCGTCTTCTTCTTGCTCTTGGTAAGCTTTCAACAATTCTTCTTGAACTTCAGCTGGTACTTTTTCATATCCGGAGAAATTCATGGTGAAAGTCGCTCGTCCTCCCGTGATGGAACTTAATGCTGTGGAGTAGCGTTGCATCTCTTTCAACGGTACTTTAGCCATCAATTTCTGGAATCCGGAATCAGCTTCCATACCCATGATGATTGCTCTACGGGTTTGCAGGTCGCCCATGACGTCACCCATGTATTCATCCGGAACGAGCACTTCCACGTCATAGATCGGCTCCAAAATCTTCGGGGATGCCTGTTTGAACGCAGTGCTGAAAGCGTGACGTCCGGCAAGTTTGAACGAGATTTCGTTTGAATCCACGGGGTGCATTTTTCCGTCGTACACGCTGACACGTATATCCCGCGCATATGATCCGGTAAGCGGTCCTTCTTCCATCTTTTCCATGATTCCTTTCAGGATAGCGGGCATGAAACGTGCGTCGATCACACCTCCCACGATACAGTTGTAGAATACCAGTTTACCGCCCCACGGAAGTTCAACAACTTCGGTGTCTTTCACAGAAATTTTACTATCCACGCCATTGATCTTGTACATGGTTGGGGCGGGCATTCCTTCCGTGTAGGGTTCAATCACGAGATGAACCTCACCAAATTGTCCGGCACCACCCGATTGCTTCTTGTGGCGATAGTCCGCGTAAGCGTATTTCGTGATGGTTTCACGGTACGGGATACGTGGCGGGTAGAATTCGATTTCCAGTTTATCGTTGTGCTCGATACGCCATTTCATGGTGTTCAAGTGGAACTCGCCCTGTCCGGAGATGATCATTTGTTTTAATTCCTTGGAATATTCCACGAGGAATGTCGGGTCTTCCTGGTGAATCCGTTGCAGGATTTCCGCCAGTTTTTCCTCGTCGCTCGTGTTCACGGCCCTGACGGCTGTTCTGAAACGAGGATTCGGGTATTGAATCTTGCCGAACTTATAATGAACGTCTTTCTCGTTCAATGTATCGCCGTTATTCGTGTTTTTCAATTTCACGGTAGCTCCGATGTCTCCGGCCATCATTTCAGTCACTTTCGTCCGGTTCTTTCCGGCCACTGCGTATAGTGTTGAGATACGTTCTTTCGCATCATTGGTGACATTGTACAGGTCGTCCCCCTCGTGGATAGTCCCGGATGCTACTTTAAAGTAGATCACTTCACCCAAGTGAGGTTCAACCGTCGTGTTGAACATATATAAAGAAGTTGGGCCTTTCTCATCGTACGGAACTTCGTCCCCATCTTCCGTAATGGAAGGTGGCATAGAGCTGGCACTGGGAGCCACGTTGATCACGAACTCCATAAAACGGCGTACGCACATATCTTTTTCTGCCGACACGCAGAAAACGGGGAACATATCCCGTGCGATAAGTCCTTTGCGGATTCCGGCACGCATTTCATCTTCCGTGAGACTACCCTTGTCAAAGAATAATTCCATCAATCCCTCGTCGTTTTCGGCAGCCGCTTCGATCAGTGCGTTATGTAATTCGTTCGCTTTTTCTTCTTCTTCCTTGGGAATGGGGAGTACGTCGGGTTTACCGCCTTCCGGTTTCCATTGATACATCTCCATTTTCAAGACGTCGATGACGCGGTTAAAGCCGATTCCCGGGTTCACCGGGTATTGAACTAGCACAACTTTCGAGCCGAAAGCTGCCTTGGCCTGTTCCACCGTGTGATCAAAGTTTGCTTTCTCGTGATCAACCTGATTTATAACGAAAATGAGTGGTTTGTTTAGTCTTTTGGCATGGCGGCTGATGATTTCGGTACCGACTTCAATACCTCTGACGGCGTTAATAACCATTACTCCGGTATCAACAACGTTCAGCGCAGAGATAACTCCTCCTACGAAATCGTCTGCTCCCGGCGTGTCAATGAAATTGAGCTTGTGCTCCTTCCATTCTGTGTATAATACAGCCGGGAATACAGATGATCCGTATTCCTGTTCTACCGGACGGTAGTCGGATGAAGTGTTTTTTGCACTAATGCTACCTCTGCGCGGGATGACCCCGCCCTCGTACATCATAGCTTCCGCTAACGTGGTTTTGCCGGATCCGGCACTACCCACGAGCGCGATGTTTTTAATTTCGTTAGGTTTATAGGTTTTCATTATAATACGGTTTAGATTAATATTGTAAACGTATTAACTCTTCGAATGATTCGAGGGTTACAAATTAGTGAAGATTTTCTAAAAAAACAATAGCGAATGTCATTCTTGATGAAAATAAATATAGAAAGCCCGTGTTAGTATTTTTTATATATAATGCTCTAGGGCGATGGCGTACTTTTTGTATATCTTTGGAAAAACTTTAATTGATTATTTGAATATGGCAGGATTACCTTTAATTTGGATTATATTTATCGGGTTTACTTTGTTGAGTTGGCTGGTGAGCCATCAATTACAAAGTCGTTTTAAGAAATACTCTAAGATACCCACCGCTAACGGGATGACGGGTCGTGACGTGGTGGAGAAAATGTTGCGGGATAACGGGGTGCAAGGCGTAAAAATCGGTAGTGTGGAAGGACAATTGACGGATCACTACAACCCCACGAACAAGACTATTAATTTAAGTCACGAAGTATATTATGGTGCCAATGTGGCAGCCGCCGCTGTCGCTGCTCATGAATGTGGACACGCTTTACAGCATGCTCAAGCGTATAGTATGTTGCAATTACGTTCGGCTCTGGTTCCGGTGGTGAGCTTTGCGTCGCATTGGGTGCAATGGATTTTGTTGGCGGGAATTATTTTGGTCGACACTTTCCCCAATTTATTGTTGATCGGTATAGCTCTTTTTGCGATGACAACTTTGTTTAGTATCATTACTCTGCCAGTCGAGATAGATGCCAGTCACCGGGCTTTGGCTTGGTTACGTAATTCCGGTATCACGACTTATGAATCGCAAGAGAGTGCTAAGGATGCTTTGAAATGGGCTGCGTATACCTATGTGATTGCCGCACTTTCTTCTTTGGCTACCTTATTATATTATATCATGATTTATTTGGGAAGAAGGGAATAAAAGGTGCTCCCAAATCCTAGCTTCAAATTCCCTCTATAGAAAGAAGGGGGAATCTTTATCTATCCTCTATCCTTGGCCTAAGATACTAAGGGAATTCTTACACATCACAAACGCAGTATAGACACTAATGTATGTATATGCTGTGTTGGTGATGTGTAGTTGTTGTGTTTATGGCCTAGAGTAAGGGTAAGCCAAGCTTATTGTATTGTCCTGAAAAAAGTTTACAGTAAACTTAGTAAACCAATGTCAGAATT
>JAHZBN010000017.1:0-66160 GCA_019423345.1 Butyricimonas sp. | reverse complement strand
AAGAACGGAAAGTCGTGGAGGGATTACAGAAATCATTCCCAACTTATCAAGAGAAGTTCCCGTTATGGTCTCAACAGACGTCGGCCATGCATCAGTTGGTTGTGTGGACCATGTTGGAAGATGCAGGTTTCGGTGCCTCCCTACAACATTATAACCCGTTGATTGATGAAACTGTACTTAAAGAGTGGCAGTTACCTGAAACTTGGGAATTGATTGCTCAGATGCCTTTCGGAGTACCTTTACAAGAACCCGGAGTCAAAGAGTTTAACCCGATAGAGGAAAGAGTGCGTATTTTTAAATAATCACTATCTTATCCGGAAAATAACCCACACGGCTTTGTGATCTGTTGGCCATACTCCTAGAGGTTCAATGAAAATGTCCATCCCGGATTCGGCTACACGTTGACTCTTGCGAATACTGGTCTTAGGGCCAAGAATCGCCACATCTTTCAGTTGTAGGCCTTTACGAGGATAATAGAAGATATAATCAATGCGCTCACGCTCGTCAGCATCGGGAGTCCAAGTGATTTTACTTGGAGGTAAGGCGAGATTATCAGACGGATAAGTGTAACCCGGATGTGTAGCCGGATTTGGATATTTTTCACGATAAGAATCTTTAAAGCCTGCTTCATGGAGAAGGGTGGTTACCGGTCAAGGAACCACTACTCCATGATGATCGGCACTGTCTTTAGTCGCTTCAATCCAGTCGAAGTGAGAAGGTTCGTTAAAGTCACCCCCTAAAAAGATCCAATTCCCTTTTTCAATTTCTTTTTGAGCATCTTCGATAAAAGCTTGGATGGCATCATTGCGTAATGAACGGTTATTGCGCTCCAGAATGGTCGGAACATCAGTTAGAGGGGCTTCCATTTTGTGCCAATTATTACCATCATAACCCCGTATTTCATAATACGTGTCATTCTGATAGTCTAAATGGGCGGTGTAAACAGCACACGTTTGTTTCCCCACGGTCGTTTTCATTTTATAAATAGTCCCGTGGTCATCCTGAATCGGGAATATCGTACTACTATCAGTTATAGGATGTTTGCTAAGTAATCCTGAATCATAACTATAAAAAGAATAATATGTTTTACCCCTTTCTTTCAAGGCATTCACGATACGGTCACAAAATCGGGTATCATGATAATTTCGAACTTCACTCAGCATGATAAAGTCTGGTTCCAAACGGGCTATTTCATCAGCGACGGCGTTAAAACCACCGGGAATCATCGTTCCTTCCTGCCAGATGTTAAATTGTAACATACTAAGGTTTCGATGAGAAGAACAACCTGACAATAAATTGATTATTCCCACGATACATCCTAAAAGCATTATTCTCTTTTTCATTATGTTATAATTTGAACCGATCATAGGATACAAAAGTAGCAAAATTCCCAATGTTTAACACATTCTCATTTTTTGCTAAAAAATATAATTTGTATGCCCATGAGAATCTTTCTATCATATACCACAAACAAACGAAAAAAGGAGTGACTACCTGAAGTTGGAGTTTACTTCCATTTGTGCCATCCGTAACGTGGAGTTACCATTTTTAAAAGGTGAGTAAAAATAAAGCTGGAAACTTGATAAATAGTAAAGTTTCCAGCTTATATTTACAGAATTCAATAAAATCTGCCTAGATATTAGATTTTTGAATTCACGATATTCAAAATATCCGTTTCCATTTGTTTGGCCATTTCAACCACTTTTTCACCTCTGGAAATAATATCGTTAGCATATTCTTTATCATCCAATCCGGCTGCATTGATCTTCACGTTCAAGAAGGCTCCGATTACTCCGGAACGAGCGGCCAAAGCACCAACTCCGGCATCCGTTACAGAATTCGGGTTACCGATCTCAGCCATAGCTTTCACCACTTCCATACATTCGTAGCAAAGCATCATTGTTTTGAACGGAACTTCAGTAGCGAACTTGGTTGCATCTTGAATTGCTTGGTGACGGGCTGCTTTTTCTTCTTCTGTTTTCTTCGGTAATCCGAAGGCATCCATAATACGATTGAAAGCGTTAGTATCCTCGTCAACCATCTTGATTAATTCAACTTGGTAAGCTTTTCCTCTTTCAGCCCAATTACTGAATTCTTCCCAACGCTCATCCCAACCGCGTTTGTGAGAAGACAAGTTGGCAACCATCGTAGCCAGTGAAGACGCAAGAGCTCCCATGTATGCAGAAATAGAACCACCACCAGGAGCCGGAGATTCTGATGCTGTTTCATCGGCAAACTCACGAAGATTCATGTCAATTAAAAATTTCTTACCTTGATTCATCTCATCTTCCAGAATATACTCGATAATTTTCTTTCTGGGTTCGAACGGATACAATTCATCCAAACCTAAAGATTTAACGGCAATCTTGATCAATTCTTTATCCGATACTCCGGTAGAGCGTTGTTGTTTGCGCAAGAAATAACGTCCGGCATCCAACATGGCTTTTAATGGAATTACACCTACTAATTCAGAACCTGTTACACGAATTCCACGATCCTGTGCTTTACGGCACACTTCGTCAAAAGCTTCATGTACGGAAGTCACAGAAATATCTGTTAAGTTCATGGAAATTTGGGCAATTCCGTATTCTTCAATAAACCAACCGATGGCTTTTACAGATTTCAAGGTACCCGGAATCATTACGTTTTTACCGTTTTCATCTTTCACGATTTTTCCGGTAATAGGATTTCCTTCTCTTTTAGCTCTTCCTCTTTCGCGTACGTCAAAAGCGATTGCGTTAGCACGACGGGTAGAGGTGGTATTTAAGTTTACATTATAAGCAACCAAGAAATTACGGGCTCCTACGGCAGTAGCTCCGGTTTTAGCCGTCCACTCGTTCAACTCACGAGGACCGAAATCGGGATGCCATTGTTCACTGCTCAAACGTTCTCCAAGAGCTTCATATTCTCCGGCACGGCAAGTAGCCAAATTCTTTCTTTCCGGGGCAAAGGCTGCATTCTCGTAGCAATATACCGGAATATTCAATTCTTCCCCGATACGTTTTGCCAAAGCACGAGCGTATTCCACGGTTTCTTCCATCGTGATGTTTGATACGGGAACCAAAGGACAAACGTCTGTAGCTCCGAAACGGGGATGCGCTCCCTTGTGCTTTTTCATGTCGATCAATTCGGATGCTTTTTTAACGGCACGAAAAGCGGCTTCACATACTTCTTCCGGAGTACCAACCATGGTAACCACCGTACGGTTTGTTGCTTTTCCCGGATCCACGTCAATAAGACTAACTCCTTCAACAGCCTTAATTTCTGCTGTAATCTGATCTATAATATGCATATCGTTCCCTTCACTGAAATTCGGAACGCATTCGATTAGTTTTTTCATATATATTAATTTTATAATTTAACAAAAAATAAATTTAGTATCGATTACCTAATCACTCAATCATGAAATCGTAAATCATCAATCAATAAATCTTCTAAGGGTACCTTATCCGGTACGCTTTCCGGATCCATACCTTTTTGTAATGTGAATAGGGCATCGCTTCCTTAAATTTGTTCTCCGTTTAAGAATACCGCTTCAACTAAATCCGTCCCATAAGCATAGGGAAGATACTCTATTCCTGTAATCGGAGTCGTGATATAGAAATTCGCTTTTTTACCCACTGCAATACTACCCAACTCTTCTTCTACACCCATGGCGTATGCCGAGTTGATGGTTGTTGCGTTAATTACTTCTTCCGGCAACATTTTATAATTCACGCACCCGAGAGACATCACGAATTTCATGTTTCCGGAAGGAGAGGAGCCGGGATTAAAATCCGAAGCCAAAGCAACAGGAAGTCCCGCATTGATCATTTTACGAACAGGAGAATAAGGCATATTCAAAAAGAAGGCAGCTCCCGGCAACACGGTTGGCATGGTCTCGCTACCTTTCAATGCAGCGATTTCTTCATCCCCGACATATTCAAGATGATCCACGGAAAGAGCATTATATTTTACCCCAACTTGAATACCACCCGAGTAGTCTAGTTCATTAGCATGAATCTTCGCACGTAATCCGTATTTCATTCCGGCATTCAACATCCTATCCGTATCTTCCACTGTGAAAAAACCTTTATCACAGAACACATCTATATAATCAGCCAAATCTTCGGCAGCAACAGCCGGTATCATTTGATTGATGATTAAATCCACGTATTCTGTCTGCCGTCCCTTGTATTCAACCGGAACTGCATGCGCTCCCAAAAAGGTTGACTTTATGGTTAAAGGAGTTTCTTTGCTTAATCTTTTAATCACGCGCAACATCTTGAGTTCACTTGCCGTGTCCAACCCGTAACCGCTCTTGATTTCCACGGCTCCGGTTCCGAGAGAGGCTATTTCTTGTAAACGAGCATAAGCAGAATCATATAACTCTTCTTCTGATGCTTTCCTAATTCGTTCTGCCGAGTTCAAAATGCCACCACCTCTTTGGGCAATTTCCTCGTATGATAAACCTTTGATTTTGTCAATATATTCTATTTCCCGACTTCCGGCATATACCAAGTGCGTATGGGAATCACAGTAGGCGGGGAGAACCAAACGTCCTTTGGCATCTATTTCTTTCACCGTGTCTGTACCTTCGTAAATTGCATCTTGATTCAATTCGCTCATTTTACCGAAAGCTTCTATTTTATCCTCGTTAATCAGAAGGTAGGCATCATCAATAATACCTAATTTTGCCATGTCGGCACCTGCAACCCATTTACGTGGTTCTTCCTCAACCTGAACAAGTTGCTTTATGTTTATAATTAATGTTTTCATTCTTCTCGTGTTTAATTCATTTGGGAACGAATGTATTAAAATCCTTGAAAATCCACAAGGAAAGCGTTCAGAAAGTTTATTTATTATCTAAAGACTTGTAAACGATTGGCATCTAACCTCAAAAATATAAATATCAGAATGGTAAAAGACCATAATGATGATCCCCCGTAACTAAAGAAGGGAAGAGGGATACCTATGACAGGTGCCATCCCTATAGTCATTCCAATATTGACGGCTACGTGGAAGAATAGGATAGAGGCTACTCCATAACCATATATCCGGGAAAAACTGGAGCGTTGCCTTTCTGCCAACTTGATAATTCGCAAAATAAACACGGCCAGCAAAGCGATGACAAAAGTGCTTCCGACAAATCCCCACTCTTCGCCAACGGTACAAAAGATAAAGTCAGTACTTTGCTCCGGAACGAAGTTCAATTTCGTCTGGGTTCCTTGTAAAAAGCCCTTACCTAGTAATCCCCCGGAGCCTATTGCAATTTTGGATTGCGTGACATTATATCCTGTTCCCTTGGGGTCTACTTTTATACCCAGTAACTCGTTAATACGATCCTGCTGGTGAGGTTGAAGATGGTCAAAAGCATAATTCACGGAAGGAGCGGCCCCAACGCATAACCACGAGATCAATAACAGGGTAATCATGTTTTTCATCTTCCGCTTATATATCGGGTAGATCGCGGTTATACTTGTAATCACGTAAACGATGAGTAGCATGTAATAATCGGAAATCGATAGATTAAACATCCATTTAATCAAGACGAAAAGCCCGAAACCACACCCGATGAACAGAATGATCTGGAATAATTCCCGAATATCGTGCCGATAATAATAAAAGGCTATCAGTGTTCCCCCGATAATGACAAGCAATACCGTGAAAGGGGTATACAGCAATGCCATGATAAATATAGCTGCCGCCACGAAACAGAGCAATAGGATAGAGCCATGCAATCCTTCTCGGAAAAGAACGAGTATAAAACTACTGTACACGAGAGCTGACCCCGTGTCGTTCTGCAAGATAATCAATCCTGCGGGAAGAGCTAAAATTAACCCGATGGTCAAAAGGCTGGAAAAGCGCATTACTTTGAAATTATGCCGGCTCATGACGTAGGCTATGGCCAAGTTTGTTGCAAATTTGGCAAACTCCGCTGGCTGAATGCGAAAATCCCCGACTTCAAACCATGAACGTGCCCCCTTTGTTTCCGTACCAAAAAACAGGACGGCAATCAACAAGAATATCATGATGCCGTAAATGACCATCGAGAAAGTGGTGAAGAATTTACTATCCGTGAGTAGAACAAGAAAAGCAAGCACAAAAGCCGCCCCGATCCAAATCAATTGTTTCCCGTACTTTTGAGAAATATCGAAAATACTGCTATGATTTTCATCATATACTGCTGCGTAAATATTTAACCACCCGATTAATACAAGCAGCAGGTATAATAGAATGGATGCCCAATCTATGTTGGCGAGTAGGTTATTAGATCTGCTATTCATTGCTCGTTTCCTTTACTGGTTGTATCATGGATCAGACTACCTTGGAACATCTCTTTTTCAAGAGCTTTCTTCGTGTCGGATATTTTTCCTTTCAAATATTTCTCTATTAACAGACCGGCAATTGGGGCTGCGTAACGCGATCCCCAAA
This sequence comes from Butyricimonas sp., assembly GCA_019423345.1. Classification (GTDB taxonomy): domain Bacteria; phylum Bacteroidota; class Bacteroidia; order Bacteroidales; family Marinifilaceae; genus Butyricimonas. The sequence continues at coordinate 59,746 of JAHZBN010000017.1, read as the reverse complement.
CCCCGTTTTCAACATATACAATCAATGCGATTTTAGGATCTTCTACCGGGGCAAAAGCAATAAACACGGAGTGATCATCACCATGTGGATTTTGCACGGTTCCGGTTTTTCCGGCAATGGCAATCGAGTCTACCTGTGCCCGACGTCCAGTTCCCCCTTTGATAACCATTTGCATTCCTTCCACGATGGGGGCAAAGTGTTTCTGGTCGATGGGAATAACGTGCTTTTTTATTTGGCTGGAGATCGAGTCATTTATCGATCTTACAATATGTGGTGTAATATAATATCCCCGGTTCGCCAAAATCGTGGCCAAATTCGCCATTTGAATCGGTGTGATCATTAATTCTCCCTGACCAATGGAAAGAGAAATCATGTAGGAGGGGTACCATTTTTGTGTTTTGAACACATTGTCGTAATATTCCTGCGTGGGGATAGAACCGGATACTTCATTGGAGAAATCCGGGCATATCTTATTGCCGAACCCGAAGGACATCACGTATTTCCGCCATTCCCCGTAAGCATTTCTCACCGTTTTATATTCCGGCAATTCCAGAATTCTCTTGAAAACATTAGCGTAATAAGGGTTACAGGAGTTTTCAATGGACTGGAGTAAATTCACGGGAGAACTATGATGGTGACACTTCATGAATTTTCCCCCGACAATATAAGCACCTCCACTACATGTACATTGTGTTTGCAGTGAAATCGCTTTCGTTTGTAAACCAATCAGAGCCTGAACGGTTTTGAATATGGAACCTGGGGGATATTGTGCCATCGTTGTTCTGTCAAATAGGGGCTTTAAGGGGTCATTTAGCAATTTAGAGTAATTTTTACCCCGATCCAAACCGACCATTAATTGCGGATCATAACCGGGACTGGACATCTTGACCAATATTTCCCCCGTAGAAGGTTCAATGGCCACGATTCCACCTTTTTTGTTCTGCATGAGTTCGTAGGCGTATTCTTGTAGGTCAACATCTAATGTGGTATATAGATTTTCACCGACAATGGCATCTTCGTCATATTCTCCATCCGCAAACGAACCTTTCACCCGGTTTTTATTGTCGACAAGAACGACCCGTTTTCCCTTGGTACCGCGAAGATGTTTCTCGTATGTTTTTTCCAACCCACTGATCCCGATGTAATCTCCTTGTGCATAATAGGGATCTTTCATCTGTTCGGAATTCACCTCTCCGATATAGCCGAAAACATCTGCAGAATGGTTTACATTATATTTTCGTAACGTTCTGGTTTGTATGTAGAAACCCGGATAACGATAAAGTTTTTCTTGAAGAACAGCATATTTGTTTCCAGGGATCTGAGAAACAAGAACCGAAGGTTTGAATTTCGCATAATCCCGACAATCTTGAATCCTTTTTTCCAAAGATTCTTTCGTTATATCCAGAATGGAAATTAATTCTAAAGTATCAAATTTTTTTACCTGATTGGGAATAATCATTAAATCGTATGCTGCTTGATTATCAACCAAAAGTTTGTTATTCCGATCATATATTAATCCTCGTGCCGGATATTCGGTTTCTGTCCGCTGGGAATTATTTTCAGCCATAACTTTATATTTGTCGGACACCACCTGATAGGTAAACAATCGCAGGAAGTACACGACACATACACTGATAATAATTCCTGATATAATCCCTTGTCTATACCCGAATTTGTTCATTTCAAGAATTCATTAATCGATTAAAACCACGCTTTTATTGCTGTACTTTCTTAATTCCGCTGAAATAGTAGAGTAGCATGAACAACATTGAGATAAAGGTACTTAAAATAATCCGGATAATCGAGATCAGAATATCGTTAAAAGTAAAGGCTTCTGTCAAAATCAATACCACGTTGAATAACAGCGTGGAAACAAACGTGTATTTCAGAAACCACCTGACATCCGTCAGACCTTGCCCTCCATGCGTGTCGTCTATTTCTTCCCGGGTAGAGGTCAATTGCAATAACCGGGGACGAATATAAGCGATGAAAGTTGATGCCGCAGCATGAATACCGACTGTGTTATCAGCCAAATCCATGATTAAACCTAAAAAGAACCCGAATAACAGCAATGATATACCTTTCATCTTATAAGGTAAAATATAAAGAGCCAGAATATAAATATTCAAATAGAAATAGGAGCCAAGGTGAATATTATCCACGATTATAATCTGTAATAAAGAAAGTATCAATAAATGAATGAAATAGTTTATATTATTCATGATAGTTTATGGCTTCTAAACTTGTTTGCTCATTTTTCTTGTTATTCAATATGACATAAACATGGTTTATGCGTTTGAAATCAACGGCTAGTTTGACCTTTATCTTTAAGAAGTTTGCGGTTTCCTTGTCAACAGATTCCACATATCCCACGACAATTCCTTCTGGAAAGATTTTTGAGAGACCGGAAGTAACAATCGTGTCCCCGGCATTTACTTCCACGTGATAGGGAATATCATTCAGATAAGAATAAGCATAATCATTACCATCCCATTGCAAAGAACCGTAATAGTTATTCTTTTTTATTTTGGCTGAAATTCGGGAATCCACGTTGATCAAGGGGATGACTACGGCAAAATGATCACTTAAATCCTGAATAAGTCCCACGATCCCTTCAGGTGTACAAACGGCCATTTCTTTCTGAAGACCGTTTTTTCGTCCTTGATTTAAAGTAATGTAATTTTTCGTCCGGTTATATGTCGCATTGACCTGTTTTGCCCCGATATACTCGTAAACAGGTATGCTATCTTGCACAACCATACCATGGATAATCGTATCTCGTAAAAACTCATACTCTTCCAAACGATTTTTCAGCAGGATATTTTCATTTGCCAAAGATTCGTTCATCTCTTTTAAACGAAAATAATCTTTTATACTCGTGATCGTTGACGAGATATTCCCGAATAGAGTAGAAGCACTTTCAGAGAAAATTGCTCTCTGATATTCGTTATGACGAATAATCAGAGAGAAACTTACGATTTCCAGCAATATAAAAATAATAGTAAAATGATATTTTAATATCAGTTTTATAATCTCTTTCACATCACTATCTTATAAGGAATGAGAACCTGTCTACGTTCTTTAGTGCAATTCCCGTACCTCTGGCCACGGCTCGCAATGGATCTTCAGCAATATGGAATGGAATGTTTAGCTTGTCGGTCAAACGTTTATCCAACCCGCGCAACAATGCACCACCACCAGCCAAATATATTCCTTTGTTCACAATGTCTGCATACAGCTCGGGAGGAGTCTGTTCCAAAGCGGCTAGGATTGCAATTTCAATCTTAGAAATGGATTTCTCGATACAATGAGCTATCTCTTGATAGGAAACAGGTACTTCAACCGGAAGAGAGGTCATCTGATTCGGTCCTTGCACCACGAAATCTGCAGGAGGCTCATCCAGTTCGGACAAAGCAGAACCAACATGAATTTTAATTTCTTCTGCTGTACGTTCTCCAATCTTGATATTGTGTTGATGTCTCATGTATTCCTGAATATCATCCGTCAAGTCATCACCGGCAATACGGATAGACTTGTTGGTAACGATACCTCCCAAAGAGATCACGGCGATCTCCGTGGTACCACCACCTATATCCACGATCATGTTACCCTCTGGGGCTTCCACGTCCAAGCCGATACCCAAAGCGGCTGCCATCGGCTCGTAAATCATATAAACATCACGTCCTCCGGCGTGTTCGGCAGAGTCACGTACGGCACGTAGTTCAACCTCCGTACTTCCGGAAGGTATACAAACCACGATACGCAAAGAAGGAGAGAAAAACTTGCTCTTTCCGTTTGCCATCTTGATCATACCCCGAATCATCTGTTCGGCCGCATTAAAGTCCGCAATCACACCGTCTCTCAACGGGCGAATGGTCTTTATATACTCGTGCGTCTTACCCTGCATCTGGCGAGCTCTCTCACCAATAGCAATTACCTTCTCTGTTTTTTTATCGACGGCAACAATGGATGGCTCGTTTACAACCATCTTGTCATTCATGATGATGATCGTGTTCGCCGTACCCAAGTCGATCGCTATATCTTGTGTTAAAAAAGAAAACAAACCCATAATCAATTAATGTTTGAAGTGTCTCATTCCAGTAAAAATCATCGCAATATTATACTTGTTGGCCGCATCAATCGAATCCTGATCATGGATAGATCCGCCCGGTTGAATGATTGCGGTGATGCCAGCTTTGTGAGCAGCTTCAACACAATCAGCGAAAGGGAAGAAGGCATCCGATGCCATCACGCTATCCTTAATTCTCTCCCCGCCTTGACGAATGGCATTTTCCAATGCCCAGATTCTGCTTACTTGTCCTGGACCAACTCCCGTGGTACATTTGTCTTTTGCAATCGCAATTGCATTAGATTTAGTATGCTTGACAACTTTCCATGCAAACAACAAGTCTTCTAGTTCTTTTTCCGAAGGACGACGATTGGTGACGTATTTCAACTCACCGTCAAGTAATTGTTGGTCCATATCTTGAATCAACAGACCTCCCAATACTGTTTTTGCTTTGGGTGAAGTATAATCTCTCTTACTAATATTAGATACCTGTAATAATCTCAGATTCTTCTTTTTGGTAAGAATAGTCAAAGCTTCTTCTGAGAAAGAAGGAGCTACAATCACTTCCAGGAAAATAGGGGACATGACTTCTGCCGTTGCCTTGTCTACTTCCCGGTTTACCGCAATGATTCCACCAAAAATAGAAACAGGATCAGCCTCGTAAGCTTTTTTGAAGGCCTCTGCAAGAGTCGCAGCACTACCAACACCACAAGGATTTGCGTGTTTTGCAGCAACAACCGTCGGTTCTTCAAACTCTTTCAAGGTTTCTAAAGCCCCGTCGGTGTCACCGATATTATTGTAAGATAATTCTTTTCCATGTAACTGAACCGCCCCGGTTAACGTGCCCTCTGTCTCCTGAATTTGGGTATAGAAAGTGGCTGACTGGTGTGGATTCTCTCCATAACGAAGATCTTGTTTCTTTTCGAACGTTAAGGTCAAGGTCTTCGGTGATTGAATATTCAATCGTTTAGAGAAATAGTTGGCTATTAGAGCATCATAATGTGAAGTATGAATAAATACTTTAGCAGCTAATAGCTCTTTGGTTTCAAGTGAAGTATCCCCATGAGCTTGAATTTCCTCGATTACTTTTGTGTAATCTTTCGGATCTGTAATTACCGTCACGAAAGGATAATTCTTCGCTGCGGCACGAATCATAGTCGGCCCGCCAATATCGATATTCTCGATAATTTCTTCGTGTGAAACTCCTGCTTTAAGAATGGTTTCCTTGAAAGGATATAGATTACAAACGACCATATCAATAGGTTCTATCCCAAGTTCGGTCATCTGTTGCTTATGTTTCTCGTTGTCTCGTATCGCTAAGATACCTCCCTCTACATTTGGGTGAAGGGTTTTCACTCTTCCATCAAAACACTCTGGGAATTGGGTTAAATCTGAAATATCTTTCACCTGTAGTCCCTCTTCTTTCAATTTCTTAGAGGTTCCCCCAGTAGAAATAATTTCCCAACCCATAGAATTTAGCGATTTAGCAAAATCAACAATCCCACTTTTGTCAAATACACTGATTAATGCTCTTTTCGTTCTCATCCGGATATTTAATTTTTATTGTTCCAAACGTAATATTACTTGCAGACAAAGGTAAAAAAAGAATATTATTTTTTTATATAAAAAAGCGTTTCATGCAATATTTTTCTTGCGATTGCTTTCCCGTGTTCAAAAAAACAGTATATTTGATAAATAATTGGATATTATTAAAGGTTTCGGAATAATTTATTTGTTGATATTATGAGCGATAAAGGTGTTGATTTAATTGTTTACTTACTGTTGACGTTAGGTGCGAGTGCAATAGGCTGGTTTAAGGCTTCCAAGGAGAAAAAAGCAAAAAATACACCTCCCGAATTTCATCTTCCGGAAGAAGAACATGATGATTTGGATGATGAGATTGTCGTGATTTCACAAGAACCGGAAATCCCATCTCCGGAACCTGTTTTTGCTCCGATATCAAATAGCGATGAACTTGTAGAAAGAGCGGGGAGAGAGATAAACGTGAATAATTTTGGTAAAACAGATGAAGAACGTTATGCCATGCTTGAACAACTGCAACAAGCCAGAAGAGGACGGACTAAGAAAGAGGTGGTTCTCTTTAAAGATGATGAAGAGTCTAACGAGCAACCAAATAATTCAATTACCGAACATTTTGATTTTGATATTCGTCAAGCGATAATTTCCAGCGAGATATTAAATCGTAAATATTAATTAGAAATTAATTCCGATTCCAGTGGAGAACGTGAACGAGTAAGGTTTAAAATCAATTTCTGCACTCTTACTCAAGGATTGTAAATAATATTTGAATCCCGGTTCCACTTTTATGTGGATTGATTTTGAAAGGGGATACTCGATACCGAAACCGATATTCGTACTGATATTAAACGTTCTGATGTCCTCGGCTTCTCCCATAAATTCTTTCTTCCCATTGTAATTCACGTAAGTATGGTTACGTACCATAAAACTGGCACCAAACCCACCTAACACACTAAATTTTACTCTATTATCATTCAAATGATAACGGAAAATTAAAGGAATCTCAATAGCATCGAATTGCTGCTCGATACTTCCGTCTTCATCCTGTTCTGTTTTTAACGAAACAAAGGTTTCGGGAGAAGAAACGGTCGCATTGGCTTTGTTTTTTACGCTACCAAGTGGGGTATAGGCATGAGTGTTAGCATTATATGACACCATATCAGAACGAGGCACATACACTTGTGCATCATCCGTCTTTTGTCCCATACGGGAATATCCTAAACCGGTTTCTATAGAGATTCGTTTAGTCGGTTTTACGGCGAAAGTCAACCCTCCACCTACATTAAAAATACCACTCATCTGGCTACTTTCATACTGGGCAGAACGGGCATTTGTTCCACTTGTTTTATAGCTACCGGACGAATATCCGGGAGAGACATATCCACCTACAGTAAACATTTTAGCATCTTCTGATTTTACTTTATTGGTAGTCTTTACCGTGGTTATACTTTTCCCGTCCAAAAGTTCCGTATATTTACGTTGGTTTTCTATCGCATTTTGATTTACCAAAGGGATAAAACCTGCACGAACGGATGCTTTCTTTAAATCACCTTCCGGTTGCTCGTTCTCCAAACCGGTTAAAGCGGAAATGGAAATTGGAACCGGAGCAAGATGCTCTACGGTATACTCTTCTCTTTTTTTCTTTATTTCTGGTATTGAATGAGGGGTAGAAGTAAATGCTAGTATCTTATTATTATCCTGATTGTTAATACTTGAATTCAGAGTGGCAACAGATGTCGGGGTATAGATATCGGTATGTTTGCTTTGCATGAAAAATCCCACGCCGAACAATAATATTACCGCTGCAGCAATACCACTATACGTGTAAATTCGCCTTAGATGTCTTTGCTTCATCACGAAATGGGAGTTTATTCCTTCCCACACTCGTGCTGGAGGTTCAACGGAAACTTGTTCCAAAGCGTTTTTAAATAATTTCTCAATCTTCTCACTCATCTCTCAAATATGCATTTATCTTCCTTTTCAAAATTTCTTTCGCCCGTGCCAGGTTAGATTTCGATGTACCGTCGGATATACCTAATAATGCTGCTATCTCCTTGTGTTGCATGTCTTCCATGACGTACAAGTTGAAGACCAGCCGGTATTTCTCCGGTAATTCATTGACAAACTCGAACAGCACCTCGGGAGGTATGCTCACGTCATTGTCAAAATCATCTTCATCCACCACTTCCGGAACTTCTTCGACAACTTGCACGGATCGATTTTTTCTGAATTTCTCTAACGCCGTGTTGATGAAAATACGTTTCATCCAGCCTTCAAAAGAGCCTTTTCCCTTGTATTGGTCAATAGACTCCAATACTTTGATAAAACCATCTTGCAAATTATCTTCCGCCTCCTCGCGTGATTTGGAGTATTGGATACATAGGGCAAACATTTTAGCCGAGAACATATGGTAAAGTTGTTCTCCCGCTTTTCTGTCTCCCTTTTTGCATCGGTCTACTATTTTGTCCAAATTACACATTGATAACTATTGCTTAGATGCGCTATTTTGTAAATGGTTGCGTTCACTACGCGAAAAAAAAGAAAAAAAATCATTATCAGCTAAAAAGCTGTCTTTTTTTTTGCATCGTATTGTTTTTTTGCGAATCTTCGCAGTGTGAAATGAAAATATGTGGTGATAATCACGGAATATTTAAAACTATAAAACAACTAAAAATGAAGACAATCTTAAATTTAAAACAGTATGTAATTTTATTGGTTGCGGCTTTTGCAATGACATCTTGTTTGGATAGCGATGATCCAGATTTTCAATTTATAGGTGGTGGTGGATATATAATTCAAGTTACTCCTACTACCTTTTTTCCTATGATTGCTGCGTATGCAAATGAGCCTATGACTAATGGATGTAAAATTTCTAATGGAAAAACGAATGTTTCACTGACAGATATCGAAGGGTATCAAAAAATGGGGGTTCAAACTGATCCGAATGTACAACAAATGCTTGCAACAGAACTAACAAATGTGACCGGACAATACACCTTAGAAGCTACTAATAGCGAAGGAAAAACTGCACAAACATGGATAAGTCTCTCTGCATCCAAAGGAATGGGAAAATTAGATGCAAAAATTGAATGTAGTGATGATGGAAAAATTACTGCTTATTTTAAACTAGCTGAAGAGGTTGATTATTATTATATTTTCTTACAAAAAGATAGTTATGATTTTACGAAATACGGATTAAAATACTGGAGTGAAACTGACTTAAAGAAAGTAACACCTGAAACAGAAGAGCCATACAAGGATTACTACAAACTTTCGCTTAATGTAAGTGATCTACTATCTAGTTCGGCAGAGCTTGCCGCAGGAAGATATCGAGTTGTTGCTGCAGCTGCCATTACAGGTACTAGCTATGGCGACTTTGTTGTATTACAAGAAGGGGCTTACGATACCTATACAAAATAGTAAGATTTTTTTTAATAAATAAAGCCGGAAGTTTTCTCTTCCGGCTTTATTTATTAAAAAATTATATGAATTAATTTAGTATGAATAAAAACATAAGTTACGACTAAAAGTTTGCATACATTAACCCTGCAATTTATAGCCGTTTCATCACACGTGTTTCAAACATAGGGAAAACGGCTATAATTCGTTTATGGTGACTTATCTCGAAACAAACTCTCGCTTAATTCTTATCAAATTGCTTTTGTCTTATTTCGCAACCAAACCCTTTCCTGTTCTTCAAGATAAGGAGATACTTCTTGATAAACCCGTTCGTTGTAAGCATTTAACCAATCGATTTCTTTTTGATTTAAAAGTTTAATTAATATAGCTGAAGTATCGAAATAACAAAGAGTTATTGTTTCAAATTGATAGAATTCTCCAAATTCATTCACCGCTTTGGGTTGGCACACGATCAAGTTCTCGTGACGGATTCCATGTAAACCTTCCCGGTATAATCCCGGTTCGTTAGAGGTTACCATACCCGGCAACATTTCTTGATTCTTTAAATCTGGCCGAATAGATTGCAGTCCCTCATGCACATTGAGAAAATATCCAACACCATGTCCGGTTCCATGTCCAAAATTTCGAAGATTCATGTACAATGGCAACCTAGCAACTATATCAATATTACATCCTTTCGATCCTTTCGGGAAATACAGCATACTAAGATCAATCATCCCCTTTAAAACAAGCGTGTAATCCTCTTTTTCCAATTCCGTCAGTTCTCCCAGTGGCATCGTGCGAGTTATATCCGTCGTACCGTGCATATATTGAGCGCCGGAATCCACGAGATATAATCCTTTGGGATGTATTTTTGATTGTTGTTCCAGGGTAGCGGAATAATGTGGTAGCGCCGCATTAGGACCATAGGCAGAAATACACCCAAAACTATCCGACACGTATTCTTTATCCTGAGAGCGGAACCGAGTTAATTGTTCTGCTGCTTCCAGTTCTGTTATAGGTTGTTGTGATAATCTATTTTCTAGCCAATAATAGAATTTAGATAACGCGACTCCATCTTTCCGGCAAGCTAATCTAAATCCATCCAACTCGGTTGTATTTTTTACAGCCTTCAGTAAGGGAATAGGTGATTCGATTTCACGTACCTCGAATTTTTTCGCCAGATGATTAAAAACAGCATAGTTGCAGGTATTCGTGTCCACGAAATACGTGTTTTCTTTATTCTGTTCATCCAGAAAGAGGAACAAATGATGGTAATCATGTAACTCGATCCCATCTTCTGCCAATTGTTGTTCTATTTCTTGAGAAATTTTGTCTAATTTGATGAATAAATGAGCTTTATCCTTTTCTACAATGGCGTAAGAAATGGCTACCGGGTTATAAGCAATATCGTTACAACGAATATTATATAACCAGGCAATTTCATCCAAACAACTGAATAACATGGCGTCACCATGATTATAGCGTATAAACTCTCGAATTTTACCTATTCGTTCTCCGGCAGATTCCCCGACATATTTTGTATCCAAACGAATTATTTTCTCCACGGGAAGAGCCGGACGATCAAACCACATTTCTCCCAGCAAATCTATTTGTTCCTGGATAGTTATATTTTTAGGGCTTAATGCATTTTTTAGGTTACGTACATCACTAACAGACATACAAAAGCCATCAATTCCTACTTTAGTTCCAGATTCAAGCACTTCAACCAACCATTGAGGATAATCTACAGCATCGGGAACACGCAATTTATGGAGTTTTATGCCGGAACCGGCCAATTCTTTCTCTGCTTGAATGAAATAGCGGGTGTCAGTCCACAATCCAGCCTCGTTTTTCGTGACCACAACAGTACCATATGACCCGGTAAAACCGGAAATCCATTTTCTCTGTTGCCATGGAGCGGGAAGATATTCGCTATTATGAGGATCTGTTCCGGATATGATATAAGCCGCAATATTTTCTCGATTCATAATGCGTCTTAATTCGATTAATTTCTCTGGTATATTCATGACTATATTTTTTTATTTCTCAAATGTAGAGTTTTTGTTGAATATAACAAAATAGAGGAAAATTACATTTGTAAAGTTGTCGTGATGAAAGCCATGTATTACATTTGTAACACATGTACTGTTGCGAAAAGGGGAGAGGAATACACAAATGTAATCATTACAAGTGTCTGCTAGTTCAAGGTATTTCACGGATTAACAGTTATAAATAAATCAACCTATAGTATTGAATTCCAATAAATAAACGTATAATGTATGATGTTTATATTTAATGATGATTTAACCATAATAACGAATTCAGAATATGTTCGTTGTTAATTAGATTTAAATTAAAATTATAACACACTAATATTTAGTAGTTATTAAACACTAATATAAAGTTTAAGTATAAGTACGGTCCACTGTGACGAATATGTGTAAGTTGCTTATTATTAATAATTAGTGCATCTCATGACATAAGCGGCACAATAAAAAGATATAAATACTATGAATCATGTTGATAACAAGTATATTACAACCATAGAATATAAATTGACAAATATCATCACGAATCATTGATTACATTTGTAATCATCGTAAATTACAAATGTAATTTTGATTTCTCGACACGAATGATTACATTTGTAACTCTTGATTTTACAAAATAACAGACCTATGCAAGAACGTTTGAATCAAATTATCGAGAAAAAAGGATTGACCGCAACAAAGTTTGCTGCCATGATTGGAGTAAATGCCTCTACAATTTCCCATATTCTTGCAGGTAGGAATAAACCCGGTTTTGATATTATCAATAATATTGCTAAAACATTTCCGGATCTCAATCTGACTTGGTTAATCACAGGAAACGGATCAATGGATAATTCTCCTATACAAGAAGAAAAAAAAACGGTAGTAACCGAGCCTACGTTATTTGACATGGAATCGACGGAAAAACAAAATACACCTATTATGTCCGATAAAAATGTAAAATCAGAAGAAACAAGAGATCCGATGACATACGTCAGGTCTTTAACGAAACAGACAAAAAAAATAAAACGGATTATATTATTTTTTGAAGATGGCAGTTTTGAGGACTATGAGAAAGAATAAAGAGAATGAGTCAAAAATCCATAAAATCGAACGGACTTTTGACTCACTTTCTTTTATTGTCTATTTTTTATATCAAGCCGATAATCTCTTTTACAGACTTGAAACCGTTCTCATCCAAGTAATCGTTAATTCCATCGATCACTTTTATCGTTATAGTCGGATCGATAAAGTTTGCCGTACCGATCTGTATGGCCGAGGCTCCGGCCAATAAAAATTCTATTGCATCATTGGCGCAACTTATTCCCCCCAAACCAACTACTGGAATTTTCACGACTTTGGCAACTTGCCAAACCATACGAAGTGCCACGGGTTTCACGCAAGGACCACTTAATCCCCCCGTAACCGTACTTAATACAGGTTTTCTAGTTTTTACATTGACAGCCATTCCCATCAACGTGTTGATGAGTGATACAGAATCTGCACCAACTTCTTCCACAGCCAAGGCAATTTCCTGTATACTCGTGACATTAGGAGATAATTTAACCATCAAGTGTTTTTTGTAGACTTTCCGAACTTCCTTGACAACCTCAGCCGCTGAAACACAACTTGTTCCGAAAGCCATACCACCTTCTTTCACGTTAGGGCAGGAAATATTCAATTCGATGGCCGGGATATGATCCAACGCGTTTATTTTTTCTGCCGTGGCAACGTAATCGGCAATAGTTGAACCGGATACATTCACCAGTATATTACTATTTATGCCTTTTATCGTCGGATAAATATGCTCTATGAAATAGTCTACACCTTTATTCTGCAATCCCACGGCATTCAACATTCCGGAAGGAGTTTCGGCCATACGAGGATAAGGATTTCCTTCACGATGTTTTAACGTTGTTCCTTTTACGATAAATCCACCCAAACGTTCTAAATCAATAAAATCCTGAAATTCAGTCCCGTATCCGAAAGTTCCGGATGCTGTTAACACGGGATTCTTCAGGGATAAGCCGTTGATATTTATATTTAAATCTGCCATTTTAAATCTTTTATATTGAAAATAGGACCTTCCGTACACACGCATTTGTGACCTTCTTTCGTGTCGGTTACACAACAGAGGCATGCTCCAATACCGCAAGCCATCGTGTTTTCCAAAGATACTTCACAATTGATGTTATTCTGGTTCGCATACTCCGCAACTGCTTTCATCATCACTTCCGGACCACAACAAAAGATATGATCGAATTTTTCTTTCAAAACGGAATGTTGCGTGACATATCCTTTTTCCCCGAAGGAACCATCTTCAGTTGTATAGTATACTGTGGCATATTTTTCGTACTCTTCTTTCCGAAGAATATCTTTATCTGTTCGGGTACCAATCAACACAACAGGCGATAAACCATGTGCTTTCATGATCCGGGACAAATGCAACATGGGAGCCACCCCGCAACCACCACCGATGAGTAAAGGTCTACCGGAAGCTGGGATAGAAAAATGATTACCAAGAGGTAGCATCACGTTCACTTTTTCACCAATTTGTAATTCGCCCAAAGTTGACGTTCCACATCCCACGATTTTGATAAAAAGGTAAAGCAACCTGCGTGATTCATCCACGTCATGCACGGAGATCGGTCTTCTTAAAAAGGTCGAGGGAGAATGATCCACCCGTACATTCACGAATTGTCCCGGCTGAATTTCAGGTAATTCATCTGAATGTAACACCAGCAAAATGGTGTCGTGATTTAATCTTTTGTTTTCAGTAACAGTGAAATCTATTAACTTCTTCATATTTAAATATTCCAAATGAACAATTCATTATTTATTTTCCTGCAGTTTTTCGGCAAGATATTTCCCGGTATAAGAGGTTTCACACCTTATCAATTCCTCCGGTGTTCCCTCGAAAACGAGAAACCCACCTTCACTTCCTCCTTCCGGCCCCAAGTCTATAATATTATCTGCGCATTTGATCACGTCCATGTTGTGTTCGATGATCAATACCGTGTGTCCTCGTTCGATCAAGGCATTCAGTGAATCCATCAACTTATGAATATCGTGAAAATGTAATCCCGTGGTCGGTTCGTCAAACACGAAAAGGGTTGGTTCTGCATTTTCTTGACTGAGATGGTAAGCCAGCTTTACACGTTGACTTTCTCCACCACTTAATGTGCTGGAGGCCTGACCCAATTTGATATAACCCAAACCGACATCAATCAATTTTTGCAGTTTGTTAATGATACTTCGTTCGCTATGACTTGTCCCGGAAGAGAAAAATTCTACTGCTTGGTTCACGGTCATCTCCAAAATATCGTATATATTTAGTCCTTTGTACTTTACTTCCAGAACTTCATCCTTGAAACGTTTTCCTTTACAATGTTCACATTCCAAATAGACATCTGCCATGAACTGCATCTCAACCTTGATGATACCTTCACCTTGACATTCTTCGCAACGTCCTCCCGGTACGTTGAAAGAAAAATGCGCCGGTTTGAACCCGTTTAATTTCGATAATTTTTCGTCAGCAAATATTTTACGTATATCATCCCATGCTTTCAAGTAAGTAACCGGGTTAGAACGTGAAGATTTACCAATCGGATTCTGATCAATAAATTCTACTCCATGAATAAAATCAACGTCCCCACTCAAGCGGTTGAAACTTCCGGTACGATCGGAATAGTCTCCATAATATTTTTTCAAGGCAGGTACCAGAATCGTCTTGATCAATGTACTCTTACCCGACCCACTGACTCCGGTCACAGCTGTCATTATCCCCAAAGGAATTTTGACATCAATGTTCTTGAGGTTGTTTTCCGTAGCTCCGGAAAGGAGTATATAACGATTTGATTTTCTCCTTTTTGCCGGAACGGGTATGTTCTTTTTCCCATATATATAATCAGCCGTAAGGGTATCCGCTTTTTTCAAGTTTTGCAATGTCCCTTGATACACGATTTCTCCTCCCAATCTTCCGGCTAGGGGACCAACATCAATAATTTCATCCGCAGCTTTAATAATATCCTCGTCATGCTCAACGACCACTACGGTATTACCGATATCACGAAGGCGATGAAGTACCTGTATCAAGCGATCCGTGTCCCGGGAATGCAACCCGATACTCGGTTCATCCAAAATATACAGAGAACCGACAAGAGCAGAACCTAGGGAAGTTGCCAAATTGATACGTTGTGACTCTCCACCGGATAATGAAGAGGATAAACGATTTAGTGTCAAGTAACCGAGACCAACATCCAGTAGGAAATTAATCCGATTATGAATATCCGGAAGTACTCGTGCGGCAATTGTCTTATCGTGTTCGGATAACTGAAGGTTGTCAAAATAGATTTTCAATTCCGAGATTGGCATATCCACGAGTTCTGTAATGGACCGGTTGTTTATTTTCACGTACGTGGCTTCCTTTTTCAAGCGAGTTCCGTGACACACCGGGCATTTCGTCTTTCCCGTATACCGGGCAATCATTACACGATTCTGTATTTTAAACTTTTTAGACTCCAAGTATTCAAAAAACGCATATATTCCGTTTTCACTATTCCAGAGAAGGTCTTTCTCTTTGGTTGTCAATTCAAAATAGGGGGTATGTACCGGAAAATTTATCTTGTGAGCGTGTTGTACGAAAAAATGTTTCCACTCGCTCATTTTTTCTCCTCGCCAGCACATAACAGCGTCATCGTAAACACTCAACGATTTGTTAGGAATCACGAGATCTTCGTCAATCCCGAGTATTTTCCCATATCCCTCACATTTCGGACAAGCTCCGATAGGGGAATTGAAACTGAACGTGTTTATGGTCGGTATTTGGAATTCGAGACCATCTGCTTCAAATTTATTTGAAAACGAACGTGTTACACCTTCAATATCAATATAACACGTTCCGTTTCCTTCGTAAAGAGCCGTCTCTACGGAATCTTTTATCCGGGATACCGTGTCTTTCTCGTCATTTATCCGAATCCGGTCTATCACAAGAAACATCTCTTTTGAAGAGTCCAGCGGGATATTTTTCTCGATCACGTCGGAAATACGTATAAATTCATCCCCGTATTTTATTCGTGAGAATCCCTGACTAATCAAAAGAGGAAGATTTTCATTTGTCGTCTCGGCTAATTTTGCCATGATAACAACCGTCTGATCAGTATGCCCTTCCAGAATATACGAGTAAATATCATCCACGCTATGACGCTTAACTTCTTCACCCGAAATAGGGGAGTAGGTTTTACCGATTCTGGCATACAACAGTTTGATATAATCGTAAAGTTCCGTGGATGTCCCCACGGTTGAACGCGGGTTCGAGGTATTCACTTTTTGCTCGATCGCCACGGCAGGCGGGATTCCTTTAATGTAGTCACATTCCGGTTTATTCAATCTTCCCAAAAACTGACGCGCATAGGAAGACAAGCTTTCCACGTAACGTCTTTGTCCTTCTGCATATAACGTGTCAAAAGCCAGTGAAGATTTACCACTTCCGGAAACTCCGGTAATCACGACAAACTGGTTTAACTTGATATTCAGATCTATATTTTTCAGGTTGTGAACCCGTACTCCTTTCAACTCAATGCTCTGCTTACTCATATATGTCCTTCCAAAATATATACAAAGATAAGACTTTTCGCAAAAAAAGCACCCTTTGGGGGTGCTTTTAGCGTTTGGAATATGTTTGGAAATACGTTTAAGTCTTGTTAATGACTCGTTTTAATTATTCGGAAACTACTTCGAACTCAACATCAACTTTCACTTCTCTGTGAAGTTTGATAAGAGCGGTGTAAGTTCCAATCTCTTTTACATCTTTCAGCACTATCTTCTTCCGGTCGATGTCGAAACCTTTCTCCTTCAAACTTTCAGAAATCATGATGCTGTTAACAGAACCGAAGATCTTACCGGTAGAGCTGGTTTTAGCTCCGATAGTAAGTTTAACCTCAGCCAATTGTGCTGCTATTTCTTCTGCCTCTGCTTTCAGTTTAGCTTCTTTGTGAGCTCTTTGTCTTAAATTTTCTGCAACAACTTTTCTTGCAGAAGGTGTTGCTAAAATAGCGTAACCTTGAGGAATAAGGTAGTTACGTCCGTAACCTTGTTTTACATCAACGATGTCATCCTTATGTCCTAAGTTTGCTATATCTGTCAATAATATTATCTCCATTTGTGTCCTCCTTCCTTAAAATTATTTCATCAAGTCGGTTAAGTAGGGCAACAAAGCAAGATGTCTTGCTCTCTTCACAGCGGTTGCTACTTTCTTTTGGTACTTTACAGAAGTCCCGGTAATTCTTCTAGGAAGAATCTTTCCTTGTTCATTCAAGAATTTCTTTAAAAATTCCGGATCCTTGTAGTCGATGAATTTGATTTTTGCTTTTTTGAATCGACAGTACTTTTTCTTTTTGATTTCAACCGTTGGGGGGGTTAAATATCTAATTTCGCTTTCGTTCTGTGCCATGGCTTATTTCTCCTCTTGTTTTACTTGATTTTTAGCTCTTCTTTTCAATGCATACTCGTAAGCATACTTGTCTAATCTGAACGTCAAGAAACGAATCACTTTTTCGTCACGTCTGTAAGAAGTTTCCAGTTTGTCAACTAGAGTACCTTCTCCTTCGAATTGGATTAAGTGATAAAAACCTGTCGTTTTCTTTTGGATTGGATAAGCCAGCTTGCGTAGACCCCAAGCCTCCTCGTGCTCGATATTACCGCCATTTTCGGTAATAACAGCCTTGAATTTTTCTACCGCTTCCTTTACCTGTATTTCAGATAAAACGGGAGTTGTGATGAAAACGGTTTCGTAATGATTCAACATAACTGATTGTTTATTAATACATTAATGTAATAAAAATTTATTTATCGCCCGCAAAGTTACTACTTTCCTTCGGATTTACAAAGAAATTTACCATTTTAGATTTTAGATCCTATTAATTTCGTGATTTAGCGATTATAGATTAAGTGATTCACACCCATGATCTAACGCTTGTTTTCAATCACTTGGTCTCAATATCAGCAATCTCAGAATCTTTCATTTACCTCCAGATTTTCCGTTTATTCAATTCTTGATGGTACTCCCGGGCATAAATATTATGCTGCCGAAGTGTTTTCGAAAAATTATGATACCCGGAAAAGTCACTTTTAGCGCAGAAATACAGATAATCATGTTTTTGATAATTCAACACGCTATCAATGACCTTGATGGAAGCCATCCGGATAGGTCCCGGGGGAAGTCCGGCGTACATATACGTATTATAAGGTGAATCAATCTTCAAGTAACGATCCAGTATACGGCTTATCGTGAAATCTCCCAACACGAATTTCAGTGTCGGGCAAGCATCCAATTTAATTCCCCGGTTCAACCGATTGATGTAAACGCCGGCGATGACTGGGTATTCTTCCGGTTTCAGGGTCTCTTCTTCGATGATAGAGGCTAACGTGATCACTTCTTCCGGGGAAAGCCCAATTGCAGATGCTTTTGCTATCCGGTTTTCATTCCAGAAACGATGATATTCTTTTTTCATTCGTTTCAACAAATCAAGGGCCGGGGTATTCCAATAGATCTGATAGGTATTCGGGATAAACATGGCCATGATCGTGGTAGAATCAAATCCTAAATCGGCAAGCACATCAGAATCTTTCAGCAGCGTTAGCAATTCTTCTTTGGAAGTGCCTAATTCTTCATGAGCTTCCTCGGCAAATTCAGCCAGCGTTCGCATATTATTAAACGTGAAGTAAACCGGGTATTGATTACCGGAACGGAACATATTGATCAACTCGTTATTATTCATCCCATCCTGAATTTTATACCTTCCGGGTTTCACGGGTGAAGAAAAACGTTTGAGTCTGGCAACCACGCTGGGGGTGTGAGCATTTTCGATGTACCCGTGTCGTCGCAAGGAATCAAGCACTTGTGATATAGTGCTACTATCGCGCAAGTAAACAATACCGTCATCTTTGACACTCGTGTTTGGAGCTAAAATATAATAATATCCCAATCCCACACAAGCGAGAAAGATTATTGCCAGTACTCCTAATATGATAACAAATCTCCTAATTTTTTTATTCATAGGCAGGAAGTGTTAGTTTTCTTCTCTAAAATACAGCTTGTAATAATTCATATCCCGGTCCGAGTCATACCCTTTCTCGATGTATTTTTTTTGTCCGTGAATATAAACGTGAAAGTTCTTGTCCAATTTCAACACGTGTTTAAAGTATCTTTTTTCGTCTTTTACCGCACTATTTGATACATCAAACTGGTCTTTTAACGCAAGTTCGTTCTTTTCTTCATAATAGTTTTTGAAATTCTCAAAAGCATCGATAATCTGCGGATCGGAAACAACTTCTTCTTTGAACAAGTTTTCATTGAAAGTATCCGCTTTTTTGAAGTAATCAATCGAACGGTTAAGCATATCGATTTGGTCTGCTTTGGGAATGTCATTTTCCTGATTATAAACCTCTTGAACGAAATCTTTGCAGAGTTTCAAGTAATTGGATGTCTGGAAATAGTTATCTTCGCATTGTTCCAATCCCAAGAAATCGGTCGTCCAGTAAACAGCCTCCGTGGAGTTTGTCTTGTCCAAAATACTTACCCGGTAACCGTTTTCACTCTCGACATTGAAGACCAAGCAAGCTTTATCTAATTTTTTGATATTAATACCCGATTCACTTTCCAGTTGATAGCTATTATCATTCATGATAATTTTCAAGAAAGTATCTTTCGTTTCTGATTTAAAAATACCGATGGCATCACAAGGGCCTTCTTCCAACACGCAATTCTTGAAATGAACCATGTATAACTCTCCGGCTTTTATGTTTGGATGGTTTGACTGGTCGAACAAATGTTGAGCAATATTCAACGAAGCCTCGTAAAAGTTCGTGTTATCTTCGAAAATAGAATTAACCGCATTGTACACCAGATTGTGATATAAATTATCTTCAATAGGTGCAAACTGGTAATAGGCGTCCTTCTTAAAAGGTGCAAGAAAATAGCTTTTAAGTAGGTTGTGAACATCCATATCATCCGGTAAAAAGCAAGATTCGGAGAGACGTAATTTTCCATCCTCGTATTTATTGCCGATGTCATGGATCACGATATTATTGATCTCACAGGATTCAAAATTCATCATATGCTTTAAAATCTAAAATATACTCCTAAGTTTAATGTTTGTTTCAATTGTATCTTTTTCGAATCATTCTGGTTATAAACAGCATTAGCATAGACGGAAGTCTGCATGAAATAATTGATTTTAAAGTTCAGCGTTAACCGCCAGTCTAATGTCAATTTTTCCGGTTGTTCATAGTAACTGGAAAATATAATCAGATGATTGTCTATTTTCAAGAACTTGAAAAGTTCATGCTGGTTTTTCAATTCGATTTTAGCACCCGCATCGCTTTTAAATTTTTTCCCTATTTCCAAACCGTAACGGCTGGGAGCAACGAGGTTTGTATCACGCATATATACCCATTGTCCGGCGATAGGGGACAGGTATAAAGAAATGTTATTTTTGGGTTTATAGTCCAAACCCAAAGATAAGGTAAAATTTCCCGGAGTCAAAAAGGCTGCAATAACCTCTTTATCGGGATTATTCTTTGTCTTGAACAACACGGTATTCATATCGAACTGTGTGGCGTAATTCCAATGTTTAAAAGCCTTTATTCCCAGTTTCGATTGGAGTTCCAACTTATCTTCATTTTTACTCAAATCTTCGCTACCGCTTTTTAAGGCTCCCAGACGATAACGGATCGAGTTTTCCCACGTTGTGTTATTCTTTTTATATGTTGCAAAATACTTTATATCGGAGAGAATTGACAGAGAGTTTTCACCGCCACTGGCCCAGTTACTACTGATAAAACCCTGCCCGAAAGAGAAGGTTACGTCAGAATAGTACATCCAGCACCTTTTGGTTATTTTTCCGATTTTCATTTCCGATAGTACAAAATACATTGAGTCAGGGGCTTCCAGAAGACATTCCTCAACAATTTCTTTAGGCTCTGAATATTTCTGATATTGATAAACATTTTCATCCAGGAAGAATTTCAGTTGATTTCCTCGCGGCATTACCTTCACCCAGGTTCCTATGGTGTCACCAATAAAATTCTCTGCCATAAAACGATAATATTGTGTTTTACCGGTATTAAGCCACAAATTTTTAGGACGATTAGAGGCTGATAGTAAGGTGATTTGTACGGAATCACGACTTTTCTCCTTCAACCATTGATAATTCACGTCCTGATCCATAAAAGAGAGTAAGGCTTTCAAGTTCTGGTTCAACAGCTTATCGTATTGTACGGAATCTTCCGGGTGTTCTTTATAAAAATCGACACTGTCTCTTTTAATACGATCTTCAATTTGACGAATCGCCTCTTCTTTTGCCTGTACCGTTTCAAAGTAGTTTCTCACGTAATTGAGCATATATTTAATATGTTCGTTTTCAGCATAATCACTTAACGTGTTGATGGCCTTGTATAACTCATAATATTTCACTCTTTCTTTCTTCAAGTTATCCAATGCATAACGTACAATCGGATCATCAATATGTTGATTTTTATGGCGTAAATAAATATACTTGAGTTGAGGCCGTGTATGATAAAGAGAATCTCTTTTGTTATGTTTCAAGGGTAACACGTAAGAATGTGACAATTTAGGCACAACACGTATATGTTCTCTCTTTTGGGCAAAAAGGGAATTTATAGATAATAGAAATATAAAAGTAATAAGTACAAGATTCCTCATGTGCTTTTTTTCGTTATTTAAACGGTGAATCAGGTTCTTTAGCCATGTGGCTGTAAGCAAGTTTATCCAACAGGCTAGGGAACCACTTGCTTAAAAACACGGATATTTTTCCTTCAACCAGTGTCATCACAATTTCCCGTTTGCGCTTCACAACACCATTTACAATTATTTGAGCGCATCTTTCTGCACTCATCATTTTATTTTCTGCCCGCGGGCTATCGCCTTGTTGATGTCCGTCTGCTACTAAAGCTGTTTTTCGTATGTTGGACGCCGTGAATCCCGGAGCGGCAACAAGAACATGCAATCCTTTCTTTAAATTCTCAACTCGCAATGTATTCAAGAATCCGCGCACGGCAAATTTACTGGCAGAATATCCGGTTCTTCCGGGTAGTCCCAAGAAACCGGCAACAGAGATAATTCCGACTAAACTACCTTTTGTTTTTAATATATAAGGTAGAGCAAATTTGGTACAATAAACCGTTCCCCAAAAATTCACATCCATTAAACGCCGGATGACATCCAGTTCCAAATCTTCAAATAACGCACGCATGGATATTCCGGCATTGTTTACAAGAACATCAATTTTACCAAATCGTTCAACTGTTTTCTCAACCAGATTTTTACAATCCAACTCTCGAGTAACATCCGTTTGAACGGAAAGGGCATCAATACCCCGAGATTTTAAATTTGTCTCGATTTTCTGTAATTCATCCAAATTCCGAGCTCCCATGGCAATTTTTGCTCCACGTTTTGCAAATTCATAAACAAGCGCTTTACCTATACCAGAAGAAGCTCCTGTAATAATTACAACTTTATTTTGCATGAATAATTTTTTTAGATGAATGAAATATTAATTTTGTAACTTACAAATATAGTAACTTTTAGAGGATCATAAAAAGAAAAAGTACTCTTTTCTTCTATTATAATATTTGTTTTATAATTGATGTTATGTTAATAATGAAATACAAAAAGAAGAAGGAGTATTGTATATCTCCTTCTTCTTGTGATATTTACAGGCTATTTAAAGCCTCCATTGTCTTGTCATACTTCTCTTGATAAACTTTATTTTTTGTTCTCAAGCGGAAATATAATTCTTTCAACGTAGTCAACGTATTCTTGTCATTAGGATTTAATTCCAATGCTTTTTCGAAATAAGGAATTACAGCCTCATATTTCTCCATAACCTTATCCAAGGCAGCGTTATATTCCTTTGCATCAACGATATCCTGTACAACTTTATGATCTTCAATAACCCGGTTCAAATGAATGTTACCCAAGTTATATTGTGCGAAGAAATCATTCGGATTCAGTTCCAAAGTCTTGATATACATTGCCTCAGCCTTTTCCGGTTGATTTAATTTTTCGTATAAAGATCCTTTAGCTCTGTAATATTCAGCTTTATTCGGCTCTTGTTTAATGGCAGCATCCAGGAATTCTTCAGCTTTAGCCGGGGTATCACCCATCAAGTAATAGTTAATCAACTCAACCAGCATGTAGTTATCATCCGGATACAATTTGTGTCCTTCATGTAAGAAATTAACAGCTTCTTCTTGTTTCGCTTTTCCTGTAACAGAATCTCCGGCCTCATTAGCAGCACGGCTTTGTCCTAGAAGGATATTTGCCACCATCGCGTAAATCTTTCCGGCTTCATAATTCAATTCCAAAGATTTCTTGTAGAATTTAATTGCTTCATCAAGGTCGCCAGCTTTGTGTGCAGCAACTCCAGCATTATAGATAACGGTCGTGTCTACTTTTTGTGTTCCTAACGGGGATTCGTTGATTTCCAATACTCGTTTAAAATTGTTTACAGCATCTTTAAAATCTTTTGTATCATCCGTTTTCATTCCTTGATTATAACAAACAACACCTTGATTCGTAAAATCTATAACCAGATTAGCATACTGGGTCTTTAAATCTTTCTCGAATTTATTCTTATCGTCTAGTTGGATAACTTTTTGATAAGAGTCCCAAGCTACACTTAACGGATCTTTGGAGAGTTTTTTGTAATTCTCATCCTGAGTTTCGAAGATTGCTTGATAGATTTGTCCTCGAACCATATAAGCTTTCGCCCAATTCACGCAATTCTCATGGCCAATAGCTTCATCTATCAGTTCTTTCGCTTTATCCAGCTTTCCCTGCGTGAAAAAGCTAACAGCTGATGTTACTTTCCCCTTTTGCGCGAAAGATATATTCACGCAAAGCAGAAGGGCAATGATAAAAGATAGTTTTTTCATACGTTAAAAATTTGTGTTCCAATTAGATATCATGTGTAAATAATTATTCTTCATCATTCGACTCTGCTACTTCCGTTCCCTCCTGTCCTTCTTCCGGAAGATTCTCTTCTTTTGAAGCGGATACTTTCGCTACTGCTGCAATAGCATCATCATTTCTCAAATTAATTAATCTCACACCCTGTGTGTTACGTCCCATAACTCTCAAGGTGCTAACATCCAGTCTTATCGTCAATCCAGATTTGTTAATAATCATTAAGTTGTCTTCATCCGTGACGTCAAGTAAGGCAATCAAGTTACCTGTTTTTTCCGTCATATTGATGGTCTTAACTCCCTTACCACCTCTATTCGTGATACGATAATCCTCTATACTAGAACGTTTCCCATATCCATTTTCAGATACAACTAATACGTCGGATTTACCGGATTCAATGCAAATCATACCGATTACCTCGTCTCCTTCGTTATCCAGCGATATACCCTTTACCCCGGATGCCGTTCTACCCATCGGACGAACTTTTTCTTCCGGGAAACGGATAGCTTTACCGGATTTGACCGCTATCATAATGTCACATTTACCATTGGTCATTTTTGCATCTAGCAATTGATCCCCGTCTTTAATTGTAATCGCATTTACACCATTTGCTCTCGGACGAGAATAGGCTTCTAGGGTTGTTTTTTTCACAATACCTTGTTTCGAGCATAATACAATATAGTTATTATTAATATACTCTTCATCTTTCAAATTGAGGATGTTGATATAAGCCTTCACCTTATCATCTGGCTCGATATTTAATAAATTCTGGATAGCTCTGCCTTTGGATTGTTTGGTTCCTTCCGGAATTTCCCACACTTTCAACCAGAAACATTTTCCTTTTTCAGTGAAGAACAACATGGTGTTATGCATCGTGGCCATAATCATGTGTTCAAGGAAATCTTCATCTCTCGTGGCAGATCCTTTCGAACCTACCCCCCCGCGATTTTGAACCTTGTATTCGGATAACGGAGTCCGTTTGATGTATCCCATGTGAGAAATAGTGATCACCATTTCTTCATCAGCGTAAAAATCTTCCGGGTTGAATTCTTCAGAGGCATAAACGATGTCTGTTTTACGCTCGTCGTTATATTGAGCTTTCACTTGAAGTAGCTCATCTTTGATAATTTGCATTCTTAATTCTAAACTAGCTAGAATTTCTTTCAAATGCTCGATCAATTTCATGATGTCGTCATACTCGGCTCTTAGCTTATCTTGCTCTAGACCTGTTAGTTGACGTAATCTCATTTCAACGATAGCACGAGCTTGTACCTCCGTCAAGGAGAAACGTTCAATCAAATTATTCTTCGCTTCCTCCGGAGTTTTAGATGCCCGGATAATCCGGATCACTTCGTCAATATGATCACTGGCAATGATCAAACCTTCCAGGATATGGGCTCGATCTTCCGCTTGCTTTAATTCAAATTGAGTACGCCGTGTAATGACATCATGACGATGTTCCACAAATAACCGGATCAAGTCCTTCAAATTCAACAAACGGGGTCTACCTCCCACGAGTGCGATGTTATTCACCCCGAAAGAAGTTTGAAGAGCCGTATGTTTTAATAATGTATTCAGTACGACATTGGCAATAGCATCTTTTTTCAAATCAATAACGATACGCATACCGCTACGGTCGGATTCGTCATTGATATTAGAGATACCATCTATTTTTTTCTCGTTCACAAGATCAGCAATGCGAGAAATCAATTCTGCTTTGTTGACCATATAAGGAATTTCGTGAACGATCAGTTTTTCCCGACCATGAGGAGTTGTCTCCACGGATGTTTTCGAACGCACAACCACGCGACCTCTTCCCGTGTGATATGCCTCTTTCACCCCGGCATACCCGTAAATTGTTCCTCCCGTGGGGAAATCCGGAGCTTTTATGATCCGGATCAAGTCATCTATTTCAATATCCCGGTCATCAATATAAGCACAAATAGCGTCTATCGTGTCACTTAGATTATGGGGAGGCATATTAGTAGCCATACCAACCGCAATACCTGATGCTCCATTCACGAGTAACAATGGGATTCTGGTGGGTAGAACGCTGGGTTCTTTTAATGATTCGTCGAAGTTCGGAATCATGTCCACTGTATCCTTATCCAAATCCACCAACGTGTCCTCGGTTACCTTCATCAAACGAGCCTCAGTATAACGCATTGCCGCAGGGCTGTCACCATCCACGGAACCGAAGTTTCCTTGTCCGTCAACCAACGGATAACGCAAAGACCAACTTTGAGCCATACGTACCATCGCCATGTAAACCGAACTATCACCATGAGGGTGGTACTTTCCGAGTACCTCTCCGACAATTCTCGCAGACTTTTTGAATGGTTTACCAGACGTAACACCCAATTCGCTCATTCCATATAATACCCTTCTCTGTACCGGTTTCAAACCGTCCCTAACATCAGGCAATGCACGCGACACAATCACCGACATTGAATAGTCAATGTACGAAGATTTCATCTCCTCCTCGATGTTGATCTTGATAATTTTTTCTCCGACGTTTTCCATTTATAATATTAAATTACACTATTAACGCATTGTTTTATAGGGCATTATTCTAAATTTCACCCCTATATTACTAAAATCCCACAAATGTAATAAAAACAGTGGATTAACGGAAATTTTAAGTCCTTTTTTATTCACATTCACTCTTGCCTTTCAGCAAGCATTTAACCAAAAGGAAACCGGAGCAAGTAATAAGATTTTAGAACTCAAATGATAACATATCATGAGCCAGTTGTATATTTTCAGGTAATTCCCGCGAGACCTCTTCGTGCAATCCCATCTGATGACCGATATGCGTGATGTAGGCCTGTTTCACGTGTAAGGTTTTCACTACATCAATGGCTTGATTCAGCGTAAAATGAGAAAGGTGGACTTCTTTACGTAAAGCATTAATCACCATGTATTCGACGCTTTTCAGTTTTTTCATACTTGCCTCCGATATGAAATTCGCATCCGTGATATAAGCGAAGTTATCAATACGAAATGCCGTCACGGGGAGCTTGTAGTGCATCACTGTAATAGGTTCTATTTTAATATCCCCAATCCAGAATGGGATTTCATCTATCACGTGAATGTTCATTTCAGGTACACCGGGATAACGGAATGCCGCGAAAGCGTAGTCATAATCCTTACTGATAACGTCTTTCGTTCTCTGGTTACAATAGATGTCGACCTCACCATTTTTGACCCAGTTAAAAGCCCGAATATCGTCCAGTCCCCCGATATGGTCTTTGTGTTCATGTGTCAGCAGCAAAGCTGTCACGTCCTTTACACCCGCCCGTAGCATCTGTGTTCGGAAATCAGGTCCCGCATCTATAATTAGTTTTTTATCCCCAATATCAATCATAGCAGAACTCCTTAAACGCTTGTCATTCTCATCCGTAGATTGACAAACAGGACATTCGCAAGCAATAACGGGAACCCCTTGTGAAGTTCCACTTCCTAAAATCGTTACTCTCATCTGTTGAAGACTGAAAAATAATTATATTCTGACATCGAAAATTCCATACAGAACGTTTTATTGTGTCATACAAAAATAATAAGATTCGGAATAATCCTGTATATTTGCCCCAAACATTTTATTATGGGAAAATTATATTTGATCCCCAATTTACTTGGGGAGACACCGATAGAGCGGGTTATTCCTGATGATGTAGTTCATATCATTAAGAATATCAAAGTTTTTGCAACTGAAAACGTGAAAAATACCCGTCGTTATTTAAAGAAAATAGATAAAGCGATAAATATTGATGAACTCGTTTTTTTAGACCTGAATGAACATTCGGACATAAAAGATATTGAAACCTATCTCCCCTATCTGGTCGATCAAGATATGGGGATTATCTCCGAGGCCGGATGTCCCGGTATTGCAGATCCGGGAGCCGAATTGGTAGTATTAGCCCATAAACACGATTATCAGGTAATTCCTTTAGTGGGCCCCTCTTCTATTTTATTGGCTCTGATAGCCTCCGGGGCTAACGGGCAAAACTTCTCGTTTAATGGTTATTTACCCATTGCTAAGCCTGAACGCATTAAAACATTGAAAACTTACGAGAAACAATCTGCCGTGGAGAACCGGACACAATTGTTTATAGAGACCCCCTATCGGAACGTGCAATTATTCGAGGATATGATAGCCACCTTGTCTCCCACGACACGCCTCACGATAGCCTGTGATATTACGACAGAAAATGAATACATAAAAACCATGTTAATAAAGGATTGGAAACACGTGAAACCGGATATAAATAAACGTCCGACGATTTTCGTGTTATATGCCCGATCATTCTAAACCTTTTATTTGTCATGAAAACCTACAAGAGAGTATTATCTACAGCCGGTTCCGATAGCAGTGGTGGTGCCGGAGTTCAAGCAGACTTGAAAGCGATCTCTGCCTGCGGGTGTTTCGCCATGACCGCCATTACAGCCGTAACAGCTCAAAATACATTAGGTGTGAGAGCCATTGAACCTCTTCCCGTGAATGTCATAGAGGCCCAGATTAGGGCTTGTTTAAACGATATTGGCGTGGATGCGGTAAAAATTGGTATGTTACATTCCGTGGAAGTGATTCAAGCCGTCACGAGAGTATTAGCCGATTACCCGATCAAGCACATTGTCGTGGACCCGGTAATGGTGGCGACCTCAGGCGATCTGCTTGTGCAGCAAGAGGCCATTGCCGTGATGCAAAAGGAATTATTCCCGTTGGCTACCGTGATCACTCCCAACCTTTACGAGATAGAGATTCTCTCCGGAAAGAAAATACGCTCTCAGGAAGATTTATATCTTTCCATTCCTGCATTGAAGAATATCGGCGCTCGCAATGTCTTATTAAAAGCCGGACACTTGGAATGTAAAGAGATAACAGATGTTTTAATTGATTGTGAGAATGATTTGGAATATCGTTATCCGGCAAAGAAAATAATCACCCCGAACACGCACGGTACCGGGTGTTCTTTATCATCCTCCGTGGCCTCTTATTTAGCCCATGATTTTCCCTTGAACATAGCCGTGGAAAAAGCCTTGAATTATTTGCACGGGGCCATAGAAACGGCTGCCGGGTACCAAATAGGGCATGGACATGGAGCCATTCATCATTTTTACAAGTGGTGGTGAGCCTTTCAAATTTGCTCGTTTTTAGGTAAAACCCTAGTATAACGTTGTTATAACCCATAGATAAGGGTAAATCTAACAATAAAGCCGCCTCTATCAACTAGAGACGGCTTTTTCCTAATATAGTGTGATTGTCAATGTGTTTTAAACCAGCGGAAGACATTCCTCACCGTTTTATCCAGAACAAGAGGATCTTCAAAATATTGTGCATGAGTAACAGAACCTTCCCATATCGCTAATTTTTCCTCCGCACAGATCGTGTCGTACACGTATTGAGCGGATTGGTTCTCCTTTTCGTTTTCACCTCCGTGAATAACGATTGTTGGTACTTTTACCCGAGATGCCTCTTTGCGTTTGTAGCATCCTGCCACTAAAGCGATAGCTTTCAATCGTTTTTCCGCTTCTGTACTGGCCAGAACTTCATTCGTTCCGTTACATATTCCCATAGCGTACATTTTATTCGGATCAACTTCATCTTTCAAACTCAAATAATCAATGGCTGCTTTTACATTCTGAGTTTCCTCCATTCCTAAAACGACAAAACCATAGTTTGCCAATCGTGTGGCATATTGTAATAATACCGTGTTATTCGAGGCATCTTTGGGGCCTAAAACAAGTATTGCCGGTTTTTTACCCTTTTCTTGTGGATTACACAACCAACCTTTACTATCAATTCCTCTATCTGATAAAGTGACGTCTTCGCATCTATAAGTTCTCATACAATTCTCCGTGTTAAATTCAATTTCGAGTGTTGTTACGGGAACTTATAAGGTAAAGTTACATAAAATACATATAAAAATGTACTATTTTATTAATAAAAAGAGATCGTCTAAGCCTTGACGATCTCTTTAATATTATAAAGTAACCTACAATAGATTACTTGAAGTAACGATTGTATAAACCTTCGAAACCTTTACCATGACGGGCTTCGTCTTTACACATTTCATGAACGGTATCATGGATAGCATCCAAATCCAATTTTTTAGCCAAAGTAGCAATACGTTTTTTATCCTCGCAAGCACCAGCTTCTGCCTCCATACGTTTTTTCAAGTTTGTTTTGGTATCCCAAACACATTCTCCCAATAATTCTGCAAATTTAGCCGCATGCTCTGCCTCTTCAAAAGCATAGCGTTTGAAAGCCTCTGCAATCTCCGGATAACCTTCACGATCAGCCTGACGACTCATAGCCAAATACATCCCGACTTCTGAACATTCCCCGTTGAAATGTGCTCTCAATCCTTCTAGAACTTCAGGATCAACTCCTTTTGCTACACCGAGACGATGTTCGTCAACGAACGTCAAAGCACCTTCGGTTTCAACTAATTCTTTAAACTTGCTTTTCGGTTGTTTACATTGAGGACAAATTTCAGGAGCTTCATCTCCTTCATGAACGTAGCCACATACGGTACAGATAAATTTTTTCATAACGCACTTTTTAAATGTTATAATAATATGTTTTTTCTTTTCTCTTCGGCGCATTTTTTACAATACCCCTTGTAATAAAGATGAATTTCTGTAATAATCAATTCCCCTACTCCTTCTAATTGTATCGCATCCTGATTTTCAACCGGAAGATCATACACGCAACCACATCCCAAGCACATGAAATGAGCGTGACTCGACGTGTCAATATCGAATCGCACGTTTTTTTCATCAATCACGAGAGCTTTCACCGCACCTTGCTCCGTGAACAATTTCATCGTATTGTATATGGTCGTTTTAGACAAAGTAGGCATGGTCGGATATAAAGCATTATAAATCTCGTCAGCCGTCGGATGTACCCGGTGTGCCATCAAATAATCCATAATTGCCATTCTCTGCAAGGATGGTTTGATGTTATATTTTAGTAAATACTCCCGTGTCCCTTCAACTGTACTCATTGCTTATTTGTAATTGTTATAATTTTATATCGAGTGCAAATATCGTTATCTTTTTTATAAATGCAACATCTCGAATTGTATTTTGCAAAAATTTAGAACAGTTCTAATTAGTGATGTTCACATAGAATTTTGATCATCCCTATCTAATTATTTTATAGATTTGCACCATGTTTTTTATCGGACCATCGGCAAACATATTCGTTTATTTGCTTGTTTCAGCGTTCTTTGTGATATGTTTCTATGCACAAACTGAAATAAGACTCCCGGAAGGTATTCCGGGACAAGAAAGAATTATCGAATACCGGATCGGGAAAAACGAGATATGCTATTGCCAGACGATGGAAGACGAGGAGGTTATATCCTCTCCAAACTCTCCTTATTTAAAAATAACAGACGATCGATCGAAAACCAAACAATATGTCTATTTTGGTCACTATGACGATCCTAACCTTATATTATTAACACTAAGGGCTCCTCCCGCTATCCACTTGTCGTAATCCTTTAAGAGGAAAGAGTGGAATAATTCACGGGATATATTAATTTAAAACAACATCAAATGCGGATCATATATAGCATTCTGCTATTGACATTTATTTCCGGTCATTTGTTTGCGCAACGGTCCGAGACCGTGCAGACGAATGATTCTACATTCAGTGTCATTAAACAATTGAAAGAAGTCGTCATTACGGCTGAAAAGAGGGAATTATCCATTAGCGAGATTCCTGTTGCTCTTAGCGTGATTAGCGGGAAAAACTTGTTGAACGAGAATAATCCGGATCTCCGGAACCTGTCGGGAATCGTTCCGAATTTCTACATGCAGGAAGGTGGCTTGAAACTATCAACACCGCTCTATGTTCGTGGAATTGGAACGGTATCCGGGACTCCACCCGTTGGTTTGTACGTGGATGGAGTTCCAATTTTTGACAAAAATGCCTTTATATTTGATTTGTATGACATTAGGCAAATAGAAGTACTGCGAGGCCCTCAAACAACCTTGTACGGTCGGAACAGTATCATCGGTTTAATTAATATTCGGACAAATCCTCCTGCAACAAAGTTTTCTTTGCAAGCAAAAGCTGGTGTTTCCAGTTATAATTCGCAGAATTACATGATTATGGCTAATTTGCCTATAAATAAAGTCCTGTATAACAAATTATCTTTTGCATATAATCGCACGGACGGATATTTCAAGAATGATTTTACCGGAGGAAAATCGAACAAGTCGGATTCATACGATATTCGTTACCAGGGAAGCGTGTTTACGGATGCAACATGGAAAGTGGCGTTTGGTCTGAACTATAATCATAGTTTTGATGATGGTTACGCTTATCATGCCGTTGATTCTTTAAAAGCACACCGCTATCGGGTTAATTATAACGCAGACGCATCCTATAAACGGGATTTATTGTCCACGTACGTGAACATTCAGAAACATTTTTCTCAAACTCTGTTGAACTGGATCACCTCCTATTCCCAGGCTAAAGATAAACAGGTTCTAGATGCCGATTTCACGTATCATGATGTATTTCAAAATGAAAAGGAATCGAAACAGGATCTGATCACGCAAGAGATTAATTACCAATCCTCCCAAGGCAAGAAAATCGATTGGACATTAGGAACATTCGGTTTTTACAAGGACCTGACGAATGATTACCTGGCCACATTTGGTACGAAACGTCACTTACTTCTCCCGTTGGATTTGGATCAAGCGTCGTATTATAACAACACTTCGACTTGGGGAATTGCCGGATACGGGCAAGTTACCGTGAAAAATCTCTTGCCGGGGATGTTCGTTACAGCCGGAATCAGGTATGATTACGAGAAAGCGTCTCTCTCCTACCGAGACAGTTTGTTATTTCACGACGCAGACCAGTTTACCGGTTATCATGATTGGGATGAAAACCATTCTTACGCGGCTTGGTTACCCAAATTTTCCATTCTACAAAAATGGAACGAGCAGTTATCCACCTACTTGAACATATCTAAAGGATATAAAGCCGGCGGGTATAATATCATTTCAAACGAAATGACCACGCAGGTTGTAGAACTGGAATATGGTAAAGAATCCTTGTGGAATTACGAGCTTGGGGCTAAATACTTCAGCGCTAATGGACGGTTTAACTTGAACGGAGCGCTTTTTTATATTGATTGGAAAGATCAGCAAATCTTCGTCATGGAGATGATGGGGCCGATTATCAAGAATGCAGGAGACGCCCGCAGTATCGGTGCGGAGATTGATTTAAGTTGGGAATGTCTGCCACGATTGGTTTATTTCCTTTCCTCAGGATATAGTAATTCGGAATACTACCACCACTTAACCAAGGAATATGAGGGTAATAAAATTGTCATGGCCCCGGAGTTCACGATGAACACGGGGGTATCGTATTCCAAGACAATCAAGTCCTTATTATTCAAATCTTTCACGGCAACTACGTCTGTTACTGGTTTCGGGACCCAATATTTTGACGAGGCGAACACCATGAAACAAGATCCCTATTTCCTTTGGAACATGGATTTGGGTATTTCCGGTAAACACATCGATTTCCACGTGTGGGGTAAGAACATTTTGGATAAAAGTTTCTTTTGCTATATGTTCAACAGTCCCGTGGGAAAGAACTTGCCGGAATACATACAATCCGGACAATCCGGGGCTCCCTCTCGATTCGGGGCATCTATAACAATAAAATTATAAACAATCATTTTAAATTTATCTATATATGAAAAACAAATTAATTTACTTGATCTCTGTATTATTTGTGGCAGTTGCATGTTTCTCTTGTAGCGACGATGATGATAATAATAACAATAAAGACCTTATCGGGACTTGGAATTATTCAGGAAAAGCGGCTGATATTCATTTTGAGTTTGAATATAATGGCGATGAGATCAGTTTCCCCGAAGGATTGATTCCATCAGGGGTTATTCCGGAAGGAATTCCGGGAGTTAGTGAAACGGGGATTAATGTTGCCATGATTAAAATGGCGCTACCCATGCTTGCAAACAAATATATGTCTCAATATTTCCAAGGAATTAAATTTACTTCTGAAACCGAGATGGAAATATTAATGACCATGAATGACCAACCAGCAACTTTAAAGACGGCTTATACGATTCAAAAAGATATTATAAAAGTCAGTACACAAAGTGATGGTTTTAAAGAGCTATTAGGCACCATTCCCGTTACCTCTATTGATTTGAATTACAAAATAACAAACAATGAATTGACAGTATATTTAAATACTTCTTACGTAAAAACACTCCTTGCGGCAGTTCCGGCTATTTTAAAAGTTACAGACTTGCCAGCAGAACAACAAACAATAATTGAAGACTTTGTTGAATCTTTTTCAAAAAATCTTAAAACACTGGAATTCGGTGCAAAACTGACGAAATAGAGTCATCTATGTACATGGATAAAAACGGGTAGTGAAAAATAGTAACTACCCGTTTTATTTTTTTTCATAGAAAGCAGTAACTTTATTCATATTTTATCGTATCCTTAGTATAGAATTTGTAAATTTAAAAACAGTTTAATTTAAAACATAAAGATATGAAAACAGAAGAGTACAAAGAGTTGGATGTGTTGATGTCATCAGAGGTTATAAATACAAAAGGTGAGGACAACAAATTTAAACTACCCCCTCTACCCTATAAAGAAAACGCATTAGAACCTTATATCAGCGAACGTACCATCCAATACCACTACGGAAAACATCTTGCAACTTATATTACGAACCTGAATAATTTAATCGTGGGTACCGAATACGAAAAAATGTGTTTAGAAGGTATCGTGATCAAATCCGAAGGTGGTATTTTCAATAATGCAGCACAAACATATAATCATATATTCTACTTCGAGACCTTCCAGGCTCATCATGCTGCACAAGTTGCTCCGACAGGAAAAATAAAGGAATTGATTGATAAATCATTTGGAAATTTCGATGCCTTCAAGGAAACGTTTGCTAAAGCAGCCACCACCTTATTTGGTTCAGGATGGGCCTGGTTGGTTGTGGACAAAGAGGGTAAACTGGAAATCGTACAAACCGGTAATGCAGATACTCCACTGAAACATGGAAAGAAACCCGTGTTGACAATTGATGTCTGGGAACACGCTTACTATTTGGACACCCAAAACGCTCGTCCGAAATACATTGAAAATTATTGGAACATTATAAACTGGGACGTTGTAAATAAACGCTTGGGATAAAAGAAAATCGGGAGCAAAACTCCCGATTTTTTATTACTTAATGAATAATTACCATCTCATTAATTAGTCTTTGCGCTTCCGCATATTTATCGATGATAAACAGGACATAGCGAATATCGACAGCAATATTCCGACAAATCTCCGGGCTATATTGCATATCTGACATTACACCTTCCCAAGCACGGTCAAAGTTTAAACCGATCAAATTACCTTCTGCATCTAGAACTGGACTACCGGAATTACCGCCAGTCGTATGATTCGTTGCGATAAAGCAAACGGGAACTTCCCCGTCTTGAGTGTAAGGACCGAAATCTCGATTTTTGTACAAATCCCGTAATTTCTGGGGTACATCATAATCATAGATATTCGGATTATCCTTTTCCATGATACCTTTCAATGTCGTGTAGTGCGTGTAATAAACTGCATCAGTTGCATGGTATCCGGCAATTTTCCCATAAGCTACACGTAAGGTTGAATTCGCATCCGGATAGAATGTTTTATCGGGCTGCATTTCCATCAATCCGGCAATCCACAACCGATTCAATAATTTCAATTCACTTTCAATTCGGCTTAATTCGGGACGAATTTTATCTGCATACAACGTGTAAATTCCGGTCGCCACTCCAAGAATCGGATCTTTTTCTATTTTCGTAATTGATTTCTCTGATAAATTGTTGATGAATTTCAGCAAATTATCCTTATGCGTGAATATTGATTTTTTAAACAAGTCGGCAGCATAACGATCGTGAGCGTTCAGTTTGGCATATTTAGGACTCAAACGAACGACTGACGGTATCCATTGGTCTCCGACTTCCTCGTTATTATACAACTTAAACATTTCGGTCAATATCCGCTGATCCGTGGCCACATCGTAATCCTTATAAAAGGCCTCTACGTAATTTGTCAAAGATGTTTTAAGCTGATCCTTATCTGCGAATTTGTCATAGTTATTTAACACCTGCTCTATTTCACGAGCAAATTTTATGATTTCCGCACCTCCCAATCCGGCCTCCGAAGCATAAGCTGCAGCCAAAATATATTCTTTACGAGCGTCATATAATGACTTGTAACGATCCGTTAAACCGATATACTCGGTTTTTCCATTACTTTTAGCCCAGTTGTTGAAATTATTTTCAAGAACTCTTTTATTATCTGCTGTGTTAAAACGATCCAATCCTTTAATCTCTCCCTGCCATTTTTTCCAAGCATTAGCAACGCTTGCGGCTTTAGCAGCATATTTTATACGCAACAATTCATCCGACTCCATAGCGGCATTGATTATCTCCAATTTTGCCGTACGGATTTTGATCTTATGCGGGTCTTCAACAGAAGCAATTTGATCTATCGCATAAGAAGTCAGGTATTCATTTGTCGTTCCGGGATAACCGAAGACCATAGTAAAATCACCTTCTTGTACTCCCCGTGCAGAAATCTTAAAGAATTTAGCCGGTTTATAAGGCACGTTCTTATCTGATATAGCGGCCGGCTCATTGTCCCGTCCCGCATAAATACGTAAAACGGAAAAATCTCCCGTGTGACGCGGCCATGTCCAGTTATCCGTATCCCCACCAAATTTACCGATAGCAGAATTCGGAGCCCCGACTAAACGAACATCCCGGAAGATTTTGAACACGGAAAGAAAATATTGATTCCCGTTAAAATATGGCTTTATATTAGCCGCCAGATTTGTTCCTTTAACGGCTTCCGCTTCCAATTTTCGACATATTTCATTCACCTTCTTCGTACGTTCGCTTTCAGACATCCCGGCATTCAATCCTGCATTGATTTTATCCGTGACATCCTCCATCCGAACTAAAATAGAAGCTGTTATCTTGGGATTAACCAATTCATCCGCCATGGATTGAGCCCAAAAACCATCTCGTAAATAGTTATGTTCCAGACTAGAATGAGCTTGTATCATGCCAAAGGAGCAGTGATGATTCGTAATCACCAATCCTTGATCACTCACGATCTCTCCGGTGCAAAAGTGATGAAACGGAGAACCTTCATTACCCAACCCGATAACAGCATCTTTCAATGAGGCTTGGTTGATGTCGTAAATATCCTCCGCTGTTAATTTAAAACCGGCTTTCTGCATATCTTCTATGTTGTATTTTTTCAACAACATGGGAATCCACATTCCCTCGTCAGCTAAACTTGGTAAAGTCAGCAGAATGAAAGCCAAAAAACATAATGTAATTTTTCTCATTTACTGGTATTTTTGAATGTTATTTATTGAAATTGTAATTTCCGTAAAGTTTCATATAATTTCTGTATCGGTAACCCCATCACGTTATAGAAAGAACCTTCTATACGCTCGATCCCAATGTACCCGATCCACTCCTGAATCCCGTAAGCACCCGCTTTATCAAATGGCTTATACGTGTCCACGTAGAATATAATCTCTTCATTTGATAAATGCTTGAAAAACACGTCTGTCCGTGAAGAGAATGAAAGTTGTTCCGTACGAGTGGTTACACTCACGCCCGTCACCACTAGATGACGATTTCCCGATAGCTCCCGTAACATCGAAATAGCCTCTTTCCTATCTGCAGGTTTCCCTAAAATCCGATCATGAATACAAACTACCGTATCGGCTGTTATCAATACTTCATCAGCCTTTAGCTCCTCTCGAAAGGCAGAAGCCTTTACTTTCGACAAATATTCCGGTACTTTCTCCAAATGAATCTCTTGGGGATATTTTTCTTCAACATTTTTCAACCGGACTTCGAAGGTAAACCCAGCATCTTTCATCAATTGTTGTCTCCGTGGCGATGCAGAAGCCAATATTAATTTATAATTTTTAATAGAATGCATCATTCACACAACTTACAAAATACACTGACTCCTATACACAAAACCATAATCAAACGAATCATTCGCAACTGAAATTTCATCTTGTCATTCTTCAATACTGCGTAGCCGTAAAACAGATATGGTACAATCAAAGCTACAACAAAATAAATCCATACGATCGGGGTTCGTGTAAATCCGAATAACAAAAACAGGATCAACGATGTAATGGCAATCGTGATCAATCCGATGATCACCTTTCTCGTTGCCGGAATACCAAATTTTACAGGTAAAGTAACGATTCCATCAGCCCGGTCTCCGTTTATACTATATATGTCCTTGTTGATCTCGTATATCAGCATATTAATAAAAAGAAAATACGAAAAACATGCTGTCCAGTAAAACACGTAGGCAAAACTAACGTGCGTTTTCAAAACGACATCCGAGTACACATCACTCAATAACGGGATTTCGAATGCAATCACCGTAAGTGGGATTAATCCGGCCAAAATGGCCACGACGATATTTCCCCATATAAAACGTTTTTTTATCCGGGAGGAATAAAACCACAACACCAACGATATGATTAAAAATAAGAATACTATCTCAGCATGATGAGCTTCTCTCGCCAGATAATACGCGATTCCCACGGCCACAACATTCAAAATGGAATGTAGAATGATTGCGGCCCTGCGGCTAATGGTTTTCCCAACAATCACGGGTCTGTTACCCGAAATACGGTCAGCTTTCGTGTCAAAATAATCATTTATGACATAAGCGGCCGACACCAGACAACACACGGCTATTACCAGTAACGAGAAATTGCCTTCCGGCATTTGCAGGGCAAAACCAGCTTTCTCCAGTACGGGCTGGACAACAAAGAAACGTATGGCATACATGGTAAATGCCGTGAATGCGATCGTTCGTAGGCGTATTAACTTGAGAATTTCCAACATCTTATTCTTTAACTTACATACATTTCACGTAGCATTGGGTATCCATCCATTCACCTTTTGCTTTCAGGACTTGAGCCACGACATCTCGTACGCATCCAAAGCCACCGGGCGTATCTGAAATATAACGGGCAATAGCTTTGATCTCTTCGCACGCATCCGAAGGACATACCGGCATACCCACGATTTTCATCACGTTGTAGTCTGGTATATCATCTCCCATGTACATCACATTTTCCGGGTTTAGATTATATTTTTGCAAGAACTCGTTCAACGCTTCAACTTTATTTGCCACGCCAAGATACACGTCCTTCACTCCCAATTTCTCAAAACGTTCTCTTACCCCAGGAGCCTGTCC
This sequence comes from Butyricimonas sp., assembly GCA_019423345.1. Classification (GTDB taxonomy): domain Bacteria; phylum Bacteroidota; class Bacteroidia; order Bacteroidales; family Marinifilaceae; genus Butyricimonas. Next base: position 20,400 of record JAHZBN010000017.1, on the reverse strand, counting down.
CCCAGAAATGATACAAACCGGGTATCCCTTCTTCGTACAATACATCATGGCATAGCCATCTTTCGTACAAGATGTACGAATCAAGTCACCTTCCCGTGTTATATTCATTTCATGACGTGAAAAAACTCCATCTACATCGAAAGCAAAAGCTTCTACCTTCTTTAATTCCTCTTTGAATAATTTCATAACATTCGTATTTATCTAATTTACCACAATGTGGGCATATCTATTATATCTTGCGATATCTTTTGATCCCCAGTCTCTTCTTTATCTTGCATTCCCTTTATTCCTTCCGATAATATCGTGTATATTTTCAGCAAGTCTTTGTCATTCTTCAACATATTCTTGTGCATATTCATGATACTCTCATCCCCCCGCTTGGCCGGTCCTGTTTGAGCCTCTTCCGGATTTAAGAGCATCACTTTATGTGCTGTCTCGAAAATCAAAGGACGTAACATAGCAAAGGATAGTCCTTTGTCTTCTAGCAATTTGCCTGCCACTTGATATAAATAATTAGGGAAATTGCAGGCAAAAACTGCAGCTAAATGCAATTCTTTACGTTGGGCCGAATCTATCTCGTATATTTTATCTGACAACTTTTCCGCAAACTTTTTAATTCGCTCCTTCACGGAACTCGTGTTTCCCTCCACACATAACGGGATCTCCCCGAAATCCAGTTCTCGTTTCTTAGAAAAGGTTTGTACTGGATAAATTACCCCGTAGTGTTTGGAATATGACTTGAATACATCCATTGGTTGACTTCCTGAAGTGTGTAGTATCAACGCATCATCTGGTATCCTAATTATCTTAATAATAGATGGTAAAATATCATCACTTACACAAAAAATATAAATATTCCCATCCGGATACACCTCATTCACTTCAGCCGTGTAAGATATTCCCGTTTTCATTCCCAGTTGCCGGGCAGAATCAAGCGTACGACTATAAATCTGACATAAATTTTCTCCCGCTTTTAAAAGGGCTCCAGCCAAATGATGAGCGACATTTCCAGCCCCGATCAAAATGATTTTATCTTGTTGTTCCATATATTAGTAAGCAATATTTTTAGGAGATAATACCCCGTTTTTAATGGCTTCTAAAAGACGTTCACTCGCCTTGCAAATATCTTCATTGAAAACTTCAGAAATTAAAACTAATTTGCCATCGATTATTTGTAAATGTTTATATCCGTTCTTATTGTTCGCTTGATTCAATAATATCAAATCATTTCCGGGAATGAACGTGTGAGTCATTTGGTTGCGAAGTTTATCATACAAAAAGCCATTATCATTTAACAACCGATAACGTCCGCCAAATAACTTCTTTACCCCAAGAGAAAAACGTTTGGCCGACTGCCCCTTGGCTTTCATAGGTTTATTATCTAAAAAACTTCCCAGAACCTCAATCGCTTGCCCCATGATGACAAATTGCATATATGACAAGCCCACGCCCTGCAACTTAGTAATTTCATCCACAATCACTTCACGTATGAAATGTTCTATCCGTTCTATTTGCTCTTGTGTTTCCATATATCAGCCAAAAATAGCGCAAATTATCGAAAGTAACAAGCCCCATTTTCTCTCTCTAAAATTTCTGAACATTTCCGGTTGTATAATCGTTTTAAAGCATAAATTCGCGACACATAAAAGGAGAAAAATTATGATGTTATTTAATAATAAACCCATCGATAACAAGGAATATTCCGAAGACATCCTAAATGAAGGACTTAGCATATATGAAGTATGCCGGGTTTTTAGAGGTAAAGTTATATTTCTAAATGACAACATCTTACGACTTGATAATTCAATAAAAAAATCAAATATTGCCATTGATTTGAATTCATTACACGTGGCGGACCAATTAAATCGATTGATTCAGCTTGAAAATATCAAGGAAGGAAATATTAAATACGTACTTCGAGTTACCCCGAAGGGAATCGAGCAATATGTCTATCAGATAAAACATTCCTACCCGTCGGAAGAAGCTTACCAACATGGAGTGGACACGGTTACTTGCCATGCTATTCGAGAGAATGCCGAAGTGAAATATGTCAATTCCGGATTACGGGAAATGACAAATAAGATCATTCAGGAACAAGGAGTTTCTGAAGTTTTATTAATCGACCAGGATAACTGTGTGACAGAAGGTTCTCGTTCAAATGTATTTTTTGTCCGGGATAACGTGTTTTACACGGCTCCTCTTCCTCATGTTTTGCCGGGAACCAGTCGGAAACGGGTATTAAATATCTGTCAGGAAGAGGGGATGACCGTGGTGGAACAAAGAGTGAATTACAAGGACATTGCCTCCTATCAAGCAGCCTTTATAACGGGGACTTCCCCACTTGTGTTGCCCATCGCTCATATCGACGGAATAGCTTTCGACCCGCACCACCCATTATTGGTGAAAGTTATGGAACACTACTTCAATTTATTAAGTAAGAATTTTTAAAGGTGTTTTACATCTGATCTCTTTGAATAAAAATGTATTTTTATTAATATTGCAAGCGTAATATCCTTTTGATATGGAATATTACGCTTTTTTCCTTAGATTGCAGATGTAATGAAATATACTATACTAATTATACTATTCTTTTTAGTTATCAGTTTCAGACCTTGGAATTCTTTCACGAAAGAAATTCAGGTTGAAAAAGATTCTATCCCCCAAGATACGCTTGCCGTAGCGGTACATGATTTATTCACGAATGAATACTCTGATATAGCTGAAACTAAGCGTTTAGATCAAACGATTGAACGTTTTATGAATCAGTGGGAAATAAAAGGGGCTTCCCTCGCAATTATGAAAGATGGAAAACTGATTTATAGCAAGGGATATGGATATGCCGACGAAGAAAATGAGGTGAAAACCGATGTGAATCACATCTTCCGAATAGCCTCGGTTTCCAAACTAATCACGGCGGCAGGAATCATGAAATTAGTTGAAAACGGGATTCTATCGTTGGATGATAAAGTATTTGGTAACGAAGGTATTTTAAGTGACACGACACTTTATGCCCCGATAAAAGATAAACGAGTGAATAATATCACCGTAGAAAATCTTCTACGTCATCAAGGGGGATTTACAAATCGTGCAGGAGACCCCATGTTCTGCCCGGTAGATATCGCGGAAAAAATGGATGTTCCGGCACCTGCTGATTTAAACACCATTATTAAATTTGTTTTATCCAGGCGTTTAGGTTTTACTCCGGGAACAAGTACGTGTTATTCAAACGTGGGTTACGGAATATTGTCAAAGGTGATAGAAAAAGTTTCCGGAAAAAATTACGAAAAATTTATCCAGGACAGCATACTCATTCCTGCCGGGTGTTATGATATGCATTTGGCCCATAATCTAGATAAAGACCGGTATTTCAACGAGGTCAGGTATTACGAACAATCGAACGCAGATCTTATCCGTTCATGCGATGGGCGGGATACGCTCGTCTATCGCAGTAACGGGGGAAACAATATAGAGGCTCTCTACGGGGCCGGTGGCTGGGTGGCCTCCCCAACTGAATTATTACGTTTCCTTTCTGCCATAGACGCTGACGATTCATATCCGGATATATTGACAAAAGAGAGCGTGGAGACCATGACAAAACGTATGAAAAATGCTTTACCTCTTGGCTGGATGAACACGAACAATCAAGGTGATTGGTGGCGTTCCGGTACTTTAGCAGGAACCAGTGCCATGTTGAAACGTCAACGGGACGGGTTCTGTTGGGCATTTATCACCAACACGAGCAATTGGACCGGACCTCGTTTTCCCCATAAGATCGAAGGTATGATGGTTCGTGCCATGGATCGGGTAAAAGAATGGCCGGACAGAAATCTGTTCGATCCTGATTACTGCAAGGCTTTTGAAGACGGGAAAAAATTGCTGGCCAATGAAAAAGGAGCTCAAGCACATCCCGTGCATTCTGACAACATCTAGCCATGAACCTCATAAACAATCGTAATATTCTTCTAGCTCCTAACTCATTCAAGGGAAGTCTAGATGCTTTCGAATTTTGTCGAATCCTAGCCTCTGAATTAGAGGAATGTGGATTCCATACTCTCTCTCTTCCATTAGGAGATGGCGGTGATGGAACAGCTAGAATTGTAGCACATTACCTTCATGCATTCCCTATCAAGACGAAAACGGTAGATGCCTTGGGACGTGAGCATTTTGCCTCGTATTACTTAAAAGACAGCACAGCTATCATTGAATTAGCCGAAGCTTGTGGTCTGAAACATTTGAAACGAGAGGAATATGATATCTTGAACACGAACACGGCTGGGTTCGGTGTTTTAATCAATCATGCCCTCTCTCAAGGAGCGACCAATTTGATTCTTTGTGTTGGTGGAAGTGCCAGCGTGGATGGTGGTACAGGGGCTCTGCAAGAAATGGGATTGATAATTGTCAATGACTCTCTGAATAGAAATTATATTACAGATATTAAAGATATTAATATCGAATTATTGCAGAAAAGGTTTAAAGGAATTCACATTACTATACTATGTGATGTTGATAATACAATTTGTGGACCGGAAGGTGCAGCCGCTGTGTTTGCCCCACAAAAAGGAGCATCTCCAGAACAAGTTGTCATGCTTGACAATCAATTGTGCCTTTGGAGTATTTTATTAAAACAGAATACAGGTAAAGATGTAACCCGGTTGAAACATGGAGGTGCCGCGGGTGGAATCACGGCGGCCATGCACGCTTTACTAAATGCACAACTTGTTTCGGGGTCCGAATATTGCCTGACTCTCTCCCATTTCCACGACAATCTTTTACAAGCCGGAATTGTTATCACAGGAGAAGGAAAAATTGATTCCCAGTCCTTTCACGGTAAAATTCCGGGAACAGTTGCAAACCTATGTCAACAACAAAATGTTCCAGTTTATGCCGTTGTCGGACTAACAGAAAAACAAGTCCTTACCCACTTCGATAAAGTGTTCACTATGAGTCAGTATGCTCGCTCTATTCAAGATTCCATAAAGAATGCACCGTACTACCTAAAAATTATCGCTCAAGCCATAATTGATACTCTTTATTCATCTGCTTATTCGGATTGATTCTCTATTATAAATAAATCATCACTTTTTCTTTGAGTTTTGCTTACAATTTATAAATTTTGCAGCCTCATAACGTGCGAAAAAGAATAATTATTAATATTTAAAATAACAATTAAAACTATGTCATTTAAAATTCTTGCGATCAATCCGGGATCAACTTCCACGAAAATTGCAATCTTTGAAGATGAAACAGAGAAATTTGTAAAGAACATCAAACATTCCGCAGAGGAAATTGCAAAATTCGATAACGTGGCTTCACAGTTCCAATTCCGGAAAGATATTATTCTTTCCGAACTGAAGAATGCTGGATTTAATATTAATGAAATCAACGCAATCGTTGGAAGAGGAGGTTTAGTTAAACCTATTGAATCCGGTGTATATGAAGTAAATGAGGCGTTAATTAACGACTTGAATAATCCTCCTCTTGGAGAACATGCCTCCAATTTAGGTGGTCTGATCGCAAACGATATCGCAAAATCTCTTAACAACGGAACAAAAGCTTATATCGCAGATCCCGTAGTGGTTGATGAATTGCAAGATGTAGCCCGTTTGACCGGACATCCTGATTTCACAAGAGTATCTATCTTCCATGCCTTGAATCAAAAAGCAATAGCACGGACTTATGCGAAAGAAATTGGGAAGAAATACGAAGATATAAACTTGATTATCGCACATCTTGGAGGAGGCGTTTCTGTTGGGGCGCATGATCACGGACGGGTGATTGACGTGAATAATGCTTTAGATGGTGATGGTCCTTTTTCACCGGAACGTTCAGGAAGTCTTCCTACCGGTCAATTGGTAAAACTATGTTTTAGCGGTAAGAAAACCGAAGCAGAAATCAAGAAAATGTTGAAAGGTGCAGGTGGATTAGTGGCTTACCTTGGAACAAACGATGCTTACGAAGTAGAAATAAAGGCAAAAGAAGATCCGAAATATAAATTGGTACAAGATGCCATGTCTTACCAGGTAGGTAAAGCCATTGGTGAAATGGCTACTGTACTAAAAGGTAAAGTTGATGGTATCCTGTTAACCGGTGGAATTGCTCACAACCCCTTCTTGGTTGACTACGTGAGAGAGATGGTCGGATTTATCGCTCCGATAAAAGTATATGCTGGTGAAGATGAAATGAGAGCATTAGCTATGAACGGACTGATGGTTCTTCGCGGAGAACTTTCCGGAAAAATTTACAAGTAACAATTTAGGATTAGTAATAGATTATAAGTGACTGGTTAAATTTAGCCAGTCATTTTTTATTGAGTACAATACCTTATATTTGCCTCGCAGACACACGGGTATCTCTCCGTACTCTCGTTAATATCTCATTTATATTTTAATATATTCTATCCTAAAAATCAATTGTTCGTATCGTTAATCTATCGTTAACCTATCTGTGAGACACCGGGTTATCTATAATGTAAACTACCGGGAATCCAAGAAATACTCTAGTGGCTCTAAAGAAGTTATCTTTGCGTATTTTTTTGTAGTTTTGCAACAAGATAAAATATAAATAACAAAATGAAAAATATCATTTATTCGTTCAAAATGTTGAGCTTGTTAATAGTCCTTGTATTTTCTAACTATAGCATGGCTCAAGAAGTATCCTTGAAAAAACAGGATGTGAAAACAAAAGAAAAAATCACAACCCATTTCTCCGGTCACCTGTCAGGTAATGCTGATGCCTATGACGACAAAAGCAGGCTCAAATCAACCGATGTGAAAAAGATGCAGCAAATCGTGTGGGATGCATGGAAGGAGGCAAATAACAAATTCTCCGAGCAGAAATTGATTAATCTTGATAAACTGGAAAAAGCAAATTCAGGGAAATGGACTCTCCCGCAGGAACTGGAACCCAATGCAATCATGCCATATTACTGGGGATACAAGGGAGACTCGGAACCGGAAGGTGGTTTTCCATTATATCTATACACACATGGTTCTGGAGATAAAACCAGTGAATGGAGAACAGGAATCAACATATGTCAAAAGTTCGATGATGCGCCATCGGTTTACTTCATACCTCAGATACCGAACATGGGCGATTACTATCGTTGGTGGCAAAAGGCAAAGCAGTTTGCTTGGGAAAAGATGCTACGATTAGCTTTCGTGTCTGGAAAAATAAATCCCAATAAAGTTTACTTTTTCGGAATATCAGAAGGCGGATACGGTAGTCAACGGTTAGCATCATTTTATGCGGATTATCTGGCTGCAGCAGGCCCGATGGCCGGAGGGGAACCTCTGAAGAATGCTCCTGTTGAAAATTGCAGAAACATCGCCTTCTCTCTGTTGACAGGAGCAAATGACAGGGGATTTTACAGAAATAAACTCACGCAACGCACGAAAGACGAATTTGATAAATTAGAAAAAGCCAATCCGGGTAACTTTATCCATCGTATAGAACTGATTCCCGGTATGGGACATGGTATAGATTACAAACTTACAACCCCTTGGTTGAAACAATATACCCGGAATCCTTATCCCAAGCATATAAGCTGGGAGAACTTCGAAATGGACGGTCTGTATCGTAATGGATTCTATAACTTATTTGTTGAAGAACGTTCTAATGATGATACGAAATCCAGAACTCATTATGAAATGGATATACAGGAAAATAATATTTCCTTAAAGGTTGATTTAGTTACTTATAAAGCAACAGAAATTGATCCGAATTGGGGAATCGAACTGGATTTTGAAAAGAGCTATCAACCCGCAACTAAAGGAAAAATAACCATTTACTTGAATGATCAACTGGTAGACTTGGGCAAGGAAATTACATTGGTAGTAAACGGAAAAGAGGCTTTCAAGGGAAAAGTTAAACCACAACTTAAAAACATGGTGAACAGTTGCGCTGCATTTTTCGACCCAGAAAGAATTTATCCGGCAGCAATAGAAGTAAATATTGCAGATTTACAGTAATCATCGAAATATACGACTAAAAATCCCCAAGGTTCTAACTCTTGGGGATTTTTAATATGTATCCTTAAGTATTTCATTAACCCAACATCCTGACACAATTTTCCACCATTAGCGCAATACCCGCTTTCATGGCATTCTCGTCAGGAGCCATTCCCGGATTGTGAAGAGGAGGCATACTCTCCTGTTCCGGTGGACGGACACCCAAGACCCAGAATACTCCTGGAATCTTCTCCAAGTAAATGGCAAAATCTTCTCCTAGAGTAAGATGCTCCATTAGAATCACATTTTGTTCTCCCAGTAGATCTGTTGCATTTTTCTTCACAAATTCTGTCAAACTCTTATCATTCACCAACACGGGCAATCCATTCCAAGTTTTATCCAAATGGAATGTACAACCGTACAAATCACATACGGAGTTTGATTTTTCCTCGATTAATTCGAATATCTTATACCGTAAAGAGTTGTCATGCGTCCGGACGGTTCCCAACACGTCTACGCGATCCGGAATTACGTTATTACACGTGCCACCATGGATAGAAGTAATCGAAAGAACCGCCGGGATCAACGGATCTCGAAATTTAATAATCAACGTCTGGTAAAATTGTATCAAGCAAGCCGTGGCCAATATGGGATCTGAGCCCATGTGTGGCATGGCAGCATGAGTACCTTTACCTTCCACGGAAAAAATAATATTATCTGAAGAGGCGAAAAAGGCCCCTGGACGAATTCCGACAGTTCCGGTCGGAAGGTTCGGGAAAACGTGTTGTCCGAATATAGCTTGCGGAACGGGTTCTTTTAAAAGCTCGGGAAGTAATAAACGAGCCCCTCCCGGACGTTTCTCTTCACTGGGTTGAAAAATAATTTTTATCGTTCCCTGTAATTTGTCTTCTCCAGATTTAAGAACAAGTGCTGCTCCTAAAACCATAGCCATATGCATATCATGCCCACAAGCGTGCATCATGCCTTCATTTTGAGAGCAATAGGATAATCCGGTTTCTTCCTTGACTTTCAGTGCATCCATATCAGCCCGGATTGCAATACATTTCTCTCCTTTCCCCACGGTTGCAATTAATCCCGTCCCCACTTTTTGGTACGGGATTCCATTTCGTTCCAGTACTTCCGCGATATAGCGTTGCGTCTCCACTTCTTGCATGGCGAATTCCGGATGTTGATGAAAATAACGCCGGAATTCAACAGCCAAAGGGTAAATCTCTTCTATTCCTATCATTTTATGCAATTAATCTAATCATTATTAATCCTAACAAGATGGCGATCGTAAAACGTACAAATGTTCCAATTAATACATACTCACCTTATTGGTTAATTCTAGAAAAACAACCATATAGGTTGTTTTTACAATTATTCTTTCACGTGTATCAGTACATTCGACACAATTGCCGTCAAACCTCCCGTCGTGATCCCGGATGAGAATATGTTTTTAATGGTATCGGAACAACTATTCAATATTTCCGGAATGAATTCGACACTTAATCCCAAGGAGAAACTTAATGCAATAACCAGCGTGGCTTTCCTATTTATATTCTGGGAGGCTATAATACGGATTCCAGCAGCAGCGACCGTACCGAACATAAGTAGTGTAGCTCCCCCTAGAACCGGTTCTGGCATTAACGAGAACACCAGCCCAACAGCAGGAAAAAGTCCTAGTATCACTAAAAAAGCTGCAATATAATATCCCACGTAACGACTGGCCACTCCTGTTAATTGTATCATCCCGTTATTCTGGGCAAACACGGAATTCGGGAAAGAATTAAATGCCCCTGCCAAGAAAGAATTGAAACCATCGGCAAGAATTCCCCCGGAAGCCCGTTTAATAAACTTCTCTCCTTCCACGGGTTCTCCCGAAATCATGGAGTTAGCCGTAATATCACCATAAGCCTCAATAGCCGTGATCATATAAATCAACCCGACGGCAATAAATGATGACCAGCTAAAAGCTAACCCGTATTTAAAAGGAACAGGAATATTTACTCCGGAATAACTCTGTACAGAAGAGAAGTCGATCATACCCATGAAATAAGCGACAGCATATCCCACGACTAACCCGATCACGATGGAACTCATCCGTAGATATTTATTATTACTCCGGTTAAAAAAGATGATCAAAACTAACACTAATAAAGCCAAGCCGAGATTCTCGAAACTACCGAAAGTACCGTTTTCTTTAGCAATAACACCCCCTCCACAAGCCGTAATACCAACTTTCACCAGACTCATCCCGATTAATGTTACCACGATTCCCGATACCAGCGGAGTAATAACTTTCTTGGCATATTTCAAAACTCTACTTATCAGCATTTCTACCACAGAGCCTGCCATACACACCCCGAACACCAACGGTAATCCACCAGCCAAACCGGTAGATATAATCGGGCCTATGAACGAGAAACTTGTTCCTTGAATACACAATAATCCGGTTCCGATGGGTCCAACCCGCCTACATTGAATAAAAGTAGAGATACCAGAGGCAAAAAGAGCCATAGAGACTAGGAAACCCGTCGTTTCCAAGTCAAGATTCAACGCTCCGGCAATAATTAACGGTGGAGTTATAATAGCAACAAAAATAGCTAACAAGTGCTGTAATGCAGCGAAAAAAGCCTCTTTAAAAGGCGGACGATCCTCTATTCCATAAATAATGGCCGAGCTAACTTGACGATTGGTCGTTTCACTCATATGGACTATCTTATTTTTATCTGACAATTATCCAGACTGTCTATAATAGCTAAAGATTCGACATGAATTCCCCTCTCTCTCAATACTTCGCCTCCGTGTTGAAAGGCTTTTTCAATAATAAATCCCATGCCTACCAATTGTGCCCCCGCTTGGTCAATCAAATCAATAATACCATTTGCGGCATTCCCGTTTGCAAGAAAATCATCGATAAAAAGCACACGATCCTCTTTTGTCAAGAAATCTTTACTGATACAAACATTATATTCCCGGTCTTTTGTAAAAGATCGTACCGTCGTTGAAATCATATTTTCCATCGTCTTCGGTTGCTTTTTCTTGGCGAAGACCACGGGCAATTCCAAAAGATACCCCACCATGATTGCCGGAGCGATACCGCTAGCCTCAATGGTCATCACTTTATTAAAATCCTTATTCGCAAAACGACGCACAAATTCTACCCCGATCGACTTCATTAAAATCGGATCCATTTGGTGATTAATAAAACTATCCACTTTTAAAATGCCACCTTCAAAGCATTTTCCATCCTGTAAGATTCTTTTCTTGAGCAAATCCATATTGATCGTACTTTTTTACACTTCGGCAAAAGTAAGAATAATAATCAAAAATAGGCTCATTATATTCCCCATAAAAAGAAAATTTATCAGGGATAATTAATGTCAAAATAAGAAAGAGTACCTTTGTGTAAAGTACTCCCTCCTATTTTGATTCCTAAGATTTATATTATTTATGCTCTTCAATCCACAAATGCGCATTTACAAACGCCTCAATCCACGGGCTGACTTCATCTTCATTCCGATCCTCTGCATAATATCCCCAGTTCCACGGGTGAAGAGAACGTTCCAAGTGAGGCATCATTGCCAAGTGACGTCCGTCTTTACTACAAATAGCTGCCGTGGCAAAAGGTGATCCATTCGGGTTCGCCGGGTAAGTGTCATGGCTATATCGAAGTGGAATATTATATTCTTCCTGTCCATAAGGCAATTGGAATTGTCCTTCTCCGTGAGCAACCCAGATTCCTAAACGAGATCCGACTAATGACTTCAACAACACGGAATTGCTCTCCACGACATCCACGCTCAAGAAAGCAGATTCCAGTTTGTGGGAAGCATTATGCAGCATCTTTACTTTCTCGCCATGTTCCGGATATACCAAATCAAGCTCAACCATCAACTGGCAACCGTTACAAATACCCAAGCTCAAAGTATCTTCACGTTTATAGAAATTTTCCAAAGCCATCCGAGCCTTTTCGTTATATTTAAAAGCTCCGGCCCATCCTTTAGCTGAACCAAGCACGTCCGAGTTCGAGAACCCACCAACAAACACGATAAAGTTCACATCTTCCAAAGTCTCTCTTCCGGAAACAAGATCTGTCATGTGAACATCCTTCACGTCAAAACCGGCCAAGTACATCGCCCAAGCCGTTTCCCGCTCGCACTGACATCCTTTCTCCCGGATAACGGCAGCTTTTATGCCCGAAGGTTTAACACGGTTAACATCCAATCCATATTGGGAAAGCTTACCGCTGAATGAAGGTGTAAACTTGTATTTCAAATCATGATTCTTATAGTTTTTATATCTTTCAAGGGCCAACTCATTGCCACTCTGACGACGATCCAACAAATAAGATGTCTTAAACCACAAGTCTCTTAATGACGGGATATCCAAGTGGAAGTTTTTACTGTCTTTCTTGATTTTCAACTTTCCGGCCTTCCCCAAACGTCCCAAGAAATTGTAAGCCACTCCCGCTTCATCCAAGATAGCGGCAACCTTCTTGCAATCCTTGATCTGTACAAGTACCCCCGGATTCTCTGCAAACAGAATTTTCACGATATCCTTCTCTGCCAAGTAAGAGAAATCGATATCCAATCCCAAGCGATTGTCGGCAAAACACATTTCCAGTAAGGTCGTGATCATACCTCCGGCAGAAATATCGTGTCCGGCTAAAACATACCCATCCCCAACCAAACGCTGTATTGCCATAAAAGCATTCACGAAATAATCAGAATCCTTTACATCCGGGGTCTCTTTACCTACCCGGTTCAACACTTGGGCAAAACTGGAACCGCCCAATTGCAATTTATCAAAAGAGAAATCGATATACACGATTTCAGAATCCTGATCCGGTTTCAGTACCGGAGAAACTATCTTCTTCACATCAGTAACCTCACCCACGGTAGAAATAATCACGGTTCCGGGGGCGTACACCTTATCCTTGCCATACTTTTGCGTCATGGAGAGAGAATCTTTTCCTGTCGGGATATTGATTCCCAACTCGATGGCAAAATTACTGGCAGCTTGTACAGCTTTATATAAACGAGCATCTTCCCCTGCATTCTTACAAGGCCACATCCAGTTAGCAGACAGTGATACACCTTTAATTCCCTGCTCGATAGGAGCCCAAACCAAATTTGTCAAGGCCTCTGCAATAGCTAGTCTCGAACCACAAGCCGGGTTTGCCAATGCAGCTACCGGAGCGTGTCCGATGGAAGTTGCGATACCTCTTTCTCCACGATAATCGAGAGCCATGGCACCCAAGTCATTCAAAGGCAACTGTAAAGGTCCGGCACATTGCTGACGAGCCACACGACCAGTAATAGAACGGTCAACTTTACTTGTTAACCAATCCTTACAAGCAACAGCCTCAAGCTGCAAAACTTGCTCGATATATTCTTCAACTTTATCTTCACTATATTCGACATCAGCAAAATGTTCTCTTTTGGTTTTATCCTCCATAACTGTTTTCGGGGGATTTCCAAACATATCCGTCATCTCCAAATCGATTGGTTTCTCTCCGGTTCTGGCATCCTCAAACACGAAACGATGATCTCCTGTAGTTTCCCCGATCACGTACATCGGAGCCCGTTCCCGATCGGCCACACGCTGCAAAATCTCCACGTCCTTTGCTTTCATCACGAGGCCCATCCGTTCTTGGGATTCATTTCCCACGATTTCTTTATCAGAAAGAGTAGGATCACCAACAGGTAATTTCTCTAAGTGAATCAATCCACCTGTTTCCTCCACCAACTCGGACAAGCAATTCAAATGTCCTCCTGCCCCGTGGTCATGAATAGAAACAATCGGGTTAACATCGCTTTCGGCCATAGACCGGATGGCATTACATACCCGTCTTTGCATTTCCGGATTGGAACGTTGCACCGCATTCAATTCGATAGCGTTGGCATATACTCCGGTATCCACTGAAGAAACGGCACCACCACCCATTCCGATGCGGTAATTATCCCCCCCTAGCAGAACTACTTGTTCGCCAACTTCCGGGGTCTTTTTCATGGCTTGTTCTTTATTACCAAAACCGATACCACCTGCCTGCATGATTACTTTATCGTAACCATATGTCTTTTCATGCTCCTCATGCTCGAACGTGAACACGGACCCCACAATAAGGGGTTGTCCGAATTTATTTCCAAAGTCTGATGCCCCGTTAGAAGCCTTGATCAGAATATCTTCCGGAGTCTGGTATAGCCATTTCCGAGGATCAATAGCCGATTCCCAAGGACGACCTGCCTCCAAGCGCGGATATGACGTCATGTAAACAGCCGTACCAGCCAACGGAAGTGATGCTTGTCCCCCGGCTATACGGTCACGGATCTCACCACCGGAACCGGTTGCCGCCCCGTTAAAAGGCTCTACCGTGGTCGGAAAGTTATGAGTTTCCGCTTTAAGCGAAATAACCGTGTTAATATCTTTTTGTGTGTAGAAATCCGGTTTGTCCGGTGTTGCCGGGGCAAACTGCACCGTGGCTGGTCCTTCAATGAAAGCACAGTTATCTTTATAGGCCGAAACAATCCGGTTCGGATTCGTTCGGGAAGTTTTCTTGATCATGGAGAACAAAGACTCTTCCTGTTCTTCCCCATCAATAATAAACGTACCTCCGAAAATCTTATGACGGCAATGCTCAGAATTCACTTGTGAAAAACCGAATACCTCGGAATCTGTCAACCGACGGTTTAATTTTTTGCTCAGACCTTCCAGGTAAGAGATTTCATCTTCATTCAGTGCCAATCCCTCCTGTTGGTTATATGCCCGGATATCTTCGATATACACGATCGGGTCCGGTTTCTTATCAATGGTAAACGTATCTTGATTCAGACCTTTGTAAAATGCTTGTAGCATCGGGTCAAAAGCCGCTTTTTCATCTTCCACACGAGTAAACTCCTCTATTCGCAAGATTCCGGAAATACCCATATTCTGAGTAATCTCCACGGCATTAGTACTCCACGGGGTAATCATTTCCCGACGAGGTCCCACGAAAAAGCTTTCCAGTGAATCGCTTTGAACTTTCTTAGCCCCACTAAATAACCATTCTAACTTACTTACATCTAAAGGATTTTCCGATTCTTTATAGTGTACGGCATACACTGTTGCATCTTTTTGATAGAATACTATAGCCATGTGTTTTATTTGTTTATTTTCAACTACACGTATTTGCACCGCGAATATAATAAAAAGCGGGCAAATAAACTTATCCGACCTTCAATTTATGATCTCAGACTTTGGAGATATTTTAAAGTGAACACCTTTCGACTCCATAAAGTCTGCATACCCCCACGTAGTGCCAGGTAAACCAGAAAAGCCAACCACAATATATGGTTATTCGTAGCCCCTGAGAAACAATAATAGATCACAAAAAAACTACCGGAAGCCACCAGCATGGCCCATAGCATAAAACGGGTAGCCGTGGCTCCGATCAAAATTCCATCCCACAGGAAGGCAGCGAATCCTGCTAACGGGATAGCTAATACCCAGTAGAAATAATGTCCGGCGGTCTCTATCACGAGCGTGTCATTCGTCAATAATCGCAAGAAATTCTCACCTCCAATCCCGTACAATAACGTGAAAACCAACGACAAACCGACTCCCCAGCCGAACAAAGCCTTCACGGCCCGTTTCAATTGTACCAAATTACAGGCTCCCACGTAACGCCCCGACAGAGCTTCCCCCGCATATGCAAAACCGTCCATGATATAAGAAAACAAGGTAAACAACTGCATGAGCAATGTATTAACAGCTAGAATTACATCTCCTTGACGAGCTCCTGTTGAAGTAAAGAATGTTGTTACCCCGATCAAGCAAAGTGTCCGAAGAAATATATCTCGGTTCACGGCAAAAAAACGCCGCATAGCTATCAATTGAAGACTTCCTCTAAACGTGCTCCGTCCCCGCAATTCTTTGTAATTATAAAACCACAACCAACAAGCCATTATCACCCCTGAATATTGTGCGACAACTGTCCCCAAAGCTACGCCTTCCACCTTCATCCCGAACAAAAAGACAAAACAATAACTACACACGATATTAATCACGTTCATCACAATGGCAATATACATCGGGTAACGGGAATTCTGCATTCCGATAAACCACCCAGTAAAACCGTATTGTGCCAACACCGCCGGAGCTCCCCAAATACAAATTCTAAAATACGTGACCGCATATTGTTCCACCTCCGCACTTGTGTCCAATAACCGAAAAGCCAGTCGTTCTATCGGGTATTGCAGAATCAGCATGGCCAAGGCTGAAAATAAACCGACACTCACCGCCTGTACGAGTACCCGTATTTCAGCATTTTTATCTTTCCGACCGTATGCCTGTGAAGTCAGCCCACTGGTACCCATTCGTAGGAAACCGAAATTCCAGTAAAGAATATTAAATAACAATCCACCCACCGCAATGGCACCAATATAGGCTGTCGCTCCTAAATGTCCCACAATCGTCACGTCTACCAATCCCAACAAAGGAACGGTAATATTAGACACGATAGAAGGAATAGCAAGATGAAGTATTCTGCGATTCATTGCTTATACCCGATTGTATTCCTTTCTGATGTCATACTATCCAACATGGCAGGCGTGAACATTTCAACATCCTGTTTCGTGACCGAATGTTTCACATCCACATTATTCGCTTTCTTGTTCTGAGCCAAGCGCTGTATCCGATTCCGAATCATCATCTCTGCAACCAGTTTGATTAATCGGGCACTAGCATGACTACGTTTTTTATTCGCGACAATATAAGATATAAATTGTTCCATGTGTTGTTGAGCTGTTCTTGTCATCCGGGTATTATCCGTGGCAAGATCACGTTTCAATATTTCCATTAACTGATCAGCTGTATAATCCTCAAAAACAAGAATATTAATCATGTCAGAAACCTTTTCAACCTCGTCATTGATAATCTGACGGGGAGGATCTTGTTTCGCATATATCACGTTATAAGCCCCCGGTTGTGTTGCCAACTGGTTCACAAGAATCGCCCTTACCCGATCCCGGAAACCGGAAACGTCATTCAGACTACTGGAATCTTCATCGAAGAAAAATAACCCTCCTTTCGATTGTAATAGAGCCATACCGATACTTTGTATAGCATCTTCCTCGGTCAATCCGAGTAAACGTTCTACTTTAAAACTCGTAACCTCACTCTTATCTATAATCCCCATAGCTTTATAAATACGAGCAATAATCCGGGCGACCGTTCCTTTTCCCATTCCGGAGTTCCCGGTAAAGCACCATTGTAATGATACACGGGTATTCAGTTTCGTCCCTTGTTGATTATAATGACGAGCTAAATCCACGAAATCATGAATCTGTTTTTTGAGTTTCGTCTGTCCCACCATGTGATCCAGATCCTTCAAAGCTGAAGCAATCTCTTTCTCGTCGAAGGTATCTTTATAAGAATTGGGTAGCTCGGAAGTTGCCGTTGGAATATCCACGGCCATCAATGTTGTAATCTCCTTTCGAGTAAGTTCCCGCTCTTTCCTGATCTTCATGGTTCGAGCAGATAGGTTGTGAATGGCTTTATCTACCATCTTCTCGACAAATAAAGCATTTCCAAAGAATTTATCGTGCTCGTTACATACTTGGGATACCAAGTTTCTAAATGCCTCTTTCGCTTTCGGATGCAGGGTATAATTCTTCTCTGCAACCTTCTGAATCGCTATCTCCAATAACTCCTCCGGCGTGTAATCGGAAAAATGGAAATGATACGGGAAAAGAGACTTCACTCTCGGATTTCCGGCCAAAGCTTTATCCATCGCTTCCGGGTCTCCGCTCAATATAACAATGGTGTCTCCATTATCGGTAGGTGACAATTGCCCGAAAATGACACTCAATGCCGCAGCCCCCACATTATCTTGAAACAAGGTGTGAGCATCTTCCAAGAAAAGAATACCCCCTCTTGCTTGTTCGAAAATATACATGGCAATCTGTTGTGGAGGAATGGAACCATCTCCGATAATTTCTCCCCTGCTCCTGACAGTCACCATAGAACTTTCCAGAATCCCAGCCGACTCGAATATCTCCCCAAGCATTCGGGCCACGGTTGTTTTCCCAGTCCCTCGGTTCCCGGTGAACAGCATATGTAAAGGTGGAATCACATCTGCGTAACCATGTTTTTGTCTTTCCCGAATAAAATAGATATAATTAATATAGCTAATCAAGCTGTTTTTTAATTCTTTAGATCCAATCAAATCATTCAATGCATCAACGGATTTACTAGGATCCGGTTGTTCCAGCGTTTCGATATCTCCCACCTGAATCAACATCATATCTTCCTTTGTATGTGTACCCTTGTGATTTGCCATCAATCGCTTGGCCATCCGTGTCGAGGCATCATCCAGTCGCTCTTCTATAAACCTGCCATTGGAAAAACCGGATTCCCTCACGGAACAACAATCCCTCAACATATCGGAAAACTTATCCTCTGCCTCCGGGGTAAACTTAAATTGTCGTTTCTCCAACATTTGATGAGTAATTTCCATCAATTCCTCTGCCGAATAATCATCAAATACAAATTGGTAAGGGAAACATTTCTTCACACCGGGAATTCCTTCTGTAATAGCCTGCAATGCCATTACATCGCCCGCCATGACAACCAACAAAGAAGGTTGTTCCTGCTCTAAAATTCCCAACAACACGCTAAAAATACGCATAGCCGGATCATTCGGGTCATTTGTCGGGTACAATTCATCTGCATCCTCAATCAACAGAATACCTCCGATACTTTTCGTGATAGCATCCCGAATCAATTGTTCTTCTGCGGCCACTCCCGGACGGGTAAAATCCTCTCTCTTATACCGATGTACTTTACCGTTTGATAGTACTCCCAAACGGTAAAACATCTCTCCCGTGATCTCGGTAACCAAATGTTTACCTGTTCCCGGATTCCCCATAAGGATCATATTCAAAACCGGAAGTTTATCGTTAAAACCGTTCTCTTGTCGCATTTTCACGAATTCCGCCAACTCATACATCCGGGTAATTTCCTCTTTCACCTTACGCAATCCTACTAACTGATACAAACGGGATAGAGCCTCTTCCTTATCTTGTGGAGTTGAGGGTTCTCCAGCCACTTCATGTACCTGCCCGTTGATTCTGGCAATTTCGTCGGTAAAATTGTAGGGTAAATCCTGTTCCCCAATCGAAAACTCCAATTGAATCACAGGCTGATCAAAACACAATACTTCAACCCTGTATTTCCCTTCTTCCCAAAAATTACTCAATCCTGCTCCTAAATCCAAGGCGAAACAAAGCAAACGCTTTCCTTCCCGATTCGGAATATAATAATTCCCTTTAGCTACTCGATTAGCTTTTAGTATTCCGTTAGCGTCAAATACGTTAATCAAAAATTCATACATCCATTCACTCGATAAAAAATTCTCTGCCACCAGATAGAACCGTACGTCTTTCAATCCTGTGGCTGAAAAAGCCTGATACGAGTGAGGACGCTGCATATCAGGAGCCTCCTCCACGCATTTGTCAAACCCAATATCCAACAATTGAAAATAATCCCGAAACAAATCATGCGGTTCCAACAAATGAATTTCATCCGACACTCCGGCTTGCCCGTTTATCATCATCTGTACCCGATAAGCACCTTCTTGAAACCTAAAGTCAGTAAAGTCCTCAACAGAAAAAGCAGTTGAAAACTGAAAAACAGACTCCGTTTCGGGAATAGTAACTTTTCCTCCTTTTTGTGCCACTAGTACAGGTTGCTCTCCATGCATATATATCAAAGCCGCCACAATCTCCGCATCCCAAGCTTTTTCATCAAACTGTTTATTTATCACTTCTGTGTCCACGAACAAAGTTTCGACCTCGTTCAAGCGAAAAACTGTACGATAATGCTTTTTTCCGGTAAAATCAATTACCGCACTACAACTTGTGCGAATACTCTTGAACTTGAAATTTATATCTGTAACAGCATGATCTTTTGATACTTTTGATTTTTTGGCCTTCTCCACCATAACTCGTTTGTTTTATATTTATTTTTCAATCCCCACCTGATCTCCCTTGCATCCAAAATTAGTTTTATTTTTTATAAAAGACTACTTTTGCAACGTATTATTTAAAATCAAAAAGTATGCTAAAACATATTGTCATGTGGAAACTCAAGGAGTTTGCCGAAGGAAAAACAAAAGCAGAGAACGCGTTAATCATGAAAGAAAACTTGGAAAGACTAGTCGGTATCGTTCCGGAAATCATATCATTACAGGTCGGAATCAATGAAAAGGAATCCGATATGGCATACGATGCGGTCCTAATCTCTACTTTTGCCGATACCGAAGCGCTCGCCCGTTATAAAGTTCATCCAGAACACGTGGAAATAAGTAATTATTGCAAAAAAATTCGGGAAAGTCGGACATTTGTCGATTTCACAGGATAGTGTTTCAAAAAGTGTGTAAATCCTTTCTTTTTTCATCTTTGCAAATCTA
>JAHZBN010000016.1:0-79058 GCA_019423345.1 Butyricimonas sp. | reverse complement strand
TATAATTTTTTAGAATCAAGATTATTTTATTAAAAATGAATAGATTTGCAAAAAGGAAAATAGATAGAATTTACACACTTTTTGGTACACTATCTAACTTTCTGGTTGACGTTCTGGTTGACTTTAAAGCCATTTTTCATGCCAAAAACCATATAAAAACAAAAAAGCAGTTACATTTTTGATTTTGTAACTGCTTCATTTTGAAGTGGTCCCACTTGGGCTTGAACCAAGGACCCCCTGATTATGAGTCAGGTGCTCTAACCAGCTGAGCTATAGGACCTACACTTGCGTGTGTTAAAGTGGTTAGCCTTTAACGGGTGCAAATATAGTGTTTTATTGAAATTCGGGCAAATATTGGAGGGCTTTTTTTTGATGGTTCATGGGAGATACCGTAAATTTATTTACATTTGCGTGTAGATGAACTTATTAGTATAATTGATAAAATTCGTGGTGTGAAAATTTGTTTGTTAGTGATAGGAAAGACAGATGCGGAGTTTGTACGGGCGGGGATTGCCGAGTACGAGAAACGTTTGAAATATTATATCCCTTACGAAATGAAGGTGATTCCGGATGTGCGGAACACGAAAAACATGAGTGAGATACAACAAAAAGAACGTGAGGGAGAATTGTTGTTGGGGCAGTTGGAGGCGGCGGATTACGTGATTTTGTTGGATGAGAAAGGAAACGAGTATACTTCGAAGGCTTTTGCGGACTTTTTGGCACAGAAGATGCTGACAAGTATGAAACGACTTGTATTTATTATCGGGGGGCCTTACGGTTTTTCGGAAGAAGTATATAAACGTGCAAATATGAAAATATCACTATCCAAGATGACTTTTTCTCATCAAATGGTGAGGATGATCTTCACGGAACAATTATATAGGGCAATGACTATATTGAAAGGAGAACCTTATCATCATGAATAAAGCGAGGGTGAAAAGCATGAAGAAGTTTTGGCTTGTACTATCACTTGCCATGTTCTGTTTGATCGTGGGCTCTTTGTGGGAGTTTTCTCTGAATGATTGGTCTGCGGACAAGAAATTGTTTCTTTTTCAAGAACGGTTGAAATTCGAGGAGAAGCGGCTTGATGATCACTTGCGGAAACTGGATCACGAGGCAGAGCGGAAAAAGCCGGAATGGAAAGGTAAGCAGTCAGTGCTAGTTGGCTTTAAGGGGAGTAAGTTAGTTTATTGGAGTAACGAGAGAGTGGGATCGCCTCGTTTGTACGAGATATTGTCTTCGGGGAGTGATTTCGTGAAAATTAATAATCTTTATTTTGATGTTCGTAAACATGCCGTCGGGGATACGGTTTATTATGCGCTCTTGTTTATAAAGGAGGATTACCCGTATTCGAGTAATTACGTGAAAAGTCATTTTAACCCGTCGTTAGGTGAGAACTTGGATGATGCGAGTAAGGTGATTATTCGGGAAGCGTGGGAAAAAGGGGGACAGCTCGTGTACAACCGGGACGGGAGACCGTTGTTCAAGATCGAGAGTCAGGTGGAGCGTGGGGATGTTGTACCCACTTATTTTCTGTTGATTCCTTACATCATGTTCCTTCTCCTGCTGTTCTATGCTTACGAAATATCTTTGGACCGGGCCCGGTCGTTCCGGATGCAATTATTCCACGTGTTCGGTTTCTTTTTTCTCATTGTGTTGTTGCGTTCCTTGATGGTTGATTACAAGGTTCCGCAAGTGCTTTATTCTCTACCTATTTTCACGGCGAGTCAGATTGGGGGACGGTTAATCGTGTCGGTGGGGGATTTGTTTGTCACAATGTTCTGTCTGGCACATTATTTTTTTATTACCTTTAACAAGCTGAAAATAAAGTATGACGAGCCCCGTTTGGTGCGTTATAAATATATATTCCTTGTGGGATTCGTGATAGGCGTGTTTTTTTACACGAATTTGTTACACTTTTCGATTAACACGTTGATCGAGAGTACGCAGGTCAGCTTGAATATAGCCCGTCTTATTAATGTCGATTTCTCGTCGATCGTGGCTTTTATCACCTTGATTATTGCCGGGATGGGATTTATCGTGCTGATCAACAGTTCTGTGCGTTATTTTCAGAATTTATTCTCTATCAGTCAAGCGTTTTTTGGGGTAACTGGTGTACTTGTTTTTTGTGCAGCGCTTTGCTATTTTTTTAATTTCTCTTTGTCCCCGTTGGAGTGTCTTTTTCCGTTATCGCTTTACCTGTTGTTTATTCTAGGGGTGTATTTGATGAAACAGGATGCCCAAAAGAGTATTTTTATGATCGCACTCGTGGTGGTCTGTATTTATATCATTTTTCTGGCAAAGAGTAGCGAGATCCATCGGGAACAAGGGGTGAGGGCAAGTTTTGCGAACGAGATTATCAAGGAAAGAGATCCAATTTTTGAACATAAATTACTGGAAATCAATAATGAAATAAAGCAAAGCCAAAAGGTGGATTCACTGGTGAAGTTGGGGGATTCGGATTTGTTGTCTGCTTGTATTTCAAACGAATTACTGGATATGACGGGATTTTACTATGCTTGTCAGGCGATGATATGTGATCCTCGGGATTCGATATTGTTGACGCCAACTTCCGAAAAGTATGGTTGTGACGAGTATTACGATAAGTTGATTGATAGTTTGGGAACTCGTATCGGTTACACTTCGTTTTTCTACATAAAGGATTTTGACGGGGTAGTTGAGTATCTCGGTCGTTTTTCTTTTTCTACACCTCGGGGTGGTAGTTGCGTGTATATTCGTTTCGAGTCGAAAAATCGCCATGAAGGGATCGGGTATGCTCAAATTTTATCGAGGGAGATCGGTGTGGAGAAAGAGGCGCGTTATCCTTATTCTTATGCAAAGTACAAAAGTGGGATACTGGTGGATTCCAAGGGGGACTTTAGTTATCCACGTTATTTGGAGCGTTTCGGGAAGATCGAACACGCCCGGATTATGAACATGGACGGATTTTCACACATGGTGATTCCCGTGGAGAATGACGGGGTGTGTATTGTGAGTTTGGGGGATGACGTGTTCGCACTTTACTACTTGAATTTGTTGTACGCTATTTTTGTTAGTGCAATCCTGACTTCTTACGGGATGTTTTTCCGGTTTGATGGGGGATGGGGAAGTTTCCGGCAGACGAGTCTCACGTTGAGAATTAAAAAGAATATTATCACTTTGATTGGTGCGTTGTTCTTGATCATGACAATTATGAGTATTATTGTGAATGCCGAGAGTTTTGAACGTCGGCACAGTTCGAAGGTGATAGAGGTGTCTCGGTATATAACAGATGAATTGGAGCATAATGATTGTGTAGATGCTGCAAGGTGTCCCCAGATATTGAAGAAGTTAAAAGATATGTCAGAGGTACTTTGGGTAGATATTAATATCTATAACTGGGATGGAGCTCTCGTGGCGACTTCTCGGCCCGTGATATTTGAGAAAGGGTTTGATGGAGCTTTGTTGAACCCAAAGGCTTTTGAGCAGATTGTTAAAAAAGAACAAATTAATTTTGTTCAAGATGAGAAAATTGTGGAGTTGACATACATGGCCGTGTATATGCCATTGGTGCTGGAAAATGGGGAGAGGTATGTGTTAAGTATCCCGTATTTTACCCGTGGGGAGGAGCTGAATAAGGATATTTTGTTGATAGTGATTATTGCGGTGAATATTGCCATGATCGTGATGGTACTTGCCTTTATCCTGTCGAGTATCGTGGCGGAACGGATCACGAAACCGCTACAAGTGGTGAATGAGAAACTACGTCAGATGAGGGTGGGGGGAAAGAACGAGAAGATCGTGTACCACGAGCGGGATGAAATCGGTATGCTGGTGAAGGAGTATAACGAGATGGTTGATAAGCTGGAGGCGAACGTGAAGAAGTTGGCGAAGTCGGAACGGGAAAGTGCTTGGCGGGAAATGGCTCGGCAGATTGCTCACGAGATCAAAAACCCGTTGACCCCGATGAAGTTGAATTTGCAGTTTATGCAACGCACGTTGCAGAAGGGGGATATGGAGGAAGTGCGCCAGCGGTTTAAGGATATTTCAGCCGTGTTGATCGAACAGATTGATCATATGGCATCGATTGCCTCGGCTTTCTCTGATTTTGCCAAGTTACAAGAGGCGAATAACGAGTGGTTCGACCTGAGTGAACTGGTAAACAGTTGTGCAAAGTTGTTCTATGAGAACGTGGATGTCATGGAATGTGATATAGAGCCGAATGTTTCTGTGTATGGTGATCGAGATCAAGTAAATCGGGTGATCGTGAATTTATTGAAGAATGCGGAACAGAGTATCCCGGAAGGACGGGAAGGACACGTGTTGGTGCGGCT
Organism: Butyricimonas sp.; assembly: GCA_019423345.1. Taxonomy (GTDB): domain Bacteria; phylum Bacteroidota; class Bacteroidia; order Bacteroidales; family Marinifilaceae; genus Butyricimonas. The sequence continues at coordinate 74,745 of JAHZBN010000016.1, read as the reverse complement.
GAAAACGGTGTTAGGTAAGATCATATTGCTTGTTAAAGATAACGGTTGTGGGATTCCGGAAAGTATCCGGGATCGTATATCTGAGCCTAATTTCACGACAAAGTCTGGAGGTACAGGATTAGGATTAGCGATGTCCTACAAGATTATAGAAGCGATGGGAGGCTCGATTACTTTTGAAAGTGTGGAGAATGAAGGTACGACGTTTTATGTGGTACTAAAACAAGATAATTGAAGATGGAAAACGGAATAGTTTATGATTTATGATCAAAAAAGTATTGGTTAGCGAGAGGGAATCACTGAATCACATAATAAGCGTCAGCTCCTTGCGGCTGGAATCCTAAAATCTAAAATTCTTAGGGCTGTGTTGACTACTCGTTTGGGGAGAATGTCGACCATACATTTTTGCCATATGGATTGTTTACATTTGCCGTGGCCATCTTTGGTACAGGGGCGGCAGGGAAGATCGACCTCGATGACTTCGACTTGTTTGCCCGTGGGGTAGCCGAAGGCCGTGGGACCCATCAAGGCGATGGCTTTCGTGTGGAACAGGTCAGCGGCGTGAAGAAATCCGGTATCCCCGCTGATCACGAGGTTGGATTGCTTCACGAGGTAACAGGATTCCAATAGACTGGTTTTTCCTGCTAGGTTGTTAACTCTTTCGGGAGCGATGGCCTTGATGGTCTCGCAGAATGTGTCGGTCGGACCTGCTAGAATGATAAAACGGTAGTCGGGCATAAGTTGGATCACTTGTTGCCAGTTACTGACCGGCCAACGTTTCATTTCCCAGTTGGCGGAAGGGACGAGCGTGATAGTTTTCGGGGTAAGCGTATGGTGAAAACGTTCCTCGTATTCTGCCGGAAAATTCCAATCACTATAATCGGATTCAAAATTCGTGATTCCCCATGTGGCTAGTGGTTTTTGGTAAGAAATGATTCCCCGGAACGGCTTGTCGAATTTGTTTATCCGTAGTTTAAAAAGCAAGAATCGTTTCCAGCGGTCTTTGTGGCGCAAGGTGTAGCGTGGTCCTCTTGGAAAAAGGTAGTAAAGGGGTGGGAGCAATATGGCTTTCAAGATGTTGGAGCGTATGTTGCTGTGAGCATCGTAGATATAATCGAATTTCTCGGCTTTCAGTTGACGGGCCATTTGTAGTAAACCTTTGAATCCCGTTTTCTTATCGAATCCCCATACCCGGTTGATGCGTTTATCCATGTTAAGAAAGGAACCCATGTCTTTTCGGGCAATCCAGTGGATTTCAGCATTGGGGAAATGGTTCTTGATGCCGTTTACGACATTCATGCATTGGATGATGTCTCCGATGGAGCTGAACCTGATAATGAGAAATTTAGCCATATCTAAAACGAATTTGCAACAAAAGTAATAAAAATGTGGTTTATCTATCGTAAAAAGAACTATTTTCGTGTTCAGATCATAAAAAGTAATACCATGAAGAAACATATACCTAATCTGATTACCTGTTTGAACGTTACGTCCGGCACGGTGGCTATTTATGCTGCTTTCCACGGGCATCTGTATCTTGCTGCTTGGCTTGTGATTTTGGCGATGGTATTTGATTTCTTTGATGGTTTTGCCGCTCGATTACTGCACGTGAAGTCGGAAATGGGTAAGGAGCTGGATTCCTTGGCCGACATGGTTAGTTTCGGGGTAATGCCTTCTGTAATGGCTTTTTTCCTGATCCGCGATTTGGGATATAGTGGCGGGGAGTTGTTTGCGGTGAATTCCTGGCAAGGGGCGCTTATGTACGTGCCGTTTCTGGTTCCGGCTTTCTCGGCTTATCGCTTGGCTAAGTTTAATCTGGATGTGCGGCAAACTCATTCGTTTATCGGTTTGCCGACCCCGTCGAACGCCTTGTTTTGGGTGATGTTGGTATTTACCCGTTATCATCAGGAAGAGTTTTTCATGGCGATGTGGGGGAAACCGTGGCTACTGGCTCTTTTTGCCTTGGTGCTGGCCATTTTGCTGATCAGTGAAATCCCGATGTTCTCGTTGAAGTTAATCAGCTTTTCGTGGAACGAGAATGCTCTTTTATATTGTTTCTTGGGGACCGTGATCGTCGGTTTTGCTGTTTGGGGTGTGAATGCGTTATCTTGTATGATCCCCGTTTATATTTTGATTTCTTGTTATGATTTCAAGAAAAAATGGAACTGGAGGTTCTGGGGAATACTCGTGGTACTCTTCCTGTTATTGAAGTGGATAGCGTTGTTTATTGTTTTTCCGGCTTATTTGATTGTGCTTATCGTGAAACTGACAGTCCGGGCAGATCAATAGCCGGGTCATAATCCACGAAGTCATAGTTCGGAGAGATCACGGCAGGGTCATCCACGATGATTGTTTTGTTTTTCACCGAGGAGGGTTGTATGTTTGTCATGTTCGTCATTCCGTTTCCTTGGAATATGTCCTGTTGGGAAATCACCACGATTCCGGCCACGACGGCTGCCGATAAACCGAATTTGAATAAACGGGTAACGAGGTTACCGGATTCAGTGTTAATCAGTTCATCTTGAGTTTTACGGATCTTTTTCCCGTTGACAGTTGCCAAAGGCAAAGATTCCATACCGATCACGTCCGGCAGGAAGTTGTGGTTCTTGGATTCGAAGAGAACGTTGAATCGACGGTCGACCGAAAAGATTCCGATTGTTCCGAAGTCTATTTTTTGTTTCTGGTTCAAACGTACCTTGATCTCTTCACAAAATAGAGCCAGACGTCGTTGCGCTTTCTCGTAATCGATCTGTTCTTTACGTGCGATCCAATCAATCAGAAGTCCGTCATTTTGTTTCAGGTACTTGTTGAACACGACTTTTTTAGACGGGGGAACGATGGTCCCCGTTTTCTCGTTGATGCTTGCGGACGTGTAGTCACAAATGAACCCTCCGAATCCCGGAACGATCACGCAATCATGTAGATAGAGCAATTCTTCAATGTGTTCAACATATTTATTCATGCTGCAAAGGTAAGAAAAAACGTAAGGTTGTCAAACTCATTTTAGGCATTTCGGATTATTATTATTTACTTTGTTGTGTCTATTGCAGACACTCAGAATGTTATAAATTGAGATAAAATTATTGGCGTATGAAAATTTTTGTGACAGGAGGTACAGGGTATATAGGTTCCCACACGGTAGTCGAACTTCAGAAAAATGGTTATGATGTAATTATTGCTGACAATCTCGTGAATTCGAGTATGGACGTGCTGGACGGAATAGAAAAGATCTCGGGGATACGTCCCGAGTTTGAAGAGATAGACCTTACTGATGGGGAGGTTACACGGGATTTCTTTGCCCGTCATTCGGATATACGGGCCGTGATTCATTTTGCTGCTTTGAAGGCCGTGGGAGAGTCTGTGAACAAGCCTTTGGAGTATTATTTCAATAATTTGAACTCTTTGATGAACGTGTTGACTTGTATGCGGGAATTTAAGGTGCCGAATTTGGTGTTTTCTTCTTCCTGTACGGTGTACGGGCAGGCCGATGTGTTGCCGGTAACGGAAAAAACACCCCGTCATGAGGCTGAATCTCCTTACGGGAACACGAAGGTGATGAGTGAAGATATTATTCGAGATCTGATGCGGGTGGAACCTGACATGAAAGCTCTGGCATTGCGCTATTTTAACCCGATCGGGGCTCACCCGACAGCGTTTATCGGGGAGTTACCCAATGGAGTACCCAATAATTTGATTCCTTATTTGACGCAGACGGCTATCGGGATTCGAGAGCAATTGAGCGTGTTCGGTGACGATTATAACACGCCGGATGGTTCTCCGTTACGCGACTATATTGACGTGGTGGATCTGGCTCAGGCGCACGTGGTAGCTATCCGTCGGTTGTTGGAAGGGAAGAATAAGAAGAATTACGAGTTTTTCAATATCGGTACGGGAAAGGCGCTTTCCGTGCTGGAAATTATTCACGCTTTTGAACGTGCAACCGGAGTAAAAGTGAATTACAAGGTCGTGGGACGCCGTGCTGGGGACATCGAGAAGGTTTGGGCCGATACGACTTTGGCCAATAATGAGCTGGGATGGAAGGCTGTCACGCCGATCGAGGAGACTCTGGCAAATGCTTGGAAATGGCAGAAAGCATTGGATAAGTAAAAAAAGGTGGGATTTCCCCACCTTTTTTTAGTCTTTATTCTACCGTCACGGATTTAGCCAAGTTTCTTGGCATATCCACGTTGCAACCTCGCATCACAGCAATGTGATAGGAGATGAGCTGTAACGGAATCACGTTCAGAAGTGGGGAAAGATATTCCAGTGTTTCAGGAATTTCGATCACGTGTTCCGCCAGTTTTTTCACTTGTGCATCGTTATCGTTGACAAGAGCGATCACGTGTCCTTTACGGGACTGGATCTCTTTGATGTTGGAAACGATCTTGTCGTAATAGTTGTCATTCGTGGCGATGGCAAAAACCGGCATGTTCTCGTCGATTAAAGCGATCGGGCCGTGTTTCATTTCCGCTGCCGGGTAACCTTCCGCATGGATATAAGAAATCTCCTTCAGTTTTAGCGCACCTTCTAGGGCAACCGGGAATTGACAACCTCTTCCTAGGTAAATGGCGTTCGTAGAGTCCTTGTAAATAGCTGCTATCTCCTTGATCTTGTCATTCTTTTCCAGAATCGCTTTCACCTTGTCCGGTAAGTTATACAGTTCGTTGATATATTTTTTGTACAGTTCGTCGGATAATGTTCCCTTGCGGTGGCCGATCTGTAAGGCCATCATGGCCAACACGGATATTTGAGCCGTGAATGCTTTCGTGGAGGCGACCCCAATTTCCGGACCTGCATGAGTGTAAACCCCTGCATCGGTTTCTCGGGCGATACTTGATCCCACGACATTACAGATTCCGATAACCGTGGCCCCGTGTGCTTTGGCATACTTGATGGCTGCCAGTGTGTCGGCCGTTTCACCACTCTGTGAAATGGCGATAACGATGTCGTTGGCGTCCACGATCGGGTTACGGTATCGGAATTCCGACGCGTATTCCACTTCTACCGGGATCCGGGTGAATTCTTCAAAGATGTATTCGCCTACCGTTCCGGCGTGCCATGACGTACCGCAACCGATAATGATAATGCGATGGGCGTTGACCATTTTCGGGATAATCTCAGAGATACCCCCCAGATAGATCTCCGATGCCTCGGCATTCACGCGTCCGCGGATCGTGTCGTATATTGAATTTACCTGTTCAAAAATCTCTTTCAACATGAAATGCGGGAAACCGCCTTTCTCGATTTTCTCGATGTCGATGTCCACTTGTTGAATACTTAATGAAACAGGGGTGTTTTTGATCGTTTTCAAGATCATTTCGTCCCTCTTCAAGATGGCAACATCGTCATCGTTTAAGTAGATCACGTTTTTCGTGTATTCCACGATGGGTGTTGCATCCGAGGCCACGAAATATTCACTTTGGCCCACGCCGATCACGAGCGGGCTACCTTTTCTTGCCACCACGAGCTGGTCCGGTTCATTCTTGCATAAAACAACCAGTCCATATGCCCCGATAACCTTGGTCAAAGCGAGACGCACGGCATTCTCTGCGTTGACTTGGCCTTTCGTGTAAATGTACTCGATCAGGTTTGCCAGTACTTCCGTGTCAGTTTCACTTTGGAATGAATAGCCTCTGGCCTGTAATTTTTCCTTTAATAAAGCGTGATTTTCGATAATCCCGTTGTGGACGATGGAGAAAAGACCGTTCATAGAAGTATGGGGGTGAGCGTTCGCGTCATTTGGTTCCCCGTGGGTAGCCCAGCGAGTATGTCCCATACCGATCGTTGCACTGGTGTCTTCCAGTTCCATGTGATGTTCCAGGTCTTGCACCCTTCCCTTGCACTTGTAAACTTGGATGTTATTATTATGGATCAACGCGATTCCGGCAGAGTCATATCCCCGGTATTCCAGGCGTTTCAGACCGTTAATTAAGATCGGACAGGCTTCTTTGGGCCCGATGTATCCTACAATACCACACATAAATGTTATGTTTTAATGATTTATATTAATGAAAACAAGCGGCATAACAACCATTGCCGCTTGTTTATATTGTTATTCAATAATCTTGTCGAAAAAGTCGGAATAAGCCTCGATGTAACTTTGCTCGCCCGGGTATTCCAAGGTAGGTTTCTTCAGATCGGTGGCAAAGGTACGGAGTTCATCGTCCACGTCTTTGTGGTTAAAAATGATTCCGTCAGCGTATTGGAATGCCAATTTATTAATATTCGTGTATGTCGGGTCTTTTAAAAGTGCCACGTCTTTCCGGGCAACCCCTTCCGTGATCGCTTTTTCCCCGAATTTTTCATCTAGTTTCCCCTCGAATTTGTCGTTATAAGTAGAGAATACTACTTTCGTTTTGGAGAAAACAGGGTCATCATGATATTCTTTTTTCAGGTAAAGAGGAACCAGTGCGGTGAACCATCCTTGACAATAGATCAAGTCAGGAGCCCATCTTAGTTTGCGCACGGTTTCGAATACTCCCCGGGCGAAAAAAATAGATCTTTCGTCGTTGTCCGGGAAAAAGTTTCCTTCCTCGTCGGAGATCGTGTGCTTACGTTGAAAATAATCCTCGTTGTCGATGAAATAAACCTGCATCCGTGCAGCTTGGATCGAGGCGACCTTGATGATTAGCGGATGATCCGTGTCGTTGATGATCAGGTTCATTCCAGAAAGGCGAATTACCTCGTGAAGTTGATTTCGTCTTTCATTGATGCAGCCGTAACGGGGCATGAATGTTCTAATCTCTTTACCTTTGTCTTGTATCCCTTGAGGTAGATATCTTCCAATATTTGCCATTTCTGATTCCGGCAGATAAGGAACTATCTCTTGAGAAATGAATAAAACTCTTTTTTTAGCCATAACTACTACTTTTCCCAAAAACCATACAAAGATAGGCATTTTGGTTCAGATTTCAAAACTACTTTGGAATAAACCTCTCTCGAAATAAACCACTTGAATCTTAAAAACGATGTGGAGTATAGGATTTTTGACTGAAAATTTTGCTTTTATGATAGATTTATATAACATTGCGAAACTCTTTTTAGGCTGTAAATTAGGGGAAGACTGTACTATGGCGTGGCATAATAAACAGGGCAAATACGGGGAAGAAAAGGTGAACCGGTATCTTTTGGATATGGGGTACACGGTTCTGGAGCGAAACTGGCGGGTGGGACACCGGGAACTGGATTTCGTGTGTCTTGACGGGGAGGTGCTGGTCGTGGTGGAGGTGAAAACCCGGGCAGATGACAATGTGTCACTTTTGGATTTACTGGATTACAGAAAAAAGAGGAATTTACAAGCTGCGGGGGCTGCTTATCTAACGAAAAAGAACATTTACCGGGAAATACGATTCGATTTGGTTGTGGTCACCGGGGCCGAAATGCATTTGGAATATATAAAAGAAATCATTGATTTGTTTTAAAGAACCGGGTGGCTTTTGTCGTGTGTGTGGTGTGGTAGGAATATGAAAAACCACCCGGCATAAGAAAAGTGTCAATAGGGATACTTGTGTATTATCAAAAATTGTGCTAGAAATTCGGATTCCCGGAAAAAATATCAAATTTTCTTTCGGATGGATGATTTTGTGTGAAATTTACTATCTTTGAAAAATAAAACATAAAAGAAAAAAGGATATGGCAACAGTAAAAGCAAAATATTTAGGAGATTTGCGTTTGGAGTGTACGCATTTGCAGAGTGGCACGAAGATTATCACGGATGCGCCGACAGATAATAACGGGAAAGGTGAGGCTTTCTCTCCGACCGACTTGTGTTCCACGTCATTGGCCGCTTGTGCCATGACAATTATGGGAATCTATGCTAAAAATAACGGTATTGATTTGACGGGAGCCGAGATCGAGATTACCAAAAAGATGGCGGCAGAACCTCGTCGTATTGCCGAGATTGACGTGATCTTTAATATGCCGGCTAACGGGTATTCTGAGAAGGAGAAAAAAATTCTCGAACGTGTGGCACATACTTGCCCCGTGCATTTGAGTTTACACCCGGATGTGAAACAAAATTTCGTGTTTAATTGGCAGTAATGGTAACCGGGGCTACCGGTTTGTTGGGTAGCCACTTGCTGTGTCATTTGGCACGATGCGGTGAGACGATCATTGCATTAAAAAGAGATAAGAGCCACGTCGAAGAGACGATGGCTCTCTTTTCGTGTTATTTTGATTCACCGGGAGATGTTATATCCCGGGTGACTTGGGTGGTCGGGGATGTGCTGGATGGGGAATCTGTGGCCCCATTTGTGGAAAAAGTGGATACCGTTTATCATTGTGCGGCCGTGGTTTCTTTCAATGGCAGTGATCGGAATACTTTGTTGGAAACGAATATCAAAGGGACGGAGAATATTTGTAAGATTTGTTTGGAACGTGGAGTACGCCTATGTTTCGTGAGTTCGATTGCTGCTTTGGGAGACGCTCCCAACGAGAGTGTCGTGATTGACGAGAATACACCGGAGATTTCGGGATCGGTCCACTCACTTTATTCCGGTAGTAAGGGGGAGTCTGAGAAAATTGTTTGGGAGTATGTCCGCCAAGGATTGGATGTTGTGATCGTGAACCCGGCTATTATTTTGGGGGCGGGGTTACGGGGACGAAGTAGTGTTAAGTTGTTTGAACAAGCGAGTAAGGGGATGCCTTTCTACACGGAAGGCGTGAATGGATACGTGGATGTGCGGGATGTCTGCGAGTTGATGATTCGTTTGGCAAAAGATCGTACCGTTCAGGGAGAGCGTTTCGTGTTATGCGGGGGAAATTATTCCTATCGGGAGTTGTTTACCGTGATAGCCCGTGTCGTGGGGAAACGTCCGCCTTGTATCCGGATGACCCCGTGGATGACGGGTTTGGCTTGGCGTTTACTGGCTTTCGTGACTTTGTTCACGGGAAAGAAACCGGCTTTCACGAAGGAAACTGCTCGCTCGTCTCAACATAAATCTCGTTATTCCAGTGCGAAGGTGTTGTCTCTTTTTCCCGATTTTCATTTTCATACGCTTGAAGAAACGGCTCGTTTTTTCAAGGATTTGTGATGTGGGTTGCCTAGGTTGCGATTCATGAGGTCCAGTAGGGGCTTTCTCTGTCCGATAAAATAAATCTTTTTGTCTTTTTTATTTAGATTTCGGTAGGTTCGTGTTGTGTATTCGTAGTATGGGAGGGGTACTGGGGGAGTATCCGGGGAATTGAGTTGGAAATTACCCGAAAATTGGGATGTTCACGATGTCGTGGTTCATGGTTTTGTCATGAATGCTAGAGGGGATTTGGCCTCTGTTAGTGTGGGCTTGGTGGTAGGGGGTAGGCGTAGTTGTTGCTCGTGTTTATTTTGATTAAATAATTTTCTTGTTTGTTATATGTTTCTCGTTAGAAAAACGTATTTTTGATGCGAGAGGTAGGGCGGGTTGCGATGATTTAACGGTTAAAATGGAAGATTAGTGGATATACTGAACGTGAAACAACCGGAAATATTTGAAAGCGTATTTCATAAATATTATGCTTCGTTATGTTATTTCGCCAATAAGTTCGTGCGAGATGATGTTTTTAGGTGGAAACGGATGTTTTCCATCCGTAAGATATCCTCTTTTTATCGTATTCATCTTTTCCGGGAGGAGATCGTGAAATCAGTTCCCTAGAAAATAGATGAAGAAGACGACAGATATCCGATATCGAGAAAAAAGAAAAATCCCTACTGGCACATCAAGGGTAGCGGGGATCACAATACTAAAGGAGCGGGGTATTCAGCCCATGATGTAACCGTACTTTCTCAAGTCGAACATGGAATGTATATGACTAGTATAAAAGTAAAATTTCATCCGTCTTCTATCATCCAAAAAGAAGGGACTCTACATGATCAAATAATCCATCATCGTGAGGTACGGAATCTTCGTACTGGTTATAAACTATTCCCGAGCGAGTGGAATACCGCTTTGAAGCGGATAAATGTTTTGGCCGGAAAAAATGAAGAGCGAAGGTTCTATCTGACAGCATTGAAAAAGCACATCGATGTAAATCTGTTCAAAATAAAAGAATGCATCAGCCGTTTGGAACAGGAAAACGAATCTTATATGGTTTTGACCGCATCTTGGAACTTTACTCTACTTATGAAGGAAGTTGTGCTTTTCTTTTGTGTGGAAAAGAATTGCTTGTTGAATTGAAGAAAATAGGAAAAATACGTACTGTCGATACCTACCGGAACGCTTTGGGCAGTTTTGAACGCTTTTTGAATGACCGTACAGGTATCTCGTTGGAAGATATGGACTCCAATCTGATGATAGCCTATGAAAGTTGGCTCAAAGGAACCGGAGTTTGTCCGAACACCAGTTCCTATTATATGCGTGATCTCAGAGCAATCTATAACCGCACAGTAGAACAGGGTTTTGCTACCCAACAAAATCCTTTCAAGCATGTATATACCAGCATTGATAAAACAAAGAAACGTGCCGTCTCTTTGGATGTGATTCGGGAAATACGAGATTTAGATTTGACGAAAAAATCACTGACCTTTGCCAGGGACATCTTTTTATTCAGCTTTTATACACGTGGAATGTCCTTTGTGGATATGGCATTCCTAAAAAAGAAAGACCTGCAAAATGGGATTCTTACTTACCGGAGAAATAAAACCGGTCAGCAATTGTTTGTCAAATGGGAAAAGCTCATGCAGGAACTCATTGATAAATACGATACCTCTGATACTTTTTACCTGCTGCCGATTATTCGAAACAGTGGTGTGGATGAGTAGCATCAATAACAAAATGAAGCGCACTGTATCAACAGAAATCTGAAACAGATAGGTTTGGGTATTCCGCTTACTACCTATGTTGCCCGCCATGCATGGGCTAGTATTGCCCAAAGTAAAAATGTCTCTTTATCTGTCATTAGTGAAGCATTGGGACATGATTCGGAACAAACCACCCGAATTTACCTTGCCTCTTTAGATGCATCTGTTGTGGATCAAGCAAATAGTCTTATTTTGACGTCTATATGAATAAGGAGATTTATATGGTAATTATTAGAGAATATGTAAAAAGAATATTAAATCTGTTTGAAAATGGTACATATCTTCATAAGAGATGTACATCTTCTGACTATAAGAATAGTAAATTTCTGGTTATTAAGATTGTTTTGGAAAATATATTAGAGTAATTGTTTTTTATTTTACGTGCAATGTTGGATATTTTTAGAAACAAATTATAAAAAAGCCACAAAAAAGTTTGTTTTACGTTTTGATTTTTAGATTTTTATTACCTTTGCATAATAAAATATACATCTCTTATGAAGATAAAGTCACGATGGTTACTCTGTCTCAAGTTTCATAACTGAAGATGTACATCTTATGAAGAGAGGTTTATTTACCATGAAGAATTGGTGGAGTAAACATATCTAAATTAAGAGAAAACTGTTTATAAAAAGTAGAAGGTATTTGGGTAAATACTACAAACATTTATAGAAGTATATACTCTCTACAAAATAAACAAATGATGCTTTTTCTCCTAGAGGTGTATTGGTATTTGTATACAAATATGGAATCAATATGAAAGCGAGAAAAATCTTACTTGTATTCTTGATACTTTATGGGGGATACGTCTCTGCACAAGAAGTGCGGGATTCGGTAAAAATCTATTTCAGACAAGGGTATTCCGTATTGGAACTATCTCGTAGAAACAACAAAGAAGCGTTGGACCGGATTGTAGACAGGCTACGGACAAGTTATGCGGATTCTGTTTACCAATTGAAACGTATCCAGGTAGTAGGTGGGGCATCACCGGAAGGTAGCATCCCTCTGAACAAACGTTTGTCCGTAAAGCGTGCCAATGTGTTGTTCACCTACCTTTCACGTTATGGAGAATTACCCGACTCTTTGAAAATGAACGTGTTCCTCGGAAGGGACTGGAACGGTCTGATCCGTCTTGTGAGCGATGACAGGAATCTGCCATACCGGAAAGAAACGTTACATTTACTGCATGAACTGGCAGGGGATGCGGCAAATAATGATCTTTCGAAAGGTGACCATCTGCGGCGGATACAGCAACTGTGTGGTGGAGAGCCCTATTGGTATATGTATAAAAAACATTTCCCGGAATTGCGTGCTTCTTGGTTGTATCTATGGTATGAGAAAGTATGGAATCCTATCGCTCCCATGCCAATGCCTCCCATTGAACTGCCTGTACCGAGCTCGAACCGGTGGGACTTCTACCCCTTGTCCCATATATGACTCCGCAGCCACGGAACCTGTATCTTGCTGTGAAGACAAATATGCTGTATGACGCATTGTTTGTACCGAATATCGGTGTGGAGTTTTATCTTGGTAAAGACTGGAGTGTAGGTGCCAACTGGATGTATGCTTGGTGGAAAACAGATCGGCGACACTGGTACTGGAGGACGTATGGTGGTGATATAGTTATTCGTAAATGGCTCGGTAAAGCTGCCAAGGAAAAGCCTCTTACCGGACATCATCTGGGATTATACGGGCAGATGTTTACTTATGATTTTGAAACAGGAGGAAAAGGTTATATGGGAGGGGAACCCGGAGAAACGCTTTGGGACAAAATGAACTATTCTGTAGGTGTGGAATACGGCTATTCGTTGCCAGTAGCATACAGGTTGAACATTGACTTCACTGTTGCCGTCGGGTATTGGGGAGGAACCTATTACGAATATATTCCCATAGACAATTGTTATGTATGGCAGGCTACCAAGGAACGGCACTGGTTTGGCCCTACTAAGGCGGAAATATCGCTGGTATGGCTAATTGGCAGAGGAAACTTCAACCAAGGGAAAGGAGGCAGACGATGAAAACCGGAATACGAATGACTGTTTATGCGCTGTTGACCATGATTCTTTTCTCGTGCGAACACAAGGAACTTTGTTTCCATCATCCGCATGTGGTTACAGTCAGAGTGGATTTTGACTGGAAGAACGTCCCGCAAGCCAATCCAGAAGGAATGTGTGTGTATTTCTATCCTGAAGAGGGTGGATCTCCGATTCGGTTCGATTTTGAGGGGAAAGACGGAGGACCGGTAGAGATTAAAGAGGGAAGGTACTGGATACTCTGTTATAATAATGACACGGAGTCTTTACTGTTCAGAGGAATGGAAGGATTTGACACCCATGAGGGATATACGCGGGATGGCAACGTGTTTGAGAGCATTTACGGGAACGGTGCCCATTATGCGCCTCCGGCTAAAGGTTCGGAAGATGAGCGTGTCGTTATCTGCCCTGACATGATGTGGGGAAGTAATGCCCGAAATGTGGAAATTACCGAATTAGGACTAAGTTACGAATGTATTTCTTTCGCAGACAAGGATAAGATTGAATGGATAGAGAGTGGCGAGCATATCATCACGCTTTATCCTGCCGAATTAATATGTACCTATACTTATGAGGTCCGTAATGTCAAGAACATGGAATATATGACGCAGGCCTGTGGGTCATTATCGAGTATGGCTCCTTCCATGCTGTTTGCCAACGAAGAACTGGACAGGGAGTGTGTTACAGTTCCCTTCGAGACAGAACTCCACCCCGAGAGTTCGAAAATGACTGGTAAGTTCTACACGTTCGGCCATCACGAAGAGAATGCCCGTCCGCACAAAATGATGTTTTATGTATGGTATTCCAATAAGGAAAAATTCTATACAACCTTTGACGTGACTGACCAGGTGCATAAAGCTCCGGATAGAAGGCATGTCCACATCATCATTGATAATGTGGACTTTCCGGAGCCGCTTCCGGACGAGGATGGATTTGATGTGGAGGTTGATGATTGGGTGGAAGTTGAAAATGATATTATTATGTAGTCTTTATATTTTTAATTTTTTTGATATTATGAAAGTAAAATCAATTCTGATGGTACTATCGGCCATGGCATTGGTAACGGCATGTGCCAACGACGAAACGATAGAAATAAACTATGGTGAAAGCATCAGCTTGAGTGCGGTAACAGGAAAGGCAACCCGTACAGGAAACGAAGCTACCACAACTAACAGTATAAGTAACTTTCATGTATTTGCCTTTACCCAAAACACCAAATATATGGATTGCGATGTGCAGAAACAAGGAAACGTATGGTCGTATGGCGATACCAAGTTTTGGCCAGAAACAGATGTGGACTTCTATTCGTACAGTCCGATGAATATGAAGAACGGTCGTGTTAATATCGTGGTTGATGGCGACAAGGAAATTGTTGACTATAACGTACTCGGTGATGAAGACCTGCTTTATGCCTTGAACTTGGCTGAAAAGAAAGACGAGCATGAGGGCAAACAACCGGTTTTGGTTAATTTCCGCCACGCCTTGTCACAGATCGTATTCAGAATCAAGAATACCAGTTCCAACCTGACCGTGTTTGTAGACGAGGTGAAAGTGGAGGGAATAGAGAAACGGGGTACATTCTCTTGGCCGACTTTGAGCACAACTACCCAATGGCAAGGAACTGAAAATGACACGGAAATCGACAAGTCATGGGGAACATGGAATATCAAATATAATGGAGAGGAGGCAAAGCAGAACAGCTATGCCGCTGAGATTACTCCGATAGAACAAGGTCTTGTAGGTGGCCAAGATGCATCTGTGCGGGACTTGACCATTAAAACAGACAAAGGTTATAAGGGGTTGCTTCTTTTGCCGCAGACATTGAATCCTTGGATTACGAGGAACGGTGGGACGGATGAAAATCCGGAGTACAAGATCACTGGGACGGCTCGTGTGCTCGTTAAATGCAAGCTGGTGGACACAAAGACCAATGTACAATTGTGGCCGAGCACAGACTCTCCGGAGGAAACTGCATGGGTGGGAGTCTCCTTGGTAGGAGAACCAGATATAGACGGGAAAAACAAACAAGTCTGGAAGCAGGGTAAACGCTATATTTATACTCTTATCTTTGGTGAGGGCGGTGGCTTTAACCCTGATCCCGATCCCGAAAATCCAGAACCTGTATTGGTTCCTATCACATTTGACGTAACTGTGGATGAATTTGTTGAATATTCTCAGGACCTCGATACTAGTGTTACTGATTCAAACTCCGGACAATAAACCGAACAACCGCAGACTCATTTTTTCCATTTTATCAAGCTGCGGAAATATAATAAAGCCGGGCGGGGTTGAATGTTCCCTTCCCGGTTGCTATTATTCGAATAAAAAATAAATGCCTATGCGACTTAATTTGAAAAAGGATTTTCTTCTTGTCACGGCCATACTGTTCGCTGCCGGCTGTTCTGATGGCATGACGGAAGAAAGAAACTCGGAACAACGGGTGCCGATTGCCTTTGGCACACAAGTTGCCACCCGTGCCGTGGTGGAAAGTGACAAGAAGAACATGAATAATTTCACATTGTGGGGATGGGTACGTGAAAACGACGAACCGAAATTGTTTTTCGATGCTGTTCCGGTTACTCCGTCGGGGTACTATGGCGAGAAACGTTTCTGGGCTGTAGGTAGGCCTTATGACTTTTATGCAGTGCATCCGGAAAGAATGAAAGAGAATAATATTGCAACAGAGGTCTCCTGCAACGATAAAGGTGAGCTAAAGGTTACGGGGTTTGATTCTTTCGGAATGGGAAAGGATGCCGTGGATTTAATGACAGCAACAAAAAAAGATGTGATTTATGAGGGTGGCGGAACGATGGCCCCTGTACCTTTAGTATTCAAACATGAACTGGTACAGGTGAAATTGACAGTTTGTACTGGGGAGAAACAGGCGGAGGTGTCGGATATCAGGCTGTTTGGAGTGGACTATAAGGGGGACTTGCAGTGGACACCGGATAACTCGATATGGCAAAACCGGGTGAACTGCACGGAAGAGAATACTCCCTTTGTACGTAACGAAAGCGTGCGGATAGAAGCCGGCAGCAGCGCTACCGTCTTGGATGGTGTATTGCTGTTACCGCAGTCGGTGACGGAACATGTAGCGGTAACCTTCAAGTATGCTTATTCCGGCAAACCGCAGCCGGATCCCCAAGAAACGATGATATGTTTGGATGCGGCTCCGACGAAGGAATGGATAAAGTCGAGCATTTATCATTATAAGATAACGTTGCCTGCCGGCGATGCCGGCGTTATGGTCAAGGTGAGTGTGAGTGAGTGGGATAGGAAGGATATTTCGGCAGATTGGTAATCTCATCAACAGGAAGGAGAAAGATATGGAAATTTGGAAATACTTGTATGTATGTATATTTGCTGTAATGGCATGGCTAATGACTGCTTGTGTTTCGGATGAACAGGAGGGAATGTTTTCCGGACGGGGAGAAGCGGTAACAGTGAAACTTTCAATCGATACAAGGGCGGCAGGAGCGGATGATTTTGATTCGCAAGTGAAGACGCTTAGGGTGTATGCTTTCCAAAACGGTAGCCCGGTGGGATATTATTATGGCGGAGAGAGTGTGCAGATTCATACTGTCGAGTGGAAGTTGCCGAAAGGAGAAATTTGGTTTTATGCGGTGGCAAACGAAAAGGCGGTAGGAGAATTGCTTTGCGAAAACAAGGGAGACATTTTTGTGCTGCCAGGTGAGACGGTCGGGGGGGAACATCCGGCCGAGGGCTTGGAAGTGACACCAGACAAATTGGAATCTTTGACTTTTAGCCGATTACCGGAAGCGGAATATGTGTCGGGCGGAACAGAAATGGGCAAGGATGAGACGGAAAAAATTTACCATTCTGCCATTGTACCGATGACCGGTAAGTATCGTGAAACAATTACGCGTGATGATCAGGAGATAAAATTGGTATTGGAACGAAGTGTGGCGAAACTGAATCTTTACTTTGCCAAGGCGGATGTAACCGATGCCGGAGAGGGACAGCTCTATATGGGGCGTGGGCTATATCTCTACAATATGCCGGAATATGGATACCTGTTTCCAAAAAAGAATTACAGTTATACGGGAAATTTCAATTATCTGGAGGGAGACGGTGATAGTTCCGATTCCCGACATCAGAAAAATGGCAAGATTATTCTGAGAGCCGGATGGCCGGAAGAACCGGAAAATGTCCCTCAAGAGGGCACCGATGAGTATGAACAATACGAACAGAATTTGAAAGAGAAAACCCATATCAATGAGATTAAGGCATTGGCGCACGCCGGGAATACAGAACCGGATAAATTTCAGTGGATGCCTGCCAAGCCGATTTATCTGTTTGCCAACAACAACGAAATTGCGGACCGTTATCCGGAGAATCCATCAGCAGAGAACTCAAGGGGATATTATCTGAAGATACTGTCACACGAGCATAAGGTGGGGAGCGATGGCACAGAAGGACACGAGGCTGATATGCAATATGTAGCTTTGCCCGAAGTGGAAGCCAACATGAACCTGCGATTATTTTCCATTATCTCCATGCATGCCCATGTTGGAGTTACTGCCCATTGGATCATCGTCCCATGGGAAACAGGTGGTGGTAATATAGAATTTGAGTAATGGAGATAAAAAACGTATAAGATGATGAAAAGTTCAATCAATCCTATTTTTATGATGGGAGTGCTTGCGCTCCTGGCATTCATGTCATGTACGGATGACATAATCGAGACTCCGGAAGTATTACAGGGGGTAGACCGAAGCAGGCTGGTTGAGGTTACACTGCCTTTCGGGGTGGGACGTGGCATCAATACCACTATCACTACTCGTGCGGCAGGTAACGGGGAAATTAGTTACGACTCACAATTGTCGGGTGTGATGGCTTTCGTGTATGAGGCGAAAAGCGAGAACCCGGAAGAAAACGAATTGCTTGCCTATCACTTGTTTTCCAATCCGTCCGACACGCCTTTGGAAGGATCTACCAGTGGATGGATGGAAGACAACGACGACCCGACTTGTGGCGCCATCAAGTTTTATATTCCGGTGGGCGATGTATATATTTACCTGTTGGGTAATGCGCAAAGTTCGTTTCTCAATTTCTTCCCAGGTGTGAGTGATGGCGACCAATTGGCTACCCAAGCGGAGTTTTTTAACAAAGCCACCCCAAAATGGAACGGGAATATACACAGCGTGGACGGCTATCTGCCCTTGGTGGGTATGGTGGCTAATCGGACAGGCTTGTGCCGTGTGGATGAAAAAGGAGATATTCATTACAAGGATGATGCAGGAACAGGCCATGTCATCACTGGCGATCCGCACATAGGGGGGCATGACCCTTACCAATCGTTTATCTTGAAACGCCTGATGAGCAAAATCACGATGAACATCAAATCGGGCGATGGTGTGAAGTTCGTGCCGAGAGACTATACAGTCCGCCACATTCCGCATTACGTGTCGCCTACGGCACAGGCATGGACGGAGGAGGAACGTTCACGGATTTTGGTGGAAGATGCCAAGCCGGTGAAGTTTGGCTTGATAGACTCGCTCACGTTTACCATGTATTTGCCTGAGAACATACGGAAAGTGAAGTCCGGCGTGAATATTACCAACTACAAGCAGCGCGATAAAGTGGTAAAGACTGATGGCAAAAATATGGAAGAGACTGCCTCCGACGGCGATTTCCACGCCGATAACGCTCACAATCACAAGGGACACTATAAGTTTGAATTTGCTCCTCCGGCTTCCACGTACGTTGAACTGACCGGATGGTTCGAAAATGAGGACAAGACAGTGGCTGCCGATGTTCGTTATTACATCCACTTGGGCGACTTCAGGAAAGACTTGAATCATTTCAGTGTGGAGCGCGACCATTACTATACGTACAATGTAACCATAAAGGGGGTGAACGAGATTGAAGTCGAAGTGGAGGGTGATGAAGTCAATCCGGGCGTGGAAGGAGTAGTGTTCAAGCACGAAGCTTTTGCGCATCTTGACTCCCACTTCGACCAAGTGGAGATGAAATTCCAGCGGAAAGACATTGAAAAAGGTGTGTATCTGTACACCGACACGCCATTTGGCACCATGGGAGTAATGTATTATCCCAAAGGCACAAAGATAGGAGGTACGGAAGGTAAATGTGTGCCTATGGGGAATTCCGGCCTCACCAAAGAGGTGGCACAAGGCTATCTGGCATGGCTGGAGTTTGCAGAAGAAACGGAAAGCTTTGATGCCGACCTGTCGAAGAAGGAAAGTCCCTATCTCATGGCATTCTATCATCCCGATAAGGTGAAAAATGTGTTCGATGCGCTCGACGAGTTCTATGCAAGTGGGAAAGACATTGCTTACTACACCTGCTTTGTAGACGAGAACTTTTATGAGAAGCATCCCGACTTGCGCATCAATGCCAATGTGCAGCTGAAGGACTTCATCAACTGCAAGGATCGCATCTTCTCGCTTGCCACCGACCTCAAGTTCAGTCCGGATGACAAGAGTGCGGTGTCGCAGTCGGTCTATACGCTGAAACAGCGCTCCATAGCCTGTTTCTACGATATGAACGACCATACGCTCAATAAATTCGGCGTGGAATCGGTGGAGGAAATGGATGCTTTGATATTCCCTATGGATAATGATGTCAAGAGCTATTGGGACGGACGAAAGAATACATGGGACAATGCGAAAGGAGCTGTTAGTCGGGTCAATATCCATAAGCCGATGATCGATGGGCGCATTTTCCAATCCGGTTTTATACTGATGAAAGATGGGCGTTTGCAAGAAACCCGTCCTATGTCCGGAAGGGAAAACGAATCGAAAATTTTGTTGATACGTAATCGCGACTTGAATGGAAACGGCTATCTGGACGAGGAGGAACTACGCTGGTATGTGCCCGCCATAGGCCAGTTGGTGGGTTTGTGGTTGGGAGAGCCTGCCATGGGAAAAGAGGCTGCTTTGTGGAAATTGTCTTTCGAGTATATAAACAAACCTGGGGTAAGCATGAATGATGAGGGCCTCCATACTTTTTCGGCGAGCACCGGGGGGTCCTATTCTTCACTTTTTCCGGAAGCCGGAGGATACGTCTCTGTTGTGGCTGACAAACACGTCGTAGTCGTGAGAAGCTTGGGACCCGGAGAGGTGAACGGCCGGATGGACAAGGTAATTTCGGCTCCTTATTATAAATACAATGAAGCCGACCGTACGCTGGAAGTATTTTTGGCAGACGAAGCCATGCGCTCATTTAGCCACCGCGAGCTTCAGCCCCACAGCGAACGCGAACCGCAGAACCGCCTGTACAGGAAATTCCAGCTGGCACGGCAACCCATGCTGGTGGATACCACCATAACCGTTACTTGTAACAACCCAAGACACAACAGGACAGATCTAGATCATAAAACAGAAACATGGACAGGTAAGACCTTGAAACTGTTGGAGATAGACCATGCCAAACGAGCTAAGTTTACCATAGCACAGAACTATCACGAAGCAAGCGACAGGGTGGTATCTGCCGGATCGTGGCGTTTGCCCAACGAGCGCGAATTGACGCTGATAATGCTGGCATTCAACTTCTTCCAGGATGACAACAACCTGCCTTTCTCACCTCCGGTGACACCGGGCAGTACTGATGCCACAGGCGATGCCTATGGTTGGTACAATCCGTTCAGCCTGAAATGTACCGCAGGCACGAATGCAAGACAGCATGAATGGACACATAAGCTTTGCGCCATGTTTCATTGCCGCACGGCTTATGCTTTCAGCCGCTATTATCCGGATAAGAACGAGTTTACGCCCACCGGCTACATACTGAACTACTGGAAATCCGATTCGGAAGTCTATTTAAATAAAGCCCGACGGGTGGATTTGCACATGCTGAATCCGGATCACGGTATGGTGGAAGATAATAAAAAAGACCAGGAAAAATACGGTAAAGCCGGTGTGTTCTGTGTGCGTGATGTGAAATGATGATCCGTAGGGATAACCGGATGGTTTTCTCTCGGAAATAGGAATTATTTTTGCCATATTTTGGTTTGATTTTTTCCGTTTGAGCAAACCTTATTTTCGGGGAACATCCTGTCTGGAGAGATCTTGAATTCGTTCACCCCTCTGTATTTCTTGATAGGCTCGACTGCTATCGGGAGCAGTTTGACAACATAGGGCACCTTGATCGTCACACGGTTTCCAACCAGCCAGGTGTTGCCGTCCGAATCTGAGGGGACATTCCGGTAAGCAAGCTCTTTCAGGTCGGTATGAGCTAGGTCATTGAAGCACATGAAGACGAACATATCCCGGATGGCCTGCAGCCGCTTGTAGCTCAGCTTGATGCTGATAATGTGTTGCAGGTCCTCCTTCGAGAGAAAAGGACGTTTCTTGTATTTAGGCTTGCACACGAACTTCTTGAATGGGTGCTTGTGGAGCCATTCTTCGTCGATTGCCAGGTACATCAGCATTTCAATGTGTTGATGCGTTCGAAGGCCGTTGACTTGGCCGGCCTGCGTACGGACAGTATTCAGTTGTAATAGTTTTTGAGGAACTCCACGTCCAGTGATATCAGGGGGATATCCTCTCTGCCCAGCTTGTCCTTCAGATAACAGGGCTGGCATCTGTATTCCTCCACCACCCCTCGTAGGTACTTTGAGCCTTGGTCTTGTCGACCTGCTGTTTGTAATCCCGGATCTGAATGTCGAACACTCCTGTCTTGTCTCCTTGGATTTGCCCCTGGCACAGTTGCCTCTGACATCCCCAAGTGCAGGGGAACATCACGCTTGCAGCTGAAACTCGTTGTTGTTCTGTTGACGGTAATACTTCCCATGACGGGGATGTGGCCATTTTTAACAGTCTGTTTTTTGGTGTAGAACAGAACTCGAAAGGTACTCCTCATAACTCAATTATTTTCGCAACAAAATTACTATTTATCGAGTTCTTTTAAATTATGGATAATGATGTAAATTATTGAAAAAATAATCGTTTATACTGTATATTTTGTAGATTCGGGCAAGGTAACGATTAGGTAACGTAACTTACGCTCAAACATACTTTTTGCAACATCATTTTTCAAGTGGAAATGAAATAATATCACGATAAATTGCTGAACTCAAGCAATATATCGCTATTGTGCAACTTTTCTAAAAGTCTCCGATTTTTTATATTTAAGGGTTGGAAATTATATTTTTTGATATGTACACGGGTATTCAGGGACAAGTTTGAGGAGTTTATTTAATTCCAACGCATTTCTGCAAGGAAATTGTAGTAATGATACAATTAGTTCAAGTATATCTTATAGGATAGAAATATCGATGTCTCAGAATATACCGTCAATTAAACGATTTCGGGCTAAGAAGATTGTACATCATGAATTGGGTTAAAAGAAGGAATTCAAGATATTGATTACCTGCATTTTCAAAATAATAGTCTTGATATTATTGTTGATGAAAGATGCAAAATTATAGAGATTAAAACTTGGTTTCAGGATATGTTTGAAAAGTATAATGTAAATATTCCTTTTAAATAATGCGTTGAAGGACAAACTATAGTGTATGTTTTCTAGTTTGTATTCAGAGTATGACGCCTGAAATTGATCTGGGGTGGTTCGTTTATCGGGCTGCCCCTTTTCATGTGGAATAGAATCCTTTTGAAAGCTATTAATAATTTATTAAATTCGCGTTCGATTATAATTTATATATATATGAGCGACAATTCCCTATTAGAGAAATTAGAGACATTTTATATTCGTTTCCGTGAGATCGGGCAGTTGATAACCGACCCGGAGGTGATACAGGACATGAATCGTTTTGTGAAGTTGAATAAAGAGTATCGTGATTTGGAACAGATCGTGGAGGCGGGAGACGAGTTGAAACGTGCGGTGAGTTCTTATAATGAGGCGCAGGAAATACTGAACACGGAGACTGATAAGGAGCTGAAAGAGATGGCCGAGATGGAGATCGAGGAACTGGATGTCAAGATTCCCGAATTGGAGTCGAAGGTGAAGATGTTGTTGGTTCCTGCCGATCCGGAGGATTCGAAGAACGTGATTCTTGAAATTCGTGCCGGAACCGGGGGTGACGAGGCCAGTCTTTTCGCGGGGGATTTGTTCCGTATGTATACGAAATTCTGCGAGTCCAAACGTTGGAAGATAGAAATAACCAATTATAGTGAAGGAACTTCCGGTGGATACAAGGAAATCGTGGCGAACATCACGGGTGATGGTGTCTACGGGATTATGAAATACGAGTCGGGAGTACACCGCGTACAGCGTGTCCCGGCGACGGAGACCCAAGGACGGGTTCATACCTCCGCAGCCACGGTAGCCGTACTGCCCGAGGCGGAAGAGGTGGATGTAGTACTGAATCCGGCAGATATTCGGAAAGACACTTATTGTTCTTCCGGTCCCGGGGGACAATCCGTGAACACGACGTACTCCGCTATTCGTTTGACACACATCCCCACGGGTATCGTGGTGACTTGTCAGGACGAGAAATCGCAGTTGAAGAACTTGGCGAAGGCAATGACCGAGTTGCGTTCTCGTATTTATGCGATCGAGCATCAGAAATATTTAGACGAGATAGCCACGAAACGAAAAACGATGGTTTCCACGGGTGACCGTTCTGCCAAGATTCGTACTTACAATTATCCGCAAGGACGTGTGACAGATCATCGTATCAATCTGACGCTTTATAACTTGGCTGCCGTTATGGATGGCGAGTTGGGTGAGATTATCGAGAAATTGCAGATCGAGGAGAACACGGAGAAATTGAAGGAAAGCGGATTTTAAGGATAAAAGTTAAAAACTAAAAGATAAAAGTTAGAGGGTATGACTTATAACGAGTTATTTGAACAGGTAAAAAAGAAAAAGTCCTTCCTTTGCGTGGGTTTGGATTCAGATATAAAGAAATTACCTCAACACTTGATGGAAGCGGAGGACCCCGTGTACGAGTTTAATAAAGCTATCGTGGATGCAACGGCGGACGTGGCGATCGCTTACAAACCCAATATTGCGTTTTACGAGAGCAACGGGGTTGCAGGGTGGATCACGTTGGAGAGAACGGTAAAATACATCAAATCCAAATATCCCGAGATTTTTTTGATTGCCGATGCTAAACGCGGGGACATCGGGAATACGTCCGAGATGTACGCCCGTGCATTCTTGGAGACGATGGAATTTGATTCTATCACGGTGGCTCCATACATGGGAGAGGATTCCGTGACCCCGTTTCTGAAATACGAGGGGAAATGGGTGATCCTGTTGGCATTGACCTCTAATAAAGGTGCTTTTGATTTCCAATTCTTTGAGGAAAATGGCGTGAAACTGTATGAACGGGTTTTGCGTAAATCTCAAGAGTGGGGGAATGATCAGAATATGATGTACGTTGTGGGTGCCACGAAAGCGGAAATGTTGAGCGGTATCCGTGAGATCGTTCCGAATCACTTCTTGCTAGTTCCGGGAGTGGGAGCGCAAGGTGGTAGTTTGGAAGAGGTGGCTAAATACGGAATGAATTCTCATTGCGGGTTGATCGTGAACTCTTCTCGCGGGATCATCTTTGCGGATAAGACCGAGAATTTTGCCGTAAGGGCGAGAGATGAAGCCGTGAAGTTGCAACAACAAATGGCGGAATTGCTTGCTGCAAAAGGAGTGATTTAAGAGAAATAAATCGCAATATAGAGAAGGTGTGTTGTAGCGACACACCTTTTGATTTATAAAAGGATAGTTTGAAACGTGGATGAATGAAAATTCAGTTGTACGATTTCAACGTACGACTGTAACCTTCGTTTGATTTAAAGTGTCAATGACAAAGTTCGCCCGCTCTTTTGGGGATCCTTTAGGTACGATTATGGGTGTGTAATCGAGTTGCTGGTAGGTGACAAGCATGATGTCGTAGGTGGCGACAGCTTCTTGATAGGATTGCTTACGTTCGGAATCGGTTTGGTAAATTTCGGGCCAAGGTGGAAGAATAAATACAAGTGGATTGTAGCGGAAGTCTTGAACGGCATGTTGGAGTTTAGGTAATATAGGCTGGTGGATAAGGTGGGCGTAAGCGAGGGTGTCGGGGATGCCCCGGTCGAAGAAAAGAACAGATTCCTGTTTTTGGTGCTGTTCGAAGGATTCCACGGAGCGGGAAAGCATGAGGTGGATGTAAGCGGGAATATTTGCCCAAGGGAGGGCGTCTCCGTTTTGGGAGACTTGTTCCCGGATAATCTCCCTGGCTACTTCAGGAACATACGGGAAACCTTGTTTGGCCAATGTTTCTAATAATGTAGTCTTACCAGCACCAGGGCCTCCGGTGATGATAAAGAAATTATGTTTATATATCATTATAATTATACTTGAATTATAGTTTAAGTGAGTAGTACTAAAAACCATTGTACATTGCGGAGTCGTTTGCGTAAAATTTGGTATGCTTTTAATTTTGTGGATTTGACGGTGTTTATGGTAACATTTAATTTTTTAGCAATTTCGAGGTTCGAGTCCCCGTTCAATGTCATGATAACCATTTTTTGTGCTTGTTGGGAGAGTGTTCCGATCGCCTGATAGATTAAGGCATCCACTTCTTCTTCCAGAATGTATTCCTGTTCTTCTTCTTGGGATATAGTTGCCAATAGTTGGATTGCGTGCTTTTGTTTTATTTGTTCATGTTTTAGATAGTCAAGACAGGCGTTGCGAGTACTCGTGTACAGATAACTTCTTATCTCGGCAATGACTCTGAATGTAAGCCTTTTTTCCCATACGTTTAAAAAACAATCTTGTACGATATCCTCAGCAATATCGTTGTCCTTAACAAAGCGCCACGCAAATGATCTGATAGGAAGATAATATTTTTTGAAAATCTCCTTGAATATCCTTTCATCACCGGAATGTAACTTTATTATGAAATTATTATCTGACAAATTTAAGTAATATGTGTATTAAATAACCTTACGCTTAATAGAAAACAAAAATATGATTTTGCTGAATTAAAACCAAAAAAGAAGAATGTTTATGAAAAAGAATCAAATTTTAAATATTTTTTAATCACACTTGAGGGGGATATAGTCGTTCTATGCATAAAAATACAATAATATGTTTGATCAAATTAATATAGAAACACTGATTTTAAAATATCTTCAAGGGGAATTGACAGGGGAAGAGAAAAGGGAATTAGATGAATGGTTGAAAGGCGATAGAAATAAAGAACTTTTTTCTAGGTTAGTGAATAAGCAGAGAATATTGGTGAAGATGGAACGTTTGGATGGGTACGATTGGGAAAAAAGTTGGAAAGTAATGGAAAGAAAGCTTCATGAAGGAAGAAAGTTTTCGTGGAAATACTGGGGGATAGTAGCATCGTTGCTAGGGATTGTGTTACTTGGAACTTGGATGTTTATGGGAAGAAATGGAGGAAATTCTCCTGCGGTAGTTATGCGGGGAGTCGAGGCAGGTGGAGTATTTGCGGAATTGGTTCTTCCTGATGGAAAAGTTGTGGAATTAAATAAAGACAGCAATAATTTGCAGTTTGGGGAGAGAGGAAACGTATTGAGGAATGAGAATGGTGTGTTATTTTTGACTCAAGATTCGGCACATTTGCAAAAGATGGAGTATAGTGAGATTAGGACCCCGAGGGGTGGGGAGTATAAAGTGGTATTGCCGGATAATTCGATCGTTTGGTTGAATGCTGAGTCGAAGTTACGTTTCCCGTTGACTTTTTCAAGAAAAGAACGTAAAGTATTCGCCAGTGGAGAACTGTATTTTCAAGTTGCCAAAGATTCTCTTTCACCTTTCCGGGTTGAGGTTGAGGGGGGGTACGAGGTTGAAGTACTTGGAACGGAATTTAATGTCCGGGCTTATTCGGATTTACTTGTGGCAACGACATTGGTAAACGGGCATGTATTGATTCGGGATAAGGGAGCAAAAGTTGTATTAAGGCCGGGAGAACAGGCTGTGAAAGGAAAGAATAGTGAAGGGGTTGTTGTACGAGAGGTCGATGTTGCTCCTTGTATTGCATGGAAACAGGGATACTTCCTTTTTGAGAATGAACGTTTGGAAGATATTTTGAATGAGTTGGCTCGTTGGTATGATGTGAATGTATTTTTTGAAAATTCGTCGGTACGGGAGGAACGTTTCTCCGTGGATATGCCTCGACATGAAAGTTTTGAAGAGGTTCTTGACTTGATAGAACAGACTAGATCGATACAGATTGAAATTGAAGGAAATAATGTTTTTGTGAAATAATAAATATGTCGAACGTCTGGCAACGTTCGACATGTTAAAGTGCCTAGCAGCACATTGGTATAATTTAAATTGAAACAAAGGTATGAAAAAAAACAACGAAGAGGGACTGTTTCGGCAGGTCCGACCTAAAATTTTATTGATTATGAAATTGACAACTGTTTTTTTGTTGATGTCGTTTTTATCCGTTTCTGCGACCACTTTAGGACAACGAGCCACGATAAAGGTTACGAATGTGTCATTGAAGTCTGTTTTTAAAGAGGTTAAACAGAAGATGGGGTACACGTTTGTTTATAACGAGCATGATGTAAATCAGGTGGGGAAAGTAACTTTGGACATTACGACGAGTGATGTAAAACAAGTACTTGACAAATGTTTGGAGAACACGTCTTTGGGATATTACATTCAAGGTGATGTTGTGGTGATTCAAACACGGGCAGAACAAATTATGCGGGATGCGGAGAAAGAATCGTTTAAAATAACCGGTTTGGTACAGGATAAAAAGAAAGAGGCTTTACCCGGTGTTACGGTTTTGTTGAAGGGAACGAGTGTCGGGGTGGCAACGGATAAAGATGGGAAATTTTCCCTTGAGGTGCCTCAAATGGATAGTGTCGTGTTGGTTTTTTCTTTCGTTGGGATGAAAAATAAAGAGATTGCGATAAAAAAATTGGAGAAAGAGATGAAACCGTTGACCGTGGTGATGGAAGAAGATGAAGAGGAATTGTCTGAGGTCGTCGTAACCGGTATGTTTAACCGGAGAAAAGAGGGTTTTACAGGGTCAGCAGTTTCTGTGAAAGGGGAAGATTTAAAGAAAATTAGCACAACGAATATCGCAAAGGCTTTGGCTGCGATTGACCCTTCTTTTAGGATCATGGAGGACGTGTTGAATGGGTCGAATCCTAATCGGTTGCCTGATTTGCGTATGCGGGGACAGGCAACATTGCCCGGAGGCAGTAATGCAGGTGCTTCGGCCGAGATGGTGACATTGCAAGGGGAGTATGATACTTATCCCAATAAACCGTTGCTGATCATGGATGGTTTTGAAATTGATTTGCAGACGATGGTCGATATGGATCCGGACCGGGTGGAATCAATTACCTTGTTGAAGGATGCTGCTGCCACGGCAATCTATGGTTCTCGTGCTGCGAACGGGGTGATTGTTATTGAATCTAAAGTACCGAAAGAAGGACGTTTGTGGGTAACTTATGGAGGAAATCTTCGCATTGAAATCCCTGATTTGTCAGATTATAACTTAATGAACGCGGAAGAAAAATTGAGAGCGGAGGTATTGGCCGGAATGTACAAGGGGAATGGTAGTATTGATGTTTTGCAAAATTATCAGGATAAGTTGAGAGAGGTGAAACGGGGGGTGGATACCTATTGGTTGGATAAACCGTTGCGTACTGCCGTACAACAGCGTCATGCCGTGACTTTGGAAGGTGGTGACCGGGCATTGCGTTATCGTTTGTATGTTGGGTACAATCATACGCCGGGGGTCATGAAAGGGAGTAAGAGAGATGTGATGACCGGATCTTTGGATTTGCAATATCGTTTTAATAAAGTGTTGTTAAAGAATAGTATCACGGTTGATAATTCCGTGGGAGACGAGTCTCCTTGGGGAAGTTTTAGCGAATACACCAAATTGAATCCTTATTTACGGCCTTACGGTGAAAATGGAGAGATTTTGAAGCGTTTGGATAATTTCGTGATATTTACCAACACGGGAGGTCGTACGACAGATTATGCCAATCCGATGTATAATGCAACTTTGAATACGAAGAATAGGGCAACAAATTTTTCTGTTAGAAATTTATTTAGTGTGGAATATAATCCTAATAGTGATTTGCGGTTGATAGGTTCTTTTTCTCTTTCCAAGGGAAACGGCAAGACGGACGTTTTTAGACCGGCTCAGCATACTGCTTTCGAGGGAATTGCGGATCCGACAAAACGGGGAGATTTTCGGCGTACGCAACAGGAGAGTTTTCAGTACTCACTAGACTTAACGGCAAGTTATAATAAGTTGTTGGGTGAAGTACACTATGTTACGGCCAATGCCCGTATGTCAGTACAGGAGAGTAAAGATGAAAGTTATGGGGCTTATGTAACCGGTTTCCCGAATGAGAATATGGATGAAATTTTATTCGGTAAGCAATACGATGAAAAGATGACCGGTTCCGAGAACACGTCGCGCTTGATCGGTTGGGCCGGAAGTTTCGGGTATTCTTATGCTTACAAGTACTCGGCTGATTTCAGTATCCGTTTGGATGGTTCTTCCCAGTTCGGTAAAGATAACCGCTTTGCACCTTTCTGGGCTGCGGGTGTCCGTTGGGATGTGAAAAAGGAAAATTTTATGTCACAAGTGGATTTTATTTCGGAATTTGTATTGAGAGCTTCTTATGGGGTCACCGGTACACAGGGTTTTGCTCCTTACCAGTCAAGGGAGTTGTATAGTTATAGTGCGTTACTTTATCCTTATCTTGCTTCCGATGGTACCGGGGTGGAACTCGTAGCGATGCCGAATGAAAAATTGAAATGGCAACAGACCGATACTTGGAATATAGGATTGGAAATGGGACTTTTAAACGGAAGAATTACAGCCCGTGCGGAGTATTTCCAGAAGTTGACCAAGAATTCGCTGACTCAGGTAACATTAGCTCCTTCGCTGGGTTTTGATTCTTATCCGGAAAATATGGGTACTTTGGAAAATAAAGGTATTGAGTTGAATTTTGCCTTTATTCCTTATCAAAACACCGCAAAATCAGCCTATTGGACGATTTCAGTCAATGGTTCTCACAATACGGACAAGTTGAAGAAAATCTCTGAGGCATTGCGTCATATGAACGAGGAAAATTATAATGAACAGGGGGATAGTCCGCTCCCGCATTATGAAGAGGGAGAATCTATTAACCGTATATGGGCTGTTAAGTCATTAGGAATTGATCCGATGACAGGGGAAGAGATTTTATTGAAGAGAAATGGAAAGATAACCGGAGAATACGATGTGGTGGATTTGGTTCCTTGTGGTACGACAGAGCCGAAGTGGCAAGGAAATATCAATTCTTCTTTTGCTTACAAAGGATTTGGAGTGGACGTGAGTATGGCGTATAAATTTGGGGGGCAGGTTTATAACCAGACGTTGGTAGATAAAGTGGAGAATGCTGATTTGATGCGTAATGCCGATAAGCGGGTGTTGGACTTACGTTGGATGAAAGTGGGTGATACGGCGAAGTTCAAAGGAATGAATACGGGAATTGACGGTGCCGGAACCAAGGCAACTTCACGTTTTGTCATGGATGAGAATACTTTCCAGATGACTTCTATTGCTTTAAGCTATCGTATGGATCGGACGAATACGAAGTTCTTGGAACGTTGGGGATTGAGTTCCGTGAAGTTTGCTTTTAACATGGAGGATCTGTTTTATCTTTCTTCCGTGAAACAAGAGCGGGGAACTGATTACCCGTTTGCACGGCGTTTTTCGTTCTCTCTAAATGTTGCGTTCTAATTAAAATTTTGAGATATGAAAAAGAAGATATATATATTGTTAGTAGGAATTGTGACCGGTCTAACAGCTTGTTCTGATTGGCTGGATGTGCAACCCAAAACGTCAATCCCGGGTGATGACCTGTTCGAAAGTGAGGCGGGTTTCAAGGATGCCTTGACCGGTTTCTATTTGAAAATGGGGCAAACGAATTTGTATGCGGAAAATTTAACTTATGGTTATCTGGAAGCGATTTCGGGAAATTATGACCTTTATCCTAATCTAAATTCGTGGAAAGATATATATGATTACGATAATACATGGTTGTCCGTGAAGAATAATATTTATGGGGCGATGTATAATGTAATTGCGAATATTAATAATTTCTTGAAATACATCGACAAGAATCGCTCTGTGGTTAAAACGGACAAATATTACGAGTTGATGAAAGGGGAAGCCTTGGGGTTGAGAGCTTTCTTGCATTTTGATTTGTTGAGGATCTTTGGTCCCGTGTATAGCGAGAATCCAACAGGAAAGGCTATTCCTTACAGGGTATCGTTTGACCAGCAGGCAACTTCTGTGTTATCGGCAGAAGAAGTTGTTACATACGTACTGAAAGATTTACACGAGGCAGATTCTTTACTCGAAGTTTCAGATAGTAAGAGTTTTAAAATTCCCAATACGTATGATAAGGATTATAATGCTTTCGAAAGTTCGCGGCAAATGCGGATGAATGTTTATGCCGTGAGAGCCATGTTGGCACGGGTATATCTGTATAAAGGGGATGCTGACAGTAAAGCCAAGGCATTGACTTATGCCCGAGAGGTGGTGGAGAGCGGTTATTTCAAGTTGCAAGAAGATAATTCCAATCCGGTATTGTTTGGAGAGCACATTTTCGGTTTGAATGTTTACGAGTTGGATAAGTTGTTGGAAGAGGGTGGGAAATATAAGACGCAGATCCCTGCTGGACAGCTCTCCGAGAGTTATTATATCATGCGGACAAAAGAGAATTTTGAAGAACAATTTGAAATCGGAAGTAGGGGAATCTATGATATTCGGGCAAATACAGACGCTTTTAAAAATGTGAGCGGGGATGGAGATAAAAGGTATAAACTTTGTCTGAAATATGATCAGTCTAAGTACACCTCCAATTCTTCCAAATATGCCGGGAAAGATGTGTTGCCATTGATTCGTTTGCCTGAAATGTATTATATCATAGCAGAGTGCGAGACGGATAAAGAAAAGAGTGCGGAGGCATTAAACACGGTGATGTGGGCAAGAGGAATCGCCTACGAGGACGGAGTGATTGCGGATGATGCGTACGATCGGTTGGATACGCGACCCGAACATGATCAAGCTCATACGAAACGTATTAATGAACTCATGAGGGAATACCGGAAGGAATTCTTTTCTGAAGGACAGTTATTCTATTTCTATAAACGCCATAATTATAGGACATTCCCTTATTGTGTTAAGGAAAATATGACTGATTTCTATCAATGGCCGTTACCGGATAACGAGATAACTTTTGGCAATAACAATTAAATTTGATAAAGATGAAAAAATATAGATTTCTTTTATTGTTATTTGTATTGGGATTCATTTATATGGGGTGTGAGGAGAATGATATAGACGTGTACGATGAGACTCCCCGCCTGAATCTGTATTATGGAAATGTAGCCGTTCATTTCAGAGATTCCGATTACGTGAAAGGAAATATGGAGAAAGAGTGGTCGTTGAGGGTGAATTTGCAGGGCTATCATCTCACGGAGGATAAAAACTTTTGTATGACGGTGAGACCGAATGATGCCTATTCTTTAAAGGCCAATGTCTCTTTTGCTGATTCGTATGTGTTTCCGAAGGACTCCATTTATCGGATTTTTACGATAAATGTTTCTCGACCGGAGAATTTAACAACAACGAAAGCTTATCAGGCTGACATTTGTTTTGATTTGGATAATCCTTTGCATCAGTTTGATCCGGGACGGGAAGACAAGGAAGTTTTACCGTTAGAGGTTTATTATGTGATCCGGAGAACTAATTGGAATGAGTGGCAATGGGGAGAGTATTCGGATGCGAAGTACTTTTTTATGATGGATCATTTTAAAGCCACGATAGATGATATCCCGGAGGGAGATGAGACCCAGAAAGAGATATATGATGCTTACGAGGAGTATAAAAAGAACAATCCACCCTTGTTGGATGACAAAGGGAATGAGATCGTATTTAAGAAAGTAGAATAAAAATGATTGCCATGAAACGATTTATAAATATAGCAGTTTTTTTCCTGACAGGTGTTTTTTTGTTGCTCGCTTGTTATGATGATAAAGGTTCGTATGACTATCATGATGTTAATGAGGTGGTTATTGACCTGCCTGCGGCCGTGAGCGTGCGGTTGGATAAAAAAGACTCTGTTTCTGTAAAGATTGAACCCAAGTTGTCTCAAACGCTGGAGGAGAGTGAGGCTCAATTGACATACGTGTGGGAAAGAGAGAGGAAGAATAGTTTGGGATTGAGCGAATGGATTCCTTGCGGGAAGGAAAAAGTATGTGAATTGTGGTTTAAGCCGGAGGATGTAAACTCTTTGTCCATTCGTTTGCGGGTGCAGGATAACCGGGAAGATGGGAGCGAGTGGTATAAGCAAACGACCGTGCAACCGATCGTTCCTTATAGCCGTAGTTGGTTTGTGCTTCAGTATAACGAAGGTAAATGTGTGTTGGGTGCCGTGGATGGTGAAGGAAGTGGTGGAGTGGTTATTCCTGATGCCTACAAATTGGATATGGGACAGGAGTTGCCTATTAGTGGAACCCCGAAATATTTGTTAACGGAGTGGCAGTATGGATCTACACAGGGATCCTTTATTAATGCGCAACAACCGGTAATATTTATCGGGACAGATCAGGATGTATATTTGATGAATGCTGTTTCGTTTAAACAGATATGGCCATATCGTGAAATGTTGCATATCAAAAAGGTTCAACATGATGAAACTTTTGTACCGGAGTGGTTGGCCTCACATACTTCTCTGGATTTAG
The DNA here is from genome assembly GCA_019423345.1 of Butyricimonas sp. Taxonomy (GTDB): domain Bacteria; phylum Bacteroidota; class Bacteroidia; order Bacteroidales; family Marinifilaceae; genus Butyricimonas. Next base: position 41,271 of record JAHZBN010000016.1, on the reverse strand, counting down.
GGGAGATTTTGTGCGATGATGGGAAGTTATATATGGCGAATGCTGACGGTTACGCTGTATATTATCCGCTTTCTTGGGAAAATGATGCTGATGTTTCTGACTTCAAAGTTACTAAAGCCGTTCCATTTATGGGAGGAATGGGTTTTATTCTTTATGATGAGCAAAATCATCGATTCTTGAAAGTCGGTGCTTATAATGATGTCATGGAAGGGTATATGGATAACCAGTACTTTAGAAAATATGGATATGAAGACTATTTTAAACCGAACAATGTAAAGAGATACCTTACGAAAATCGGTGAAAACCCTCGGGTTGAAAATGAGTTTGATCCGGATAATATCGGTGATGACAAGGAAATGATGGATATGAATATATATTATGATGCTGATGGAGCGTACGGGGTATTGGCAATCTTTTTCTCCACTTCAGATCGGAAACTTCACGTGTACGATTTAAATGCGGATGGTTTTAGGGAAAAATCTGAAAAAGCGAGATGTGTCGGTAAGTATACCTTTGATCTTCCCGGAGGGATGAGTGTGAATGACGTGAGCGTAGTGACTTCTTATGTTTATGGTAAAACCATATTCTTTGCTGGAGGCAATAAGATTTACAAGGTAGATTTTAACCGTACTGTACCGAAAATCTCGTTGCTTTATGAACACCAGGATCCCAACGTGAGAGTAACCGGATTGAAGTTTAAGAATTCGTTTTACAACACGGGGTATAACGAGGATCCGAATGATTGGGACTCTCAATGGATATGGAATGATTTCCCGTATTGTTTAGGAGCTTCATTGGATTATGGTGGAAATGAGGGAGGTATCTTAGTGATGAAACTGACCACGGCAGCTGAAGTCGATCCGGATAACGAAATTCTTGAATACAAGGGTTTCGGCAAGATTGTTGACTTCGGATATAGTGCGAAGGTGAACTAAAGAGTGTTGGTTTATTGATTTTTAGATATTGGGGAAGAGTGTTCCAAGAGCTTGGATTCAGACTCTTGGGACACTTTTTAATGTCAATAGAGTTATTGAGTATGAATAAAATATTATATATTCTTTTCCTGTTTACCGTACTACCATTATCTTCTAGAGCTCAGGGGTACACGATGGATTTACCCCGCTTGAAAACTTTTTCGCCTTATCAAGTAGATAAAGAAAAGCGGAGTTTCGTGGCTAGCTGGGAAACGTTGGATAATTCTGTGGCACGTTCCGTTATCGCATACGTGGGGGTGGAACGGATTGTAGATTGCGATGGAGTTCAAAGTGTCTTGGAAACCACGATAAAAGGGGATGCGACTTTGTCCGGAGATACTTGCAAATCGCTAGGAATAAATGCTTTTGTACATGATTATATGACGGAACAGGGATGGTATATGCGAATGGGACAAGTATCGGTCAAGGGACTTGTGTTTAAAGCTGATGCTTCGTTACCTCCGGATTGGGCTCCGGTTCTGATGTCTCCGGTCTTTGACGCTTCGCATGATGGAGGCAAGTTTACCATTCGTTTCACGGCAACTGTTGTAGATAACAAATCAGGAGAGATCACGACTTTGGTAGTTCGGCATTGGGCGGATCGGCGTGGATCGGCCATGGAAGAGAAAGTAATTGAATTACTTGCGGACGGGCAAGCACACGAATATCTTGTAGAATGTTCCCGGGGAATGAATAACGAGAATGTCAGTATTCACCTCGGGGTGATGGGAGCAACGGTACTCCTTTCCGGGGATATTAAAATAGAACAACGACTGGAAAAGGGGGATCGAGTGTGGCATTCTGTGGCTCTTACACAAATGAATCGTCCTGTGGGTGCAGACTTTACAAAGATCAATGAACAGGGAATTAAAGTTGATACCATGGAAGTGACTGCCTCTTTCGGAGCCCCAAACGTGTTGGATTACAAAGAACATCAGCGAAAAGGATGGCGTTTGTTTTACACCTTGTTCCAGATGATTGCAGCTGAAGACGGGGTGTCGACCCGGGCCTCGTTGTATTCTGATCCAGTCTATTTTGGAGAATAAAAACATAGGATGTTAAGGAAAAATGAGTATTGTATGTGGAAAAGAATAGGATTTGTATTGCTATTTAGTAGTGGACTATATTTTCATTCGATTGCCCAACAAGAGATCGATGCTTTTTTTAATTCCCGTTCGTCGGAGGATTCCTTGAAGGTTATTCCCGGTATGTTTACCACTTATCGTCAGGGGGAAGAGGTTTTTTGGGAAATACCTGATTCTTTGCTTGGGCGTGATATGCTTGTAACGACAACGATATTGGAAGCGGCTGCCGTGAAGAAAAGAGATGAAGACCGACGTTACGGTTATTCCGGGGATTTCTTCGGACCGATGATTGTTTGTTTTCAAAAAGAGGGTAACGAGATATTATTACAAGTGCCTCTGTGTGACCGGGTGGGAGTAGACCCGGGAAAAGGAGGTATTCATCATGTTGCCAGGCAACGGGGAGATTTCATCTTAAACGAGGTGTTGCCCGTGCAAGCGAAGACTTTTTCTTCGGTATTAGTCGAGGTTTCTCGGTTGTTGATACATAACCCCCTATTTAATTTGAGTCCCTTCAGTTTTGAATTGAAAATGGGTATGGCTGAGAGTGAAAAAAATCGTATTGGCGAGATAAAAGGATTTCCCGAGAATATACTGATTCGTTCTAGCAGAAGTTTTTCCGTGGAGGAATATTCCATGGGAGGAGTAAACAGATCGGGCGATAGCTACACGACAAGTTGGGAAGTTGGTGTTTGTTTGGCCCTTTTGCCACGTCAGCCGTTGGAAAGGCGTCAGAAGAATAATGACGTGGGATATTTTAGTTTTTCAAAAACTGATTTTTCAAAAAGTCGTTTTGCCTTATCTTCGGTCTCTTGTGTGAAACGGTGGAGGCTGGAACCTCGAGACCCGGAGGCTTATTTACGGGGAGAATTGGTGGAGCCTGTTAAACCGATCGTTTTTTACGTGGATCGTAAAACGCCCTCCCGTTGGGTACCCTATTTTATAGAAGCGGTGAACGCTTGGCAGAAGGCATTTGAACGGATTGGGTTTAAAAATGCCATTCGTGGAGAATTGGCCCCGACCCCGGAAGAAAATCCTGATTTTTCGGAATATGATTCCCGTTATTCTTTTATTTCGTGGAAAGCGTCTCCGGTGCGGAATGCTTATGGCCCATCGACAGTTGACCCGAGATCTGGGGAGATTATAACCAGTCATGTCGGAATATTTAGTAGCGTTTGGGATCTGGTGCAACAATGGTATTTTGCCCAATGTGGCGTGAGCGACAAACTTGCTCGGGAAACGGTTATGCCCGATAGCCTGCTTGGGGAACTTGTCAAGATGGTCGTTTCTCACGAAATAGGGCACACGTTGGGATTGGAACATAATTTTATAGGTAGTAGTCTCTATTCCGTGGAGCAACTTCGGGATAATGATTTTCTGGATAAACATGGAATGGGATCTTCCATCATGGATTATATGCGGTTCAATTATGTGGCAAGGGAAGAGGATCGTATTCCTTTGAGAAATCGGGTTGCCCGGGTTGGGGAATATGATTGTTTTGCCATAGATTGGGGGTACCGTTATTTACCGGATCGGACGGGTGAAGAGTGGAATGAATGGGTGAGACAGGAGTTGCGTGATTCTTCCAAACGTTTTGAGGCGGGCATGGATGCTAGGGCGCAGTCAGAAGATTTGGGTAACGATCATGTCGAGTTTAATTCTTTGGGGATTGAGAATTTAAAACGATTGATGGCCATGGCTGACGTGTGGAAGTATACGGATCGTCAATCGTATCATATCGTGAAATCTCGGTTCAATGGGATGATTCAACAATATTCTTTGTTTGTGGATCACGTGCTTCGGGATATTGGTGGAATTTTGAAGTGTGAGGAGGATACGACGAGATTTTATAGGCCGGTTAGTCGTGATTATATGTCAAAGGTTATGACGTTTCTCGGACGGTACGTGTTGACTCCTTGTGATTGGTTGTATCGGGAGGATTTAGGAGAAAGACTCGGGGAAGATTCGCGAATGTTGATGAGTCGTTTTTATCAAACTACGATGGAGATGTTAGTTGGAAAGTTACCGACGATAGTGCGTATGGAAGAATATATGCCGGGTGAAGTCTATACTGTGGATGAATATTTGGGAGAATTGCATCGTTGGATATTTCGAGAGTGGCGGGAAAATACCGTTGTTTCGGATGCCCGTTATGTTGTTCAGTCTGCTTACGTGAAAGAGTTGAAGGCCCTGTTGGGTAAAATGGGGTACATCCCTTCTCAGGTGTTGGTGAAGGGGATGGAAGAGATCGGGAAAATCTTGGAAGAGGGACGGGATTATATGGTAGGTCTGGAGGGGAAAGAAAAAAGGCGGGTTGCCTTATTGTTAGAAAGTATCGAATCTTTACAAAATTAATGATTGAATATGAAAATAGGGTATAGGTTGTATTTGTTGTGTTTGGTAATTTGTTGTTGGACAGCGGGAAAAGGTGTTGGTCAAAATACCGGGAAACGGCCACTGGCTTTTGAGGAATTTTTTCACGGGAAAATGGAAAGGATTTCCGGAGTTCTTCCTGTCTACCGGGATTCCGCGAAGGTATATATGGAGATTCCGGAATGTTTGTTGGGTAGGGAATTGGAGATCCGGGCTCAGGTGAACAAAGGATTCGATATGGTGGCTCGGCCATTGGAGAGTATGGGAGTTGTGTATTTGCAGAAAGTGGATGATCATTCGATTTATATACAACGTCGTTTGTTTTCAGAGCGGGTTGTGAATAAAAATAACGAATTATACGAGGCGTTGTGTAAATCGAATAAGCAACCAGTAGATATTGTTTATCCCGTGGTGGCGTATTCTGCTGATGGAATGGGGTATATGATAGATGTTACTGAAATGTTGAAAACTGGAGATGACTGGTTTAAAGTGGCCGCTCCGCAAGTTAGGGATCAGGATGTTTCCCGGGCGAGAATTACTGGTGTACATGAATTCTCGGATGGAGTAAGTTTTACGATACACCGAATGTATGGGTTCTCTCCCGAACGGTTGTTGGATAACGTGATTCCTCCTCGGGGTTTTTTACCGTTGGAAATCGGTTGTGTTGTAACGTTGCTGCCGGAACGGGATATGAGAGAGCGTTTTGCTGACAGGCGTTTCGGCTATCACGTGATTTCATTCTTGGATTATTCCCAGAATCCTTACCGGGCAGAAAAGGATTCGATTATTAGGAAATGGAATCTGGGGATAACGAAAGACAGCCGGGGAGAGTATCGAAAGGGGAAATTAGTGAATCCTTCCCATCCGCTTGTGTTTTATATCGATACTTGTTGTCCTTCCGAATTCGTTCCGTATATTAAGGAGGGAGTATTGGCGTGGAATGCCGCTTTTGAAAAAGCCGGTTTTAAGAATGCCTTACGGGTGAAAATGGCGGATTCGAAAACTGTGTTGGAAGAACAGCGGGCTGTAATCGCCTACGATTTGAGCGAAACTGGCATCCGAACAAGCTACACGTTTCATCCTAAGACGGGAGAAATCCTGTCTTGTCGGGTCAATATCGGACATGGTTTTTTACCCAAGGAGTTGTGGCGGTATGTGCTGGAGTGCGGTACCGTTGACGAGCGTATCCGGAAGGATATGTTTCATCCTGACGTGGCGGGAGAAATTTTGCGGAGCAAGATGATGCGGGCCGTGGGGAGCGTGTTGGGACTGAAAGAAAACTTGGCAGGAAGTGTTGCTTATACCGTGGAGCAGGTGAAAAGTGTTGCTTGGCTGAAGACGTATGGTTATACGGCCTCTATTATGGATAATAACCCGTATAATTATGCCGTTCAGGAATCAGATAAGGTAACGGCTCGGGAGCTTATGCCTCGGCTTGGTAAGTATGACTGCCTGGCAATCGAGTGGGGGTATCGCGAGTTCCCCGAGAGCAAGAATGCTTATGCGGATCGTGAGATTTTGCAGAAAAAGTTTCAGAAGTGTTCAGCGGGATATATGTTTCCCGTATCACAAGGGATAGAGGTTAAAGCGGGAGATTTATCTTCGGAACCGTTGAAAACGTTGGGATACGCTTTGGATAATTTACTTCGGTTGAACGAGTCTTTGGGGAGTATCGTTTATCCGGGCAAACAATATGATTCCGGTTGGGCGATCATGAATGCCAATCGGCAAGTGATCGATAAATACGGTGAATATTTATTGCAGATAGTTTCCTGTTTTGGGGAAAAGAGAGGGAATGTTCCCTTGTCGATAGAGGAGCAACGGGGTGCAATGGTGCTGTTGGGAGAGTATTTGTTTTCCGGTGATAAAGGGTTGGTTTCCCCTTTGGCAAAGGGATGTTCTTGGGATATGAAAACCACTTACATCCGGCAGATAACAGCGGTATTTCAAAAGTTGTTGGCCCCGGAGGTAATAAAACGTATGCTGGATATGGAACAAGTATGCTTGGAGAATGTCTACACGGTAGATATGTTTTTTAAGGATTTATTCTCCATGTTGTTCTGTGATTTTAAGGCAGATAGTGAAGTGTCTTTTTCCCGGATGGATATGCAGGTGATATGTGTGAACACCTTGTTGGAGAGTGGGGCAGATGCTTCTGTTCCTGTCGTGAAATGGAAGTTACAGGAACTTCATCAACGGTTGAAAGCGTTGGCTAGACAGCACGAGGATGGGGCAGTCCGGAAGATATATGCCATGTTGAGTTTGCGAATTGAAAAAGTATTAAACAAATGAAATGTAATGAGATGAGAATTTATTTTTTTCTGGTTTGTTTTTTGTGGGTAGGTAGCGTGTATGCCCAGAATCAACCGGTTGTTTTAGATGAACACAACGTGGTTGAATTGAATGATGCGAAAGAATGGGATCGTTTTGTCAAATCATGGGAAGTTGTACCTTTGGATATGAATGCACAGAATGCGTTAGAAATCAAAAGTCTGGCCATTTATGATGATTTGGTTGTGGTTAGGGGAGTGCGAGACCAAATGGAGAATATTTTATTGTTTGATATTTCCGGAAAGTTTTTACGGCAAATCGGTAGCCAAGGAGAAGGCAAAGAGCAGTATGGGATGGTCGGTTGGGTTCGAGTGGATCCGTTGGAGCGGGAGATTGGGGTATATGATGGTTTTTGGGGAAAACGGTATGTGACCTATGATTTTGAAGGTAATTTTAAAGAAAGTGGGTCATGTGAGGAGCATATGCATTATGTGCGACGGGTGTATCCCTTGGAGAAAGATCGTTATTTGGGATATGTCGCATGTAGTACGAGCCGCCTCTGTTATTTTATTTCGGATAAGGAGTTCACGAAATTTGACACTTTGCGTCCTCATTATGTCCGTTTCCCGATGGGGGTGGTTGATTTCTCTCTGCATCCGATAACGATCTATGACGGGCGGATTTCTTTTGTAACCCCGTTGTGTGATACTATTTTTGAGTATGACGGGAGTGAATTGCAACCTCGTTTTGTTACCAAGGTGCATCGTTCCGTGCCAGATGATTTTGACCCGGGACATAAAGATTATCTCACTTGGGTGGTACGTTTGAAAAAAGAAAAAGGATATTTTTCGAAAGATGAAATATATGAAACAAAGAATTGGTTTGTGATTACTTATGAAACAGGAAAGTTGATGTATAACAAGAAAATAGAGAAAGCTTTTTATATGCCTAAAAATGTAGCAATGAGAGGGGATATGATTTATCCGGATGATTTATGGGGAGAGTCCGGAGAGAAGTTGGTAGCTGCATATACACCGGAGGAATTGTTGGCCATGAGGGATAAAATGAAACAAGAAGGGGTGGTTTTAACAAAGAAAATGGAGCAACTTTTCAGACAGGTAGAAACAGAAAAGAAACCCGTGATGATTCTTTATACTTTCAAATAGATATCACTGATGATGGTCTAGCTGTGGATTTTACAAAGTTAACGCATATTGTATGAATGCAGCTAGGCCATTGTCTGCGTCTGTAGGCATGTTGTCAAATTGTTTTCGTAAAGGTTCCGGGGCGTTGGCTACGACAAATGGATGGCTGCAACGTTTGAGAAAGTCGAGGTCATTATAGTCGTTTCCTAACCCGGCACACTCTTCGTAATGCAGATTCAGTAGATCGAGCAATAATTGGCAGGAAGAGCCTTTATTCACGTTGGGGGCGAAGATTTCACTCCAAATGGCTTGGTTGTCTATTGGGGAGGTAGAACGGATGACGGAGTAGTTGGACAATTTTTGTTGAATATCACCGTGAAGTTGGAGTTGTTGTGCGTCTAGGATAACAAGAAATTGAGTGGCCCCGCCCTGTATCTCGTCGATTGAAGAGATGGGAGTCCCCAAACCGGGATAATTTTCGATACGACGTCGGAAATCTTCGTGAAGAGAGGAGATATTCCGGTAATAAAAATGATGGTTGTCGGGAATTCTTTGCTGTATGGTAAAATTTATATCGTATTTCCAGAGATGGGTAGCAATGTCTCGTGTTTCTTCGGCCGATAATTCCCGGGTGAGAAGAATCTCTTTGTCAGCCCAGTGCATGATGCCGGCCCCGGAGGAAAATACCATGTAATCCACCGGAAGGCCTTCGGGTAGCGTGTTGTTGAGAGAGAATACTGAACGTCCCGTGGCTAGGATGCGAACCACGCCTTGTTGTCCCGCCTCTTCCAGAGCAACCCGGTTTTCCTCGCTTATCTGGTGCCAGTTGCGAGGAAGAGTGGTTCCGTCCAGATCGATAATAATAGCTTTAATCATGTAATAATTTTAAATATTATTTTCAATTTTCTACGAGTTCATACTTGTAATAAGGTAGTGGTTCGTTGAGGTAGTGGAGTACTTTTTCTTGGTTCATGCCGTCAAGGGGATTATGAGTGTAGCCGAAGGTAGCTTTAATTCCCATGTTGATAAAGTGTACGGCTCGGTCGAGGGCTTCAGGGAGGCTGTCTCCATTGAGCATGCATCCCGTGATCACGCTGGCGAAAGCGTCGCCCGTGCCGGGATATGAGGCCGGGATGTAGTCACATAATACTCGCCAGGTCCGGTGATCCAAGCGATTATAAGCGAGGGTGGCCACGTTTTGAGCATTACTTCCGGGAGCGGAGGTGATAATCACGTGTTCCGGACCGAGTTCGCTCAATTGTTTGCACCATTGTATTGCGGTTCCCACGGAGATTTCTTGTTGCGGGTTGTGCCCGAGCAGAAAGGCTGCTTCCGTCAAATTCGGGGTGATCACCTTGGCTTGGGAACAGAGTTTCCGCATTCCTTCCACCATGTCGGGTGTCATGCCGGAATATAATTCCCCGTGGTCTCCCAGTACGGGATCGACGAGAATGAAATTTTGGTTATTCTTGAAATGTGCGAAGAAATCACTAACAATACCCATCTGTTTCACGGAAGCCAGGTAGCCCGTGTAAATGGCGTCAAACTGGAGTTGTAACTCTTTCCAGTGAGAGATAAAACTTTCCATGTAATCGGTCAGATCCAGCGAGCGGAAATCCTTGTATTCGCTATGGGCGGATAGTATGGCTGTGGGAAGGGGGCAAACCTGGAACCCCATGTGTGTAAGTATGGGGATGGCCACGGTCAATGAAGCTCTTCCGTAGCCAGACAGGTCGTGAATGGCGGCAATTTTCTTCATGATTAATCGTTTTCTTTATTCCCCAAAGGTAATAAAATTTATTTCAATGGAACATACGGCAAGGTGAACCAGAAGGTGGAACCTTCATCTTCCTTCGAATCAATCATGTTTTGAATATAAATAATCGTGGGTGCGTTTTATAGGGGGTGTGTCTTGTAAAATTGAATTTTTAGATGATTTGTATTGAAAATATGGGGGTATGTATTGAAAATAAATAATATTTTATATATTTGACCCCTGAAAATATAGGGCTTACTTTTAAAAATACAACTTTATGGCAAAATTTAGATTCTTAGCTTTACAAGAGATTGCCCGTCGTAAACCCGTGGAGTGCGGGGAACGTCCCAGGTGTTCTGTCGTGTTTGGAGAAAACGTGTTTTCAATGGATAAAATGCGTCACTATCTTTCCATCGAAGCCTATAAAAAGCTGGAAAAGGCAATGTCAGAAGGATTGGCGATCGATCGAGGGTTGGCTGATCAAGTGGCTGCCGCGATGAAGGCTTGGGCTGTTGAACGGGGAGTTACTCACTACACGCACTGGTTTCATCCCTTGAATGGTGCCACGGCGGAGAAACATGATTCTTTTATTGATTTGTTGCCGGATGGTGACGTGATCGAATCATTTGACGGGCGACTACTTGTCCAGCAAGAACCTGATGCATCCAGTTTCCCGAACGGGGGGATTCGCAACACGTTCGAGGCTCGCGGTTACACGGCCTGGGACCCGGCTTCCCCGGCTTTTATTAATAACCGCACGTTGTGTATTCCCACGGTATTCGTGGCCTACACGGGGGAAGCGCTTGATTTCAAGACTCCTATGCTAAAGTCATTGGCAATGATCGATCGGGCGGCGGTGGATATTTGCCAGTATTTCGATAAAGACGTGCAGCGAGTGATTGCCACACTGGGATGGGAGCAGGAATATTTTTTGGTGGATGAGGCTTTGTATAATGCCCGTCCCGATCTGAAATTATGTGGTCGCACGCTCATGGGCCATTCTTCCGCGAAGGATCAACAGCTGGAGGATCAATATTTCGGTTCCATCCCGGCACGGGTTACGGCCTTCATGGAAGAACTGGAATACGAGTGTCATTGCTTGGGAATCCCTATCAAGACCCGCCATAACGAGGTGGCCCCGAATCAATTCGAATGTGCCCCTATTTTTGAAGAGGCGAATCTGGCTGTCGATCATAATCAGTTGTTGATGTCCACCATGAAAAAAGTGGCCCGTCGTCATAATTTCCGGGTGCTATTGCACGAGAAACCCTACAAGGGGGTGAACGGCTCGGGTAAACACAATAACTGGTCGTTGTTGACGAACACGGGAGTGAACCTGTTGTCTCCGGGTAAGAATCCGAAGTCGAATATGCAGTTCTTGATCTTTCTGGTATCGACAATAAAGGCCGTGTATGAACATGGTGATGTGCTGAAAGCATCGATCGTCTCTCAAGGAAACGAGGCCCGACTGGGAGGAGACGAGGCTCCTCCGGTAATCATGTCGGTGTTTTTGGGGAATTACTTGTCGGGAATGCTTGATGAGTTGGTGGAGAAGGTGAGCGACCGGAAGATGAGCCCGGACGAGAAGACCGAGTTGAAGTTGAACGTGGGTAAAATTCCGGAGATCATGCTGGATAACACGGACCGAAATCGTACGTCTCCTTTCGCATTTACCGGAAATCGTTTTGAATTTCGTGCAGTGGGGTCGTCAGCCAATTGTGGAGGGCCGATGATCGCGTTAAATGCCGCTGTTGCCGAGCAGTTGATCGCCTTTAAAAAGGAAACGGATGCTTTAATCGAGAGAGGCGTTAAGAAAGATGAGGCAATTTTCCAGATATTGCGTAAATACATCATCGAGTCCAAACCCGTGCGTTTCGAGGGGAACGGTTACAGCAAGGAATGGAGGGAAGAGGCTGCCCGTCGGGGATTGTCCACGGAGGTGGATTGTATTCCGGCTTTAAAGGCTTATTGCTCGGAGAAGGCCAAGCAGTTGTTCGTGGACAACGGGATATTGAGTGAACGGGAGCTGGAAGCGCGTTTCGAGATCAAGAATGAAATTTATTTGAAAAAGTTACAGATTGAATCCCGTGTTTTGGGAGATCTCGTGTTGAATCATATTATCCCGACTGCGATCACTTACCAGAACACGCTGTTGACGAATGTGACCGCTTTGAAGAATATCCTGCCGGACTACGAGTCCGTGGCTGACGTGCAAATCGAGGCTATCCGCACGATTTCTCATCATATCCGGGAGATCCAGACGATGGTGTCTGATATGACGGAAGCTCGCAAACAGGCCAACGCGATTGCCGATGAAGTGGCACGGGCCGAGGAATACACGGAAAAGGTGCGTCCCTATCTAGAGAAGATCCGTTATCACGTGGATAAGCTGGAATTACTCGTGGACGACGAGATTTGGCCGTTGCCGAAATACCGGGAACTGTTGTTCTCCCGGTAGATTTTATACTTGGGTGTACTCGCTGGGTGAAAACCGGGCGAGTTCGCTATCTCCAAAAAATAAATAAAGATGTAGTGGTGTCCCTTCCGGTTGGTCCCCGGAGGGGATTTCTATGGTTACGCTTCCGTCGCCCCTGCGAGCGGGTATGTCACGAAGTAGACAGGGAGAACGTCGTAGCATGTCGTAGAAATATCCCACGAACACTTGATCCGAGACGCTTGCTTTCGGGCAATCGATACCGTTTTCCCAGTTCAAGGTGACTGTCCACCCGTTACGTTCCGAACCGGTGATGACGGGGGCTTCTAGTGTTCCCATGGAAAAACGGAAAGTTTTGAATGCCCATACTCCTTTGCCCGGGAGTAGGCATCCTCCATTGGTTGAATGGAATAAAGAGTCGCTCTTGGAAACCCCTCTCTCCCGGGCTGCGATTCGCCATATGGGTAAGTCCCCAATAGCCCGTTTGTAAATCTTCCACATTTTGCGGGCTTCAGTGAATCGGTCCGTGGTTTGTTTCTCTCCCTCTGTTCTGGACTTTCTGGGTCCCCGGCTGGATTTGCATTTCCGGGCTTTCCCTCCGTACAAAAAATAAGTATACCCGTCGGCTTTAACCGGGCCGTTTGCAAGTAAGGCTAAAAATAGAGGAGAGGTTATGTCCATGTCAATACTGATTTAAAAATGAATAATTGATGAATACCGGTACAATAGTAGTAATAATATTTTGAATAAACAATATCTACACTTTATAAACCTTATTATATATAAGGTTCATATAAGGTTTCTATAAGGTATCTATAAGGTTTATGAAGGTAGTAATTCGGTATTTATCAAAAAATGAAGATGAATTTTTGTTTCAACTTTTATGCTAATTAGCTTTATTTTTGAATTAGTTGTCGTATATTGCGGGTCTTAATTAAATAAAAGGATTATGGCGGAATTTGTAAACTCTATTGGTCAGGTGCGGGGAAAATTCGGAAACGTGGTTGCCTATGTGCGGGCTAACGGTAAGAATTATTGTAAGGGAGCGAGTATTTCTCGTAAACCTAGCACGGAGCCGCAAAAGCAACAAGCTGCGGCGTTTGCTGTTGTGGTGAGTAGAAGAGGATGGATGGCTCGGGCGATTCGATTGGGATTTCCGGGAAACCAATACCCGAAAGGCTTTAACGGGTTCACGAGTGCGAACGTGACAACAGCGGTGACGGTTGAAAAGGTTAATCCCATGAAACCGATAGTCCGCTATAAGAAAGCTATCCAGGAATACCGGGGGATTATTGATTACTCGAAACTTCGCGTGGCGGCGGGTGCGCTTGTCAGCCCGGTAGTTGTTTGCGAGGTGGAGTCAGGGAACCGGAAGGTGCATTTCTCGCACCGAAGAATGGCCGTGGAAGCTATAGATTGTTTCTTGGATGACGAGATTTATGGTGTACTTCTTCACGAATCGACACATTCCTGTAAAGTGATGCGATTAGGAATGCGTGGGGAGGATTGGAACGAGAGCATGGATTTCCCGGAAGAGGCAGAAGTGGAGGGGCTGGTTGTTTATGTTTTTGCCCGTGCGGCAGATGGAAAGGACACTTCTGACTCGGAGTGTTTGTGGAGTAAAGGGAAATGAAAAGATTATAATGTATTTTTGTAAATATAAATTAGAAATTAAGGATTATGGCGAAAATAACGGTAAAAAATACGAGTGTTTCGGTGATTAAAGTGGACGATTTTGACTATATTTCTATCACGGACATTGCTAAATATAAGACTTCCGAGCCAGATATCGTGATTGCAAACTGGATGCGTAATAGGATGACGATTGAATATTTAGGATTGTGGGAAATTCTATATAATCCTGATTTTAAACCCCTCGAATTCGAGGGGTTTAAAAAAGAGGCCGGTTTAAATGCTTTTACTCTTTCGCCTAAAAAATGGATAGAAACGACAAATGCTATGGGTATTATTTCTCGTTCCGGTCGTTATGGTGGAACATTTGCGCATAAAGATATTGCGTTTAAGTTTGCCAGCTGGGTTTCTGTTGAGTTTGAATTATATATAATCAAGGAATTCCAGCGTCTGAAAGAACAGGAGCAAGCTCAATTCGGTTGGTCGGCCAAACGGGAACTTTCAAAAATCAACTACCATATCCACACGGACGCGATTAAGCAGAATCTGATCCCGGAAGAACTTTCTCCGACACGGGTCTCTCAAGTGTATGCCAATGAGGCTGACGTGTTGAATGTGGCCATGTTCGGGATGACAGCTTTCGAATGGCGGGAGGTGCATCCGGATTTGAAAGGTAATATTCGGGATTATGCCACGATCAATGAATTGATCTGCCTTTCGAACATGGAAAACTTGAATGCCGTTTTCATCCAGGAAGGTATGGATCAACAAGAGCGTTTGTTGAAATTGAACCGGATTGCCATCCAGCAAATGAGAGTGTTGGCGGATATGGATGGGCGAAAACTGATGAAATAAAAGTAACGCCCGGAGATTCCTCCGGGCGTTATGCTTTTCTTTTAGAACATATAGTCCCACATCGGCAGCAAGATCGGTTTTTGATCTAATGCTTTCAATGCTTTTTCTCCCAAGTATTTTTTGTGAATAACTACCCGGAAGATGTATTCGTCAAACCATTTGTCGGTGAAGGTGAGGTAACCGTTGTGTCCGGCTTGCGGCCCCCAGCTGTTTTCGAATTCCCATTTCGTGGGTTTGCCGTTCGCGTCAACATCCACGGCAACCAATGACATGGCATGAGCGGAACCGCTTTGACGGGTCAGGATACGGGTTTTCTTGTCCATGGAGAAGTCTACACCCATCAACGAGTTGTAGTCGTACATTTCCGGGTCAAGAATTCCGGTTTCACGGTTGAAATATTTGCCCACGTCGCTGGAGGTATACATGGCCTCGTTGCCTTTGATGGAAGCAATGGCAGCTTCTTTGATGTCCTCGTTCGGCAGGTTCAGATATACCCAGTTGATTCCCTCGACGGTGTTCCGGTAGTTCTGAATATCATATACTTTGTAATATTCCCGGGTCGGGTCGTTCATGATCATGATGTAATTTTTCGGGCTGTAATCGGCTGGCGTGATCTCCTTGTAGAATTGTTGGGGAGTGTAATTTGCCAGTTCCTTGATTTCCCCGTTTCTATCCTTGTATCTCCAAGTGAATGTGGTTGGTGGTTCGCCTAGGCAAAGAGCCAGGATTCGGTAAATGTCTTTCAGGATAGAAACTTTCTCTGCACGTAGTTCTTTGATCTTTTTGCCTTGAGCGGCCATTTCCCGAATGGTGTAGCCACCTTTGCGGAGACGCTCGTTGATCAATGATCCCATGGCATTCGTGTTGTTCGAGTGAGCGGTTTCCGGCATGACTTCCTTGGGTACAACACCGTATTTTTCTCCCAGGTTATAATAGAGGTTCCATACACCACCATCACCCACGGGAGCTTGGAACATGAAAGTTACGTCCCGGTCATCCATCGGCTTGTTGGCCGTGGCAATCATGTTTTCCAGGAAAAGATTAGATTTCTCGAACATATCCCAAAAGTAAAGGTAGTTGTGAGAGAAATCGAATCCCGTGAGGTTATATTTCTCGATAATACTCGGGCGTAACACGTTCATGGAGGTAAACATCCAGCAGCGTCCGGAACTTTGCTGATCCGTGATACCCTGTACTTTTACCCGATATTTGAAATAGTGGTCTATTTTTCCTTGAATTTCCCGGTTAAGAGCATTATCCCGGATATTCTTGTCATTGGTCAACACGTTCTGAATGGCTTTCGTGGAAGCGTCTTTCTGGAAGCTCCCTTTGATGTCATTCAGTTCTTTTTCACCGATCGTTTGAGCGCATAGCGACGCCCCGGTCAGTAATAAAGTAACTAATGTAACTTGTATTTTCTTCATAGTTTATTATTGAATTTTATTAAACCTGTAACCTGTCAACTTGTAACCTGTAACGTTGCGCTGCAACTAAATATGGATTACTTCGTTGTAAGCGGCGGCGGCAGCTTCCATCACGGCCTCGCTCATTGTCGGGTGCGGGTGAACCGTTTTGATGATGTCATGAGCGGTCGCTTTTACTTTGCGGGCAAGTACCATCTCGGCGATCATTTCGGTCACGTTCATTCCTACCATGTGAGCTCCCAGCAGGGTGTTGTCGGCAGCATTGAAGATTAATTTGATGAATCCTTCGTTTGCCCCGGCTGCACTCGCTTTACCTGATGCCGTGAATGGGAATTTACCGATTTTGATTTCATAACCGGCTTCCAGTGCTTTTGCCTCGTTCAAACCGACAGATGCAACTTCCGGTGTCGTGTAGGTACATCCGGGGATGTTGGTGTAGTCGATCGGTTCAGTGTGTACGCCAGCGATGTGTTCCACGCAGCAGATAGCCTCGGCAGATGCCACGTGAGCCAGAGCCGGACCGTGAACGATGTCACCGATAGCGTAAACGCCTTCCACGTTCGTGCGGTAGTAGTCGTCCACTTTCACACGACCTCTTTCCATTTCAATATTCAATTCTTCCAGACCGATGTTTTCCACGTTCGGGGCGATACCCACGGCAGACAACACGATCTCAGCCTCGTGTACTTCGATCTCGCCTTTCTTGTTTTTGATGTTCACTTTCAATAGGCCTTCTCCGCTTTCCACGCTTTCCACGGAAGATTTCACCATCACGTCGATACCGGCTTTTTTGAAGGAACGTCCCACTTGTTTAGAAACTTCCTCGTCTTCAAGTGGCAGGATGGTTGGCATGAATTCAACCAGCAATACTTTGGTCCCCATGGCATTGTAGAAGTATGCCAATTCGGAACCGATTGCCCCGGAGCCTACCACGATCATGGATTCCGGCTTGTGGTCAAGAGTTAAGGCCTGACGGTAACCGATAATCCGTTTTCCATCCTGAGGGATATTCGGTAGTTGACGGGAACGTGCGCCCGTGGCTAAAACGATATGTTGAGCCTCGAAAATGGTCTTTTCTCCGGCAGCATTTGTTACCTCTACTGTTTTGTCTGCAGTCAATTTTCCATGACCTTCGATCACGGTGATGTTATTCTTTTTGAATAAGTATTGGATTCCTTTGCTCATCTTGTCGGCAACTCCCCGGCTGCGGGCGATGATGGCATCGAAATCGGGAGTGGTATTCTCGATTTTTACCCCGTAATCTGCGGCGTGATGTGCATATTCCAGCACCTGAGCCGATTTGAGCAAAGATTTCGTGGGAATACATCCCCAGTTCAAGCAAATTCCACCCAGTTCGGCACGTTCTACGACGGCCACGGTCATTCCTAATTGAGACGCACGAATGGCAGCCACGTATCCTCCGGGACCACTACCAATTACGATTAAGTCGTATTTCATTTCTTATATTTTTAATAATGTGAATAATTTTAGTGTTGAATCATCGGGACACAAAATTAGGGCATTTGTTTAGAATAGAAAATAAAATTACTTCAAAAGTCGGTTCTATTGCAAAAGTCTGTGTGTTATATATTTTATTTCAGAGGTTTATATGGTCATTTTGGTAAGAGTTGATGTTAAAATTTTGGTTTTATAAGTTGAAATAGTATCTTTACACGCTTAAAATTTTATTAGTGTTGAAAATATTTGGTATATGGAGTATTCCGTAGCGTGAATTCATGTCTCTGGTTGTAGATCAAAGGAATATTTCATGTCACTTGGAACATAAAATTGGATATTAATATGAAAGGACTAAAAATTGTTGTTCTTGCTAAGCAGGTTCCCGATACGAGAAACGTGGGGAAAGATGCGATGAAAGCAGACGGAACTGTAAACAGGGCAGCTTTACCTGCCATCTTCAATCCTGAGGATTTAAATGCTTTAGAGCAAGCTTTGAGATTAAAAGATACAATTGAAGGGACGACCGTTCATGTACTGACGATGGGACCCGGCCGTGCTGCCGAGATCATCCGTGAGGCTATGTACCGGGGTGCAGATGGAGGTTATTTATTGTCTGATCGTGCTTTTGCCGGTTCGGATACGTTGGCAACTTCTTACGCTTTGTCTTGCGCGTTACGCAATTTGGAATATGATCTGATCATTTGCGGTCGTCAGGCTATTGACGGGGATACCGCTCAAGTGGGGCCGCAGGTAGCAGAGAAGTTAGCTTTGCCGCAAGTGACCTATGCTGAAGAGATTCAGAAATGTGACGGGAAAATCGTGACGATCAAACGCCGTTTGGAAAGAGGAATTGAAGTGGTAACTTGTCCGGTACCTTGCGTGGTAACCGTGAACGGTTCAGCCGCACCTTGTCGTCCGAGGAATGCACGTTTCGTAATGAAATACAAAAACGCGAAAGGTACTCAGGAGGCACAGGATGCTAACGAGGATTATTTTGCACTGGTGAACGAACGCCCGTATTTGAAATTGACCGAATGGAGCGTGAACGATGTTCAGAGTAACCCGGAGGATCTCGGTTTGAGCGGATCTCCGACCAAGGTAAAGAATATCGAAAGCGTGGTGTTCCAAGCTAAAGAGGCTAAAGTACTTTCCGGTACGGATGCTGAATTGGATGCCATGATGAAAGAGTTGATAACTAACCATACAATCGGGTAATTTTAGATTTTAAATTGTAAATTTTAAATTGAAGAGTATTGAAACTAGGCAATTTGAATTTATAGAATCTAAAATCTAAAATCTAAAATTTAAAATGATATGAACAGTGTATTTGTATATTGCGAAATAGAAGAGGGAACGGTGGCCGACGTGAGTCTCGAATTATTGACCAAAGGACGTGCCCTTGCTACAAAACTTGGCGTAAAGCTGGAGGCTATCGCTTTGGGTGAAGGATTGAAAGATATTGAAAAACAAGTGTTCCCTTATGGAGTAGATGTGCTTTGGGTTGGTGATGATGCTCGCTTGGCTCCTTACACGACATTACCTCACACGAAGATGTTGGTACGTTTGTTTGACGCCGAGAAACCACAGGTGGCTTTGATGGGAGCTACCAGCGTGGGACGTGATTTGGGACCTCGCGTGTCTTCCGCGTTACATAGTGGTTTGACGGCAGACTGTACGAGTCTTGAAATTGGTGAATATACCGACGCCAAGAGCGGGAAGAAGTACGAGAATTTGTTATACCAGATTCGTCCGGCCTTTGGAGGAAACATCGTGGCCACGATCGTGAACCCGGAATGTCGTCCGCAGATGGCCACGGTTCGCGAGGGTGTGATGAAGAAAGAAATCTTCAATCTTCAACATCAGGGAGAAGTGAAGAAATTGAACGTGGACGAGTATCTGGATGATACCGATTTGGTGGTGAAGGTGATCGAACGTCACATGGAGAAATCCAAAGTGAATATTAAGGCTGCCCCAATCATTGTTGCCGGAGGATATGGTGTGGGGTCTAAAGAGAACTTCAATCTATTGTACGAGTTGGCCGCTGTTTTAGGCGGAGAAGTGGGTGCATCCCGTGCTGCTGTTGATGCAGGGTTCTGCGAACATGAACGTCAGATCGGACAGACAGGAACAACGGTTCGTCCTAAATTATATATTGCTTGCGGTATTTCCGGACAGATCCAGCATACAGCCGGAATGGAAGAGTCTTCTATGGTAATTGCTATTAACACGGATGCAAACGCTCCGATTAATAAATTTGCCGATTACGTGATCACGGGTGACTTGAACGTGGTTATCCCCAAGATGATCCAGTATTACAAGAAGAATAGCAAGTAGACAATTGTAAATTTTAGATTGTAAATTTTAAATTGAAATAGAGTCGTCGGGAAATACAATCTAAAATCTAAAATTTAAAATTTAAAATGGAATAAGGTATGGCAAATTTCTATACAGATAACGAGGATTTAAAGTTCCACTTGGGACATCCCTTGATGCAGAAGATTGTTGCTTTGAAAGAGCGCAATTTCGAGGATGCAGGGAAATGCGAGATTGCACCGCGTGATTTCGAGGATGCAATGGATAATTATGATAGAGTGTTGGAGATCGTGGGAGATATTTGTGGTAACGTGCTGGCTGAAAATGCAGAGGGCGTGGATCACGAAGGGCCGCAAGTAATTGACGGTCGGGTAAAATATGCTGCTGGAACTCAACAAAATCATGATATGCTGGCTCAGGCCGGATTGTACGGTATGTCATTACCGCGTGAGTATGACGGGTTGAATTTCCCGATGGTGCCTTACGTGATGGCGGCAGAGTTGGTTTCCCGTGGTGATGGCGGTTTCGCTAACATCTGGGGATTGCAGGATTGTGCTGAAACGATTCACGAGTTTGCCAGTGAGGAACAAAAACGTCAATATTTACCTCGTGCCGCTAAAGGCGATACTTACGCTATGGACTTGACCGAGCCGGATGCCGGGTCGGATTTGCAGTCCGTACAGTTGAAAGCTACCTACTGCGAGAAAGACGGTAAATGGTATCTGAATGGCGTGAAACGTTTTATCACGAATGGTGACGCTCACATTTCATTGGTACTTGCCCGTTCTGAAGAAGGTACTCATGACGGACGCGGTTTGTCCATGTTTATCTATGACAAGGCTAACGGTGGAATGACCGTTCGTCGTATCGAGAATAAATTGGGAATCAAAGGGTCCCCGACTTGTGAGCTGGTGTTCAAGGATGCTCCGGCTGAATTGGTGGGAGAGCGTAAACTCGGCTTGATTAAGTACGTGATGTCTTTGATGAATGGTGCCCGTTTGGGTGTCGGGGCTCAATCTGTGGGTATTGCCGAGGCTGCTTACCGTGAAGGTTTGAAATACGCTCAGGAAAGACGCCAGTTCGGTAAAGCGATTATCGAATTTCCGGCTGTATACGAGATGTTGACTAACATGGAGGCCAAGTTACAAGCAGCTCGTTCTGTGCTTTACGAGACCAGCCGTTTCGTTGATATGTACAAGGCTTACACGCACATCGCTAACGAGCGTACATTGAATAAAGAGGAGCGTGAGGAGATGAAGAAATACCAGAAGTTGGCTGATATCTTCACCCCGCTATTGAAATTGTTCTCCAGCGAGTACGCGAATGAGATTGCTTACGACGCTTTGCAGATTCACGGGGGATCCGGATTCATGAAGGATTACCCGATCGAGCGTCTGGTTCGTGATGCGCGTATCACGAATATTTACGAAGGAACTTCTCAGTTGCAGGTCGTGGCTGCTATTCGTGGTGTGACCACGGGACAATTCTTGAAACAAATCCGTGAAGAATACGAACAAGCCTCTATCCGTCCGGAACAAGAATATGTTCGTGAGATATTGAAAGGCATGACCGGAGCGTTCGAGGCTGCCGTGACAAAAGTAACTGCTGTTGGGGAGACGGAATACGTGGATTTCCATGCTCGTCGTTTGGTTGAAATGGCAGGGTATATTATTTTAGGTTACTTGCTGTTGTTAGATTCTCAACGTTGTGATCGTTTTGCTAAATCTGCCGAGATATTCGTGAAATACGGTCAGTCAAAGGTTGCCGGATATGCAGCATTTATCAATGACTTCGAATTGAAGGATTTGGGAATGTATAAGAAATAATATGATCGAAGTATGATCATGGAAAAGGGAGGCTTTAAGACCTCCCTTTTTATTTTGCTTTTTTTATTTCAATTGGTTTGTAACTTGCTCTTTCCTTGCGATCCGTGGTGGCTGCGCAACTGATACCCCGTTCTTTCATGGCTTTGTTTTTTCCAATATGAATATCCGGGAATTTCTTTTTTTTGCTGAAAAAAGTAGAGATACCCAATCCTAAGAAAGCCAAGCCGATAATTACGACTATAATAATAAAATAGATACCTATCATGACTGTTTATTTTAATATATACAAATATACCCATATTACTTCGCTTTCCCAAGGAAATAAACGGGATTCTTGATGGAGACATTTTAAAGATAACCAATGAATTGTAATTTTAATGGTGAAGGGGATTTGGGGTTCGAAGTGAGGAAGAATGGGATGTAATTTCGTTTTTATATGGTGTTTTATGATGTTTTTTCCGTGTAAAAATGAGAATTGATAAAAAAAAGATTAAAAAAGGCTATTTATTTCTTTGTTTTTTCTACATTTGAGGTGCAAAGTCAAATAAAATTGAGAAACAATGGAAGGATACGAACAAAACGACGGAATGGATACGAACGATAGAGATGAAATCTATTCCAATGCAGTGAAAGCAGGGAAAAGAACTTATTTTTTTGATGTGAAGGCGACTCGTAATAATGATTACTATTTGACGATCACCGAGAGCAAGAAAAAATTTGATAATAATGGTAATCCAAGCTACGAGAAACATAAAGTGTTCTTGTATAAAGAAGACTTTGACAAGTTTGTCGAAGGCTTAGAAGAGGCTATTGGCGTGGTAAAAGCTGCAATCAATGGCGAACTTCCGGAAAAGAATACTGACCTGTAAATAGTACTGTAATAAAATATTGAAGCGGGATACACGATGAGTGGGTCCCGCTTTTTGTATGAACTCCCTTTTATGTTTTTTCTCCACTGAATTTTTGAGTATCTTTGTGTGGACAGAAAGAAGAGAAACATGGAGAATAAGCCGTTGGCAGAGCGAATGAGACCGAAGTCTTTAGAAGACTATATCGGGCAGCAACATTTGGTAGGACCGGGCAAGGTGCTACGAAAGATGATTGATTCGGGAGTTGTGTCTTCCTTTATTTTATGGGGGCCTCCGGGAGTCGGGAAAACGACGTTGGCGATGATTATTGCGGAACAGTTGAAACGTCCGTTTTACGTGTTGAGTGCCGTGAGTTCCGGGGTAAAGGATGTGCGTGAAGTGATTCAGAAAGCCGAGGGACAGCGATTTTTTAATACGCCGAATCCCATCCTGTTTATTGATGAAATCCATCGTTTCTCGAAAGCCCAGCAAGATTCTTTGCTGGCTGCCGTCGAGAAAGGTACCGTGACGCTTATCGGGGCCACGACCGAAAACCCTTCTTTCGAGGTGATTTCCCCGCTTTTATCGCGTTGTCAGGTGTACGTGTTAAAGTCTCAAGAGAAAAAAGATCTCGAGGACTTGATAGACCGTGCCGTGACCAAGGATTATTATTTGAGTAAGCGTAATATCACGGTGAAGGAGAAAGAGGCCATGATTTCTTATAGTGGCGGTGATGCCCGGAAATTGTTGAATATCTTGGAATTGGTGGTGAATGGATTGGGAGAGGGGGATATTGTGATTGATAACGAGGCGGTGCATAGGGAGTTACATGAGAATCCGTTGATGTATGATAAGGACGGGGAACAGCATTATGATATTGTTTCTGCGATGATCAAATCTATCCGGGGAGGGGACCCGAATGCGGCGGTTTATTGGATGGCTCGTATGTTGCAAGGGGGAGAGGACCCGAAGTTTATAGCCCGTCGTTTGATTATTTCCGCGGCGGAGGATATTGGATTAGCGAACCCGAATGCAATTTTGATAGCGAATACTTGTTTTGAGGTCGTGCATAAAATCGGTATGCCGGAAGCCCGGATTCCTTTGTCGGAATGTGTGATTTATTTGGCGACTTCGCCGAAGAGTAATTCCGCTTACCTGGCTATTGATGCGGCTATTGCTACCGTGAAACAGACCGGAAATTCTCCGGTGCCGTTACATTTACGTAATGCCCCGACGAAGTTGATGAAAGATTTGAACTATGGGCAGGATTACAAGTACCCACATGATTATCCGGGAAATTTCGTGGAACAGCCGTATTTGCCGGAAGAATTGAAAGACAAGAAGTTCTACCAACCCCAACAGAATGCTCAAGAGGTAAAGATTCTGGAACGTTTGAAAGCTTGGTGGAGAAAATACAGGGGATGATAATTTAGAATGTAGAGTTTAAAATTTAGAATGAAATCATAAATCTAAAGTTGTATCATGGATAAGTTGATAAATCAGGAGATGTTTTTTTTGTTGGCCGGACCTTGCGTGATCGAGGGGGAGGAGATGGCTTTAAATATTGCAGAACATGTGAAGAAAGTTACGGATCGTTTGGGAATCCCGTACGTGTTCAAGGGGTCGTTTAAGAAAGCCAACCGCTCGCGTTTGGATTCTTTCACGGGAATCGGGGACGAGAAAGCGTTGAAAATATTAGCCAAGGTGAGAGCCGAATTCGGTATTCCAGTGGTCACGGATATTCACACGGAACGGGATGCGGAAATGGCTGCCGAGTACGTGGATGTGTTACAGATCCCGGCTTTCTTATGTCGCCAGACCGATTTGCTGGTGGCAGCCGCTAAAACGGGAAAGATCGTGAATATCAAGAAGGGACAGTTCCTTTCTCCCGAGTCCATGAAATTTGCCGTGGATAAGGTGAGAGAATCCGGGGATGATCGGGTAATGGTAACAGAACGGGGAACGACGTTCGGGTATCAAGATCTGATCGTGGACTACCGCGGAATCAGTATCATGCAACAGGCTTGCCAGTGTCCGGTGGTTGTGGATGTGACACATTCTTTGCAACAACCGAATCAGGCTTCAGGGGTAACCGGAGGACAGCCTGCATTAATTGAAACGATTGCCAAGGCCGGAATTGCTGTGGGTGCTGATGGTATTTTTATTGAAACTCACGCTGATCCTCGTTGTGCGAAATCGGATGGAGCAAATATGTTACGTCTGGATTTAATCGAAGGATTATTAGAAAGACTGGTTCGCATCAGAGAAGCGATAAAATAGTTTATAAAGTTCATAAAGTTTATAAGATAATTTTCATTTATAAACTTTATGAACCTTACAACCTTATAAACTCTTACTCTTCTACGTATATCTCTAGAACTTGCGTTATGTCATCCGGGTATAGCGTGAGATTTTTAAAACAAGCGGGTATAAGAACGGTTTCCCCTTTGTTGACCAATACCGGTTCACATTCCCCGGTTGTGATGGTGAATTTGCCTTGCAGGCACATATAGATGACAAATGAATCGAGGTGAACGTACTCTTTCTCTATGTCCCGGTCAAATACAAGTAAATTTGTGGTAAAATAGGGGCATTTCACGAGTTTTGCGGATTGATTATCCCGTGGGGTATAGTTTACCCGGTGTTGTGGTTGATAGCTGTAATCGATCACGTCGGTGGCTAAATCCGTGTGTAGTTCACGGGTGTTCCCGTTGGCATCTTTCCGGTTATAGTCATAAATTCGGTACGTGATGTCGGAAGTTTGTTGAATCTCCGCAATCAAGCATCCTTTCCCGATAGCGTGTACCAGTCCAGCAGGAATAAAGAAGCTTTCTCCTTTTTTCACTTTCTGGACATTCAATAGATCCATAAGTTTGTTGTGGTGTAATGCTTGAAGATAGGTCGCCTTGTCAATTTCGTGATTGAATCCCAATACGAGGGAGGCATCCTTTTCTGCGTCAACGATGTACCACATTTCGGTTTTACCGTAGGCATTATGACGTTCTTTTGCCGTTTTGTCATCCGGGTGAACTTGGATGGATAGATCGTCGTTTGCGTCAATGTATTTAATTAATAGAGGGAATTCGACACCGAATTTCTCGTATATATGATCCCCGACAAGGTCCCCCATGTACACTTCGATTAGCTCTTGCAAATCATTGTCTGCAAGGATTCCGTTTGAAACCACAGAGATGTTGTCTTCTACGGCTGATATTTCCCAACTTTCACCAATGGATTCGTCGTGTTCTTTACTTTTATAAGCTAGCCTCTCACCTCCCCATATCTTTTTTTTGAGAATTGGATGGAATTTTAACGGGTATAACATGATTTATTATTTTGTTAGGCATAATTATTGTACTAAGAACAAAGATAGGAATTTTGTGAATGGGGGATTATAATTTATGGATTAATTTTGTGCATAGAATTACGATTAATGATATAAAAACGGAGTGAAATGAAGAAATTAGGAATGTTAAGTCTCATCATGGGAAGTTTGTGGTTGGGTGGTTGTAGTGACGATGATAAAGATTTTGTGTTAGATGTCAATCGAATGACAGGTGTTGATTGGTATTATAATAGAACCACGAGTAAGAATTACCTGTCCTTCTCGGATGAAAACGTGCTGGAAATAAATCGTTTTGATAAAAACGGGGAAATAAAGAGCATTGATTTGAGAGGTGTGATTGATTCCGTGGCTGGAGTGTGGAGGGATGAAGGGGAGAATGTACTTGCCGTGGATTGGAAGAATGGGAATTCCGAGAGTTGGACGGTGGAGAATTGTACGTCCAAGAAGTTCGTCGTGAATAATGGTTGGGGAGAACGGGAGTATATCACGGAACCATCCTATCTCGAGAATTTGACAGGCGATGCTTTTTGGGTAAATAAGTTTGTGGATAAAGTGAGTAAACTCCAACTTGGTTTTCGGATCTCAAATGACCGGAGTATGCGGGCGGGGTATGTACGAGCTTTGTTATCGGATGATGAATCGGTAAAACTGAAAAGTTATAATAATGTTTGGAAAGAAGAGGTGGATATTAGCCGGGTCGAGGATCGGAAAGTTCGTTTTTCCTGTCGTATCGGTGGTGATTACGTGAAATTTGACGAATTTATTACGGCAGATAATTTCCCATCGATGCGATTGGACGAAGTTAATTTTACTTCATCAATAAAAGCGGGATATCCTGATCAATTGGAAATTGAATGGAATGAATTTGAGGGTGAAAACGTGTATTATAAAATAGAGGTGTATTCAAAGGATAATGAAGCCGATGTGTATTTTGAGAGTGGATTATTCCCTTATGATAATGGTAAATATACCCTTAACGGGAGCACTATCGGGAAAATTAATAAATTGGATAAAATTGATTCAAAGAAAGAGTATGTCCTTCGTTTGACTGCGGTGATGTTGGAGCCTGGTGTAGCCTCTAATAGTGTGATCGCCGAGAGTCGTATTCAGGCTGTTGTGTATGTCACGGATAAATGCTTGCTTGGAAGATAGCAAGTTGGGATTACTCTGTAAGGAAATTTTTAATTGCTTGAGCCAGTTTTTCCGGCTGTTCGCTATGAATCCAATGCCCACATTGTGGGAGTTCGACGAGGCGGGCAGCCGGAAATTCTTTTTGTAGGCATCCTATTCCGGTGATTAGATTGGATTGTTCTCCTTTAATGAATAGGATTTCTTTGTCGTACGTGCTGTTGGGGAGTAAGGACGGGCAACCGCTGATCTCGTCAAAATGTTTGCTGATTACTCGGTGGTTGATTTTCCACTCGAAACCGGAAGATGTCTTTTTGATGTTTTTCAAAAACAATTGTTGAGAACGTTCCGTTCTGAAATGTTGTTGAATGGCTTCCTTGACTTCTTCTCGGCTATGTAATCGGGAAAGATCGAAGTTTGCCATAAAATCGATAATCCGGTTATGACTTCCCCCGTCTTGTTGAGAATAGGATACAGGGGCAATATCCACGACCACGGCTTTATTCACAAGTTCCGGCCTTTTAAGTAATAAAGCCATCACGATTTTTCCTCCCATCGAGTGGCCCACGATATGGGGACGTACGGGGAGTTTTAAGTTTTCAACGAGTTCAATAATATCATTACTCATTACCTCGTAATTCATGGCCTCGTCATGGGGCGATTGACCGTGATTACGGACATCCGGTAAAATGACTTGGAATTTATCTTCTAGTAAATGGGCAATGGGAAGCCAATTTTCAGATGCTCCCCATAGACCGTGAAGTATAATTAGAGGAGTCCCCTCTCCAATGGTACGAAAGAATAATTTCATATTAACTCGGTGTGATTTGTGGTACAAATTTACAAATAGAGAATGAATAATAGGATAGTACGGTACAAAAAAAAGACCGCTATAAAGCGGCCTTTTTCATATTACATGAAGTAAAACTAGTCTTTCAATTTAGCTTTCAAGAACTCTCTGTTCAAACGAGCGATGTGTTCGATAGAGATGCTCTTCGGACATTCTGATTCGCAGGCTCCCGTGTTGGTACAGTTCCCGAATCCGAGTTCGTCCATTTTAGCCACCATGGCTTTTGCACGGCGGGCAGCCTCGATCTTTCCTTGCGGGAGAAGAGCCAACTGGGAAACTTTAGCAGCCACGAAAAGCATAGCTGAAGAGTTCTTACAAGTTGCGGCACAAGCTCCACAACCGATACAAGCAGCAGCATCCATAGCTTCGTCTGCATCCGGCTTAGCGATTGGAATTGCATTTCCGTCAGGAACACCACCGGTATTTACAGAAACGTATCCACCGGCTTGCAGAATCTTCTCGTAAGCACCACGGTCTACGATCAAGTCTTTAATTACCGGGAAAGCCCCGCAACGCCACGGCTCGATCGTGATGGTTGCCCCGTCTTCGAAACGACGCATGTGTAATTGACAAGTGGTCACGTCATCATCTGGTCCGTGTGCGCGTCCATCGATGAATAAACTACAGGTTCCACAGATACCCTCGCGACAGTCGTGATCGAAAGCCACCGGTTCTTTGTTCTCGCTAACCAGTTGTTCATTCAGAATGTCAAGCATTTCAAGGAATGAGCTACCGGTTGAAATATCATGAATCTTGTAAGTTTCAAACCCACCTTTTGATTTTGCATCTTTTTGACGCCAGATCTTTAGGGTTAGTTCTTTTAATATTTTATCTGCCATAACGATTTTTCATTTAAGATTATTTATAAGAACGTTGAGCTACCTGAATGTTTTCAAATACAAGCTCTTCCTTGTGTAATTCAGGCTCTTTGTTGTCTCCCTTGTATTCCCAAACGGAAACATACTGGTAGTGCTCGTCATCACGTTTTGCTTCACCTTCCTCGGTAACTGATTCCAAACGGAAGTGACCTCCGCAGGATTCGTTACGATTCAAGGCATCCAATGCCATCAGGTGTGCGATGTCGATGAAGTCTGCCACACGTCCGGCTTTTTCAAGCTCGTTGTTCATGGCGGTAAACTCTCCGGTTACGCGCAAATCCTTGTAAAATTCTTCCTTCAACTCGGCAATTAATTTGATTGCTTTTTTCAAGCCCTCAGCCTCGCGAGCCATTCCGATGTAATCCCACATGATGTGTCCCAACATTTTGTGGAAGTGATCCGGTGATTTCGTACCCTTGATGTCATACAATCTACGCAAGTGATCGGTAACGTTCTTCTCAGCAGCATCGAATTCCGGCGTGTTAGTTTTGATTTTCGGGGTTTGAATATCGTGTGCGAGATAATCTCCAATCGTGTACGGCAGAACGAAATATCCGTCGGCCAAACCTTGCATCAATGCAGAGGCACCCAGACGGTTAGCACCATGGTCAGAGAAGTTACATTCTCCGATAGCGTATAATCCCGGGATGGTAGTCATTAAGTTGTAGTCAACCCAAAGACCTCCCATTGAGTAGTGGATTGCCGGATAAATCATCATCGGGTTCTTGTACGGGTCAACAGCAGTGATCTTTTCGTACATCTGGAACAAGTTTCCGTAACGTTCTTCAATTACGTGTCTTCCTAAACGGTCGATTGCGTATTTAAAATCCAAGAATACGGCTTTACCGGTGTTATTTACTCCGAATCCGGCGTCGCATCTTTCTTTAGCAGCACGGGATGCCACATCACGCGGTACCAAGTTTCCGAATGCCGGATAACGACGTTCCAAGTAGAAATCACGATCTTCGTCCGGAATATCGTTCGGGTTTAACGTACCTGCTTGTAATTTCTTGGCGTCTTCCAATTTTTTCGGAACCCAAACACGTCCGTCGTTACGTAATGACTCGGACATCAAAGTCAATTTACTTTGTTGGTCTCCGTGTACCGGAATACAAGTCGGGTGGATCTGCACGAAACAAGGATTTCCGAACATAGCACCGCGTTTGTAAGCTTGCCAAGCGGCACTACCGTTACATCCCATTGCGTTGGTTGACAAGAAGAACACGTTACCGTATCCTCCGGTAGCCAGTACCACGGCATGAGCTCCGAAACGTTCGATCTTTCCGGTAACTAAGTTACGGGCAATAACACCTCTTGCTTTTCCATCTACGATAACGATATCCAATACTTCGTGACGGGTATATGATTTGATTTTACCTTTTTCAATCTGACGGTTCATGGCCCCGTAGCATCCTAACAACAATTGTTGTCCGGTCTGACCGCGGGCGTAGAACGTACGGCTTACCAATGCTCCACCGAAAGAGCGGTTATCCAAAAGACCACCGTAATCACGAGCAAACGGTACACCTTGAGCGACACACTGGTCGATGATGGCGTTACTTACCTCTGCCAAACGATACACGTTAGCCTCACGCGCACGGTAGTCACCACCTTTAATAGTTTCATAAAATAGCCTGTATACAGAGTCGTTATCATTCGTGTAGTTCTTAGCGGCGTTGATACCTCCTTGTGCAGCGATAGAGTGTGCACGACGGGGAGAGTCCTGATAGCAGAATGTGGTTACATTGTATCCTAATTCAGCAAGACTGGCAGCAGCCGATCCACCGGCAAGTCCGGTACCCACGATGATAACATCAAGTTTTCTTTTATTAGCAGGACTCACAACATTGATATGGGCTTTGTGATTCGACCATTTCTGGGCTAGCGGGCCTGCTGGTATTTTAGCGTTTAATTCTGTCATAACCTTAGTAATTTTAGATTTTAAATTTTAAATTTTAAATTTAGATCGTTGATTTATGCAATTTAAAATCTACAATCTATAAATTTAAAATTGTTGTTAGTTTGCCAGTCCAAGCATGAAATAAAGCGGAATGATGCTAAAGCCTGCAGCAATGATGAAAGCGAAGATTTTAGCCAAGCATTCCAGTCTTTTTCTCCAAATTTGGTTACAGAAACCGATAGATTGGAAAGCTGACCAGAAACCGTGGGTTAAGTGTAATCCTAAGAAAATACCTCCCAAGATGTAAAGGAAGCAGTAGATGATGCTTGATTTAAATAGTCCAGAAACCAAAGCATAGGTATTTTCCATGGCAGTACCGTCCACGTTGATCTCGGTTAAAAGAGGATCTCCGGCAAACTTGATTTTCCACCAGAAGTTCCAAAGGTGAACAAGCAAGAAGATCAAAACCAAACCTCCCAAGATGTACATGTTTCTGGATGACCATGTACAATTTCCTGATTGTCTGCGAAGATCGTACTTGATAGGACGTGCGCCTCTGTTTTGAAGAGTCAAGATAGAAGCCAAGATGATATGGATAATGAATCCTATGGCAAGAATCGGTTCTACGATTTTAATGATAGGATTCGTAGCCATGAAATGGGCCCCGATGTTAAATAACTCTCCACTATTATCTACAATTAAAAGTAGATTCAGTGCTAAGTGGACGCACAAAAACGCAATAAGAAAAAGGCCTGATAAACTCAGAATGATCTTTTTCCCGATCGACGATGTTAAGAAATTACTCATAATTAGGTCTATTTATTGATAACTATTTAAATTCTTTATCCGGCACAAAAGTATCTATTTTTCCGTCATTTTAAACGGGTTTATCTATTTTAAAATCATTCTAAATATACAGAATTTTTTCCGTAATGAAATAAGTTATCAAGGTTTATAAAGTTTATAAGGTTCATAAAGTATTTACAGTATTTTATCCCTTGTACACGATGATTTACAATAAATGTGCCAAGGGATCTTTTTGTTATGAGAATACTTGAAATATTACTTTATAAACTCTATTTCAAGATTGCTTTATAAATGACCTCTTGAATTTTTGTACGGATATTGTCTTTGATAAGTTTGTCGTTGAATTCGTTGGGGTAAATCCGGTTGGATAGAAAGATGTAGATTAATTGGTTGTCCGGATCGTTCCATGCGATGGCTCCCGTGAATCCCGTGTGTCCGTAACTGGAACAAGGAGCTTCCTTGCAGGTCGGGCCTGATTTGTTGGGCAAGGTTTCCGGTTTGTCGAATCCGAGACCCCGTCTGTTTTGGTCGAGAGGTAATTGTGTTTGAGTGAAAAGGTCGATTGTCGTAGAATCGATGAGACGTTCTCCCCCGTATGTCCCGCGGTTCAGGTAAACACTCATGATTTTGGCTAGATCTTCTGCCGTGGAGAACAAACCGGCATTACCGGACACTCCGCCCATGAGTGCCGCGATCGGGTCATGCACGTACCCGTGTAATTGGGATTTTCTGAAAATATCGTCTTTATTGGCGGGAACCACTCTTTTCATGTCGAGATTAAAATGAGCGTTGAAGTCTGTGTTATAGGCTCCCAGTCTTTTAAAGAAATGTTTCCGGCAATAAGCATCAAAAGGTGTGGCGGATTGTTCTTCCACGATGTCTTTTAATAGTACGAATCCAAGGTCGCTGTAAGTGTATTTTTTCTGGGGTAGCAGTTTGGAGTTTAAAATCAAATTATGAATGGAGTCTTTGAAATGCTTGTGAATATAAAAATGCGGGGAAACGACCAAGTAGCCTTCGCCCCCCGTGAAATTAAACGTGCTGTCCCGGTAGGTGAATTTGGGATTCAGGTACAGGCGATCCCGGAGTTTACGGGTATTGGTTTTCGTGTATTTTGTCGTGAACAACCGGCCTTGCATTTTATCCCAGTCAATGGCGTGCTGGAAGAAAGAAAAAGATGCCCTTAATCCGGCTGAATGTAATAACAATTCCTTGACAGTAATATCTTGCTTGTCGGTTTCCCGAAGAGAGTAAGAATACCGGACAATAGGGGAGTCGAGTGCTATATATTGCTGGTCATAAAGCATCATGACAGCCGGAAGAGTAGCCGCTATTTTCGTGATGGAAGCGATGTCGTATATGTTGTTGGTTGTATTTCTCTTTTTTTTGTCATAAGTGTTGAAACCAAAGGCTTTGTTGTAGACAACATAACCATCTTTTGCCACGAGAACCTGACAGCCAGGAGTCGCTTTGGCTTTTATGGCGGCTTGGCATATGCTGTCAATTTTAAGGAGGATCTGTGAATTCATGCCGCAACTTTCCGGCTGGTAATATCCTAACCGCAGTTTCGGGGTGGATAATCCGGTACCTGCAGGGTAGTAGTGATTGATACTCACAGGCAATTTTCCGTTCACGTTGATGCCCCCGAATATGGCTTGAGCGGCAAACTGTTGTGCGGGAGTGTCATGTGAATAGCTCACGATGATGGCATCCATAGGGAGGTAGCTGTACAAGTCAATTCCGTAAGGCGTGGCCGGGTGGCAGAACACGATGTGTTTCCCTTTCAGTTGCTTGATAACATTAACAAGTTCCATGGTTGCCCCAAATTGCCGGGATGCCGTGTTACGGGCAGCACTGTTATACAGGATAACACAATTGTATTCCGATAGATTGTTAATCAGTTTCTCCACTTTTTCTTTTGAGGCACCGGGTGATAGAGAAAAGTGAGCGCAAGGGGCGTATTTCTCTAGTGTACTCTCGAAAACGGGGGCTTTCCGGTCTCCAAAATTCAATGAGGCAATGCGTAGCGTGTCTAAATGTGTCAACGGGAGCAGGAGGCCGTCATTTTTCACGAGAGTAATCGCTTTGGCGTATGTTTCTTGTAATAAAGCTTTGGCTGATGGGGAACTCAATCGTTCGGTCAGCCGGGCGGTGTCCACGGCAGCAGCATACGGGAGTACGAATTCTGCTTTTGCTTCAAGTACTTTTCGGCATTTTTCGTCGATCATCTCTTCCGTGAGAACACCTTTGCGGATAGCTGCTTTGATTTTTTTCACGGAGGCTTCCACGTTTTCCGGGAATAACAGAATATCGTTTCCTGCTGCTAGCGCCTCTACATCAGCCTCTCCGGGAGTTCTTCCTTTGGTGACACCTTTCATGTTCATGGCATCCGTG
Source organism: Butyricimonas sp. (assembly GCA_019423345.1). GTDB lineage: Bacteria > Bacteroidota > Bacteroidia > Bacteroidales > Marinifilaceae > Butyricimonas. The sequence goes on along the minus strand of JAHZBN010000016.1, from coordinate 7,577 downwards.
AAACACAGACCGTCAAAGTGTAATTTCTTGCGTAGCAGATCCGTGATGATCTGTTTGGATAGAGAAGCCGGGATATTGGCCGTATCATAGGAAGGTACGTTTAGGTGGGCAATCATGACGCCCGGAATCCCAGCCTCGAAAAGTTGACGGAAGGGGTACAATTCAACCGTGTCAATACGTGCTGCGGAGTGGCGAATCAAGGGTAATGCCAAGTGTGAATCGACATCCGTGTCCCCGTGTCCCGGGAAGTGTTTGGCCACGGCCATCACGTGCTGGGATTGTAAGCCTCGCGTATATTGTAGGGTTCGGTTTCCAACCTCTTCTTTTTTCTCTCCGAATGATCGGATGCCTATGACCGGATTCTTTGGGTTGACGTTAATATCGGCCACGGGGGCAAAGTTCACGTGAATACCCATCACCCGGCATTGTTGCCCGATAGCGGCTCCTAAGCGATAAATCAGATTCGTGTCTCGAATGGCTCCCAGTAAGGTTTGGTTCGGAAATTCCATGGCAGGTTTGATTCGCCAGCCGACTCCGTTTTCAGCATCCATACCAATCATGAGAGGAATTTTTGCACTTTGTTGGTACTTGTTTGTCATTAAGGCTTGCCTTAGTGGACTGCCTTGAAAGAAGATGATACCCCCGATATGATACTTTTCAATGGCTGCTCCCAGGTGATTTTCGTAAAGGCTGTCTTTGTTGCTATAAGCGGCAACCATGATCAGTTGGCCGATCTTTTCATCCAGGCTCATGGTATTTAATGTTGAGTCGACCCACGAGGATTGAGCCTGAGCATGGAATGAGGAAAGGAGCATGCAAAATAGTCCGATTGCGGGAAGGAGCTTGTGCATGGTAGTTACAGGTTTTAGCGTTAGAGGTTGGTTAAATAAAAGTGCGGCAAACATGAATTGATTGCCGCACTTGTATCGATAGCTTGAAAATTATTTCAATAATTCAGCAATCTTTTGTTTTAATTCATCACCTCTTAAATTTTTGGCAATGATTTTGTTGTTTTCGTCTAATAATACCGTGTGAGGAATTCCGGTTACACTGTATAGTTGAGCGGGAGCTGATTGCCAGCCTTTCAAGTCAGAACCGTGTTTCCAAACCAAACCGTCATCAGCGATTGCTTTTACCCAAGCTTCTTTGTTGTTATCCAAAGATACACCGAAGATTTCCAATCCTTTCGGGTGGTATTCTTTGTAGATTTCAACTACGTGAGGATTTTCACCGCGGCAAGGACCACACCATGAAGCCCAGAAATCGATTAATTTCACTTTACCCTTGATGTCATACAAAGAGATTGATTCTCCTTCCGGGGTCGTGATCGTGAAGTTCGGAGCGATTTGTCCAATAGCTGTGCTTTCTAATTTAGCGATTTGAGCAGCGATAGCTTTACCTTGGGCGCTAGCTTTTGCTTTTTCGCCTAGTAGACTATATCTTTCTTTCAATTGTTCGTATTCCATTTGTCCCATGCTAGATACGATAACGAAAGTTGAAACATAAGAATCCGGGTTAGCTTTGATTAATTCAGTTTCTTTAGCTTGAGCATCCGTCATTAATTTAGCGTATGCTTCTTGTACTGCTTGAATTTTAGCCTGATCTCCGTTAGCTGCTTGATATTCTTGTTGCAGTTTCATGGCTTCTTGTTGAGCAGATGCATTGATTGCCATGAATTGGTCATATATTTTTTGACCTTCACTACCAGTAACAGTCAATCCTGCCTGTCCTGCATTGACCGTGATATTTGCATTTTCCAGCATGAATGGGATAGCTCCTCTTTGACCGATAACCATAATATAAGCACCGGTAGGTTCACTTACGTTTCCTGTGAATTCAAATGAACCATTCTTTACATCTGCTTTTGCTAATGTGTCAAGGCTACTGCCATTAACAGTTGCGATAATAGCCTTACCGTCCGGCATTCCTTCTACCGTTCCGGTAACTTTGTAACCACTTTGGGCGTTACATGCTGCAAGGGTCATACTTGCTGCAACGATTGATAATAAAAGTTTTCTCATGTGTTTTTAGTTTTCTAAATATGAAATTGTGTCTTTAATAAATTTTGGCTTTCATGAACCACAACTCTTTAAAGGCAATGTTTATTCTTAATTTTGCGTACTTCTCCAGAATCTGGTTATTCCGGTGTGTCCCGCGCATACCTAAATCAACGGCAACACCCAGCATCAACTCTTGGCGGGCAAGACGAAGAGGCATTTGAGTCCCGACGGTTATACCGTAGGTGTTGATGTCGGTAGAATTAAATCTGTGCTGTGAACGAGTGAAATAAGCACCTGCTGTATATTTATTTCTTTGCCACCAATAACGTCCGGTCTCGTTGGGTTGTAGTGATCCGCCAATGGCTGCTTTATGATAGTTTTGAAATTCTTGATTGGTCCCAAATTCTTTATAAGCAGACATTTTTTGAAAAGTATAATCCCCCGCGAGAGTCCATTTCTTATTGTATTGATAAGTAGCCCCGACAATCATTCTGAAAGGATAAAATATTTCTCCATTGTCCCAACTTTCATTATTTACATTGATGATTGCACCACTCGTGTTACTAATTTTGTTTGCAGTAAAAGTTCTGTTACCATGTAAGGAAGTTCCAAAATTGAAACTACCACCTAGTGTCAATTCTGATTTTTTCGTTAATGGTAAAGGCAACTGGAAACCTAATGTGAATAAACTACTACTGATATGTGTTAATGTTTGTGATTTAAGATAGTAACCACTTGTGGCTGGTTGCATCACGAGTGTTAAGCGATCTTCAACCTTTCCGAATACATAGGCTGCATTAACTCCTAATGATAGCTTGCCTAATTGATAAGCTATACCGAGATACGCTTCATTTAAGCCTCCTAAGCCTTCTAACTGCTGAGTGTAAATCATTGTAGGATCACCACTTAACGGAAATGAATACACTAGATCAAATCCCCGGTCCGATCTTTGCGTTAACCCTAATGATACGAATGTTTTCTTGTATACTCGGAATGCCATATTCAATGAGGCGTTTTGGGCAACTTTGTAATCTGAGTGTTCTTTGTATGTGGAAACATCTACATATTCTCCCGTAATGCCCATTTGAAAATAAAAGCGGTTGGAATCCAAAGCAGTGTAGGATGCCGGATTCAAAAAGTTGATATTATAGTTATCCCTCATGGCGGCAGAAACTCCTCCCATACCCGTGTAAGCTCCATAATTATCCGGTAATAATCCTATACCGAATTTTGAATACGGGGTTCCCATATTGTTTTGTCCTATTGTTCCTAGGGTTAAAAATAATATTGCTATACTTGTAAATATTCTTTTCATATTCATTGTTATAACGGCAAATTTTTACTAATAGTTTGCGTAGTAGATTCGTAGAGTGGGGACTTCGTCGATAATAAGTCTTTGGAAAGAAAGATTATTAGTACCTACGAATGTTTTAATTTCCCGGGTCCCGACTTGAACAGGAGTACCCTGTAAACCAACCAATAAATAGAGTTCAGGGTCAATACCTCCACTTACTCCACTTACTATACTATTATAATAATCTGTAATATCTATTCTGTATTTCCGGTCTTCTTTATAATTAGGGTTTATTTCTGGATAACCGTATACTGGGTTTCCTGATAGGTCCGTGAGGATGCCTGTTATTCTTGAATATTTATCTAGAGTGAAAACTTGAATGATAGAAGGTTCGGGGATGTCTTCGAAATTGTCAACCTTAGGTTCTAAAACAATTTCAACTTTTAAAATTGTTCTGTAAGTATTTACATCAGTCTTGAATGGCAATATCATTTTCATCATATATCCATTTAAGCCTTGGATGACAGCTTGGTCTCCATCGGAGAATGGCAGAGGGTTTTTCCATGAGGCTTTTGCTAGTGGCGTGTTTGGTATCGAGTCATGTTCTATATTTGTAAAAGCATAGAATCCTCCACTAGAATAAGAGCTTATAGCATTAAATGAATATGTGGAAGGATTTTCATTGAGGTGATAATGGCACCTTAGTTGTAAAGAAGAACCGTCAATTGGCAGCAGTGCCATGTTATTTTCATCCGGTACGATTGTTAAACCATTGAAATAACGGATAAAATCCAATGTGTTTGCTGGTTCTAGTAGGGAATCTTGTGATCGAATGAGATTGAAAAGTTCCATCCCCAGTGCATCGTCTAATTTGATATACCATTTCCCTTTTTGAGATAAAAATTGTCTTTCTAACCGAATGCTCAATTCTCCTAGGGGTTTGGACTTGTCGTATGGAAAAGTTGCATCGTTATAGATACATGGATCATCGTAATCGTAACGAGGATAATCATTTAGTCGGAATACTCGAAACGTTTGCACTGTTGTTGTATCCCCTGCTAAAACTTTTGTTTGTGAGTAATCAAACGGGAATGTAAGAGTTAAAGAATCATAAACGTAGTTGTCATCATAATTTGGGACTCCATTGTTTCCCTTACCCATAATCTGGAAGTAGGGTGTGGCTTGGGTAATACCTGTGACCTTATCAGACATTCTCCCAACGATAAGGTTGTTACTATTTAATATGTTCGATAGAACATTAAGACTTGTGGGGAAAGAATCCAATTGAACAGTAAAGGTCTCGATATTAAAAGATTCTACATCCACGTATCCTTCAGCCGGAACTAAGGTATCACCGATAGTATTTAGATCGTTGTTACATGAATACAGAACGGATAAGAAAATAGCCAGAAAAATTATTCTCATGTTATAATTTATTTTGATTTAATCAAGATGCGAAGGTATAATTATTTTCTAAAAATTGGAAAAACCTGTGCTCATTTTATCTGAATAAATTGTAAAAAAGAGAAACGAGAGATATTTCACATTTTTTTTATTGGATTTATTTTTAAAATGTGTAGTTTTGCCTACTGTATTTTATTTTTTAATATTAATAGGATTGAAATAAGTAAATAATTTAAATAACTAGGTAAATAGGTAAGTATGAGAACATTAAATTTTTGGGTTCTAGTCGTATTAGGTTTAATCTTTGCTTCTTGTGATGATGATGATCATCTCGGTGATTGGGAAAAATCAGTAGAGTTTGGTGGTGCTCCGCGAGAGGCTGCAGTATGTTTTACAGATCCAAGTACTGGAACTGTTTTTGTAAGTTTAGGGTTAGGTGCTAAAAGTGTTGAACTTACAGATACATATTATTTCAATGATGAAGATGGAACATTAAATTGGAAAAAAGTAGACTCTGAGTTCCCGGCTGATCCTAATCCCGGTAAAGGTGGAGTTAAAAATGGTAATGGACGTCATTCTGCGGTAGCTTTTGTAATAGGAGACACTGCATATGTAGGTACGGGGTTTGTTCCGGCATTTGTTGATAATAACGGTGTTGATCGTGATCGTACTTATTTTAATGATTTTTATAAATTTAATTTGAAAACCAAGAAGTGGGAGTCTGGGAAGTTGGTAATGAATGTTAATGGTGTCCCAGTCGAAGGACGTCGGGATGCAATTGCATTTAGTGATGGGGAATACGGTTATGTGGGAACTGGTTATGGAGAGAATAATCGAGTGTTCAAAGATTTTTATCGTTTTGATCCAAAAACAGGGACGTGGGAAGAAATCTCATTTTTGGGTGAATCTCGTTATGGGGGAACCGTGTTTGTTGTAAATAAGGCGGCTTATGTATGTTTAGGTTCTAAGAGTGTTGGTGGAGTATCTAATCTTGCAACGGATGTTGTGAAATTTGATTTTGAAACTAAAACATGGGAAAAGATGTTTAATTCTCTAACAGATAAACCAGGAGTGAAGCAAGATAAAGATTATGATCGTATACCACGTGCGTATGCAATTTCTTTTGTGTCGAATGCGGGAAGTGACGGAGAGGAATATGCTTATGTTGCAACGGGTAGCGGAAATAATGCTAGAACAGTTTGGAAATATAACCATAAGAAAGATCAATGGCATCAAATGGAAGATTTGTCTGATATGGCAAATTTATTAGTAATGGGGGTAGGATTTACTTATAAAGGTTTTGGATATTATACCACAGGTGGTAGTGGTGTCGATAATAGTGATAATCTGTACACGGACACTTGGAAGTTTATCCCGGATGTAAAAGAAACTCGTAGAAATGACTATTAATGTAGTTTTTCTAAATATATAAAAGCTATCCTCACGGATAGCTTTTTTTGTGTTTACTGAAAACTACGATCTAATTTTTGATCAGAGATTATAATTTGTCAATAGTTTTTTCTTCGTTGTCTTAATTTTTTAATTTGGCAATTGTATGCCATTTTAAAGTAAATGAACTTACTGCTTGTTTTCATGCTTAAACTTTTCCATTATGTTGAACCCTTCTCTACAAATGATGAAAGAGTTGGTGCCTTTTTGCTGAAGATAGTGAATGTTTTAACTCATTCCCTGTTATAGAGGGAGTATGGTGAAGTTGGGAGGAATTGGTTTACCGTAAAATATAGGTTCCAATATGAAATTGAAATTTGGACAGGTAATAATTATGGAATTTATAATACGAATTTTGCGTATAAACGCCTTTTATTATCGTTCATGCATAGTCTACCTTTTCGTTATGGTTGGGCTATCTTTCCCTATGATAATGAACATAGCATCTACATAACATGAACACTTACGGGTGTACATGCTCCGTTCGTGTTATGCATGAATTTCGTTGATGCCCGGGAGCAGGGGTAGAGGAGGGATTAGGAGGGGGCAGGCCTTGCCCGTGTAGGGGAAAGTTTGTAGCTAGTATGCCACACTGCTATTGATTATAACTTGTACTGGAGTCTCGTTACCATTTCCCTCCATTTCTAGTTGCCTTCTTGTTTACTTGCTAACGAAACTCCGGTACGTCTACTCTACAATTCCGACGAATTGGTAAAAAGAACTGACTAGGAAAAGCTTCTCCAATCTCAACTGTCAGGAATAAAAAGGGATATTTGTATACTTATTGAGGATTTTACTCTTGTGATCACTGTAAATTCGTATGTAATTCCTTAAAATTTAGTATGAGGAAAGAGGAGTGGTGGAATTGATAATTTCCAAGAGAGGGATTTTTAGAGGGGAAAGAAGGGGTATAATAAAGATGCGAACTTTTTTATTATCTTTATCCCCGAAAATATATGTTTATCAGATGAAGAAATTTGGCGTTATAATATTCTTCTGTTTGGCGGCATTAGGAGTGTCGGCACAATGGAATACGACAAATATGTTGCGAGTTGGAAAAAGTGCGATCATGTTTGATGACTACGTGAGTGCAATTGAAAACTTCAATAATATTATACGGATAAAGCCTTATTTGTCTGAGCCTTATTTTTTCAGGGGATTGGCAAAGTTGAATTTGGATGATTTTGAGGGGGCAATTCGAGATTACACGAAGGCGATAGAGTTGAACCCGAATTATTTCCATGCTTACATGTACCGGGGAATTGCTTATCATAACATGAAACGGTACGAGGAGGCCATGCACGATTACAACACGGCGATCGCGATCAATCCGGGAGAGGCCTACGCGTATGCGAACAGGGCTATTACCGAGGCGGATATGGGAGATTACAAGGCTGCGGAGAAGGATTATTCGAAGGCGTTGATTATCG
>JAHZBN010000015.1:0-79299 GCA_019423345.1 Butyricimonas sp. | reverse complement strand
CCATTAATCATATGTATCAATCTAAAACCAAATTCCCCTGAGGATCAATTTCTACACTTATATCCATCGAATGTTCTTTCTGCAAAACAAAATGGTAAACATCACTACCGGAAGCGTATTCTATGTATTGCACGCTGGCAATGGAAAAACTATTATACGCCTCGCCCTTCAACACGTCAAGCACCACCTGGGGCACATCGGTCTTCAACACCGGCCAAGAAGTCTTCATCCAATCGTTATTCCGGTCAAACAAAATTTCTTTCACCAAACTATCATCCAAAATTCCGACTTCCAACATACCATCCTGCCAACGGTCAACCGTAACAACCAAAGCCTTCGGGTACTGCTGGGTAATGAAACTACTCACCGCCGTCGGTAAAGTAGAAGCCTCTTCATTTACCTCCTTCACCAGCTCTCCCTTCTCATTGAAATAAATCAACATTTCCTCATTTCCCTTCTCTATCTCTAAGCGGTAAACCGTGGGCATATTCAGACGTTCCAGCATATCGGCATCTTCCACTTGCCAAGCACTATATATGCTTTCGTTAAACCCCGTCTTCACCTCTGCCGGAAGATTGGCAAACAGAACGTCCGTCTCCGTCATCATCCATTGGCCGGATGCGTCAAACCAAGCATCCACTTCCTGCCCGTTCTGATGAAATTCCGCCTTTTCATACACTCCTTTTTTCTCCCAACTCACGGCCACGGCATTCGGGAACTTCGCCTCAAAAGCGGCCACGACACTCTTTCCGGGGGTGTATCCCTTATCATCATCGTCGTCATCATCATGACAAGCGGCAAAAACAAATAATGATGCCATCCATAGCGTTACCATTAAAATCCTTCCTCTCATAATCTTTTTCAAATTTATCTGTTTAACAATCTTGTTTTCTGATACTCATTCTAACGAGAAAAAGAAAAGAAAGTTTCCGATGAAAAACTTCTCCGCAAAAGAATAACCTGCTCATAGAATACGTACTTTTGCACCGGATAAAGAAAAGTCATGAATACAAGTCACGTAATTATCACTCCGGAGAATATGACCAAGGACCGCAAGATCTCCATTTGTGTCTTCTTGTCCGGTTTCTCCTGTTTTGCCCAGTTATACTATTTCCAACCTCTCCTGCCTGATCTGGCTCAAGAGTTTGGATTATCAGCCAGCCACAGTAGTCTGGCCATATCATTCTCCACGCTCGGAATGGTAGTAGGACTGTTCACGGCAATGTTCGTGGCTGACTCGATTCCAAGGAAGAAACTGATTAGCGCGGCGCTATTATCGTCGGCAGTCTTTTCGGTAATCTGCTCTTATTCGCCCTCTTTCTTCTTGTTGGTAGCATTAAGCGCCCTGAAAGGATTCCTGCTATCAGGAGCCACTTCCGTATCTCTGGCTTACATATCTGAAGAAGTTCAACCCCGGAATAAAGGAAAAATTACCGGACTCTACATTGCCGGAAACGCCTTGGGAGGAATGGGTGGACGAGTAATTTCTTCCTACCTCAGTAGTGAATTCTCGTGGCGCATTGCCTCCGTCTCCATTGGTGTATTATGTGCCATATTTGCCATATTATTCCTGATATTCAGTCCCCGTTCAGTTAATTTCAAACCCAAGCGGGAAAGTTTCAAATCATTGATCGTTTCCAACCTTCACTTGATCGTCTCCGTGAAACTGATCCCCTTCTATCTGATCGGCTCTCTCATGTTAGGGATTTTCGTGAGCTTGTATAACTACCTCGGTTTTTATCTGGTAAAAGAACCGTTTAATTTCTCCCCGTACTTGATTCACTATATCTATTTCATGTACCTATTCGGGGTATTCGGCTCGATCGCCACGGCAAAATTGACCGCATTGTACAACCATTTCAAAATACTGAAAACAATCATCGCCCTTTCCGTGGCAGGATTGCTTTTACTATACATTAACAACTTCTGGATCGTCACGCTCGGACTGGCCATTTTCACATTTAATTTCTTCGTGGTACACGTGATCTGTAACCGAATCGTCAGCGACTACAACCTCCAAAAACGCTCGGTCACCATCTCCATCTACCTCCTGTTCTATTACATGGGGTCCAGTGTATGGGGATCAGCCACCGGGGTCGTTCTCGACCACTTCGGCTGGCAATGGTTTATCGCCGGACTGATTCTACTCACGTTCATCCTGTACGCCATCGCTTATAAAGGCTCGAAATTGATGGAAAACGAACAAAAGTAACCATCCGTTCCCGCCCGTACAAACCGCAGAGAGAAACTAGGTTCTATCCTAGTGAAATCGATCATCGGGTAAAGTTTCTACCGGATAGAGCTATATTCACGTGATCAAGTTACTATTATACACCTATCCGAATGTTAACATATATTATAATTCTACAATATTTTATTATTACAATAGGAGCGGAATAGGGGAGGAATGGGAGCGGAATGGGAGCGGCTAACAATATGATAAGAATTTGATGATTATTTAATAACCATATTTTAAATTATTTTAGATTTAACAAGCCTAGAATATTCCTTCAACCACGGGTATGCAGCTTTCATACTCCCAAAATCCCAAGGGGACGCACGGGGACTCCCCAAATAAAAAAAGACTGAATAACTTTTATAGCTAAACAGTCTTTTTTGGCAAAATTCTTTCAATGGCTTACGTTGAAAAGAAAAAAATCATATTATTATTAACATTACAAAGATCAACAATTCCACCCTTTCCCGCAATCCCTTATAATGGGGATATTTCAATCAAAATATCACTCCACCTCATTAATATCGATGAGATTGTTCAAAATAGCGTACACCGTAAGCCCGGAAACAGACTTTATCCCGGTTTTCCGGATGATATTTTTCCGGTGAGTAATCACGGTGTGTACCGATATATGATGTAAATCCGCGATCTCCTTGTTAATCTTCCCCTTTGCCAGAGAAATCAAAATCTCTTTCTCCCGTTCGGAGAGTTCATTCTTATCAAGCAAATCAGCCGGGGCACTTAACGCGTCGATTGAATGTAGTAACTTCTGGGCAATCTTATCACCATCATCGGCAATATCAATCGTCGTGTGATATTGTTTCAGAATCTCAGGATCGATATACTGGTAAACTAACGCCACGAAAGCCGTATCCTTCACCCCTTCAAACAACTCTTCCAGATGTTGCCGTTTCTTCAGCTCCACGGCCGAGGGGTTAATGATGATAATATCCGGATTCAAATGATTAATCCTCTCCAGACAATGAAAACAATCGGCAATAACCGCTACCACCTCAAACTCATTCTTCATTTCGATCAACTTCCTCAGTCCGGTTGAAATAATCATTGACGGCTCAATAATAACAATCTTGTAACTTTTATTATTGTTTTGCATACCGTTGCTCTAATTTCATTACTAAAGGAACAAGTATTTTATCCTCAATCAAAGAATGTTTACTCAAATCCTCTTCCAAGGCAAAGATCCCGAATAATACCCGGATACGCATATCCGACAAAGTATCTCCCGGCAAATATTTCATGATGATATTCTTCAAGTCATTCAGTTTATCATCAATATTACTATGATTCTCCCGGAACACCCCGATCTCGTAATCTCCCGGACGGGCGCCCTTCACCATATTCGAGATATAAGGGAAGACCGTCACTTCCTCGTAATCAAAATGACGAATCACCTCATTCTTGTATTCATTGAAAAAAAGATTCAATATTTGCTGATGTTGCTGTTCGCACCCTTCAGAAATCTCTTTTAACTGCTCCTGAATAGAAAGCATCCGGTTTTCCAAGTAATAAGAATGAGAATTTTTCAAGTAAGCAATCAACTGGTCCACGTTCGCACCTATTCCCTCGATCTCTTTCTCCGTCGGCAGGTATTGCTCGTTGCTATACACGTTACAAATCATCAGGAATAACGTACACGAAACATGATTCGCCTCGCAACATTCCCGGACTGTTTTATCCCCGAATCCCAGATTTATTCCAAACCGATGTAACAGTAACAACAGTGAATAATCAGCATGAATGACGTCCGCCAGTTTCATATCTGCGGAAAATAGATGTGAATTCATATCCTTATTTTTACCGCAAATATTGGAAATAATTGACTCAACACCAAGTTTATTCATTAGTTTATAGAATTATTTATGATATTTCAAGTTTTCAAAATTACAAATACATCATGAAAACCCACATCCTCAAAATCGGGTAAAAACGCGCTGTCCACTCCCCAATTATAGGGAGTGGACAGCGCGTTAAATTTTACTTTTCAACTATACCAAATACCGATTATTTGTCTCTCCTGCCTGTATCGGGTAAACTAACACGAAACTATTGGATTGGAAATACTTGTTCAAATAATTGGGAATCCTACTCATATTTGCATGATAAGACAGCCGTTCCCGACGACTCATCACCACCCACAAAGTATCGTCACTCTTTATTTCCCGGGACATGATTAAGAAATCATCCCAATCATCAAAGGACGAAAATTCTGCCTCAATCGGCCTTTTTTTATATATCTCCTTCAAGTACACCATCGTGTCTTCTGACGCATAGAACACAGCCTTCGCACCCGAATTGTGGATAATATTCCATACTTTATTCACCCACATCGGGAAACCAACTTCTTTTTCTGCCCGGGCCGGCACCACCACCAGATGACGTTTCACCGTGGCAATAGGTTGTATGGGGCGATAAATTAGTGTAGTCACGTTACTCTGCCCCAGAATCGCCTCGGTCATATTCCCCAAGAAGGAGGACACGACGCCTTTTCCCTGATGTAATCCCAAAACCAAATCCGTAATACCCTGCTCTTTAATCACGCTGATAATAGCATTCGCCACGTTCAGATCGTATCGCAACAAATCCTGTAACACGTTATCCGTGGCAGAAGCCGTCGTAACCGCCATATTTAGCACCTTTTTGGATTGCTTGAAGGCCTTATCGTCCGATGCCTGATTGTTGATCACGTTCAAAGCAAAAAGCCCGTTCTTATTCTTCTTCGACTTGATTGCCGTACTCAAATTTACCAACTCTGTCACGTTCTTCTCGTAAGACACCGGAATCAGAATACGTTCCTGATGTTCCCCTGTCCCCTCTTTCTCATCCGACACGTCATTCATCGCAATATTATGCGCCCCTTTCTGTGCGGAGAAAGATGCCATCGTGCAAGTCACCAGAATCATCAAAATCGTACCGTTCAACACACTCTCGTTCAACAGACGAATCGGCTCTCCTGCCGGAGTCTCTCCCAATATCACGTTATACCCCACCATCACGGCGGCCAAAGTTGCCGCTGCCTGTGCATTACTCAATCCGAATATCACCCGCCGCTGGTCCACCGACATCCGGAACGTCTTCTGTGTCATCCAAGCCGCCACGAATTTAGCCACGGTAGCCACCACGATCATCACCGCCCCCACTTTAATCGTGTCCCAATTGGTAAAGAACGCCCGGTAGTCGATCAACATTCCCACCCCTATCAAGAAGAAAGGAATAAAGATTGCATTCCCCACGAACTCCACCCGGTTCATCAAAGGAGAGGTCGAAGGAATCAGACGGTTCAACGCCATCCCCGCAAGGAAAGCCCCGATAATAGACTCCAGTCCGGCCAATTCCGCCAAGTAAGCCCCCAAGAAAACCATGACCAGCACGAATATATATTGTGACACATTATCCTCACACCGTTTGAAAAACCAACGTCCCACGATCGGGAACACGATCATCACGAAAGCAAAAAAGAGGATAATTGCCGCCCCCAGCCTGTACCAAAACCAATCATCCACCTCCCCCACGGCCATCTCCACGATCACCGTCAACACCAACAGCGCCAAAGTATCCGTGATCATCGTCCCTCCCACGGTAATTCCCACGGCCTTATCCTTCGTGATCCCCAGTTTACTGATAATCGGGTAAGCGATCAACGTGTGGGAGGCAAACATACTCGCCAACAATATGGAAGTCAACATGGAAAAATTCAACACGTAAAGCCCGACAAGCGTTCCCAAGGCCATCGGCACCAAAAACGTGTACATCCCGAAGGTCAAACTCTTCCATTTATTCTTTTTAAAATCCCCCAGATCAATCTCCAGCCCCGCCAAGAACATGATATATAAAAGCCCGGCTGTTCCCGAAAGAATAATACTACTATCCCGCAACACTAGGTTAAAACCATTCGGTCCGATAATTGCCCCGGCAATAATCAATCCCAACAAATGGGGAATCCTCAACTTATTCAACAATAAAGGAGCAGCCAAGATAATTACCAAAATCAGCAGGAATTTCAAAACCGGGTCCGTCAACGGCAGGGTTATCGCGGCCTGTGTCATTTGCAACATAAACATCATCATTATTTATTATCCCCGTATTCCAGCATCTGTGTCAGAAAATCTGTCGGGTATTCTATTTTCACATCCATCACTTTCCCTTCTTCCTCCACCAATCTATATTTCGGATTAACAAAACCGGCATAAGGAGCCACGTTCAGTTTTTGATAACGTTCCAGCACTTCCTGATGCAACACGGGATCAATCCGTACCCCGTAATTCTCGATCAAATTCCTAGCTCCCTCGAAATCACCTTCCGACTTCACCCGTTGCACCTCAGCCAATAATCTCCCGAACAGTTTCCGCAAAGCCTCGTAATCCCGGATCGTGAAATACGTCTTTCCATCCCGACTTACCCGCTCGATCACGTTATCCGCCTTGCCCTTCTCGTAAACCCAAGAGGCAATCAACTGGCGATTACGCATGTGTGACTCTTCCAAATTATTTCCCAACTTCACCCGGGTCAACTGAACCATCAAACCGTTGCGGATATAATTACAATATTCGCTCTTTGCTACCTCCAACGAGGGAATTACCCCCAACTCCACCAGTTTCGGGTCCATCACGTAATACAACGCGAACAAGTCCGCACGAGCCTCTTCTATCGTGGAGTAATAATTTTTCAGCGATTCCTGTCCCACGCCCGGTAGCATCTTTCCGGAACCGTGTCCCAGACATTCATGCAAATCGGTATGCACGTTTCCCCCGACATACCCGTACGTCCTCACCAGTTCCTTTTCCTCGTCCGAATAGGCAAACTCGTCCAGTACCCCGGAATTCAGTGAAGCCCGGTCGTACGCATACGTGATATTATCCAGTGTTACCGACTTACTGCCATAACGCTCCCGAATCCATTCGGCATTCGGCAAATTAATCCCGATCGGTGTTGCCGGATGGCAATCCCCACCCAGCATGGCAGCCTGTACCACTCTAGCCGTAATACCAACCACCTCACTCTTCTTAAAACGCTCGTCAATCGGTGCATTCCGTTCAAACCACATGGCATTATCCGCCAATTTACGTGTACGCTCGCAGGCCTCTTCGTCCATAATCTGAACCACGGATTCCCAACTGGCCTTGTACGCTAACGGATCTCCATACACTTCAATGAAACCGTTGATAAAATCTATCGGGGCTGCCACCTCCTTCACCCACTCAATAGAGTAGCGGTCAAACAAGGACAAATCACCCGTCTCGTAATACCGGATCAATAACTCGATCACCTCTTTCTGATGCGCATTACAAGCATATTCCGCGGCTTTCTTCAAATATTCCACGATACGGTGAATTTCTTTCCCGTATTTTCCCCCGGCAAACCACACCTGTTCCTTTAGTTGTTCATTCTCGTCACGTACCAGAGTAGAATTTAATCCCCAAGAAAGCAACGCATTCTCTTTTTTCTTCTCCCCGTAGAATTTCTCCACCTCTTCTTGCGTCACCCCCTCGTAATAGTGATTGGCAGATGCCTGCACCAGATCCTTCCCCTCGTCCAGTACCACCCGCTTCGCCATATATTCCGGATCAAAGATAACACGTTCTACTTCCTCGTACAACTGTTGCGCTCCCACTTCCCGAAGAAGTGACTTAAAATATTCGGGAGTAAACGAAGGGGTAAACTTTTCCATCGAGTAATGATGATGTACTCCATTAGCAAAAAACACTTTTTTAGCGTACACCAAAAAAGCCTGAAACTCTTCTGTCTCCCGGTTTCCTTGATATGCCCGAAGAATACTTTCCAAAGCCGCCCGGACCCGAAGATTATATTTATTATTCTGATCCCAGAGAATATCTCTTCCGGCCAAAGCCGCCCGACTCAAGTAATAAACAAATAACTTTTCCCGCAAAGACAATCCCTCAAAAGCGGGGACATCGTAACGCAATATCTTTATATCATCAAACTGTTCCAATAAATACACTTGTTCTTTCATTCTGCACCTCCTGTTTCTGATGTTCCATGTCCACTGATTTTCAACGAATCATATATTCGACGCATAACACCTCTAGCCGTGTCATCTCCTTTCTTATTACTGGAAATAAATTGATAAAGTTTCAATCCGGTCGTGTATAAAGTAATCTTAAATTCATATTCCGTCCCTCTTTGCACGTATGTTCCCTGCATAACGACCCCGCTCAAACCACCCTCCTCCACGTAAGCAATATCATTTTTCAAATCGAATACCCCGGGTTGATTCTTCAACTGATTCAATCCCCCATTCACAGCACCCTCTAAATCAACCTGCCCAACTTCAGGAGTGTACTCGGTATACAAATACATGAATTCCAATCCGTTTCCCTTATAACTAAAAGTTTGCATCTCTTTAACCAAAGGACGCACCTCCTCGGGCAATTTATTCATCACGTTCCCCACGGACTTCATTGCCTTGGGGGTCGCAAGAGACGCACCTCCCGCATATGTCCCCGTGTACCATTGCTGCTCCAACACCGGAGTATCACCATCTCCATACAACTCGTCATAACTATCCTTCATCCCCTTTATTACAAGTAAAATCATCAACATCACCAGTATTCCCCCTATCCCCCCGGCAATCAACCCCTTTTTATTCCCTCTCTTACCGGTCGGTTTTATCGTATCTCCTTTCTTCACCTGTTCTTCTGTCAGGCATACCTCTCGCTGAAAGTCTTCAAACGACTTCTCCGGATGTTTCACTTTCCAATCCTTGTAATTATCCTCCAGTTTCCGGTTACACAAACCACATACCACCAAGTACTCGGACTTCACCTCGTTCAGGTGATTACAGTGTTTACATTTCAAATAATACATCTCTCACTTGTTATGATTAAATCGTTCCAATATCTGAGCCGAAGCCTTAATCGAACGCTTGTACCAAGCAAACAAAACTTGATAGCGTTCCTCCTCCGGCAAATGCCAATCTATATCTGTCTGTCGCAAACGCTGTACCACGCTATACATCAATAAAGCAGCACACACGCTCACGTTATAACTCTCCGTAAAACCATACATGGGCACTTTCACGAACTCATCAGCCCTCGACAACACGTCATCCGACAACCCCGTCAACTCCGTCCCCATGAAAAAAGCCATCTTCCCCCTGTGAAGGTCAATATCATCAATAAAAGTATCTCGTTCATGTGGGGTTGTTGCCACGATCCGGTATCCCTGTGATTTCAACATCTCGATCGTCTCCACCGTGTTATTCTCTCTCTTCCGGTGCCGATGAACCGTCAACCAATCGGCAGCTCCCATCGAAATTTCAGAATTATCCGTGAAAGAATTCGTATTTTCAATTACATGTACATTTTGAATTCCAAAACAATCGCACGAACGCAACACTGCACTACAATTATGTTGCTGGTAAAAATCTTCGAGTACCATCGTGACATAACTCGTCCGTTCCGCAATTAACCGACGGAACAAGTCATTTTTATAGTCCGTCACAAACTCTCTAAGATACTCAACCTGTTCTTTTACAGTATGCATAATGCTATTTTAAGGTGACTTCGTCACGTTAAAAGTTACAAGTTTGCAAGTTACAAGTTCATTTTTCTCCGTTTTTCGCAACTTGCAACTGAAAAACCTACAACTTGTCGATGAACAAAAAAAGGGTGTCTCTAAACACCCCCTTTTAAATCTCTTAAATGGTAATTATAGTTGGCCTTCTAATTCAGCACCAGCTTTAAATCTCACCACCTTCTTTGCCGGAATTTGGATTGTTTTCCCGGTTTGCGGATTTCTACCTGCTCTTGCGCTTCTTTCAGATACAGAGAAAGATCCGAAACCAACCAATGCCACTTTTTCGTCTTTTTTCAAAGATTCTCCGATCGTAGCAACAAAAGCCTCTAATGCTTTTTTAGAATCTGCTTTTGTCAAACCAGCTTTTTCAGCAATCGCGTCAATTAATTGAGCTTTATTCATAATAGACAGTTTTAGGATTAGAACTAATAAATTCTTTATACATTCGCAAATGTAGATATTTTCTTGATTAATGCAAATTTTTTATCAAAAAAACAAAGTCACTTTAACACATTCGGTTATAACCAATCAGGCCCTTCTCGTTTCTTAACAAATTGCCTCTGCACAGCCTTCTCCATCCATCGCGGCCGAGACAATTCCCCCGGCATACCCGGCTCCTTCCCCGCAAGGGTATAACCCGACAATTTCAGGATGCACCATCTTTTCGGTCACCCTCGGTATTCTCAACGGAGAAGAGGTCCGGCTCTCCACGCCCAACAGAAGGGCATCCTCCGTGATGAACCCCCGGGCCTTTTTCCCAAATTGCTCCAACCCTCCACGAAGACGCTGGTAAACGACCTCGGGTAACCATTCTTGAAAAGAGGTTGCCTGTACTCCCGGTTTATAAGAACTTTTTGGTAAATTTTCACTTAAATGTCCTCTCAGAAAATGAGTTAATCGTTGAGCCGGAGCATACAAGTTCTTTCCTCCCTGTTCCCAAGACGCCCGCTCTAAATCCTCTTGAAATTCCAACCCGGCAAATAATCCCTTGTACCTCATCCCATTCAATTCACTCTCCCCGATCGAGGTTACCATAGCCGAATTTGCCCATGCTGTGTTTCTACCAGATGCAGACATACCATTCACCACTTGTTGTTCGGGTCCCGTGCAAGCCGGAACGACCACTCCCCCGGGGCACATACAAAATGAGTATACCCCTCGCCCATCCACATTCGTCACGAAACTATACTCGGCAGCAGGTAGAAAATCTCCCCGCCCTTGCGGGTTATGGTACTGAATCCGGTCTATTAATTCTTGCGGATGTTCCAGTCGAAGCCCCACGGCAAAATCCTTCGGTTGCATCAACACGGACCGGGCCTGTAACATCCGGTACACGTCACGTGCAGAATGCCCCGTGGCAAGAATAACGTGTTCTGCCTGAATCTCCTGATCACCCGTCACAACTCCTTTCACCCGGTTCTGCTCTATAATAATATCCCTCACCCGACTATTAAAACGTACTTCTCCACCATATTTTTCAATGGTCTTACGCATATTCACAATTACTTGGGGTAATTTATCCGTACCGATATGCGGGTGTGCATCAATCAATATATTAGGATTCGCCCCGTGATAGACCAAGATTTCCAAAATACGATCCACGTTCCCCCGTTTCTTCGAACGAGTAAACAATTTACCATCCGAGAACGTCCCGGCCCCTCCTTCCCCGAAACCGTAATTCGAATCTTCATTCGCCACCCCGGTTTTGTACAAACGATTCAGATCCTGTTTCCGCTCTTCCACGCATTTCCCTCTCTCCAAAACTATCGGTCTTTTCCCCAACTCGATCAAGCGTAAAGCCGCAAATAAACCGGCCGGTCCGGCACCCACCACGACAACCGTCCCAGCAGAGGAAACATCCCGGTATTGGGGTACAAATACTCGTTCTTTCTGTTCCACCCGATCCAGATGAACACCAACTTTCAGCTGAATAACAACCCTGCGTTGACGGGCATCTATCGATTTTCGCAAAATCTCCATATGCACGATTCTCTCCAGATCTACGTGCAACATCCTTGCCAACAGTTTATTGACAATCTCCCGATCACGTGCCTCTTCCGGCGTAATCCTCAATTCTATCTCTTTATACATAATATGGTGGCTTTGCCACGTTACTGGTTACAGGTTACAAGTTACAAGCTCAAAAGCTATTCGTCCAGAAACAAACCTGCAACTTGCAACCTGTAACTTGAAACTATTATTTCGTGCGAAAATAAGAAAAAAATCATACCTTCGCACGACAGATTTAAACAATAATTACAATGAACAAGATAGCATTAATCACAGGGGCCACTTCCGGTATCGGAAAGGCTACAGCAACCAAGTTGGCCGAAATCGGATATAACATCATCATCACCGGACGCCGGGGCGACCGTCTAGCTGCACTGGAAGATGAATTAAAGGCAAAAGGCATTAAAGTATTGGCTCTTCAATTCGATGTTCGTAACAAAGAGGAAGTTCACAACGCAATCAGCAACCTACCGACAGAGTGGAAAAATATAGATATTCTAGTCAATAATGCAGGTCTTGCCGTGGGAACTTCTCCTATTCAAGATGGGATTTTGGATGATTGGGAACGCATGATCGACACCAACGTGAAAGGCCTTCTTTACATCACCCATGAAGTAGCCCCTTTGATGATCAAAAATGAAAAAGGACATATCGTCAACATCGCCTCCGTGGCAGGCAAGGAAGTTTACCCCGGTGGGAATGTATACTGTGCCACCAAACACGCCGTGGATGCCCTTTCTAAAGCCATGCGCATCGATATGTTGAAACACAACATCAAGGTAACCAACATCGCTCCGGGAATGGTCGAAACCGAATTCTCCGTAGTGCGTTACAAAGGTGACCAACAAGCCGCAGACAACGTGTACAAGGGTGTTACCCCTCTCACGGGAGAAGACATCGCCGACACGATCGTGTTTGCCGTGACACGCCCGGCTCATATCTGCTTGAACGACATCCAAATTATGCCTACCGCTCAGGCTAGTTCCAGAGACGTGAACAGGAAATAATAGAAGTATTCATAAAATATTCATTGAAGGAAATGCACTCTCATAGTGCAAAATTCAGATAAAAATGCACTCTCGCAGTGCATTTTTTGTATATTTGCTATATTATAATCAATTATGTATGAATAAGAATTTACCAGTAATCATTACCCTATTTATATGCCTAGTAATAGGCTCTAGTTGCAATGACAACAAAGATGACGGCTCAAGAGGCTTTATGAGTACTGCCACAATTATCGGGGACACAACAAACGGTTTCTATTGCTATCTGGATGGTGGGGGACTGGTAATCTCATATGACAAAAATCTCGCTGATGCGGAAAGAGGTTATTTCAGCTTTTATTATAACGAGGAAGACTGGGAAACCTCCACGAACGGTGAAAAGTTTATCAACAATGCTCATGTCGTCACGTGGTCAAAATACGAGGTAATTCACCCGATTAGCCAAGAGGAAGCTAATGACACAAACGTTGCCGAGAATTGTCAATTACCCTCATTATTGGGTATAGGCTATGGCTACCGTGGTTATTTCGATCTACATGCAGGTTTTTCCACATTTAACTCGATAACCGGAGAGAAAATTCAAGGTAAAATCAGTTTAGTATATGATCCTCAAGAACAAACTCAGGATTCACTGAAATTACAACTTTACTACAACCCGAATACTCCCGATGATTGGTCAAAAACTCAGACCGACTACGAAACCGTTTCATGTGATATTTCATCACTTGTAAACCTTCAGCAATGGAAAGATTCGGTAACTATTGTCGTAAAATCCGGAGACAAAGAAAAACATCACACCAAGATCAGCAAAAATGATTTCCTAAAACCCGGCAAGCATTAACTCATTTATAATCCTTTTCCCCATCCACGACAACAAAAATCTGCCGTAGCGAATTCCCCTTCGCATCCACGAGATAAAGCGTATGTCGTCCGGGGGCTACGTTCACCTCTAATTGGTGATGATAACGGGTTGTTCCCAGAAATTGATCGTCAATATGCCAGTACACCAACGTGGAAGGCTCTCGATGAGCCATTTCAAACACAACACCACGTACCACTCCCCCTAAATCTTTGGGAATAAACACCCGCAATCCTCGCTGCGGGTAAATCATTTCCATCACATCATCCTGCCCCCGCTGGCAATCGACACGATAAGGCGGCAATTTCTTGTAATCCGAATGTGTGCGGGCATAATACCACTCCTGCACGGGAGACAGCACGAACCAAGGTTCTATCCTCATGCGTGATACGGATTCACATTCCGAATCCACCCGAAATTTACCCGTCCGGTCAAGATTCACTAATCGATGGTAAGGACAAACCTCTGTTTTTTCCCCGGATCGAGCCACGTAAATAGTATCCGTCTCCGGACATATAGAAGATGCCCGATACCCACTCTTACGACAAACGGCAACCGCAGATAACTCCTCCTTCGGCATATAAAAACGGGCATCTGTCCTCACCAAAGAGGCCACCTCAAACAAAATCGGAGCCGCAGCCCGTACCCCGATCAGTCCGGGACGTCCCTCGCCATCCGCGTTACCAACCCACACCCCGATCACGTATTCCGGATTCACCCCTACCGCCCAAGCATCCCGGAAGCCAAAACTCGTTCCCGTCTTCCAGGAAAGATTCATCGAAGAAGCAAAATTCTTCCATCCCGACTCCAAATCCGGCCGTTCCACATCTTGCAAAGCCTTGAGTGTAAGCCATACTGCCGCAGCATTGACCACGTTATTCTGCACTTCGACACTATCCACCTGTTCATCTGCCCAAAGTCGTAAACGTCGAAACTCATGGTTAAAACTCGTCCCGTCACACTCGTTATAGTGCCTCAAAATTGAAGCCATCCCCCCGTACATATTGCACAAATCCCACAACTTACACTCGGCTCCTCCCAAAATCAAACTTAACCCGTAATTCTCCGCCTTCCGATTCAATGTCGTGATCCCCATCTTTTTCAAATCATCATAGAAATGCTCCACCCCGTACTCCCGCAACAAGCGTACGAAAGGAATATTCAGAGACATTGACAACGCCTTGTCGGCAGGGACAATCCCTTGGAAATCCTTGTTAAAATTCGAAGGGACATATCCCCCGAAACGGGACGGCACGTCCGACACGATCGTCCCCGGCAAGATATACCCGGATTGCTGCATCAGCACATACAAAGCCGGTTTCAAAATACTCCCCGAACTACGATTCGAAGTGATAATATCCACTTGATTGCCCCCGTCATCACGCACCTTTGGCCCGTTTCCCACATAAGCCCGTACTTGCCCGGTCGGGATATGCGCTACCAACACGGCAGCATTATAGATATGATTGTGTTTCAACACATCAATATGCCGCTTCACAATCCCGTTTACCTGTTCCTGTAACCGGGAATCAATAAATGTCTGGCTGATCTCTCCACGACGCTGCCCGTAAGCTCTTGCCAGCAAATGAGGTGCGATACACTCCGGACTATACACCTGTTCCGGTAAAGGTTCCGCCATCGCCATTTCCAGATCCCCTCGCTCAAAATATCCCTGTTCATAAAGTTCACGCAACAGAGCATCCCGCTTTCCTTTCAGACCGGGCATATTCTTTCCCGGGTACATCAAAGCCGGGGCATTGGGCAACACGGCAAGCAATGCCGCCTCGGCCCAGCTCAATTCATCCGGCTGACGATTAAAATACTTTAGTGATGCAGCCTGTATTCCCACGATATTCCCACCAAAGGGGGCGTGGTCCACGTACATATTCAGAATCTCCCATTTCGTGTAACTCTGTTCCAGACGAATCGCCAGCAACATTTCCAATATCTTCTCCGGAATCGTCCGGGGCGGGTTGTCACGTGACAGCCGAATTACCTGCATCGTCAACGTACTCCCGCCACTCACGACCGAACCACTCCGCACGTTCAACCACAACGCCCGTCCTATCGCCAACGGGTCCACCCCGGAGTGAGTCAAAAACCGCTTATCCTCGAAACATAGTAAAGCGGCCATATACTTCATGGAAAGGCGCCCCCTGCCCGACACCCGGTACTGCCCGTCACTCGCTACCGTCATACCCATAATCTCCCCCTCCTTATCCAGAATCACCGTAGAATAAGGCACAGTAAACAACGGGGTTGGTAGAAAATACCACCACCCAATCACCAAAGCGAGTAACACACTCCCCCCGAACCCCAACCTAAGGATCGGTCTTCGCATAGTTTCTCGCCCGACACGCATAGTAAATTGATTACAAAGAGTAATCCTCTATATGAAATCCCCGAAGAAACTCTTCCGTCTTCATTCGTTTTTTCCCGGACAACTGCAACTCCTTTATCCTAATAATCCCCCCCTCTACCAACACGTCCAGATAAGTTTTATTATCCGTTGATAAACCAACGTCTTTCCCATGATCTTTCACGATTCGCTCTGTCTCGAAAATCTTCAACGACACGGCCTCTCCGGTCTTCTTGTTTCGGAACTCGGTCCATGCCGTCGGAAAAGGTGAAAGTCCCCGTATATGATTAAAAATAGTGTCCACCCCGAGTGTCCAATCCACCTTCATATCCTCCTTGAATATTTTAGGCGCATGTTTCGGTTCACGCCCGGCCAGCAACCCTACCTGATCCAGCAACGGGTAATCCCCGGCAGCTATGGCTTCCACCGTCTTTACCAGCAAATCGGCACCCGTGTACATCAATTGATCGTGCAACTCCCCGGCCGTCATGTTCGGCTCAATCTCCACCCGCTCTTGGAAAATCAAATTCCCGGTATCAATCTCGTGTTTCAAAAGAAAAGTCGTCACCCCGCTACAAGTCTCCCCGTTCATTACTGCCCAGTTTATCGGGGCCGCTCCCCGGTAATCCGGCAACAGAGAAGCGTGCAAATTAACCGTTCCCAACGGGGGCATATTCCAAACCACCTCCGGCAACATCTTGAATGCCACCACGAGCTGCAAATCCGCTTGAAAAGCCCTCAACTCCTCTAAAAACCGTTCATCCCGGAAACGCTCCGGCTGCAACACGGGAATCCCCTTCTCCACGGCAAACTTCTTCACGGGAGACTCTTGAATCTTTTGTCCCCTCCCCGCCGGTTTATCCGGATTGGTCACGACAGCCACGACCTTGTGTCCGGCCTCCAGCAACTTCTGTAACGGATACACCGCAAAATCCGGGGTTCCCATATACACGATTCTCAATTCACGCATTTTTATCTTTTTTTTTAAAGAAACCGATGATCTTCTTGATAAAATTAGTATACGATTCACTACTCATGACAGCCGAATCCGTCATGGCCGTGTAAGTCAATATAGCACCCAACGGCAACAGGATCACGGAAGAAATCCACATGCCCTGCCAAGGTTCCAGTACCCCTTCCCGAGCCGCTCGTTCCCCCATCATCCAGATAATATAATACACGATAAACAGGAAAATCGAAACCACTACCGGGGCCCCCAATCCTCCTTTACGGATAATACCCCCCAGCGGGGCACCGATAAAGAAGAAAATAAAACAGGCAAATGACAAGGTAAACTTTCTATGCCATTCGATATTATATTTACGAACGGCCTCTTCGTCCCGTTTATTGATAGATAAATCATTCATGTGACTCGTTTGAGCCCCCCGGGCAAGCTGCACGGCTTGGTCAATCGTGTTTTTTCGTTCCTCCACGTCAAAAGTCTGGTAAAGACTATCCAGATTCCTGACAACCCCTCTCGTCTCTTCACGAATCACGCTATCCCGCTTGGGGTTTCTCTCCTGTTTCCTCACGTAATTCTCCCGGAGCATATCGTGCGCTTTCCTTTGTTTCCGGCTATCCAATCGTAGAGACAGGGCCGAAACCGTACTATCCAATTGGGCAATATTCAACATCCCGTAACTATTCTTGAACAAGTCTTCATCCGTACGTTGCAAATCCTTATCACCTAACGGGATAACAAAATACTGCTTGTCAAACTGCACTCGCCGGAAAGGATAGGTTTTATTATTATTCGACTTCAACCCCTCGTCCGTGTACGTGTAACCGTGATACAATTCCACCTCCATAAAACGTCCCGTCGGGTCTGCCTCCATGATACCGGAATCCGCAATTGTCATCTCATAATTACCTTTTCTATCCGTATGGTTGTAAATCAACATCTTGTACATCATACCCGACTTCTTGTCGATCTTATCCACCTTAATACTATACCCCTCTATATCATTGATAAACACTCCCTCCTTCAAGGATAATTCCGGTTTCTGTCGTTTTATATCGTACAATAAGCTACTCGCCTTCAAGTTAGCGTAAGGAAGAACATTGTTGGAAAAAAAGAAAGCCGCAATCGTGAAAATAATGATCAGCACGATCAACGGTTTCATAATCCGGTACAGGGAAATACCTGCCGCTTTCAACGCCGTTAATTCGTAATTCTCCCCCAAACTACCAAATGTCATGATGGAAGCCAACAACACGGCCAATGGTAAACCCATCGGCACGAGAGTCAATGACACGTAAAAAAGTAATTCTGAAATAACATGGCCTTCCAATCCTTTTCCCACCAAATCATCAATATATCGCCACAAGAACTGCATGATCAAAACGAACATACTGATAAAAAAGGTGGCCACGAAAGGACCGACAAAGCTTTTAAGCATAAACAGGTGGAGCTTCTTCATCTTTAGCACCTTATATTGGTTTTCTTATTTTTCTACTTTACTCGTGATAAACGAATTCACAAAGATAGAAAAAAACTTTATCCACCCACCGTGCGATGTAACATTTCGACCTGTTTATTCCATAATTCAATGGCATCCCCCTCTTCATCAGCATCCACGAAATCCGTGATGATCAAAGCGACCTCCTCCGTCAAAGGTTCTACGTGGAGCGAAAATTCAAAAAATTCTTCCTCATCGTCCGCATCCAACCACTTGAAGCGCACGTAAGAATTTTTCTTCATATCCACTAACTCCGCTTCTTCACCAATACCATCCCACACAAACGTGAAGATATTTCCATCATGTTTCACATCATCGGAAAACCACTCCGCCAAACCGGGAGCAGAACTTAGACGGGAGAACAATATTGTTACCGACGATGAGAAAATGTACTCTAAATCGATTCTTTTCCTCATACTTCATTTCAATTTGCTCGACAATATATAAAAGTTTTACCAGATATACAAGAAAAAACGAGACTTTAAAACGCAAGCATTCCCGTTATTGCTGAGCCCCAGAATCCACAATCAACCGATCGCCTGCAAAACCGGACAACACGGTTTCCTTGAATTGTTTTTTCCAAACCTCATCCCGACTTTCATCCACCCTCGAAAAACGAATGATGATATCTCCCACCGACATGGTATGCAGATCAAAGGCCGGATAATAGAAATAATCATCCTCTTCCTTCGCCTCCACTAGAATATGCAAATCCACCAGCTCTTGCAACACGATACGCAACTTTCCGGTGTTAATCTTCAACTCCTTGTTGATCATCCCCAGACTCGGACCACCCTCTCCGTTCACGTACACTCTAGCCACAAACTTCATGACCTTCAGCGCACATTCCAATGTCTCCATCCAAGCCGTATCCCCGAACAATTCGTTCTTGTACATGAAGTGCCTGTTCCGGAAAATATAGCACAATTCCGTCCCCCACAACACAACACTCCAGCTTAACTGCAACCACACCAACAACAATGGTAAAGCGGCCAGCGTACCATATATGGCACTATAAGAACTCATGCCTATCTGGAAACGGATGTAAAACCATTGAATGATCTGGTAAACCGTCCCGGCAATCATCGCCGCCACGAAAGCGTGCTTGAACTTTACCGGAGTTGCTGGCATGAACATATAGAGGAAGATAAACAACATCCACACCAGCATATAAGGCAGCAACTTGATCAAAATTTGGAGGAAAGAACTGATCAACGGAAAATTCTCCTGCCAACCGGAACCTGTCATGAACAAATTCAGACTACTCACAAGAATCATCAGAATCGGGGCGATAAAAATAATCGAGAAATAATCCGTGAACATCCGCCGTAAACTCCTCCCCTTGCGTACCCCCCAAATACGATTCATCGTCATTTCGGTACTATTCAACACCTTGATCACCGACCAAAGTAAAATCACGATACCGACACCCGTGATCACCCCGCCTTTGGCATGATCAATCGCTTTCGTGACATACTCTAGCAACTGTCCGGCAAACTCTTGGTTATCGCCCAATTGTAACATAAATTCCTTCTCCAAAGCCTCACGGGCACCAAACCCGGCAGCCAAAGCAAAAGCCAGCGCCATCAACGGGATAAACGACAGGATAGAATAAAACGTGAGAGCCGACGCCGAAATTGTACACGCATCCTTGATAAAACGATTGAAAGAAACCACCACGATAGACAACGCCTTCTGCAAGAACTCCGTGATCACGAAACGATTCCCATAATCCCTGCGCAAAACCATGTAATGATAATCCAAATCCAGCAGACAATCCATACGACGGAGCATCTCTTTTTTATATCGAAGCAACAGACTTATCCCCTTATGCTCTTTCAATCTATTCATATCCCTTTTCTTTGAAAATATTCGAGTTTCAAAGGTACGAAAAACCCCGCAACTTCCGTTACGGGGTTTTTAATATATTTTATTATTTTCCGATCAATTCTCTCACCTTCGCCTTCACCATCTCCGGGTCCGGGTTTACTGGGAATACCAAGTCTGGTTTCTGCATCATCGGGTTAAACTCTTTCTTGTAACGGGCAACACCGCCACCAGTGATATTTAACATGATCACAGCATCTTCCTCCACTCGCTGTTCTTTAACAGCTTGCATCAACGAGGCCAAGGCAACTCCTGCCGCTGGTTCTATATCAATTCCTTCCAATTTTTCGAATAACTTCTGTGCTTCCATCGCCTCCTCGTTCGTCACCAACAGCATATCACCCCCCGTTGCCACCAACGCATCGTACAATCCGCCTTTCAAAGAATACGGCGGTTTACGATTGGACAACACCTTAGCACACATCTCTTTCACCTGTTCCCTGGCAATATTTTCATCCAAAGGCAACAAGGCACGAGAACCTGCCTTCCACGCATCATACATCAACGAGAAGGGAGCATTTTGTGAAACCATCAATTTCATCAAATGTGAACCGAAACGCCCGTCAGCAACAAAACGTTTGTTTGCCTCCCAAGCGGCAATAGCCCCGGTTCCGCTACCCACGGCCTGAAAATAATAATCTGGGATACGCCCGATCTTCTCCACAGCCGACAAAACCGTTGTTCCCATCCCGTCACGACGAGCCACGTTCTTGGCTCCTCCCTCCGGGTAGAAAAACTCCATCTCGCATATAATATTAGAAAGATGAATCGCATCAAAATAATCACACCCGGAAGCCGAGCAAACCAGTTTCACACAATCATTCCATGGCCCATCCGCCCAAATTGCCTCCAAATTGTCTTCCGGAATACATAACAACAATGGAATACGATTCTCCGAACACACACGCCCGAAAGCCCGTGCCGTATTACCAGCAGAAGCCACCACCATGATCTTGTCATTGAATGCATTCGTCCGCGCACACACGGTAAACGCCTCACATTCCTTGAACGACCCGGTTTTCATCATAGCATTCCGTTCCGGCCAATAGCCATTAAACGTGATGTACAAATTAGACAGCCCTAAATATTCAGCCAGTTTCGCACTCTTGTAAGTCACGGGAGCACCAGAGCCTTCCAGCGTCCGGCAAATAGGCATCCAGTTAGCGTACCTATAAATACCGGGCAGATCATTTCTCACTTCGAATTGACGTTTTGCATAATTTGCATAAATCAAAGCCGCACCATCCTTATGGGGACATTCCAACTCCCACTCTTTATCCTCAAAAGTAGTCCCGCAACATGCTGACTCTAAATGATAACTTGTCATAAATTCTTTCCTTGAATTGTACATTTCTTTATATGTACAAAAATAAAGTATTCAGACCTACCATAATAGAGTATAAATACCACTTTTATTTTAAATTTTAAATTCTAAATTTTAAATTTCTTTTAACTTCCCCACGTATTCCGGCACGGTCAGTCTCATGATGTCTCGCCCCGAAATCCGACTCCCGAAGAAATTACGATAACGTTCTGCCTCGGCCTCCACATTCGGAGTATTCGGATAAAGAACAACTTGTATCTCCGCATCGGGACGAATCATGCGAGCCAACAACTGCCTGATCTCGAAATCGGCAGCAGGTAAAGAATAACCGATAAACACGATTCTCGTCGCCTCCGACAACTCAATCGCTGCATTCTGCCACACCAACTTGATCTGAATATTACTCAAGTTTTTTAAATAAGTTGGCAGCAACAAATTACTCTGCAACTTGATCGAATTAATCTCCGACATCCCATAATTTTTCCGGCAATGCCGACAATAGGCAGCCTTCATGATCTCGATCTCCTCGCCAAATCGCACGTACATACGCTGGCACATAGGACATTGAAACCAATTCATAGACCCGTGTAACTTCAATAATTTAATATTGTACCCACCGTACCCCACGGCAAGCAACCCCGGTTTAATTGTATCATCGTTCGCCTCCCAAGAACTCACGTAGCAACAATAATCCACCACACTCAACTTTTCCGGATGCCCGTTTTCGATGGCCCGTTTCAAGGCATGATCGAACATCACGTCCCAGTTAGTCGTAATCACCGCAACCCTATCCACCCCATCCACCATACGTTGCCGGGCAACTTGATTTATGTATTCTGCGAACTCATCGATATAATCAGCGCAAGCCCGATTCTTTTGGAAACTATAATTCACCGCAGCTCCCATCAGCGCATTAAACTCCTCACGTAGTTCCACCAATCCCCTCGAACTATAACGTCCAATAGAAAGTCCATCCCATATACAACGGTCTATCGGTGTGAATATATCTTCTAATTGTACATTACAATAATGGTCCTCATAAATATGCAACTCCTCCTTCAGAAACCCGATAAAATTATTCTTAGCTTTAATTAAACGCTCATTACCTCGCGTAAAATCCTCGTCCAGAATCGTCCTGATAATCTCGTTCTGAACCAAGCCTCCCGCCTCCTTAGAAAATCCTGATCCTAAAAAATAAACCGTCTTCTCCATTTTCGTGTTTTTATATCGCTCCACAAAAATAACATTTATCACACGTAAAAATATGACATTTGTATTAAATATATCACGAACTCTTTTCCACAATGAGGAGAAATCCTCCCGAACTCTTCCTTATTTGAAAATACCATCTTTAATTCGATAATTTTGGAACTCCGTTAAGAATCCCGTATCCCTCATTCACAAAAAATTTTAGAATTAGTCGCAACTGCCATATTCGTGTATTCACTGAACTTATTCCATTTTCATTGTTCCATATAAACCCATTTTATAGCATCAGCGACAATAGAATAATCAGTCTCCCCCTTATCACTCAATTTTATACTATAATGTCCAGGCGTATAGTTATAAACCCCAAGAGAAACCCACTCGTGTTTCTGCTTCGCTTGAATCGTGACCTCTTCCTCCCCGTTAGCAGAAGAAACAATATAAGTGAATGGCAGGGAAATCACATCCGGATTCCGATTCTTTGTAAGAACTTGGGAATAGGTATATTCCGGAAGGTATGCAAATACTTCATATCGTCCCTCTCGCTTCAAATCAACACTCCACTCCGCACAAGTTACTCCTTTACCCGATTCCCGTATAACGGCACTCCGTACAGACTTCCCGTAAGCATTATCGTCAATGAAATATCGCCAACGATCATCAGGAACCAACCAATGAGTCATGTTTCGATATTTATCGGTAATACCTTGTTCTTCTTTTTCCAAAAAACGATAATTAGCACCGGAGTTTATCACCTGAAAACCGGGGTCTTCATTGTCGACAATAATTTCATTCGTGTCTGCTTGGATGCACGCTCGATCAAATTCTCGTATATACTGCAATGTGTCGAAGTCACCTGCACGGCTGTAAAGTTTCGTATATATACGATCAGGTATATTACCACAAACATTCAACTTTAGAGCGTAATAGTCCGGACTATCGGGCAAAAGTAGCGAGACGTGTTTTCCCGTTTTAGCCGGAATGGCAAATCGAAGGTTGACAAGTTTTGTTTCGTAAATACTCGATGTAACTGCACCCGGAAGAAAAGGAACACGTGATGATTGAATGTTAACAACTCCATCAACATCACTGTCATTGAATATACGAAAACGCACTAGTGCCAAAGGAGCCTGATCAACACGATCTTCCCCAATCCTCCGAACATCGAAATCTTCCACGATATAAACCGGAATCCCGGCATTTTTGTGCCAAGCGGATAAAATAGCAGACAAGTTTACCCCGAATTTATCCGAAAAAGATTGATTAATATCCTCGTATTCAATTCTTTCAAAACGATACTTCTGCATGAGGGATGAAATAAACACGCTCAGTTGTTCTTCAGTCACCCCATTAGCGACAACACGATCCAGTAATTCGTTTACTTTCACGTTAAATATTTGATTCAATATTTCAGGATGTAACGTTTTATCAACCACGGCATCTGCCAAACTCTGGCTTCGCAAGTAATCCAAAGCAACCATGTCCATCATTTTATTCTGATTCACAATCATTTGACTACCGCAAGTGTCTTCAAAATACTTTGCTAGCAAGAAAAAAGCCATTTCCAATTCAGGATAATCTCCGGAATGCATGTCATTAACCTGCCAATAGAACATGGGAAATATGTTATAAAGATTAGGTTCTGTATTTACATTTTTAAAGGCGGACTTTAGCTCATCAGACTGATGCTCGAGCAAACGGTTCCAAGTAAAAATATCCTTATCTCGATAGTCATAATTTAACCATGACTCTAAATAAAGGCGTAAAGATTCCGAAAAATAGAATGCATTTTTTTCAACATAATTACTCTTTCCCCTCTCCTTAAAAAAAACAATCTCCGGCTGCACAAATTCAGATCCCTTCTTATGTACCCTATAATAGGAAGTAAACATCACGGGCGATTCGATCATTCTAAAGTAATTATATGGATACTTTCTCCCGACTTTCTCTTCACAAAAAGCTTTCATCTCGGGTAAGAACTCGGGCATCAATGTTCCGTGTGGCTTGCGTATACTGGCTGATTCCGGTACAAATTTACCCTTCAATAAATAAAGTTCGTAAAGAACCGAATCAACCCGGATAGAACGAACCTCGTAATCACCAATGCAAATAGAGATTCCGGTTAATGGGTATGAATTTCGGAAGAACGTGTATCCATCGCCGGGAACACGCTCGCCTTGCGAGATAACAACCTTATCCGATTCTCCTAGAACTTTCAACGAATAACTGGTGAAATTTTTTGAAACTCGATTCCGGAAGACCGTGTTCAAGGGTGGCTCCGTTACCGGATACCACAAAACTTCAGGCAATAATAACGTGTAATCACTGCCAAGAAAAGCGTATCGTTTCCCCACGGGACAAGCAATGTGCTTATCCATATCCTGTAATCGAACATTTGGCACGTCCAGATAACAAACATTTTCATCGATTTCTCCCTCGTAATTCATCTCAACACGAATGGTGTCATCCGGCTGTATTTGTTTTTTTACTCGTATAACCTGATATTCTCTTTCAACGTTTATCTCTTCATCATTCCATTTCATGGACTCTATTTCCAACGCCGGGTTTAGATAAAAAATAACTTCATGTAGCGTCTCTTTCCTTTGATTTTGCAACATGATGGCAGATGTCGCTTTCATCCGGTTCTTATTCCGCTGGAATGTGATATCATGGGTAAGTACCGTCGCTCTTGAGAGTGGCTCGAATTTAGCGTATGTTTCAGAATACACCTGGCACTTGAAATTTGCATCCCGGTATGCTTGAAAAAAGATCACGCCTAATAAACATCCACTTCCCCCTAAAAAACAAGTTATCATGCGCATTCTCGTTTTGAGGGGATTGTTCGGTATTCGCCCGAATAACATGACTGAACCTTGCAACAAGCCAATTCCTAAAAGTAACCAACATCCTCTTTGCAATAAATATAATTTCAAACAAGAATGTCCCGTCGCTTGGGAAAAAACATTCGGCAGTCCTATTCCTAAAATGTCAAAAATTCCCCCTTGGAAACGGGTCGTATAAAAAGTGATAAAGAAATAAAGAATTAGCAAGAACATAACACTGATGCCTCGTTCTTTCGTGAGGAATGTTACACTAAATGAAATCCCTAACCAAGATAATAAACCGGGAAGAAACAACGTAAAATAATAAAAGAAATAGTATTCAATGACAAAAGGGGACTCACTCCATAACAAATGAACCAATCCTCCACCCAACAGGCACATCAGTCCCATACCCCCGAAAATCAATATAAAGCCCAATATTGTTCCCCAAATATATTCCACGTTGCTCTCCGGGCGATAAAAAATAACATCCATTGACCCTTTTTTCAATCCATTGTGCAAAAATGCAACAGAAAAAAATAGAAGTATAATTGTCTGTAATACGGAAAACAAATAAACGCTCATGTATGGCATTAATTCCGGGAAAGCGTAATTTCTCAATTCCGCAGTGAAACCGATAGGCGAAGCATCAGGAATAAAATTACTCTGGAAGTAGATTTGAAACAGATTTACACAGCAAAAAGTAAGTAAGGCACATACCCATAACGCCTTACTTCTTAATAATATTTTGCACGTGAAACGAACAAATAAATTCAAATAATATTGATTCATGCTACTGAATTCATTTAAACAATCCCCATAGGAAACTTTGCTCCTGCTACTTCATTCCCATACCCGTCTTTCACCTTTATATGAAATATATATTGCATACTAGGAAATGAATTCGAAACATTCAAATTCAAATAAAATATTATCGTATTTCCTATATCCGCAGGCAAATTGAATGCCGGTTGGTTAGGAATATTGACTGGTATTAATACACCTTGGACTTCTAAGTAACACACTAAAGTCAATTAGTCTATATAAAGTGGTGCGATGAAAGCCCCTTCAATTCTCGTTGTTGTCCCCTTATGAAAAATACAATTGTATTCCTGTAATCCCTCCACATCAATATAATGAAAGCGAGCCATACCGGTATCAGAAAAATAGATATCACCAGCATATGCAAGATATCCTAATGTAATAAGTGCTCCTACAAAAAACAACTTCAACTTTTTCATAATCTAAAATTTTAAGATTTATTAAAACACAAGTATAGCATAATTTTACTTTCGAACAAAATATCTTAACAAATACTTTAAGGACTGGCACACGAAATCTCCATGTAAAAAAAAGCCTCATAAATCATTAAATTTACAAGGCTTATCATTTTGTCATTTTTCAGTGAACTCGGCGGGAGTCGAACCCACAACCTCTTGGGCCGTAACCAAGTGCTCTATCCATTAAGCTACGAGTCCTTTTCATTTGAGCGATGCAAAGATAATATAATTTTCTTCATTTGCTCACCTCTCGCAAAAATATTTTTAAATAACACTTCCCCGTTGAAAATTCGATAGAACCTGAAAATACGTTAAAAGATTTTTGATATATTCTTTTATCCCCACAAACGGGGATGCCATCCCTCAAAAAAGCGCCCCAAAACCCTCACTTCTGGCGATGGATTCGTACTATCCTACCCTATAATTTTGCGTCAACAAAAAGAAGTAAGTGATGAAATGCAGATTTGGGATTATTGAGATTCTTTGTTTATTGGGTTATCTATCTATCGCGCTACCGATTAAAGCGCAAGGTCAAACACAATTTCACCTGCAAGGGAATATAAAAGACGCCAAGACGAACGAATTACTGGAATTCGCAACCGTATTATTAAAGAATGATTCCGTGCAACTTCATGCGATCAGTGATACAAAAGGAAGTTTCAGCATAAAAAACGTTCCAACCGGAATCTACTCTCTTAGCATCTCTTTTATCGGATATACCCCGATACATCAATCCCTGTCCATCCACCGGGATACGACAATTGCAATCGCCTTGCAACCGGACAACATCACGCTAAAAGACATTATTGTCACCGC
The DNA here is from genome assembly GCA_019423345.1 of Butyricimonas sp. Taxonomy (GTDB): domain Bacteria; phylum Bacteroidota; class Bacteroidia; order Bacteroidales; family Marinifilaceae; genus Butyricimonas. Next base: position 51,480 of record JAHZBN010000015.1, on the reverse strand, counting down.
ATCCGAATCCAGAGGCCTTACAACCTCTTCAAAGATTAACCGCAAGGCTATGGAACTCCTACAACCATCAAGTTTCACGGATATTCTGGCATTACTACCGGGTGGAAGAACGAAAGATCCCGCCCTCGGTGGTGTGAACCAAGCCCGTTTGCGGGAAGTTGGTGTTTCCAGCGACGATTACGATATTTCATCCTTAGGTACCTCTTTTCTTGTCAACGGGGTTCCGATCAACACGGATGCCAACATGCAACACGTGCTGGGAGCCAGTCAAAGCGATCACGATTACTACCGGAACAGCACGGGCAAGGGGGTTGATATGCGTATGCTGTCAACTGATTTCATTGAAAGCGTGGAAGTAATCCGGGGGATTCCTTCCGTTGAATACGGTGAACTGACCAGCGGGGTAATCAAAATCCAACGAAAAGCGGGAGCTCATCCGTGGGAAGTCCGCATAAAATCAGACCCTGAAAGTAAACTCGTGTACCTAGGTAAAGGATTCGCGACAAACAAAGGATGGATATTCAACTTCGGGTTCGATTACTTGGATGCAGAGATCGATCCCCGCAACAATCTGGAAAACTACAAACGTCTCTCCGCAACCACCCACGTGGCACGGGTGTGGAAAACGAACGCCCGGTCATTATCATGGGATTTAGACTTGGACTACGGGCAATCCATTGATGATGAAAAAAGCGATCCGGACATCAGCTATAAAAAGATAGACAAATACAAATCCAGCTATCACCGGATGTCCGTGGCAAACAGGCTGAACTGGATATTCACCCAATCCCCGCACTGGCAATACGTCAACTTGACCGCAGCTGTGGATTACTCTCTCAACAAAATCAAGCAGACTAAATTTATCTCGCTGGATAAAGATACACCGATTCCCGACAACACGGAAGAAGGCGAACACGACGGAATTTTTCTCCCGTATCGCTATACGGCACATTTAAAAGTGGACGGCAAACCTATCAATGCTTACGTAAAGGCGATGAGTGAATTTCATTTTAATCTTTTCAGTACCACGAATAAATTAAAAGCGGGAGTTGAATGGCGAATGAGTAAAAACCTAGGGAAAGGTCAGGTCTATGACTTAACACGACCTCTTTATCCCTCGACCTCCCATCGTCCCAGACCATACGACGAGATTCCGGCAGATCACCTGTTATCGTTTTTCATCGAGGACCGGATCGATATTCCTGTCAATCGGCATCGGTTGATCGTGGCCGGGGGAATACGTGCCTTCTCCCCGCTCAACTTGGATGCAGATTACCGGATGCAGGGTAAAATATACTTCGATCCCCGGGTAAATGCGCAATGGAAATTCCCGACCCTGTTTCTCTACGACCGGCAACTAAACATCCAACTTGTCGGCGGTATCGGCTGGCAAAGGAAAATGCCCGTGATGTCACAACTTTACCCGGAAAAAATCTATTACGACCTGACCCAATTGAACTATTATCACACGAACGCTGACTTCCGGCGTTTAAACATGATGACCTATATTATTGACCCGACGAATTACGATCTGGAACCCGCCCGTAACAAGAAATGGGAAGTACGTCTGGATTTCGACTATGACAAACACCTGTTCTCCGTGAATTATTTCTACGAGAAAATGACTGACGGTTTCAGAACGACCAATTACTACCGATCTTTCCAGTATAAAAAATATGATGCCTCGACCATTGACCACACCTCATTACAGGGTCCACCGGAATTAAGTGCCCTGACTTACACGAACGACACGGTGATCAGCACGTACGGAAGAAACACGAACGGTAGCATGATTATCAAAAAAGGAGTTGAGTTTCAATACTCGTCCAACCGCATCGAATCCATACACACCCGCCTCACAGTTACCGGGGCATGGTTCAAATCGACCTACCACAACAGCCAGCCGGTGTACAGGAAACCCAGCGTGATGTTGAACGGGAAGGCATTAAAACACATCGGGTTATATCTGGACGACGACGGGTACATCCGGGAACAATTCAACACGAACTTCATGTTTGACACGTACCTGCAAAAACTCGGAGTGAATTTCGCCACCTCGGTACAATGCATGTGGTTTACCGCACAGAAGAGTATGAGAAAGAACGGGATACCGATCAAATACGTGGACATCAAAGGTGAAGAACACGATTACACGGCTGCCGACCAAACCGACATGGAACGCCAGCATCTGGTAGTGAACTATAACGAGGCCGCTTTCAAACGGACAACGGTTCCCGTGTCTATCAACATCAACTTCTCGGCGACCAAGTATTTCAACCAAAAGATAGGACTCTCCCTGTTCGTGAACAACATTCTGGACTACAATCCCAGCTACGAGGCCAACGGGGCAAAAATCAGAAGGAAAGCGGTTCCCTATTTCGGCATGGAATTGAACATCAAATTATAACACCAATATATCATGAATATGAAAAACAATTTTATCATTTTCTGTTCGCTGATCGTGACGATCTTTAGCGCACTGTCTTGTACGGACGATAACAAGACGGTTAATACAACCGAATTTACATTAAACACAACGCTCCCGGAAGGATTTGAAGAACCTAGTATATCTAATATGGTAGTGACGTTCACCAACGTGAATACCGGACGAGTGACAAATAACACGACGTTCGAGAATAATCAAATCCACGTAACCCTCCCGGAAGGAATGTATCATATCAGCATGGAAGGTTTTATTCAATACAAGCGAGAGGGAGAAAACCATGAAGGACTAATCCGGGGATATGAAGAATCGGTCAATATATCGGGAACGACCGCCTCTTTAGCTACCGAATTATTCATTAGCCAGACATCTTCCGATTTCATTATCGCCGAAATTTTTTACACGGGAACGGTGACGGAAGAAGGGCAACAATATGACGGAGATAAATATATTAAAATCTATAACAACACGGACAAAGTGCTATACGCAGACGGATTATCCATTGTGGGATCAGCATTTCAAACCGTGGACAAGCAGGATTATACCCCAGACATCATGAGAGAAGCTATGGCCGTAAGCTCCATTCTTACCATCCCGGGAAATGGAACCGAACACCCGGTTAATCCCGGAGAATATATTATCATTGCAGATAACGGGATCAATCATCAAGCCCAAAATTCAAATTCCATCGATTTGAGTAAAGCCGATTTCGAAATCTTTAATGAAGATAGCGATGATATAGATAATCCGGAAGTTCCTAATATGCTGACCCCGTACGGCAAATTTATATTTCATAATCGCGGTTTCAATAGTTATGCGATAGCTCGACTGGGAGATATCGAAAAGTTTTTACAAGACTATACTTATGATTACGAGTGGATGTTTGTCTTTGAAGAATACCAGATTCCCTGCGAGGAAAGTTGTTACAAAGTACCGAACGAAATGATTGTAGACGCTGTCAATTTAAGTGTCAAATCAGAATTCCAATGGATTGTAACTTCCCCCACGATAGATATGGGCTGGACCTACTGCGGGGTAATTGACGGGGATGAAAACCGGTATGGAAAAAGTGTTCTCCGGAAAACCTTCACGACCACGGAAGACGGAAGGGAAATCCTGCAAGACACCAACAACTCAACCGAGGATTTCACCCCGGAGACCACACCATCATTGAAGAAACAAACACTTTAATAAAAACAAAAACAACATGGTCAACAAAATTTCTTACGTATTAGTATTTATGTTATTCACCTGTGCAGGATTTATCGCCTGCACGGATGATGACAAAGTAAAAATCACAGAGTTTACTTTAACACTCACGGAACCGGAAGACTTGAATGTCGCAAGTATATCCGATCTGCACGTCACCTTCAAGAACGTGAACACCGGAAAACTGACAACAAACACGATGACCGAAACCGAAGAGAAAATCACGCTCAACGAAGGCCTTTACAATATCACCGTAGAGGGGAAAATGAAATATATCGTTGACGAGAAAACCGTTGAAGGACAGGTAAAAGGATATAAAGAATCCGTAAATCTTGTCGGAACAACAAGCGCTGATAATATTAAATTATTCCTTTTCAACTCGAAAGCGGATTTCGTTATTGAAGAGGTCTATTTCGCCGGAAGTACAACAGCGGAAGGGAAACAATATTCCGGAGACCAATACATTAAAATATACAATAATTCAGACTCAGTGCTATATGCCGACGGGCTTGTGATCTTGGAATCCGCTTTCAATACTGCCCAACAATATGAATACACTCCAGATATAATGTCGCAGGCGATGGCTGTCCAATGTGTATATGCCATTCCCGGAAACGGGAAAGACTATCCGGTACAACCCGGAGAATCTCTTCTAATATGCGATAAAGCCATCGATCATACAGCAGCAAATATAAATTCATTTGATTTGAGGAATGCAGATTTCGAATGGTATGACGAAACAGAAAAAAATCAAGATGTAGATAACCCCCAAGTGACCAACTTAGACAAAATCTATAGCTATACAAAAACGGTATGGACGTTACATAATCAAGGACTTTGCGCTTACGCTATTGCCCGGCTACAAGTGGATAAAAATACTTTTTTAACAGACTACACGTACAATGCTACATTTATCAACGTTATAGGAAATTCCCAAAACAAGAGTGCTTATCAAGTACCCAATGAATGGATCATCGACGCGGTCAACATAAGCAACAAAGCACAATATGCTTGGAATGTCGTTGACCCATCTTTGGACATGGGATTCACCTACTGCGGGGAAGTCGCGAGCGACAAAAACCGATACAACAAAAGTGTCCGCCGGAAAGTACTTTCCACCACTCCTGACGGACGCAAGATACTGAAAGACACGAATAACTCCACGGAAGACTTTGAGGCCAAGGCCACTCCGTCTTTAAAACAATAATTATTAAACCGACAAAATCATGACTTTTCGTTTCATTCTGATTTTTAGTCTTCTTTTCCAGACCTTCGGGACATGGGCACAGGATAGTATTCCGGCAAACACCCGCACACGGATTTACTTCTCCCCAACGGAGAGTTTCGTGTCACAAATCTATGATAACCCGGCTATAAATTACTATGCTCACACGTTCTCCATATCGGAACTACAAATCGGTTGGGAACAACAGAATGCAAACAAGGCATTTTTGCCCCAATTAGGCTCGGAAGTTAGTAATTTTTCCTTCCACGCATTTTCTTACATGCCATTAGGAGAAAACAGCAAGACATGGGGAAACGCCTATTTTAAAAAAGGGAAAAGGGAAAAAGTAGAATGGAACGAAACGTCCGACTATTTGACGGTATATCCTTACGTGGTCGCAGACTCGGTCGGTGGGGACATGGACTTTGAAGAATATTATTTTGCCGGGGGATACGCGCAGGAACATAAACGTTTCACTTGGGGGATATATGCCAATTACCGGGCCCTTATCGAGTACCGGAAGATCGATCCCCGCCCCAGAAACATCGTCTCGGACCTGAAAGCCTCCATCGGCATGTCGGCCAAGTTGAACAAGCTATACTCCATGGGAATCGCCTTCCATGCCGGAAAATACAAGCAAACCAACGACGTGAAGTTTTATAGTGAACTGGGTTCCGCCATTACCTATAATCTCAGCGGTCTGGGCATGGACTACGTCCGTTTCCGCCGGGGAGCCACTTCCCTCTTCTACGACGGTCATCGCTACGGGGCAAGCATTGAAATTTTCCCCCGCGACAAACAAGGTTTCTCCGGCTCCTTCGGGTATGAAAAATTCTCTTTCGAGAAGATTATTTCAGACCTGAACGACCTGCCCTTGAACACGTTGAATCAGGACAAGATGAAAGCCGAAATCGCTTACACTTCTTTCCGGAACAAGCACCAGTGGGGAGTCCGGACACGGGCAACCTACCAAGATCGTCAAGGGATTGAATCCCTTATCGGAAGTGCCACAACCAACGTGTACGAAAAAACGGGCGAGGCCGAACAGTTATCCGTGAAAAAAGCAGATATTTCCGTCTCGGGAGTATACGGGCAAACCAAGGGAGACCGTTTTACATGGTACCTGTCACCAAGAGCCGGGTTCAACTCGTTCAAGATGGAATATCTTGACCCTGCCCGCCTCATGAAAGTAAACTATTTATCCGGCGGGATGAACTTCTTTGCCGCAACCGGCTACAAAAAGCACTCTTTCCAGTTCGTTCTAGACGGGGTGTATCGTAAGAATTCAACCGCCGATTTGCAGCTCACGGAAATCGACCAAGAGCAAATCGCCCTAGCCGCAGTTTACAAGGCTTACGACAATCTCTCCGCGGACAACTGGATCACGAATATAGAACTCCGCTGGAATTATTCCCTGCCTAAAAACAGGGGTATCTTTATCAAATTAAACTGGCAACATGACTCCTGCCAAAACGACTTGCACCGGGAAACCCTGCAAGCACATTGCGGCATTGTTTTTTAAACCATAATATCTTTTATACATGGAAAAAGTAATCGAGTGTAAAAATATAACGCACTATTACGGAGAAAAATTAATTTACGAGAACCTGAACTTCGAAGTAGAAAAAGGTAAAGTACTCGGGTTACTCGGAAAAAACGGAACGGGAAAAACCACCATCATCAACATATTGAACGGTTATTTAAAACCCCGTTCCGGAGAGTGTTACCTTCTCGGCGAGAACATGAATCACCTCTCTCCCGCCACGAAAGCCAAGATCGGCTTATTACTGGAAGGTCACGTGCAACACACCTATTTCACGATCGAGCAAATCGAAAAGTATTACCGGGCCTTTTTCCCGAACTGGAAACGAGACGCGTTCTACGGTTTGATGGAAAAACTAAAAGTTGTTCCTCATCAGAAAATCAATCATATGTCATGCGGTCAACGTTCTCAAGTCGCCCTTGGGTTACTATTTGCCCAAAACCCGGAATTGCTGATCCTCGACGATTTCTCCATGGGACTGGACCCCGGCTATCGCCGTCTGTTCGTGGAATACTTGCGAGATTTTGCCGCCGGAGGGGATAAAACGATATTCCTGACCTCCCACATCATCCAAGACATGGAATTGCTGATTGACGATTGTATGATTCTGGATTACGGACGCCTGTTGATTCACAAACCGACCCGGGAAATCATGGAAAACTTCCACCGTTTCCGTTTCTCCTTGAACGAGGGGCAAGTTCCCACGGAACATGAAAAACTATGGAACACCGAAAAAAATAACGGTCAATGGATTACCTACTCTTTCGAACCACTCGAAACCGTCCGGCAACTATTGGAATCAAAAGGTGTACAAGTGGCAGATTTAAAGGAGGAAACTTTATCCCTTGAAGACGCTTTTATCGGGTTAACCGGAAAATATTAATCAAAAACAACACTAAAACGATGAACAAAGCACTACTATTCAAAGAATGGATTAAAACCCGTTGGATGTTTCTCCTGATGTTCGTGGTATTTATCCTCGCCATGGGATACATTGCACTTCGCATTTCAAGTGCCGCCCGTAACGTGGGGATGCCACACTTGTGGGAAGTATTTATCCTGAAAAACGTGGTTTTGCTGGATCAGATAAAAGTCTTACCGCTACTCGCCGGAATCATCATGGGAATTACCCAGTTTATCCCGGAAATGACGAAGAAACGTTTTAAACTGACACTGCATCTCCCGCTTGGAGAAAACCGGATCGTATTCCTTATGCTAAGTTACGGGATGGTATGCCTGTTACTCCTTTTCACGGTCAGCTATGGTGGTTTCCTGTGGGGACTATCCGCAGATTTCCCAAGGGAAGTAGTCGGGGCATGGTTCGCCACGATACTCCCGCAAGTATTATGCGGTTTCGCATCCTATCTACTTACGGCGTGGATTATTCTGGAACCTGTGTGGAGCCAGCGAATCTATAATGCCGTGATCGGGTTATTGATCCTGTCATTATTCATGGAACAAGGCGTACCGGGTAGCTACATTTACATGCTCCCCTTCCTGTTCGGGACACTTATACTTTTAGCCCTATACCCCAAAATCTCCATTCGTCACTTTAAAGAAGGAATGCAGTAATATCATTAAATTTCAAACAGATGAAAATAAAGATTTTATATATCGGATTATCCATTTTCCTATTATCATGGATTATCCCGTCACTCGTTCAATTAACCATGGATTCCTCTCCCCGGTACCCGTTCACTTATTACAGTTCTGTCATTAACCAATTCTGTTATTTAGATCAGGACAATGATAACGTGAGAGGAAAAGACATGAGCGGGAAAGTTTACTCGGACGCGGAATTCGATCGGGTGTTGCCCATGTTCTACTATCGTCAGTTAGCCATGGAAAACGCCATCCCGGATTCCATACAAGGGGTTCCGGTTGACCGGCAAACCATAGCCCGGAATAACTTTTTCTTCTGGTACAAACCCAAAGATAAAAATACCCCGGTCATCGAACTCTACCCCATGTTCGAATCCTGCTCGGGAAAAGTAGACCTTGAAAACCCCAGCGATATGTTCCGACTGAAAGAGAACATCGAATTTATCGACATGGCCACCAACCGGGTAGACGAACAGAAATCCGCCCGTTTCCAGCAAGCCATGGAGAAGGCTGGTTTCACGTTCCCCGCATTGTGGGTCACCGGGATTCCCACAAGCCAGAAATCATACGATGAAGGATATTTCGCCCTAGATAACAAGGGACATCTTTTCCATATAAAAATGACAAACGGGAAACCCTTTGTCAAGGACACGAAGGCAAGTAACATCTCCTGTATGTTCCCGATGGAAATTGACAATCGGAGCCTGTATGGATTCCTGTTCGACACGAATCACACGCTTTACTATCTTTCCACGGACGGGTACCGGCTCGTGAAAGTGTTGGAAGACGTGAATCCCGATAAAGACCGGGTTTCCATCATGGCCAATATGTTCTACTGGACGGTAGCCAAGATTTCTTCGGACGGGGAACATACCTACGCCTTGGAGAATAAAAGTATGCGTCAGGTGGACAGCCTGTTTCGCCCGGCACCGGAATCCACGTGGGACAAAACACTGCCTTACTTGTTCCCGTTCACGGTGACCTTTCAAGATAGTACGAACAGTTACATCTATCCCAGAATTTCGGGTTATTATTTCCCGTCTCTTCTGTTGAATATTATACTGACAATAATTACTTTTGTCGCGTATCGTAAAGAAAAATCATACGGGAAATATCTTGCGGGAATCATCACCTTATTCACGGGAATTGCCGGATTTATTACTGTATGCCTTTTTGCCAGAATAAGAAAACAACATTAAATAAATATATCGTCATGAAAAGAAGTACATTTGTTTTTATTATCGCTTGTATCTCAACTCTTTCCATCGTGGGATGCAAAAACACGAACAAGAAAACACAGCAGGAGAATACCATTGAAATATCCTTGGCATCCAAAGCTTTGGACGTTAACGGCCTTCTGAACGTGGCCGAAAAACAACTGAATGATACGGTCGTTCTGAAAGGCGTCGTGAAACACACCTGCTCTCACTCCGGACGTCGCTGTTTTATCGCAGACTCCACGGGTAAACTTACAATCCGTGTTGAAGCTGGCGGCAACATACAATCTTTCAACAAAGAGCTGGTTAACTCCGAAATCGTCGTGACCGGGGTGTTACAGGAACAACGCTTATCACAGGAATACATCGACAACTGGGAAAAAGAAGTCGCAGAAGAAGAGGCTAAAGGAGACAAAGATGCCGACCACTGCGACTCTGAAAAGAACAGTATTCAACAAATGCGGGAATGGATGAAAAACCATAATAAAAACTTCTATTCTATCTACTATGTAAACGGTATCGATTACGAGATGGTAAAGTAGGAGCCAATTGCCCTTAATTACAAAGTTTTTATTCTTATATTCCGTGATTTATCCATATATGGAATCACGGAATTTTCATTTTAAAAACTAGCGTCATATCCAACAATTTAATACCTTTGACGCCCGAATTCACAGGCAAAATAAATAAGGTATGATACAAGATATAGCGCCCCATATATTTTCAAATGCTTATATCCCAAAACGTCCGGAGGCAACAAGCTACGCGCTTTATTTCGACGGGCACACGGTTCTGGCAGGTAAAGATTCATCTACCCTGCGTTTTCCCCGTTTTTCAGAATTAAACGGAATCGAAGAAAGTATTTACGAGAAAGCCATTTATTTGTTCGCCATTGATAACGACTGTTTTTATCTGGTACATCAAGTCCCGGAAGGACAACCGGAATTCGAGTTAAAAGACATCGGGCTTTTCCGAACAAGCGGGCCAAGACACCTGGCATTTGCAGGCATCACGGGATACAGCCTCTACAAATGGTACGATAACCATCAGTTTTGTAGTCATTGCGGGGCAAAACTCGTTCCCCATGAAAAGGAACGGATGTTACATTGCCTAACTTGTAATAACACGGAATACCCGAAAATCATGCCCGCCGTGATTATCGCTGTCACAAACGGGAACAAAATCCTGTTATCCAAATACGCCAACCGGGAATACACCCGCTACGCCCTGCTCGCCGGGTTTACCGAGATCGGCGAAAGCATTGAAGAAACGGTGAAACGGGAAGTCATGGAGGAAGTCGGATTACACGTTAAAAACCTCAGATACTACAAAAGTCAACCGTGGTCATTCTCCGACACGCTTTTAATGGGCTTTTTTGCAGAAGTGGAAGGAGACGACAGCATCACGCTTGACCGGGAGGAACTGGCCTTAGCCGAATGGTTTGAACGGGAAAACATTCCGGTTTCTGAATCTGACATTAGTCTTACCAGTGAAATGATAGAGTATTTTAGAAATCATCAAGAGTAATTTTTACCACCCCAATTAGTTGTACAATGAAAGAAGGACTATTTATCATAGCCCGGGGTATTGGGCAAGTGATGTTCCAGAATAACGCCTTGTCGGGACTTCTTATGTTAGCCGGGATAGCCTGCAACTCTTGGATACTGGCATTACTCGCTTTAGCAGGAAACATCGTTAGCACGTTAACCGCCTGCCTGTGCAAATACTCACGGGAAGACATTCGGAACGGCCTCTACGGTTTTAATGGTACATTGGTTGGTATCGCCATCGGGGTGTTCATGGAAATAAACATTAGTTCCATGTTCTTATTACTATTCGGCTCTGCCCTTTCCACCTGGATCACCCGGTTATTCAATCGCCAGAAAACAGTTCCGGGTTTCACGGCACCATTTATCATTACGGTATGGATTCTATTATTGGGGAACCTTTACCTTTTCCCCACTCTCCTATTGCCCGCAATACCCCATGTTTCCGAGGCAGTAGCTCATCTACCGAAAGCATTCTGCCTGAACATCGGGCAGGTCATGTTTCAAGGAGGAAATATTCTTGCCGGGTTACTTTTCTTGATCGGTATCCTCGTCAATTCCCGGATACAAACAGTTTACACGGTTTGGGGAGCCTTTCTGCCTTTGCTCGTCGTCCTGCCCTTGACAACCGATTTCTCCGCATTCAATGCCGGATTACTCGGATATAACGGAGTACTTTGTAGTATAGCCCTTGGAAACCGAACCTTCAAAAGCATAGCTTGGGCCACCTTGGCCATACTCCTGTCAACAGGAATACAAATTACAGGAATGTATGCAGGAATCACGACATTGACCGCCCCATTCGTGGTTGCCGTCTGGATCATGCTGTGTTTGCAACACCTGTCTTCTAGAAAATAAACCCAATTAATAATCTATTTATTTTCAAGAAAATATCTATCTTTGCGACAACAAATAAAATATCGCTTTTTGAAAACAACAAATTCTAAGAAGATAAATGCATAATTAACAGCCCGAATCCTTTCAGGCTGGATTTTCCTATCCGGTTTTCTTACCCGGAAATCATTTTTATGGGATTCACCATATAATCACATATATTTATCACAATTATGGAACAGGAATTACAATTAGTAGCAGACTTCGACTTTGACATGATCGTAGACTTTTTTTCACGTCTAAACCGTCAAGGTCCCGGAAGTCAACAAGTCACCCGACAAGCCTTGAGCTTTATCGGGGAATTATCAGATAACGCCAAAATTGCCGATATCGGTTGCGGCAGCGGTGGACAAACCATCACGCTTGCCGAAAACACGAAAGGACAGATCACGGCAATCGATTTATTCCCGAAGATGATCACACTTTTAAAGGAACGTGCCATTTGTCATGGACTCAGCGACCGGATTTCCGGCATTGCAGTTTCCATGGAAAACCTACCTTTTGAACCCGGAGAACTAGATTTAATCTGGGCGGAAGGCTCCATCTATAATATCGGATTCGAAAGAGGTCTAAGGGAATGGAAACAATTCCTGAAACCGGGAGGAATGATCGCCGTCTCGGAAGTTTCCTGGCTCACGGATACCCGACCGGATGAGATTGAGCAATTCTGGAATTTTAATTATGCCGAAATTGACACCATTTCCAATAAAATCAAGAAAATGGAAGAAACCGGATACACCCCGGTAGCCCATTTCATTTTACCTGAATATTGTTGGTTGGATTGTTTTTACAAACCCATGCAAGAAAACATTCCTCTCTTCTTGGAAAAATATAAAAACAGTACACCTGCCCAACAATTAGTACAACGGGAATTGGATGAAATAGACTATTACCGGAAATACAAAAGTTACTACGGCTATGTCTTTTATATCGGGATGAAAAATAAATAAAAAGAAAGATTCAGGTAAAACCGTGTCACCGTTTGATTGCCCGGTGACACGGTTTCCTTTTTTCTCGTGCATATTATCCCCGCTTGAATGATTCGATAAACCTTCAATAATACTTAAAGGCACCTTAACTGTAAATTTACATTTTTTGGGGAAAATTACCGAATCGTGAATATCAAGTCACCGTGTTACTACGGTAACTTATCGGTAACTTTACGGTAACTTTACGGTAACTTACAAAAAATGTCGTTAATGAACCACGAAGATCCCCAGCATCTTATATGCCTCCCGTCCCTTTCCCGGCAGGAAAAAGGGGAAAACACGGAAATGCATTGTTAATTTAAACCAATTTTACGTTAAAAAAATAAATTCTTTCTTCTTACCCGCTTTCAAAGAGTTTATTGTTATTTTCGCGTTCTCAATCACGAACACATGGAAACGATATTACAACTTGCTGCTCGCAATACAGAACGAGCCAAACAGATAGTCCAAGCAACTAACATTATCAATATCTGGGAATCTATCGGGGCGGAAATCAATCTTGTCGGGTCATTAAAAATGGGATTGATGATGAAACACCGGGATATAGATTTCCACGTCTATACCCCACGATTAACCCCGGCCATCAGTTTCCAGGCCATCATGCAACTGGCCGCCAACCCGGCTATCAAACGAATCGAATACAAAAACCTGATCGACACGGACGAACATTGTATAGAATGGCACGCGTGGTACGAGGATACCGATCATGAATTGTGGCAAATCGACATGATTCACATTTTGAAAGGTTCCTACTATGACGGGTATTTCGAACAAGTGGCAGAACGAATCTCGGCGGTATTGACACCGGAAATCCGAGAAACCATATTAAAACTAAAGTACGAGACTCCCGATACTGAAGAAATCATGGGAATCGAGTACTATCAAGCCGTCATCCAAGACGGGATTCACGATTATGCCGCTTTTCAAAACTGGCGGAAGGCACATCCTACAAACGGAATTATTAATTGGAGACCTTAAATTACACGGTCAAGGTCTTTATAAACAGCGTGATTCCGTCAAATATCATCTGTAACCCGATCGTGGCAACAATCAACCCGATAATCCGGATCAACGGGTTCATAAAATTGTATTTAATCAAGAAATTCCCGATTCGCCGGGCTTGTAACATACAAAACAGATTTACCACCAAAGCGATCAAGATGGCTATAATCGTGATCTCACGCCCGTATTGAACGGGAAACGTGACGGCTGCCGTAATGGTTGCCGGCCCCGCGATCATCGGGATGGCAATAGGCACCGTGGTCAGATCGGCTAATTTGATATGCTCGTCCACTTTCAAGAAAAAACCTTTCAACAAACCGGATAGACCGTTATACATCAACACGGCCCCACAAGTGATTTGAAAAGAATACAACTCGACATGGAACACGTAACTGAAGGTTACCTCTCCCAAGAAAAGAAAAAAGATCAGAATCAACGCGGCAGTAATAGATGATTTAATAGATATATACCGAAGTTCTTTAGGACTAAACCTCTCCTGCAACGAAGTAACAATTAAAACTTTCTGTACCGGGTTTACCAACGCCAAGAGAGCCACGATACAAGCTAATATCATTTTTATCGTCATGATCCGAATATTTCTGATTCCCCGCAAAGGTACGCAATAAAATGGATTTATTGATAAGAAAAAGCGTAAACGAGACTGGATATATATCCAAAAAATATATTACTTTTGAACCTGTAAATAATTTTATAATGAAAAGGCTGTTTTTTGTATATATATCTATCTTCATTTTTTCTTTACTACTCATAGTCAATGAACTACAGACTGAGAAAAACGAGGACGAGATAGCATTGCCTACACAAACAGAACAACTATCCGAATCGGATGAGATTGCCCATTGCTACGACACTCTCTCACGAGGCCTTCATTTGGGTTCCGACGAAGGAATCGCAACTTCCCACGGACGACGTTTCGGGTTCAATAAAACTCCTAAAACAAACGTGTATTCGCATCACAATATGCAGAGTGGAAAAAATATTCCGATAAAATTGTCTTTAGCCAAAAAAGAACGGCACTTTATCCAATATCTGACCACCCGACATAGTCAAGGTTTTTATATCTACTCGCTGAAAGTATTGTTGTTATGACAAAACCATAACGATAATTATAACAAGTGAGAGCAAATAAAAACATTAAAAATTTAGAAACAACATATGATCGATTGGCTTCAATCTATTCTCGATTGGTATATGCAGAACGTGAACTACTGGAGTGTTCTCGTATGTATGACCATTGAGAGTTCCATCATTCCCTTTCCGGCGGAATTGATCGTACCTCCTGCAGCCTGGAAAGCTGCAAACGGGGATCTCAATTTCCTGCTGGTAGTTATTTTCAGCACAATCGGATCGGTTCTAGGCGCCCTCTTCAACTACGTGTTAGCATACACGTTAGGGCGTAAATTCATTTATTCTTTCGCGGAATCACGCTGGGGAAAGATTTTGCGGATGTCCAAAGAAAAAGTAGAAAAATCCGAACAATATTTTTTGAAATACGGCAAAAGCTCCACGCTGGTCGGAAGACTTACCCCGGGGGTAAGAAGCTTTATTTCCCTTCCGGCCGGATTAGTCAAAATGCCTTTAAACAGCTTTATATTTTACACGGCTGCCGGAAGTGGTATCTGGAACTTGATACTGGCTACCGTCGGCTATTTTTTATATTCCCGAAAAGAGTTACTGGAAAAGTATTTCACCGAGATTTCCATCGTCATGTTAATCGTCGGAATTGGCTTTTTCACGTATCTTATTATTCGGTCAACACGTAAAAAAAATAATTAAATCTTAAATTATAACATGGAATCACGTAAACACTACACGGGCCTCACAGATAAACAAGTACTGGAAAGTCGCGAAAAACACGGGGCCAACGTGTTAACACCCCCTAAAAGGGACTCTTTATGGCAGATTTTTATCGGGAACTTTGAAGATCCCGTCATTCGCATATTAATGGTTGCGGTATTCCTTTCGGGAGGTATCGCCATCTCCATGTATTTCTCGGAAGGAATCATCGAGATCGCAGAAACCATTGGTATTGCCGTGGCCATCTTACTCGCGACCGGGGTCGCCACCTGGTTTGTATGGGATGCAAACAAGAAATTCGACGTACTGAATCAAGTGAATGACGACACGTTGATCAAAGTTATCCGCAACGGTAATGTACATGAAGTCCCTAAAAAAGATATTGTCGTGGATGATATTGTGCTTTTGGAGCAAGGAGAAGAGATTCCCGCCGACGGGATACTTCTCGAAGCAATCTCCTTACAGGTGAACGAATCCAGTTTAACCGGAGAACCAATCGCCAATAAAACCGTGATCGAATCAGAATTCAACTTGGAAGCCACCTACCCTTCCAACCACGTGATGAGAGGAACAACTGTTTCCGACGGTCACGGGATCATGCAAGTACTTGCCGTGGGAGACGCCACGGAATTCGGAAAAGTGGCAGAAAAATCTTCGGAAAAAAGCGAAGAACCTACCCCACTTGACAAACAGCTCGATTCGCTGGCAAAATTCATCGGGGTCGTGGGATTCTGCGGTGCCGCGGTCACGTTTACCATCCTATTCATTAAAGCCATCTTCTTTAACCCGGCATCCCCGACCCCGGAGTTAGGACAACTCGGATTGATCGGGGCACTGATTATCACGGCAATCATCATGCTTGCCAAAGTATGGGTGCCTGTCATATACGATGTTCATGCATTACGGGGAAAAGAAAAAGAACTCCCCAAAAGCATAGAACAAGGCAGTTGGGCTCGCTGGATTTTATACGGGTTGGGAGCATTGGTTATCATGCTCGCCATTGGTTGGGCTTTCGGGGTTAAACCTTGGGACCCGCAAGCGTGGATTTCGTTAAGCCTAGGAAAAAAAATCCTGTCGGCATTCATGGCTTCCGTTACCCTGATCGTGGTGACAGTTCCGGAAGGTCTTCCGATGAGCGTCACTTTGAGCTTGGCCCTCAGTATGCGTAAAATGCTAAAATCCAATAATCTCGTTCGCAAAATGCATGCTTGCGAAACGATGGGTGCTACAACCGTTATTTGTACGGATAAAACGGGAACCCTGACCCAAAACCAGATGACCGTGTACAAAACTAACTTCTACGGTCTGAAAGATCAACAACTAGCTGATAACGAGAATTCCCGACTGATAAAAGAGGGTATTGCCGTGAATACAACTGCATTCCTCGACTTTTCCGATCCGGACAAAGTGAAAACCTTAGGCAACCCGACCGAGGCTGCCTTGTTACTCTGGCTAAACGGACAACAAGCAAATTACCAAGAACTCCGGGAAAATGCCACGGTGATCGACCAGTTAACCTTTTCCACGGAACGGAAATACATGGCCACATTGGTTGACTCTCCCGTCATGGGAAAAAAGATTCTATACGTGAAAGGAGCTCCCGAAATCATCTTCGCTCAATGTAAGAATGCGTTGATCGACGGGGAACTGCAACCGATCGCCAATTACAAAACGACCGTGGAGAACCAATTGCTGGAATACCAAAATCAAGCCATGCGGACACTGGGTTTTGCTTACCAAGTCATCGAGGATAATGAATCGCATTTTAAAGACGGACGCTTATACAACACCGAATTAACCTTCCTTGGTATCGTAGCAATTTCTGACCCGATCCGCCCGGATGTACCGGACGCGGTAAAACGCTGTTTTGATGCCGGAATACAAGTAAAAATGGTGACGGGAGATACACCGGGTACGGCAAAAGAGATCGGAAGACAAATCGGTCTGTGGACAGAAAAAGATACCGATCGGAACGTGATCACTGGAGTTGAATTTGCACAATTAACCGATAAAGAGGCCTTGGATCGGGTACTGGATTTAAAAATCATGTCCCGAGCCCGCCCGATGGACAAACAACGCCTCGTTCAATTGCTACAACAAAAACAAGCCATCGTGGCCGTTACCGGAGACGGAACGAACGACGCCCCCGCCTTGAATCATGCACACGTGGGTCTATCCATGGGTAGCGGAACCTCCGTGGCTAAAGAGGCCAGTGATATCACCTTGCTAGATGACTCATTCAGTAGTATAACCTCTGCCGTGATGTGGGGACGTTCTGTATATCAAAACATTCAACGATTTATCTTGTTCCAGCTTACCATTAACGTGGCAGCCTTGATTATTGTATTACTAGGCTCTTTGTTCGGCTCGGAACTTCCCATCACGGTAACACAGATGTTGTGGGTAAACCTCATCATGGACACGTTTGCTGCCGGGGCTTTAGCCTCACTCCCGCCTAGCCCGGAAGTGATGAAACGAAAACCGAGAAATTCGAATGCCTTTATCATCGTCCCTCAAATGCAGAGACTGATATTAGCCACCGGAATCACGTTCGTGGTTATCCTACTCGGCTTGTTATATGTACTCTCCAATTATGCCGGAGGTATTGAGGCCGGAACACCGGAAGGACTTCGTAACCTGACGATCTTCTTCACGGTATTCGTGATGTTACAGTTCTGGAACATGTTTAATGCAAAGACTTTCGGAACAAATGATTCCGCCTTTAAAAATATATTCAAAAGCGAAGGTTTCCTCACCGTGGGAATGGCAATTATCGTGGGACAGATACTCGTAGTCAACTTCGGTGGTTCCGTTTTCAGGACCATCCCGTTGACCTGGAGCGAATGGATCTGGATCACGCTTGCCACGTCTCTTGTACTTTGGGTGGGAGAAATATTCCGGGCATTCAAACGAATGAAAAACAGAAAGTAGTGTAAAAATCATCGGGGATCATGAAAAGGAACAGCACAAACTACTGGATATATCTCGGCATGATGACCGTCTTCTGTGCTTTGATTTACTTTGCACTTTGCACGGGTCAACATATCGATCATTCAGAAGTCAGTAGTACAGTAAACTCGGAAATGAGTTCATTTGAACTATTCAAACGAATCATTTCCGACAACCTGACAAACTCACTAACGATCTTGTTGTTACAAATCATCGTGATTTTGATCACCGTCCGTATTTTCTCGTTCCTTTTCAAATACATCGGGCAACCCGGTGTTATGGGTGAAATCGTGGCCGGAATCGTCTTGGGACCCTCGTTGCTGGGATATTTCTTTCCGGAATTCTCTGCCGCACTATTCCCTCCCGAATCACTGATGAACTTGAACCTATTAAGCCAGATCGGGTTAGTTCTGTTTATGTTTGTCATCGGACTGGAGTTAGATTTCAGTGTCATAAAAGACAAACTAAACGAAACTCTGGTCATCAGTCATGCCGGAATCGTGGTTCCTTTTTTCCTGGGAGTGGTAGCTGCCATCTGGGTATACGCTGACTACGGGGCACAACAAGCGGAATTTTTACCTTTTGCCATGTTCATCGGGATCAGCATGAGTATCACGGCCTTCCCCGTGTTGGCCCGAATCGTGCAGGAACGTAACATGACAAAGAGCCCTGTCGGAATGTTATCCATAGCCTCGGCAGCCAATGATGACGTCACCGCATGGTGTTTACTAGCCATCGTAATCGCCTTAGCTAAAGCGGGTAGTTTCGTCAGTGCTCTCTACACCATTGCCTTAACGCTCGTCTATATCGCCTTCATGTTTATGGTCATGCGCCCGTTTTTGCGTAAAATCGGGGATATTTATGCCAACTCGGAAGTCATCAACAAGACCTTCGTGGGATTCATATTCCTCTTCCTCGTACTTTCATCGGTAGCAACAGAAATCATTGGTATTCATGCCCTTTTCGGGGCATTTATCGCCGGGGTGGTCATGCCCACGAACATCGGGTTCCGTAAAGTCATGATGGAAAAAGTGGAAGACATTTCTTTGGTATTCTTCCTTCCCCTATTCTTTGCCTTTTCGGGATTACACACGGAAATCGGTTTGATTAACACGCCGGAGCTATGGGGTGTGTGCTTACTGTTCATCGTGGTAGCCATTGCCGGAAAGTTTGGAGGGTGTACGCTGGCAGCACGGGCTGTGGGCGAAAACTGGAAAGATAGTCTTATCGTCGGCACGCTAATGAACACACGGGGACTCATGCAACTCGTGGCCCTGAACATCGGGTTCGAGATGGGAATCCTTTCCGCCCAAATGTTCGTGGTATTATTGATCATGTCTTTATTGACCACGTTCATGGCAACCCCTATGTTGTCGCTCGTGGAAAAGATATTTGCCAAACAAGAGGAAAAAGCCCATCACCACGAGAAAGTGTTGCTCTCCTTTGGTCGTCCCGAAACCGGTAGAACCTTACTGGGTATGGCTGATCTTTTACTAGGACATCGGCTGCAAAACAGTCAACTTATTGCCACGCACTTCACGTTGGGAACTGACTTAAATCCTGCCAAAGCGGAAGAATTTGCAGAAGAGAGTTTTATCCCCCTTCGGGAAGAGGCTCGCCATCTGAATTTACAGGTAGATGAACGTTATCAAGTAACCGACAAACTAATTCAGGAAATGGTTCACGTGGCCAAGAAAGAACACGTGGACTACCTGTTCGTCGGAGCAGGACAACAATTCATGCAGGACAATAGCACGGCCCCCGGAAAACTAGGTAAACGATTCACCACGATTTCCCGCTGGCTGAAACAATTAAAAGATCGCCCGTTACATTTACCGGGAACGCTACTCCGGCAAAAACTGGAATCTATCATGGATCACGTGGATTGTTCCGTGGGAATCTTCGTGAACAGAGGTTTCACGCAGGCTTCCCATATCTTACTTCTCGTTGATAGTGAAGACGACTTGTTTCTCTTCAATTACGCCAGAACCCGGTTGGGTGAACAAAGCATGACCATCCGGATTTGTTTTATCAACGAACAGGTGGATAAACAACTACAATCTAGAATCATGAATGATTTCGTTCAAATCGATTCAAACAAATTCGTACTGGACAAACCATTAACCATGAACACTTTTATTGAAAACAAAGAAACCTTATTAGTGATGAATTATACCACTTGCGAAAAGCTGTCAAAAGATCAGGAACTTTTTGCAAAGTTACCCTCACTCCTAATTATAAGACCGAGACAATTAAAAGTTGAGAAAATTTAGAGTAATGTAGAATTTAAAATTTAGAATTCAGAATGGAAAAAACTACCCCCTCTGGCTCCCCCTTACACCGGTGAAGCAACGGACGCAAGAAGACGTTTCAATGTTACATTGTAGCGTTTCCTCCCCCTGTGCAAGGGGGAGTTAGAGGGGGTAGCTAAAGCGCTGACTTTGGGCGGCTGGAATCTAAAATCTAAAATCTAAAATCTAAAATCTAAAATTTAAAATCTAAAATTTAAAATTAATATATGGAATTTCTAATCATCATAGGACTTATCATTTTAAACGGGGTACTCGCCATGTCTGAAATAGCAATGGTCTCTGCCCGTAAATCCCGTCTTGAAACAGAAGCCAAAAGCGGGAACAAATCCGCACAAAGAGCATTAAAATTAGCAAATCAACCGGATCGATTCCTTTCGACCATACAGATCGGGATCACGTTAATCGGTATCCTTACCGGTCTTTACTCCGGGCAAGCCCTCGCAGGCGACTTGGCCGTATGGGTGGAAAAAATAAAGGTATTGCAACCTCACGCATTACTAATATCCAAAACGCTTATCGTGATCGTCGTGACCTACCTCACGCTGATTTTCGGGGAACTCGTACCCAAACGCATAGGAATGGTCGCCGCAGAAAGAATGGCAAAACTAATTGCCGCCCCGATGGATATTCTTTCCCGTATAGCCTCACCTTTCGTGTGGTTACTCTCTGCCAGCACGTCATTCATGATGAGACTATTGGGATTGAACAAATCGGGAGAGAACAAAATCACGGAAGAGGAAATTAAAGCAATCATCCAAGAAAGTACCGCCGAAGGTGAGATTCAAGAAGTGGAGCAAGACATCGTGGAACGGGTGTTTAATCTCGGTGACCGGGATCTCGGCTCTATCATGACACACCGGAGTGATCTCATCTGGTTGAACATACAAGATAGTAACGAGACTCTACGAGAAACGGTAAACGCACATCTTCACACTATTTACCCGGTGGCTGACACGAAATTGGATAATATCGTCGGGGTTGTTTTCCTGAAAGACCTTTTTGGAAGAATGGATACCCCGGATTTTAATCTAAAATCCATCGTTCGCCCACCTCAGTATTTTCCCCAGAATCAAAGCGTGTATAACGCCATGGAACATTTGAAACAGGGACATATAAAATATGGATTGGTCACGGATG
Organism: Butyricimonas sp.; assembly: GCA_019423345.1. Classification (GTDB taxonomy): domain Bacteria; phylum Bacteroidota; class Bacteroidia; order Bacteroidales; family Marinifilaceae; genus Butyricimonas. The sequence continues at coordinate 29,593 of JAHZBN010000015.1, read as the reverse complement.
AATTCGGAAGTATCGAAGGGATCGTGACGTTACAGGATATTCTAAAAGCCTTGATCGGAGACCTGCCGGAGCTTGGAGAAGAGCCGGACATCGTGCAACGGGAAGATGGTACTTATCTCGTGGACGGCCAATGTCCTTTCTATGATTTCTTGGCCTATTTCGATATGGAATGTCTTTATGCAAACCATTACTACAACACGTTAAGTGGACTGATCTTAAAGATTTTGGAACATATTCCCCAGACCGGAGAGAAATTGACCTGGTATAACTTCGAGTTTGAAATCGTGGATATGGATGCCGCTCGAATCGACAAAGTCCTTGTCAAAATAAACAAAGAGTAAGGGGTTTCCCTTACTCTTTATGATGACTACACTGGTGTTCTTCCCCTTCGTGATGATGATGGCAACCGATGCCGGAATCCAGGATAAACCCTTTTAAATAACCTTCCGCTATTTTCCGGACATCCCCTTTACAACCACGGAAAACTTTAATTCCCTGATCACTTAATACCTTTAAAGCACCGTCACCCATGCTACCTGCAAGCATCACGGTAACCCCTTTTTCTTTCAACACTGAAGCAATATTCGATTTACAACCGCATCCTTGTGGAGAAGGGAGTGTCTCAGTATTCGTGATATTTTTATCGTCATCTACCGTAAACAGCGTGTAATATGCGCAATGTCCAAAATGATCATCAACAACGTTTTCTCTTGTTGGTACTGCAATTTTCATAATTCAATTCCTTTCTTTTATATAAATAAATTCTCTGTTATCCTTTGAAATATTTATCCAAACAAAGGTACATGATTTTTTCAAAATCGCCTCGTATATCCATGACAATAAGGCAAAGTTCCTTTCCTAGTATAGTAATTCTGATGATAATCCTCTGCCACCCAAAATGTTGTAGCCGGAGCTAACCGGGTCACCACCGCATAGCCTTTCACTTTTAACTCCTGTATCAGCTTTTCAGCCACGGCCTTCTGTTCCGGACTATTATAGAATATTTCCGAACGGTATTGTTCTCCGTAATCCGGTCCTTGGTGATCTTTTTGCGTGGGATCATGTATTTCGAAAAATAACTTTGCCAACGTCTCGTAATCGGTCTTCGATGTATCAAACAACACTCGTACCGCCTCCACGTGTCCCGTGTTTCCCTCACATACTTCCTCGTAAGACGGGTCCTCAACTTTCCCGCCAATGTATCCGGACTCAACGGCAAGCACTCCGGGAGCCTTTTTCATGTAATACTCCACACCCCAAAAACATCCCCCGGCAAAAATAGCCGTGTCTATTTTCAATTCTTCCGCAGGAACAAATTCCATCGAGATCGAATTCACACAATGACGGGTATTCTTCGGGGTAAAACCCTCCCCCATGAACACGTGCCCCAAGTGAGCCCCGCAATGAGCGCAGACAATCTCTGTCCGCCTCCCATCAGCATCCGGTACCCGTTTCACCGCACCCGGAATCTCATCATCAAAACTCGGCCATCCGCACTGGGAATCAAACTTATCCTCTGAACGGTAAAGCGGAGTCCCGCATTGCTTGCAAACGTATGTCCCTTTTGCCTTAAAATCATAATATTTACCCGTGAAAGGTCTCTCCGTCCCTTTATGAATGATCACCTGTTTTTCATCCGCTGTTAACTCTTTCTTTTGTGCCATAATCATGTAGTTTACTAAAAACAACATCAAGAATAATATAATTTTTCTCATCATCGCTTTTTTATACTCTGAAACGTATTTCCCATCATTTGGTTATTTATTTTTAATGACAATATAACAACTTTTTGAACGCATTTCACATATAAAGAAATAAACTAAACTTAAAAAATATCAGAAAAATGACTACAACAAGTGCAACAACATCTACTGACCCCAAGGGATTCAGATGGTTATACCTTATTCTAGGTATCGTGTTATTCGTATTTGGCATTGGTATTATCCGGCACCCGGTGGCTTCCTACTTCGGACTGGCCATGTATTTCAGTATCGTTATCATTGTTATCGGAATCAGTGAAATCATGAACGCTTTTGCAGGCGGTAACTCCCGGCATTGGGGATGGGGATTGTTCATCGGGTTACTTGACCTGATTATCGGTTTTATCCTATTGATCCACCCGATCATCACAGAAGACATACTTCCTTACATCGTCGGCTTTATTCTCATGTTCAAAAGCATTGATTACATTGCCGAATCATTACAAATGTCATCACTAAAAATCAGAGGATGGGGATGGATATTCATAGCAGGAATCATCACCTTATTCTTTTCCTTTATGATCGTCTTCTATCCCCTGTTCGGGATATTCAATATCATCATCTGGACCGGTCTTAGCTTCATCTTCGCCGGAATCTCTTCATTTGTATATACCTTTGTAGGGAGAGGATAACAAACTACCCTCTCTAACTCCCCCTTACACAGAGGGAGCTGGAGGGGGTAGTTATTTTATATCTCATTCACACGCTTTGCCACACGAAATATTCTGGAAACGCCTTTTCTACCTCCACGGGATGACGGAACAATCCGTAAACGGCTGATCCACTTCCTGTCATGGAAACATAAATCGCACCCAAATCCCGTAATATATTCTTTACTTCTTCTATCTCCGGGACTTTAGGAATCACGGAATCTTCAAAATCATTCACAATCACCCCGGTCCATTGCTCTATCGGCAATTTTCCCAATTCTCGCAAATCAAAAGAGGCTGCACGAGGCGTTATTCCCCGGTATGCCTCGGGAGTAGAAACTCCCCGATTCGGTTTCACGAGTACCATATGATAGTCCTTTAATGACAAATCTATCGTTTCCATCAACTCGCCTTTCCCAAAAGCAAACACAGGATGATTCAAAACGAAAAAAGGACAATCACTTCCCACCCGGGCTGCATATCCCATTAATTGTTCCTCGTTCAACCCCAAGAAAAAAAGCTGATTCAACCCAACCAGCATAAAAGCGGCATCGGCAGAGCCACCACCCAGTCCGGCACCGTATGGTATGATCTTATGCAAATGCACATCCACCGAGGGCAAATCGTACTCGGCAGCCAGAATAGCGTATGCCTTGCTCACCAAATTTTTTTCCGGCGGGCAATCTATCGGGATTCCCGTGGAAGTAAAAACGCAACGCCCTTTCTCTCCCTTCATCTCAGTGATTTCCAATATATCCCGAAGATCAATCGGATAAAAAACAGTTTCCAGGTTATGAAACCCATCCGATCTCTTCTCCGTGACGAACAACCCTATATTAATCTTTGCATTCGGAAATATTACCATAAACTCATCAAAATTAAAAAATCCGGCATCTGCCGATTCGTGATTCGTAATCTATTCATTTACAACTGACAAAACCATCCAGACAAAGCCATATTGCCGAACAATTTTGCAAATATACCGAAAAATGATATATTTGCTCTCCAATCATCCCCTCAAATAGCGGCTGAACATTATTTATTTAAACTTATAGATTCAAAATCCCATGTTAGAATCACTACAAGCACTAGATCGTACGGTATTTCTTGCCTTAAACGGAATGCACACTCCTTATTGGGATTCCTTCATGTACATATTCACGAGTAAACTCGTATGGATTCCTCTTTACGTATCCATCCTGTACGTCTTGTATAAAAACATGAACATCCGAATGGTCATATTTACAACCCTCATGTTTGCTCTCCTTATCGCATTAGCAGATCAGACGTGTAGTTCCATTTTACGGCCCATATTCGAGCGGCCCCGGCCTTCACGAGACCCGGCCATCGCCGACATCGTGCATATTGTCAACGGGAAACGAGGAGGAAAATTCGGGTTCCCCTCCTGCCATGCGGCCAACACGTTCGCTCTGGCTTGTTTCATGATGTTATTATTCAAAAACAGGGCTTTAACAACTTTTTTCATGCTATGGGCTATCGTGACTTGTTACACGAGAATATACGTGGGGGTACATTATCCCGGTGACTTACTTTTCGGAACGCTTGTTGGTTTTGCCGCAGGAGCTGTCACTTATGGAATATACCGTTTCTGTCTTCGCATAGACGGCATTGCCAACGGGGTAAGATTCCACCAAGATCGTAAACTCGTGAAACATCCTTCTCATATGCAATACACGTCAATCATCATTTACACGGGATTACTCACGATTGCCATATTCGCCGTGTACAGTATCTGGTGGAGAACGTGATAATTTTAGATTCGGCAACCCTAGCTGCCGCAAACAAAACGCCCCGCAGGGGGAACCTTATAGACCTTATAAACTTTAAAAATAATATAATCGGGAGTGTCGAAAGTTTTTTGGACACTCCCGATTATATTATTTATTGATAGCACGATTAAACTCGTCCAATAAAGAACGGAAAGTCTCTTTCACGGAAACAATCTTCGTAGCCCGGAAGGCATTCGCCCCGGCAAAAGCATAACCATTATCCATATTTCCCTTGAAAGCGTTGTACAGAGCCGCAATAATGCAATAAGGACTCTTGCTTATATCACACGTTTTGATACACTTGCACATACACGTTTTAGGCTGTTTCTGCCCTTCCTTCACCTTTTGGATAAACTTGCTGAATATCGCCCGACCCGGCATTCCCACCGGACTTTTGATAATTTGTATATCTTCCTGTTTTGCCTCGATATAAGTCTGTTTGAAAATATCGGAGGCATCACATTCTTCCGTGGTCACGAAACGAGTACCCATCTGTACCCCAGCTGCTCCCATATCCATAAAACGTTTAATATCTTCACCCGTGTAAATTCCACCGGCCACGATTACCGGAATATTCTTCCCGTAATGCGTTTCAATATCCTTCACCTCGTCAATCACTTCCGGTAAGATATGTTCCAGCGAAAAATGTTCATCATTAATCTGCTCGTCCTTGAACCCTAGGTGTCCCCCCGCTTTCGGCCCCTCCACGACAAACGCATCCGGCAGGTAATTATACAAATTATGCCACTTCTCGGTAATAACCCTTGCGGCACGTGCAGAAGAAACAATCGGTACCAACTTGGTCACGCTATCCTTTTGCAAGAAACTCGGCAAATTCAACGGCAATCCCGCTCCGGAGAAAATAATATCCGCTTTTTCAGCAATCGCAGTCTTCACCATATCCGCAAAATTAGACATGGCAACCATGACATTCACGCCAATCACACCCTTTGTTTTCTCACGAGCTTTACGAAGTTCTTCCTTCAAACCCATGATACTAGCCTGAATATAATCTTTGGATAAATTCCGATATAACAAACCTAATCCCGCACTGGAAATCACACCAACTCCTCCCTCATTTGCCACCGCAGACGCTAATCCTGAAAGTGATATACCAACACCCATACCACCTTGTACAATGGGAACTGAGATCGAGAGATTCCCAATGTTTAATTTTTTCATCATCATATATAAAAGTATTTAAGACAGTCAAAGATACTCTTTATTATTAACATTTACACTTTTACACTAAGAATAAACAGGTTAGCAACATTATTTACATTATACAACACGATTATTAACATTGGCATATTTCTTGCATAAAACCTTAAAATCATTTTAGCGTAATATAAAGTATTCAAGACAAAAGAAAATCATTTGATATGAAAAGATTTACACGTGTTACTATAAAAATGCTATGTTTGGGTATCATTGGAGCTACAAGCTCCCTATCAATGGCACAAACTAAAGAAAATGAAAAATTAATCCCATTCGGCGACTTTAATAGCTGGATGGTTCGCATCATTGACGAATCGTTCGTTATTGGCGGTAACACGAAAACCCTTTACGAGGTTGCCCCGTTAGACACAATTATAGGAGACAAACCATACATTAGTTCCACGGTTTCCCCTTGGAGAACATCCAACGTTATGGCCAAAGTCAGTGGAATTACGAAATGTAGTATCTCCGTTTTCCCGGAGAAAAGAGACGACGGCTATTGTGTACGTGTCGAAACACTCATGGAAAAATGTAAAGTGCTGGGCATCGTGAACATCACCGTACTCGTACCGGGTACAATTTACCTGGGGCAAATGCATGAACCGATCAAGGACACGAAAAACCCACAAAGTAAACTGAATGCCGGAATTCCTTTCACGGAAACTCCAAAAGCCGTTGTATTTGACTACAAGATGGAGACTCCCGGAACAGATCACCGGATAAAAGCAACCGGTTTCAGCAAAATTGTTGACGTACCGGGACGAGATTCTGCCGAAGTATACATCATCCTTCAAAAACGCTGGGAGGACGAGAAAGGTAACGTGTATGCCAAACGTATCGGTACAGCCATAGAACGCCTTTCGGAGAATACTCCCGACTGGAAAAACGACCACAGACTGAACGTACTTTACGGGGATCCGACAAACCAACCCGGTAGCAAATCTTACATGCAATTAATCCCCAAAGAACAATCTTTATACTGCATCAACAGCAAGGGAAAATCCGTACCGGTGGAAGAAATTGGTTGGGGTGATACTAATGATAAACCCACGCATTTATTCTTACGTGTATCTTCCAGCTATGGAGAAGCTTACATTGGTACCGTGGGAAATAAACTTTGGGTGGATAACGTTCGGTTGGCTTATTAAAAGTAAACTTCATACAACAACCTTCCCTCTCCCATGCAAGGAGAGGGAAACACCTGGTAATCAATCATCTCCGCACCTGTGAAAATTGGAGAAGACAGTTCATAATAGCAAATCAACTTTACCCCAGTTCAATTCTAAATTTTCTTGAATTCATATAAATTATTGTTATCAAATTTTGATCACATTCTAATCATACTGCAAGTCGCTCCCATTCCGCTCCTATTCCCATCCTATTCCGCCCCTATTACAATAACAAAAAATAGATGTTTATTAGTATATATAATGATTTGATTACATTCATAATAACAATATAATCACATGATACTGATTACATCAAGTAGAGACTCCAGCTAAACATCTATTAATCAAAAACAAACCTTTCTCTTCACACGTTACCTGAATCGTTGAATAATATTCTTCCCACCTTTCATCCCACGTAGCAGCAAAAATATTCCCAGTAAAATAAACGGAATACTCAGCACCTGTCCCACATCCAAGTTCATCTGATCTTCGAAAGGAACTTGTCGTTCCTTGATAAATTCGATTAGGAATCGGGCGACGAAAACAAGGACGAGGGTATTCCCCAAAAGCACACCCCGGTAGCGCTCCAACCCAATCCGTCGATATAGAAGCAAATTCACCCCAAAAGTAAAAAAATAGGCCAGGGCTTCATAAACTTGAGCCGGGTGACGGGGAACCAAATCTACCCGTTCAAAAACAAAAGCCCATGGCACGTTGGTTTCGATTCCAATAATCTCGGAATTCGCTAAATTTCCCAAACGAATAAAACCTGCCGCTAAAGGTAAAACCAAAGCGATCGTGTCGAGAGTGCGCAACACTTTCTCTCCCGTGATCCGGGAATAAATTACCATGGCAATTATCCACCCGACAAGCCCTCCATGACTAGCCATCCCTCGGTAGCCGGAAAAAATGACAGTTCCATCCGTTTTCACCCGTACCGGAAACAAAATTTCCAACGGGTGAGCAAAATAATACTCGTACTCGTAAACTAGACAATGCCCCAGACGAGCCCCCAAGAATAACCCGGCAATACTCAACACCACGAGAATCTGGAGATGCCCCCACGGCATCCCGTTCTCCTTATAAACACGCTTTAGTATCCACACGGACAACATGGTTCCCGCTATCAACAATAAACTGTAATACATGACAGGGATCCCACCTACCCGAAACGCAATCGGGTCTATACTCCATCCTATATATTCCATAGAGGACAAAAATACATTTAAAACACATTGATACAACCAAAAACATTCTATATTTGTAAATGTATAACGTGTATGTGTATGAACAACAGTAATCAAGTCTTGGTAAAAGAGTTAAAAAACGGAAAAGAAAAAGCACATGCTTTATTCTTATTTTCAATTTTCATCGGTTTGACTTAACCAACTGAACAATAAAATTTTAACAAATATTTAAGATGCAGTGGTAACGATCTGGCAACTGTACGAATTTCAGCGTTTTTACAGTGCTGAGTTGTCAAAAACTCTTTATACTGTAAAAGTATAACAATTCTCAGGAAAAGTAATGTCTATTATCGAATTTTTGCATCTCATCTTTACAAATCACTCATTAGAAAGAAGATAATCTCGTGAATTATAGTTACATTTACGACTGACAACCAAAACATAGATCCAATGGCGAAAATTATCGTTCAAAATACACCGATTACCATTCTCAATCTTGAAGAACAGAATTATATCTCTCTTACCAACATGGACTCGTAAATCCACCTTTGTCATAAGACATTTTTAATAACCACGACCAAACAGTCTTTCAGAGTCCGAGAAATGTAAAATAATGCAAAAAATTAATGAATAGATGGGGGATTTTCATGTAAGTATCTACACAAATATAGTATAATAGATATCAATATAAATCAAGTAATTAAATAGGGTGGCGTATGTACGGGATTATCTATACCATACACACGCCACTTTGCTCTATACATTTTTTGATTTCCTTGATTGATAAAAGAATATTCTTTTCCAGTATTTTACAATCCGACTTTTCCATACATTTCATACTCATTATCAGCCTATTACCAATACACTCTATGTATATTTAATAAGTAGAGATTGTTTTTTTAACTACTGGTTATCAATCAATTATTAAATAAAAAAGTTGACCATGACGGATAGTCTCTTCTCTACAAAGGCTATCTATCTCTCCTGCAAAGGATTCTTCAATACCGGAAGTTTTCTTTTCGGTACATTCAGGACGGATATATCCATATTATTTAACAAAACAGAAGAAGGATAGATCACGGATGCCGGAACACCTTTGTCCAATAAAAGATTGTAAACCTTTTCTTGATTACATATTTCCCGAATATTCTTTAACTTAGACATATTCACGGGAGCAATTTTTCCAAAACGGACTTGTGTTTCTTCACCCGTTTTCACGTCAACCCTGTACAAAAGGGAAGCATTACCCGCAAATCGGCGAACGATATACGCATAATCAGATTTTGCTTCTTTTGCCGCTTTCAACAAGGCTTTCTTCATGGCTTCCGGCTTTAAGCCTCCGTCAGCCTTAATATGAAGCGTTCCCGGAGCCGTTATATAAATCACGTCACCCCGAAACGGAATAAAACGGGCACTCCCGGTAGTGTAACGTACTTTATTGGTAGGTATTCGGCCATTCAATACTTTCTTCAAAACACCTTTCTCAACGAGCAACATTTCTTCTTCAGGGACAACACCTTCGGCATCAACTACATAACTACCCAACAATGGGATATTCATATACTCGGTCATTGAAGTGTAATTTATCACGGACAAACGAGAATCAAGTAACTTCTTCCCGATTTTATCTTCAAAAGAAGCAGAAGACTCTTTTACTCCCAACGGAATCCGATAAGTACACAAGCCACCGTCATTCCCCAAGAGATTATCAACGAATATCTGACGTACTGCCTCGTTCTCGAAAAGAACCGGGCCGGAATAATCTTCTGAGATCACTTCAGCGTTCTTTAAATTCATCAAACGTTGGGCAAAACCCGACACGATTTGCTTCAAGTGTTCCAGAGAAGGTAATGCTTTGAAAGAAGGAGCTAGCAAAATATAAGAATCCTCAATGTACTTCCCATCATCAGTGATGACAGTTCCTTCAATATACAACTCCACGAAGTCCAAAGGTTGCTTGGTTGCCACCTGTTCCGTTGTCAGCTTGTAAAAAGTCATGTCATTTCCCTGTAATGATACACTTGATCCGATAATATCCTTATAGTCCTTGAATACAGCGGATAACTCCCGAGCCATACCTTCTACCTCCGAGATGTCGGAAATATAAGGCGATTTTTCATGTACCAATTTTTCCACGGAAACGGTTGGCAGCAAATCCGGCAAATCATCGGGAAGCTCATAAGGATTAGCTTCCAAATAAGCCTTTTTGGCCGAATATTCCTGCAATGCCATTTTATACCCTTGATCGGAAGCCATCCAAAAACCAAGACGGATCGCATTATAATCAATTTCTCCTCCAAGGTCCACTCTAAAAAAATGTCCCTCGTGATGCAAATCATTTGTCCGTTTGTAGTCACCAACCAATACCTGCGATGTTCCCATCAAGTGAAGAGGTAAATCTACCGAACTCAACACGGACCCCAAAGATGCCTCGACAGACAACTGACGGGAAAGTAAAAGGGCATATGACACATAAAAAGGCTTATTCGCCATGGGCAATGCCAATTCTTTCGTTCTTGCCTGTTCATCTCCCATCGCCGTGAAAATAGTCACGTCTTCTTGAGTTTGAGCACGCAATATGCCAACTGAAAACAATAATAATAACAATATATTATATCTCATCATTTTTCCATTAATAACCATAACTCATTCAATTATTTTTGCGGTACGTATACCCGCGGTAGAATCGGGGGTAAAATACTAGACTTTGCGGCACGTTGCGTTTCAATTTTGCTGACCAATATCGTCGGTGATATTGCCGTTACTTGAACGCCACCGGACTCCGCACCACAAATGCCGACAAACACACTGGGATCATCCCCAGCACACACGATGTTAGAAAACATGGACAACGGTGTACCGATCAATATTACTCCACGTACCAACTCATCCGGCCGACCATCCACGAACACCCGGTAAACAACCAAGGGAGTCACGTTAAACGAATTCGTACTGCTTGTTCCCGTATAGGTCAGGCCACTAGTTACCTCTGCAAAAAAATAACCATATTCTTTATTCTGTTTTTTTGCCTCCGCAATTAACATGGCACGTAACTCCTCTCTTGTTTTAGGAGACTTGGTCTCGATGCCAAGGTTTGACTGTCGGGATACGGGGTCAAACCCGTCGCTTGCCCGAGCATGGCCATTCGTGGTTGGGAACCCATCAATCGGTACCCGTGTCATCAAGAAATCCCGTAACTTACCGTCAACAACCACGTTGACCCGTTTCGCCCGAATTCCTTGATCATCAAATTTATAGTGACCATTCAATTTTTTTCCGGCATAACTTGTCAACGTTGGATCATCAAACACCTGAAAATCAGAAGCTAGAACCTTTTCCCCTACCATGTGCTTGAAAGTTTGTCCATCCTCTGTTGTTTTCATTCTTTGTCCTTCTAACCGATGACCAAATATCTCGTGAAAAAAGACCCCACTTGCTGCTCCCGACAACAAAGCGGGACCGGAATAAGGTTCAGCAACAGGAGCTTCCCGCAAGGCTGCCAAGGTCTTGATCATTTCACGCGTATCCAGCATCATTTGCTCATCCGTAGGCAAATCCGCCAAGTCATAAGCAAAATAAGAAAGATACAACGGTAATTCCATCCCGTCTAATGCAACCACGCTACCCTTGATAATAATCCGGGCATAAGGCTGGTTCTGCACCACATTCCGTCCTTCCGTGTCCACAAAATACCGCCGTTCAACATCATAAGTCAGAATCACATCACCTTGCGTGATATTCACATTTTCGTTGAATAAAGCGGATATTTTCTTCAGACGGGCTATCCAAGCCTCCGAATCCACGTTCAAACAACTGGGAGGAAAAGGCTCCTCGTAATAAGATTCTACCGGAGCCGAAGAAAAATAAGGGGCTTTATCCTCATTTCTAACGTTTACTTTTGTCTGAATCTTAGCGTGTTCGTAAATATTCACGGCAAAAGCATAACGGGCAGAAGTCTCTACCCAGATGGCCTGACGAATTGCATCCTCGTTATTTTGATCATCAATGGGTAACATAGCACATGAAATACCCCGTTCGGTTACTTCCGCACCCATCGGATAATATTTGTAATTATCCAAAGTCATATCACCTATCCGGATATGGGGAATCATTATCCTCGTATGTTGGAACCGGTTATCCCTCAATGTCCCGAACGAGGAAGTGATTGCCGTACTCCACGCATCAAGAATCCTGTAATTCATATAGTAGGGGGGATATTTCTCCCCCTGTAATTCTTGATAGTGTCTATTCAATTCTCCGGACAGTATATCCAACAATCTATCTCCCGATTGTGCGAAACCGTTGGAAACATTCAACATTCCCAAAAGGCAACAAATATAAATCGATTTCATCCCTTTCATCTGTCCTCTACTTTAAGATAAATGTATAGGCATCTACAACTACCTGACTATACCCGGGACCAGTCAAACGAACTGATACAGTATAACGTCCCGCAGGAGATTTTCCTTTGTAAGGATAATTCATCACACCGCCACCCAACATGGTCAACTCCTGTATGAAAGTTGTAGCGGCTTCCTCTCCGGCAGTAGAAGTTACGGATTCTACCGAAAAATCAATACGTTTTGTTCCCTGGTACCCCTGCATAGCCAAAGATTGCCAAGGAGACTCATATTCTATCCGAATGGCATCCAACTCCGGGTCCGGATTAAGATGAATAACCATTGTATCAGGTTCATAAATAGCATTTTCCGTTATCAGATACCCCTCTTTTTCGCTACATGACGTAAAACCGAGATATACAACACTCAATATAAATAATATCCATTTCATAACTTTCTCTTTTATTATTACTCAAAATCATCCCAATCTTCCCAGTCTCCCCAATCCTCTTCTCCGAAATCCCCTAACGTGAAACGGTACGACAAAGAATGCACCACGCAATTGTCCGGTTCTATATTTGAAGAGGCAATACCAAAATCTTGGAACGCACTTTGTGAATACACCCTCATAGAAATAGCTCCCATGTCCGGAATTCCTTGCAATGTCTGCTGGTGGGTGTACAACCAAATCGTACTTCCTCCCAACGTCAGGTAATATTTTCCACCCTCTCCCGGCATAGCTTCCTCTTCATCATACCTTCCCCGCGGGACACTATCCCGGTATATTTTACCGTCAATCACACATTGTAGCAACAAATCCTTACAATCATCCGGATCTATATCCGCAATGCGTTCAATGTCATTTTCCAACATATACCTGCGGATAGAGTGATTCGTCGGTCCTAAAAACGTGATCTCCGGATGTTCGATATCTTTCCCCTCGAACAAACGAACAATCTCAGGTCCAGCCTGTTCTACCAATCTTGCCGTGGAATCCCAATCATAAGAATGCCCCGGAGCTTTTAAATACTCCAACAGACTACCGTTAAAACGCCCGTTATGTAACCCGGATTTAACAAAATTATCCTTGACACAGCTTCCCATGCCTAAAAGCAAACCTATAAAGCCTAATATAAATATCTGTTTCATAATCTATTGTACCTTTGTATTCCAATATATATTCTGCAAAATCAAATCATTATTGTTCATGGCACGTGCTCCCACCGGATAATACAATGCACCATTCTGAATATCCCGATCGGACAAACGGCTGAAAGTTTCAGAAAGCTCCCGCCGTATATACTCTACACCGTTCCGTATTACATCGTAGTACCGGGGATCCTCAAATAACAACTCCCGCTCCCGTTCTCTGAATATCGCTAACTGCACATCCCCGCCAAAATCATCCGTCAAAGTCGCTCCTGTCAACCCCGCACGCTCCCGAACAGTTATCACGTCCTCCATCGCATTAGGCAACCCGGCACGACAACGACACTCAGCCCTCAATAACATAATATCAGCCAAACGCCAAATAACTTTATACATTTCCATCCCTACAAAAAACTTTTCACTTTCATTCTTTGTATATGTATAAGTAGGAAAACGAAATACGTTCACATATGCTTTCTCTATCTTCGTGTTATCGAAAACTTTCATCTTTTCCACCACATCCCCAACTTCAGGATCATATTCAAATACCTTCACGTGAAATTCCGTGGAGTCAATCCCGTAGAAATAACTCGATCTCCTCAAATCACCTTCGGGGTACAGTTCGTTGACTGTTGTTTTATTTAATTCAATCACATCGGGATAGGAAAAACTTACGAACATGTCCGTCCTTACCGGCCAACCGACAAATTGTTCCCCGACATAGGCCCGTTCAGTGAATTCTCCCGCTGTAGTGAAAGTCCTGTATATTTCCAAAATACTTTCCTCGCTTCCCCCTTTAAATACCCGGTTACACACATCCTCAGGATCGGCAGCCAAACCATAGGCTCCGACCTCGTTTTCAATAATCATCGTACAATATTTCTCGGCTTCTTCCCAATACTCTTTTTTATCCTCAAGAGCTGCCCGCCAAGCATAAATATTAGCCAACAAAGCGGCTGCAGCCCCTTTACTTCCGTACTGTTTTGAGGTTCTTTTGTTTCCCGCATAATCTTTCAAATCTTCAAACTTCGGTAAATCCATCGCCTTCAACGCCCATTTTGTAGCTTCATCCAACACCTCAGTCACGCTACTTTTCCCCAATTTCACCTCTATTGATTCGCTATTGGGAACAATAGGCACTTCCCCCCATGCCCGGGCAAGCCAAAAATAACACAACCCTTTCATGAAGCAAGCCTGTAAACGATAAATATCAACAATCTCTTCCGACATGGGAAAACGATAAGCGTTATCCAACATCACATCCGCATCATGAATCACTTCGTAATACGGACGCCAGGTTGCTCCGAAATACTCCCGAGGGTTCAATTCTTTTGCCCCTGTAATCGAATAGCCCCTGTAATCCCAAGTAATATTATCCACTTTCAACCCAGCTGCGACATGTATCATATCCGTATACTCGGCCAAACGCAAATTGGCCATCATCGAATTAAGCAGAGCCTCGGCGTCTTGCCCGGAACGGAAAAAATTATTAAAAGTCGTTGAATTTTCAGGTCTCACGTCCAAATAACCGTTACACGACATAAGCAAAAGAGCCGTGACAATATATATAAACTGTTTCATAATCATTAAAAGTTTAGAGTTAACCCAAACGTCCATTTCTCCGGTAAAGGATATGCCTTTCCGTTATCCATACCAGAATCCATATCCACCACCTCCGGATCCGCCCCGGAATAATTTGACCAAGTCCAAATATTTTCACCCGTGATAAACAACCGAGCACCACTAAAATAAATCTTTTTAGCCCATTTTTCCGGCAAATTATATCCCAACGTAAGTTGTTTCAAGCGAAGCATATTCACCCGTTCCACATTAGAACGCAAATCCGGATAGATCGAACTCGCTCCCAAACGCGGCAAATCCGTCATATCACCTTCCTTCTCCCAAAAGGTAACTTTGGTCAAATCCCGAAATATAGGTCCCTCCGTGTTAAAAGGCGTTACATGACGTATCACGTTGATCATCCTTCTTCCCAAGGAATAATTAAAAAGAATATTCAAATCGAAATTTTTCCATGATATTTCGTTGGCCCACCCGCCATACGCTTGGGGTAAAGCACTACCAATGTAAAACAGATCATCGTCATCAATCACTCCATCACCATTTACATCACGTATCTTTTTTTCTCCTACCATGCCGCTAATTTCACCTTGTATTCGATTTAAATAGATCGGATATCCCGCATTATTATAGTAAACCGGTACTTCTTTCTCGTTCTGATAATACCCGTCATCCTCGAAAACATATATCCCAAACAACCCTCGCTTCAATACATGATTAGTCATATCTTTACCATCATACGTACCAATCAATTTATTCCAGTTCCGGGATATGTTCAATCTACTTCTCCACCTCACTTCACTCTGCCGGAAAATATCAGCCTTCAATTCCAACTCTACTCCTTGATTGGAAATCTCCCCGGAATTTCTCTTAAAGTAACTCAACACATTCACATCTCCAAATGCAGGAACATTCGAGATCATCGAATAAGTTATTTTATCGTAATAATCCAATTTAACATTTAATCGATACTCAAACAATTCCAAATCCAAACCGGCATTATATTGTTTCGTTTTTTCCCAAGTCAAATCGGGAGCAACAGCCTGCATTGTTGTCATCCCCGGCTTACCTTGGAATAATCCGTTTTTAGACATCATCCCATAAGCCATATACGCTTCTTGGAACACCTGTCCGGATTTTCCCCAACTCAAGCGCAATTTTCCGCTATTTAACCAAGAAATATTTTTCATAAAAGCCTCATCCGCAAAATTCCAACCCAATGCAATCGAAGGGAAATCAGCCCAACGTACATTTGTCCCGAACGTGGATGACCCATCCCGACGATAAGCAAACTCCACGATGTATAATTTCTTAAAGTTAT
This sequence comes from Butyricimonas sp., assembly GCA_019423345.1. GTDB lineage: Bacteria > Bacteroidota > Bacteroidia > Bacteroidales > Marinifilaceae > Butyricimonas. The sequence goes on along the minus strand of JAHZBN010000015.1, from coordinate 13,431 downwards.
AACTCAAACGGCCGAAATAGCTTAACATGGTCTGTTCTTCGAAATTGGAAGAATAATCTGTTCTGGACTCCCATCTCGGTTCATACCCTTCAGGCTGGTAATTCGCAACCCCTCCGGGTCCTGAATACCAATAAACATTGTCATTCGGTCCTTCATAACCGATTCCATTGATACTAAATCCCTGCTCCTTGGAAATATTAAAACCCAACAAAGCTTCTATTGTATGTTTTTGTGCAATTTCTATCCGGTAGTTCAATAACTCTTCATTCATCAATGAAATTTTTCGGGAAACCTCCCCTAACGAAGCATTACGATGCAAAGCTCCATCCAAGGTACTCGGCGTAAATTCGTTCACATTGGACTGAGTATAATCTACTGCCCCAAGACCCGAAAGCGTTAACCCATCATAGAGTTGGAATTCCAGATTCAAACTACTGATCAAACGATAATTATCGTTACGGGAAACGGTTTGGTTAATCCTTGCCAAAAATTCATCATTAACCTTACCGTGCCCAGGGAACAAGGTAGTTTGGGAAGCCGGGTCCACCGTCATGCCCTCTATATTGCGGGAAGTTGTTCCTGCATTATTCAAATTCCGGCTCTTATCCATGTATGCCATATACACATGAGCCGCAGCAGACATTACCGGTGTAGGCTTGGCACTCAAATTTACCATCAGATTTGCCCGGGAATAGTTACTATTCAACATGATTCCTTTTTCATTATAGTACCCCGCCCCTATCATGTATTGCACTTTATCTGAACCTCCGGAAGTTTGGATATTGGCATTCAATACCTTACCTGTTTTAAAACTATATTTATACCAATTGGTTTGATTATTATAAAACGGATTCAAACTATCCTGAAGAATAGGATGATCTTTTGCAGATCCGACATAACCGTTTCCCCACCAAGCATCATACCCTCCGCTACCCTGCCTATAAGCGTCTTCATAAGAAGTAGGATATTTGCCTAACTGTGTATAATCGTCATATATCGCATCTAAACTATGCCGAAAATTATTGATTTTAACCATTCTCTCCAAACGTCCTCCCGTCTGTTCAGGCGTAACTGGTAGGAAAGAAACCGTATACGAAAAATTCACCGAAAATTTCGCTTTCCCCGCCTGTCCTTTCTTCGTTGTGATTAAAATCACCCCGTTCCCGGCACGCGAACCGTAGATTGCTGCCGCCGCTGCATCCTTCAACACTTCCACGGAAGCAATCATGGATGGGTCCAAATCCGACAATGTATTGGTACCCGTGGCTGGAGAGTTAAACGAAAACATTGGTACCCCATCCACCACGTATAAAGGTTGTCCATCCGTCGCCCCTTCTTCTAACAGGGAATTGTATCCCCGAACGGCCACCCGGTTACCTCCCGCTCCCGGAGCCCCCGATTGATTTACGATGTCAACTCCGGCCAAACGCCCCTGCAACATGCTCAATATACTATGCGATGGTAATTCTTTCATCTCGTCGGCTTTAATAGAAGTGATAGAACTCACCACTTCTTTCTTGTTTTGAGTCCCGTAAGCACGAATCACCACCTCATCCAAATCCGTTACCTCTTCTTCCATTTTCACGACAATGGTTTTCCCCGTTTCATAGGTCACTTGCCGGCTTTTGTACCCAATGAACGAAAATAACAACACGCCCTTTTCTTTTGTCAGGAGTATTTTAAACGTCCCATCCGAACCGGTAGCCGTTCCAATCGTTGTTCCCTCCTGCAACACGGTAACTCCGGGTAACGGGTTCGACTTCCCATCTATCACTTTTCCTTCCACGATAAACCTCTTAGTCTCCGGCTCTTTATAACGAATCATGATATAAATACCTTCCGTCTTAAAAGAAAAAGGTTTTTCTTTCAACACCTCATCCAAAATCTCCAACACGTTCTTACCTTCCACGTCCAAAGTCACTTTATAAGGTTTCGTGTCCTCGTAATTAAACACGAACTTGTAGACATCAGCCTTTTCCAGTGCATTGAACACGTCCGACAATGGCACGTCTTTCCATTTAAAACTTAATTTTTTCTGCTGCCCGAACACGGCAGATGTCATACAAAACAAACTTAAAAAAAGAACCAAGTGGACATACATCGCATGTTTCACCCGATTACTCGTTTTTCGACCTCTAATGTGAGGTGAAATCGATTTTTTTTCCATACATTTGTAATTAAAATTAAACATGTTCATCTCTCTGATGAACCAAATTTTACTAAGGGGATAGGTTGCGACTATCCCTTTTTCATTAAATTCGGTCCTCATCCATTATCTGTTACAAGAAAACGGTAACCGTTTTCCCTCTTATTTCCATTTTCAATTTTCCTGTTTCATTCAAACGTTCCAAAAGTTGTTCCACCGAATCCTTTCGATTTGCCCAAAATTTAAACCGGTAATCTTTCACTTCGGGATTCCGGTAAAAAACGGTAAAATCAAACCACCGCCCCAACTCACTCAAGATGTTTTCCAAAGGCTCGTTATCATAATAGAAAAAACCTTCTTTCCAAGATATGTATTTCAACACATCCACACTCTCCACGTAAAGACTATCCCCTTTGTATGAAGCGTTCTCTCCCGGTTTCAGGACAACCGTCCCCCCATTCCCGTTTTGATTCACCGCAACGCTACCTTTAATTAAAGTAATATTCGCATCACTCCATCCATAAGCCTGCACGTTAAACTCCGTTCCCAATACACGGGTACACAATTCACTTGTTTCTACCATAAAAGGATGTTTCTCATCACGTTTTACCTCAAAATAAGCCTCGCCTTTCAAATAGACTTTTCTCACCGAATCGCAAAATACTACCGGATACCGTAATTCCGATTCGGAGTTTATCCAGACCCGGGTACCATCATCCAACACCAATATGTATTCTCCACCACGGGGAACCCGTAGCGTGTGAAATTCTTCCGAACGGGTTGTATCGTGTAATATCCTCATGTATTTCAAACCACCCACGGAATCAATAACAATCCCCCGTTTTTCCAAAGTATCGTTGTTATTTGGTGCGGAAGAAGCCAAAATATACTCTTCCCCTTTGCCTGTAATCAATCTAACCGCATCTGTTTCCGCATTCAAAGATATTTGGGATATTTCCTTAATAAGATTTTCCTCTTGCCGATAGTAAATGTACACACTAGCAACTACCGACATGATAACCACGGCCGCAACTCCCGTCAATATACGTCGGATATTACGTTTCCTTTTCCGTAGAACTGCTCTCCGTTCCAACAATTGCCACTGGTAATCCTCATCCACGTCCAATTTTTCAGCCTCCCACATCCCCGCTTCCCGAAAACGCCGCAACTCTTCCAACAAGTCACGATGTTCTTTCTCCTTCAGCCAAACCTGTATCTCATCATCTTCTTTATTCTCAGTATATTGCAACACGTACAAAGCGAACTCTATATCTTTATCTTTAAAACCGTCCTGCATATTTCTCATGAATTATTTATACTAACACGCTCAACGGACATAAACGGGTGATGTCAATAACTACTTTTTTTTTCGAAAATGCGATTTTATCGAAAGGAAATGTAAAGAATGCAGGATAAATGCTTCGTGGTGGTTATGAACGATTAATGGCATACAAACAAGCTAACAAGCAAATATAGCCCAAGTTCTATTATACTCCAACACCCAAACCTAGTAAAAACCATTCATTTATCCTTCGGAATGAAATATTATCAATAACAAAGAGTAATCGGAATATTCTTCTCGAAGAAGCCGTAAAGCTTTATTTATATGCGTTTTAACAGTATTAATCGAAATCATTAACTCATCTGCCGCCTCCTGATATTTTTTCCCATCAAGAAAACACATCCTGAATACGACCTTTGTTTGACCGGGCAGATTCTCTACAGATTGACGCAATCGCTCGATCATAAGTTCATATTCCATATACCCTTCATCTATTGCCTCTTCTTTCAATCGCCACTCTTGATCAAAACGTTCCTTCACTTTCTTATGCCGGAGCAGGCTCACACAACGGTTTCGTACTAAAGTATATAATAGCGGGAGAACAGGCTGGGAACGCTCTATTTTTTCAAAATTGATCCATACTTTTTCAAATACATCATTAACAACATCTTTTGCCGCTTCATCATCATTCAAAAAACTACAAGCATGATAGCACAGGCGAATGTAGTTCTCCCGAAACAACTGTTCAAAAATTCCCTTATAATCAACCAATATTGCCATATTTTCACATATATACAACACAAATATATAAATTTTGGAGCTTATATACTATTTGTCATTGAATATTCTAAAAAAAGGCATATCCTCAAACATTTCCCTTTTAAACGAAAGAATATTCCGGAGATTTGAGTATCTTTGCACAATTTTTAATCAAACCGCATAAAGATAAATTCTATGGCAATCTATTTGGACGATGTATCAAGAACTTTCGGAGAATATCTGCTTATTCCCGGTCTGACCACGAAACAGTGTATCCCAACCAACGTTTCATTGAAAACACCCTTGGTAAAGTATAAAAAAGGCGAAAAATCAGCCATTGAACTAAACATCCCGTTTGTTTCAGCGATTATGCAGTCCGTTTCCGATTCTGGATTGGCTATTGCACTTGCCCGGAACGGGGGATTGTCATTTATCTTCGGTTCGCAACCTATCGAATCACAGGCAGAAATGGTTCGCAAGGTAAAGAAATTCAAGGCCGGATTCGTTACCAGTGACTCCAACATCACCCCGGAAGCCACTTTGGCAGACGTGCTTGCTTTGGTAAAACGCACGGGACATACCACGATGGGTGTTACCCATGACGGAACCCCGAACGGCAAATTGCTGGGTATCGTAACCAGCCGGGATTACCGGGGAGAAAAAGACCCAAAAGACAGAAAGGTAAAAGAATTCATGACACCCTTCTCCAAATTAACCGTTGGAGAAATCGGGATGACCCTCAGCGAAGCAAACCAAATCATCTGGGATCATAAACTAAACACCTTACCGATCATCGATAAAGATCAAAACCTTGCTTACTTCGTGTTCCGCAAGGACTACGATAGCCACAAAGATAACCCGAATGAATTATTAAACACCACGGACAAGAAATTACTCGTAGGTGCCGGAATTAACTCCCGTGATTACAAAGAACGTGTTCCCGCATTAGTAGAAGCCGGAGTAGACGTTTTATGTATCGATTCATCCGACGGTTTTTCCGAATGGCAAAAAGAAACATTACAATGGATTAAACAAGAATACAACGGCAAAGTACTCGTTGGTGCTGGAAACGTGGTAGATCAGGCCGGATTCCGTTATCTAGTGGAAGCTGGGGCTGACTTTATCAAAGTGGGTATCGGTGGAGGTTCCATCTGTATCACCCGCGAGCAAAAAGGTATCGGCCGCGGACAGGCAACAGCCGTGATTGACGTGGCCAAAGCCCGCGATAAATATTTCGAGGATACCGGTATCTACGTGCCGATTTGTAGTGATGGCGGTCTCGTACACGACTATCACATGGTACTGGCTCTTGCCATGGGGGCCGATTTCTTGATGATGGGACGTTATTTCGCCCGATTCGACGAATCCCCCACTAAAAAACTAATGGTGAACAACTCTTACGTGAAAGAGTACTGGGGAGAAGGTTCTAACCGCGCCCACAACTGGCAACGTTATGACATGGGCGGCAGCGAATCCCTCAAATTCGAGGAAGGCGTGGATAGCTACGTTCCATACGCTGGAAAATTAAAAGACAACTTGGATGTAACCATCGGTAAAATCCGCTCCACGATGTGTAGCTGCGGAGCAACATCCATCTTTGAATTACAAAAGAACGCTAAAATCACCCTGGTTTCTTCAACCAGTATCGTGGAAGGCGGTGCCCACGACGTGATATTGAAAGAACACAACAGATAATATCAAAAAATCCCGGATTAAACTCCGGGATTTTTTATCCTATCTTTCTTCTTGCTGACAAGTGTTGCAATAGTAAATACTACCCCCCAAATAATTCTCTCTTAATATATAATCCCCGCAATACACGCAATGACTCCCCACCGTATCCTTAGACAAGTAAGGAACGTACCCTCCTTTTTGATCAAACAAATCCTTCTCGGAACAGCGTCCTCCTAGCCGGTATATCTCCCGCAAGACCTTCTTCACACACCCGAAAAGTTCTTCCCTTTTCGCCTGTGAAAGAACCGCGATCTTCGTCTTCGGATGTACCCGAGCCAGATACAGAATATCCTGCAACACGCCATTTCCTAAACCGGGAATCATCTGATCCGTGGCAAGAAACGCCTTGGCACTCTTTTTCTGTACCCCTTCGTCATTAATCAAGGACATGAAATACGCCTTGTCAAAAGCCTCCGACAATACCTGCGGTTTATTTTTAGCCCCTCCGTAATATGACATTAAGCCACCTTCGAAATAATCCCCCACGAAACACCACATGGCACCATACATCCTAACGGAAACAACAATACAACTCTGATCTTCAAACCCGATCAGTAATTGATGTTTGTTCGGTAACTTTGCATCAGGGTCGTAATACCGAAGGTTTGCCCCGTCACTAAACACCACCTTGGCATCCCCCACGTTTATTTGCACTATTCCCCCGTAAGCACAAGCCCCGTCCACCGTTTTACCGAGTAACATCCCCGGGTATTTTTCCGGGTCCTCGTTGAAAAAGGCAAATTTATGCGGGGTGTAGCAAGGTATAACATCTGTCACGACCTTTCCTTTGATAACCCTGTTCAACTGTTCCGATAAACAAAGCGCTTCTGGTGCCTCTATCATAATTCCGTCATTTAAATTTATACTCTTTCTTCCTCAAATATAATCGAAAAAATGACACAAAACATTTTATTGCTTATCTTCGTCAAATCAAAAAAACAAAAACGATGAATTACAAAGTGACACATTACCCAACCCGGTAACGTTTCGAAATCGAGTTGGAAAACATGACGGCTTATGCTGAATACAGATTAACGGACAATAGTCTTGACATCATTCACACGTTCGTTCCCCCGGCTTTAGAAGGGAAAGGAATCGCAAGCACACTCACGGAAGACGCTTATGATTACGCAAAAGCCAATCATCTCAAACCGGAAGGCACTTGCTCGTACGCAGCCGTGTGGTTGAAACGACATCCGGAATATTTACAATAGAAACATTATTCAAGGTTACTGGCAAACACACCCTCTAGTGTTCTGCCCGTGACTCGGGCATTATTCCGCCATTCATTAACACAAATTCAAGTACAAATCAACACTCCCGCTCGAAGACTTATCGAACACTTATCGTTAACTTACTAACGAGACTGCGACGCAAGTAGACGGCAACTTATTCGAGATATTAAATTTAGAGTAGCCCGAAACACGCTCCCTTATTCACGCCCCATGTATCGACAATAAATATTAAACAATTCCTTGGGCATCTTCAACAAATGTTTGAACTTGATACGGCTGTCCCCCTTCTCCACCCATGTATTCAAGGGAACTTCATGAATGATCCGGTCATAATCAGCATGTTTTTCCCGTATTCGCAAAATTAACTCCACGTCAAAAAGCCAACCGGAACGAAATTCCTCACTAAATCCCACGGGTATCAACTCACTTTTCAAAAGCTTGGCTCCGCATTGGGAATCATATACCGGAAGTTGATATAACATTGAAACTAACGTGGCAAATCCCCGCCCCAAGTAATGACGATACGCTTTCCTCTGTACATTAGCCCCCAGTCGTTTCAAACGGGTTCCCATCGTCATACGCACTTCTGGTTGCCTGTCCATCACCTCTGCCAGCAAATACAAATCCTCCAATGGCGTGGCTAGATCTGCATCCAGGTACCCCACTATATTGTAACGATTCAAAGAACTGACATATAAAATCCCACTCCTGACAGCCTCAGCCTTTCCCCGGTTATCCACATTGTCAACCAGCAAGAAACGCTCCGGTTCCAACTCCACGGCCCTCCGTAAAACCTCGGAAGTATTATCCTGACTACCATCATTCACGAAACAAAAATCAAAACGTTTTTCTCTACCCACGAATTCCCGAAAGACCTCCAACTCCAAACGTTGCGCCTCGTTATAACACGGGATGATGACACATATCTTTTCCATTTATAATCGTTTTATTTCCGAATCTCCATTTCTTTCGACAAGAAACGCTGTAACTCAATCGCCTCCCTATTCTTCGGATCCAGTTCTATTGCCTTTTGAGCCATTTCTGTGGCAGTAGCCCGGCGTCCCGACGCAAGTTCACATAGAGCGCATAATAACAAGAACTCGCTATCTTCTTTAACCCCGCTCATCTGTTTTAACAATTTCTCGGCATCTTCCATACGTTTCTGCTGAATCAAAGCCCGAAGTTCAATCTTCTGCAACGCCTCTTTATCCCGTCCTTGCTCACGTAACAATGACGTAATCTGTTCCAGCAACTTATAGTTACTCACACGACAGTAACATTCCGCCAAAGAAAGCAACACCCGCTCATCCGCCCGTTTGGCTCTCACCACCTTCTCGTAAGGTTCTATCGCTTTCGAATAACTCCCGTTTCGCCGTAAAATATCCCCACCCAAGGCCAACGCCTGCACGTTTCCACCGTTATACCTCAATGCTTTATTAACATTATCCAGCGCCTCCTTATCCTTTCCCTCCGTGTAGTAAATCAACCCCTTCAAATAATAAGAAGAAGATGCCACGTCATTTTGGGCCAACATCGCGTCAACCGCCTGATGCGCTGTCGTGAACTTTTTCAAATCCAAAGCACTCAACGCCCGAATATTCAATGCATCCATCAACTGCGGTTGCCATTTCAGAGATTCACCCGTACACCGAAGAGCTTCCTCCGGCTTACCGATCGTGTAGTACATCCGGGATAAGCGCATCCACATTTCCTCGTTCCACGGGTGATCCTTCAAATAATTCTCCAATTTCTCAATCGCCTCCAGGTACTTCTTCTGCTCTTCCAACTTGATCGCCTCGTAATCATCCCTAGACGTTCTCTCACCCACCACACACATCGGCAACCCATCGGCATCCACCGAGTACAAAAAGCCCTCTTTCACTGGGAAAAGACCATTTTTCAACTGAAAACTATTGATATACACGTTATCGAATATCATGTAATCCCATTCCTTGCTGAATTTATCGTAATACCGACTATACACGATGGTCACATTCGTATCTTTCCGGAAATAATGTTGTAAATTCGCACTATGATTGGTCACAATCCGGAGAGGGCGACTCTTATAATCCACGTTCTTCTTGAACCAATCCACCCCTTTTTTCAAGGAATTATAATAATAGTCCGTTTCGTAATCCCCATAAGCACCTCGCAGCCCTCCCACCAATTCGTTAAAATAAACATAGTCATTGGGATGATTCACGGCCATGTGACGTGCAGGCAGAAATAACAACCCGACAAACACAACGACCATGATTCCTTTCAAATATTTAGGGGAAACAGACAATATTAACGTCCAGAACCGAGCCGCCAGCAACACCATGAAAGGCATCACGAACAACAAATGACGAATTCCCCCGTACAAATTTGATTTCTGGTAAATAACCCAAAACACGGGAAATACCAGTGAGAATAAAATAAAGAACGACAACAGAGAGAATTCCTTCTTCCGGAAAACCATAAAAAAAAGATACCCGATAAAACCGATAACAACCACCAAGGGTGACCCGATCATCAAATATTTCGGGGCATAATGAATAGGCAGCATGTTCGACATCATCTGCTCTCCCTCGAATATTGTTCGCAACCCGATATTATAATTCGTGAATTCCTTCAATGACACAACCACGTTAGTAAACGGGCGAGCCAACGCAAAAGGCCACGTGATGATAGACAAGAAATACCCTACAAATAAAACGAGTATAATCAAAAATAGGATATTTTCGACTTCCTTACGATATTTCATAAATTTATAAAACTCCTTGAATCCGACCCATAAGATGTAAAACAAACCGCCATACATCAACAAGTACGGAAACAAAAGCAAGCCCCCGGAACGGGTTCCCAATGCCAAAGCGATTCCCAGCATGGCCCCGATCATATGCCGCAGTTTAACCACGGGATAACGATCGAACATCCGCACGAAATAGAATATGGCAACCAAGTATCCCACGGCAAACGGAATGTCCTTCAGGTTATTCATACTATGCCCGAAGAAACGGGGCGAGAAAAAGAGTAATAACATAGAAATGAGTCCACACACCCCTCCCCCGAAACGCATTCCCAACAGACCGATCGTAATTACTCCCAAAGCTCCCACCAAGGCACACACGACATGACGCACGGCATAAACATCATCCGCACCGATCATGTTAGCCACGACAGCTGCCACCACCTGCATCGAATTACCGTAAAGGTGTAAAGCCGTTTGAGGCTGATTCAATGCAGCCTTATCCCCTTTTGTGAAGAAATCAAGCACATAACCGGAATGTCGGTGATCGACAAACTCATCTCCGCTAATCCCGTAATCCTTACTGATATAAGGCATGTAGAAAAAGACAAACAAACCGAATAACAACATAAGCATCCGGTATGTCATATCCCGAAGAGACCGACCGGAAACATCAAACAACGTGGTAAAAAAACGGCCTGTCGTCAAAAAACGAAAAGGTATCTTCCAAAAATAATTCATGGTAGGATTTGAAACGTTTTCCAAATCTTTCCAGGTAACAGACACCTCCAAGGTCCCGAATTTCACGAATACTTTCTGTAAACTGTAACTCACAGCCCTCAACAGATTATCGTCCAAATCATTCCCCGCATATGCTTTCATGAACAATGACTTGTTACCGATTAACACAGGAGAATCCGTGATACTCCGATCGCTCCGCCACAAGACTGTATCCACAAATCCAAGCCACAACTTACGTTTCCGGCTACTCACATAATAAATATGATCCTTTCGTTCCGTTTTCCCGTAAGCTTGTCCAAGAGCGTTCAACACAGGCAAGGCCACCCGATCTAGATCGACAAGCATTATATCCTCAGCCCGAACCTGTTGTAACACGTTTAGAAACTTTTCATGCTGACAACCAACCCGTAGCAGAATGATATTCTCCTGCAATAATTCTTTATCAGTATTTAAAACGGGTAATTGAAAATCGGCATTTCTCGTGAAACCAATTACCTGAATAGACTTATTTACGACTTCTTCCACTATAAAATCTTTTACACAACTAGTTAATATATTTTACCGCCTACTTACGACCTTTAACGGGTATAAAGATATAAAATAAGTTATCAACTCCCAATACTCTTTCTGCCATTTCATTGTCAGCTTGAACCATCTTGACCTGTTCAATTTATGACGTTCTGTCAGTAAATATGACACCAACCACGTGTTTGTAAGAGATTTTTATGAAAATAAGTCTTATTTGGGAACTGGCACACCGTTTGATAAAAGATAAATGTTCTTGAAACTATTCAGGGACAAAGAACGAAAAAGTAAATAGAAAATAATAACATTATAAATATTAAACAATATGGGAAAGATTATTGGTATAGACTTGGGAACCACGAACTCTTGCGTCGCCGTAATGGAAGGTAACGAGCCGGTGGTGATCCCGAACAGTGAAGGTAGGAGAACAACACCATCTATTGTTGCTTTTGTTGACAATGGCGAAAGAAAAGTTGGTGACCCTGCAAAACGTCAGGCAATCACGAACCCGACGAGAACAATATATTCTATCAAACGTTTCATGGGTGAAACTTATGATCAGGTAAATAAAGAAATCAATCGTGTACCTTACAAGGTGGTAAGAGGGGAAAACAACACCCCGCGTGTTGAAATCGGTGATCGTAAATATTCCCCACAAGAAATCTCTGCCATGATTCTTCAGAAAATGAAGAAAACAGCCGAAGATTACCTAGGACAAGAAGTATCAGAAGCGGTAATTACAGTTCCCGCATACTTCAACGACGCTCAACGCCAAGCCACGAAAGAAGCCGGAGAAATCGCTGGATTGACCGTGAAACGTATTATCAACGAGCCGACTGCCGCAGCATTGGCATACGGGTTGGATAAACAAGATAAAGATATGAAAATTGCTGTCTTCGATTTGGGAGGAGGTACTTTTGATATTTCTATCTTGGAATTAGGTGATGGAGTGTTCGAGGTAAAATCAACCGATGGTGATACTCACTTAGGAGGTGACGACTTCGATGACGTAATCATCAACTGGTTGGCAGACGAATTCAAGAAAGACGAGAACGTGGACATCCGGAAAGACCCGATGGCTCACCAACGTCTGAAAGAGGCTGCTGAAAAAGCTAAAATCGAACTTTCTAGTTCAACCTCCACGGAAATCAATTTGCCGTACATATTCCCGGTTGATGGAATTCCAAAACACTTGGTAAGAACCTTAACCCGGTCACAATTCGAGCAATTGACAGACCATCTGGTACAAGCAACCATCGAGCCTTGCCGTCGTGCATTGAAGAATGCAAACGTGAGCGCATCAGACATTAGCGAGGTTATTTTGGTAGGTGGTTCTACCCGTATCCCGGCTGTGCAGAAAAAAGTTGAAGAGTTCTTTGGCAAAGCTCCTTCCAAGGGGGTTAACCCAGACGAAGTTGTTGCCGTTGGTGCCGCTATCCAAGGTGGCGTATTAACCGGAGAAGTTAAAGACGTGTTGTTACTTGACGTAACCCCGCTTTCTTTAGGTATCGAAACTTTAGGTGGAGTGATGACGAAATTGATTGAATCCAACACCACGATCCCGACCAAGAAATCGGAAGTATTCTCCACGGCTGCCGACAACCAACCGTCTGTTGAAATTCACGTGTTACAAGGAGAACGTCCTTTGGCAAAAGACAACAAGACGATCGGACGTTTCCACTTGGACGGACTACCACCAGCCCCACGTGGTGTTCCACAGATCGAGGTTAGTTTCGACATCGATGCTAACGGTATTCTAAAAGTATCTGCAAAAGATAAAGCTACCGGAAAAGAACAATCTATACGTATCGAGGCTTCATCCGGACTCTCCGATACCGATATCAAGAGAATGAAGGACGAGGCTGCCGCTAATGCAGAGGCTGACAAGAAGGAAAAAGAACGAATCGACACGATCAATAAAGCCGACAGTATGATTTTCCAAACAGAAAAACAATTGAAAGAGTTTGGAGACAAATTACCTGCCGACAAGAAACAACCGATCGAGGCTGCATTGCAAAAACTGAAAGACGCTCACAAAGCTCAGGACATTACCGCTATTAACTCGGCTATTGATGAACTGAACAACGTGTTCCAGGCTGCTTCTCAAGAAATGTACAACGCCCAACAACAACAAGGCGGCGCACAACAAGGAGCCCCTCACGCTGATCAACAACAACAAACAAACAATGGTGGAAAAGACCAAGAAGTAACTGACGTTGACTTCGAGGAAGTGAAGTAAGTATCGATAAATAACGATAACAATAAATAGGAATATAGG
>JAHZBN010000014.1:37707-82940 GCA_019423345.1 Butyricimonas sp. | reverse complement strand
AAGTCAACGAGGCTGGCTTTCATTCTTTCAATTCCGTTGCCGCTTCCGTGTTCGCACACTCGACCAGGATATTGAACTTTTTCAACAACAGGAGTACAAACGCTTCCGCCGAGTCTTTCAACGCCAAGCTCAAAGACTTCAGGGCTCAATTCAGGGGCGTGCTTGACATTAAATTTTTTCTCTTTAGAGTCGCTAAGATTTTTGCATGAAAAGAATGAAATTCAAAACAAGAAGAAAACGAACTCCACCTAATTTTTCACGTGAGCCTAAATTACTACTTGATCCGTTATACCCGATAAAACAAAAACCCCTCAAAATCAACTGATCAAGAGGGGATTTTTGTACCCAGGGCGGGAATCGAACCCGCACGTCTTTAAGGGACACTGGATTTTGAGTCCAGCGCGTCTACCAATTCCGCCACCTGGGCGTGAACTCGGGTGCAAAAGTAGATCTTTTTTCTCAAACTCCAAACAAAATGACATTTTTTTTTACAAGAAAAAGTAGAAAATATTTACAACAACATTCTCTTATTTCCATAACACCAAGAAAATCAATTACACACCAAAACAACTCTTCGGGTTATAATCACATACAATCCTGCACACATCGTTACCATCCTCATGTAACTCTATTGGCAAAGGGCTATGAAAGGGTAATGAAAGAGCTGTAAAAGGGCGTGCTGTATTATTACCCAATGATATCTCCGAATTTACACTGGAATTAGTTTAGATTATCCCCTGTTGACAAATCAGCTATTTTTAATTACTTTTGCAAGAGATACAAAATAACATGAAAACTATTATACGATTTGTTTTTACCCTGTTATTATTTCTTCCTCTTTGCCTTTCCGCACAACAAACAGGTGTAGTGAAGGGACGGGTTTTTGACAGTAAAAACAATGAACCCATACCTTTTGCCAACGTGGTGATTTGGAAAACAACCACAGGAACGGCAGCCGACGAAAACGGATACTTTCGCATAGAAAACGTACCTTTGGGTTTCAACCGCTTGGAAGTGAGTAGCGTCGGCTACACGACAAAATTATCGGAAGAATTCATGATAAACACCGCATCGGAACGCACGGTAAACGTGGGACTGGAAGAAAGCCAAGTCAACTTGGAACAAGTAACAGTCAAAACCAACCCTTTCCGCAAAACGGTGGAAAGTCCCGTCTCCTTACAACGCATCGGTATCGCCGAAATAGAAAAGACCCCCGGCGGGAATCGGGATATATCGAAAGTATTACAATCCATGCCTGGAGTTCTCTCCTCTCCCGCCTTCAGAAACGATTTCATCGTCCGAGGCGGAGGCCCCAGCGAAAACCGCTTCTACCTGGACGACGTGGAATTACCAAACCTGAATCACTTTGCCACGCAAGGAGCATCGGGTGGTGTGGTTAGTATCGTGAATATCGATTTCGTGAAGGAAGTCAATTTCTACTCGGGAGCATTCCCTGCCTCCCGGGGGAACCTGATGAGTTCCTTGCTTGACTTCCGACAAATAGCGGGGAACCCGGACAAAATAAAAGTGCGGGGGACTTTAGGGGCAACAGATTTCGGGCTATCGCTGGACGGGCCTCTGGCACCTAAAACCACATTCATCATGTCCGCCCGCAGAAGTTACCTGAAATTCCTGTTCGACATGATCGGTCTCCCTTTTCTGCCCGTGTATAATGATTTCCAGTTCAAGACGGAAACAAAGTTCAATCAAAAAAACGAATTAACTATACTGGGCATCGGGGCGTACGATGTTAATAATCTCAATAAAGGGATGAAAGATCCCGATGATGACCAAAGATATATGCTCAACTACCTGCCGGAGAGCGTGCAATGGAGTTACACGCTTGGAATTACCTACAAACATTACGGGAATCGTTGGAACCACCTTTTCGTACTCAGTCGTAGTACCCTGCAAAACGAGATCGAGAAATACACCAACAACGACAAAAGTCAAACGAAACTGGTGGATTATAATTCCGGTGAAACAGAGAATAAATTCCGATTCGAACACAATCATTTGTTACGACATGACATCAAGTTGAATGTCGGGGCCGGGATCGAATATGCTACTTACAAAAACAAGACAACAAGAGAATTATATACCCTCGGAAAATTGAATCATGTACACTACGACAAGAATTTTGATTTTTTCAAATGGTCTCTCTTCGGGCAAATCAGTAAAAATTTCTTTCTAGAACGTCTCGCAGTTTCGGTAGGAGTCCGAGTTGACGGGAATAGTTATACGTCGGGAATGAACAATCCTTTCAAACAGGCATCACCCCGGTTGTCACTCTCCTACTCACTCTCCCCCGAATGGTTTATTAATGCAAATGCCGGACGCTATTATCAACTTCCCTCGTACACCACGATGGGATATGCCGACGAGCAAGGAGACTTGGTGAACAAACAAAACGGGTTGCAATATATCGGAACAAACCACTACGTGGCCGGTTTGGAATATCGCCCCGGTAGCCGGACAAAAATCACGCTGGAAGGATTCTACAAAACGTACGACCATTACCCAGTTTCCCTGCTGGATAGCATCGTGCTTGCCAACAAAGGTACCGATTACGTGGCGGTAGGTGACGAACCCGTGAAATCTCTCGGCGAGGGACGAGCGTACGGGGTAGAACTGATGGTTCGCACGCAGGAATTTTTCGGGATCGTGGCATCGCTCGCTTACACGTATTACTATTCCGAGTTCAAGAAAATGAATCATGACCTGCAACCGATCTCGGAATATATTCCCAGTAGTTGGGATAACCGCCATATTCTTTCCCTCACGGCAACCCGTAAATTAGGCCTCTGGGACATAGGTATGAAATGGCGAATCACGAACGGGGCTCCCTTCACTCCTTATGACGCAGAAACCAGTTCACTAATAGCGGCCTGGGATGCCAAGCGGCAACCTTATCTTGATTACTCCCGTTTCAATAGCGAACGGGCCTCCTCGTTCCATCAGCTGGACATTCGGGTTGACCGGAGTTTTTATTTCAAAAAATGGTCATTAATCCTGTATGCCGATATACAGAATATCTATAACCACAAGACGAAAAGCCCCGATTTACTCGTACCGCAGGAGAACCCGGACGGAAGTTACAAAATCGACCCCGAACTCCCGGATCGCTACCTGATGAGATACATCAAAAACGACACGGGAACATTACTACCGTCCGTGGGTATTATTATTGATTTTTAAACAGATAACCGATTAATATTGAGAATATGAAGAATATTATTTTTGACCTGGGAGGAGTTGTTGTTGAATGGAATGCCAAACGAGTAATTGAAACCTTTAAAGGGAATCCTATTCTCGTGAATTTTGTCAGAGAGAACCGTCTTTTCCTGAACGATTGGCGGGACTACGACCGGGGAGACGTCACTCGCCAAGAACTGATCAACAAAGTTGCCATCTTATCCGGTTGTCCACCCGAAGACTGTAACGAATTCGTAGAACACGTGAAACATTCATTGGTCTCCATTCCCGAAACTGAAATTTTAATTAAAGAACTTTCCGCACTGGGATTCAAACTTTATTGCCTTTCCAATATGTCTGTCGATTTCTACGATTACCTAAAAACACGGGAAGTTTTCAAGTACTTTGACGGGCAAATCATATCCGCCTTGGAACACATGGTGAAACCCGACCGGGAAATTTACGACTTGATTCTGAATCGCTATCACTTAAAACCCGAAGAGTGCCTGTTTATCGATGATTTGGAACCCAACGTGAAGGCCGCACAAGCAGTAGGAATTAACACAGTACATTTCACAAACAGGCACAAGGGCTACGAAGAAATCCGGGAAAGACTAAAAGAGAAAATTCACCATAACGGGCATTGACTTAACAATGCCTCGATAGAAACTATCCTATCCTTTTTTTCGCAAGAAATAATAGAATCGCCAGCACATCATTCCCCCGGTAAGCGTTAAGCCCACGGGGTAACCGAGCCATATTCCCTCGATTCCCCAATCCAACACGAAACCACAGATATAAGAAACCGGTAACGCGATCACGAAATACCCGATAAAGGAGATCACCGCCATAGAGGTCACGTCCGCCACGCCACGCAAGGCATTAGCAAAAATGATCTGTAAACTGTCACCAAACTGGTAGAATACCAGAATAACCATCAACACGGCTACCAAGTTTACCACGTCTTCTGACGAAGTATACAACCACCCGATATGCTCCCGCACCAACAAAAAGAACACGGAAACCGAGATTGCCAATAATCCCAGCAAATGGGTTCCAGCCAAAGTTGCCCGTCGAACTCCCGCAATATCTCCCCGCCCAAAGAAATTACTCACCCGGATAGAAACAGCCGATCCAACTCCATAATAGACCATAAATCCTAACGTGGAGATAGAGGCCACCACCTGATGGGCTGCCAAGGGAACCGTTCCCAACCAACCGATCATAACTCCACTAATACTGAATAATGCTGTCTCCATTCCCATTTGTAAACCGACCATCATCCCCATTCTATTCAACACTTTCAAATCTCCCGTGTTATAAGTCGTTCGGTGGTAACCGACAAGGTAACGCCGATAAGATTGTTTCCGGAAAAAGAGAATAGCAAAAGCCACGAACATGAAAATCCGCGAGGTCAGAGTAGAAATTCCAGCTCCTGTCAATCCCAATGCCGGAAGTCCCCACACACCATAAATCAATAGGGAATTTCCGATAATATTCAACAGGTTAGCCGACAACATAATCCACATGGAAGTCTTTGTATCTGTGATGCCATCAGCAAACTGCTTGAAACTATTAAACATCATAACAAACACGAGAGAAGTCAATTGCAACAAAAAATAAGGCCGAATCAAGGGTAACAACTCTTCCGGTTGTCCCATCCTATGTACATTCAAGTACATAATTCCCATCACCACAGAAAGGAATAAACCGATCATAAAGTTTGCCAACAGGCTGTTACGCAACAACCCGCCAACCCTGAACTTGTCACCTCGCCCGAAGAATTGTCCGACCAAAGGCGTCAAGCCATAAGAAAATCCCATCCCGAACAGGATCGGAATATTAAACACGCTATTTACGAAAGAAGCGGCTGCCAAATCAGACGTACTGAAATGTCCCACCATAATATTATCCACCAATCCGACAACCACAATCCCTAATTGTCCCAACACAATCGGCACCCCGATTTTGATTGTCGCCGAATAATCCTCTCTATACTTTTGCAGCCAATTCATCTCAACAAAATAAACAAGTTTAAAAGTTCATAAGGTTTATAATGCGGAAATTTCACGAGGTTGATCCCAAAGTCCAACCACCCACTACCTTATAAACCTTACAAACCTTATCAACTCCTATAAATACCCTTTCGCCTTCAACGACTCCTGTACTTTCGTCGCAATCTTCATTCCCCATTGTTGTCCGACAGCCATACTTTCAGTAGCGATTGCCGGTTGTGCGGCAGCCATTTTTTTACCGACAGGAGATTCGTAAAATTTCGTGATTTCCTGTAAATCAGACAACGTTAGACGTTTATGATAAATCGGGGCTAACATTTCAACCAAGTCATCCACCAATGTCTTCATCATCTCTTTTTCTGCCTCACTCCAAAATTCAGCAGGAACATTCGGGAGTTGTTGTTTCATCATGGCAAACATTTGCGGGATAACAAGCTTGAATGTCGCATCGCTTCCAGAAACCACGATCATTTTTTTCAACGCAGTAACGTATTCTTTAGAAGGTTGAGTTTGTGCTGTCTGAGCGATACTTACACCTCCTATACCCAAAACAAGAACAAGGATAAATAAAATTTTTCTCATAACATCATATTTTAATTTGTGTTACAAAGATACCTTTTTTACACAAAAGTGCGGACGAGACAAGAAAAAACAGAAATAATTTATACCTTGCAGCACAATAACGCAAAGAACTGAACTATGAGATATGTATTTTCACTTTTTGTAACTCTATTATTAGCTTGCGGATCCGTACTTGCAAACGGCCCGTTATTACAGAAATTACAACAAATCAAAGAAATATCCGGTATTCGGGAACTAAAAGTTCAACCTTACACGGAATATTACGAATTCTGGTACGAGCAGCCAATAGACCACAATAATCCCTCGAAAGGAACTTTCAAACAAAGGGTATTACTGGGACATCGGGATTTCAACGCTCCCATGGTAGCCATCCTCGAAGGGTACGGGATTTACTCCCCGGCAGAAAGCGAGTTGTCAAAACTATTCAAGACTAACCAGCTTACCATCGAACACCGCTTTTTCAACAACAGTAAACCCGAAGGAGAAACACCGTGGACAGACTTAACCTTGAAACAGGCTGCCACTGACCAGCACGAGATTATTCAAGCCTTACGACAAAAGATATATCCGAACACGAAATGGATCTCCACGGGAATCAGCAAAGGGGGACAGACAACCGTCTATCACCGTTATTTCTACCCGGAAGACGTGGAATTAAGTGTTCCTTACGTGGCTCCCATTAACTTGGAAAAAATTGATCCCCGGTTAGAAAAATTCCTTTCCAAACTAGGTGGAACCCCGGAAAACAGAAAATTGCTAGAAGGTGGGGGAAAAGACATCAAATGGCAAATCTTCGATTTTCAAAAGAGATGTCTTGAGAATTTGGACAAATTCATGCCACTCATGCAGGAATTAACACAAACCAAAGGATATTCCTTCAATAAAGTCGGTGGTACAGAACGGGCGTTAAAGCTCACGATCCTAGAATTTCCGTTTGCATTCTGGCAATGGGGAAACAACATCAATGATATGCCTCAACCGGAAGAAGACGACTACAACGAAATATTCAACTACCTGGTGAAAGTATCATCCCCGGATTTCTTTGACGACAAGGCCATGGAGAATTTACAGGCGTTCTATTATGCCGCTCTAACAGAAACAGGGATGTACGCTTATAATACCAAACCGTTCAAAAAATTCTTCAAGGATGAACCGGAGCCAATCATCACGTTCGATTTCGCCATGCCTAAAGGATATGAGAATGCCCCGTTCAACACGCAACAATTACAGGATATTAATCACTGGTTACAGACCAATGCAGAAAACATTCTTTTCATTTACGGAGGAAGTGATCCTTGGAGTGCCACAGCTGTCGACCTAAAGAAAAACGACAAATGCCGCAAGTACATGAAAGCCAACATGGATCACAAATGTCGCATTGCAAGTTTCGAGAACCTTACCCGCTCTGCCATTATCAAAGTATTGAAATCATGGCTCACGGGCACGGAAGTCGAGGAAGAAATTGAAGAAGTTTTAATTTACTAACTGACGGATAACCGCATCTGTCGCACCCAGTTGTTGATTGACGAACTTTAAAGCACTTTGCCCGGCAGCCTCAGCGATTGCCGGGCTATTTATTAATGAATCCATCAAGGAAGTAAATTGCTCCTTATCCGAGATGGAAAATGCCCCGCCACAAGCGATCAGATCAACAGCCTCTTTAAATTTGTGATATTTTGGTCCGAATATCACCGGGATACCGTAGATGGCAGCCTCAAGCGTGTTATGAATCCCTTTTCCAAAACCACCTCCGACATAAGAGATAGAACCGTAACGATAGATTGAAGACAGCACCCCGATCGTATCGACCACGAGAACCTGACATTTCGTCACGTCGGCCGTCTCATCTGTATAGCGAGCTACCGACTTACGACACTTGCCCAAAATATCTTTGATATGCCCCTCCCCGATCTCGTGAGGCACGATAATCCACTTGTAATTTCCTTCCTGTGCATTGATATAATCCAGAATAATATCTTCGTCTCCGGGCCAAGTACTACCACAGACCACGGCTCTCCGGTCATTACAGAAAGCCTCCACCTTTTCGATTCTTTTTGCCGCATCTGCAATCTGTTTTACCCGGTCAAAACGAGTATCTCCCGTCTGTTGCACGTGAGTAATGCCAATCGTCGACAACAACTTTACGGATTCCTCATCCTGTACGAAAAGACGAGTAAAGAACTCGAGCATACGACGATGCAGATTCCCCCATTTCTTAAAGA
The DNA here is from genome assembly GCA_019423345.1 of Butyricimonas sp. Lineage (GTDB taxonomy): Bacteria > Bacteroidota > Bacteroidia > Bacteroidales > Marinifilaceae > Butyricimonas. The sequence continues at coordinate 74,926 of JAHZBN010000014.1, read as the reverse complement.
ACGGTTGCCCCGGACGGAAAATTGCAGAGATTAAATACGTCGGCACCTGATGTTTATGCAGTTCATTCAGATAATTATACCAGTACTCATATTTCACGAACACGGCAGCATCCGGTTTCCATGTTTCCACGAAACGACGGGCATTTGAAGGAGTATCAATTGGTAAATAATAGATATAATCGGCCCCTTGATAATTCTTGCGAATCTCGTACCCGGAAGGAGAGAAAAAGGTCAATAATATTTTCGTGTGAGGCTCCATCTCCTTCAATTTTTCAATCACCGGACGTCCTTGCTCGAATTCTCCCAGCGATGCGGCGTGAAACCACACCAATCTCCCCTTTCCACGCTCAACAGCCTCCATCCGTTTCCATATTCCTTTTCGCCCTTTCACCCATAACGCTGCTTTTTCGTTAAAAAGAGAAGCCACGCCAATAGCACAACGATATGCAATAATTCCAAAATTATACAACATAATTATTTTAGATTTTAGATTTTAGATTTTAGATTACTCTCTTCACGAAACTCAATTTAAAATCTAAAATTTACAATTTACAATCAACTTTTCGTTGTCAAAGGTATAAAATTTATCGCCCAATGGTATAACTTTTGTAAATAACGTTAAGCAGAGGAGAATGAACGAGTTATTGCATTACATTTACTCTCCAAATAGAAGTATGTGTCAGTAAAACATTAAAATAATCAAGTTATGAAGATCAAAAGTCTATTAACAGGCATGATGGTAAGCCTTGTCACGATCCTACCATTACAGGCTCAGGTCGGCAAAGAAATGAAAGCATTCCGCAACAAAGATGGTATAACCGTAACGATGTTAAACCCGTCGCTTTACAGCCTTTACAAACAAGGAGACCTATCTCTACCTGCGGAAGAGGCTTTAAAAGATATGAAAGAGATCAACGTGATGCAAGTTGACATCAAACGGGCCACCCCCAAGGTTGTGGAAGAAATTTCTCAACGAATCACCCCGATCGTGGAAAACGAGGCCAAATACACACTTGTGCGCAGTCACCGAGGGGCTTACAGTCAAGAATACCTCTACGTGACACAACATGAAGAACGTATCACGTCTCTCGTTTTATGGAGCGAGGATGCAGAAACACTTTCTATCGTGGAACTCAAGGGGAACATCCAACTGGATAACGTGGATGAAATCGCCAATGCTCTAAAAGTGAAAGGACTCGATCGCTTGGCTTACATCAACACGCCGACAGATCAGGTTGCATCCGGTTCTGATTTTATCAAAAAACTGGAAGAACACTTTGGTATAAAAAGAGATTCCATTTTCGGGAAAGATCCCTTTGGTTCATTCCGGGAAAGTTTCGGCAGCATGGACGATATGCTCAAAAAAGCGGAAGAAATGTTCCGTGACATGGGTCCCATGTTTAACGGAGAATCGGATATGGAAGGGATGGGAGAATCCATTTCCAACGGTCTGGAAGTTATTCAAGAAAACGGGAAAACCCGTATAAAAGTAAATGCCAAAAACTCGGAAGTAGCTTACGTGATCGACGGTATCGAATACGCAGCCGATTCCCTTAAAAACGGTATTCCCGATGAAATTGCCACCGTGAACATGATTACCTCCCCGACGAATGCAAAAAAATCATACGTGGTAATCAACACAAAACAGAAAAAAGGACAATTCATCAGTTATGCCAACGGCGTGCTGAAATACAAGTACAACAAACAGGAATACACCTTGAATCCCGAAAAGCTGGAAGAACCGGCTCTGGTTATCAACAACCGTCTGACAAGAAGTTTCAATATTGATCCGGTACAGATCATACAGATTCGTCCGGCATCTGAACTGGAACGACAATTATTCGGTGCCCCATCAGCCCAAGTCATTATCGTGACCGATAAAATGGGTTTCTTCTTCTAACATTTTTCTTTTAAAAAACGTATAGCAGCAATACACAAGGGTGTGTCAAACGACTTTTGACACGCCCCACTATAAACGAACAATCAACGCATACGTTATGAATTTGGCTGCTATCACGAGAATGGGAAGTTATTTCCTGACATTATTTCTATTCACCCTTATCCCTTCGGCCGGAAATGCCGGACAATACCAACCCGACCAACTGGAAAAGATCAAGCCTTATAAAAAGGTAAGCGAACATTCGAATTTGCAACAAACCTTACCCTCCAACGATGAATGGTGGCAACTGTTCAAAGATCCGATTCTCGACACGCTTATCAATAAAGCCGTGATCAAAAACTACGATGTGCGGAATGCTATTCGCAAAATAGAGATGGCAAAAGCAAAACTGCGGGTGGATCGCAGTCCCTACTACCCGACCATCTATTTTTCAGCCAACTATGCCCCGGAAAAAAGCAGCCTTAGCGCAGATAAGAAAAATATTATCGAACGAAATGGAACTGCCACCGTCAACCTAAACTGGGAACTCGACGTGTTCGGACGAATCCGGAAAGAGAGTTCTTCTCAAAAAGAATTTTACCTTGCCGCACAAGAAGATTACCGGGGAGTGATGGTATCTCTTGCCGCACAATTATCCACGGCATACATCAACCTGCGGAGTGCCCAAAAACAACTGGAAGTAACCCGTGAAAACATCGAATCACAAAAGAAGGTTATGGAACTCACCGAATCAAGGTTTAAACTCGGATTAGCCTCCCAACTTGATGCGGCACAAGCCAAGAGCCTCTACCTGCAAACCAAAGCGTCATTACCGGGAATCGAATCGACCATCGCCCAGCAGATCAATCTAATCGGGGTTCTTATCGGTGAACATTCGGTTGCCATCCGGGACTCGTTATTGAAAATCCGTCCCATCCCGACTAATCCCCGGCAAGCCGCAAACGGTATTCCCGCCAACCTGATCCGCCAGCGTCCTGATGTACGTTCGGCAGAGAGAACGATTGACGGATTAGCCGAGGCCGTGGGGGCAAGCCGAGCCGACTGGTGGCCCAAGTTCCTCGTGACCGGGTTCTTCGGTTACTCGTCCGAAAACTTCGAACAGTTTACCAATAAGGAAAACATGATCTGGCAGATCGCACCTTCTATCAAATGGACCATTTTCAGCGGTAGAAACTTAGTGGAATCCAAGAAATCTGCCCAATTACAACTTGACGAAGAAATCAACTCGTACAATCAAACATTACTGACCGCCTTGCAAGAGGTGGATAATGCTCTGGTAACTTACAATAAATCACTCCTGCAAATATCCGCCTTGAACGATGCATTCCAACAGTCACAATTAACATTAGACCTTGCGATAGAACAATATAAAAATGGCTTGGCCAGTTACCAGACTGTGTTAAGTTCCCAAATCAGTCTTTTGAACTACGAAAATTCCCTTGTGGAAGCCAGAACTGCCTCCCTTCGCTACCTGATAGAACTTTATCAAGCACTAGGAGGGGGATGGCCCGTAAGTGAATTTTAAGAACTTTATAAACTAACCATATGAAAGCATTTTCCATTATTTGCGTTATTTCCATTCTTCTTTTGGCCGGATGCGGCAAATCGAAGAAACAACAGGAAACAACTCCAACACCTTCGGTTGCCGTTGACCACCCGCAGTTGCGCACGGTGGTCTATACGTTTGAGTACCCGGGGTATCTACAAGCGGAACAAACGGTAAATCTCGTGGCACGAGTTTCGGGCTACTTGGAATCCTATCAATTTACTCCCGGACAACGGGTCAGCGAAGGGCAAACTCTTTTCGTGATTGAGCCGCAACCTTATAAAGATAAAGTGACACAAGCCGAGGCAAACGTGGAAAGTAGTAAATCGAAGCTCGCCTACACAAAAGCATCCTACGAACGGATGCAGGAAGCCGTAAAAACCAAAGCAATCAGTGAGATAGACTACCTTCAAGCCCAATCCGATTATGGAGAAGCCCTTGCGGCTTACGAAGAGGCCCGGAGCCAGTTAAGTCTGGCCAATATAGACCTTTCATACTGTATCGTGAAAGCACCTTTTACCGGGCGAATCTCCCGGAACATGGTCGATCCGGGCAATATGGTCGGAACTGATGCCGGGAATTCGGCTCTAGCCACCATATACAAGGACAACCAAATGTATCTCTATTTCAATATGGCTTATCCGGACTTTGCCCGGTTGCCCAAGAATACCCCGTCTGCCCTCCCGGTTACGATACAGGACGTGAATAACCCGGAAAAGACTTGGATCGCCGCTTTGGATTACAATTCCCCAAACATTGATCTCACCACGGGAACCCTCAACCTGCGAGCCATCGCCCGCAACCCGAACGGGGAACTTCTTAGCGGGATGTACGTGAAAGTCATCGTCCCCTACAAAAGTGTCCCGAAAGCGATTGTCATTCCGGAATCGTCTCTCGGTACCAATCAAGGCGGACGCTATGTTTATCTCGTGGGACCGGATGACACGATCGTCTTCCGTCAAGTTGAAGTCGGAGTACTCACTCCCGATGGGATGCGAGAAATCACCAGCGGCCTTACCCTAGAAGATCGCTACGTGACCAAGGCCCTCATCAATGTACGCCCGGGAATGAAAATCAAACCAACTCTATGATTTAATGATTTACGATTTTAGATTTTAGATTCCAATCGCACAAAGACAACGTTTCGAGAATTACAAAATCTAAAACTAAAAATCATTCATCTAAAAGCAACCAACTCGCGTTGTTGAAATTTAAAATCTGAAATCTAAAATTTAAAATCAACAAGATGTTATCTCGCTTTTTCATCAATCGACCGATATTTGCCACCGTCCTATCTATATTAATCGTGGTTGCAGGTGTGATCACGTTGAGATCATTACCCGTGGAACAATATCCCACGATAACCCCACCCACGGTAGTCGTGGAGGCTCAATACCCAGGGGCAAATGCCACCACCATCGCACAGATGGTAGCCACCCCGATCGAGCAACAAGTCAACGGGGTCGAAGGAATGCTTTATATGTCATCCACTTCTTCCAGTGCCGGGGTCTATCGGCTTACCGTAACCTTCGAGGTCGGTACCGACCTGGACATGGCTACCGTTCTCGTACAGAACCGGGTGAACATGACCCTAAGCTCACTTCCTCAAGAAGTGACAAAAATAGGGGTCACCACCACCAAAGAATCCACCAACGTGGTCATGTTTCTCACGTTGACCTCCGATAATCCGAGTTATGACGCTCTTTATTTATCCAACTATGCTGAATTGAACCTCGTGAACGAATTATCACGAGTAAAAGGAGTAGGTAGTGTCGGGGAATTCGGAGCCGGAAATTACAGTATGCGTCTATGGCTGAATCCCGACTTACTAACCATCCGGGGTGTCAGTCCACAAGAGATAATCTCCGCCATTGAAAGCCAAAACATACAAGTAGCCCCCGGGGCAGTCGGGGCTCCCCCACTTGCTAGCCCGGTAGCCTTCCAATACACGCTGGAAACCCAAGGTTTGTTGGTTAGTGAAGAAGAATTCGGGAACATCATTGTAAAAACACTTTCCAACGGGAGATACCTACGGCTAAAAGACGTGGCTACAATCGAACTGGGAAGCCAAACGTACTCGACAAATGCCCTGCTAAAAGGACAGGCAGTAGCCGCCATAGCCATTTATCAACTTCCGGGAGCAAACGCCTTGGACGTGGCCCAACGTATCAAAGCCCGGGTAAACACGCTATCCTCGTATTTACCCGAAGGTGTACATCTGAATATCACACTCGACACGACCGAATTCATTCGTGCATCAGTCAAAGAAATATATAAAACATTGGGGACTGCTTTTTTACTCGTGTTAATTGTCATTCTAATCTTCTTACAAAACTGGAGAGCCATGCTAATTCCCCTGATCGCCATTCCGGTATCACTTGTCGGGACCTTCACATTCATGGGTCTCATGGGCTTTTCCATCAATACACTAACCCTTTTCGGGTTGGTGCTGGCCATTGGGTTAGTAGTAGATGATGCGATCATTATTGTCGAAAACAGTTACCGTCTGATCGAGACCGGAAAATATGCAGACATGAAATCTGCTGTCACTCAAGCCATGAAAGAGGTGTCGGGAGCTATCGTGGGCATTATCCTTGTCCTCCTGGCCGTGTTCATCCCGACCGCATTTATTGGCGGGATCACGGGAATGCTTTACAAGCAATTCGCCTTAACCATCGCGGCAGCAACCGTTATCAGCGGGTTCAATGCCCTGACTCTAAGTCCCGCATTATGCGCCCTTTTCCTAAAACCCGCCAAACCATCCAAATTCTTCCTGTTCAAGGGATTCAACAAATTTTTCGAGAAAACCACGAACGGGTACACGTGGGTAGTACAAGGTTTTATTCGGAAATCGACATTAGCCATTCTGGCATTCTTGGTACTTGCCATACTGGCATTCATCGGTTTCTTACGACTACCAACCACTTTCGTCCCGAACGAGGATCAGGGATATTTCGTGGTTTCCATGCAATTACCGGATGGTTCTTCCCTATCTCGTACCCAAGCCGCATCAGCCAAGGCAGGTGAGATACTGAAACAAATCGACGGGGTAAAAACCTATATTGCTATCAATGGTTTCTCCATGATGGATAATGCCCAAAATTCCAACGCAGCTTCCATTTTCGTCATGCTCGAAAACTGGAACAAACGGAAAAGCAAAGCCTTGGGAGTGGATGCCATCACGACACGATTCAATGAACTGGCCTATCTCGAAATTCCGGAGGCACAAAGTTATGCCGTTTCCCCTCCCCCAATTCCCGGCCTGGGAGAAAGTAGCGGGTTCGAACTCATGGTCGAAGACATCAATAACTACGGCTCCACATCCCTGCAACAAGCCGTCGATCATCTAGTTGATGCAGGAAACGGAACTCCCGGTTTATCCATGCTCCGGTCCACGTTCAGTGCCAGTGTCCCGCAATATTACCTGAACATCGACCGGGATAAGGTTGAATTAATGCAAATCCCGATAGGAGACGTGTTTAACGCTCTCTCGGCATACATCGGCTCTATTTACGTGAATAACTTCGTGAAATACGGCAGGACCTTCCAAGTTAAACTCCAAGGTATTCCCGATAGCCGAAGAGTGATTGACGATGTTTTGTTCCTAAATGTCAAAAACACACAAGGCGAAATGGTCCCCTTCTCCGCCTTCACGACGGTAGAACAACGCCTAGGGACAGAACTTCTTCCCAAGTACAACACCTATTCGGCAGCCTCCCTATCCGGAAGCGCAGCCCCGGAATATAGCTCCGGTCAAGCCTTAACCGTCATGCAACAGGTATTCGAGCAGGAATTAGGCAACACGTTCAGTTACGAATGGACGGGACTCGCCTATCAAGAAGAGAGTGCGGGATCAACTACGATGATGATTTTCATACTCGCCATTCTCGTGGCTTTCCTCATTCTCGCTGCCCAATATGAAAGCTGGACTTCACCATTTGCCGTGATCATGGGATTACCCATTGCCCTGTTGGGAGTTGTCATCGGGTGTCTCGTGATGAATCTTCCAATCAGTGTATACACCCAAATCGGCATCATCCTGTTAATCGCTCTAACCGCCAAGAATGCTATCTTGATCGTGGAATTCGCCCGGGATTATCGAGCCGCCGGGAAACCGATCTCCGAGGCAGCCATTGAAGCCGGAAAGGTTCGGCTACGTCCGATACTGATGACCTCATTCGCTTTCATCCTCGGCGTTTTCCCGCTGGTCGTTTCCACTGGAGCCGGAGCAGCAAGTCGAATCTCGTTAGGGATAGCCGTTTTTGCCGGAATGTTGATGACCTCGTTGGTGGGTACACTTTTCATGCCCAATTTCTACTATGTCATGCAGTCTTTACAAGAACATTTCAATAAAAAGAAGTCATGAAATGCACATAAAAAAAGTCCCTAAGGTCCGGATTCCATGGTAGACCTTAGGGACTTTATAAACTTCGTTATCGACTAACTAGAATACAATCGTCATCTCGTTAATCAAGTTCTGCGCATTCGCGATCTTGTCCACGATGAACAGCATATAACGAGCATCCAAGTTGATACATCTTTGCAAGTTTTCCTCGAAATCAATATCACCGGACATCGCCTCGGAGTTTCCGTCAAATGCGGTTCCGATCAACTCGCCGTTACCATTGATAACCGGAGAACCGGAATTACCACCGGTAATATCATTGTTCGTGATGAAGTTCACGGAAATGTTGTCAGCACCGTAACGTCCGAAATTCTTTGCATAATACAAATCTTTCAAATTTTGCGGAACTTCGAATTCACCACCTTTCGGGCCTTCTTTTTCCATAACACCGGTTAACGTGGTGTAATAATCATAGAACACGGCATCTCTCGGCTTGTAGCTCTTCACGTTTCCATAAGTCAAACGGATAGTAGAGTTAGCGTTCGGAGCCCATACTTTATTCGGTTCCATTGCCATCAATCCATTCACGAACAAACGATCTCCTTTGGCAATATTGCTACGCATAGAACTCATTTCCCCGCTTAATTTCTGGTAAACCTCGAACAAGCTCTTTCCCGTGATATAACCCAAATCTTTATTCAATTTCTTCATATCCGGTTTTTCAAGGAATGCGTTCAAACGAGCCTCATCCGTAAAAATAGATTTGTCAGACAATTCTTTAGCGAATTTCTCGTAATTACCTTTGTATTTCTTGTTGATCAAATTGATCACTTCCGGATGCCATTCAGCAGCCACGTTATCGCTATAAATTTTGAACAAAGCAGCCATCAAATTTTTGTCAACATCTTTGTTGAAATCTTTAAAGAAACCTGCTGCATTCTTCTTGATAGCTTCAAGATATATTCCCTTCATTTCAGCCGGGGTATCTGCATCCAAAGCTTTTTCCAAGGTATTAGCCACCTGGAAGGCGAACAAGGGAACTTCAGGACCTTGTAATGCAGCCTCCTGCATATAAGACATAGCCACGTTATACGGGTGCATAGCCTCGTAACCCTCTTTGATCAAAGTCAAAGCGTTGCCATATTTAGCTTTGCGAGCCGGATCAGCATTCACCCAAGCAGTAAATTCACGCTCGATTTTCTCTTTTTCGCCCATCGTGTTCAAATTCTCTAAAGCGATATTTTGCTCGTGAGAATATTTCCAATAGTTTGCACATGATGCATATTTAGATGCATATTGAATACGGGTGGCAGCAGCGGCGTCCATTCCTTCTTTCATGATGCGCAACTTCTCGGTACGTACTTTGTAACGAATATCATTGGTTACATCCATCGTCTCTTTCAAACCAAAACTAGTTAAGAAACGATCGGTTGTTCCGGGGAATCCCATGATCATGGCGAAATCACCATCTTGTACACCTTTTGCAGAAACAGGCAAATGATGTTTCGGTTTCAATGGAATATTATTCGTGTTATAAGGAGCCGGTTCCCCATCAGGACCCGTGTAGATACGCATCATACAGAAGTCTGCCGTGTGACGGGGCCAAGACCAGTTATCCGTGTCACCACCGAATTTACCCATACTTTGAGCCGGTGCGCCTACTAAACGAACATCTTGATAGATTTTGTAAACTAACAAGAAGAACTGATTTCCCTCGAACATATCCTGTACCTGTGCGTGAAGGTTTGTTCCTTGCACAGCCTTGGCAGAAATTTGTTTAGAAATAGCATTGATAGCTGCAGCACGTTCCTCTTCTGACATATTATCGTTCAAAACTGCATTCACTTGATCGGTCACATCTTCCATTCGTTGCAGGATAGATGCAGTAATACCGGGATTCGGTAACTCTTCGCTATACTTGTAAGCCCAGAAACCGTTTGACAAGTAGTCATGTTCCACGGTTGAGTGCTGTTGAATCACTCCGAATCCGCAGTGGTGGTTCGTCAACACCAATCCTTTGTCCGAAATGATCTCTCCGGAACAGAAATGCCAGAAAGGACGTCCGGCGTTTCCTAATCCAACGATCGCATCTTTCAATGACGCTTGGTTCACGGAATAAATATCTTCCGCCGTCAATTTGCAGCCTTGTGCCTGCATTTGCTCGATATTTTTCCCGAGCAATGACAAAAGCCACATACCTTCATCCGCCCGCACGATTGACGTTGAAAGCAAAGCAAATACAATAATAAAAACTCTCTTCATCTGTTTAAATTTCACGTTTAATTATATAATCTGATCTAATTCAATTCCTCTCAAATTATGCCCTCGCCCCCTCACAAACGATCGCGAATATACAATTTAATTCTATGAAACCTTATGTAACTCACCGTGATTTAATATTATTATAACATTTTACAGCACGCTGTCAGAGTAAATTAATCTCATCTTTTTATCCTGTTAGATCTCATCGACCACTTCATATTTTCAAATCCCACACTTTCTCCTTTATTTTTTCAATCACTATTTATTAAAAATGATATATTTTTCCAAACTATCAATTCACAACATTCTTCCATAATTATAAAGTCCGTCTCATTTTCTTGTTGTATTTTTGCAACGCAAAAAGTGATGACATGGAAAAAACGAATATAAGAGCGTACACGTTACAAGAGTTAGCAAACGTCCTCGTACAACACGGGGAAAAAGCATTCCGGGCTAAACAAATCTGGCAGTGGCTTTGGCAAAAGGGAGTGACCCGTTTCGAGGACATGACCAACTTATCAAAAGATTTCCGGGAATTTTTGAACAATCACTTTATCCTGCAAACAGCCACGCTCACCCATAAACAAGAGAGTAGTGACGGTACGACAAAACTCGGCTTTACCCTTCCTGACGGGAACTTGATTGAAACTGTACTTATCCCAAGCAAGGATAAATCGACCGTGTGCGTCTCCTCGCAAGTCGGATGCAAACTAAAATGTAGCTTTTGTGCCACGGGTGGGTTAGGATTTACTCGGAACCTGCTGCTAGAAGAAATATTCGACCAAGTTGTTGCCGTGAAACGCCTAGGAGAAGAACGGGGACTACCGTTATCCAACATCGTACTCATGGGCATGGGCGAACCGCTCTTAAACTACGAGAATGTCCTTGCCGCCATTGAACGCATCACGGCAGAGGATGGATTGGGAATGTCCCCCTATCGCCTCACGCTATCCACCTCCGGCATCGTGGAAGGTATCAAGCGACTGGCAGATGACGACGTTCGTTTCAACCTTGCCATCTCGCTCCACTCGGCTGTCAACACGACCCGGGACAAAATCATGCCGATAAACAAGGCTTACCCGCTTACCGAACTCGCCGAGGCCATCCGGTATTTCGTGGATAAAACGGGGACACGTCCCACGTTCGAGTACCTGTTACTGAAAGGTGTCAATGATAGTCTCGACGATGCCAAGGCACTCGCCTTGTTCTGCCGACAATTCCCCGTGAAAATCAACATTATCGAGTACAACGAAGTGGACAATGCCCCCTACCATCACAGCCCGGATGCTAGCAGGGACCAATTTGTTCGCTACCTCGAAAGCAAAAATATCGTGGTGAATATCCGTCGCAGCAAAGGAAAAGATATTGATGCGGCTTGCGGGCAATTGGCCAACAAAAATAGTTAATCTACCATATTCCCTTTTATAAACACAAGAAGACTGACCAACAAATCAGCCCATTCTCTCTATGGTAAAACTTAGCACCCAACAAAGCATATATCAGATTACTATAAGGTGAGTTATTCCGGATGATTACCGTCATAAACCTTATAGATACCTTATAGAAACCTTATATGAACCTTATATATAATAAGGTTCATATAATATTCATATACTTTAATTAAAATGTTACTTTCGGTTATAATCAGGTAGAAATCAATTAGTAAAAACAAATTCTTTACAAACACGAAGGGCAAAAAGGATGAACACCCCATTAAATACAAGCCTCCCCTCTCACAAACCCAGCACTCCCCCAAAAGACGTTATGAACTTTACAGACTTTATAAATCTTATAAACGAACATCCGACCCCAACTTCTCGTATTACGAGAAACTAAACACCTAATTATCAACTCATAGTATGAAATTCATCTTATTAGCCATATTGCTCGTCGGATGCAATATCATGGCAGCAACAGCACAATCCGACAAGATCGTCGATAACCGGGCCATAGACACACTGGATCTAAAAAAGTACGTCGGCCTATGGTATGAAATCGCACGCTTTAACCATCCCTTTGAACGAGGCTTGGTCGGAGTTACAACCGAGTATACCATCAAACCCGACGGGAGTATCGAGGTTATCGGACGAGGCTACCAAGACAGTCTCCGAGGAGAGAAAAAAGAGATCGTGGGACACGTGCATATCCCGGACACAACACAACCTGGAGTTCTAAAAGTGACCTTTTTTCTGATCTTCAACACGGACTACCACATTCTGGAAGTAGAGAAAGATTACAGTGCGGCCCTCATCGGAAGTTCCCAATGCGATCATCTTTGGATTGTGAGTCGTACCCCGAAACTCCCTCCTAAAAAATTGAAAGACTTGATGCAACGGGCACAACGCAGAGGATACGATACCACCGCCCTCATCTTCGTCCCGCACGGACAGGAACAAATTCAAGAAGAGTTGACAAAACTCTGAGTTATTTTCCATATTTTTGAACAACAAAAAGTTCAGAAATATGGAATTATTTATATTTATATCCTGCGTTTTACTTCTCATTCTCAACATCATCCTCATCGGATTACACGTTCGTTCCCGCAAGAACAACTCCACACGGGAAATATCACGATCCATCTCGGACCTCGAAAAAGTGATCCGGGACGAATCACGCTATAACCGGGAAAACGATGAGAACCGTTCCCGCAAAGACCGGGAAGAACTCGCCTCTACCCTCAACCGTTTCCGGACAGAACATAGGGAAACCTTAAAGAATATCACCACCCAGACCAACTCCGCCATACAAGCTTTCCAGAAAAGTTTTGCCGAAAGCATGGAATTATTCAACCGCCTGCAACGGGAAAAATTCGGGGAACTATCAATCCGTCAACAGGAACTCCTGCAAAACACGGAAAAGAAGTTGGAAGAAATGCGAGCCACCGTGGATGAAAAATTACAGAAGACCCTACACGAACGCATCGGGCAATCGTTCGAACTCGTCAGCAAGCAACTGGAAAATGTGCAGAAGGGACTAGGAGAGATGCAGACACTAGCACAGGATGTCGGTGGGCTGAAACGGGTGCTTAGTAACGTGAAAATACGGGGAACGATCGGGGAAGTACAACTTTCCATGCTATTGGAGCAAATTCTAGCCCCGGATCAATATGATGCTAACGTAAAAACGAAATCCGGATCAGACAAACTGGTCGAATTCGCCGTGAAACTTCCCGGCCGGGCAGAAGGAGACGAATCGGTTTATCTGCCCATCGACGCCAAATTCCCGAAGGACGTTTACGAACAACTCCTTGATGCTTACGAGTCCGGAGACTTGCAACGGGTGGAAACCACTTCCCGCATACTCGAACAGACCATTCGCAGTATGGCAAAGGACATCCGGGACAAATACCTGGCCCCACCGCATACCACGGATTTCGGGATCATGTTCCTCCCTTTCGAAAGCATATACGGAGAGGTTACCCGCCGGGCTGCCTTGCTGGAGCAATTACAGCAGGAATATCACGTAATTGTCACGGGGCCTACCACACTGGCCGCGATCCTCAACAGCTTGCAAATGGGATTCCACACGCTGGCCATCCAAAAACGCAGTAGCGAGGTGTGGCGTATCCTTGGTGGCGTAAAAGCTGAATTCGAGAAGTTCGGGGGACTCTTGGAGAAAGCCCAGAAAAATCTCCAAACCGCTAACAACCAACTGGAAGAGGTCATGGGCAAACGAACCCGGGCCATACAGCGACAACTCCGCTCGGTAGAGGCTCTCCCGGCTAAAGAGGAGCAAAACCCGTTACTAGATTCATTCTCAAAAGAGGACGAGGCATAAAAACTGCAAAGATTTTCGCCCTAAATAAAACAAAACACGACTTGCTAGAATCTTTCCACAGTTTTTATTAGCTTTGTCCGAAAGAAGGTTATACAAATAAAAAGATTAAATATAAAAACATGGAAACGACGAAGAATAAAACGACCTTGCTCATCATGGCAGCAGGGATGGGTTCTCGGTTTGGTAGCTTGAAACAACTGGCATTACTCGGACCTCACAAAAAAACATTGTTGCATTATTCAATTTATGATGCCGTACACGCAGGATTTGATAAGATTGTTTTCATCATCCGCCGAAGTTTCGAGAACGAATTCAAAGAGGCCGTGGGAAAATATGCCGAGAGCCTGGTTCAAACCGTGTACTGTTTCCAAGAAATGGATCAACTGCCCGGTAACCTACCCCCGATCCAGCGGGAAAAACCCTGGGGAACGGCTCACGCCATCTGGGCTGCGAAAGACCATATACACGAACCGTTTATCGCAATCAACGCTGACGACTTTTACGGACGGGATGCTTTCGTGAAAATGCACGATTTCGTGGCTAGTAATACAGACGAGAGATGTTTCAGTTTAGCCGGTTACCGGTTGGCTGCCACGTTATCCGAAAACGGGACAGTATCAAGAGGGATATGCACGGTAGACGAAGACAATTTATTGACAAGTATCACCGAACACACGAAAATTGGCCGGGAAGGTAACGCAATTAAAGACCTGAACTCAGGAGTCATCCTACATGAGGACGACGTGGTTTCCATGAATTTCTGGGGATTCTCGCCCATGCTTTTCGAGGAAATCGAAAAACAATTCATCGAGTTTTACCACAAGAACAGCGAAAATCCCAAAGCAGAGATTTACATACCTTTCGTGGTAGACGAACTTATCAAGCAAAAGGCCGTGAAAGTGAAGGTATTAAACACCAATGCCAAATGGTTCGGTGTGACATACAAAGAGGACTCGGAGCTGGTGAATAATGCCTTGCAGAAATTCGACGGGGAAGGATTATATACTGACATGGGGCAATAAATAGCATAAAAACGGGTAAACACTAAAAAACAACTAAGCATGGACAAACTGAAGAGAATTTACGACACGTTCGTATCGAGCGGGCGGTTTATATCCGCTAGACCGTACGGTTCTGGCCATATTAACGACACCTATCTGGTGAAAGTGGACGAGGATGTCGAGTACATTCTCCAAAGGATCAATGGTAACGTGTTCAAGGACATCCCAAAACTGGTACGAAACAAAGAACTGGTGTGCGGGCATATCCGCAACCGGCTTATCCGGCACAAAGTAAGCGACATCACCCGCAAATACATCACGTATTTTTACACGGACAAGGGAAACGCTTACTACAAGGATTACGAGGGAAACTACTGGACGCTATCACTCTTTATCAAAGGCTCAAAGAGCTACGATGTTATCCCGGATTCCCAGATCGCTTATCAAGTGGGTATCGGGTTCGGGGAATTCGAGAACCGGATTTCCGATTTTGACGCGAAATTGTTGATCGAGACCATCCCACTTTTCCACAATGTTCCCCGCCGCCAACGGGAATTAAAAGAGGCCCTAGCTAAAGCCGAACCGGACCGGATCGAGGCGAGCAAGGAACTGCTCGAATACCTGAAAAAGTTCGATAACGAAATGTTAGAATTACAACGGATGAAAGACGAGGGAATTTTGCCGCTCCGGGTCACGCACAACGACACGAAAGCGAATAATCTCCTGTTCGACCACAATGATCACCCGTTATGCGTAATCGATCTGGATACCGTGATGCCGGGAATTGTGCATTACGACTTCGGAGATGCCATTCGCTCGTCTTGTAACACGGCCGGGGAGGAAACTCGCAATCTTGATGAGGTGCATTTTAACATGAATTATTTCGAGGCCTTCACCGCCGGATTCATGGAAAAAGCCAAACACCTTTTCACGCTCAAGGAAAAAAAGACCCTTGCGCAAGGATGCACGCTAATGACCTATCTACAAGCCGTCCGTTTCCTAACGGATTATTTGGACGGGGATCATTATTACCCGATCACCTATCCTGAACATAACCTGCAACGAGCTAAAGTTCAAGTAAGGTTATTACAGGACATGGAACGACAATTCGATAAGATGAACCAGTTTATTCTGGATCAATAATACAAAAAAACGGTAGCTTTCGCTACCGTTTTTTGTATCCTTCAAGAATACCTTACTTTTTCTTATTCTTGCAACACTCGTCTGTTTTACCTGTCTTGGAACAGCAATTGTCACCACATTTTCCTTCACATTTACTCTCCTTAGACTCGCAGTTCTGGTCGCATTTACCATCACACTTTTTCTCTCCGCAACTTTGCCCGCAGGTCCCGCTGCAATTATGTTTCTCGCCGCAACTTCCCTTGCAAGCTTCTTTATTTCCCTCTTTACAACATTTATGTGCTTTACCGCATTTTATCAACTTACCGTCTTTATCACACATTCCCACTACTTTCACGTCATGACGCTCGATAGCAGCCCGTAAGGCCTCAACAGAGTTTTTGTCAGTACGAAAAGAAATCAACACGGTTGAATCTTTCATGTTCAACTTATAATCCTTGATTCCTTTCTCGAAAGGCATATCTTTATCCAGTTTAGCCTTACAAGAAGGGCAATGTATTCCTACTTTAAAAATAACGGTTGTATCTTTCTTAGTCTGGGCACTCACGGTTAAACCCATCATAACGAACACTACCAGCGTGAATAAAATTTTCATTGTTTTCATAGTAAACGTATTAGTTATTAAAAACATTGTTTTTCAAAAGTAATTATTTTATTGATTGGTTATTCTTTTCGATCTAAGGCAAATCTCAGACCGATATAAAATTTACGTCCGTGAAGAGGTCCCCACACTTTCGACGAGTCAAAGGTATCGCTCCAAGGATTATGGGAATTTACGATCGGGTTCTTTTGAGTAAAATCCCCGATATTCTCGCATCCCGCATATATACTCCACAAACGGAAATATTTTGTAACCTGTGCATTCATGATCTGAAAATCATCGAAACGGGAAGCTACCCGATACTCATCGGCAATTCCTCCCTGCTCCGGCAAACGTCCGGAACCGTTGAACTGGGTCGTGAAATCGAACTGCCATTTCTTCAAGTTGGTGAAGTATGACAAGTTCACCAATCCCTTATAACGGCTCGTTAAAGGAGTACGTTTCAGATCTCCGTTTATCGTCGTCTTCACATCATTGTAACGATAAGCTAACGTGGCTTCCAAACGAGGGATCAACTCGTATTTCACCTCGACCTGG
Organism: Butyricimonas sp.; assembly: GCA_019423345.1. Classification (GTDB taxonomy): domain Bacteria; phylum Bacteroidota; class Bacteroidia; order Bacteroidales; family Marinifilaceae; genus Butyricimonas. The sequence goes on along the minus strand of JAHZBN010000014.1, from coordinate 57,817 downwards.
TAACAATTCGAATAGGAATCCCCGTCCAGGTTATAAAAGTTCACCTTATTGTATGTCGTCTCGTTATCCACCACCACTTGGTCGTTGAATTTCGTGTGATAATAATCTAGGTTGATATTCAAGGTACGCCCAAATACTTCGAACTTCCGGTTCACGTTAGCCCCGAAATTCCAAGAATCTTCCATCTTCAAATCATCCAGCAAAGCCGGATTCTTACCCAACAACTCTCCATTCACGTAAAAATTCGCAGCAGAGGCCAACAAGTAACTGTTCTCAGCCAAGATATTCGGTGTACGTAGACCACGACCGAAAGTGGCCTTGATGCTGGTGAATTCATCCGGTTTGTACATGATGTGAGCTCGCGGGGTCCAGATACTCCCGAAGATATTGTGATAATCGTAGCGCAATCCTGCCATCACGATAAAACGCTGATCCAAGAATTCTCCCGTATATTGGAAAAAAGCTCCCGGCACCCGTTCTTCCCGTTTCATGTTTATGAAGTCGGTAGAAATATCCTCTCCATAATTGAATACCGGATCACGGAAATCTTCATCGTATTTGTCGTAATTGAAACTTAACCCGGCAGAGTACATCTGGCTAGGATTCGTCCCGAAAATAGACTGGTAGATGTAGTTCACAAACAAACTCTTCTGCCCGGCATTATACATTTTCGGCCCGTAATAAGAATCCTGCGTGTGATCGGAATAGTTCACCAGAATCGCCATACTCGTGTTCTCGTACTGGGGCATCAAATAACCTAACTTCAAGAAAGCCTCGTAACGACGAGTGTCGATCCCAATTTTATACAACCCGTATTTCTCATCTGCATGAGCATGTCCGCCATGAGTGGTTTGTCCGCCATTTCGTTCCTCGTCGATAAATTTACCCCCGAATTGCAAATACCAAGTATCATCTTTATAAGCCCAACGATTCATCACGTTGTATTGCGTTTTCTCCGGCATATCCAAGAATCCGTCCTTGTTCCCGTCATGAGGCTCTTCCATCCAGTCCCCATGCAAAAGAAACATTGTACTCCACTTGTCATTGAACTTGATACTGAAATTAGAGTTAAATTCGTACATTCCCTCGCTACTCGTGAAGACATTAGCCGAGAGTAACTCCGGATCACGGGGTTTCTTGTAGTCCACGCTGATCTGCCCAGCCATCGATTCGTAACCGTTAATCACCGATCCCGTCCCTTTTGAAACGGAAATCGCAGACATCCAGGGACCAGGAATATAAGTCAAACCGTACAAAGAGGCCAATCCCCGGAAATTAGGCATATTCTCGGTCATCATCTGCACGTACTTTCCGGTTAGTCCCAATAGCTGGATTTGCTTTGCACCCGTCACGGCATCGGCATACGACACATCAACCGAGGCATTCGTCTCGAAACTCTCACCCAAGTTACAGCAAGCCGCCTTACACAACTCTTCGCCCGTGATCAATTGCTCGATCAAAGGTCCCTGAGTCGACATCACGGTACTCTGTTTGCGGGCAGCCACACTCACCTCGTCCAACTGCTCCCCGGACTTCAACGTGCAGGTCACGAATTTATCCGTGGATTTTACCTCTATCGTGTCCGACTGGTACCCAATAAAACTAACAACCAACTTCCCAACCTTTTCCCACTTGATTTTAAATTCCCCGTTCGCATCCGAAACAGATCCTTTCGAAGTTCCTACCCAGTAAACATTCGCACCGGGTAACGCCACCTCCCCGTCTTCCGTTTCTTCCATGACACGCCCTTTTATGGTCTGTGCCTGTAAGCCAACAGAGGCAAGTAAACACATTATAATGAACAAATTTCTCATATAGATTCCACAATTTTCAAGAACGTGTCGGGGATATATCTCTTACCCAATGCCACGAAACACGTTCTCTCTTGATTAAATTTTAAATAATGTTTCAGTCAAGTCAGACGCATACACACAACTCGTCGAAAGATACTTTTAAAGCATCTTCGTCACGGATCAAAATTTAATCAACAACGGAAAATACATAGCAACTCCAAGGGCGGAGACGTGTCTATGTATGCAACAGGAGAATTAAAAGGTTGTACATTAGAAATAACCGCATCCGGTAAAGACATCATAAAATTACACTCCTGCACCATATCGCAGAACTGTATTTCGAAATGGGACATTGCCCAATCACCGGAAACTTTATAATAAGTATGTTCTTGTTTCGCATTATCGCAATTCTTTTTGTGCGCATTGTGGCACATATGATGACAGCAATAACAACCATGCGTACACGGACATGGGATGTCCTGAGGAATAACCATCACGTGCAAGTAAGTTTCCTGACAACGCTGACAGTACACTTTACTTACATTCACACCTATCGTACCTAACAAAAAGGTAAACAATAGCAAAAGTGCTGGTATATTCAATTTTCTCTGTTTCATCGTTTGCAAAAATAAAACAATTTTCAAATTTCAATCTCCCCAAATACACCATTAACAATTAATTAACGGTTTTTTCATTCAAAATCTGATCCGACGATGTGAAAAATAGAAAAAAAGTATTACTTTCGAACTTCATAAATCAAGATGTAGATTATTTATATCATTCCAACAAATTATGAGAAAAATACTATTACTTGGACTACTTGTAGTTCTTATCGCATCCTGTACAGAAAAGACGAATGTCGAAATTACAGGGGCCATCAAAGATGCAGCCAACACGAAAGTATATCTGGAACAAATAGATGTAAGTTCAAGAAAAACAATCGACTCAACAAAAATTAACAAAAACGGGGAGTTTAAATTTAAACTCAACATCGAACTCCCGACATTCTATTCTTTAAGATTTTCTAACAATGAGCAAGTGACCTTGATCGCCAGTCCGGACGAGGTGCTTGAAGTCAGCGGTACGCTGAATGACATTAAAAATAACTACTGGGTAGACGGTTCTGAAAACTCGTTATGGATTAAACTCCTGAATTTCCAGATCACCCGTACAATCACGCTAACGGATTCTTTGAAGAGGTCCTATCAAGCTCTCCCACAAGGAACCGAGTACGACGCTCAACGTCAGGAATACGCCAAAGCATGGGAAGAGGCAATAAACAAACAGATCAGTTTCACCCGAGACTTTATTATCAAACACGCCACCTCTCCGGCATCTTATTATGCCCTCTATCAAAAAATTGATGATAATATCGGAGTGATGGACGAGTTCGAGGACCTTCACTATTTTAAAGTGGTGGCATCATCCTTGACTGCCCTTTATCCCGAATCCCAGTACACGAAGGCAATCATGAATCACTTGAAACAAATATCCCAAGCTATCCGCAACCAACAACTTGCTGCCGTGATTAACAACACGGAAGGGTCTCTACCGGATATTAACCTGCCAGATGTGAATGGCAAGGATGTTTCACTGAACTCCCTCAAATCGAAACTCATCGTGCTTGACTTTGGGCTGATCACGGCCAAAGAGAGCCAAGAGTACATTGACCAGATGAAAAGCGTATACAACAAGTTCAAAAAACGGGGAGTGGAAATATATATGGTTTGTCTGGATAAAAACAAATTTCTTTGGGAAGACGTGATAAAAACGAACAAGATCAACTGGATTTGCGTATGGGATCAAGGAGCGTTACAAAGTCGGGCAGCCTCGACTTGGAATGTGAAGAGTGTTCCGGCAAACTACATCATTAACCAAAAGAAAGAAATTGTTGGTAAAAACTTGTACGGCAGCCGTTTGGAGGACCGTTTGAACGACTTGTTGAAAAAATAATTATATTGGACGAACATATCATCATGCAGGGTAAGAAGGTTTATTTTCTTTCAGACGCACACTTGGGTGCCAAACTATTGAAAGATAATCAGGAGAGAGAAATTATGCTCGTGGAGTTTTTGCAAAACGTCAAACTTGATTGTTTGGAACTTTACTTGCTTGGTGATATGTTTGATTTTTGGTTCGAATACAAACACGTCGTACCCAAAGGTCATGTACGCTTTCTTGCCGAACTGGCCAATTTCACTGACCAGGGAATTAAGGTGCATTTTTTCACGGGAAACCATGACATCTGGGCTTTCGACTACTTGGCAAAAGAATGTGGTGTTATCCTGCATACTTCCATGATGGAAACAACGATAAACGGAAAGTCTTTCCTTATCGGGCATGGTGACGGTCTGAATCCGAACGACAAAGGGTATCTTTTCCTGCGTAACGTATTCCATAATCGTTTCCTACAAAGATGTTTCCGATTTATCCATCCAGACTGGGGAATCGCTTTAGCCAATAAATGGTCATCCCATTCCAGACTAAAAGGAAACGGGCAAATTGAGGCTAGAGGCTATTTGGGAGATGACAAAGAAGAAATCGTTATTTATTGCCGGAATATCTTAAAAGAACACCACGTGGATTATTTCATTTTCGGTCATCGCCATTTGCCTCTCAATCTTGAACTTGAATCCAACAGTCACTATATCAACACAGGAGACTGGATCACGCATTTCAGTTATGCCGTATTCGACGGAGAGAAGGTTTCTCTTGAAAAAATCGATCGCAAAAAACAACCTATTTTGAATTGTTTTTCTATGAAATAATCTTAACTTACATCCCTGTATGTAAAACATAAGATCAGACGGTATGTTAGTTAAAATTTTCGGGGGTGCAGTGTACGGAATCAATGCTTTAACCATCACCATCGAGGTAAATATTCTTTGGGGAGCGAAATTTATTATTGTCGGTTTACCTGATAATGCAGTAAAAGAAAGCCAGCAACGAATTGATTCCGCCCTCCGGGAAATCGGGCTAAAGATTCCGGGTAAACGAGTAATCATCAACATGGCTCCCGCTGATGTGAAGAAAGAAGGATCGTCTTTCGACTTACCATTGGCTATTGGCATCCTCGCTGCTAATGACCAGCTACCCAACACACAACTGGACAAATACCTGATCATGGGTGAATTGTCATTAGATGGCAGCCTACAAGCGGTCAAAGGGGTACTTCCCATCGCCATACACGCCCAAAAGGACGGTTTTAAAGGTATTCTCCTGCCCTACCAGAATGCTAACGAGGCTGCAGTGGTTCAAGGCTTTGAAGTTTACGGTTTCCACCATCTGAGTGAAGTGATCGCTTTTCTAAAACAGGAAAAAGACTTTTCTCCCATTTCTTTCGATCAACAAGTCATGACAGCATTTCCCGATGATGACTTGCTTGATTTCAAAGACGTGAAGGGACAAGAAAGCGTGAAACGTGCGATGGAAGTTGCTGCAGCAGGCGGCCATAACATGATCATGATCGGCTCCCCCGGTTCGGGAAAAACCATGCTGGCCCGAAGATTACCGACAATTCTCCCTCCCATGACCATCGAAGAGGCGCTGGAAACGACGAAAATTCACTCCGTCGCAGGGAAGATTCAAAATAATCATTCTTTAATCGTCTCTCGTCCATTTCGTTCACCGCATCATACCATATCTGATGTAGCTCTTGTTGGCGGGGGATCTTGGCCCCAACCGGGAGAAATATCACTTGCCCACCATGGAATTTTATTTCTAGACGAACTCCCAGAGTTCCGCCGGGCAGTACTGGAAGTATTGAGACAACCACTTGAAGATCGGAAGATTACCATCAGTCGTTCCAAGTTCAGCGTGGAATATCCGGCTAACATCATGCTGATTGCATCCATGAATCCTTGCCCATGTGGGTACTATAATCATCCCACGAAGGAATGTAATTGTCCGCCCGGAGCCGTTCAAAAATACTTATCGAAAATATCCGGTCCTCTACTCGACCGAATTGACATACATATTGAAGTGATTCCCGTAGAACTTGACAAAATCACAAATTCCTCTGATAGTGAACCAAGCTCTGTTATTCGGGCTAGAGTGGTCACTGCCCGTGCTATCCAGACCCAACGTTTTCAATCTTACCCGGGGATTTATTGCAATGCCCAGATGACCTCACCGTTATTAAAAAAGTATTGTTCCCTAGACGATAAATGTGTTGCACTACTAAAGATTGCCATGCAACGTTTCGGACTTTCTGCCCGAGCTTATGACCGGATCATCAAATTGTCCCGAACTATTGCCGATCTGGACCATAACGAGAAAATAACCCCACAATATATTGCCGAGGCCATACAATACCGAAGCCTAGACAAGGACGAATGGGGAGGATGAAAAAAGTAAAAGATAAAAACTAAAAGATAAAAGTGAAGTGAAAAAACAACTTTTATCTTTTAGTTTTTATCTTTTACCTTTTACCTTGCCATTATACCCGGCTTAGTATATCTTCAAGTCCTTGGAAGTGATTTTTATAATCTTCGGCACTTCTGCGAATCACCTCGAAAGCCTCTTCCTTATTATAGACATGAGTGATTTCCGTGCGTCGTTCCTCTCCGGGAAGATCCTTGTAGGTTAAAAAATAATGCCGTAACCTGTCAATCACCACGTGTGGTAATTCGGAAATATCATTATAAATATTATATGTGGCATCATGTTTCAACACGGCGATAATCTTATCATCCGCCTCGTTCTTATCCAGCATCCGGAATCCCCCGATAGGACGAACTTCCGCAATAATATCCCCGTGAGAGATCGTTTTCTCGGTCAGGACACAAATATCAAGCGGGTCACCATCCCCGTGAATATCCGTTCTCTCCGTCTGCGACATACAATACTCGGCGACTAAATCTCCGCAATAAGTCTGCGGCAAAAAACCATATAAAGCGGGAACCACGTTCGAATACTTCTGCGGACGATCTATTTTTATATACCCACTCACTTTATCCAACTCGTACTTCACCGTATCCGTCGGTACCATCTCAATAAATGCGGTAACCACGTTCGGCGCATCCGTCCCAATATCCAAACCATGCCACGGATGTGACTTGTACCTAAGTCCCATCAAACGGACAATAGGATCATTAATTTTATTTCCCATAACTTATATTATTAAAAACATGTACACCTCTTTATTATTCCAAGAACAAATGCGCCTCGATTTGCTCAATCAAGATATGAATCACCTTGATGTGAATCTCCTGAATCCGATCGGAATACCCATTCCAAGGAACACAAATATTCACGTCACACATATTCTTCATTTTACCGCCATCCTTACCGGTTAACCCGATCACCAACATACCCTTGAGGTGAGCCGCATCAACGGCTTTCACAATGTTCTCTGAATTACCAGAAGTACTGATTGCCAATAACACATCACCCGCTTTCCCGTGTGCTTCCACATAACGGGAAAACACGTACTCAAATCCGAAATCATTAGCCACGCAGGTCAAGTGAGTCGGATCAGAAATTGCCATTGCCGATAATGCGGAACGATCTCCCCTAAAACGTCCGGTAAGTTCCTCGGCGAAATGCATGGCGTCACTCATGGAACCACCATTTCCACAACTTATGACCTTACCCCCGTTTTTCAATACCCGGGATAATATCTCTGCCGCCAATCCGACTTGTTTCAACTTCTCCTCGTCCTCCACAAAATCAGCTAACACCTGTTGCGCCTCCAAAAAACTTTTCTTGATACTATCCATATATTCGGGTATTACATTTATCTTATCTTTTTCCATTCAACGATTTTTCCCCTCTCTTTCTTCAACATTCCCGGGGGAACCACTTGGCGTATATCTTCACAAAGCAAATCAATCAACTTCTGTTTCGTGAAATGACGAGAATATATCACACTGACCTCCCGCAAAGGTTTAGACACCGTGAATGAACGAACTTGCTTTTTCTTTTCCTCCGTCATATACAACGTGGCTAACTCAGGAATCAAGGTAAATCCTCCTTCCCGATCCACGATCTTCATCAAGGTCTCTAAAGAATTACTCTCAAAATCAAAAGGCAAATTCTTATGTTGCGTTCCTCGCATCTCGCATAAATTCACTACTTGATCTCGGAAACAATGCCCGTCTCCCAACATCCATAGCTCGGGAGTTGCAATATCTTGTGTTTCTATATCTTTCTTTTTCAAAAGTTCATGATCAGGGTGAGCGTAGATCATCATCTCCTCGTAAAACACGGGCTGTTCAACAATCTTATCGTCATGATAAGGTGTCACGAACACCCCCACGTCCAACGTGTCATGTTTCAATCGTCGGATAATCTCTTCCGAAATTAATTCTTCTACTTCCACCTGTACCCCGGGATAACGACGAATGTAATCCCCGATGAATATCGGTAATAAATAAGGAGCCAACGTGGGAATAATACCTATTTTTAGGGATCCCGCCACCTCCTGTTTCTCTTCATTAATAATCTCTTTTATTCTTTGAGTCGAGGCCAGCACTGTTCTTGCCTGCTCTATCAATTTGTAACCGATGTCGGTAGGAACAACCGGTTGCCGGCTCCGATCGAAAATGATTACACCTAGATCATCTTCTAGCTTTTTAATTTGCATACTCAGTGTCGGCTGTGTCACGAAACACTTGTCTGCGGCTGTTGCAAAATGCCGGAATTCATCGACTGCAACAACATATTCTAATTGTGTCAGTGTAATCATATATTATTATTTCTAATCAAAAAAATCTTTCATCTTGGAAAAGATACTTTTCTTATCACCACTTCCCGGCTTAAAGCCTTCCGCCTCTTTCATCTTTTCCACGAGTTTTTTCTCATCCTTCGACAAATTCTTAGGAATCCACACGTTCACCTTTGCCAACAAATCCCCTTTACCATAACCGTTCACATCAGGCAATCCTTTTCCTCGCAAACGCAATATTTTACCCGGCTGGGTACCCGCCTCAATCTTCACTTTCACTTTCCCTTCAATAGTCGGAATCTCAACCGTTTCCCCTAACACGGCTTCTGGGTACCCGATAAACACGTTGTATAACAAATCATTCCCATCTCTTACCAACTCCGGATGCTCTTCTTCTTCTATCAACACGATCAAGTCACCGTTCACACCACCACGACGAGCCGCGTTTCCTTTACCACTCAAAGACAATTGCATCCCTTCACCCACTCCTGCTGGAATATTGATAGAAATCACCTCTTCCGACATCAACACGCCCTCTCCATTACAGAAAGTACATTTTTCATTGATAATCTTTCCTTCGCCCTCGCAAGTCGGACACGTGGAAGTGGTTTGCATCGCTCCCAGTATCGTATTTTGTACCCGGGTCACTTGTCCCGATCCTTTACAGGTTGAACAAGTGGAATAGGATTTCCCATCCTTTGCTCCCGTTCCGTTACAATGCTGACAAGCCACGTATTTCTTTACCTTGATTTTCTTCTCAATCCCGGTAGCAATTTCCTGAAGGTTCATTTTCACCTTCACTCTCAAGTTCGTTCCCCGGTTTACCCGGCGGGCACTACGGCCACCACCAAAACCTCCGAAACCACTAAAGCCACCGAAACTTCCGAAAATATCCCCAAATTGAGAGAAAATATCATCCATACTCATGCCGCCACCAAAACCTCCTTGTCCGGCTCCACCTACTCCGGCGTGACCGAACTGATCATAACGACGTCTCTTTTCTTCATTACTCAGCACATCGTATGCTTCAGCGGCTTCTTTAAATTTCTCCTCGGCCTCCTTGTCTCCCGGGTTCTTATCCGGGTGATACTTTAAAGCCAGTTTTCGATATGCTTTCTTGATTTCAGTGGCATCAGCACTTTTAGATACCCCCAACACCTCATAATAATCTCTCTTTTCCATTACCACGCAACTATATTTTATTCACCAACAACCACTTTCGCAAAACGCATCACCTTATCATTCAAATAATATCCCTTCTCGATACAATCCAACACTTTACCCTTTAACTCCGGAGTCGGAGCCGGAATTGTCGTTACCGCCTCGTGAATATCCGTGTTAAAATCAACATTTTCAGTCTCGATTTCTTTCACGCCATTCTGTGTCAGAAAAGACTTAAAATTAGCATAGATCAAATCCACTCCTTCTTTTAGAGCTGCCACATCCTTCGCCGTACTCATACTCTTCAAGGCTCGTTCGAAGTTATCCACCACGGGTAAAATATTACTTAACAATTGTTCCCCGGCACTCTTGGTTAACTCCATTTTTTCCTTCAAGGTACGTTTCCGGTAATTATCGAACTCCGCGGACAGACGTAAGTATTTATCATTCATCTCGATCAGTTTCTGTCCCAACTCTTCCAATTGCTTATCCTCTTTTCGGCAAGACTTGTCTTCTTTCTTTTTGTGAGCTTCTCCCTGATGTTTTTCTGAATTCACTTCTTCCTTTTCCGTATCGTTCGTCTGTGACTCTTCAAACTCGTTCTCCTGAGTCGATCTCTTCTCTTCTGCCATATCGTATATAATTTTTTTTATGAATAAACATTTTAAGCTACTTTTTCTAAGCAAAATTCCTGCCAACCGTCAATATGCCACATTGACAAGCATTACAAGTGCCAATGTGACACAAATAGCTGCCACAAAGATAGTAAAAGATATTCTTCCGATTCAACTTTTCTGCACTTAATGGGATTAAAGCATCCCATTATCCGCAAAACTATAATACCGATTAGGACAAACGACAATATGATCCAGCAACGTGATGTCTAATACACGCCCAGCCTCCTGTACTTTCTTTGTCAAAGTAATATCATGGGAACTCGGACGATCATTACCGCTGGGATGATTGTGAGCTATCACGATGGAACAAGCTTTTGATTCCAGCACCTTCCGAAATATCATACGAATATCAATGATAGTACTCTCTATTCCTCCTGAAAACAAGCGATCACATGACTTAATTCGGCAAGCGCTTGATAAGGTTACAACCCAAAATTCTTCATGATCCAGATCTCCAATTAATGGCTGGAGATAATCGTACAAATCCCTGCTGGTTGTCAACGCCGGTTCTTCCCTTGCCGTCGACAATGCCCGGCGGCGCCCCAATTCCATGGCAGCAATAATCGAGGCTGCTTTCGCCATCCCAACTCCTTTATAGCGATTCATAAAATCCGATACAGAAAGACGAGCCAACGTATTCAAATCATTACTGGCATCCGTCAAAATCCGGCGAGACAAATCCAAGGCTGATTCCCCTCCACTCCCCGAACGGATTAAAATCGCAAGCAACTCGTTTGTTGAAAGCGCAGCAACACCTTTCGACAACATCTTTTCCCGGGGTCTATCGTCTTCCGCCCACGAGGAAATCGGGATATAATTTCCAGTCATAACTTTTTCTTTACAACTGGCAATGTAGCTATTTTTTTGCAATAAAAAAATCTCGAGAAGTAATTTCTCAAGATCAACCGACACATAGAAATAAAGGTAACAAACAAATTGTTTGTTACCTCAATATCTTAAGATAGTAAAATTACAATTTATTCACATGTAAAGCTAAGCTAGACTTTAAATTAGCTGCTTTGTTCTTATGGATAATATGTTTTTTTGCTAATTTATCCAACATAGCCGAAACTTTCGGCAACAAGTCTGCTGCAGTCTCCTTTTCGGTCATTGCACGTAGCTTTCTAACGGCATTTCTAGCAGTCTTTGCGTAATAACGATTGTGTAATCTTCTTTTTTCAGTCTGCCTTATTCTTTTTTCTGATGATTGATGATTTGCCATCTCTACAAATTAATTTAATTCAACTTTGTAGTCCGTACGAGAATCGAACTCGTGTTACAAGAATGAAAATCTTGCGTCCTAACCCCTAGACGAACGGACCATAAAACCCACTAAAATCTCGGTAGTCCGTACGAGAATCGAACTCGTGTTACAAGAATGAAAATCTTGCGTCCTAACCCCTAGACGAACGGACCATTATTAATATTTTGCTCTTTGCCCTAGTAGTCCGTACGGGAATCGAACCCGTGTTACAAGAATGAGAATCTTGCGTCCTAGCCCCTAGACGAACGGACCATCTTTTGCTTTAGCGGTTGCAAATATACGGCAAATTTCATTCCTACCAAAGAAAACGTGATTTTTTTTTCACATTACTGATTGTTTAACCCAAAATACGCCATCAAATTACTGTAAATTAATACCATACAAAATAATTCTATATTAACAAAATAACCTCTCTAGACTGCTCTAGGCAAACTCATGCCGCATAAAACATACTTAAGCCGTACACAATGAAATTAATTCCTTACCTTTGCCTCCGTAAACCATTGAAATCAATTTTCAACTATTATGGCTAAATTATATCTGATCCCAACTCCAGTTGGCAATCTTGAAGACATCACGCTGAGAGCGCTTCGTATACTAAAAGAAGTACCTCTTGTACTTGCCGAAGACACCCGTACCTCTGCGAAACTATTAAAACATTACGAGATCAACACCCCCCTGCTCTCACATCATAAATTCAACGAACACCAGCAAGTAAGTCGTATTGCCGAGCGTATTGCACGAGGTGAAGACATAGCCTTAATCAGTGATGCCGGGACACCAGGAATCTCCGACCCGGGATTTCTACTTGTACGTACCTGTATTGAGCAAGGAATAGAAACTGAATGCCTGCCTGGAGCCACAGCATTTGTTCCCGCTCTTGTCAATTCCGGTCTACCCTGCGATCGTTTTTGTTTTGAAGGATTCCTGCCACAAAAGAAAGGTCGTCAAAAAAAACTTATAGCTCTTGCTGAAGAGGAACGTACAATGATATTCTACGAATCACCATTCCGACTAGTAAAGGCCCTTGAACAGATGGCTGAATTTTTCGGAGAAAACCGACATGCTTGTGTAGCTCGCGAGATCAGTAAACTTTTCGAAGACTTCCAGCGAGGTACGTTGAAAGAACTAATTGATCATTTTACCGAAAACGGGGTAAAAGGAGAAATCGTCATGATCGTGGAAGGTAAACCCAAAAAAGAAGAGGAAGAATCAGAATAAAAATGGGGACTCAACCAAATCCCCATCTTCATATCTATTTATTTACATTTCTGACATTCGAAATATTTCCAGACTCCGGCAGCAAGGATAGCACCTAAAAACGGAGCGATAATAAACAACCATAACTGACTCAAAGCATTACCACCTTCAAAAATAGCAGGAGCAATACTTCGAGCCGGATTAACAGAAGTTCCCGTTACAGGAATACATACAATATGGATCAAAACTAAAGATAGACCTATCGCCAATCCGGCAAATCCGGCAGGAGCGTTAGCACTCGTGGAACCCAGAACAACAAGGATAAAGATAAAGGTAAACACCAACTCCGCCACAAAAGCCGGAACCATATTTCCTTCCCCGTACATATTTGCTCCCATTCCTTCCAACCCCATCCCGGAAGAAATCACGTAAAGAATCGTCGAACCAATAAAAGCACCAATGACTTGAAATAACATATACATCCCAGCATCCTTTCCACTCATTCGCCCCGTCAAAAAAACACCTAATGTAATGGCCGGATTAATATGACATCCAGAAATACCACCAATAGCATATGCCATTGCTACCACAGACAAACCGAAAGCGAAAGCAATCCCCAAAAAACCGATTTCTGCTCCGGCAATAACAGCACTACCGCATCCCATAAGCACGAGTACCATAGTACCAATCATTTCAGCTACATACTTTTTCATAATTTTTTTTTTAAGATTTTAGGATTACAAATATACTATAAAATTAGGCATGTTATCCTGCCCAAAAAAGAAAAGACTCCTATAACAATTGTCATAAGAGTCTTTTTCCCTATAAAATAAATTTCAATTACTTGCTGAATTTCCGTCCGTAGAACTGAGCATTATCACCTAATTCTTCTTCGATCCGCAGTAATTGATTGTATTTTGCCATACGATCAGAACGGCTCAATGATCCCGTCTTAATTTGTCCAGAATTGGTTGCTACCGCAATATCCGCAATAGTCGCATCCTCCGTCTCCCCGGAACGATGAGAAGTTACCGACGTATAGCCAGCACGGTGAGCCATATCAATCGCATCCAATGTTTCGGTTAATGTACCAATCTGGTTTACCTTAATCAAAATGGAATTAGCACATCCCATTTCAATACCTTTCTTCAAATACTGCACGTTTGTCACGAACAAATCATCCCCTACTAACTGGCAACGATCCCCGATTCGCTCTGTCAGTAATTTCCAGCCTTCCCAATCATTCTCACTCATACCGTCCTCGATAGAATCGATCGGGTAACGGGAAATCAATTCTTCCAGATAAGCTACCTGCTCGGCTGAAGAACGCTTTGCGCCCGTCGCTCCTTCAAATTTAGAATAATCGTAAACTCCATCTTCATAGAATTCAGAAGATGCACAATCCAACCCGATCATCACATCCTCTCCCGCCTTATACCCGGCAGCCTCAATAGCTTTAATAATAGATTCCAAGGCATCTTCCGTTCCTTTCAATGCAGGAGCAAAACCTCCCTCGTCCCCCACGGCTGTACTCAACCCGCGATCGTGAAGAACTTTCTTCAAACTATGGAAAACCTCCGCTCCCATACGCAAAGCCTCACGGAAAGATTCAGCCCCAACCGGACGAATCATAAACTCCTGGAACGCAATAGGGGCATCAGAATGAGATCCTCCGTTAATAATATTCATCATCGGCACCGGTAACACTTTTGCATTTACACCACCAATGTAACGATATAACGGCATTTCCAATGCGTTAGCAGCAGCTTTCGCACAAGCCAAAGACACTCCTAATAATGCATTAGCACCTAAATTACTCTTGGTCGGCGTACCGTCCAATTCCAATAAGACACGATCAATTCCTACCTGATCGGTCACGTTCATTCCCAATAAGGCATCAGCAATCACCGTATTTACATTATTCACGGCTTTGGTTACCCCTTTACCGCCATATCTTTTCTTGTCTCCATCACGCAATTCCAATGCTTCATGCTCTCCCGTGGACGCTCCGGACGGAACCGCAGCACGGCCCATCGCCCCACATTCCAGAATAACATCTACTTCTACGGTCGGATTTCCTCTTGAATCCAACACTTCTCTTCCAATAACTTCTGTAATATACATTCCTCTTAACTTTAAAAGTTCGTAAATAAATTGTTGTGACTAAGATACGTAAAACAATTGAAAAAGTCACTTGATTTGGTCTATAAAGTTTATAAAGTTCCTTGTCATAAACTTTGACCCCGCAATAAACTTTTCCTGGAAAGATTTGTCTTAATAGTGCGAAGATTTGGTTTGTAATTAAAAACAATTCATTCTTCGACGGAATGTTCAATTGTGTATAAAATGTATATGAGTAAAGTAAAAGAAGCTGTTTTAGCTATCTTCTTCACGTTATTTGCCCTATCTACCTTTGCCCAAACGGGAAGTGTCAGAGGACGAATTATAGATGCTAAAACGAAGAAACCCTTAGAGTTTGTCAATGTGAGTATCCGGACCACGGGAACTCAAACCCCGTTAACCGGAACAGTCAGTGATTCAACCGGAGTTTTCCGTATCAACCGAGTGAAGAACGGGACTTACACGCTCTCCGCCTCGTTTATTGGTTACAAATCCGTGGAAAAAGAATTCATGATCTCACCGACAGCGAGAAACGTAAACGTGAAAAATATCCTTTTAGAAGAAGACAGTCAAGTGATTGACGAGATAAAAGTTGTCGGCCAACGAGCTCAAATGAGATTCGAAATCGACAAAAAAGTCTTCGACGTGGAATCCAATATTTCCCAAGCCGGGGGATCAGCCAGCGAGCTACTTGAAAATATCCCCTCGGTGGAGGTAGACAACGAGGGTGAAATCTCTTTACGGGGGAACTCAAGTGTAACGATCTGGATTAATGGCAAGGCATCAGGCCTGTCCGCAGATAACCAAGCCCAGATACTGGAACAAATCCCTGCTGAGAGCATTGAGCGCATAGAATTGATCACGAACCCCTCGGCCAAATTCAGCCCGGAAGGGACTTCCGGAATCATCAACATTATTTTAAAGAAAAACCGGAAAGCCGGATATTACGGTAGTTTACAAGTCGGGGCCGATATTCTAGGCGGGTACAATGCCAGCGGTAGTATCAATTATAGTAGTGGTAAGATTGAATCCTACCTTAACGTCGGGTACCGCCAAAGGAAATCGGAAGGTAAAGATAATACAGATCGTATTAATCTGGATGACCAAGGTAATCCCGTCTCCTACTTGAATCAGAAAGGCTGGAACAATCGGGATGGCGGTTCACTCTTCACCCGGGCTGGTCTAACGCTACACCTCACCCAGACCGACCTTATCGGAATTGAAGGATTCGGACATTTCGGGAACCGGAATTCCAATAACACCATCCGTTACGAAAGCGATGTTCCTGACTCGTTCACCAGTAGCGAACGTATCAGCGATTCGGACAACTCCTCCAAAGGGGGTAACATCAACCTCGACTACAAACATGAATTCAACGAAAGCAGTAATCTCGTGGCTCGTGCCTCGTGGGATTTATGGGTTTCTGACGGGGCCAGTACATACAAACAACATTCCCTCTACCCAGAAAATAAAGAAACCTCTTCTTGGCAAAAACAGGAAAGTGACAACCGTTCACAAAGCTGGGAATTTCAAGCAGACTACGTGAACCAATTCACAGAAGAAAGTAAGTTGGAGGCAGGTTACAAAGGTACGCTTAGCAGCCAGAAAAGTCCCGTGGAAACCTATTCCGGTGAAACGGAAACAACAGCCGTCTTTGATGAATTGTTGTATAACAAATATTCCTATGACCGAAATATCCAAGCTTTATACGCCACGTTCTCCACGAAAGTGAATAACTTCGGGCTGCAACTAGGCTTACGGGGAGAATACACGGACACGGAGACCAAATCACTGGGATACGGGGAAACCGAGGCCACGGCCGTTCCATATAAAGATGACTATTTCAGTTTATTCCCTAGTTTGTTTCTATCGTACAGTCTCCCGAAAAATCATGAAATACAGGTCAACTACACCCGACGAATTTCACGTCCCAGAGGCTGGCAATTGAACCCATTCATGAACATGACCGATTCCCTTAATATCTCGTTCGGTAATCCTTACCTTTCCCCGGAATATTCCAATTCCTTCGAGTTGAATTATATCAAGACTTGGGAAAAACACACGCTATCCGTCTCCACCTACTACCGGAACACGGACGACGTGATCCAACGTATTCGTTACCGGGAAGGAGATGTCATGAAAAGCACGTCAGCTAACATTACACAATCTTCTTCTGCCGGAGCCGAAATCGTGGCAAAAAACAAACTACTGAAATTCCTAGACTTTACAACAACCCTGAATTTCTATTATAACGAACTGGAAGGCTTTTCTTACCTCCCGGCAGATGCAGACACCCCAGTTACGGGAGAACGGGACGATAACTTCTCCTGGACAGGTAAAATCATTGCCAATGCCATGCTACCGTACGCCATCTCGTTACAGGCTACCGGAAGCTACAACTCCAAACAGATTATTGCCCAAGGCCACCGGGAGGCAAGTTACCGCTTAGATCTGGGAGCCCGAAAGTTTTTCTTTGACCGGAAAATAAACCTTAGTATAAGCGTGCAGGACATTTTGAATTCCCGTAGTTGGCACAGCATCACTTCCGGTAACGGATTTAAACAAGATAGTGATAGTTGGAGAAAAGGCGGGGTTTTCCGTTTCACGTTAAGCTATAACTTCGGAAACATGAAAGCTTCCAAGCAAAAACAACAGCGCCCTTCGGAAGAGATGAACATAATGGAAGAAGAGTTTTAATTATCATTTCCTAACGTCCACCTTTGTCCGGCCCGATTCTGCGGAGTATTCCGTTAGCTTTGAGCCGGGCAAAATGTTTTTCTATCGCTTTCGACGAATAATTTTCTCCCTACAGCCAAACAATCGTTCCCCTAAAAAATAACCCCGGACGCATTGCCCGGGGTCATTTTTTATCTAGAATAATACTTTATTCAGCTTTCGGAGTTTCTTCCGTAGCTGGAGCCTCAGCCACCGGAGTTTCCTCGGTAGCAGCAGGAGCAGCCTCTTTCTTAGCAGAAGGTCTTCTACGACGAGTAGTTTTCTTAGCCTCTTCTTTCTTCACTTCTGTATAAGTCGTGTTATAATCCACCAACTCAATCATACACATTTCAGCGTTATCCCCTAAACGGTTACCCAATTTCAAAATACGGGTATATCCTCCCGGGCGATTAGCAATTTTCTGTGCAACGTCACCGAACATTTCAGCAACAACTTCTTTGCGACGAAGGTAAGAGAAGACGGTTCTTCTAGAGTGAGTCGTGTCGTTTTTGGCTTTCGTCAAAAGCGGCTCAACATAGACCTTTAGGGCCTTAGCTTTAGCTAGTGTCGTTTGGATTCTCTTGTGAAGAATCAAAGAACAAGCCATATTAGAAAGTAGAGCATGTCTGTGAGAACTAGTTCTACCTAAATGGTTAATTTTCTTATTATGTCTCATTTTACTTATTCTTTGTCTAATTTATACTTGGCAACATCCATACCGAATTCAAGGTTATTGTTCTCCAGAAGGGCTTCCAACTCAGTCAAAGACTTCTTACCGAAATTTCTAAACTTCAACAAGTCATTCTTATTAAATTGAACAAGCTCACCCAAAGTTTCAACCTCAGCTGACTTCAAACAATTCAATGCACGCACGGAAAGATCCATGTCCACAAGTTTCGTCTTCAATAACTGACGCATATGCAATACCTCTTCATCAAACTCTTCGTTTCCATATTTATCCTCCGTTTCAAGAGTAATTTTCTCATCAGAGAACAACATGAAGTGATGGATCAAGATTTTAGCAGCCTCTTTCAACGCATCCGTGGGATTGATAGAACCATCAGTCTCGATGTCGAAAACCAAACGTTCATAGTCAGTTTTTCCTTCTACACGGTAGTTCTCAATCTCGTATTTCACGTTTTTAATCGGCGTGTAAATAGCATCAATAGGAATTACACCAATCTCGGCATCTGCAGGCATATTCTCTGAAGCAGGAACATAACCGCGTCCTTTTTGAATGGTCAACTCCATGTCTAGGCTCGTGGAAGTATCCATGTTGCAGATTACCAATTCCGGGTTCAAAACCTCAAACCCTTTCAAGAATTGATTCATATCACCGGCAGTAAACGTCTCCTGTCCAGAAACGGTAACGGTCAACTTTTCATTCTCCACGTCCTCCACTTTTCTTTTCAACCGAACCTGTTTCAAGTTCAAGATAATCTCGGTTACATCTTCGATGACACCAGGGATTGTCGCAAACTCATGATCTACACCTTGAATTTTAATACCGGTAATCGCAAAGCCTTCCAAAGAAGACAACAAGATTCTGCGTAGTGGATTACCAATAGTGATGCCGTAACCTGGCTCCAACGGGCGGAATTCGAATTTACCGAATCTATCCGTTGATTCAAGCATGATTACTTTGTCCGGTTTCTGGAAAGCTAATATTGCCATATATATTTTTATTTTACTACTTAGAATACAACTCTACGATTAACTGCTCTTTAATGTTCTCTGGAATATCTGCTCTTTCCGGAACATTAAGTAGTTTACCACTCATAGCTGCAGCATCCCACTCTAACCAAGAGTATCTGCTACTTCTATTACCTCTCAATGATTCGTTAATCACTTCCAGTGCCTTAGATTTTTCTCTAACAGCAACAACATCTCCCGGACGAACGTGACATGAAGGAATGTTACATACGTGACCGTTAATAGTGATGTGTCTGTGAGAAACAAACTGACGGGCAGCCGCACGGGTAGGAGCGATTCCTAAACGATAAACCACGTTATCCAAACGACATTCCAACAGTTGAAGTAATACCTCACCAGTTACTCCCTTACTACTTTCAGCTTTCTCGAATAAGATACGGAATTGTCTTTCCAACAAACCGTAAGTATATTTTGCTTTTTGTTTTTCTTTCAACTGAGTACCGTACTCAGAGATTTTCTTTCTACGATGAGCAATACCGTGTTGTCCGGGAGGGTAGTTACGATGTTCTAACGCTTTATCCGGTCCAAAAATGGGCTCACCAAATTTTCTTGCTATCTTAGACTTGGGTCCTGTATATCTAGCCATTTTATTATGATTTTAAATTTTAGATTTTAAATTTTAAATTGTCGCGATTCTTCAAATCGTTCGAACCTCAAATTTTATAATTTACAATTTACAATTTAAAATTACATTAGACTCTTCTCCGTTTGGGAGGACGACATCCATTGTGCGGAAGTGGCGTGACATCAATGATCTCGGCAACTTCGATTCCGCAAGCGTGAATAGCACGAATTGCTG
>JAHZBN010000014.1:0-37607 GCA_019423345.1 Butyricimonas sp. | reverse complement strand
ACATCAATGATCTCGGCAACTTCGATTCCGCAAGCGTGAATAGCACGAATTGCTGATTCTCTACCGTTACCCGGTCCTTTGACATATACCTTAACTTTTCTCATTCCCAAATCGAAAGCAACTTTACCACAATCGGTAGCTGCAGTCTGGGCTGCATAAGGGGTGTTTTTCTTTGATCCTCTAAATCCCATCTTACCTGCTGATGACCAAGAGATTACTTGTCCGCTTGAATTAGTCAACGAGATAATGATGTTATTAAAAGATGAATGAACGTGTGCTTGTCCCACGGCTTCAACTTTAACTAGCCGTTTCTTGTTTGATGTAGACTTCTTTGCCATAATTCAATCTCTAATCAATTATTTAGTTGCTTTCTTCTTGTTAGCAACAGTTTTCTTTTTACCCTTTCTCGTACGGGCATTGTTCTTCGTACTTTGTCCTCTTACCGGAAGACCGATACGATGTCTGATTCCTCTGTAACAACCAATATCCATCAGTCGTTTGATGTTCATTTGGACTGAAGTTCTCAACTCTCCTTCTACTTTGTACCCACCATTGATGACATTACGTACAGCAGCTAGTTGATCGTCATTCCAATCCTTTACTTTAGTGTCAAAATCGATGCCGGCCTTTTCTAATATGGTCCTGGCACTACTTCTACCTATACCGAAGATATAGGTCAGAGCTATCTCCCCTCTCTTATTTGAGGGCAAATCTACACCAACGATTCTTGCCATAAATCTCTTTTACTCTTTTTACTAAATTAATAATCAACCCTGACGTTGTTTGAACTTCGGGTTCTTTTTGCAAATGACGTACAAAACGCCTTTTCTTCTTACAATCTTGCAATCAGCACTACGCTTCTTAACAGATGCTCTTACCTTCATTGCTCAACAATTTAATTTTTATATCTAAATGTTATCCTACCTTTCGTGAGATCGTAAGGGGACATATCCACTCTCACTCTATCTCCCGGAAGTATCTTTATATAGTGCATTCGCATCTTTCCCGAAATGTGGGCTGTTATAATATGCCCGTTTTCCAGTTCAACACGAAACATAGCATTTGACAATGCTTCCGTTATTACTCCATCTTGCTCTATCGAAGGCTGTTTCGCCATAATTCAATTTTTACAATTTCCTGTCTCTATATATTCAAATGTTGACAAAATGTCAGCTTCACCTTTTCTGATAGCCAACGTATGCTCGAAATGTGCGGCGGGCAAATGATCTCTGGTCTTTATTGTCCATCCGTCCGCCATCTGGAAAACGTTACGGGCTCCCATATTAATCATGGGCTCAATAGCAATCACCATTCCGATCTTCAATTTGCATCCTTGTCCTCTTCGTCCATAGTTCGGGACTTGAGGCTCTTCATGCAAGCTCTTTCCCACGCCATGACCAACCAGTTCTCTAACGACAGAGAATCCATTCGCTTCAGCATACGACTGCACGGCATAACCAATATCTCCTATCCGCATTCCCGCAACAGCCTGTTCTATTCCTTTGTACAAGCTATCTTTTGTCACTTGTAAAAGCTTTTTCACTTCATCACGAACCTCCCCGACAGCAAAAGTATAGGCGCTATCCCCATAAAAACCATTCTTCACAACCCCGCAATCAACGGATACGACATCACCTTCCTCCAAACGACGAGAGGACGGAATCCCATGGACCACTTCGTCATTCACTGAAATACAAAGCGTGTTTGGAAACCCTCCATACCCAAGAAATCCGGGAACGCCACCATTCGAACGAATAAAATCCTCAGCGATCTTATCCAACTCTAAAGTCGAAATACCCGGGCGAATGTGTTTGGACACCTCACCCAGAGTCTTTCCTACTAATTGGTTGCTTTCCCGCAATAACTCAATCTCCTCTTGTGTCTTTAAAAAAATCATGCCGCAAAAGTACAATTTATTTCTTAATATGCAGCAGGTCCTCCAGGATTTTTACCTTTAATACGTCCCGATTTCATCAACCCGTCATAGTGACGCATCAACAAATGTGATTCGATTTGTTGCAATGTATCCAACACTACACCAACCAAAATCAACAAAGACGTACCTCCATAGAACTGAGCAAACTGATGGTTAACACCCGAAATCTGGGCAAAAGCCGGAAGAATTGCTACAATTCCCAGGAATATAGATCCAGGAAGAGTGATTCTAGACATAATGGTATCAAGGAACTCCATCGTTTTTCTTCCCGGTTTTACTCCCGGAATAAATCCACCGTTCTTCTTCATATCCTCAGACATTTGCATCGGATTCACCGTGATAGCCGTGTAGAAATAAGTAAACGCAACAATCATGATAAAGAAGGTAAAGTTATACCAGAATCCAGTGAAGTTTGAAAACGCTGCAGCAAAACCGGATAATGATTCCGAATTTGCATAGTTTATCAAAGAAATAGGCAATAACATGATAGCCTGAGCGAAGATGATAGGCATAACTCCAGCAGCGTTGATCTTCAATGGAATGTATTGACGAACGCCACCATATTGTTTGTTGCCCACAATTCTCTTGGCATACTGTACAGGCACTTTACGTGTCCCCTGTACAAGCAGGATTGACCCACAGAATACCAGGAATAATATGATCAACTCGATCAAGAATGCTACCAAACCTCCTCCTTGTTGAGAAACTCTGGAAGTTAACTCTGCAAAGAAAGCGAACGGTAAACGAGCGATGATACCGATCATAATGATGATGGACACACCGTTACCGATTCCTTTATCAGTAATTCTCTCTCCCAACCACAGGACAAACATTGAACCTGCAGCCATGATCACGATGGAAGGGAGCTGGAATTGCC
This sequence comes from Butyricimonas sp., assembly GCA_019423345.1. GTDB lineage: Bacteria > Bacteroidota > Bacteroidia > Bacteroidales > Marinifilaceae > Butyricimonas. The sequence continues at coordinate 34,794 of JAHZBN010000014.1, read as the reverse complement.
AAAAACCAGTAGATACAAAAGCCTCTGCCGGTACCTGAGCTTTCAAGTTTGTAAGATACGCCGAACCTTGTAATACCAGGATAACTAATGTGAGGTACCGCGTAATCTGGTTAATCTTACGTCTACCGCTCTCGCCTTCCTTCTGTAAGCGCTGGAAATAAGGAACCGCAATTCCCAATAACTGCACAACGATGGATGCGGAGATGTAGGGCATAATACCTAACGCAAATACCGACGCGTTCGAGAATGCACCTCCTGAGAACATATCCAACAAGCCTAATACTCCACTGGATGTTTGATCTTTCAGAGCTTGCAAACCATGAGGGTCGATACCCGGCAGTACGATCTCTGTTCCTAACCTGTAAACGAGAATAAGCCCAAGCGTAGTAAGGATCCTAGTCTTGAGCTCTTCTATTTTCCAAATGTTCTTTAATGTATCAAATAACTTCATAAGTTCTTTCTTTTAAGGCATTGATTTGGGATTTTGTTAAAGTTGTTTCAAAAATAGTAATTCTATTTTAAAAACAACTTTAAACTCCCAAATTTTTAATCTTACAATTTAACTACTGTTCCGCCAACAGCCTCAATAGCGGCTACCGCTTTAGCGGAGAAAGCATCAGCTTTCACCTCAAGCTTAGCAGTTAACGCTCCGTCACCTAATACCTTAAGAAGATCGTTCTTAGACATTAACCCGGCTTGAATTAATACCTCCCGGTCGATCACGGTAAGATTATCTCTTTCAGCCAAAGCCTGAAGCATCCCTACATTGATAGCTTTATATTCTACTCTGTTTATATTTTTAAAGCCAAATTTCGGTACACGTCTCTGCAAAGGCATCTGTCCCCCTTCAAAACCAATCTTAGATTTATAACCTGATCTTGATTTGGCTCCCTTATGCCCTCTTGTAGAAGTACCTCCTTTTCCGGAACCTTGACCACGACCAATTCTCTTTTCTCTGTGAGTTGATCCGGCAGCCGGTTTTAAGCTACTTAAATCCATTGTATACTCTTTAAAATAGGTTTAACAATTACTTTACTTCCTCCACGCGTACAAGATGTTGCACTTTAGCAACCATTCCCATGATTTGCGGTGAAGTTTCGTGTTCAACACTACTGTTCACTTTCCCGAGGCCCAGTGCGTTCAAAGTAGCAACTTGACGTTTATCACTACCAATTCTACTTCTTACCAATGTAATTTTAATCTTTGCCATCGTTACTTCCAGTTTATCCGTTAAACACTTTGTCAAGACTAATTCCTCTCTGTTGGGCAATCATACGAGGATCTCTCAATAACTTCAAAGCAGCAAAAGTTGCTTTTACCAAGTTGTGAGGGTTGGACGATCCTTTAGATTTTGCCAACACGTCTTTCACTCCTACACTTTCCAATACGGCACGCATAGCACCTCCGGCAACCAGCCCGGTACCGGAAGAAGCGGGACGCATGAATACAGTTGCACCACTATATTTAGCCTCTTGCTCGTGAGGAAGAGTTCCTTTCAACACAGGTACTTTAATCAAATTTTTTTTCGCAGCCTCAACGCCTTTTGCAATAGCGGTAGTTACCTCGTTAGCTTTACCTAAGCCATAACCCACGGTACCGTTTTCGTCGCCTACAACCACGATAGCAGAGAAACTGAATGTTCTACCTCCCTTGGTAACTTTCGTTACACGGTTGATAGCCACCAATCTGTCTTTCAATTCCAAGTCTGCACTATTAATCTTCTGTTCCATTCTTGCCTACTTTTAAAAATTAAGACCACCGTTACGAGCTGCATCTGCTAATGCTTTCACTCTTCCGTGATATAAATACCCGTTTCTGTCAAACACAACAGCGGTAATTCCGACTGCTTTTGCTTTTTCAGCAAGCATGGCACCCAATAATTGAGCCTGTTCTGTCTTGTTACCTTTCTTTTCAGCGATCTCTTTGCATAAAGAAGATGCTGACACCAGAGTTTTTCCGGCATTATCATCTATCAACTGAGCAGAAATTTGCGTGTTTGAACGGTATACGGACAAACGGGGTCTCTCAGCTGTTCCGAAGATTACTTTACGTATTCTTCTCTTTATTCTTATTCTTCTTTCTACCTTAGTTAAAGCCATAACATTACTTTTTTTTACAGGTGATTAAACTTTAGCTGATTTACCAGCCTTACGACGAAGAACTTCACCCACAAATTTAATACCTTTACCTTTATACGGTTCCGGTTTACGGAATGAACGAATCTTGGCCGCTACCTGACCGATCAATTGTTTATCGCAACTTTCCAGCGTGATAATCGGGTTTGCACGTTTTTCATTAAGCACACTTACTTTCACTTCGTTCGGTAACACCATGAAGATTCCGTGTGAATAACCTAATCCCAGTTCAAGAACTTGACCTTCAGCATTTGCTCTGTAACCTACTCCGACCAACTCTTGTTTGATCGTGTAACCTTCAGAAACACCTACAACCATGTTGTGAATCAAGGAACGGTATAAACCGTGCATGGCTTTATGAGCTTTATCTTCTGACGGACGCTCTACAACAACGTGAGCTCCTTCCACTTTCACGATCATATCTGCGTGTACGCCCTGAGAAAGTTCTCCCTTAGGACCTTTAACTACGACCGTGTTATCAGGATTTACAGTAACTGTAACCCCTTGTGGTATATCTATTGGTAATTTTCCTATTCGTGACATTTTCCGCCCTTTTTATTAATAAACATAACACAATACTTCTCCACCAACATTCTTTTGGCGAGCTTCTTTATCAGACATTACGCCTAATGACGTTGACAAAATCGCGATACCTAATCCGTTTAACACGCAAGGCATATCCTCTACGTTCGTGTAACGTCTCAGACCCGGTTTTGAAACACGTGTCAATGTCCTAATGGCGGGAGCCTTCGTTTCAGGATGATATTTCAAAGCAATTTTAATGTTGCTTCTAACACCATCTTGCTCGAATTTATAATTCAGGATATATCCTTTTTCTTTTAAGATTTTGGTCATTTCCCGTTTCATTTTTGACCCGGGGATATCCACAACTTTATGACCTGCTTTTACTGCATTCCTAATACGAGTCAGGAAATCTGCTATTGGATCTGTCATCTCTTCAAATTTTAAATATTACCAACTAGCCTTTTTAACTCCAGGTATAAGTCCGGCAGATGCCATTTCGCGGAATTGAATTCTGCTTATACCAAATTGTCTCATGTACCCTCTCGGTCTTCCCGTCAATTTGCATCTATTATGCAAACGAACGCGACTTGAATTCTTAGGCAGAAGGCTTAATCCAATATAGTCTCCTTCCTCTTTTAATTTAGCTCGTTTTGCGGCGTACTTTTCTACCAATTTTGCACGCTTTACCTCACGGGCCTTCATTGATTCTTTTGCCATTTCGCTTTTTTTTTAGTTCTTTTTAAATGGTAATCCAAATTCTCTTAGAAGAGCAAAAGCCTCTTCGTCGGTATTAGCCGAAGTTACAAACGTTACATTCATTCCCATGATCTTGTGAACATTGTCCAACACGATTTCTGGGAAAATGATCTGCTCCTCTATTCCTAATGTGTAATTTCCTCTTCCATCAAGCTTATTGTTGATCCCTTTGAAGTCGCGGATACGCGGAAGCGCAGAAACAATAAGTCTTTCTAAAAATTCATACATACGTTCTTTACGTAAGGTTACTCTAACACCGATCGGCATTCCTTTACGTAATTTAAAGTTAGAAACGTCCTTGGTAGATTTACAAGCAACAGGCTTTTGGCCGGTAATGGTTGCAATCTCGTTCATTGAAAACTCAAGGATTTTCTTATCCTGGATGGATGATCCCACGCCCTGATTGATTACTATCTTCTCCAATCTGGGTGCTTGCATAACTGACTTGTATCCGAACTCTTTCATCAAAGTCGGTACAATTTCTTCGTTATACTTTGTTTTGTAATTTGGTACGTATTTCATTTATAATTATTTGGTTATTATGCCTCACGGCATATTATACTAAATTTGCGGCTGCAAAGCTACAAATTTAAATTAATAATTGCAAGTTGCTCTGGGACAACCTGCAATTATTTATTTTACTATTTCAATTCCTGTCCGGATTTCTTAGCGTATCTTACTAATTTTCCTTCGGCATTCCGTCTACGTCCTACCTTTGTCGGTTTTCCAGTAACCGGATCAACCACGTTCAAGTTGGAAATGTGAATAGGAGCTTCCTTTTTGATAATTCCTCCTTGCGGGTGAGTTGCGTTGGGTTTGGTATGTTTGCTTACCAAGTTGATACCCTCAACAATAGCTCTTTGCTTGTCCGGAATCATTTCAAGCACTTTTCCCTGCTTTCCTCTGTCTTCTCCTGCATTTACCTGAACTAAGTCACCTTTCTTTATATGAAACTTCTTGCTCATCGTATAAATTATTTATGATTTATGATTTACGACTTATGATTCAAGAAATTCGATTATGCAATCTAAAATCCAAAATCATAAATCTAAAATCTTAAAGTACCTCGGGGGCTAATGACACAATCTTGGTATAACCCTCACGAACTTCTCTGGCAACAGGTCCGAAGATACGAGTTCCTCTCATTTCACCCGCATTGTTTAATAACACGCAAGCATTGTCATCAAAGCGGATATAAGATCCGTCCGGACGTCTGTACTCTTTACTTACACGAACTACCACAGCCTTACTAACTGAACCTTTTTTTACTTCACCGTTCGGGATGGCGTTCTTCACGGCAACAACGATTTTATCGCCCACGCGTGCATATCTTTTCTTGGTACCACCAAGAACACGGATACAAAGCACTTCTCTAGCGCCGCTGTTGTCGGCTACGGTCAATCTACTCTCTTGTTGTATCATGATTACTTAGCTCTTTCAATGATTTCAACTAATCTCCATCTCTTGGTTTTACTCAAAGGACGGGTCTCCATAATTCTCACTGTATCCCCGATGTTACATTCATTTTTCTCATCGTGAGCAGTGAACTTCTTGGTCTTGTTGACGAACTTCCCGTAAATCGGGTGTTTCTCCTTAAAATGAACGGCAACCGTGATAGATTTGTCCATCTTGTTGCTTACCACAAGACCGGTACGCTCTTTTCTAAGATTTCTTTCCATTTTTCTACTACTTATTTAATTCACGTTTGCGTAACTCCGTCATCAATCTAGCGATGTTTCTTCTTGTCGTCCGGATTAACATCGGGTTCTCAAGTGGAGAAACAGCATGGTTCATCTTCATCTTGGTCAAGGCAGCCTTTTCTGTCTCGATCTTTTCTCTTATCTCTTCGGTGGTTAAATCCTTAATTTCTGATGTTTTCATTTCTCTTACAATTTTTCGTTTCGAAATTCAAAATAGTCTCTCGACTACTCAGTGTAATCACGTCTAACCACGAACTTAGTAGCGATGGGTAGCTTTTGTGCTGCCAGGCGCAAAGCCTCTTTAGCGATTGCATACGGTACTCCATCTGCCTCGAAAAGAATACGACCCGGAGTAACAGGAGCAACGAACCCTTCTGGAGATCCCTTACCCTTACCCATACGAACCTCAGCGGGTTTCTTAGTAATAGGTTTATCTGGAAATATACGAATCCATATCTGACCCTGCCTTTGCATATAACGAGTTACTGCAACACGGGCCGCTTCAATCTGGCGTTGTTCAATCCACATATTCTCCAACGCCTTGATCCCGAAAGACCCAAATGCAAGTTCATGTCCTCTTTGGGCATTCCCTCTCATTCTCCCTTTCTGCGATCTTCTGTATTTAGTCCTTTTTGGCTGTAACATAGCTCTTGATCTATTTAAAAGTTAAAAGACTATTTTTTTCTCTTTTTGAACCCGCCTTTTTTACCGGCATTATTCGGACGGTTGTTGTTCTCTTTCTGAGCGCCAACCAGTGCATTCGGAACCAGCTCACGTTTTCCATAAACTTCTCCCTTGCAAATCCAAACTTTAATACCTAGCTGACCGTAGGTTGTCAATGCCTCGGCCTGAGCGTAATCAATATCAGCACGGAACGTGTGCAATGGAATTCTACCTTCTTTGTAGATTTCGGCTCTTGCCATTTCAGCACCGTTCAAACGACCGGAAATCAAGATCTTGATACCTTCAGCACCCATTCTCATGGTAGAAGCGATAGCCATCTTGATTGCTCTACGGTAAGCCACACGACCTTCCAGCTGACGAGCTATATTATTACCCACGATCACGGCATCCAACTCGGGACGTTTGATCTCGAAGATATTAATTTGAACTTCCTTATCGGTGATCTTCTTCAGCTCCTCTTTCAACTTATCAACTTCCTGTCCGCCTTTACCGATAATAATACCCGGACGAGCGGTGTTGATCGTGATCGTGATTAGCTTCAGGGTTCTCTCGATAACAATTTTAGCGATTCCTGCTTTAGCGAGACGGGCGTTCAGATACTTTCTGATCTTGTAATCTTCCACCAATTTATCGCCATAGTTCTTACCGCCAAACCAGTTAGAATCCCATCCTCTGATGATTCCTAATCTATTGCTTATTGGATTAACTTTCTGTCCCATGCTAACTATTCTTTTGTAATGTTTTCAACAGCTGTCTTGCTTCCCAACACGATCGTCACGTGATTTGAACGTTTACGAATCCGGTGTGCTCTTCCTTGCGGGGCCGGTCTAAGTCTTTTCAACATACCTGCACCATCAACGAAAATTTCCTGAACGAACAAGGAGGCCTCGTCGACACGTTTACCCTCGTTCTTTTGTTCCCAGTTAGCAATTGCTGAAAGCAACAACTTTTCAACTCTACGAGCAGCTTCTTTAGGACAAAATTTAAGCATATCCAAAGCTTTTTGTACATCTACTCCGCGGATCAAGTCTGCCACCAATCTCATTTTTTGAGGAGATGTAGGACAATCGCGAAGAATTGCAAAAGCCTTTTCTTTTTTGGCTTCTTTATTCTGATTTGCTCTTAATCTTTTTCTTGCACCCATTTTAATACATCTTCTTTAGTTCAACTTTACCATGCATTACTTTTTCTTTTTATCAGCATGGCCTCTAAATGTACGTGTCGGCGCAAATTCTCCCAATTTATGACCTACCATATTTTCAGTCACGAATACCGGGATAAATTTATTACCGTTGTGTACAGCGATAGTGTGCCCTACGAAGTCCGGAGAGATCATGGAACGACGAGCCCAGGTTTTAATAACCGATTTTTTATTGGACTCATTCATTACCAATACTTTTCTCTCTAACTTGAAATCAATAAAAGGGCCTTTTTTTAACGAACGACTCATAACATCAATAATTAATCAGTTATTTTTTCCTTCTTTCTATGATATACTTGCTAGAGTGTTTCTTAGGAGCTCTAGTCTTGTAACCCTTAGCCAACAAGCCTTTTCTTGAACGAGGATGTCCTCCTGAAGCGCGGCCTTCACCACCACCCATCGGGTGATCAACCGGGTTCATTACGACACCTCTCACGCGAGGTCTGCGGCCTAACCAGCGAGTACGACCTGCTTTACCTGAACGTTCCAGTGCGTGGTCGGAGTTAGACACCGTACCAACAGTTGCACGACAGGTTAACAGTACCATACGAACTTCACCAGAAGGTAACTTGATTGAAGCGTATTTCCCTTCTCTTGCTACTAACTGAGCATAAGAACCGGCGCTACGAGCCATCACGGCTCCTTGTTGCGGTCTTAACTCGATGTTATGAATGATTGTACCTAATGGGATTTCAGATAAGAACAATGCATTTCCAACTTCCGGAGCGACACCTGCACCACTCATCACGGTTTGACCAACTTGCAAACCATCCGGTGCCACGATATAACGTTTTTCTCCATCTGCATACACTAATAGAGCAATTCTCGCCGTACGATTGGGATCGTACTCGATCGTTGCAACACGAGCCGGAACATTATCCTTGTCGCGTTTGAAATCTATTATTCTGTATCTTTGTTTATGACCACCACCTATATATCTCATTGTCATTTTACCAGTGTTGTTACGTCCACCAGTTTTACTCTTTGGTCCTAACAATGATTTCTCAGGTCTATCTGTAGTCAACTGATCAAAGGTAATCGCTACCTTATGTCTCTGACCAGGAGTTACAGGGTTTAATTTTCTTACAGCCATCTTAATTAAATATTGCTAAAAAAATCAATACTATCACCTTCTGCTAAGGTCACAATTGCTTTCTTGAAGGAAGCGGTTCTTCCGGAAATAACACCTGCTTTCGTGTAACGAGATTTAGCATCTCCTTGGTACACCATCGTGTTCACGGATTTCACGGTCACGCTATACATCGCTTCAACTGCTCTCTTAATCTCTAATTTATTCGCTGCTTTGCTAACAACGAATGCTACTCTGTTCTGCTTGTCAGTCAATGCAGTCATTTTTTCTGACAAAATGGGCTTCACAATTACTTGCATGTCTTACTCTTCATTAAGATTGAACATTTCATTTAGGCCCTGCACTGAACTTTCAACGAACACAAGACTCTTAGCTCTCATGATATTGTAAGTTGCAAGATCGCTAACTCTCATCACATCCACGTATTGTAAGTTACGAGCTGACAACAGAACATTATCGTTCATATCATTGGTAACCAACAGGATGTTACGATTATCTAATTTCAGGTTGTTAAACAGCTGAATCATCTGTTTTGTTTTCGGTGCCTCGAAGTTGAGATCCTCAACAATAGTTACCGCATTAGAGGCGGCTTTTACAGATAATGCTGATTTACGGGCCAATCTTTTCAGCTTCTTGTTCAATTTGAAGCTATAATCTCTTGGTACGGGTCCAAACACTCTACCCCCTCCTCTAAACAGAGGGTTCTTGATACCACCTGCACGGGCGCCACCGGTACCTTTTTGCTTTTTCAGCTTGCGGGTACTACCGGAAATTTCATTTCTTTGTTTTGACTTGTGGGTCCCTTGGCGGTTGTTCGCTAAAAACTGCTTTACATCAAGATAAATAGCGTGCTCGTTAGGCTGAATCCCGAAGATAGCGTCGTTTAACTCTACCTTCCTGCCTGTCTCTTGTCCGGCAATGTTTAATACACTTAACTCCATTACTTCTCGATAATTACGTATGAACCTTTAGCTCCGGGAATAGAACCCTTCACCAATAACAAATTATTTTCAGGTATCACTTTCAGCACTTCCAAGTTCTGAACCGTTATTCTGTCACCACCTGTTTGTCCACCCATACGCATTCCTTTGAACACGCGTGACGGTGTAGAACAAGCACCGATAGATCCCGGTTTTCTTTGACGGTTGTGCTGACCGTGAGTAGCCTCTCCTACTCCGGCAAATCCATGGCGTTTCACAACACCTTGGAAACCTTTTCCTTTACTAGTCCCGACTACATCAACGTACTCTGTTCCTTCGAACAAGTTCACGTCAATTACATCACCTAACTTGTACTCGACATCATACCCTGAAAATTCCACGAGTTTTCTTTTCGGAGTTGTGCCTGCCTTTTTAAAGTGTCCACTTAGCGGTTTGGTTGTGTTTTTCTCTTTTTTGTCATCAAAACCCAACTGAATTGCTGTGTAACCATCTTTCTCAATAGTCTTTACTTGAGTTACAACACATGGACCGGCCTCAATCACAGTGCATGGAATACTTTTTCCCTCGGCACTGAATACGGAAGTCATTCCGACTTTTTTTCCAATTAAACCTGGCATCTCTTTTTTCTCTTTTTAAAAATAGGTTTTCAATCTCTTAATAACGACATAGGTTTTCGCCGTTATCAAACTTTAATCTCTACTTCAACACCACTCGGTAATTCAAGTTTCATCAAGGCGTCAATCGTACCTGCAGTTGAACTGTAGATGTCGATTAATCTTTTGAACGTGCATACCAAGAATTGCTCGCGGCTCTTTTTGTTCACGAACGTAGAGCGGTTTACAGTAAAAATTCCCTTGTGAGTAGGAAGTGGAATCGGACCACTAACCACTGCTCCGGTAGCCTTCACTGTCTTTACAATCTTCTCTGCAGACTTGTCAACCAAGTTGTGATCGTAAGATTTCAACTTAATTCTGATTTTTTGGCTCATGTTTTTAATTATGATTTATGATTTAAGATTTACGATTCTCGATCACTCTTGAATCGTAAATCAGCAATCTAAAATTCTTATAATAGTTCTACTCTACCGTTATTTTTCTCTACCACTTCTTTGGCAATACCCTTCGGAACTTCAGCGTAGTGAGAGAATTCCATGGATGAACTTGCACGACCGGAAGACAAGGTTCTCAAAACGGTCACGTAACCGAATTGCTCTGCTAGCGGCACTTTAGCCTCGATCACGCGAGCCCCAGCTCTTGATTCCATTCCTTCAACCTGTCCGCGACGACGGTTCAAGTCTCCGATAATATCTCCCATATACTCTTCCGGGGTTACCACCTCAAGTTTCATGATCGGTTCCAACAACACGGGTCTAGCCTTTTGAGCGGCTTCCTTATAACCGATTTTAGCGGCCATTTCGAAAGACAACGCATCGGAGTCAACCGGGTGGAATGAACCGTCAAGCAAAGTGATCTTTAAACTAACAAGTTCATAACCGGCCAAAACACCATTAGCCATCGCATCTTTGAATCCTTTCTCTACAGAAGGGATAAATTCCTTCGGAATATTACCACCCTTCACCTCATTCACGAAAGTCAAACCTTCTTTGCCTTCTTCAGCCGGCTCCATTCTAAAGATGATGTCAGCGAATTTACCACGACCTCCGGTTTGCTTCTTGAACACGTGACGATGTTCAACGGTTCCGTTAATAGCCTCTTTGTAAGCCACCTGAGGAGCTCCTTGGTTACATTCAACCTTGAATTCACGTCTCAGACGGTCAAGGATAATATCCAAGTGAAGCTCACCCATACCGCTAATTACAGTTTGACCTGAATCTTCATCCGTTTTTACGCGGAATGTCGGGTCCTCTTCTGCCAATTTAGACAAAGCCATACCCAACTTGTCAGTATCTTTCTGTGTAAGCGGCTCTACAGCGATACCGATCACTGGCTCGGGGAAAGTCATACTCTCTAACACGATCGGGTTTTCCTCGGTACATAGAGTATCTCCAGTACGAATATCTTTAAATCCAACACAAGCACAAATATCACCGGCCTCGATTACATCCTTCGGCTGTTGTTTATTTGAGTGCATTTGGAACAAACGAGAAATACGTTCTTTTTTCTCTGTACGCGGGTTGTACACGTATGAACCAGACTCGATCTTACCGGAGTAAACGCGAGTGTAACACAAACGTCCCACGAACGGGTCAGTAGCGATCTTGAATGCCAATGCAGAAAGCGGGGCTTCCGGATCAATCTCGAAAGTCACAGCCTCTTCCGTACGCGGTCTTTTACCAGCAGCAGCCGGAATATCCAGCGGGTGCGGCAAGTAAGCGATAACAGCATCCAACAGGTTCTGAACACCTTTGTTCTTGAATGAAGAACCGCACATCACAGGACAAAAGTCCATAGCGATAACGGCCTTACGAACCACTGCTTTCAATTCTTCAACAGTGATTGATTCAGGATCTTCGAAGAAACGCTCCATCAAAGCCTCATCCTGAACGGCAGCGGCCTCAACTAATTTCTCTCTCCATTCCTGAGCTTCTGCCAATAAATTCGCCGGAATTTCCTTGATAGTAGCTTCCAATTCACCATTCTCCCACACGTAAGCTTTCATCTCGATCAAATCGATAACTCCCTGGAATCCATCCTCAGCACCGATCGGTAACTGTAATGGAATAGGATTCGCGTGTAATTTTTCGCGGATCTCACGTACTGCTTTGAAGAAATCAGCACCTGAACGGTCCATTTTATTCACGAAAGCGATTCTCGGAACACCGTATTTATTAGCTTGACGCCAAACAGTTTCCGATTGCGCCTCAACTCCACCCACGGCACAGAACAATGCAACAGCACCGTCCAACACACGCAATGAACGCTCCACCTCAACGGTAAAGTCAACGTGCCCCGGAGTGTCAATAATATTTACTTTATATTGCTGACCTTGATAATTCCAGAAACAGGTAGTAGCGGCAGAAGTAATGGTGATACCTCTCTCCTGCTCTTGTACCATCCAGTCCATGGTAGCCGTACCATCATGCGTTTCACCGATTTTGTGATTCACTCCGGTGAAATACAGGATACGCTCAGTTGTTGTCGTTTTACCGGCATCAATGTGAGCCATGATACCGATGTTTCTTGTAAAATGTAAATCTCTCTTTGCCATTTATCTTATCCCTTCAATTAAAATCTGAAATGTGCAAAAGCTCTGTTGGCTTCAGCCATACGATGAATATCCTCTTTCTTCTTGAAAGCCGCTCCTTCTTCCTTGTATGCAGCCATGATTTCAGCAGCTAGTTTTTCTGCCATGTTTCTTCCGCTTCTTTTGCGAGAGAACAATATCATATTTTTCACGGAGATAGCTCTTTTTCTCATCGGGTTGATTTCCATCGGCACTTGGAATGTTGCACCACCTACACGACGGCTTTTAACCTCTACTTGCGGAGTAATATTCTCCAAAGCTTGCTTCCAGATGTCCAATGCAGGTTTCTCTTCCTTCTTGGCCATTTTCTCGTCTACAATGTCGATTGCATCATAGAAAATTCTAAACGCGATAGACTTCTTCCCATCTACCATTAAATCATTAACGAACCGGGTAACCAACACGTCGTTGAACTTCGGGTCCGGTAACAGGATTCTTTTTTTTGGTTTACTTTTTCTCATCTCTTCTAGTTTACGAATTTGTTCGTTCGCTGCCCTTACCGGTCTTCAACGGTCTCACGACCATTTACTCAACTTTTCGGGAACAACCCATAAACAACTCCTGTCAATTAATCTTTTTACTTCTTACCTTTTGCCGGAGCTGCTGCAGCACCTTTTTTCGGTCTCTTAGCGCCATACTTAGAACGACCTTGTAAACGACCGTTTACACCGGCAGCATCCAATGTACCGCGAACCAAGTGATAACGAACTCCCGGAAGGTCTTTTACACGACCACCTCTGATCAACACGATAGAGTGCTCTTGCAAGTTGTGTCCTTCTCCCGGAATGTAGGCATTCACCTCTTTCCCGTTGGTTAATCTAACTCTGGCAACCTTTCTCATCGCTGAGTTCGGTTTCTTCGGGGTTGTCGTGTACACACGAACGCAAACCCCGCGTCTTTGCGGGCAAGCATCCAAAGCCGGAGCCTTGCTCTTGTCCTGGATTTTTGTTCTTCCTTTTCTTACTAACTGTTGAATAGTTGGCATACAAGTACTTTTAAATTAGTTACTTTTATTCAATTTGGCTCGCAAAGGTAGCAACTTTATCCATCACCACCAAACATTTCTATCTTTTTTTTTGAAAAAAGCATAAGACTGTGAGAATGTTAGCCAACAATAAACCGATGAAATTCTATGAAAGAATAATTTCTCCCACCCTGCACTTTCGAATCAAAGACGCATCAAAGACACTCGTGAACGCCTTTGATACGTCTTTGATTCGAAAGTGATACGTCTTTAATCCCTATATGCATCGAATGTACATCAGCTATTCATTGGGTTTTCCCCTATTACCCTAGAAATAGTTCACTTACAAACTTAAGAGTAAATCCGCGGCAAGATAAAACGTTTATTCCACAAAAACATATAAAGAAAATACCTATTTTTGCCTTAAATTTTACATCAAAAATAAAATTATGGGGAAGGCTGTTTTGAAATATATTTTTGCTTTTTGCTCCTTGCTTTTATTTATCTCCTGCGGGAAAATTTCTTCAGACTCCACGAATGACGAGGTGGATTACTCGGATAGCAAGTGTTGGTTCGAGGCCAATCAAGAGGACATGAACAAAAAGGTCGATATTTTTTACGTGGTGCCTACTTGCATTTGGGATTATACCGACAGCCTCGGGCAAATACAACATAACATGGACATATTCAATACAAAACAGCGTCAAATGGTAGACCCGTCTATTCGATTGGCCAAAAATGTCTTGTCGGACAGTTGTAATTTTTTCTCTCCCTATTACCGTCAGATTTCGATGGACAGCTGGTTGTCTTTGGACACTGCTCTCATCGAAAAACGTTTTCAATTGGCTTATAAAGACGTGGTAGCCGCCTTTCGTTATTATTTGAACAATTACAATCAAGGACGTCCTTTCATTCTTGCCGGTCACAGCCAAGGAGCAAAAGCCGTGATCGAATTATTGAAACACGAAATAACACCGGATATCTACCAGCACTTAGTCGCATCTTACGCCATCGGGTATACAATCACACAAGAGGAACTAGATAGTTATCCTTATCTACGAATGGCTAAAGACTCTACGGACGTGGGGGTGATCATCGGATTCAATAGCGTGACAAAACCGGAAGCAATTTCTCCATTGTTCAAAAACAACATCGTGTGCATTAATCCACTGAACTGGAAAACGGATGCTAGCCCCGGAGTTTCTTATCAAGGTTTTACCGCATCTATCGACCCTTCCATCCATACAATCGTGGTAACAGGAATTGATGAAGACAAATATTATATTCCCAGCGTGGAAGTACTTTTACCTAAAGGGAATCTACACGTGGAAGAATTTAATCTTTACAATCAGAATTTGAGAAAAAATGTTTTACAGCGCATACGTGCATTCCATGAACGTTCCTTTCAATCAAATTAACGCCACGGGATACTCACGCACGCTCCAAATGTAAGACTTCTGAGAAAAACATTCAGAATGTAAAAGACAAAATCTCTGATTTTAAAAATGCTGATTTTAAAATTCCCCAATCAGAACATCTCTTTTTATAGCTATATCGACAAGAAAGAATAATTTTATGAAGATATACCAAAAAAAAATAGCCTTATTCCAAAAATGATACAATAAATTATTTGCAATTATCGATGCCATAAAAGAAACAACCGAGAAACATAAAGTACTCTATCTCTAAAATTTGTATTATTTCGTGCTTTTAATTTTTTTTGTTAAAATAAATATTGCAACATTGCACTCTGATAAATCACAAAACAAAAAAATCATATTACACATGAAAACTTTTTTTTTTACTTCTAGCAGTAGCCTTCCTCTTTTTACAGACAGGAAAAGCCTGCACGATCATTGTGGCCGGCAAAAAAGCCACGGTCGACGGTAGTGTTTTAAATTCACACACGGATGCCGGTGCGGATTGTCGTATCCGGGTCGTGGCGGGCCAGAAATTCCCCAAAGGAAGTATGGCTCCCGTGTATTACGGCATACAGCGAGTTGACCTTCCCTTGGAAGACAACGGGGAAATCTTAGGCTACATCCCGCAAGTTGAGCAAACCTACACATATTTCCAATCCGCTTACTCTCACATCAACGAGTACCAGCTATGTATCGGGGAAAGCACCACAAGCCAACGTCCCGAATTACAAGTAAACAAAGGAGAAGGGAAACAGATCATGACCGTGGAACAAGCCATGATTTTTTCCTTACAACGTTGCAAAACGGCAGAAGAGGCCCTCACCCTCATCACCTCGCTCATGGAAAAATACGGGTTCCTTCCCTCTTGCGGACCGGAATCAGAATGTCTCACGATCGCAGACCCGGAAGGAGTATGGGTTCTTGAACTTTTCAGTGTCGGTAAAAACTGGACCCCAGAAAGTGGTAAGCCGGGAGTGATCTGGGCCGCTCAACGAGTGCCGGACGATGAAATCGCCATTATTCCCAACTGGAGCATCATTAAAGAAATAGATCTTTCAAAACCGGAACAATTCCGTGCCTCTTCCAACTATCAGCAGGTAGCCATTGAAAACGGTTGGTATTCCCCGGCAAGCGGAAAACCTTTCATTTGGCAGGATGTTTATGCCCCGACTCCCAGAGAATGGGCCACAAACCGTTTTTGGTTATTCGTCAACACATTCGCACCCTCTCTCGACCCGATCCCGTCCAGACGTACCAACAACCCGTTTGATAACTTAAACCAGTACATCCAATACGTGGAACCGCTTAGCGTGTACCCGTTCTCCTTTAAACCAGAGCAAAAAGTTTCCGTGAAAGACTTCATGGACTTCCAACGTTCCACGTTCTCGGGAACCATCTATGACAAAGAGAATGACGCCATTTGGTATTACCCGGACAAGAACGGGAACATGGTGAAAAGTAAACTGGCCACCCCTTTCCCATCCGGTGAAACGCAAAAATTAATGAAGACTACTCGCAGACGCCTAGTAGCACGGGTTGACGGGGAATACGGTATGGTTGCTCAGCTCCGCTCGGATTTTCCTCGGGAAATCGGTGGAATATACTGGGTTTTCCAAGATAACGCCTACACGTCGCCTTACCTGCCCATCTTCACGGGTGTGACCCGCATCCCGGAAGTCTATTCCACGTATAACCCCAAAGAATACTCCGACAATTCCGCTCGCTGGGCCATTGATTTTGTCGATAATTTACTCTACCTGAACTGGCAGGACGGAAAAAAGGATTTGAACGCCGCACGAGCTCCCATGGAACAATCATTCTTCGAACGTAACGCTGAGATCGAGAAAGAGTTTATCGCTTTGCAAAAGAAAAATCCCAAGAAAGCGACAGAATTACTCAACAAATACACGCAGGAATGTGCCGACACGATCATGCAAACCTACGTACAACTTCGGAACACGCTGATCACAAAGTACACGAACAATAGAATGAGATAAAAGTTATAAAGAGAAGGGTCTACCCCAAAAATCTATTTTTAAACGACTACCCCCTAGCACAGGAGGGGGTAGTTTGTAGATACTAGATAAGACTTTGGGAACAGCCTCTTCATCTCGTTCACCAGTTTGTTATTTCTTTATTTATTACCTATTTTTAACGCGAAGAGAATTAAACGTTACATCACATGCACACGAACGAGCAATTCATTAAAGCGCTAAACCGAAAAAAAGAGGAAGCCTTCCAAATGCTCTTCAAAGATTACTATGCATCTTTGGTCATGTACGCCATGCACTATGTCAGACAGGAAGTTGCCGAAGACATTGTGCAGGGTTTAATGACCCTATTGTGGGAAAAAGATATACAATAGAAGAGGGGATTATTAAAGCCAGAGAATACGGATTCATCACGTTCGATCCTTATATGTCCGAAACCGAAGAGCCGGAAGATTGTCTCCTATTTATCCCAAGTCAAGAGATGGACATACAACAATACTTCCAATTTTTATTCTCTTCGACAAAAGAAGAATTAGACGAACTCATGGAAGAATATCCCTTGGTAGAACAAAAATATTTGCTGCTACAAGATGCAATCCAACAACAACTGGATATAGACATCTTTTCTTTTTGTCTGCCTTCATAAAACAACTACTCATCCAGCGCTCTCCCCTGTGCATGGGAGAGCTGATTATCAATAGACTTTTGAAACACTCTCTTTTATTTTCCTCCATTCTCCATATTCCAACGGAAATACGTACCTTTGCACAAGGGATGACGTAATCTAACAAATATTTCCAATGGTATTAACCTTTAACACGCAACTAAAAGGGACAATTGCTCTCACGGATTCTTTTCAACTCACGAAAACGCTCCGTGAAGATGATAGTTTGTATAAATTTATCTGGGCAAGGAAAGGAACCGTCACGATTAATATAGACCATCAACTCATCACGTTACAGGAAGATGATATTATTTCCCTAACTAACCTTCACCATTTGGATATCAAAGAATCCGAAGGAGACTACATGCTACTCCTTTTCAACAGTAATTTCTATTGTATCTACGGAAACGATCATGAAGTCTCATGCAGCGGATTCCTTTTCAACGGCTCCTCCCACATCATGCACTTCCGCCTCTCGGAAGAAGAAAAAGCGATTTGCGAGGCAATCATCACCAGCTTGCAAAGCGAATTTCAGGTAAACGACAACTTAAAAGAAGAAATGTTGCGCATCCTGCTGAAACATTTCATCATTCACGCGACACGGGTCGCCCGCAAAAACTTGCATATCACGCCGGACATGGAAGAAAGTTTCAATTCGGTTCGTCGTTTTTACGTGCTTGTAGACCAGCATTTCAAAGAAAAGAAACAAGTACAGAATTACGCCGATATGTTATGCAAATCCCCTAAAACCCTTTCCCACCTTTTATCGTTATACAATTTACCTTCCCCGCTGAAAGTGATACACCAAAGGGTGGAAGCGGAAGCGAAACGGCTTTTACTATATAGCGAAATGACAGCCAAGGAGATCGCCCATTTTTTAGGTTTCGAAGACCAAGCAAATTTCAGCCGTTTCTTCAAGAAAGTTTCCGGGGAAAGTATTACACAATACAAGCGTCAATTGAAAGAATCGGGAAAAATTGACAACTAAAACAGAAAAATTGCCATTTTTAGCCACACACGGATAGCCGATCTTTGTACCTGAAGTTAAACATTATAATTCAGGAATAAAATGAACGAGCAAGTAACAAAATTCATCCGTCGTTTTTTAACGATAGCAGCATCAAACAAAGGTTTAGGCATAAAACTTATCCGTGTGGCCATCCTCATCATTTTCGTGTGGATCGGAGGCCTGAAATACTATCACTACGAGGCCGACGGGATTGTACCGTTCGTTGCCAACAGTCCATTCATGAGCTTCTTCTACAACAAACAAGCCCCGGAATACAAGGAATACAAAAATGCGGAAGGGGCCCACGTGATCAAGAACCGGGAATGGCATCAAGCAAACGGAACGTACACTTTCGCCTATGGGTTGGGAGCCTTGATCTGCATCATCGGAATACTAGTCTTCTTGGGATTATTCTTCCCCCGTATCGGTATCATCGGAGATATTCTGGCCATCATTATGACCATCGGCACCTTGTCATTTCTTGTCACGACACCAGAAGTATGGGTTCCCAATCTAGGAAGCGGAGAATTTGGCTTTCCCCTATTATCCGGAGCCGGACGCCTTGTGATTAAAGACACGGCAATATTAGCAGGAGCCATAGTGCTACTATCCGATTCGGCACAACGCATATTAAATCAATTAAACATCAAGAATCATGAAAGAATTTGACGCTATCATCATCGGTTTCGGCAAGGGTGGCAAAACCCTTGCCACGGAACTGGCTCAACATGGCTGGAAAGTTGCCGTAATTGAACGATCAGATAAAATGTACGGAGGAACCTGCATCAACACTGGGTGCATCCCGACTAAAGCTCTCATCCACCAAGCAGAACTTGCCACGCAGAAAAAAGGGCTATCTTTCGAAGAACGGAAAGCGGACTACCGGAAAGCAATCGCATTCAAAAATAATGTAACAGACAAGTTACGCAAAAAAAACTACGATAACCTCGCCGGGAACCCTAACATTACGGTTTACACGGGTGAAGGACAATTCGTCTCACCCGAAGTCATACGGGTAACGACGCAAGAAGAGGCTTTCGAACTAACGGCAAAACACATTTTTATCAACACGGGGGCAGAAACCGTGATGCCCCCGATCAACGGGATTCAGAATAACCCCGGAGTTTTCACGAGCACGACGATCATGGAACTGGAAGAACTTCCCCGACAACTAATCACTATCGGTGGTGGTTACATCGGTTTAGAATTTGCCTCCATGTACGCCTCCTTCGGGTCAGAAGTAATCGTGCTGGAAAGCTCTCCGGCATTGATTCCCCGGGAAGATCGAGATATTGCAGCCAGCGTGCAAGAAGTACTGGAGAAAAAAGGGATTCGTTTCATCCTGAATGCCAACGTGCAATCCGTGACGAACGTTGAAAAAGGAACCACCCTCACCTATAAGGATACAACAAGTAGTGAATTGAACACACTAAAAGCAGATGCTATTCTCTTGGCCACGGGTAGAAAACCCAACACTGAAAACTTGAATCTAAAAGCTGCCGGTGTCGAAGTCAACGAAAGAGGAGCCATCATCGCGGACGAACATTTGAAGACGACGACACCCCACATCCGTGTCATAGGAGACGTAAAAGGTGGTTTACAATTCACCTATGTTTCTCTGGACGATTATCGAATCATCCGGGAAGATTTATTCGGCAACAAGGATCGGATGACAACCGACCGGGAACCAATCAGTTATTCCGTGTTTATTGATCCCCCCCTTTCCCGCATTGGGATGAGTGAAGAAGACGCCAAGAAAAAGAACTTGAATTTCAAGGTAAACAAATTCACGGTCTCTTCCATTCCACGAGTACACACGATTGGCAAAACCGAGGGAATGCTAAAAGCGATTATTGACGCTGACACGAAAAAGATACTGGGCTGTACACTATTTTGTCCGGAATCAAGCGAGATCATCAATATCGTGGCTATCGCCATGAAAACGGGACAGGATTACACATTCCTGCGAGATTTCATCTTCACGCACCCCTCCATAAGCGAATCATTCAACGACCTGTTCAAATTTAAACTATGAATTAATCCGCTTGTTGCCATGAAGATTTAGGCAAGGTAAACCAGAAAGTTGATCCTTGCCCCACTTCTGATATGACCCCGATCTGTCCTCCTAACCGAGTCACGATACTCTCGCAGATAGAAAGTCCCAATCCCGTACCCTGTTGGAAAGAATTCAATTTCACGAATCGCCCGAACACCTCTTTCTGCTTATCCGTGGGAATACCGCATCCCGTGTCAGAAACATAGAAATACAATGCCTCATCCTCTCGCAGCCTGTACCCGATCCGAATACTTCCCTTGAACGTGAATTTTATGGCATTCGTGATCAAATTGTTCATTACCTGCATCAAACGATTCGCATCAGAATAAATCACACACTCAGGTAAACACTCCACGAATTCTACAACAACCGAATCATTTTTTAATCGTAAACGAGCTGCCCGAATAACCTCTATCAACAATACATTCAAATTTATCTTGGAATAAACGAATTCAAAAACACCAGCCTCGATCTTCGACAAATCCAGGATATCACCGATCAATTGCAGCAACAACGTGTTATTATTCTCTATAATTTTAATATACTCTTGTCGTTCATTCTCATCATCCGTGTAAGCCAACACGTTAGAAAAACCGACAATCGCGTTCAACGGAGTCCGAATCTCGTGACTCATATTGGCAAGAAAAGCCGATTTAAGATGGTTTGAAATTTCTGCAGCCTCTTTCGCTTTCAACAATTCCTCCTCCATCTTCTTACGCTCATCGATCAATAAAGATCCTCCTACCAGCAACGTGGGATGCCCCTCTCCATCCCTCTCTCCAACGGTCACGAAACTCTCGAACCAAATATACTCATTTGCATCCCCCCGAAACATGGAGCGATGCTCTTTTCGAACAATATTAGCCCGAGCATAATACAAATCATAATAAGCTTCACGCATCCCCATCCGATCGTCCGGATGAACGAGCATATCCCCTTCTCTCTCCGTTATTATCTTTGCATCCTTCGTCTTACAAAACTCGTGAGGCAGGTACGTGATGTTGTAACTAATCGTCTTGTTCAGCAGATCCCACGTCCACGGAATAAGTCGTGTCGCACCCAGCACCAGTTCATATCTCCGATTCAACCCCTCCAACAAAACTTGATTCTCCTTCATTCTCAACGAACCCAAATACTCTTCTGTCCGATCGATAAAGAACACGTCCATAAAATCCTTCTCGGAACTTGGGAAAGATAATTTATCGTAATAACGAATTTTATTATTTTCTTCCGGAACAACAAAAGAGGTAATACGCCCGGATTCTTTATCCATCATATAGTCCAAGAGTTGGTTATCCACGTCAGCCTCTCTCAAGCGTTTCCCGACAACCTGGGACCGGGTACAATGAAAAACTTTCTCGAAAAGATTATTTACATCACGAAATATGAAATCAATGACATTCCCATTTTCATCAAAGATCAGCTGCTTACGAATATAAATCGCAGGCATATTGTCAACCAACTTTCTATATTGCGAAAGTAACTGGAATTCCCGTTGACGTTGTTGACGTCTTTGGCTCATGACATGCAAACGCATCAGACCGATCGCTCCCAGTAAAATAATAAATGCCAAACCGATAATAATATACTCCTTATAGAGCTGGAAAAAATTAGGCGGGACCTGATAAAACACGACATTTCCAGTGATACTATTAGGATCCACACCATGATGTTGCAAATGATGATAATTCAAATAAACCTTTGGCTTCCCCCCAATCTTTCCTTCCACATCCCGGGCCGGCACTCCCCCTAAAATTTGTCGTATCGCTTGAATAGTAACCTTCCCAAAGTCTGATGCCGAAATAAAATATCCACCGGCAAAAGCCCCGGTCTCCACATCCATCTCCGTTAACGTGAACACGGGTGCATCTACAAAACCATATATAATTTTTTGAAGATTATCTGCCAAATAGCGGCTCTCTGATTGCTTTTTCCCCACGAACCAAGAATTGTAAATAATTCCCACTTCCCTGCTATATCCCATCAAAGTATCTAGTAATTTCTCCGTAGACATATCTATGGGTGTCAGTAAATCTAACTCCAATTCGGGAAAATCCTTCTCCAACACGCCGCTTACCTCTTCCCTAACCATAGCACTAATATAGCGTTTATCTGAAATAAGAGCTATTTTTTTTACGCCCGGTTGCAAGCTCCGGATCAAGTCGATTGTCTTCTTGACATAAAAAGGATGTTTTACCACAGTCACATTGTATCCCGCAGTAGCCACTTCCGTCAACACGAATTTTCCTTCTCCAAAAAAATCCTTATTAACAAAATTTTCCAAACTTCTCGGCATTGAATCCCTGGAATAACAAATAATAGCAGGTATATCCTTCCATTCCTTGTCAAATAACGGTTGACACACAAGCCACGCCGGATCTCCGATAAAAACAACCACTTTAGGCGGCTTTAAATATCGAGACAATAAATATTCCCTTTTTTCTTCCACCTCTTCGACTCTTGTCATCATCGGAATAGATAACTCTTCAGCCTCGACATGTAATCCTGGAGACGAGAATTCATCCCGAACAGCTTGATATAAATTATTCGCCCAAGCCTCATTGAAATTAATTGAATTAAGTACCAGTATATACTCTTTCCCCCGTGTATTTTCAGCAAACCCCAGAATATACACACCCAAGAAAAAAAATAGTGCCGTAATCCTCCTTATCATAACTTCAATTCAAACATCAGCACCAAAATTACGAAATAATAATATGTTTACTTCCTCTTCCTAGCTTAATTCTTAAATATTTTTTGATAAATGACAAAACCTCCACATTGGTACAATGAAGGTATGTCAAAATGCACACCTTCTTTTTCTATTTTACTTTTAATACATTTAGATTCCTTCCAACTCCCGCAATATTTTTAGTGTCTTCGGATCAGACGGACGTGACATATTAGCATCTATGAAATTCCCTTCCCGGTCTATTAACAAAAAACGAGGAATCCCGTTGTTCCCAAGTTCCTCCATATATTTGTTATTACCCCGCATGTGTAATTGAATTCCTCCCATTTGCCTTTCTTTCACAAATTTCTCCCACTCATCCTGACTTTTATCACAAGATATACTCACAAAATAAATGTTTCGTCCTTGAAATTCTTCCTCTAATTTTTTTAATGACGGGATTTCCGCATTACACGGTCCACACCAAGTTGCCCACAAATCGACATACACGTATTTTCCTTTAAAATCCGACAAACTTACCTCTTTACCATTGATATCCGGAAATGTAAACGGAATAGCTGGCTGCCCTTTTTCCAACTTTCTATTTGCACGACACAAGTTGTCGTAAGCCTCCACTAAAATCGGCTGATGTACCCAATTCCTAAAAATCGAATCCATCTCACCTGTAGTACCTACACTCAAAGCTTTCATGTAAGCCATCACATTCTTATTCACAATATACTCAATCAACCGTTCGTCTTTAAACGTTGATATCGTCTCACGTAACAATTCTAAAGATATATCATAAAATGATCCTTTCAACTCTTTCATTCTGATCAATGCATGCATCACTCGATCCATCGACTCCCGGTATTCCGGAATCTCCCACGAAGTCGTATCTTCAATTACGGCCTTTTGTAATTCGGCATAAGTATCCTCCAACAAATCCGATTCTCTGTCTTCCACTTCTCCATAAACAACCGCCGAAGCTAAATGATTATTTTTTATATAACGTAATCGCTTTCTCTCCCGCTTCACAAATCCAGTATCTAAGGAAGCTGCCCGTAAAGCCTCTTCCCGTTTACTCATCACCCGATCTAGCTTCTCCCGAAACTCACGGTTCGTTATGCGATAATAATCAATGAAATAAATTTGCTCGACATCATATTTATTCAAATAATTATTCACATTAGCACCTACCCCTTCAAAAAACCATCGATTCCCCTCAAACCTAGCAGCCCAAGGTTTTCCCGCTTCCAACCAAATAACATAAGGCATTTCTCCCACCCATAAACAAGCGTACTTTCCACCGGATAAAGCCAGTGAAACCGAGGCAACCTGCAAAGAATCCTCACGTACAAATGTTAACGTTGTCCGTTGGTCCCGAAATTCGAGATCAACTTTTCTCGTCTCATTTGCCGGAAATAAAAACTTGAAAGTTGTCTCCTCGCTCTTGCTACAAGCCCCGAACATGAAGATACAAGCAAGAACGACTACTATATTTTTGATTATAAGCATATAACAAACTTTTACTTCTTATTACCCTTCTCTAATTCTCTCAATATCTTTTCAAACTCTGGGCTTGAAGGTTTGGGCAAATTCAAATTCATCACTCTCCCTTTTCGGTCCAATAATATCAGACGAGGAATTGCCTTTACTCGAAAAGCGATCATAGAAGATTCGTCACCTGCAATCCACCACTGGTACCCATCCATTTTTCCCCACCACAATTCATTTCGCCAACGTTGCTCCTCCGTATCACAGGAAAGACTGACGAAAACAATATTTTTGTATTCTTTTGATAATCTTCTCAAAGTAGGATATTCCTTTTTACAAGGGTAACACCACGAAGCCCACACGTCTATCACGACATACTTTCCTTTAAATTGCTTCAATGACATTTTTTGTTTTGCCGTGTCCCGAAATATGAACCCGGGAACCCGATCTCCCACTTTCACCTCAACCGTATCATGCACCGGCACAGATTCCACCCTGATCTGGCTCCACCCTATTAACGGGCATACCATGAAAAAAATAAACAACCATTTCATCATTGCCTATAAATTTAATTACTTCGTCAAGATATTCGTTTTAATCTCATACAAAGAAGATTTCAACTCCGGTAACTGAACTCTCTCAATCAATTGATCTGTCAAGACTACCAGTTCTTTTTTCTGATCAACACTCCATTTATCTTTAAAATACATGATCGGCATGAAATACAAAGCTGCAATTTTCTCATCCGTAATAAACGGGAAAACTCGTTTATACGCTTCCAACGACAACCTCGTATTCCCCGTCATTATCCCATTAATCAAATCAATATACCCATACAAGTAGTCTTGACCTGTCAGTCTATATGCATCCAATGTCGCCTTTAACTTGTCTACCTCCTGCAAAGTAATATTTTTGTTGGCCCCCCGGAGAATACTTTCCAATTGGAGAGCGAACAAGGCTCCTAGCTTTTTATCGACCCTCTTCACCCCGACACCTTGACGAAATTGTTCTACATGTTTTAGCAAATAAGCTAAATTCCCCGATCCGACAGGAGACAAACGATAATCTTCATAAATAAACCAATAGGGTGCCGTACACTTCTGCTTATCTTCCAAAGAGGTCATTACATCCAACGCAATACTTTTTGCTTTTGTCGTGTTTTCGGAAGCCAGTAAAGCTTTGATGTATCTCAACAGGAAATCCATCTTACGATTCCCTGCCACGTACTCCCCTTCCAACTGAACAACAGAATTTTCCATAAAAACCGAATCCACCCTATTGATAAATTTATCCTCATCAAGAATCGCCCCCACAATCCGAGATAATAGCGTTCCGTCAGTCTTCAACACCAAAAAAGTCGGGTAGGACATAATTTGATATTTCTGTTGAATATCAATCCCTTCCCCCTTTTCCATATCAAATTTCACACAAACGAACTTATTATTCATGTAATCCCCAACAGTTTTCGAGGGGAATACTTTTTCTGTCATCAGTTTACATGGCCCACACCACGAAGTATAACAATCCACGAAAACATATTTATTCCCTGTCTTTGCTTTTTCTAACGCACCTTCAAGGGTTAATTCCTGAAAGGCTGTCTGTGCAAATGCTGACACGAACAGGCATAGGCAACAAAGTAGTGATATTAACCTTTTCATTTCTTAACCTTTCCTAAAGGAAACACTATCGAATAAATAACCACAAATCACTTTGTAATTCTCTGCAGAACAAACCACGTGTTCCACCTGCTCCTTACCATTCACTCTATAACGAATGGCATATACCCGATCTCCGATTTTTACCTTATTCTCGATTTCCGCTTTACGGAGCCCCAAATGATACAAATGGTCATCTCGTATCCCTTCTTTATTTTCCGTGGCATCATCTACCATTTGCGCGAAAGAAGTCAATCGCACAGAAATTTTCTCCCTCCATTTCCCATCTTTCATGGAGGCTTGAATATTCATCGCAAAAAAAGGAGTCTCCAACCGAGAATGTTCTTTAGCATACTTGGCTATTTGTTTCTTATTTTTGAACGTATAAGCATAATCACAAGAAAGGATTTCGAAATCGGCATGATTAATTATTCGTTCCCAATTTGCTTTCAAATTTTTGAAATTATCCTCAAAAGACTTCACCTCACTCCCCTCTTCAAAAATAGATGTCCTTGCCATACTATTTTGCCCCCAAACTATCGGTTGACCTATCAAGAACAATAAAAATAAAGATAATATAAATCTCATGGTAATTTCATTTTTAATAATACAAAATCGAAGCACGCACCATTTTACATTATAGCTTTGGAAGAGTGATATTTGCAAAACCCATCAAAGAAGATTGAATGGGAATTGATGTCACGTGTGCTGCAATCTTTTTTGTCAATGCACTTAACGCTTTCTTCTGTTTCACGCTCCATTTCCCCTTCAACGTTGTTATCGGGGTAAAATACAAGTAAGCAATTTTTCCGGCATCCATCTTGGAAAATACTTTTTTGTATAATTTTATGACATCATCCGTATTTTCTGTTTTCACCGCTTTAATCAAAGCTATATAATCATTCAAATAATCATGTCCATCCAAATGATAAGACTCTAACATTTTCCCTGCAGTCTCAACATCCTCCAAAGTTGCCGTCTTATTACGTCCTCGCAAAATATCTTCCAACTGGATTGCAAATAAATTCCCCACGACAGAATCCACTTTCTCCACGCCAACTCCCTGCCGGAATTGCCCCACATGTTGTAATAAATACATCATATTATTTGAACCGACAGGAGATAAATCCAGATTTTCATAAATAAACCAATACGGCTTCGTACATTTCTCATCGTCACTCAACGATGCCAACACATCTTCTGAAATTTTATGTGCTTTCTCGATATCACAAGCCTTCACCAATGCCTTGATATAGGTCATCAAGAAATCCTTATCCCGATTTCCTTTCTCGTATTCAACCGCCAGTTTCCCTGCAGAATTTTCATCAAATGCCTCTTTTACCTTTGCCACGAACTCTTCTCCCGTGGCAGAAGCCCCTACAACTGCATGCAATAAGCTTCCATCTACATTCAAAACCAAAAATGTAGGGTAGGACGACACCTTGTATTTTTGCTGAATATCCCGTCCCTCTCCTTTTTCCATATCAAACTTCACACTCACAAACGTTGCATTCATGTATTCCCCCACTTCTTTCAAAGGCAAAATATCTGCCGCCATCATCTTACATGGTCCACACCATGAGGTATAACAATCCACGAAAACATATTTATTCTCTATTTTCGCTTTTTCCAACGCCTTCGCTAATGTCAGTTCTTGAAAATTTGTCTGGGCAAACACGAAGACAGTTATAAACATACAAGTGAATAACAATACAAACTTTTTCATACGAACAATTTAGAGATCCTTCAAATAAATAATTCCTCATGACAAAAAATACTTAATCACGAGGAATTAACCAGTTAAACCTACAAGCTACTTTGATTAAATCGCACACAAGCATGAGTACGTGCCGCTTTATCGACAACTGTAATGTTGAAGTTCGTCCCCATAACTCTAAGATCCCCCGAATCAATAAGTTTCAACCCCACGACAAACGATTTTGCCGTCCCAGCAATAGATGGATCATAAGTAACAATAACCGGTATTTTTACTTGCACAGAATCAGCCGGAAGGACAAGATTTTTCACCATTTCCGGGTCATCAAAAGGAACATAATTTACCCCTTCCACTGCTTCCGTAAAGCCACTTACCTTACAAGACCAAGGAGCTATTTTGATTTGGCGATCCACACTTTTGGCAAGCCCGGCCGCCCGTACTTCAAAATAAAAGGTATCACGTTGTTGTGCCGACTTGACTGTAAGAGAACTCTTATTATAAAAATAGTAAGTACTATCACCAGGAACCATACTTGTAGCCAAAGTTGCCCCGTTATCATAGGGAAAATATATATAATTGTCCTCCAAAGAAAATACATCAACTTCCTCTCTTGTACAAGCTGCCCACATCAATCCGACTACTAATACAATAAATAGTTTTTTCATAATCATCTGTTTTTTTTATTCATTATCTACGTTCACTTGGAGGTAAAGGCAACACGTATTGTTCCTCTCCACAATCTGCGGTTTCAGCATCCTGCCACAACATCCGTTTCACGGCAAACCGTTTATACGTATAAAAATTCTGCCCTTCAGCTATCAACTCCCGAATCCATTCCATCAGTACCCGGTCTGTCCGGTCACTCTCCGTCAATGCAACATAATCCACCCCACGAGCCGCGCACAATGTTTCATAAGCAACATTTGCTTCTTCCAAAGTACCTACTTCCATCAGGATAAGATACATTTCGGCCAAACGTACAAGAGGCATATTCCGCGCGGCAGAAGAGTTGGAAGGATACATATCATCATATTTACGAGTAATACGAACATATTGTCCCGTATAACTACGTAAATAAGACCATTGTTGTTTAAGTCGCAAATCATTCGCATTTCCATCAAACAAATCGCTCACAAACGTACTATAATTACGATTATTGTATGAATTCAAATTTTGACTATTGGCAAATCCGGTCTGCTGATAATCAAAGTTATCTTGATTTATGCTACATAAATGTTCCGGGTAGAAAGTCCGGTCCACATAATTATCTGCCGTAGCCAAAGCAAACACGGCAGTACCATCTTCCCCTTTCGCCTCAATAACCATCTTCGCGTATCGCATAGCTCCCTCCGTATCATTCATCCACAAACGAGCCCGAGCCTGCAAACCTAAAACCCCGTAATAATTAAAATGAGCTTCCCGGTCAGACCAATCAGAACTTTCAACACGAGTCACTATCGGATCCGATTTTTTCAACAATTCTTCTGCTTCATTCAAATCACGCAACAACAATTCCATATATTTATCAAAAGTATAATATTGGTAATTTTGAATAGAATTCTGAGTTACGTATGGCAAATATTCCGTAGACGGATTTATATTCTTAGGCATCGGACCCCATATCCGAATTAAATCCAAATGCAAGCAGGCACGAAATGCCAAAGCCTCTCCTTTTACAATATTATAATACTCCTCCCGATACTTATCTTTATTCTTATCACAAGCTTCAATCATTGGATTTAACGTGTTGATAATCTTATAAATTTGCATAAACATCGCATCCAAGGTATTGGCGACACCGCTATTATCAATATCATACTCGTGATTTGCCCATGAACTATTATCTTTGGTCCATGTATTAGCCATCTCCTCAACACAACCACCCCCTCCCAAATAACCTGTCGGTTTATATACATTTGAAGCAGCCAATACATAAGCCCCATCCAACACTTGTAAAATACCTTCATCCGTTTCCAGCAAATTATCCGCGATCAACGTAGTTTCCGGTACAACAGTAAGCCAATCATCACAAGCACTACACCCTAACGCTAGCGATGTACACAATATATAAATACTCTTTTTTATCATAATTCCAAAAATTAGAATGAAACACTAACTGAAAAGTTCGGATTTCGAGAAAATGGATAACTTGTCCCTCTCTCCCGTTTTATCGAGGAAATATAAAATATATCTGACAAATTCGCGTTTAACGACAATCCCTTCAAACGCAACTTCTTACAGACATCATCAGAAAAATTATATGTAAGATTAATGTTTGTACATTGAAAAACATTATCTTTCTGCACAAAAGCATCACAAACATTTGTATTAGAAGATGTATTATTAACATCTAATTTTTTATAAGGAACAACATCCCCCGGTTCCTGCCATGATTTTGTTAACACCCGACGATCCAGATTATTAATGAAGTGAGCATTCTCCGTTTTATTAGCCAATGTCGCATTAAACTGTTTTGCCCCCCAACGTACTCCAAAACCGACTGTCAATATAAAACCTTTATAGGCAATGTTCGTTGATATATTACCTTGCACTTTAGGCTGGCTATCACCGAGATAAACCATATCTTCTGCATTTTGAGCAAAAGTAACATTACCATTTTTATCTAAAAACAGACGGTTCCCGGTTTGCGGATCAACACCAACAGTTCTCAAACCATAAATAGCATTCATGGAATGCCCTTCCCGATACTTCAACACAGCTTCTTGAGAACTCATATTAGTCACATTATGTGATAAAGTGTATTTGAAACCATCGGAAAGTTTGTCTACAATATTTTTATTACCGTTAAATGACCCCATGATATTCCATGTAAACCCTCGATCCATATTTTTGAATAAGTCAACCGTAACTTTAACATCCCAACCTTTATTCAAAATTGAACCGATATTTGCTTTATATGTATTAAAACCATGAGAAATAGGCAAAAAAACATCTGCCACAGTATTATCCGTCATCTTCCGGTAATAACTGAACTCTAATCCCAAACGTTCATGTAAAGTTTTCAATTCTATACCAAAGTTCCATTGGTACGTGTTTTGCCATTTTAACTCCGTGTTTCCAAAAGATGTCAAATAAGCACCGAAATGAGACAAATAATTCGCCTGCGTATTCAGCGAATAGACTGTCATCGCATTCTCCGGAGAAAATCCCATGTTTCCTGACACACCATAAGAAGCTTTCAATTTCAACCATTGGATATACGGAACATGCTCGATAAAAAAGTCTTCGTTACTGACATTCCATCCCAATCCAAAAGAGAAAAATTTTCCCCAACGACTATCTTCTCCGAAAGAAGATGCCCCATTCGCGTTGAAATTAATATCTACGAAATAACGCATATCATAATAGTAATTACCCGCAAATATCAAAGCAAGCCTTCTTGTCGTAGTCACAGATCCGTTCGGATAAGTCTCATCACCATATCCCAAGGCCATAGAAGGGAAATCAATATTATCCGCAGCAAAACCTGTTGCCGCCCACATGATTTGCTCTTGTTTTTTCTCTTCCATTTCCGCGGCACCGCTTAATGTCAACATGTGTTTTTCCTGCAACGTTTTAGCATAATTTACATTCAAGCGGACATTCCATTGATTTGACTCGATCTCATTGCGTTGGAAACGCCCTTTTTGATCTGTCTCCTTTCCGGCAAACTGAGCATGGGAAGGTGGAGCAAAAGCATCTGCCTGATTAAACATTCGGGATAATCCCAACAACCCTGATATATAAAAACTCTCGTTTATATTATAACGCACCTGGGTGGAACTGCGTACGTTTGTATATCTCGTTTTATTCCAAACCCCGACCAGGGCATCATAAGCAGGGTTATCACTATAACTTGTTTCACTTCTCAAAGGATGTGTATATGTCAGAATCGGTTCTCCCTCTTCGTCTTGCGGCTCCCAATACCGATTCATTGCAGCAAAACTAGAGAAATCTCCATAAGGACTATTAGCGTTATTATTTGTCCCCACGGAAAGATTTTCACTCACGATCAATTTTTCTCCTTGATAAGTTATACCTAAAGAACCATTAAAATTTGCACGATCAGAGCCTTTCATTACACCTACTGTCTCGTCATAAGATAAACTTGCATTAAATCGCCAAATTTCACTTCCTCCCATTACATTCAAACTATGGGTTTGTCCTACTCCTGTTCTTGTCGGATAGCCTAACCAGTCATAATTAAAACCATTATCTACTTTTTCCCGCAATTCTTGGTAAGTCTCCCGATAGGCCTCATTATCCCATACTCCCATCTTGTATTCTAAATCCAATTTTTCCTTTGCACTCAGCAAATCATAAGTACTTAAATCCGGTATCTCCAATTTCACCTGCCCACGATAAGTTACTTTCAATTCTCCCGCTTTAGGAATTAATGAAGTAATAACCACCACTCCATTTGCTCCCCTAGCTCCATACAAGGAGGTGGCACTCGCATCTTTCAAGACCGTAATACTCTCTATATCATCATTATTCAAATCCATCACTCGTTCTAAAGATACTTCAAAACCATCCAATATAAACAATGGCAAGTTTAATTCCGCACGAGTGGCAAGCTGCAAATCATTCACATCTGCAAATGTAGAAGCCCCACGTAATTGAATTTCCGGCAAAGTATTAGGATCAGATCCCATTTTATTATTTTGCAAAATCCGGAAACTCGGGTCCAAATTCGACAATGTCTGCAATAAATTCCTAGAAAAATTCCGCTTAATATCTTCTTTTGTTACAGCAGTCACCGCACCCGTAAAACTCTCCTTCGGCTTGTTAAAGATTCCGGTCACGACAACCTCATCTACAGTTTGCAATTCTTCTTCCAACACGATAGACAAAGGTTTTTGGGAGTCCTTTATTGTTATTTCCTGATGCTTATAACCCACAAAAGAAAATATTAATACCAAATTATCCCGTTTCGGTAAATCAAAATCGAATTCTCCTTGCACATTTGTCACAAACCCCATTGTTGTCCCTTTTACCCGAATCGTCACTCCCGGTAATGGCTCCCCTTTCACATCCTTAACGGTTCCTTTAACTGTAATTTTAGACAACGAATCCGATGCCGCCACTGGAGCCTGCTGAATCACTATCGTATTATCCACCAAACGATAAGTCAATCCGGAACCTTTCAAACAAGCATCCAACACTTCTTTAATATCAGCATCCGTGTATTGCAAATTCAGATTCTTGATTCGCATCACCTGATGGTCTCTGTACAAAAACGTAAAATCCGTAGAACTCTCCAAAACTTTCACCACCTCCTCAAATGAAGCGTTCTGTAAGTGCACTGTTACTCTTGCCTCTTGGCTATACACACTAGCAGACAATTGTAATGTCGTTACGAACAGAAGTAATACCAAAAATTTCATAATTAAGCATGTTTTCCACAACCTTCCTCGCCAAGAAAGGTCATGCATTTGTTTTTTTTTCATACATTTGTAAACATTTAATGAAACAATTCCGGATATTCCGGGTCCAAAAGGCGGGGTACGGCCAATATCCCGTCTTTTTTCTCTCTTGTAAACCTCTTTTTCGTCGCTTTACACCATCATGACACTTCAAAAAGAAAAAGGAGGTATTCAAATTCTATTTTTCTCGAATAAAAATATTATTTTCTTTAATCATAAACTCCGTGTTACCCGTCATCTCAAGCATTTCCACCACTTTGGAAAAATCATCATACCGTTTCATTTTTCCCGTGAATGTCACCTCCTTTTGAGAAACATTCTCCCAAAACACATTCACGTCATACCAACGGGCAACCACTTTCATAATCTCTTCCAATCGTTGCCGCTTAAAAGCAAAAACACCATCTTTCCAAGCCGTGTACAAATAGGTATCCACCTCTCTAGTTTCAAGTCGTCCCGACTTATCCAACACGACCTGCTCTCCCGGCTCCAAAATGACAGATTCCTTCCCGGCTGAAAACCTGACAGATCCTTGTACCAGCGTCGTCAGAACCTCATCCTCATCCGCATAAGCCCGCACATCAAAACTCGTTCCTAATACCCTCACGGTCGAGTTTTTCACATCCACGACAAAAGGATGGGCCTTATCGTGAACCACGTCAAAATAAGCCTCTCCGGACAAATAAACCCGACGATCTTCCCCCACGAATTTTACGGGATAACGAAGCTCGGATTCTGCATTCAGATACACGATGGTTCCATCACTCAACGTAATTGAGTACTCTCCCCCCCGCGGAACTCGCAACGTGTTATAACGTTCTTCCACGACGGAAGAATCCCCTTGGTAACTTACTCCTTGGTCCTGGACAACAATACTCGCTCCTTGCTGCACAAACAACGAATCGGTTACCCCTGAACTCAAAATCCGAGTTGTTCCATCCGCCAATACCAACTCGGCTTTCACTTCTCCATGCCGGATGACACTTGCCACCTGTTCCGGTACATCCGACTTCTGCCTTGTCCCATACCACAAAACTACCGCCAATAACGGAAGAACGACTCCTGCCGCAACACTTACGATTCGACGAATTCGCCGTACCCTGACATTACGTTTCCGTTTCTGAAGGACGTTCATGTAACCATTCACTATATCAACATTTGCCACTTCCCGGCTTTTTTGAACGATATACCCGGTGTTCATCACACTCCCGTACAACTGTTCATTCTCCGGACTTTCCTCTCGCCATTGCTGCAAAGCACGCTTTTCCTCTTCAGAAAGCATGCCCAAAAGAGCCTTTGACAATAGCGACGGAATCTCTTTATATGTTTTCATACTTTTCATATTTCTCGTTTATATTAAGATGACACTTCAAAATCAAAAAGGAGGTATTACTATTCAAAATAAATTACCACCCTCTCTAACCTCCCCTCCATTGTAGTTTCCTAAAATTGGTTTACTAGATTTGACATTCAATAAATTGTAAAAA
>JAHZBN010000013.1:0-83813 GCA_019423345.1 Butyricimonas sp. | reverse complement strand
AATGCGCCTTAATTTTTGATTACTCATAAGTTATCATTAAACGTTCGTTTTATGAGTCCAAAAGTAGTAAAAATAATTTCCTGATAATAATAAGTATTCTTTATTTTTATTAATTGACTATGAGGATGTTCGATCTTGTTGCTTAAAAAAATCAAGAATTTTTTATGGCTATCATAAAACGAACGTTTAACGAGCCTATGGATGGTCAAATTACATACGAAACAATTAAAAACGGAGACATCAAAGCTTTTGAACTTCTCTTTAGAGAATTCTATCCTTCGATGTGTGTTGTTGCCATGCGTTTCGTTGCAGACCAAGATGCAGCTGAGGATATCGCCCAAGAAGCATTTATAAAATTATGGGAGAAACGTACGGCATATGAAGATATTCCAAGCCTAAAAACCTTTCTTTATGTATCGGTGAAAAATCTATGTTTTAATCATATTAGGAATAAAAAAGATACAATTGACTATACTTCACCGGAAGCACAAAACAAAGAAGCCGTTTTTAAAGATTACCTCATTGAAGAAGAGGCTTATCGAATCATCGAGGATGCAGTGAATGCACTCCCTCCTCAAAGCCAAAAAATTATAAAAATGCATTTAGACGGAAAACAGAACAAAGAAATTGCCGAAACTTTAAACATTTCAGTAAATTCAGTCAAAACATTAAAATACAATGCATTATCATCCTTAAAACTATCACTAAAAGATTATTTTTACCTTCTTATATTATTTCTTGCAGAAAAATAATTCTAAAAGAAATGTGAAAATAATGTGAAAATTAATACCTTGATTCATCCTTTTCAAATTTTGTCGTGTTCTGCAAGTAGAAAATAAATTCAATAACACTATAAAAATTTATGGAAGAATCAGTAGTAAAAGTCGAACATCTTTCACATCGCTATAACGTACAATGGGCGATAAAAGATATAAACTTCGAAATTAAACGTAAGAGGACTCTTGGCTTGTTAGGTTCTAACGGTGCTGGGAAATCTACCACAATGAACATCATGTGTGGAGTTCTCAATCAAACCGAAGGAGAAGTATATATAAATGGTATCAACTTACGGGAACATCCGGTTGAAGCTAAAAAACATATTGGTTTTCTTCCTCAAAAACCTCCATTATACCCAGATTTGACCGTGGATGAATACCTGACCCACTGTGCTCTCATGAGGCAAATGGACAAATCACAAGTCAAAACTGCAGTAGAAAAAGCTAAATCACGCTGTGGAATTGCCCATTTTAGTAAACGACTAATTCGCAATTTATCTGGTGGCTACCAACAACGAGTGGGCATAGCTCAAGCGATTGTCCATAATCCCAAATTTGTCGTTTTGGACGAACCTACCAATGGACTTGATCCCAACCAAATCATCGAAATTCGGCACCTTATCAAAGAAATTGCAACAGAGCACTCTGTCATGCTCTCCACACATATTCTATCAGAGGTTCAAGCCACGTGTGATGATATTGAAATGATAGAACATGGAAAAGTCGTTTTTTCCGGCACAATGGAAGACTTTAACAATTACATGGAACCGAACACGTTCATTGTTGTAATGGAAAGGCCTCCTTCTCTAGAAGTATTGACTCAAATTCCCGGTATCACACACGTAGAACATATCACAAATACCCGTTACCGAATGCAATTCTCGTCCTCTCAAGATATCACAAAAACAATGATCGAACTCAGCGTTACAAATAATTGGCGTCTCCACGAAATCATATTAGAAAGAGACTCTTTAGATTCTGTATTCGCACAATTATCCGGAAAAAACATTCATAAATAAAGATCATACATGACATGAAGACAATATTTAGATTAGCGAAGACAGAACTTCGCATACTATTCTGTTCGCCTGTATCTTGGCTCATTTTGGTAATTTTTGCATTTCAAGCAGGATTAAGTTTTAGTGACAATTTCGGGGGACAACTTAAACGTCAGGCACTTGAATACGGCTTAGGAGATATCACCCTCGAAACATTTGCCGGATATGTAGGCCTAATGACCTCCATGGTTAGAAACCTTTACTTATATATTCCATTAATCACGATGGGGCTCATGAGCCGAGAACTAAGTAGTGGCTCCATCAAATTTTTATATTCCTCACCTATAACAACAAGGCAAATCATCCTTGGAAAATACCTTTCCATGATGATTTACGGGGCAATGTTAATGGCAATTCTTCTCATTTACATCATTTTCGGAGCATTTACCATCGAAAATATGGATTTACCTCTCGCCCTCACCGGCCTATTAGGACTTTATTTATTGACATGTGCCTATGCAGCTATTGGACTTTTCATGTCCAGCATCACTTCCTATCAGGTTGTTGCCGCTATGGGAACCCTAGCCATTTTAGCTGTTCTAAATTTCATTGGAGATGTCGGACAAGGAATCGCATTTGTTCGTGATATAACATACTGGTTATCCATGTCAGGCCGAGCTTACAAATTTCTTGCTGGAATGATTTGTAGTGAGGATATGTTGTATTTCATCATTGTTATTTCTCTATTCATTCTATTATCTATCATGCGCTTACAATCGGGTAGAAAAAAAAGAAGCCTGCCTGTCACACTTGCTCGTTACTGCATCGTAATCGGAGGAGCACTATTTATTGGTTATCTTTCTTCTCTACCTATTAGCAAAGTATATTATGATGCGACCCAATTAAAAACAAACACCTTGACACCGGGAAGCCAAGAAGTAGTGAAAAAACTAGATGGAGGACTCACGATTACCACGTACATGAATATCCTTGACAAAAATTATGGTAGCGCACTTCCCAGTCAATTAAAAAGCGATTTCGAACGTTTCGAACAATATGTGCGTTTCAAACCAGAAATTAAAATGGAATACGTCTATTATTACGCACCTTCCGTGGAGCCTTCATTCTCCGGATATTTTGAAGAATTACAAGGTAAAAAAAGAGCAGAACATATATCCAAAATCATGAAACTGGATTTCGACATGTTTTTATCCCCGGAAGAAATTGATAAAATCATTGATTTAAAATCGGAAGGGTATCGTTTTGTTCGTGTTTTAGAAAGAGAAAACGGCCAAAAAACAACACTTCGCCTTTTTGACGATATGATGAAACACCCCACGGAAACAGAGATTACCACTGCCTTAAAACGTTTCCTTGTACCAGCTCCTAAGGTAGCATTCCTTACCGGACACGGGGAGAGAAATGTGAATAGTGCCGGAGAACGCTTTTATTACACGTTCGCTCGTAGCATATATTTCCGACAATCCCTAATCAATCAAGGATTTGATGCCACGGAATTAACCATAAAAGATCAGGACATTCCAGAAGACATTAACATTCTCGTCATTGCGGATATGCGAACCCCTCTTTCTCCTGAAGAAATGCAACGTTTGGAACATTATATCGAACGAGGAGGAAACCTGTTTATCCTTGGAGAACCTAACCGCCAAGAAGCGATGAATCCTATTCTTGCTAAATTTGGTGTTAAGCTATTACCGGGAACTCTCGTACAACAAAGTGAAGATTATCTCCCAAGTCTTATCACGGCAAAACTCACGGATCATGCTGCAGCCCAATGTTTCCAATTCAAACAGCTCCAAAATTGGGATGCCTCTATTGTTATGCCCGATGCCGCACCTCTTCAGTACACCCCGAATCAAGGTTATGACGTAAAGCCATTAGCCATGACCTTGAATAAAAATAGTTGGAATGAACTAGAAACAACAGACTTCCTAGATGGAGAACTATCCATTAATGAAAAAATCGGAGAAAAAGAACAATCTTATCCCGTAATCCTTTCGTTAACTCGTATGAAAGGAGAAAAAGAACAACGAATAATCATTACCGGAGATGCAGATTGCATCAGTAATGGAGAGTTAGCTAATAGACGTAACGGCATTTATGCGGCTAATTTCAGCTTCATCACAGAAACATTTAGGTGGTTGTCATACGGGGAATTCCCAATCGACACCTCCCGTCCGAAATCTATTGACAAAACCATTTTCCTCACACGCAAGGCAACTCCATGGATCAAACTTTTTGCATTGGGTGTAATTCCTTTCTTCTTAGCTTTCGCAGGGTTCCTCGTGTGGTATAAACGTAAAGGGAGATAATCAGATTTTAGATTTATGATAAAAAAACAAATAATATGGAAGATTCAATTGTAAAAGTTGAGCACTTGTCTCATCGCTATCACATACAATGGGCCATTCAAGATATTAATTTTGAAATTAAAGAGAAAGGAGTTCTCGGCCTACTCGGTTCCAATGGAGCCGGAAAATCCACCACTATGAACATCATTTGTGGCGTGCTAAACCAAACCGAGGGGGAGGTATATCTTAGTGGTTATAACCTCCGGACAAACCCGGTAGAAGCCAAGCGGCACATCGGATTCCTCCCCCAAAAGCCGCCACTCTATCCTGATATTACTGTGGAAGAATATCTCACGTATTGTGCACATCTACGTCTGATGCCCACACGAGAGATCCCTACCGCAGTTGAACGAGCCATGAAACGTTGTGACATCACACATTTCCGGGAACGAATCATCAATAATCTTTCTGGAGGATACCAACAGCGTGTCGGTATCGCACAAGCCATTGTGCACAACCCAAGTTTCGTGATTTTCGACGAACCGACCAACGGGCTTGACCCGAATCAAATTGTAGAAATCCGCCATCTGATCAAAGAGATTGCCGCAGACCATGCAGTATTACTCTCAACCCACATACTACCCGAAGTGCAAGCAACTTGTAACAACATCAAAATGATCGAACAAGGTAAAATGGTTTTTTCCGGAAGTATTGATGAATTCAACAACTACGTTGCACCCTCAAGTCTCTTAGTCAAACTCGATATCACACCACCCTTAGAAGCTCTCAAGGCTATTGATGGCGTCCTCCAAGTGGAAGAAATAAAACCTCGGAATTATCGACTGCAATTTGATGCATCAAAAGATATTAGCGAACATGTTGTACAACTCAGCGTGGCAAACAACTGGCAACTTGCAGAGATTCAACTTGAGCGTCTTTCTCTTGATGCCATATTCGCACAATTATCAGGAAAAAAAGTACAATAGCAAATATGAATTTGATTTATGAAAACAATATTAAAGATAACAAAAAATGAACTAAGCACGCTATTTTATTCTCCAATAGCCTGGCTTATTCTTATTATCTTCACTTTTCAATCAGGGATGTCCTATGCCCATGCCTGGTCTGAAGCGCTACGATCATTAGCCCTTGGTTATAACCTTTACGGCATGACAGAACGTTTACTGCTTGGGTGGCAAGGAGCAATTTCCGGCATGCAAGGCGACCTCTATTTGTACATTCCGTTACTCACAATGGGATTAATGAGCCAAGAATATAACCGAGGTTCTATTAAATTACTTTACTCCTCTCCCGTTACAAATAAACAAATCATTTTTGGTAAATACCTTTCAATGATTATTTATGCACTTATACTGGTTGCGATTCTAAGTATTTATTATCTATTTACCGCATGTACAATCAAAAACATCGACCACCCTTTTGTCTTAAGTGCTTTATTAGGAGTATTCCTCATGATTTGTGCTTATGCTGCCATCGGGCTATTCATGTCAACACTCACCTCTTATCAAGTTGTTGCCGCAGTAGGAACTCTTGCCGTCCTTGCCGTTCTCAATTATATCGGAAATGTTGGACAAGACATTCCCTTCGTACGTGATATTACTTACTGGTTATCGATATCAGGCCGGGCCGACACCTTTTTCAAGGGAATGATATGTAGCGAAGATCTTCTCTACTTCTTATTAGTTATTGCTCTTTTTATCACATTCTCGATATTAAGATTACAAGCAGAACGAACGAAACGTTCCACTCCCCAAAATATTCTTCTCTATGGAAGTGTCATTATTATAACACTCATGATTGGCTTTCTCAGTGCTCGTCCGGCATTCCGTTGCTATTATGATGCAACAGAAATGAAGGAAAACACCTTAACGAAGAATAGTCTTGAAGTTATGGAAAAGCTGGATGGTCCTTTAACAATCACTACTTATGTAAACATGTTAGATGAAGACTATTTTAGAGCAATGCCTCGCTACTATAATGAAGACTTCGAACGTTTCGAAAAATACATTCGTTTCAAACCAGAAATCAAGTTGAAATATATTTACTACTATGACTCTATCCAGAATCCTGATCTAAAACGTCGCTATCCAGGACTTAGCAACGAACAATGTTTGGAAAAAATATGTGATGCTGAAGATTGGAGTACTAAAAAAATACTAACTCCTACACAAATTCGCAAAATAGAAGATCTTTCTGGAGAATATAACAAATTTGTACGGGTAATCGAAAGAGGAAATGGACAGAAAACCTTTTTACGTCTATATGATGATAATTTCCGATACCCATCCGAAACAGAAATAACGGCAGCTCTGAAACGCATGGTTGTCAAATCTCCCATGGTTGCCTTTTTAACAGGACATGGAGAACGCAGTATCAATGGAGCAGGAGAACGTGATTATTATGCATTTTCTCAATACAAATCATTCAGAAATTCCTTAGTAAACCAGGGATTTGATAACATGCCTCTCTCTCTCGATAGCTTGAATATGATTCCTGAGAATGTCGACATTCTTGTTATCTCTGATATTCGATCCTCCCTATCTCCTAAAGAACAGAAAATTATCGAAGATTATATCAACAAAGGAGGCAACCTTTTAATTATTGGAGAGCCTCGTCGTCAGGACCAAATGAATCCGTTATTACAACCTCTTGGTTTGAAATTCATGCCGGGATTACTTGTACGGGACAATAAAGATTATCCGGCAGATTTAATTCTGTCGAAACCAACTCCAACTGCAATAAAGGCGATACGGGGATTTTATATCATGTCCTATTACGACAAATCAGTTACCATGCCCACTGCAGTTGGAATTGAACAGATTG
This sequence comes from Butyricimonas sp., assembly GCA_019423345.1. Taxonomy (GTDB): domain Bacteria; phylum Bacteroidota; class Bacteroidia; order Bacteroidales; family Marinifilaceae; genus Butyricimonas. The sequence continues at coordinate 76,883 of JAHZBN010000013.1, read as the reverse complement.
CAAATAAAGGTTTTAAAGCAACTCCGTTATTAACAACTGATTCTACCGGTTCATGGAATGAATTAGAGACAACAAATTTTGTGGAGGATACCATTCGAATTAATTCTACAATAGGAGAAATTGAACAAGCCAATACTACCATGATGTATCTCACAAGACAAATCAATGGCAAGGAACAAAGAATTGTTGTTTTAGGAGATGCTGATTGTATTGGCAATGGTGAATTAACTCGTACTCGAGATGGTATTGAAGCCTCTAATTTCACACTGGTAACAGAAACGTTCCGTTTACTCGCAAATAACGAGTTCCCGATAACCACAACCAGACAACGCCCATCAGATGACAAAGCTTATCTTGAAGAAGGGGCAGGCATTTGGCTCAAAATACTCTTCATGGGAATTTTCCCCGGTATCTTGACAGTCCTCAGTCTTATGCTTTGGAAAAAACGACGCAAAAAATAATAAATTATTGAGGGTATATTTTTTATATACCCTCAATAACCATCAGACACAAAATTTCTAGATATAAACCAGTTACAAAATAATCCATTACTTTTTGCAAAAAAAAGATTTTTCATTCATCCTTTTGACATGGATATGTGTTCTACAAGTAGATAATGGTACCAAACCTAGAATGTATGTCAGAATTTACAGAAGAATATAGAATCGCACAGCTTCTATCTAAAAAGATGACCGGAGAGCTTACTCCTGAAGAGAAGCAAGAATTACAAAAATGGGAGCAAAACTCCCCATCGGCCAAAGAGATAGCTAGCCAAGTATTAAATCCCATGAACAAACGCCACCGAGATAAATTCGTCAATAGCCTTGATCTTGACAAATCATGGCAAAAACTCGAAAAACATCTTCCTCGAGAAAAGAATAAAACCAGACATTTAATATGGTGGACAAGTACAGCTGCTGCAATTTTAGCAATTGCTTTCTTCTTTGTTTATCCTCAATTACAGCAAGCAAAACATCAGCCATTACCTATAGCTGAAATCCAAACGGGTAGTGCTAAAGCAGTATTAATCACATCAGAAGGAAAAAAATTTAATCTATCTACACAAGATTCTTCCCGTTCTCTAGATCTCGGACAAGGTCTCTTTGCAATCAATAGTGGCAACGCAATTGAATATCAAGAAAATCCCAATACTGAATCCACATCCAACAAACGCCTCAATACAATCCAAGTACCTAAAGGCGGAGAATATGAATTAATTCTTCCAGATGGTACTCATGTTTGGATAAATTCTGATACAAAGCTTACATTCCCTGTAGCATTTGACTCAAATAAACGGGAAGTCACCCTTGCCGGAGAAGCTTATTTTGATGTTACAAAAGATCCCAAAAGACCTTTTATGGTAAAAACAGCAAACATTGAAATAAAAGTTTTAGGAACCCAATTCAATGTACAAGCATATCCTGATGACAACAAAATAGAAACTACCTTATGTGAAGGATCTGTCAATGTAACAGATGGAGAACTCGGAGTTACTCTAACACCTTCTCAACAGGCAGTCTATTCTAAAGTAACCCAGGCTCTCACAACCCGCAAAGTTGATGTGCGACTATACACAGCATGGAAAGAAGGATTATTTGTCTTCGAAAATAAACCATTGGAAGAAATTATGAATACATTATCCCGCTGGTATAATATTAATGTTTTTTACTCGAACCAAGCAGTAAAATCATATCACTTTACTGGAGATTTAGAACGTTACGGAGACTTTAGAAAAACATTAAACATGATAGAAAAATCAACAGTAATACGATTTGTTATAAATGGAAATAATATTATGGTTGAAGAAATTCCCAATTAAATAAAAAAGGGGATATTGACCCTATCCCCTCCTTTTAGTAACCAATTCATAAACAAGCAATTTAAAAATTGATCATTTAAACCATTAAGTATTCAAAGTTATGGAAAAAAAACGAAAGAACACCTTTGATTTACATCAAAGGTGGGAAAAAATGCTCATGATTCTACGAACAATCTTTTTGATAGTTGTTATTACAACTATTAATTTTGAAACAAACGCCTCTACCCAAACAAATAAAGTAAGCGTAAAAATGGAAAATGCCACGATTGATGAAATAATCAAAAGTGTACGAACGACCACAAACTATCGATTTCTTTATCGGGTTGAAGAAGTTAATAAATACGGGAAACGAGACATTAATCTACAGAATGTATCCATTGACGAATTTCTCCGTATTGCTCTAAAAAACACGAACCTATCCTATGAAATTGAGAATGAAGTTATCATCATTCGTCCAAGCAAAGAGGACAAGAAAAAAGAAACAACACCTCGTAAAATAACAGGTACAGTCATGGATATGCAAGGCAACACTTTACCCGGTGCCACCATTTTGATAAAAGAAACCAGTTTGGGTGTCGTAACTGATATTAATGGAAAATTCTCGCTAGAGATTCCCCAACAGGATAGTATCATTCTAGTCGTTTCCTTTGTAGGATATGAGACAAAATACATCACGTTAGATAAAGACCAAAAGGAACTTTCAATCAAGTTAAAAGAAGATGTGACTGAAATGGAAGAAGTGGTTGTCACTGGATACGGGAAAGTACGTAAAGAAAGCTTCACTGGAAGTAGTGTTAATATCTCCAAAGAACAGTTGATGAAAGTATCTAAAACAAATGTTCTAAAAGCCCTGCAAGCATTTGACCCCTCTTTCAGAATTCAAACCAACAATAAGTGGGGATCTGATCCCAATGCATTACCGGAAATGTATATTCGAGGACGTTCCGGTGTTGGTGTTAAACAATTAGATCCCAATTACACGAGTAAAGGGAACCTAGAAAATAACCCAAATCTACCAACCTTCATCATGGATGGATTCGAGATTAGTGCCCAAAAACTTTACGACATGGACCCCGCCCGAATTGCGAATATAACAATTCTTAAGGATGCAGCCGCCACGGCATTATATGGTTCGCGTGCAGCTAATGGTGTAGTCATCATTACAACAGTAGCCCCAAAACCAGGGAAATTGAATGTATCTTATGGATTAATAGGTGAGATCACCATGCCAGACCTTTCATCATATAATTTAATGAATGCAAAAGAAAAACTGGAAGCAGAATCTTTAGCTGGAGTATATGATGTCCAAGATGCTAACGATCCCGGTTACAATCTGCAATGGCAAGAAATCTATTATCATAAACTAAATAATATCAACAAAGGAGTAGATACTTATTGGTTATCATTTCCTTTACAAACAGCTTTCAACCATAAACATAGCATGTTTGTGGAGGGAGGTTCTGAAAATCTTCGCTTTGGAGTCGATCTTTCTTACTATAATGAAGACGGTATCATGAAAGAATCTTTCCGAGACCGTTTAGGAGTAGGTGTTACGTTGGATTATCACATCAAACAATTACAAGTAAAAAATCAAACAACCTATAATATCACTAAATCCAAAGAAACACCTTATGGTTCTTTCACAAGTTATACTCAAGCACTCCCATATAATATATACAAAGATGAACAAGGAAAGTATTTGGAAAAATTAGAAAGTTGGGGAGAATCCAGTGCTATGCCTAATCCTCTATACGAAGCATCATTAAAGAGTTTCGATAAATCACAAACAGAAGAATTTATTAATAATCTATCAGTCAATTGGAATATTACTCCTTACCTATTACTAAAAGGGCAATTTAGCCTCACCAAACGCATAAACGAAAGTCGCCGTTTTTTAGATCCTTTATCTCAAAAAAATACAAATCCAATTTCGGGTCATAACTCAACTTCAGGAGAACTTCATACGACGGATGGAAATAGTTTCGGATGGGATATGCAAGCCACACTTTCATACAACCGAACCATAAACAAACACAACATTAACTTTTTAGCTGGCATAAACCAACGAGCAACAAAGAGTGAAAGCATTCGCGCCGAGTATCGAGGATTTCCTTCAGGCGCTTTAAGCTCACCGAACTACGCTGAAGATATTTACGAAAAACCAACCTCTTCCGAAAATAGTACACGATTAGTCGGTTTTTTAGCTTCATTGAACTATAGTTTCGACAATATTTATCTACTAGACGCTTCTGTACGTTGGGATGGTTCCTCAGAATTCGGATCAGATAAACGTTTTGCACCCTTTGGTTCATTCGGTGTCGGAATCAACATTCACAACTATGAATTCATGAAAAATTGGGGTAAACTCAATCTTTTAAAAATCAGAGGGACTTATGGTGAAACGGGTAAAGTAAATTTCCCTGCCTATGTCGCACGTACCTCGTTTAAAATCCTTTCAGATGAATGGTACAAAACCGGGTACGGAGCAACGTTAATGGCTCTAGGTAATAAAAACTTGACTTGGGAAACAACAAAAGAATACAATATCGGTGTTGAAATAGGTTTACTACAAGATCTTATTTACCTTGATGCCACGTATTACCGGAAAAAAACCGTTGACTTGATTAACGATGTAACTATCCCAAGTTCAACCGGATTCACAACCTACTCGGACAACATCGGAGAAGTTGAGAATAAAGGATTCGAATTAAATTTCAGGAGTAATATCATTCGAAAAGAAAATCTATTCGTTGCTCTATTCGCCAATCTTGCACATAACGAAAACAAAATATTAAAAATATCCGAAAGTCTAAAAGCCTACAATAATTCTGTTGATCAGCATTTTAAAGACAACAAAGAGTCGGAACCTTTTCTAAAATACATTGAAGGAGGATCTTTAACTTCCATATTCGGTATGCGCTCTTTAGGAATAGACCCCGCAACGGGAGAAGAAATTTTCCTGAAACGCAATGGTAGTCAAACGAAAACATGGAATTCCAGCGAACAAGTAGTATTAGGTAATACAGAACCGGACGCACAAGGAACTTTCGGAGTAAATGTCACATGGAAACAATGGAGTCTCTATGCAACTTTCATGTATGAATTTGGTGGTGAAGCCTATAATCAGACATTAGTCGATAAAGTGGAAGACGCTAATATTTACCTTCACAACGTAGATAAACGCGTGTTAACCGACCGTTGGCAAAAACCAGGTGACGTGAAAAAGAATCGTAAAATAACAATTCGTGACAAGAAAGGGGCACTTAGTATTCCTGTCACTCAACCAACAGAACGTTTTGTTCAAAAAAACAATAATCTATCTCTCAATTCTGTAACATTAGGATACAGCCTACAAGCTAGTGACAACCGTTGGTTACAAACTGCCGGTATAAGTATGTTGCGTTTCGAAATCGGAGCAAATGAACTATTCTACTGGTCAACGATGAAGGCGGAAAGAGGACTAGATTATCCTTTTGCTAGAACAATGAATTTCTCTTTAAATCTAACTTTCTAAATTAATCTATTATGAAAGTCTCAATTATTATATCAACAATATTTATTCTAGCCCTTACTTCTTGTAATTCATGGCTAGATGTTACCCCGCAAGACACGGTGGATGAAGATGTATTATTTTCCACCGGAGATGGATATCGTAATGTTTTAAACGGTGTGTATAAACAAATGGCCACTCCCTCCATGTATGGAAAAGAGTTAAGCTGGGGAATGCTGGATGTCATGGGACAACTCTATCACCAAAGAGCTTTCAGTAGCGGTGTCGAGTATCGGGCAGTAGCCTCCTACAAATATACGGACAAAAGCGTAAAACCTCTTATACAAGACATTTGGTCTTTAGCATATAATTCCATAGCGAACTGTAATAGTATTTTGGCCAAAATCGACGGAACAGATTCTACACTATTCAGAAGTGGAAATAATGAAAAAATGTTAATTAAGGGAGAGGCATTAGCGCTAAGAGCCTTCCTGCATTTTGACATGCTACGTCTCTTTGCCCCAGCTCCAGACTTACAAGATCAAAAAACTTACATACCTTATTTCAAAACTTACCCGTCAACCTTCGAGCCCGATCGTTCGATCAAAGAAGTTCTTGAATTCGTTGTAAATGACCTAGAAGCTGCCCGGAGTCTGGTTGCCCCCCACGATACAACCGCTTGGCGCATCATGCTACGCAATGACTATAGAATAAACTATGAAGGAACAAACCCGAGCTTAAACCAAGATTTGTTTTTCAAGAGTCGAGGTTATCGGATGAATTATTTAGCTGTTTGTGCCCTACTAGCCAGAGTCTATAATTACATGGGAGATTTTAATGATAATTATTACCAAAAAGCGTATGATATGTGTGATCATCTCATAAACTTTGTCATTGATCCAAAGGGCTATTCAGATCTTAAAAAATTAGCTTTCACTCCTTATTATAATGCCGAAGAAAATCGAAAATTATATGATGGGGTTATCTTCTGTCTTTCCAACCAAAAATTAATAGAAGACTATGCAACAATCACATCTGATGGCAATTACTACTTTTATCTACAACCGGCAAACACAATGTTTGATGACAACGCAGACATTCGCCAAACGGAATTAACCCGCGCTAAAGGTAGCTATCAAGTTTGTACAAAAAACATTCCTCCTGATGGACAATCCACATTATATTCTAGCTGCAAAGATATGCTTCCCATGATTCGGTTAAGTGAACTCTATTATATTCAAGCAGAACATCTTTGCCGCAAAGGTGATATTTCCGGAGCTATTAATAAAATAGATATTGTAAGAGATGCCCGAAACTGTCAAACCGGAAGTTCCGGACAAATGTACCAAAAAATCAAAGATCTAGTTTCCTTTAAAACAGAAATGGTAAAAGAAGCTGCAAGAGATTTCATGCAAGAAGGACAAGTATTCTTCTACTACAAACATTTAAAATTATTTCCAAAGAGTGACATGACAGCGTCCGACATGGTATTGCCCAAACCAGACAACGAACTGATCCATTAATTAAAAAACAAATAACATGAAAAAACATATTATATATATTTTCCTGATCTTGATGGGAATATTTGCCTGTAACACGGAAGAAATTGAAGTTTATTCTTCATCAAGGTATCTATTTTTCCCAGACTCTGCAAAAGGATTAGACTCTGTCGCATTTTCCTTTTCCCATTATCCCGGAGAAACAACCCATGATGCATCATTTCATGTCGCATTAACCGGACTCCCTGCAACGGAAAACCTAGAATACAAATTAGAAGTTGTTGATTCTCTAACGACAGCTCTCCCTGAAGATTATGATCTTCCCGAAAAACTTACATTCACAGCAGGAGCAACGATGGACAAATTAACCATCCAATGTAATAATGTTCGGGAGGCTTTAAAAACTCAAAAGGTACATGTAACATTCAAGATTGTGGAAAACGAAAACTTTGCACCAGGTTTATCCGGGAAACAAATGATTCGTATTATCTTCGATAATATCCAGAGTCCACCGCTTTGGTGGAGTGGAGACGTTGAAAAATTGTTACTTGGAAAATATTCTCCTAAAAAATTTGAACATTTTGTCTTTGCAACAAAAGTAAATGATCTCACGGACATGAGCCTTTCTGAAGTTAGAGAATTAGTAATGATATTCAAAGTATACCTGATTGAAAATAATATCACAGAAGAGGATGGAGTTACTCCAATGATTGACGGAATCCCAGCTTATTAATTAAAATTTTACTGATTATGAAAATAATATATATAACTTTCCTATTCCTTGTAACATTCAATTTTATTTGTTGTTATGACGACAAAGGGAATTACGAGTACAAGCAAATCAATGACATTGAAATATCATTTCCGGACTATAACTTTGAACAAGTCATCGGAGAAACATTCAAATTGTATCCGAAATTCACTTACAAATACAAGGATACTGCAAATCTAAACTTATCCTACAAATGGGCTATCGGTGAACGGGTCATAGGGGAAAACAGACAATTAGTTTGGCAAGTGGACACGAATGAACAAGTTGAAATCGCCTTATATGTAACTAATATTGATGACAACATGGTATATATGGGTTCTACAATAGTACGTCCCACAAGTATATATACTTGGTACAATAGCTATCTTGTACTATCCGAAAAAAACGGGAAATCAATACTTTCATTTGTAAGATATGACGAAAAAGAAAACGCAAGTGGCGAAACCATCTATGATGAATTTGACCGTCCGGTTCTTGTTAACCAAGTCTATGAAGACATTTATTATAATGAAAACAAAGACGAACTCGGTTCAAAACCTCTCTTCATCCAAGAGCATATCGCTAAAATATTTCCATCTGAGGGGCATGTCATTGTATTCCAAGAAGGAGGTCAGGGATCTGTTGATTTAGATGGAACTTCCATGAAAAAAGACATCCTACTTGTCGAATCTTTCTCGAAAGGAAGTTATCCCGCAGATTTTCATCCGACAAATGCCGAAATGATGACCTACACGCACTTAATCGAGAATCATGACGGTAAAATTTATTCCAAAATAAAAGAGAGTTATAAACTATTCCAAAGCGGATACTATATACATACACCATTAATGTTTGAGAATAAAGAAATTCGAGCTCATATTATTAATTCAGTACTAGCCAATGATAAACCATACACCTTACTTCATTCTATCGGTACAACGGAAAATCCTGAAAACCGATTATTACTAGTACACGATCTTCAGTTTACAGACGTCAATGTATCTGGCAAAGTAGTCGCCTTACCTGAACCGACCAAAGGTTGGCCGGAAAACTTCAGACCCTTAACAGATCTAGGAAATTGTCAAGTTATTAATATAAGCCAGTATAATACAGGAAATACTAAAAAACCAGGTTATACCATGTTCCTCAAAAATTCAGATGGAAGTTATCAATACCAAGCATTTGAATTAGAACGTGAATATAGTGGAGAAAAACTCTCCTATCCGAAAAAAACAATTGCTGGTAAAGAACAGGAAATGCTAATTTCTTTTCCGATAACTTCTCCTATTCCATTAGAAGAATGTGTATTTTGTAATATTGCATCTCGCCAAAACGAATACATTTTCATCGCTTATGGAAAAGATATCTATTTTCTAGATCGAACTTCTCCAGAAAACGGAATCAGACATTACTACACCTGTAAAGCCAATGTAGTTGATATGGATGGACGAGAATATTACGGAGAGCAACTATTTGTCGGATTAGACAATGGCGGAGTATTACTATTAAATTCCAACAATGCCAAAAACATAACAACAAATGCTGAAAAGTTCCGCTGGGAATCCGGCCCTGAAGTCGATCTTGGAAAAATTGTTGATGTTACACTAAAAGTAGGAGGTAACGTACCTTAAAAAAGAAATCATATTCCCCGTAAAACGAGATATTTTACGGGGAATATTCTATAATTATTTCACCAAATCATACTTCTGATCCACCCCTCGCTCATTAATATTAATCCCTTCTTTCATCCAGCGAGGCATCGGGATATCTTTCAAATAATGATCAAAGAACTGCTGCAAACGAATTGTCCAATCCACTTCAGCTGGACGTGAAGTCAAGAAATGTCCTTGCCCCATATAATTCAACATCCAAACCGGACGCTGCAAGCGCCTCAAAGCTAAAAAAAGATTACGACCATCATAAAATGAAACAGCTTCGTCCTGATCACAATGAAATATCAATGCCGGAGTATGTATTCTATCAGCAAACAACAAAGGAGAATTCGTAATGTAACCATCCAAATCATCCCACAAGGTTGCACCCATACGACACTGCCAATCCTCAAACATAAACATATTCGGTTGTCCGCTTCCCTCCCGAATTGCCGTGTAAACAGAAGTCAAATTTACAGTTGCCGCCCCGATATTCACACATTTAAATATATCTGTTTGAGTAACCAAATAAGCCACCAAGAAGCCAGACCAGCTATGTCCCTGTAATCCGATCCTAGAAGAATCAATAATTCCCCTGTCAATTAATGCCCTAGTTCCACTAACCACGGCATCATAAGCACTTTCTCCCGGTTTCCCTATCTCAATATAAACGTCTGGCTGAAAAACAACATACCCCCTGCTAACATATGTTGGAATATCTATCATGGCCTGACTCAATCCGGGTACAGGATGTATATGCAATTCGGAAGAATGCGTTTCATAAAAAGTAACAATAGTCGGGTAACTTTTATTCTTATCATACCCATCAGGCAAATAAAGGACTCCTTGATTCTTTTTCCCCTTGTAATTTGTCCATTCCACTAATTGAGCAGAGCCCCATTTATAATTGCATTGTTGAGGATTAACATCTGTGATCTTTCTCATACGACGTCCTTGTCCATCACACACCCACAAATCCCGGTCATCTGCATAGCTCTGTTTTATGCACAACATAGCATTCTTCGTCTCTTGCACGACAGAAAAAACAAAATTCCCTTGCACTAACGATGTTAACTTTCCATTGGCAGACAAATTACCCAACCCTTGATTCTTATTTTTCCAATCAAATATCTCCACCTTATTATCCCAGGATAAATCAACAGATAACCCGTTTCTACCGGGATCCAGCAACCGTAATATAGTATTACTCTTACGTCCTTCACCCTTTGTCCAGCAATATGATTTCTGAATTTCATCCAAATTGACAACCCATATATCAAAACGATCGTACACGATCGCATTTCTCCCGTCCCGACTCCATCCTGCCAAACCATAGGGTGGTGCCGGATTAGGGCGATCATATAATTCATCATGCAATGCAAAGGGGATAACATCTGTTAATATATTTTGTTGCATTGTACGTGGATCTACGACAATCCACGACAGTCTCGTGTTATCAAAATAAAGAAGATAATCTCCTTGGGGACTCCAATGGACCGACTGAGTCAATTCCTTCGCCAACAAATGATGATCCCCATTTCTCAAATCTACCAAGTAAAGATCAAAACGTTGATCATGCCTCCAATCCCTTTGACCTAAATAAGGTTTCTCGTCTTTTTCATAAGCAAAAACAGGATCCATCCCTTCTGCAACATATAGCCCCGAATGATTCTCCTCACAGACTTTATAATTTTTCCCATTTTCACAATTATATAAAAACACCGCTGGCTGAGACCGTTTTTTATATCCCCCCCCTAGCTTGTTCAGAAGGAATCACCGGATCATGCCAACTCCAAAGCTCCAATTGAAAACTTTCATCTTTCTCTTGTTTCTTTGGTTTTACCTTCTGCACACTTTCTCTCCGATACATAAATCGTTTATTTCCCTCAAGGAATTGTATTGAATATTTATCTAACGACAATTGTTCCATTTGTTCTGCACCAAGAATCTTTTCCACATTTCCATTCACCAAAGAGAATGTGTAATAATCTTGCTTTTCTCTATCATTCGTGTCAGTACAAACAAAGAAATTTCCCTCCTGTTTTTCCTCATAAAAATAAAAGTTATCTAAACTTCCCGTTTTATCCACATAGAGGACTTTTCCCACGCTATTTTCATCTCCTCCATAGCGTAACACGTTTCCTTGATCTTCCTGACACACGCAAATCACCTTCCATTTTTCACCATACAAACAATATTGAGAAACATCAGTTAAAATCGTGCTGTCACGCTCCGCCACATTCAAAATAATCAAACAATCATCTTCCTTATAAGCCACCTGAGGAAAAATAGAATTCAATTCTGCTCCCTCATGGATATTGATCTCATACCCATCTTTTAATCGATGAGCAACACGAACACTTGTTCCATCCTGTCTTATTCTGGAAAAAGCAATCCAATTCCCTCCCGCAAAAAATTCGGGAGAATCAATATCCCTCAAGATACGGATTCCCCCTGACTTTAATTCATAAAAATAATAGGTATTGCAAATAAGACTATTTAGCGAGTCATTATCATAAAACATATATCGGTATTTTACCCATGCTCCGTTATTTGCTAATTCATAACTATCAACACGGCGCCATTGCTTATAAGCTTCTTCATCCAATTCTCTTTTTTGAGAATAACCTAATAATGTTAGCACAAATAAAACAACTGAAATAAAAATAACACGATACATATCCGTTTGTCAATCAATGGGGAAACTACTTCTGAGTATTAACACGTTCTTTAATAACCTTTGAATTCAAATACAAAAAGGCCAAACGGGGATTCGCCTCTTGCACAACCAGAGATAAAGAATCTGTAGTCAATTGACCTATTTTCTCTTTTGTCGCATATTCGACCTTACTCCCATCCTCTGTAACCTCAAAGCCTTTCACGATAAGATACCCGTCCTTTATTTCCCAAGACTTCAATTCTAAAGAAGGAATATTAATTGCCTCACAAACACCACCTTTTTTAAAATTAAAACCTTTCAATTCGCCTGTTGATTGATATGTATACGGATTACACCATTCTCCGACAATTGCTTTTTCCATTTCTTTTTGAGGATCACTCGCACAAGCAAAAGCAAATAAAATCAAACTAATACATAATAACTTTTTCATCTTTTCCATTTTTAATTAAAATTATATTTGTCTAAACACATGATTTATTTCACAAAGTCATACTTTTGGTCAACCCCACGCTCATTCACATTAATTCCTTCTTTCATCCAACGAGGCATCGGAGCATCTTTCAAATAATAATCAAAGAATTGTTGTAGACGGATTGTCCAGTCAATCTCAGCAGCCTTATTATAAAGGAAATGCCTATCTCCCTTGTAATTCAACAACCACGCGGGTTTATGCAACCGTCTCATTGCCAAGAAAAGGTTCAACCCTTCGGAATACGGCACTGCCTCATCCCCATCACAATGAAATATTAACAACGGAGTCTGAATCTTATCCGCATAAAAAATGGGAGAATTCTTGATATAAGCCTCCGGGTCATCCCAAAGTGTCTTTCCCATCCGGCTTTGTGTTTCCTCGTACATAAACATTCGAGGCATACCACTTCCCGTACGAATACCCGTGTAAGCAGAGACCATATTAGACACGGCAGCTCCCGGACTGGCACATTTAAACATATTGGTTCGTGTCACCAGATAAGCGACCTGATAACCGGACCAACTATGCCCTTGTACTCCGATACGATCCTTATCTGCAATACCACGATCTATCAACATTTGAGTCCCGCTGACCACCGCATTATAACAACTTTCACCAGGAGCCCCTACGGTAAAATGTACATCCGGCATAAATACCACGTATCCGTTACTTACATAAGTCACCGTATTAATCATCGCACTACTCAACGAGGGAAGTTGGTAAGTATGAAGATCTCCCGTGTGAGTCTCGTAGAAATTTACAATGACAGGATAACGTTTCGTTGAATCATAATTCTCCGGTAAATACAACAAACCCCGATTCGGTTTTCCCTCAAAATTCGTCCACTCTACCAATTGTACACTTCCCCACAAATAATCCTCTTGTTGAGGATTCGTGTTCGTTATTCGTACGGGATGCGTGAAATCATTCTTACTCCACCAAAGCTCTCGGAACTCCGTATAGCTCTGCCGGGTAAACAGATAAAATTTACCATCCTCGGACTGCTGGTTAAAATATAAATCATAGGCTCCGGACATCAACTTTTTAATTTTCCGGCTAGGAGTCAACACGTAAACACCTTGCCCCAACGTTTCACGATCTAAACCATGTAATAAAATATCCTGTTTGAGATTAATCCAACGCATCTCTCGATTCGCTTTCAACAAACGTAAAGAAATACCATGTTCACGTCCCCAACCATTCGTTAATGAATACGTGGGTTGTTTACCTGTAAGATCCACCACCCACATATCATATTTATCATACAGGACAACTTGATCCCCACCAGCCAACCAACCCACAATACCATAGGGGGATGCGGGTTTCGGTAGATCATGCTCCTCGTTGTGCACCGCAAATCCTATCGAACTCGAAACGTCTGTCAATTCTCCTGTTTCAGGACTCAACTTATACCATACCTTTTTTTCAGCATGATACAACATGACATATTTCCCATTCGGACTCCACTCGGGACGTTGACGAAAATCTTTAAATAACAATTTACGTTCACCCGTTTCCAAACTTACCAAATACAAGTCTGCCGTTACTCCATCCCGCCAATCCGCAAGTCTCCGATAAGGAGTTTCATCTGCAATAATAACATAACGATACTCGTCACAATCTGGCTGATATATCTGATCCATGTGAGGAGGGGCCACCAGTACACATTTTTTCGAATCCACGTGATACACGTATTTAGGCATCTTTGGTCTACCTCCTCCTGATCCATACGACTGCCTACTCTGTGAAACTTCATCATCCCATTTCCACAACTCCAACTCGAAACTTTTATCCGGTTTCGCCTTCGGTTTACGCTCTTCTTGCTGCTGTAATCCCACGTCCACGAATATATATTTCCCATTATTGAAAACAGAATAAATCCCTCCCCGAACTTTATATTCGTCCGACACAACCACCTCTTTCGTGTCCATCACCAACCGATACTTCCCATCAACAACTGAAAACGTGTATAATAAATCCGGTTCTCTCAAGTATGAAGAATCCGAAGCAACCGAAAATACACCCTTTAGACCTCCTTGATCCATAGAAAAATTAGTAACAACGGACTTTTCGTCATCATAGACAACCCGATGTTTTCCCTTTACTGGTCCCACTCGTAAAGATTTCTTCCCGTTAGAATTCCGAATATAAACCACAGATTTATAATCATCTGCAGAAAAATAATTCTCCACGCTATCTATCCGTATGGAATCTCCGGTTTCAAAATTCCAGACAATCAACCGACGAAGGGCCCGATTCTTTCCCTCTGGATCAATCGGGTAGGAATAAGAAATCAGAGGAGAATGGGGTGACTCCCGAAAACCGTAAGGTTTATCCCAATAAATCTTTCTCATATCTGTCAAGGATAACAAGAAAAGAGAATCTTTTTTCTCTTTCAACGTATCAAGTGGAGAAGGTTGTACCACGTACCTCAATCCCTTCCCTCGGTTAAAAAACCTCATCTCCCGGACATTAGGAAACTCGTACACCTTACCAGACACCATATTACGTAAATAAGTGACAGGAACATCCTTATCATGCCCATCCCGATCAATATAAACAAAGCGATAAGTCACCCATTTCCCATCTTCCGACATTTGTTGCCCCTCAACTCTTCGCCACAATTTATAAGCCTCCATGTCCAAAGGCTTTTTTTGAGACATACAATCTGCTATTCCAATAAATAGCAGACTGCATAAAAACACAATACCTTTCCTCATTTAGATCAACGCTTTTTCATGAAGTAATCGATATCTCCTTGATAATCGGCAGAATCATCTCCCAACAAATATTTGGCAAAATGGAACCACATTTTCCGTTCAAAAAAATCACCATTCTCTCCAAAGAAACCATGCGTACTACCGGGCAAAACAATCATATCAAAATTCTTTCCGGCCTGAATCAAAGCTTCCACGACCCGTAAAGTATGCGAAGGATGTACCGTCTTATCCATATCTCCCGTTACAATTAATAATCCTCCCTTATAATTCTTTACCAATTCTTGATTGGTCTTACTCTTCGTCTCGAAAGTAATCTCCTCTCGATCTCCATTCACGCTATCCTTGATTACTCGCTTATTCTCTTTCACACCATAATGGATTTCGACAAAACCTTTATTATAAATATTATTGTCATGATTTCCAGCAGAAGACACCGCTGCACTATAAAAATCAGGATAAGTCAACAAAGCCGACGTAGACATAAATCCACCTCCGGAATGACCAAAAATACCCACTTTTTTCCCGTTTATAAAGGGATAACGTTCTGCTAATTGTTCTATCGCATATTTATCATCAGCCAAAGGATAATCTCGCTGATTACCATATCCATAAGTATGGTAATATTTACCTCTCATAGGCGTCCCTCCCCGATGTCCCATGGATACAACGATAAAACCAACTTGAGCCAAACGGGTATTTAAATCATCATTTACCGTGAAACGAGTTTGTACGTATTCGAAAAAAGGTCCCGGGTAAACAGACGAAATAATCGGATAGATTTTCGTGGAATCAAAATCCGCCGGCTTCCACATCACACCATAAATATCCGCTACCCCATCAGCAGCTTTCACTTTAAAACGCTCAGGCTTTTTCCAACCAAAAGCATAAAGGCTTTTCAAATCCGCTTTCTCCAACTCTAGAATCACTTTTCCTTTCCGGTCACGCACCACGTTGACGGGCTCCATATCCACCCGGGAATAACTATCCACAATATACTTGCTTGATGGAGATATATTCACGTCATGTGAAGCATTCTCCGGGGTCAACAATGTTACCACATTAGTCTTATCCAGATTAGCACGATAAAGGACATAATAGTAAGGATCAATCTCTTTCTCTTTTCCCAAACCTATAAAATAAATCTGTCGACGAGCGGTATCAATCTTCATAATCGGTCCGGCCACCCATGCTCCGGATGTCACTTGATTTTTCAAATTACCATCTTTATCATACAGATAGTAATGTCCCCACCCACTACGTTCCGAGCGGAAAAGGATCTCGTTTCCATCATTCAAGAAATGGATAGCTCGCATTTGATAATCTAAATAAGGCTTGTCAACTTCATGTATCAACACTTTCACCTCTCCCGTTTCCGTATCGACCACACAAATCTCACATTCATCCCACGTCCTCTTGTAACGTTGAAAATAAAGTCGCTTTGCATCATTACTAGCATACAAAATATCTACATATTGATCTTTCCAACGATCGATATTAATCTTTTTTACCTCTCGAGTATCCGCATCCCCGATTAACAACTCGAATTGAATCACGTTTTTATCGCCCGCTAATTCTGCCTTATAAGTTTTCAGACGGGGACGAGGCTCTGCTAAAGCATCAATCAACCACAAATCTTCCACCTTACGGGAATCATCCCGAACAGCGTAAAACTTGTGTCCCGTTTTAAACCATTGGGCAGAACATCCCATACGTTCATCTACTTCACCTTCATCCTCTCGGTTAAAGGTATAATTACGTTCCCCATCAGTCGTTAATTGTACTTCCGTCGTATCCTTGCCTTTACTCGCATTTCCCACGATATAGAGATTATGCCGCTTAGCAAACAACATATAAGAACTATCCTGACAATAATACATCCAATAAGGATCATACTTGGTCTGTCCCTTCTGCTTTTCCTCTAATTTCAACTCTCTCGTATTAATATTATAAGCAAAATCTTTCCTATCAAACCAAAAACGAATAGTTTCCCCATCCTCATCGAAATCAAAATTCAATTCCAAGTCTTTGTGATTGTATCCCTTTTTAGTGATCTCACTGATTTTCATCAATAACTCGGCATTATCAAAGAGCAAACGTTTCTCCTTCTTAACAGGATCAACTAAATAATAGTTTTTCCCTTCACTCGTGCGAAAAGAATACCAAAAACGATCTGTGTTATTAATAAAACAAGGATTCACTTCCAAGCTATTCTTCGTCAAAGGTACTTGCGTTACACGCCGAAAACGTTCGGCAAGCTCATAATTCGCCTTTTGCTGCCCAAATGTTCCAACAGAAACAAGCAGAAACAGACTAATAACTAATTTCTTTAACATATCCTATTTATCAGATTTCTTGTATTGTTCAATTTCATAATAGTAATCCCCGGTATTATCCCCCAACAGGAGACGGGCAAAATGGAACCACATCTTACGCTCATAAAAAGTATTCTCCTCTCCACTGAAACCATGATTCGATCTTGGCAACATAATCATATCAAAATTCTTACCTGCCTTAATCAACGCATCCACCACTCGCAAGGTGTGAGCCGGATGTACGTTATCATCCATCCAACCGTGAACTAACAACAAACCTCCTTTATAGTTCTTCGCCAATTCCATATTTGTCCCCACTTTAAATTTAAAAGTTGATTCCGTCCGATCACCGTTCACGCTATCCTTGATTACTTTCTTCTCCTCCTTCACTCCATTATGAGTTTCCCCCCACCAGTGATTGTAAATATAATTATCATGATTTCCCGCAGATGACACGGCAGCTTTATAAAAATCAGGATAGGTACAAATCGCTGCTGTTGACATAAATCCTCCCCCAGAATGACCATAAATCCCCACTTTCGTCACATCAATAAAAGGATAACGGTCTGCCAATTGCTCTATTGCGTATTTATCATCCGCTAACGGGTAATCCCGCAACCTCCCGTGGCTATATGTATGATAAAATTTTCCCCGCATAGGTGTCCCTCCCCGGTGTCCCACGGCAATCACGATAAATCCTAACTGAGCCAAACGAGTATTTTCATCATGAATCAATCGGAACTGTGTCGGAACATACTCATAAAAAGGACCTGGATATACAGAAGAGATAATCGGGTAAACTTTCGTCGAATCAAAATCAAACGGTTTCCACATTACCCCGTAAAGATCTGTCACACCATCGGCAGCCTTCACCTTAAAGCGCTCTGGAGCCTTCCACCCCATCTCTAATGCCCGGCGAATATCAGGCCTTTCCAATTCCATAATCTTCTTTCCATTCCAGTTTTTCAATTCAATACGGGGAACCATATCCACCCGTTCATAAATATCCACGAAATACTTGAAAGATTTCGAAAAATGTACTTGATGATTCGTATTATCAAAAGTCAGTTGCGTTAAACTTTCCGGCTTATCAATATTTACCCTGCATGGAATATAATAATAAGGATCAATATCCTTATCTTTTCCCAAAGCATAGAAATAAAGCGCACGTCCCACAGTATCAATCTCTGCAACAGGACCGGCTACCCATTCTCCTGAGGTTATAGCATGCTTCAAGTGTCCCTGATCATCGTAAAGATAATAATGTCCCCATCCCGTACGTTCGGAACGATAAATAATATCCTTTCCGTCATTCAGAAACATTATATTTGCCATTTTATAATCCATGAAAGGCTTGTCTATTTCGTGAATCAATACTTTCACCTCTCCCGTCGCGAGATTGGCTACACAAACCTCTTGTTCGTCAAAAGCCCGGGTTTTCCGTTCAAAATAAATCTTATTACCATCTTTCGAAGTGTAAAGTACATCCACGTACTGGTCTTGCCAACCATCAATATCAATCGTTTTCACCTCTTTCGTTTCCACGTCAATAACCGTTAACTCGTACTTTTCCAATTTCTGGTCCCCTGCCATGGCATACTTGTACGTTTTCAGCGTGGGACGGGGATCTGTCATCACATCCACTAAAAATAATTCATCCACGTGACGGGTATCACAGCGTAAAGCATACACTTTCTTTGAATCTTTCATCCACACTGCTATTGGAGCCGTAGGGAATGTGTCTGCGGCAATCTCATCCTCATCCTTAGTATAAGAAAAATACCTCTCTCCATCCGTCGTTAACTGCACGATCGTGGTATCTTTCCCTTTATCCTTATTACCCATAACATAGAGATTATGCCGTTGGGCAAACACTATATATGTACTATCCGGTGAATATTTTTTCCACGAGTCCCCAAATCCCTCGTTAATCACGGTATCCAATTTCGTCACGTCCTCTGTTATCATATTATAACGATACTTGCGCTTTTCAAAATTGAACGTAAAAGAAGTCCCCTTTTTATCAAATTTCAACTCTTGAAATGTGAAATTCTTCGCATCACACACCCCATGTGTTTCTTGATTCAAAAATCCAAACAATTTCTCCGGGTTAAATAACAAACGTTTTTCTCCTTTCTCTGGATTCACATAATAATGGCGTATTCCTTCCTCTGTCGTGAACGAATACCAAAAACAATCCCCATCATTGATATACATAGGGTATATACTCATACTATTTCCATCCGCTATCCGGAAATTACTACTCGTGAAACGATCCGCTAGCTTAAAATTCGCTTTTTGTTGTCCCCACAATAGCGAGGTCACCATTAAACCGACCAACAAAAAAAATATCTTCTTCATACAAGTAAAAACATACATACGACATCTGAAATGAGCCTCGCCTCCCCGCACAACGGGCAAGCGAGGCTCATTTATTTAGTATTGACTTTCATCAACACCGGATTACAAACAAGTTCCTTCGTACTGGTTAGCGCCGCTTCCCCATTTAGGAATAAAATCGACTATTTCCACCATCTCGGGATCTAGAGTTTTCAAGTTTTCTTTATACACACTCTTATACACAAACCTTTCCTCTTCCGAACGTTTCACCTCCAGTACTTCAAAAGTTCCATCCACCATTAACACACCAACCAATATGTAATTCAACTCACGAACATAACGGATTTCTATAGATTGAATCTCTGCAGGTGCCGTATAGAAATGTTCACTAGGCTGTTGCTCTATCCCTTCCCACAACATGCTACATCCGTAAAGCTGATTGCCGGCAGCAATAAATAACCACTCGTAATCATCATAAGTATTAGGGTCATAACCATAACTGTAATGAAAGTAAGCAGCATCTTTAAAATTCGTAAACATCGACTGATTGGCAAATTCCCTCACTTGAGATTCTTCTAAGTTTATAAAATCCGCAGCTTCTTTATGATCACCAAAAGCATAGCGATGCCATACATAAGTTCCATCTTCCAACCTCAACAACGATAAAAGATAATCATGTTTACCAACAAAACAATCCTTGATTCGCTCTCCTTTAAACTTTTGAAACAAACTCATATCAAACTCGCCCGCCGTATTATTCCGAATTTCCAATTTCCGTCCGACCTCATTCTGAGGATCAATAATAAAAGTTTTATCTCCGTTTGCATTATCATAAAATGCCCACATTGTTCCTTCTGCATCGATAGCAGGTACAACGTCTATATGATAATCATTATCAGCTTTCGCTGTCTGAATTAAAGATGTAAATCTCATGCCATTAAATGCCGGATCATCGTTATAACGTCCTGAGTGTAAATCTGTCAGTACGTTAGCGACAGCATAGTACAACAATCCATCTTCCGCCAATAACCATTTACTCGTTTTCGATAAAGCAGCATCCCGAACAACTAAATTTGCCGGAACAGTTCCCATAAATTCATCAAACGGACGTCCGGTATAAGTTAATGCATTACCACTTAATTCAACCGGTCCGCTTTCTTGCAACACCATAACTTCCGATTTTTCGGTTGAAACATAATCATCATAGGGAAATTCTTCAACTAATTTTATCGGCCCTGTTCCTAATTGTTCTCCAAGCCCCATAGCAAATTGTACATGCACTAAAGAATCCCGCCATCGATCATATTTATCATCAAGATAATGAATCGTTTGCCTTTTCGTGATCAACATATCCAAACGACTAGCCCCGGAAGCTGTACGCCCCAAAAACAACCAACCCAATTTATACAATGGAGTCACATTCATGACAGCTCCTTCCGGGAAAGCCACTCCAGTTTTATTATCAATTGCATTAAATATCAATTCATACTCCCCATATATATCTGTTGTAAAGGTATAAGAGGCTTCCGTAGATACTTCTTTCCCATCCAACAACCAAGAGTAACTCAAGTCCGGATTCAACGAGTCGACAGACAAACGAACTTTAGGTGTTAGAGTCACCGATTCTCCAGGAAACAAGGAATAACTTGCATCAATTCCCTCTATTTTCCAATTCTCATACTCGTTTATCTCCTTGTAATCCAAGTTTGTTTTATCATCAATACAAGATACGGTAATAAACACCGATACAAATATAAACAATATATATTTCATAACTTTTCTATTTAAATTATCCTGCAACAGGCACAGTTATTACACGCCCATTCTCATCTCTCTTCGGCTCTCCATTCACCCTTTCGTACTCTTCCAAGGTATATTTCAATCGGATAGCATACTTCTTCATCACATTCATATCCGTTCCGTCAAACGACTCACCTCCTTTTTCTAACTCCTCTAAAAACATGATATATTTCGTCTCTGAATACTCACCTAAATAAACTTTTTCCACGATATTAGTTGGTCGATCTACCGTACCATCGTTACGACTCCACCAAATAGGAATCTCCAATTTATCTGACACATAAAATTTCGCTATTTGATAATTTCTATCTCCTTGTTTTACATTCTCGCTATTATCTATCTTCAAGAATAAACGAAAAGATTTATTATCTAATTCATCAAAATTATTGAAGAATTTCACTTGTATCGTATCAATATCCTGCCCGGGAGCAAACTCACATACCTTAGGCAACTCATAAGCCGTTACAGGAAGCGTAGTTGAATCTGTTGGAGAAACCGTGAACTTTCGAGGTTCTGTCAAATAAGCCCCATGGATTTGTACCGGAATATCGGCAACAATCTCTCCTTCCGGGTAAGTTTTGAAAGAATACATAGCACTATCTTGCATTGAATTTTTCACGAAAGAAATATACACAGAATCCCCATTGTACAATTTTATTTCTTCTCTCGAACAAGCTCCTAGAAAAAACAGGAACAATATACTCGAATAAACATATATTTTTTTCATACTCTCTACTATTTATTAAGATTGGTTTCTGTATCTGGTATCGGCCAAATCACATATTTCGCTTCAATTGGCACGACCTCGTTACCCTCAAAAGGAATATCTTTTTTCAAACGTTTATACAAATAAAAAATTTGCCCTTCTCCGATCCATTCCCGACGCATTTCATTAATCAACACATCCATAAAATTCCCTTCTGTGGCACTGTTCACTTTATCCAACGAAAGGCTATTATAAGAAGCATAGCGAGATTGTTTCACTGCCCGTAAATACTCCTTCGCTTCATTCAAATTTTTCTTGTAAATGGCCTCTGCAGCAATATAATATACCTCTGACATACGCACTAATGGCACTAAATAATTGCTTATATTAGCTTCTGTATTGTCAGCATCGTACTTCTCATATTTACTGAAACGATACTCGCCTGAACTATTATTCTGCCATTTCTTATAACGCATATCTTTAGTTCCTTCTCCTTCAAATATCTCATCTAGGTTGGTTGTTATCAAATAGGTATGTTTATAGGGACTCGGATCTGTCAAATCATTATAAACATTCATGTACTCTATCACATCCAATGACTCCACCCCCCAAAGTACATCCCCGTACAACTTGATATCTCCCTCCTTGACATTACTATATTTCACGGTAAAACTACCTGTCTTCGTGTTGTAATCAATCAATTCTTTAGCATATTGATACGCTTCATCCACTCGTTGCGCATACAGACAGACCCGAGCAAGAATAGCCGTTGCTGCATGATAATTTAACCGGTAACCTCTCTTATGTTCCAAAAAGAAATCATCAGAAGAAGAAGTTGTCTCAAAACGTCTTTGTGCAGTGAAAGTTGTTGCAGAATCAGCCTTCCATAGCAACTCACGTGCCTCCTTCAAATCCCGGATCGCACTATTCAAACAACTATCCACAGTCAACGGGATAGATACGTATGACGGATACTCCGAGATGTATGGAATATACCTCGTCGTCCCAGGATTCATTGCCGGAGAAGCAGCAAATAATCGCAACATATCAAACTGGATAAAAGCCCTAAGAGCAAGTGCCTCACCCCAAATCATCTTCTGCTCCCGCACCTTATACGCAAACTTATCGGGATCTTCTTTCGCAATATTTTGAATCAAATTATTACAATTGGCAACCATCTTGTAAGCATTCTCCCAAATAGACTCAATCTCCGGCTCCAATAAAATGTTGTCCCAATTATTCTGATATACACCATAATAAAACATAGTTAGAGCTCGATTACCGCCTCCATACACACTATACATCGTGTAGGTACGCCCAAATACATCAACAAGCCCCCAAGTCAAATCTTCACCATATAGGGTCTGGCCACCCATACCATAATAAATACCATTCAATGCATGACGATACCCATCCCCGGTAGCAAACATATCGCTTTCATCAAGTTCGTCTTCCGGTTTCACATCCAACCAACTGTTGCAAGAATATGCAAACAACGCTAAAATCAACAATGATAATAATCTATATTTTCTCATAACTATTCCCATTTTAGAAAGTGGCTCTCAAAGAGAAATTAAATGTCCTGGCAAACGGATAACTCGTTCCCCGTTCCAATCTTACCGTAGACGCTCTGAAAAGATCATTCGTACTCAACTCTAAACGCAACATTTTCAAGCGAATCTTCTTCAACCAATCCGTATTAAAATCATAACTCAACGTCAGCGCACTCAATGACAATTCATTATCATCCTGCACGAAACGAGAGGTAGGCATCGTTGAAGTATTCATATCTTTAATGTTTCTCAAAGGAGCAATATCGCCCGGTTTCTGCCAACGTTGAGTCAATACCCGACGATCCACATTACTATTCTCGATATCGGCATTCTCTACCCCGTCCACCAAAGTCTGGTTATATGTTTGCTTCCCCCAATCGTAAGCAAACGAAGCAAACAACGTCAAATTTTTGTATGTCAAGTTCACCCCAAACGAACCACTTGCCTTAGGCTCCTCATCGCCCACACGCACCGTTTCTGTTGCTTTCCAAAGTGAAGAGACAGAACCATCTCTATACAAGAACAACTCATTACCTGTCATGGGATCGATACCCAATGAACGAATCGCAAAAATAGAGGTTAACGAAGCCCCCTCCTCATACTTCATTTCCGGTTCAGAATATTCTGTCCCATATTCAGATAAATTAGCATTACCTTGTGCATTTTCTGCAGCTTCATACTTCTCGTTTACCCGTTCGTTATAAGCCCGTAAGGCATCCGATATTTTCAAAATTTCATTTCTATTGTGATTCAAATTACCCCATAACGACACATTCCAGTCCTTATTCTTATACACATCAAAACGTACCTGTATATCGAACCCCTTATTCAACGTTTCACCAAGATTGTCTTTATAAGAAGTGAATCCGGCCGATGCAGGCAATGACACATCCGTGATCAAATCTACCGTTTTGTTATAATAATAATCGAAATTCAACGAAATACGTTCGTTCCAAAACTGCAAGTCAGTACCCATATTCAACTTATTCGTCGTTTCCCATTTCAAATTATGATTCCCCAATGCTTTTAACAGTGTTCCGAATCCGGTGGCGTACCAACGGTCATTCGTTTCATAAACCGTCTTAGCTGAATATGATGGAAAATTCACTTTACCTGTCTGTCCGTAAGACACACGCACCTTCAACTGGTTTATCACATCATTATCTTTTAAAAAACCATAGTTATGGATATTCAACCCCACTCCAGCAGACCAGAACGGAGCCCATTTTTGATCTGATCCGAATTCAGAGGAACCATCAAAACGTACGGATAAGTCTGCTAAATAAATATCATTCCACGTATAATTTGCACTCAACAAGAAACCAACCAACCGTTTCAAACTTTCACTCTTACTCGGCTTCTGATAAATTTCTGCCGCATAGTTTGGTGAATGGAACGCTCCCGAAGGAAACCCTCTGTAATGGGCCGAAGTAGACTCCGACTTCGTGGATTGAGCATTTACAATAGCCGATACGTTCAAATTGTGTAACCCCAATGACCTCGAATAATACAACGAAAATTGCGTATCCCATTTCGTGGCATCACTATCCGTCCTGTAAAGATCTCCCAACAAAGAAGAATTTGTACTAGTACTGGAATTTGCTGTCCTTGCCGTAGCATTAGAGGATTTCGGGTCAATAAAACGTTCCGTTCTCCCCATAGTCTTTGTCAATGCCAACTGTCCCTTCAAGGTCAAGTATTCATTAACAAACCACTGAAACATAAATTGTTCAATAATTTCATCCTGTTTATTCCAGTTATAATTATTCAACTTAGCTTCATAGAATGGGTTATTCAGCGAATTGCCACTCCTATCTCTTGAAAATTTCAACTGTTGTACCAATATTCCATCGTCATCATATAAACGATCATATGGCTGTAGATGAGCGTAATCCGAGAAACTACCATAAGGAGAATCTGGAGCATCTGTGAAATTATATGAGATTTTATTCAACACCTGCAATTTATCCTTCAATCTCCAATCTACAGTGAAACCTACATCGACATTATCCCGGTAAGACCCCTTCATCACACCATTCTCATTCGTATACCCTAATTCCAAGTTATAACGCAAATCGACATTCCCCCCCTCTATGGACAAACTATGTTTATGATTCACGACATTACGCAAAGGCAATGACAACCAATCCGTATTAACTCCTTTCTGCACGTTCACCAAACGCTCATTGTAAGCCCTAATTGCAGCTTCGCGATTAGCGTAATATCCATTCTCTGGCTCATAAATTCCCGCAGCCTTTTCAATCTCCAACTTCTCCCGGGCATTAGCCAAATTATAATCCGACAGATCTGGCAAAGAAAGCGATCCTGTCAAGTTGTAAGAAATCGTCACCTCCCCTGGTTTCGGAGCTCTCGTTGTAATCACAATCACCCCATTAGCAGCACGAGAACCGTACATCGCCGTTGCAGCAGCATCTTTCAAAATATTGATTGTTTCTACCCGATTCGGATCCAAATCATATACTTTTTGTACACTCACCTCAAATCCATCCATGATAAAAGTCGGTAAATTCGGATTATTCTCCAAAGATGATTTTGATAGTGCATCCTTATCTAATCCTTTCACACCGATACCCGACCGTCCCCGAATATACATCTCAGGTACCGCATTCGGATCCGATCCCCAAATATTACTCTTCTGGATCCGAAACGAAGGATCAAAAGAAGCTAATGCTTGTACAACATTCGTGGCAGAAGCTTTCAGCAAATCTTCACGTTTCACAGAGATAGAACTACCCGTGAAACTCTCTTTCTTCACGTTAGCATATCCGGTCACAACAACCTCTTCTAAGTCCTCTGTGTCCGGAAACATTTTAATAGAAATCTCCTTACTCAAATCTTTTATCTTATTCACATCTACCTCGTGCGACTTCATTCCCACAAAAGAAAAAATCAAAATCATCGTATCCCGTTTGGGTAATTCAATTTTAAATTTTCCATCAATATCCGTTACTACTCCAACTGCCGTACCTTTCAAAAGAACAGTTACCCCGGGGAGAGTCACTCCTTTATCATCAACGACTTTTCCCTGTACTGTTACTTTTTTCACTTCATCTTTTTTGTCATCTGGAGTAATTACAATCAGATTGTCTACAATCTTAAATGTATACTTCGTCCCTGTCAAACAAGCATTTAGAATATCTTGAATCGAGGCATTGGAAAATGAATGCGTAATTCCGGTCACATCCTTTATTTCCTCGTCATTATACAAGAATTCATAACCTGTCTTTTGTTTTAAAACATTCAAGACTTCGCTCAAAGTCTGTTGTTCAAATCGCACTGTAATGCTCTGTTGACTGAACGCATTTTCACTTGAAAACGCCAAATGTGTAAGTAATAGCATCATCATCATTAGTTTGCAGACTAATGATCGCTTGCCACCACCCAACATGCAGTTTTTAATTCTACTTCTCATTGATAAACTCATTTTGGTCATTTTGTACACTTTACTTGGACAATAGGGTAAATTCCAGAAATCTACCACTAGTCCAAATCATTGATGTTTATTAAAACTCGAAAAATTTATACATAATACACTTCTTCAACGAAATTATTTTTCATTGTTTGAAACACATCATTTTGTTTGTGGAGAAAAAGCTTTATATTTGTGAAATCCCCTTGGGGTTTATTTTAGTACACATTTTTATAAAGTCGGAGTTGCAGCTTCGACTTTATGTTTTTTCACAATTTCTCCATCACTGTCACCGTTCTACCTTTCACATCAAATTTTATATTTGTTGTTAAACTCAATAATTCCAACACATCAGTAATCTTGGCATAACGAGGTAAGTATCCGGTAAAATGATAATTCTTGACGGACTCGTTCATGTAAAACACATCCACCACATACCAACGGGAAAGTTTCGTCATAATTTCCTGAATACTCTCACTTTTGAACCGGAAATTTTCGTACATCCAAGTCGTATATACTTCCACATCAACCTCCTCCACGTTCACCTTTCCATCTTTTATAATCGCCTGATGACCAGGTTTTAGAACAGTCAATTTTCCTCCCATATTAATTTCGACCTTTCCCGTAGCTAACGTCGTTTTAGAGGTCTTATCATCCTCATAGCTATTCACGTTGAACGATGTTCCCAAAACTTTTACCGCATAATCCCGACATTGTACAATAAAAGGTTTTGACTGATTTTTAGCGACTTCAAAATAAGCCTCCCCCGATAGATACACCAAACGTTGCTCACTATTAGCAAAACTTTCGGGAAAACGCAGTTCCGTTTGTGCATTCAAATACACTCGGGTCCCATCCCCTAACGTAATTTTATATTCTCCTCCTCTCGGAATTTCAATCTTATTATATCTTATTTCCTTTACATTTTCCGCTAATTGCTGATCGGTAAAAACAACCTCTTTCCCATCATTTGACGCTAAAGAAACCGCCAAATCAACCTGTTTCAACGACTCCAAATGATAAACATCCCCAGATGCAACAGTTAATTTAGCAATAGAACGTCCCGGAGTAATGTTCTCTACCTTAGCTACCGGAACAACCGTAGTTTTTTCTTTAAAGAAGAAAGTCATTGCTACCCCCAAAACAACCACCACAACAGCCGCAATTCGATACATCCTCATCAAATGCCTTCTCCTTTTTCTTTGGGTTGCTTTTTGTTTCACAACCTGCCAAGCACCACCTGCATCATAAGATAATATTTTTTGAATATCTTCATATTGCATTTTTTCATCCTGAATCCGGGCAAAAAGAGCTTTATGAGAATCGGCCTCTTCCAACCATACATCTAGCTTTTGTTGTCCATTCTCATCTATTTCACTCCGCAAATAAGCTAATATTATGGCGGCAATGTCATACGGATATGTGTTAATACTATTTTTCATACATTATTATTACACAATCCACCCCCAAAAGGATTAAACGGGATCGCATTTTTTTCAAAAAAAATACAATTCACACCTACGCCTAATTTCCATTCCCCACATTTATCCCTTAGAACAAGGGATTTAATAACATTAACAAAGGGAAAATATCTTTCAAATTTTCTTTTAAAATCTTTTTTCCGCGAGCCTTTTGTGCTTTTACAGTATTAACACTCAATCCAAGTTCTTGTGCGGCACTTTCATTATCCAACCCCTGAAAATAACAGAGCTGAAAAACCTTCCGGCACTCCTCCGGTAATTTCTCAACAGCAGCAGCCAACTCCCGATGGATTTCAGTCAAAATAATACTTTCCTCAAAATTTTCAGCCTGCTCTTCATAAGCCAATGAAGCAATGTATCGATCCTTAGAACGAGTACTACGGATATAATTTAAACAAGAGTTTCGAATAGATAAATACAAGAAATTCTTCAAATGGACTTCGGATTGGAAAAGCATTTTTTTCTCCAACAGAGTAATAAAAACATCCTGCACAAGATCCTCTATCACCTCCTCGTCCTTCAAGAACCGGGAAGCGAAATAACAAAGAGAGCCGTAATACTCTTTGAATATTACCTCAATATTGTTAACTTGACCTTGTACACCAGTAATCTCTCGCTTTTCCATTCTATCAATTTTATTGACGAAATAAAACTGATAAAGAAATTAAATTCAACGACATCACGCCACCCAACAATACTTAATAAACAACAAACAATGTTAATCGAATTATTATTCGTATTTTGCTAAAGCCCTAATTATTTTAGGAATATCCGTGTTATCCAAACGTCCATTAAACCGTTCCGCACCAACACCGATAGCATATACCGGAACAACACCTGCCGAATGTCCCCCGCTAGCCCAACTAATCTTGGCAAGACGATTCAGTATATTGACGGATAATTGAGCGATCGGCTCATTCTCCGAATACAAATTTTTAACCATTTCAACGGTCTTGCCCGAGAATGTTTCCTGATAACAATTTTTCAAGGCCTGTTCATCTTCCGTTGATAAATTCACCATGTTCCAAAAACCTAAATTCTTTGCCAGCATCTCCTGCACATCCTCCCACTCCACCTGATTACTCTTCATATCTCGTAATTCCCGAATCTCACGAGTCAATTTCTCCAGAGACACCCTCTGATTCTCCAATACCCGAAGATTCAATTGATACGAGCCTGTCCCGAGAACGATCCCTCCCGTCTCGTGATCGGCAGTAACCACGATCAACGTCTCGTCCGGATGTTTCAAATAAAACTCATAGGCCTTCTGTATCGCATCTGCAAAATCCTCCACTTCCCGAAACGTCGTGGCAGCATCATTCACATGACAAGCGTAATCAATCAAACCACCTTCCACCATCAGGAAAAAGCCCTCCTTTCCCCGGTTTAAAAATTCAATCGCCCCTTCTGTCATCTGACTTAACGTGAGGTCATCCTCTTCCCGGTCTATCGCATATGGTAACGTCGTCTGGGGACCGCCTTGAATAACAATCAATTTAGACGACTCGACCATTTTTTCCCGAAACATCTCGTTCCCCCGAACAACCAAATATCCCGACTCATGCAACAAATCAAAAAGATTCGCAGAATCTTTCGGGGATACGGATTGAATAATTCCTCCACCGCCATATAAATCGAACCCCGTCCTGATAGCATCTTTCCCCAACTCGAAATACATCGTCCGCCGAGGTTGATGCCCGTAAAACGCTGCCGGAGTTGCATGATTCATCCCGACACTGGTAATAATCCCTACTTTACGTCCGGCCTCTTTTGCCCGCACGGCAACACTGTATAAAGGTTTCTTCTGTTCCTTATCCATCCCGATCGTGCCATTCTTTGTCTTCTCCCCGGTAGCCAAGGCAGTTCCGGCGGCAGCCGAGCAAGTAACACCATGATAAGAAGAATAAGTCGTTGCGTAATTACGGACCGGAAAACTGGCAAAACTCAGCCCTTTCACCCCGATAACGCTATCTCGTTCGGCCAGATACATTTCTGTCCCGTTCACCTGGTTCACGCCCATGCCATCACCGATAAAATAGAACACGTACTTTACCTGCCGGGACTCACTACAACTTTCGAAAAGGAAAACCAATACTCCAACAAGCCAAATAAATAACAACTTTTTCATTCTCTTACATTTTATTCCTCAAAACTAGGCATAAAGAAACAAAAAGCCAAACACAACAATCATTATTTCCTTTCCATTGAAACTCCACTAGTAATACACTATATTACAATATTTTGTCACGCAAACGTATGCACGATTTTATGTTTTATAAGATATTTTTTATCCAAAACAAATGTGTTAATTTTGCCCGGTTAAAAAACAAAAGCAAGGTATTTAACAATATATCAACAAAAAACAAAAACAATGATTTACTCACATGAAGTACAACACATGTGTGTTGTGAAAAAAGGACCGAATCACGGTCCGGCACCTATCCCAGAAGAAGGGAAATGGGTTCGTTCCAAAGAGATCAAGGACATTTCAGGATTGACTCACGGTATCGGCTGGTGCGCCCCGCAACAGGGAGCCTGCAAATTGACCCTAAACATCAAGGACGGGATTATCGAAGAAGCATTGATCGAGACAATCGGTTGTTCTGGAATGACTCACTCCGCGGCTATGGCCTCCGAGATTTTACCGGGTAAAACTTTACTGGAAGCCTTGAACACGGATCTCGTTTGTGATGCTATCAACACGGCCATGCGCGAACTCTTCCTGCAAATCGTTTACGGTCGTAGCCAAAGCGCTTTCTCGGAAGGCGGACTTCCCATCGGGGCCAGCCTCGAAGACTTGGGTAAAGGCATGAGAAGTCAAGTTGGAACCATGTTCGGAACCAAAGCCAAAGGTACCCGCTACCTTGAAATGGCCGAAGGTTATGTAACCCGTATGGGGCTTGATGAAGACGGAGAAGTCATCGGTTACGAATTCATCCACTTGGGTAAATTTACCGATATGTTGAAAAAAGGTATTGATCCCAAAGAAGCTGTCGAAAAAGCTACTGGATCATACGGTCGTTTCGCGGATGCTGTAAAATACATTGATCCGCGTCAAGAATAAACTAATTGTAAATTGAAAATTTTAGATTTTAAATTAAAAATACCAACTCGAATCTAAAATCTAAAATCATAAAATCTAAAATGAATTATGGCTTTATTTGAAAGTTACGACCGTCGGATTAATCAAATTAACGCGGTTCTAAATAATTACGGAATAAAAGACATCGAAGAGGCAAAGGCCATCTGTGATACCAAAGGGATCGACCCCTACAAAATGTGCAAAGACATTCAACCCATCGCGTTCGAAAATGCAGCTTGGGCTTATGTAGTCGGTGCAGCTATCGCTATTAAAAAGGGATGCAAAAAAGCGGCTGAAGCCGCCGAGGCTATCGGAGAAGGTTTACAGTCATTCTGTATCCCGGGATCTGTTGCCGCCGATCGTAAAGTGGGTTTAGGCCATGGAAACTTGGCCGCCATGTTGCTTCGTGAAGAAACCAAATGCTTTGCATTCCTTGCCGGACATGAATCGTTCGCTGCGGCAGAAGGTGCCATCGGTATCGCAAAATCAGCAAACAAAGTACGTCAACAACCGTTGAAAGTAATCTTGAACGGCTTGGGTAAAGACGCTGCCATGATCATCTCCCGCATCAACGGTTTCACTTACGTGCAAACCGAATTCGATTACTACACTGGAGAACTGAAAATCGTGAAAGAAAAAGCATATTCTAAAGGCGAACGTTCCCAAGTAAGATGTTACGGGGCTGACGATGTTCGGGAAGGCGTAGCTATCATGCGTCACGAGGGAGTGGACGTTTCCATCACCGGAAACTCAACCAACCCGACTCGTTTCCAACATCCAGTTGCCGGAACCTACAAAAAAGAGTGTATGGAAACTGGAAGAAAATACTTCTCTGTTGCCTCCGGTGGTGGTACCGGACGAACCCTTCACCCGGACAACATGGCAGCTGGTCCTGCTAGTTACGGGTTCACCGACACGCTTGGTCGTATGCACGGAGACGCACAGTTTGCAGGCTCTTCTTCTGTTCCCGCACACGTGGAGATGATGGGATTCCTTGGAATGGGTAACAACCCGATGGTTGGTGCTACCGTTGCTGTTGCTGTTTCTATCGAGGAAGCAATGAAATAGTGTTGAGACATCACTTCATAAAAAATCCAGGACTGAAATCCTGGATTTTTTTTATGCTACAACCACCCTCTTATGTTTCCACCGCCGGTGTGACCACAACCAATAAGCAGGTTCTTCCCGGATAAAACGTTCCAGCATTTGAATATGCATTCGCGTCAATTCCCCCGGTTCCAGACTTTTCGGATCAGAACACAGGTCGTAAAACTCGGCATGATAATAACCTCGTTTCACTTTACGCATATTCACGAAAACCACCGGCTGATTCAACTTTCGGGCGATCTTTTCCGTACCCTCCAGCACGGCCGTACTTGATTCAAGAAACGAGTCCAGAAATTAAGAGAATGTTTATTAGGAGTCTGGTCTCCGATAAACCCGGTCATCGTAATCTTCCCCTCTTGCTGATTCTTCAACATAACCCGTAGCGTATCCGCTTTAGCTAAAGGCGTCGCCCCAAAACGGCCTCTAATCTTACAAGTCATCCGGTCAAAGACCTTATTATGTATCGGTTTATAAATCGGGATCAACTCTATATCCTTCTCCCACAACTTATATGAATACATCATCTCCCAATTCCCATAGTGCCCGGAAAAAGCGATCACGCTACGTCCTTGTTCAAAATAGCGGTGTGGTACATCCATATTCACCATGACACAACGTTTTTTTAGCTCTTTCTCCGAGATATGCCACAATTTATAAAACTCGGCAAAAGTATCACACAAATGGTGGTAGTACTTCCGGGTAATCTGCCTCCGTTCCTCTTCGCTCTTCTCCGGAAAAGAATTCCGTAAATTCATATCGACAATCTTCCGACGATACCGAACACCATAAAACAAAATAACGAACAATACATCCGTCACCAAATACATCACGGGCAGAGGTAAAAAACTAGCCATCCACAACATTCCATATCCCAAATACGAACATACATTTACAAATAATTTCATCTAAAAAGTATAAATTTCACACGCATTTTAGACTTGATTCCTACACTAAGTCAATCAAAGATAATACAATTATCAGCCATTCGACGAAAATGATCCAACATTTATACTTTTTCTACACAAATTGCATTCTAAAGCTCCGGTTCACGCTTTCAGTACATCGTCATTCACGATCCCTCTTTTTACCTTCTTCACAGCAGCCCGCAAGTTCCCGATCCGGTAAGACAACCAAAATGAAATGAAGTTCTTTCCAGTTCTTAACCTCATCCTCATTCTCAGCAACATTTCCGTGTTGATTTTAGGCTATCTGTTTATCGATCGACGCATGTTACATTCCCTAAAAGGTATTCTTAACGGGATACAAAAACTATCTCACGGAGAAACCGTCCAAGTCCATGAAAAAGGCATTTTCTCGGATGTCGCCTTGTGCCTGAACCAAACATCTGATCTTTTACGCAAACAATCCGTCTATCGGGAAAATTGGATTGCAGGTGTATCACATGATGTACGTACCCCCTTGTCTGTCATTCTTGGACGTGCCGGACAACTGGAAGAGGGAAACTATTCCTCGGAAGAGACTCGCAAGCAAGCTCTTTACATCAAGAATTAAGCCCTTAAATTACGGGAACTGATTAACGACTTGAATCTCTTTTCACAACTTGAGAAAGGAACCCAGCCCCTGCGGGAAGAAACCTTCCATCTCTCCGCTTTCTTCCGACAGGCTATCTCCACGTTCTTAAACAGCGAACCTCGCACCCAACATTATCAAATTGAAACCTGCATTGCCCCGGACATCGAGAAAGAAATCCTGCATGGAGACCCCGGACGACTCTCCCGGGCAATCAACAATTTACTTTACAATAGTATCCGCCACACCCCGGAAGGGACAATATTAACGTTGAGTATGACCAATCAATCCGATCTCTACCGTTTTTCTGTTTCTGATAACGGCAAGGGCATCTCTCCCTCCTTCCTGCAAAAATTACAACCCTTGGCACAAGGTGATCTACCGGATCTCCTTCCCGGACAAGAACACAGCCTAGGATTAAGTATCGTTTGCCAGATAGTGAGGATGCACAAGGGGCAAATCAGTTTTCACAATTTACAACCACACGGTTTTTCAACTGAAATTCTGTTACCGGAAGAGTATTTCTGTCTATTTGACCCCACAAGTCATCCAACCTGGATGAGAGCCTTTTCAGTCCCAGTTTATATCTAAAATTATTATTAGGAGTAGATCATTACTTGACAAATACCTTCATAAACCTTATAGATACCTTATAGTAACCTTATATGAACCTTATATACAATAAGGTTCATAAAGTATTATTAAACTCTATTTAAAAAATATCTTAGACTATTCATGCAGTAGTAATCATTTAATTATCATGAAATTATTATTATCCTCCTCAGCATATATTTTTATTCTCCTACAATTTTTCCCACACAACAAAAGAGACCGAGGATCAAATCCCCGGTCTACTTTATCTGTTTAAACAAACACTAAACATTTTACTTCGTAACAGAAGCTATTAACTTCATATCCTGTTCTATCCGATACATCATCACTCTATAATGATCTCTTACCATCTGATCAACATGTTGCACTGAAAGCAATTTTGCCTGCTTATGGATATCGTTTATCCAAGCAATCATACTCGCCCCGTAAGTCGTCAACTTGTTATTATTAGAAAGAACCATGTGTTTCACCATCAAGTCCATGAAAGTCAGGATAAATATGTTTTCCACATGACATTCATATTCTGACAAAACAACATCTTTACTAAAATCTTTAAAGATCAGACGACGGATATCTCCCCAATAATCTATTAAAGAATATGCTTTATCTCCCTCCATGCGAGTTGCTCGTTCCATATTCTCAATCACTTTCGGATTCAATAAATAACTAAAGATAATCTCTTGTAGATTGAAACGAATGGCCTTGGGCCCAACTCCAAATTCTTTTGCTAAAACCTCATCATACATCCACTCCTGTGGTTCGGCAAAAACATTTTCAGCTAGGAATTCCATCGTTTGTTTCTGCAATTCTTTAGAAGCAAAAACCTCATCTTGTTCTAATTGCATCCGGGAGCCAAGATTTTCCATCACCTTGTATACCAAATTCTGATACAACATACCCAAAGCATTTTGTCCCCCGGTCATATAAGTTTGCCAACTATTAGCTTTCAAATCCTCTGTGGCAGAAAGTTTATCCAAATTCTTGATAAACCGTTCCATATTACGAATTCCTAACCGGGCAGCTTCAATCTTATCTGACGATAAATCAGAAGGTAAAGCCCGTAAGTCGTAACTGGTATTTTTCATGTAGAGAAGAGTTTTATCCGCTAGGCGTTTATCTGCCAGATTCTTCAACAACTTCTTATCGCTTTCTACATCTTTACTATTTGGGAATATCCGGTATCCCCATTCAATAGCCCAACGATCATAGGTACCCACACGGCACATTAACTCGTCCGTGGTCATCTTGTCTTCCGGTTGTGCAATAAAATTGTACGAGCAATCGTCTAGAATTGAAGCTGAAAATCCATGCTTCTTCACAAAATTACGATCCCGAATCTGCGCCGGAGTGTAAGCATAACTACCTGCCGAATTAGGAAGCAATCCTAAAGCAAAGCCCACCTGTCTCGCCACAAACATTCGAACAATTGCCCCAGCAATATGAGGATCACAAACATTCTTTGCAACACGAGGATCAACGGCCCCACAACGTGCAAAATAAGTGTCCAAATATCCACCTAGAGTCACGTGATTCAAGTTCACGTTACATGCCAAAATCTCACCTGTACGAATATCCCGTTCAAAAGAAGTAGAATTAGTCCCGGCATTGATACTATAAGAAATAACGGCCTTCGCTGATGTCAATTCATCTTCATTCTGAGCCTCCTTTACTTGAATTGCATTCTTAAACCCGGCTTTCTCGAAAGCAGATTGCCACTCCAAAACCCCTTCTTTCGCATACTTTTTTAACTCTTTAGGGAAACAATTATCCAAATAAAACACAATCGGTTCTTTCGGTTCGGTTAAGATTCCTTTAGCATAACGATTCATATCTTTCGGTTCCAAATTCCATTTTGTAATGATCGTTCTTTTTTTTATCCCGTAAGGATTACTTCCGAAATCATAATAATCCAACGTCTCGTAACCTACCCGTTTATCGGCATAACGAACCCGCATACGTCTTTCTGGTAGAAGATCTACATGACATTCGATCCCGGCAACATTCTGGTCCACGATCCACGTCAATATGAATTTCACTCCATGATTCTTTTTCAACACCTCATTCACGAAAATCATTTCTCCCCCGCCAGATTGCTTGTTACCCTTTAAAGCCGCACTGGTTCCTTCATCAGACAAACGATACCAATTCCCGGTACCTTTTATCAGGTTTGTAATTTCAATAATCACTCCTGTAGAGTCTTTTCCTAAAGCCACGATAGGAAAGACTGCATCTACCGGCAACAATGTTTCCTCCTCCAGGATACGGGTAACTTCCGGTTGTTGCTCTGATCCTCGGACTCCCCCGAACTCACAATACATATACAATTTATCCTGAGGACCTCTCTTGAAATTCACCACCCCAGCAGATTCCAAACCTGAAGCACGCACCCCGATACCTTTCACCATTTGTCCGGAGATAAACATATCCCTACCGAGATATTTCTCTGCTATCTCCATGTAGTATTTATCATCCAACTCGTACACGGGGAAAGTGGCATCCACTTCCTTCATCCCTTTTTTAAAGAACTTGTCAAAGGACATGGGCCCCTTTTTCTCTGTCGCAGTCGTTTTTTTATCTTCCGAAACCTTCTTCTCCTGCCCAATTCCAGGCAAGTAAACCATAAGGCACAGTACAATGCTTAATATATAATTTCTCATCACGGTTTCATTTTAAATACAGACCATTTTTCTCTCCATTCAACCAAGCTTCCACCGTTTTCACGATTGTTTCCGCATGCATTTCAGAAGCTTTGTCCGGAGCCTTCATCTTATACGCCTCGGCTGCCTTAACAATATTTTCCAATTGCAAGACAAACAGAGTCAATAAATTAGATGTTTTACGAACCTCCGAATATCGTGTAATTGCCATCACCTGACGGAGGTATTCCATTTGTAAGTCACGACGATAAGCCGGAAGAGCCTCGCCATTTTTCAAATCTGCAAAAACTCCGTTTTCCAAATCATTGAAATAATCTTCCGGGGTATAATTTCCTTCACGCCCGTACAAATCCATGCAAGAAGATAAGAAGGCCGTTTTAGGTAACAGATTCTGGATCACGAAACGTTGAATATTTCCTTGAGTTTTCAATTTATCAATACCTGCTAGGCTAATAATACGTTTTTCGAATAACCATTCCGGACTCGTAAACACATGCCTGGTCAAGAATTCCATGGCCTCTTGTTGCCGTTCCTTTTCCACCATTCGAGATTCTGCCTTACCATTTGAACGTAAAGGCATTTCGCTGTAACGACCTCCTACATTTTTCAAAACATGAGAAATGAAATACATGTATTGATTTAAAACGCCATTATACATCATCTTCAAGTAAGTAGCATCATCATCATCCCCCTTTGTCCAAGTTTCTAGATTACTCATGATCAATTTCAGGTTCTTGATACCGTACTCGCTTGCTTTCATGCTATTATCACCCAGATCCTCACTTTGGAAACGGGGATCAGACATATCCAATTCTGTTCCAAACATATATCTCGGATCTTCTTTGTACTTCTGAGTAACCCAGTTACGAAGATATTCCGTTTCCTCTTTCAACTCCATTCCAGGGAAGTAACGATACCCCCATTCAATAGCAAACTCATCATAGATACCAATTCGTGGGATCAAGTCTTTTACATCGATATGGTCTTCCGGTTGTGCAATATAATTCATACGTGCATAGTCCATAATAGAAGCCGTGTGTCCATGTTTCTTCACGTACTCTTTATCTCTTAATTTTTCAACCGGGAACAAGCTACTAGCACCAAAGTTATGGCGTAGCCCTAAAGTATGCCCCACCTCATGAGCTACAACGAAACGCATCACGTCTCCCACTACATTCTCCGGCATGGGACATTGACGTACCCTAGGGTCAGAAGCCGCAGCCTGACAGAAATACCATTGTTGCACCATCTCCATCACATTATGGAAAATACCAATATGTGAACAAAGAATCTCTCCCGAGCGCGGGTCTGCCATATGAGGTCCATACGCATTGGGAACCAAAGAGGCTTTATAAGAAATCACGGAATAACGCACATCTTCCATTGAGAAATCCAGATCTTCTTCCGGGGTTGGAGCCATCTTTCCGATAATCGCATTTTTGAAACCGATTTTCTCAAAAACAGGTTGCCACAAATTTACAGCCTCAACGAAATAAGGTTGCAAAAATTTGGGGGTATTCCGATCAATA
This sequence comes from Butyricimonas sp., assembly GCA_019423345.1. Taxonomy (GTDB): domain Bacteria; phylum Bacteroidota; class Bacteroidia; order Bacteroidales; family Marinifilaceae; genus Butyricimonas. The sequence continues at coordinate 37,661 of JAHZBN010000013.1, read as the reverse complement.
TAGAACACGATCGGTTTTACAGGCTCAACCAGTTCTCCACGTTTATATTTCTCCATATCTTCCGGTTTCGGCTCCAATCTCCAACGGCTAACAAGATATGTCCGTTCGGATTTATACGGGTTAGCTCCCATATCCGTTTTTATGTTTGTAAAGAACCCCACCCGAATATCTTCAAATCGAGGTCGCATGGGTTTCTCTGGCAAGAGAGCTATTGACACCCCTATTTCCCAACGTGTAGGAGGCGTCGGTTCACTTCCTCCTTTCGGGTTTGCCGGACTAGGAGGCAGTGATCTGGATCCCGCAGCATAACTCTTCACGGAACGGAAAATGATGTTGTTTTTAAAACAACTAGTTTTCGTCATATAGGAACGATCTGCCTGAAAACCTCCCAAACCCAATTTTTTGGCAGAAGCTTTCAATGAAAAGAGATCATTATCACCTGTCAACGCAGCGGTCATATCAAGCAATACAGAGGTATCACTCTTAGCTTTCACATCAAACACGTATAACACAGGAATCAGCGTGGAATTCTTTACGGCCTGATATACCCCCATCGTCGTATCGGTTACAGCATAACCGTAAGACGGTTTCTTCAAAAAGATTTTATCCTTCGGCCCTTTCTCGAAACTGATAATCGTGTGAGACAAAGCATCCCCCGCATAACCATACATTTGAGTCGGTGTTGGCTTGGGCATTTCAGATCCTTTGATAATAGAAACCATCGTAACAAATTCCCGTTTCATCATCACATCGGAAATTTCCATGTAATATTTATCATCCTGCTCGTACACGTTGAACATCCCTTTATGTACAACGGCCTCCGGTTTGATAAATTCCGATATTTCAGGTACCCCTTTTTTCTGTTGTGTTGTATCAGTCTCCACGCTCTCTTTCTCTTGAGCAGAAACCATGGGCGCACACATCCCCCAATAGCATATCAATAATGCTATCAATTTACATACAATTCTCATACTGTGATATTTATTAATTACTACCTTTTATCTATTGCAGTCTTTCTATAATTTCTTTTATAAGATCATATTTTTTAAGAACATGTGGTTTATCTCCATAAGTTTCTTGTACTTCTGCCTCCGTGAAACCTAAATACAAAGCCACATAATCTTTCACATCTTGATCCCGTGAAGGAAAATAATATAAACTTCCTTCTATAATTTCCTTGTCTTGAGCAGGTTTCAAGAAACCATAATCTTCACAAGGCGCATAATAAGGGTTATATTTACTCGTATTATTAATATCCACCTTTTGCCCATAACCATAAAATTGATTTACATCCTGAGTCAAAACTTTGAAAAATTTAGCATCAAGATCGGATTTATAATCAGAATAAATATCTGAAGCAATAGGTGCAGCCAAAACTTCACCACCGAAAAGCTGTTTTTCTGAAGCAGTCATTTCCTTAATCTCACCCAATTTTCCAACAGCAACGGCAGTCATTCCCGCATATGCAGCAGAAGAATAACGCACTTGTCCAGTTGCAAGTCCTTGCCACAAAGTATCAACTAACAAATAACTTCTCGGGGCAGGAAGATAATCCGGCAGCTTTGGCAACACATAATCTCGTAGAAATTCAACTCCATCCATGATATCTTCTTGATTTTTTGACAAAGAATACTCCACAACTTTAGCATCACTAACTCCACCTAAAATCGTGTAATCCAACTTAATGGTCTCATAATAAATGATAGAATTACCAAAAGCATCTTTCTCCTCCCGTGTCCCCACGGTATCTGTATAGAAAATAGGAACGTTATATTGTTCATATACCCCAAAGATGAAGTGATCCAACGGATCATCCGGATTATCAACATTTACCCACCAGTTGTTGTCTAGTGAACTTGGAGTCAAGTCATCTTCGCCACTACAAGCCTCCATGCACATCAACACAACAAATCCTAATACGTATATTATCTTTTTCATAGTCTTAGTTATTTATTTTACGATCTTCTCTCTCGTTTTGTACTAACGTACCATTATTATATGTCATGGCATACTCGGGGATCGGTAACACATAAGCCGTTTCCTCATTATATTTTTTCAACCTGTAATTCCCGGTAAATTGGTATTCATTTCTCTCATCCCCGACACCGGAACCAGAACCAGCCCAACGGTCATAATGCGGGTGAATGATCTCTTTCGTGAAAGGATGTATAGTAGATACAGCATAACGTCGTAAATCAAACCAACGATGTCCCTCGAAACATAATTCCCGACGACGCTCATCCCGGACAAAAGTGATATAGTCATCTCCCGTTTCTACCACAGATTGCAAATCCGCCCCTTTGAATCGATTGCTTCTCAACTCTTGAAGACAAGCTTTAGAGTCATCCTCCCTTCCTAACATAGCAAGAGCCTCAGCCTTATTCAATATCACTTCTGGATAACGCAACAGGAACATATCAGACACGTATCCATCTTTATTCTTATCTTTCAATTTGATACAACGGAAAGTTCCGTCGGTTGTACCCTCTACTCCCGGCATCCTTGTCGGAGTATGATAAATACTTCTACGCAAATCTTTTTCGTCATAGATTTTCAACAAATCATCTGACACCACCCAACCATAATGGTAATAAGGACTATAGTTCGTTTCAGACATGATAAAATCCATACTGTAAGTTCCTTGCGAAAATATTGTTTCGGGAGAACTTGCATACGTACAACTTTTAGACGCATCTACCGTATTAAAATCCAAACAAGAGTATTTATCCAGAAGCATGATAGAATCACATTGAGCCACAGCATTCTCCCAACGCTCCATGTAAAGATACACACGACTTAACAATAGACGGGCAGCAGCCTCGTTTGCTTGATAAACAGTAGTTTGTTCCACTCCTTTCAAAAAAAGGACCGCCTGTTTCAAATCATTCTCTATAGACTCGAAAACTTCCTTTACCGTATTACGAGAATAATATTTATCTTCAATATATTCAGTCAATTTTAAAGGTACAGACAAATCCGTGGCTGCCGAAGCCTCCCGGTAAGGAAGTCCATAAAAATTCGTCAACAAGAAATAAAATCCTGCACGCAAGAAAAGTGCTTCCCCTTTTATCCGGTTACGTTCCTCTTCCGGATCATCCAGCATATCATCAACTTTAGGAATCACTACGTTGGCGATAGCGATACGCGCATACCAATCTTTCCATGCAGCATCATCAAATGTCTTTCCCTCATTCTGGAACGGATTCTTTGCCCAATGATGAAACTCTTCAAGTTGGTATACAGCACCCGAGTATTGTTGTTTCCGATCCGGTTCGATAGCATCATCATCCATAACATGAATCCATGGACAAGAAAAACCATCATCTCCGGTCACCGCAAAAGATGTTGACACATTTTGTTTAATGTAGCCATTCCCGATAAGTAATTCCTCCAAATCGGCACAAGAAGATGCATATGTCAAATCTTGAGAATAATCTTCCAAGAAATCACCACACGAAATGGTAAATAGTCCCAAACACACGATCCAATATAATATTTTCTTTTTCATAATTCTAAACTTAGAAAGTGATGTTAATACGACAAGAATAAGTAGGACGAAGGCTCATGTTAATTGTATTTGCCGACCCGGATTGAGTGGCAGGATCTTGTCCTTTCAGTTCTTTAGCACTAATTGTAAATAAGTTTGTTCCCGTCAATTCAAAATAAGCTGCTTTTAAACGCAAGGCTTTCAATACTTTTTCTGAGAAAAGATAACGAAAACTCACGGAAGATAATTTCAAATAATTACCACTCACAACACGTATATCTGAGTTATCATACATCGACCAAATATTATCCGCAAAAGAGTAGGAATAATCCGACCACCAATTGGAAACGGTTGTTTCACGGAATGCCGCACCCGATATAATACCCGGAATATTCGTATAGGCCTCATCTCCCGGATTTTGCCAACGTTTCAAAAATTCCCGACGAGCATTCTCGTGTGGCTGCGGAGCAATCGAACCATAAGAACCGTTCACATTCGGATATAATTTCAACAAACGGATCTTGGAACCCAAACTATACGCCAAGTTAAAGGCCAATACACAACGTTTATATGACAATTTATTGGAAATACTTCCTTGTAACGTAGGTACTCTACATCCGGAATAATCCATCACGTACTTATACACCTCTTCTTTATCCATATCCGCAAATTTCTCCTTGTTTTCTATATCCACATCATAGAACATGGGGCGGCCGTCTAGAGGATCCAATCCTTTGAATTTATATGAATAGAAAGAGTCCAACGGACGTCCCGGAATTTCCACGTTACCGGACAAATAATCCGAATATTTCACTTCATCACGAATTACTTTCTCTTGATTATTAATCGCTTTAGCAATTAATTTATTCAAAACCTGACCAATTTGCGGGTCTATACTCCAACGAAAACCATCGGTCCCTCCCTGCGGATTAAAGGGTACGAAATTCAAGGCAAATTCCCATCCCTGATTTTCCAAAGTTCCTTTATTTACCATATAATTGGTAATACCATTGATCTCGGAAATTGTTTTACTCAAAAAGGCATCTTTTGTCTTTTTATAATAATAAGCAACAGTACCTTTGATTGCATCATTTAAGAACGAGAAATCCAACCCGATATTAAAAGAAGCCGTTTTTTCCCATTTCAAAAATGGATTCGGAAATGAACTTACTGTCGATTCGTATTTACCGAATTGCGTGTTCATTGTTCCCTTCTTTATGATCAACTCGGGCGTTTGTGTATCCAACATATTTCCTTGATAACCAAAAGAAAGACGCATCGCTAATAAATTTACCCAACTACGATTGGCAAATAAATCATCCTTCACATTCCAACGCCCTGCAATAGCCCAAATAGGTAAGAATTTATCGTTACTCTTGCTACCAAATTTATTAGAAGCATCTCCACGCATATTGAAAGTCAAAACATAACGATCTCGATAACTATACGATGCCGTGAAATAACCAGATATCATGTTCGTTAATGAATTTGTACGTTTTCCCAATGCAGCTTCATCATTAGCCAACCATTCAATGTACAGGGGATAAGCGGTCACGTCCACCGGGGCGTAAGACTCTCCTCGTTCCGGCATATAACAACGACGTGTTTGCGAGAAACCACGATAACGTGAAGAAGAAAGCTCTCCTCCCACAGAAGCCGTAATCATATGAATATGGTTTTCATCCAAGAATTTATTGAAATCCAATTGCAAACGAGCCGTATAAGAGTTATTTCGAGAATCTAGCAATTGTAATTCACCTCCATAAGGCATATAATTTGCTTTTTTACCTTGTTCCGTGAATCCTGCATCACGTAAACAAGCTGCATAAAAACTCTTTTCCCCAAAATAAGTTTCCTCGTTCGTATTACTAACCTGATAGGACAAAGTTGCAGAAGCCTTTAAATAGTCTGTAAATTTATAATCAACAGAAGTATTCACAGATACAGAGCTTGAACGAATCTCGTCTGAAGTATTTTCTATTTCATTCAAGATACTGAAAGGATGTGTAGAACTGGAACCTCCTTCCAACGTGGACGTTCTATCATAATAAAACAATGTTCCATCTTCGTTGTATGCCGGAATTGTCCGAGAAGTGTTAAAAGCATAACTGAACATACCTACATCTGACGGAGTGTATTCTTTCTCTCCAATATTAGCCTGAAACGCAAAACGGGCTGAGAAACGATTATAATTAGCAGTCAAATTCAATGCTGCAGAATACGCTTTATTCTGTTCCCCCTTATTAACACCCTTCTCATCATTAAATCCCAAAGACCCATAATAACGAATATTATCAGTACCTCCGGAAAGACTCAACGTGTGCTTATGAGAAAAAGCATCCCGAGTCAACAAATCAAACCAATCCGTGTTAACCGTTTCATAACGATTCACCATTTTTTGGAATTCATTATAATTCATTTTCCCATTCCAGAAATCATAAATCGCAGCCTCGTAACCGACCCAAGAATTTAATGCTGTAAACTTGTTTCCTTTCTCCACCAATTCTCGGGAAAAAGCTACTCGTTCTTTGGAATTCATCACATTCACCTCCCGATCCGTGTATCTTGGACGACGAGATAAACTTCCTGTAAACGAATAAGAAATAGAAGGAGGTCCCACTTTACCTTTCTTCGTGGTGATCACAATCACACCGTTAGCAGCACGCGTACCGTATAACGCCGTGGCAGAAGCATCTTTCAACACGTCGATCTGCTCGATATCATCCGGGTTCAATCCGGAGATAGCATTACCCAACAAATTCACAAAATCCAAATCATTAATTTGAGAAGGATCAACATTTACCGGATCATGTAAAATGATTCCATCCAAAACCCAAAGCGGTTCACGAGAACCCAACACAGTCGAAGAACCACGGATACGTAATTTCGGAGCAGCTCCCACCTGACCTGAATTTTGCATGAAAATCATACCTGGTATGTGTCCCTCCAACATCTTGTCAATAGTCGATATACCGGCCACATTAATATCATCAGCCTTCAAAGTTGTCACGGCACTGGTTAAATGGCGCTTGTCAATTTTCTGGTAACCGGTAATCACAACCTCTTCCATCTGCTCCACATCATCCTCCATCACAATGTCTAACTTCTTGCCCGGAGTATACTTTACTTCCTGTCTTTTCATCCCCACAAATGAAAAAACAAAAGTCACAGTATCCTTCGGTAAGGTAATTTTAAATTTTCCATCAATATCCGTAACCACTCCTACAGTAGTACCTTTTATCAATACAGTAACTCCCGGAAGAGGACTTTTCCTAGTATCTTTTACAGTCCCGGAAATAGACCTTCCCTCCTTTTTATCCGGCTCATCTTTCTGGTTGTTCACGATATAAATAATATCGTTCTCAAAGAAATAGCGCAATGAGGTATTTTTAAATACTTCATCCAGCACTTCCTGTACTGTTTTGTGATCTACTTGCACATCGAACACTTGAAGTGCCTTAACATGCTCTTCATTGTAAATAAAACGTAACCCTGTTTGTTTCCATATTTCCTGACACAATGTATTCACATCACACTGCTTCAAGTTTAAAGAAACAATCTGCTCCTGCGAGTAGCCATTTGCCATTACTCCAGGAATACAAAAGAAACAGAAAATTAAGAAAAATCTCATACTCTTAAAAGTCTTTGATTTTTTCACGCTAAAAACAGCGTACTTCCAATTAGATTTCATAACTTTGTCAATAATAATTACACATGATGAATAGGAATCCGCTTGCCAATGGACCCATTCATTTATCTTTTAAAAGGTGAAGATGAGGGAAACATCTTCATCTTTTTTATTATAATTTACTTATAAACACTGTATTTCCTTGCACTTTAAAATGAGTGTCCGAAATTTTCTCAAAAGAATGAAACAACTCTTTCACATCTTTATATCGTTTCAAATTACCAGATAATCGTACATTACACAACTCACTGTTTTGATAAAATACCTCCAAACCATACCATCGGCTCAATTTATCCATAATGGAACCTAAAGATTCATTCTGAAAAATAAAATCACCATTCTTCCAGGCCACGTAAGGCAATACATTGACATTTTCTACCTGAATCTCTCCTTTTGACGGATCAAATACGCCCTTCTGATTCGGTTTTAACATCACCTCACGACCGCCTTGATTCATACTCACGGTCCCCGTTACCAACACGGTCTCTACCCCATCATAAGTATTCATGTTAAACTCAGTTCCATAAACCTTGACTGTAACATCTCCTACTTGAACCAAGAAAGGCATATCCTGATTTTTAGCCACCTTAAAGTAAGCCTCTCCCTTCAGTTGAACAACACGTTGCTTCCCGTTAAACCGAACCGGATAGAGAAGTTCTGTTTCTGCATTCAACCACACACAAGTTCCATCTGCTAAAGTTAAACTGAATTCTCCTCCACGAGGCACCAGTAAACGATTCATGACGTCCTCTCCTTTTCCTTCTACCACTTTATCATCTTTACCCGAATGATAAGCGATCTGACCGTTTTCACTCACTTGCAATGCAGTTCCATCACGCTCTTCCAACTCACAAGCTTCCACACCCATATTTACTTTTTTCCCGGATGATAACACCAAAACCGCTTGAGTTTTTCCCGGTTGAATAGAAACTTCTTGTGCTAATTGGTCAGATTGATCAACACGATTCCACAAAAAGGTACCCCCTACGCTTAACATCAAAACCCCAATGGCAGCCACACTATACCACATCCGAATACTATAACGTGTTTTCAATTTTCGACGTAAAGTATTAAAGTCCGGCTGCATTCCATAAGCATACGTACCCCATTGTAATTCCAAGTGTACTTGCTGAAATTTTCTAAAGTACTCTTGGTGATCTCTGCTCTCACGTAGCCAGTTATCGACCTCATCCCGTTCGATATCACTCGCTTCGTTTAAAATATACAAGAGTAACTTTTCGTCTATTTCATCCAGAACCATCATAGTGATTATTTTTACAACTATAATACAGTTCGGAATCAAAAATCATTTACTGGAAAACAATCTTTTTTCAAGAAAAAATAAATAAACCGCAAGTTTACTCTCATTATCAGATTGTTGTCGTAATTTTTTTAATGCTTTTACCAAAAGAGAATTGACCGTCGCAACTGAAATTCCCAGTTTTTCCGCCACCTCTTTATATTTCATACCCTTCAAATAGACACAACGAATAATCTCTTGTGTTCTAGGCGGCAATTTTCCGAGTTCAACTTCCACTCGCTGAAACACTTCTTCCTCAAAGTTATCATATTCTTCCCATGGTCTCTCGTAATACGCTACATCACAAGCTTGTTTCAATGGATCTAACCGATCCAATTGGTTTAACGCCAAATTGCGCACAGAAGTAAACAAGTAAGATTTCAACGAATCCGGGAATAATTTATCCGTCAATGACTTTTCCCACAATTTGACAAAAAAATCCTGCACGATATCTTCTGAGCGTTGGACATCAGATACAAAAGTAGCCCCCCAAACCACCAATGGTTTGTAGTACTCTTTAAAAAGAAGCTCCATCCCCTCCATTTTTCGAACCCTCAACAATTCACAAATTCGTTGATCTATCTCACGCATATCTTTTTGCTATTGAGACACAAATATAAGGACTTTTTTATTAAAGCCAATTAATGCCGCAAAAGTTGCTGAATGAACATCTGTAATAATCTCGGTTCCAATAACACGGGAAAAATCAAGCCGAACACCGCTCCATAGAAGTGGGCGTTATGATTGATGTTATCACCATCTCGTTTTGCCATGTATTGGCAATAAAGCAAGTAGATAAAACCAAACACGATACCGGGAATCGGAATGATCGCGAAGAAGTAGATCTTATCCCAAGGATGCAGAAATATCGCCGTGAACAAAACAGATGAAACCGCACCGGATGCCCCGATGGAAGAATAGTATTGATTGTTCCGGTATTTCCACACATCATATACCGAGGCTGCCACCATTCCCCCGAAATACAGGATCAAGAAACTAGAACTACCGAATCCCCATGCAACAAACTGGTTCTCCACGTATAACCCGAAAGAGAGAAAGGTAAACATATTCACGATCAAGTGCGTCCAATCAGCATGAACAAAACCATGAGAAATAATCCGGTACCACTCTCTGGAATGTACCATTCGGTAGGGATTACACGACAATTTATTGAACAAGGAATAATTATTAAAACAAGCAATTGACACGACAACCGTGGCAATAAGTATAATGTAAGTCATCATAATCTACTCTAAAAAATAATGTTATTAAATATCCTCCCGGTTCTCCTGCATCTCATCTTGCCTGATGAACGTACTCTGACTCGCGTAAGTTTTGTCATCTCCATGAATATACAGAAGAGTCCCGCCTTTAATCGTATCTATAATTTTTTTACTCACGGCTAACGGCAAAGCCGGACATCCCAGGCTACGCCCCAAACGACCGCATGACCGGATGGTTGACGGATCGGCATAAGCCGCCCCATGTACCACGATTGCCCGTTCTTTCGCCTTGTCATTAATTCCCCGCTCCAGACCGTTCAACACCAAAGAATAACCGTTCTTCCCGTAGTACGTGTTCTCCGTTTGGTAAAAACCCAACGAACTCTTGAAAGAACCTTCCTGATTGGAAAACGAGGTGGCATACTTTTCCCCACTATTCCGACCATGAGCCACGTAAGAAATAAACAGAACTTTCTTCAACTTCAAATCAATCACGAACAAGCGTTTTTCCGTGGAAGGTTTCGTAAAATCAATTACCGTAAGTATATTTTTGTCGAAACTGCCCATCCGGTTATACCCCGCAATAGCCCGCTCGAACACCGTGTAATCAATCGTTCCCTCTAACGCCATTTCGTGATAAAGCATCCGACTATTGGGCATAGACGGCCTCTCTGCCGCTATCCCTAATAGCGATCCCCAACAAATTCCCCCGATAATCAAGATAAGCGATAACGCACGCATAAAGTCATTTTTTCATCAATCAAACACAATTACCAACGTCTTTTCCACCTCCGCCCAATCGTACATGAACTTGGCATGTGATGTCGCATTCCTCACGCACATATGAGACCGGGGTGTCGTTCCGAGCGTCCAGCTATATTCAATCAACTTGTTATCGGGATAATTGACCGGAACCCCGTGTAAATAAGCCCCCCCGGTAAAACGACTGGCATAAGGTGCGAAACCTCCTTCCTCGTCTGACCCATCCTTCAAGAAAAGCATCTCCAACAATTTCCGCTGTATAAAATAAATTCCCGGCGGTGTCGGTTGCTGGTAAGGCGGTCGGTTAGCTCCCGTCGTTATCGGGTTCATACTTCTCACCAACCAAGTCGCTCCTTCTTGTTCCAAAGTTGCAATATTCTGATTCGTTCGGTCAACAAATATAACTTTTTTAATCGAAAGAGGCCCTATCAGTTTCATGTATTTTTTAGGAACATGCCATATTCCTCCAAATGTTACCGGAATAACCTGAAAGTAATCGGCACTATCGCTGATCACAGAAACATAAGCCCCGTCCCGTCCGTAACGTTCCGGCACACGGACATCATCCAGCCGGTAGAGGGGAATTCCCTGATAACGATTCACTCCGAAGGAATCCTGAATCTGCTTGTATCTATTGGTCACGTATTTTCTCGTGAGAGGCGGTTCTCCGTTTACATTCTTATAATTCCGCAGCATCCCGTACCCATCATTCCTTTCCTGAAAAGCCTCCAGCGAATCCAAAAACATCGAAATTTTATCCCATTGAAAACGCCTCTCCTGCTTCCCGTATTTATAGGTATCCTGCAACGTATGTTTGTCATATAGCAATTTTTTCTCGATTTTCACGGCAAAACTATTCCACCCCCACCCCATCAAAAAGAGAATTGTAATATAGTGTCTTAATATCATCATTTTTCATTACCTTTTTTAAAAAGATACGCTAGCAAAGAAAAATGGTTTACATACGGTATTCAAAATTCATGGTTTCCGAATAAAAATAACAACGCCCGGTAAAAATTTACCGGGCGCCGTCACGTTTTATAATTGAAATGTTGAAAGTAACTTATGCAGGAATCAATCCGGTAATCAAGATCAATACCAACAATCCCAAGATGGCGTACAACTCCGGAAACACGGCCAGTACCATCGTGGTACCGAACACGTTATAACCGCTACCGATTGCCACGATACCGTTAGCACATACCTGGGCTTGACGGATTGCAGAGAAGAAAGCAACCAAACCAAGACCTAATCCGGCTCCGAAGATAGCAGAAGCAGGGCCCCAACCCATATCCACGTTTGTCAAGAAACTACTTAATAAGAAATATCCCACAAAACCATACAAACCCTGAGAAGAAGGTAGCGCAGACAAACCGATATACTGACCGGATGCGGTCGGGTTCTTCTTCAAAGCACCTACTGCAGCATTACCGCAAATAGTAACTCCATAAGCACTACCGATTCCTGATAATGCCACCATCAATGCAACACCTAGATAAGCTAATAAAATTGGTTCCATAATTCTAATCTATTTAATTTGTTATTTTTATAATCTTTATTTTTAATCATTTACTTTTTTTCTAAAGGGAGCGTATTGTTTACCACCGCCTTCAAACCCGGCATTCTTGTAGAATTCCACGAAAGTCAAACGCATCGGATGGACGAACGAACTGATCATACACAATCCGAAGTTAATCGAATGACCGATAAGCAGGATCAAGAACACGGCTATGAATTTCACGATAACTGGTAATCCATCCGTGAGCTGAAATGCCAGAGTATTGAACACTCCTCCCAAGATACTTCCCGTCAAACCGATTGCAAATAATCGGATATATGAAAGCGTGTCTCCCAGTAATCCCGTTGCCATATTGTATGTCCCCCACAATCCGGACCCGAAATTCGAAAATATTCCTTTGCCCGGAGAATTGTAGAAATAAATCGTAAGCGCAGCAAGACCCAACAGAGCGTAAAGCACATACTTCAAACCTTCCGGGATCACTATGCTTAACATCGGCAAACCGATCAACACCCCCAATAGGATAATGGCAACCACCCAACCTAATGTCGATATTGCATATTTAAATCCAAACTGTTTCGTTAATCTTGCAGCATTCAGACACATTCCGTAAAGGATCTGGATAATACCCACGGCAACCGCAACAATCATCATCGGGTTATATCCTCCCAGATATTTCCCGTAATTCGCTTCTGTCAGGAAGAGAGACTTCACGCCAGCCAGCCAAGGCCATTCCACGGAATCCAACGCGATACCAAAAAAAGAACCTGTCAGCAAACCGACGATCACTGTCATAATTCCCAAATATTGCCCCAGCACAAGATACCCTTTCACCGAAGGCGAGGCTTTCCGACCGATAATGAAACAAGTCAGCCAAATGATCAATCCGTAACCGCCATCGCCCATACACATTCCAAAGAATAGCATAAAGAACGGGGCCAAGAAAGGTGTCAAATCCAACTCTCTATACTGCGGCAGAGCAAACATCTCTGTCACCGGTTCAAAGAGCTTGGAATAAGCATTATTTTTCAACTGCACAGGGACATCATCCTCCGGAGTCGGGCGGGTAAATTCGAAGTACACCTCCTTCGTTTCCAAGAAACTTCTCATTTCAGCCTCTCTCTCCACCGGAATCCATCCTTCCAAAGCAATGACTTTCTCGTCGATCAGATGTTGGGCGGCATCCTCCACTTTAATCTTGTCTGCCACCTCGGTAATCTTCAAACGATATTTTTTCAGCCGTTCAATCGCATCCTGCGAAACAGTATCCAACTCTTTCCCGATGTTCACGGATTCCTCTCGCAAAGCCGTAATTTGCTTTGCCAGCTCTTCTGCCGTGGCTTGAGGGAAAAGATAAGGATCAGCCTCCAGGTTCACGCTTGTCCCGGCAGGAGTAACGGTAACAAAATATTTCTGCCCCATCATCTCGCTGATTATAACAGCGTCATACATCTCTTCCCATTCCGGCTGATATTTCTGTTCCGGCACGGAAAAGAAATGAAATTCCCAACCGGCAGTCTCCAGTTTTTGGATCATCTCCCGGGAAAATTTTCCCCAAGGACGATAAGTCGCATGGTCCTTCTCCAAACCTGCCAATTGTTGCTCGATCTGATCCTGCCGACTATACAAACCTTCCAGATAATCCAGCAAATGCTCATCGTCCACCTTCACTTTTTCCACCTGCTCCACGTCATTCCGACTCTGCATATGCGTGATCATCTCCCCGGTCCGCCTAATCAACATCAATTTCGCCTGTAGATCCGTATCTTCTGCCGTACGTTCCGTATTCTCATGAATATGAACCATTCCCTTTTCTCGGAGTTCTCCGAGAAATGTTTGATATTCCTTGTAAAATATCAACAGGGACAATTTCATCATAGGTACTATCATAGGCTATTCCTCCATCAATTTACGGGTTTTCACGATCTTCTGTGACGACTTAGAAAGATTTTCCTCGTCTTCCAAGAACCGTTTGATCTTGCGGATCGCCTCCTGGAATCCCGGAATCTGCACTTTCTCGTACAAATTCACCTTCTGTGTCGTTTTCTTTCTCGCCCTATCCAACAGCTCCATTTTCCGGGTGAAAAATTCCCTCTCCAAAGCGATACTTACTACCTCTTTGATGTATTCCACACCATCGAGTAGCCACCCGGGTTGATTAAACAAGCTGAAATCCTTCACCTCATAATCCACCCCGTCGAGAACAGGCGTCTTTACTCCGGCAATCTTTTTCACCGACATTCTGACATCCTTCACGACAAGTATGTCTTCCTTATACTCGTCATAAAGTTGCAGCATATCGTTCAATGAATTCAGCGTTTCTTCCAACTTCACATTAAACTCATCCGCCACCTGTTTCGCCTTCTTCACCTCCGACCGCAAAGCCGACTCCTTATTTTTGATGGTAGGCAATGCCCTCACTCGCATCTTCAACTGCTTATCCAGCCCTTGAAGCGATGTCTTATTATATTGAAACTTTATCACCTTACCAATGTTTTAATTTTAAATTTTAAATTTTAGATTTTAAATTTCAGATTTCTTTGATTTCAAATTTTTACTCATTGTATTTATAGAAGCTACAATCATCGCTAGAATTTCTTTCGCCTCCCTTTTCAAAGGAGTAACGACCTCAATTTTAGCCAACCCCGACTCCTCAATAATTTCCAACCAATAAATCGTTTCATCACATTCCTCCTCCACGATCTTCATTTTATTGATAAAATCTTTATCTGATTTAGCCCTACAAACCGCCCGATAATTAGCACCGACAGACAAAGCACAACGAAGAATCTGGTTAACAATTACCCGTGAGGTATAATTCTGTGGAAGAATCTCCACAAAACGAATCACGTGCAATCCTAACCTCTTCGTTTTATCTTGAAATTCAGTACTATTCATTTCTCAATTTAAAATCTAAAATTTAAAATCCGGGAAATTCTCACTCGGAGAATTTGCCGAACTCTTCCACGATTTCCTGCTTAATCCCCAATTCCGCCTTGTTAAAGTACTTGCGGAAAAGATCCCAAGCGGTATCCAACATCTGGTCGGTACTGATGTTCACATCGATAGCAAGCAAACTGTTGGAATAGTCCTTGGCGAAATCCAGAGTACGGCGATCGTAGTCCGTCAGGTCGAAACCGTTCTCCATCTTGGTCCGGGCGTTAGCGGCATCGGCATACAGACGGATGGCAGCATTCATCACTTGCGGGTGATCCTTACGGGTCTTCTTACCGATCACGAGCTGTTTCAAACGAGACAAACTTCGGAACGGATCAACGATAACCTTACCGATCTCCGTGTCTTTACGCAAGAATAACTGTCCCTCCGTGATGTACCCGGTGTTATCCGGGATAGCATGGGTAATATCACCACCGGACAACGTGGTCACGGCTATGATCGTGATAGAACCTCCGGCAGGGAACTGCACGGCCTTCTCGTAAATCTTCGCCAAATCGGAATACAATGAACCCGGCATGGAGTCCTTTGACGGAATCTGGTCCATACGGTTGGACACGATACTCAAAGCATCGGCATACAACGTCATGTCCGTCAACAACACCAACACTTTCTCGTTCTTATCCACCGCAAAATACTCGGCAGCAGTCAATGCCATATCCGGTACCAACAAACGCTCAACAGGCGGAGCCTCCGTGGTATTCACGAAACTAACGATACGATCCAATACCCCGGCATTGTCAAACAAATTTTTGAAATACAGGTAGTCATCATTCGTCAATCCCATTCCTCCCAAGATGATACGGTCTGTCTGCGCTCTCAACGCCACGTTCGCCATCACTTGATTGTAAGGCTGATCCGGATCGGCAAAGAACGGAATCTTCTGACCGGACACCAACGTGTTGTTCAAGTCGATACCCGCGATACCGGTTGCAATCAACTCCGACGGTTGTTTACGACGTACCGGGTTCACCGACGGTCCCCCGATCTCTCTTTCTTCCCCGTCAACAGCAGGCCCCCCATCAATCGGGTCGCCAAAGGCATTAAAAAAACGCCCGCATAAATCATCTCCCACTCTCAGAGTAGGCGCTTTTCCCAAGAATGTCACTTCTGCATTCGTCGGAATCCCTTCTGTCCCGGAGAACACCTGAAGGGTTATATCATTTCCCCAAATCTTCACGACCTGCGCCAACCGTCCGTCTACAATAGCCAACTCGTCATTTCCGACTCCTTGGGCATTCAACGTACACGTTGCTTTCGTGATCTGGGTGATCTTTGTATAAACTTTTTGAAAAGCAGTCGTCATATAATTTTAGATTTTAGATTTTAGATTAAAACTCTTACTCTTTAGATTAAGAATCTTAAATCGTAAATCATAAATTAATTGTTTTTTCTTTCGTTAATGATCTCGTTCACTTCTGCTTCGTACTTTTTAAACACCTCCGACTGATATTCGGAATAGTTCATCTGTTTGAAACCATTAATGATACGTTTGAAATAGGGATTGACCTCTTCGAACGTGTCAAAATTAAATTCGGAACGAACCACACCCAGTACCATATTCAGCATATACTTCTGACGCTCCATAGCGGTAGAACCGTCAATATTATCAAAAGCATCCTGTTGCAGGATCACGAAGTCGATCAACTCGGATTTCCAATATACCACGTGATATTCCAAAGGCACACCATCATCACCCAAAATATCGATCTGCTCTGCCGTTTCACGACCGCGCACCAACATGTTACGCGCCTCGTTCACATCAGCAATCCACGTATCGGAAATATTTTTCTTGGCAAATTCGATAAATTCCGGATATTCCAAGTATTTAGAATATGATTCCAACGTATCGATGGCCGGGTAACGTTTCGCATCTGCACGAGCCTGAGACAAGGCGTAGAAACAACGTGCCACTTTCTTCGTGGACTCCGTCACCGGCTCCTTCAAGTTACCTCCGGCAGGAGATACCGTACCGATAAAAGTAACAGAACCTGTCTTTCCATTATTCAAGTAAACCATTCCCGCACGAGCGTAGAAGTTTGAAATAATAGCCGACAAGTCCATCGGGAACGCATCCTGTCCCGGTAACTCCTCCATTCGATTGGACATCTCACGCAAAGCCTGCGCCCAACGAGAAGTCGAATCTGCCAGCAACAACACCTTCATTCCCATGGAACGATAGTACTCTCCAATTGTCATAGCCGTGTACACGGACGCCTCACGGGCAGCCACGGGCATATTGGACGTATTAGCAATAATCGTGGTCCTCTCGTACAATTTACGACCGGAACGAGGGTCTTCCAATTCCGGGAACTCGGTAAAAATCTCCACCACCTCGTTTGCTCGCTCACCACAGGCCGCCATGATAATAATATCAGCATCGGCAAACCGGGACAAAGCGTGTTGTAACACAGTCTTTCCCGTACCGAACGGCCCCGGAATAAAACCGGTACCCCCTTCCAAAATCGGGTTCATCGTGTCGATAACACGTACTCCGGTCTCCATCTGACGGGAAGGACGAGGTTTATCCACGTAATTACGGATAGCCACTTTCACCGGCCATTTCTGGATCATCGTAACAGGAATCTCTTTTCCGGCCTCATCTTTCAGCACGGCAATCGTATCCTTTATCGTGTATTCCCCGGCAGCAACAATCGAAGCAACAGTATACTCTCCTTTCAACTTGAAAGGAACCATAATCTTATGATCCAGCCAGTTTTCCTTCACGTTACCTAACCAATCGGCACCGGTCACCTTATCGCCGACCTTCGCCAACGGGGTAAAACTCCATTTTTTATCTTCTTCCAACGGGTTCGTGTATTCTCCTCGTTTCAAGAATACACCCGTCATCTTATCCAGGTCATTTTGAAGACCGTCAAAATTCTTTGACAGCAAACCGGGACCCAATGTAACTTCCAACATATGGTTTTCGAACTCCACGAGGGAACCGGGTTTCAATCCCCGGGTACTTTCAAAAACCTGTACATAAGCAATATCCCCGACAACCTTGATCACCTCGGCCATCAACCGCTCGTTTCCAAGCTGGATAAAGCAAATCTCATTCTGAGATACCGGTCCTTCGGTACGCACAAGTACAAGGTTGGAAATAATACTATGAACTTTTCCTTGTGTCTTATTCATGTCTCAATTTTAATTTTTAAATTCTTCCGCAAACTCGAAACTCTTTCTGAACTTATCCACGACTTCCATAAAGACTTTTCGTCCCGATTCGGAACTCATCTTGCTCCATCTCTCAACGATCATCAGCTCAAGCATGAAGCTCAACACCTTCTCCATGGAAAAATACTCGTAAACCACGGCCTCTTCGATATAATCCCAAAGAAGTAAATCCAGCCCTCTCTCCCGTTCGACAAGGTTTGTATTTCCCATCAGAGAAATCACCTTCTCCGCGTACGGGAATTCCATCCCCAAACCGAAATCCTTCGAGTTCGAAGTTCTCAGCGCCTTAGAAAACACGTTATCACCAATAATCTCCGGGGCAACCTCTTTCCCGTACTTCCGACAAGTCAAGGCCGTCTCCAGATTCTTCACGTTCATCACGAATTCCGCATAATTCCGGACAAACTTACTACCACTCTTCATCAAGTGATCGTAATACATCCAACTCAGCACATTCTCCGGAGAAACATCATATTTCAAATGTTCCCCTTTAAAATCCGCTATAAATCGATTGAGATAAACAGGTAAAGAATTTTTCGGTTCGGTGATTTCGTCTTCCAGACATTGTAATGGATATACTGTTTCAAGATTGGTATCGGGAGCCATTTTATTTAGCAACCGCAGAACTTGTTTATTATCGGCAGGTAGAAAAAACAACTCCATCAACTTCACATCCTCCTTCTTCAGAGCCTCCCGAGCCAACTCCCGAAACCCGTTCACGGACAACGCTAGTTTCCGATCATCCAGAAAGACCTCCGGTAGTCCTGCAATAAAACAGTAGTAATTATTTTTTAATATCATATTATTCATTCTGTGATTCCGTGATTTAATGATTCAACGATTTTGTGATTCAATCACTTAATCTATAATCACCCAATCACTCAATCCTTAAATAACAGTTTTTTCGTGAAGCCTTTCATGTACTGATTAAAGAAGGCTTCAAATAGTTTCTCGGAGAAGGCAATTTGGAAACCTCCGTCTTTAGGCTGAATCACAAACCCTTCTTCTAAATTACCCACCTTTACATCAAGACCTTTATCCAACAGATCCTTGTACTTAGCCGCAACAAACGATTCGAACTTTGCCTTTTCACCCTCGGAAAGAAGAATTTCCATGTTCAGGTTTCCACCGGCAACATCCCACTTCTTCACAATCGTCATGAGCAACTCCTGAATAAAAGCTTTTTCCTCAAACCCAATCTTGGCAACATCCCCGGCAACATCCCCGGCAACCAGACTCGTGATTGCCTGTTTTAAAGCCGTGATAGCTTGGCGCGCACTTAACGTCATTTCAGACTCGGCCTTTTTTTTCAAGTTAGAAACCTCTGTCTCCGTATCAGCATTCATCTGTGCTGCTTTCGCTTTCGCATCGGCAATAATCTTTTCGGCCTCTTGCTTTGCCTGGTTGATGATATTCCCTGCCTCCTTGCGAGCCTTATCTACCCCCTCATTGTAAAGCTTTTGGGTCAAAATATCTAATTTATTCTCCATACTAAAAACGTATTATATATTAATTTCATCTTACAAACTTTCATTAAAACTAAGTGTCAATAAATGTGCCAGTAATCCAGAAAAACGGCGTCAAGATATTAAAAAACATTGACAATAACAAATAAAAATTATACAATAGGACACTTGAAAATATCCCCATAACAGATACGAATTCCGCCTCAAAGGGTTCCATCCTAAACAGTGACATTACTATCTCCTTTCCCAAAATGAAACCAAACTCATCTCTCCATCGACGTATATAAAATCACAAATAAATACACCCATCCATTTTGAACATGACCAAATTTGACCATTTTTCTCTACCTTTGTTCAGAATTAAAAGTAAACAAAATGTTAGACCACAAACTCACGATCTTTTATCACACGGCAAAGCATTTGAACACGACAAAAGCCGCCGAGATATTACGACTTTCCCAACCGGCCATTTCCAAAAGTATCAAGGAACTGGAAAAGGGATTGGGAATCACTCTTTTTGATCGTGAGAAAGGGCGGTTGATGCTTACCCCCGCCGGAAAATACCTCTTGGAACAAAGTGAAGAACTGATTGAACGGGAACGCATCATCACCTTCAACCTACAGCACATGAAAAAAGAGTTTTCCGGAACTTTACACATCGGGGCCAGTACCACGCTATCCCAGTATATATTACCCGAATTTTTAGCCCGTTTCCGGGAAACTCATCCTTATATCGAAATAAACCTGATCAGCGGTAACACCTACCAGATCGAGCAGGAATTATTGGATAAAAACATCCAACTCGCCTTCATTGAAGGTGTACCCTCGCAAACGGACATTCACTACATCCCTTTTTTAAAAGATGAAATCGTCCTGGTTACCTCGGCCAAAAATGATTCCCCGGAATCGATCACAAAAGAACAACTGAAGACGTTAAAATTCGTCGTTCGGGAAGAAGGCTCCGGAACATATAATATTATCCAGCGCCAGCTATCCGCCGCCGGGATTTCTATCAACGAGCTAAATCAACAGATCGTTATCGGGAGCACCGAGGGAATCAAACAATACCTCAAACATTCGGATTGTTACGCCCTGGTCTCCGCGTTCTCTATTCAAGACGAACTGGCCTGCGGTCTGCTCAAAATCATCGACATCGACGACCTGGAAATCACCCGCTCCCTCTATGCCATTCACAAGCAAGGTACCATTGATCCCTACGCCGAACTACTTCTAAGATTTTGCGAATCTCGAAACCGGAAATCAAAACGCAAAACATAAAGGTGATTGAAGTATAACCAGAAGTTATACTATCTGAATATTTCTTATTTCCAAAATTCATGTATTTGAACGAATTTTGCACCGAACAAATTACTAAAGATTATGAGCAAAATTCAACTGAACAAAAATCAAAAGGAAGTACTTTTCATCGTAGCTTTATTCCTTGTACCATTCCTTGATCCGGGCTTTGCCCTTTTACTAGGTTTAATTTTATCGTTGACTATCGGCCACCCGTTTTTGGCAATCAATAGCCGGATCACCCATATACTTCTCCAAATTTCCGTTGTAGGACTAGGTTTCGGCATGAACGTGGAACAAGCCATCGAGGCCGGGAAAACAGGAATCCTGTTCACCATATTTTCCATTGTCGTTACCATCGGTTTGGGATTGTTCTTTACCAGCAAACTAAGAGTCAACCGGGACACCGGATTCCTCGTTTCCGGGGGAACCGCCATCTGCGGAGGAAGTGCCATTGCCGCCTTGGCTCCTGTCATTAAAGCCAAAGACAAGGACATCACCGTGGCCATGGGCACCATTTTCATGCTTAACGCCGTGGCACTATTCATCTTCCCAATAATCGGACGCTGGCTGGAAATGGACGATCATCAATTCGGATACTGGTGCGCTATTGCCATCCATGACACTAGTTCCGTGGTCGGTGCGGCCAAAACGTACAGCAACGAGGCTTTGGCTATCGCTACCACAACCAAACTGATCCGGGCACTTTGGATCATTCCGGTTTCATTGATCGCCGCCTTCTTCTATAATAAAGGAACAAACACCAAATCAAAAATATCCATTCCCTACTTTATTTTCTTCTACATTGTCGCCATGATCATCGCTACCTACACGCCGCAATGGGGACATCTCTACACACAAATCGTGGGATTTGCCAAAGTCGGAATGTTATTTACACTATTCCTTATCGGTGCCGGCCTCTCTAAAGATACCATCAAACAAGTAGGTTTCAAACCGATCCTGTTAGGCATCATCCTTTGGATCTGCATCAGCACACTATCGGCTAGCGTGATCATGTTACTATGATGGGGTTATAAAGTTCATAAGGTTTATAAGGTTGCAATAGACAAAGCGTCCTGTAAGGACGCTTTGTCTATTGCAACTAGAACAACCATTAAACACGGTCCGAAGGACTCCCGTCACTTTACGAACCTTATGAACCAAAATAATCTTTTTTCAAATCTTTTAAAAATAAGTAATACAGATAGTATATATATTTGGAAACGTATTGAAAATCATATCAAAATTATCTAACGAAAATTTTTATGACAATGCGTGCAAATTATTTTAATCTGTTACTGGTACTGCTGATGGGTGTTCTTCCCATACAACTGCAGGCCTCGGAATCCGAAAAAAAAGTGATTCTGTACACTCCCTACACGAAAATCGCTGTTCCACCGGGAGAATCTGTAAACTACAGTATTGATGTTATCAACAACTACGATGTAGTTAAAAACGTGAATTTATCCGTGAAAGGACTGCCACGAGGCTGGAATTACGAATTGAAAGCCGGCACGTGGACCATTAGTGAACTTGCGGTCCTACCCCACGAGAAAAAGAACATTTCGTTAAAAGTGGACATTCCGCTAAAAGTCAACAAAGGAACTTACCGTTTCACGGTGGTTGCCGAGGGACTTGGAGAACTCCCCATCGCAATCACGGTATCCAAACAAGGTACCTACCAAACCGATTTTATCACGAATCAACCCAACATGCAAGGGAACTCCAAATCCTCGTTTACCTTCAACGCCACGCTAAAAAACCAAACGGCAGAACAACAGCTCTACGCACTGATGGCGCAAGCTCCTAGAGGATGGAACGTAGTTTTCAAGGCAAACTACAAGCAAGCCACATCCGCCCAAGTTGAACCGAATGCCACCCAGAACATCACGATTGACATTAACCCGCCGGCCAACGTTGAAGCCGGAAGTTACAAGATCCCGGTACGTGCAACGACAAGCACCACCTCTGCCGAACTAGAGTTGGAAGTCGTGATCACGGGAACCTACCAGATGGAACTGACAACACCCCGTGGCCTGCTTAGCAGCGAGATCACCGCAGGAGATAACAAGAATATCGACTTAATTGTCCGGAATACCGGATCGGCAGAACTAAAGGACATCCAGCTATCTGCCAACAAACCGGTTGACTGGGAAGTAACCTTCGAACCGACAAAAATCAATCGCTTGAAAGCGGGTGAAACCGCTAACGTGACAGCCACGGTAAAAGCATCCAAAAAAGCTCTTCCGGGAGATTACGTGACTAAAATATCTACCAAAACACCGGAAGTAAACTCCTCGGCAGATTTCAGAATTGCGGTGAGAACACCCATGATCTGGGGTTGGATGGGCGTACTGGTCATCTTTGTCGCCTTGGGATGCGTGTACTACCTGTTCCGTAAATATGGAAGGAGGTAGATCATGAGCGAGCCTATCATCGAACTTCATGAGCTGACGAAAAAGTACGGGAAATTCACCGCTGTTGACCACATTAATCTCTCCGTCCAAAAAGGGGAAATATTCGGGATTCTCGGACCTAACGGGGCCGGTAAATCCACGACAATTCTGATGATGCTCGGATTGACGGACCCAACTTCCGGAACTGTACAGGTCTGTGGGATCAATTCGACCCGAAACCCGATACAGGTACGGGAAAAGGTGGGTTACCTACCAGAAGACGTTGGATTCTATGATGACATGACAGGTATCGAAAACCTGTTGTACACGGCCCGCCTGAACCGGATCCCGGAAGCGAATGCAAGAACCAAGGCCGAGGAATTACTCGAACGGGTAGGGCTACCGGTTGACACACAGAAGAAAGCCGGGAAATACTCCCGGGGTATGCGCCAACGCCTCGGACTGGCAGATGTGCTGATCAAACAACCGGAAGTGATTATCCTTGACGAACCGACATCCGGCATTGACCCGGCAGGGGTTCAGGAATTCATGGATTTGATCCGGCAACTGAGAGAGGAAAACGGGCTGACCGTACTATTCTCTTCCCATCACCTGGATCAAGTTCAGCAAATCTGCGACCGGGTAGGCCTGTTCGGGGGAGGTAAACTCTTGGCAGAAGTCAACGTCAACGAGTTACAAAACGAGGAACACGGGCTCGAAAATATGTATAACCGTTATTTCGGAGGAGGAAAAAGCCATGAATAAAATACAAAGTCCGTTCTGGGTTATTGTCCGTAAAGAAGTGGCCGACCATGTCAGAAGCTGGAAATTCATTATCCTAATAGCCATTATCGCACTGACTTGTATGGGTTCCCTCTACACGGCATTAACCAATATCGGGGCAGCCATCAAACCCAATGATCCCGACGGTTCATTCTTGTTCTTGAAACTATTCACCGTATCCGACGGCACCCTGCCCTCGTTCGTGATCTTCATTAACTTTCTCGGACCGTTATTAGGCATCGCGCTCGGGTTTGATGCCATCAATTCCGAACAAAGCAAAGGAACACTTAGTCGCATCCTGTCCCAACCCATTCACCGGGATTACCTGATCAATGCCAAATTCGTGGGAGCCTTGATCGTTATCGGGAGTATGTTACTAACCCTAGCACTTCTGGTTATGGGATTCGGGCTAATAGCGATAGGGATACCGCCGACCGCAGAAGAGTTTTTACGCATTATAGCCTTTGTGGTGGTTAGTATTATTTACGTGGCCTTCTGGCTGAACTTATCCATTTTCTTTTCAATAAAGTTCAAACAGGCCGCCACCTCGGCTCTGGCATGCGTGGCCGTATGGTTATTCTTCAGCGTGTTTTACAACATGATTATCAACTTGGTCGGTAAAGCTATCAGCCCCTCGGCCATGGCTAGCGCCTACCAAGTCATCAGTTATCAGAAATTCATGCTCAACCTATTGCGTTTTGCCCCGAGTATGCTCTTCAACGAGGCAACCACGACACTACTGATGCCCTCGGTCCGTAGCTTGGGTCCCTTGACCATGGAACAAGTTCATGGGGCAATCCCCAGCCCGCTACCACTGGGACAAAGTTTAATGGTCGTCTGGCCACAACTCACGGGACTGATTGCCGCCACCGTCATCTGTTTCGCACTCTCGTATGGTTCTTTCATGAGAAAGGAAATCAGATCCCGATGATGCAAAGCGGAATGTCAAAATTGTTTTTGACATTCCGCTAGTTTATAAACTTCACCAACTTTTTCCCCTCGAATTTGTGAATTCATAAAAACCACATTATCTTCGCACGACTATAAAAAACAAGTATGATTAGAACTTTTATACTGGCAGTTCAAACTGCTCCCGCAAACAACGCTGGAATGAACCTATGGGATATGGTCGTGATGGGCGGCTGGCTGATGATCCCCATATTTATATTGTCTGTTATCATTATCTACATCGCTTGCGAAAGATTCTGGCTTATTCGCAAAACAGGACTAACTGATGTCCCTTTTATGGAAAAAATACAAGAAATCTTGAAAACCGGAAACACACGTGTCGCACTCGAAGAATGTGAAAAAGAAGGCTCCCCACTGGCACACACCATCGCCAAGGGAATCAAAATAAGTAACGAAGACCCGCAAGAAATTCGCCAGGCCATGGAAGACACGGCCAATTACGAGGTTGCCAACTTAGAACGAGGCCTTCCGACCTTAGCCACTTGTGCCGGAACCGCTCCCATGATCGGATTCTTGGGAACCGTGGTCGGGATGGTACAATCTTTTTACGATATGTCCATGGCCGGAAACAGCATCGACATAGGTCTCCTCTCCCGGGGTATCTACACCGCCATGATCACCACCGTGGCCGGGTTAATCGTCGGAATCATCGGACAGTTAGTCTACAACTTCTTGGTTGCCCGTGTTGACAAAATCGTTTTCCGCATGGAACACTACTCTTCTGAACTTATCGAATACCTCCGTACCAAAAAATAATTTTCAATTATATCGTCATGGCAATAAAACGTAAAAGCAAGATCAACCCGAATTTCAACATGTCGTCCATGACCGACATATTCTTTCTATTGTTGCTATTCTTCATGATTTCCTCGACGCTGATCAATCCCAACGCTTTAAAATTATTATTGCCCAAAAGCACGAATCAAACTTCAGACAAACCTATTACTGTCGTGTCTATCGACAAAAACTACACGTTCTACCTGAACGAAAAAGTAATCCCATTCTCCATGCTGGAGCGTCGACTCGTGGAAGAACTACGGGAATTGGAAGATCCGTGTATCTCTCTTCAAGCAGATAAATCTGTTCCCTTAGAACAAATCGTGAAGGTGATGAACATTGCCAAAGATCACAACTACCGCCTTATCCTAAGCACGGAACCCGAATAGCCTCTAAAAATTCATACTACCGGATTAACACAGAACAGGTTCACGAAAAAAATAATCGTGTAGCTGAAACCTATCGTCCAAGTCGGCGTATACAACCTCACAAGTGAGCAAAACTTGACATTCATCGCTTGTAATGATTATCTCGTTGTAGATAAATATATTAGCAACAATTGTTAAACTAAAACTAACACAGTATGAAACGTTTATTATTTTTATCATTCATCGGGCTGTTTGCACAGTTTCTGGTATCATGCTATCCCGGAGGCGCTGACAACGTGGAGGAGATGGACGTTGCCATAACGAATTATGACAAAAATGCGGACTTCACCAAGTACACCACATTCTCGCTCCCCGACACTATTGTTTATTTCGTGGCAAAAGGAGAAACTCCGAACCACGAATTCGATGCCCAAATTTTACAACTGGTAAAAGACAATTTTACCCAACTCGGATACTCGTACATCGAACCGACTAGCGAGGAGGATCAACAACCGAGTTTCATTGTCACCGTATCAGCTTTCTCTAACGTGAACTACTATTATGGCTCAGACTACTGGTATAACTACTGGGGTTGGTATCCGGGATGGAACTGGATATGGGGCCCGACATGGGGTCCGGGTTGGGGTCCTTCATACCCGTGGTACCCGGTAACGGTATACTCTTACAGAAGTGGTTCCATCGTGATTGACATGATCGCAACCAACCAAGAAGCCAGCTCAACCAAGAAAGTTCCTGTACTCTGGAGTGGTATCGCCGACGGTTTGTTACAAGGATCAAAACAATCTATTATTGACAGAATGGAAACGACGATTGACCAGTGTTTCATCCAGTCACCGTACTTGAAAAAATAGTAGGATAGATCATTAATTGTCAATTTTAAATTTAAATGATTATGAGAAAGTTATTAATTATATCGCTCATACTATTCGGGCTAAGCCCATTAGTAAAAGGACAAATGCTGAACTTAAACTACCAGATGTCTGTTCCACTTGGAAAAATGAATGACTATGCCGGCAAAATGAGTTTCCGGGGTATGGATCTTGAATACCATCATTTCCTAAACGAGAAATTCTCTATCGGGGGTATGATCGGTTGGAATACGTTCTACAAGGACAAAGGTAAATTAACGGGAGACTTCCTGTTCAAAGGCAGTAAAGATATACACACGATCACCGGTTATCAATACCGTTACATCAACACGGTACCCATCATGGTGATGGGACGTTACTGGCTAACAGATCAGAACACCACGTTCAGACCTTACCTGGGACTCGGATTAGGTACCAGTTGGACAGAACTAAAAACCGATCTGGGACAATTCACTGCCACAAACGCAAGATGGCAATTTGCCTTCGCACCTGAAATAGGTACCATTATCCCCGTCAACGACCAATTTGCATTCAACATCGGGGCTAAATACACCTACGGAACCAAATCTGGCAAAGTAGAAGCCATGCAAAACTTCACGATCAGCGTAGGTATCGTCTTTATGGGAAATTAAATAGGTTAAAACAACTAGGTAATCAATAGGGAGGCGTGTCAAAAGAGATTTTTGGCACGCCTTTAATTTATATAACTCTGACGTTACTGATTCAACCATTGTTTGAACTCTTGAATTCTCTCGGAACTCACGATTGCCTCAATTCCAGCAGGAGGTACCGGGGTTAACACGATCTTGATTCTACTATTGGAGTATTTCACCATTTCTTTGATCGAATTATAGCTGATAATAAATTTTCTGTTGATCTTGAAAAACTGTGCCGGATTCAACTTCGTCTCTATACCACTGATCGTTTGATCCAAAATATAATTTTGCCCATCACGGGTGAAAAGTACCAGATACTTCCCGTCTGCCATGAAATAGGCAACATCTCCCACCGTCACGGACTTCATCTTCGTCCCCACGGTAACCAAAAAACGCTCTTGATACACGGTCAACGATGCCACGGGGAAAGGAGTATTCGTCGGCGAAAGTGATTCCAGCTTATTCAAAGCTTGCTGCAATTCCTCCTTGTCAAAAGGCTTTAATATATAGTCAATCCCTTGGTACTTGAATGCCTTCAGCGCATATTCATCATAAGCCGTGATAAAAATAACCGGTGCCGTAACCTCCACCTGCTCGAAAATATCGAAACTCTGCCCGTCCCCCAGATGAATATCCATAAAAATCACATCGGCCTTATTCTTCTTCAACCACTTCACGCTCTCGCTCACCGAATCCAGTTTCGTCAATATCGTGATCTCTGGGGCCACCTCTCCCAACAACCGTTCAAGCTCTGCCGCAGCAAGATATTCATCCTCAATTATAATTGCATTCATAGGCTATTTTTATCAATACTTCCTCCGGACTCTTTCATCCATCGTTTCAGTATTCACAAAAATAGCGAAAATAATTCACGAAACAATAAAAATAGCCGTGGGGAACCACCCCCACGGCCTTCCAACTACTAGATCAACCTAGTAACATACAAATTAATTGTGCAAATTCGGATTAGATTCCGTTGCTTCTTTCGGGAAAGATATGGTATAACGAACATCATCTTGAGTTAGAGTTGCCGTTCTCTCTTCACCATTTAAAACATAGGTTTTCTCCATACTTGGGCGAGTAGTACGACGTAAATCAAACCACCGATGTCCCTCGATTGCTAATTCTCTTGCACGTTCATTAGCAATTTCCTCAATTAACTGATTCTGATTCATACCATCTATCTCGACAGCTTTTTCCGCATAATAATCCGGAGTTAATCGATTAACCATCAATTCTTTTAATCGAGTCTTTGCGAGTTCAAGTCTTCCTTCCACATGAGCCGCAGCTTCTGCAGCAATCAAATATATTTCTCCACTCCTGAAGGTAATTCTCGCATTATTACCATATTCTCTTTTACATACATAATAATCTCCATTCTCTTTAAAATATACCCCTAAACGTTTATCGCCCGCTTGATTATATTTCTCCAATAATTGAGAGGTAATATGCATTCCTCCATTCAAATAGTAACTACCAATCACTTCCAAAGACATGATCGCCTCTTTAGATGTAACTAGAGCCGGATCTCCCGCTGTTGCCTCATTCAAATTTTCTAAAGAACATGAAGGGATCAATTCTTCTGCCAATTCTAAGGCATCTTCCCAATCTTGATGGTATAGTCTCACTCTGGCTTCAAGAGCCATAGCAGATCTTTTTGAGAAACGATACTGGACATCCCGAGATTGTTGTTCCACTTGTAATAACTCCCGTCCTTCCTTTATATCCGCGAATATCTGATTATACACCTCTTCGACAGTTGCCGCTTCATATTTTTGCTCTATATCTATTTGAGTCGCGATAGGAATTCCTCTATCAGATATTGCAGATTCAGGTTTATAGGGCTTTCCATATAAATTCAACAAATCAAAATGAGTATAAGCACGAAGTAATAAAGCTTCTCCCTTCACTTGCTCCCTAGAATCTTCTTCTGTATCCTCCTCCGCAGACATGATATCCTCAATAACGCTATTAGCATAAAATATTGCTTTATATGGATTACTCCAAGGATAGTTTACAGTCGTATTCGGAGAATTATCCTGCCATATTGCAAAATCTATATAGTCCATATAATAACTATCTCCAACTATCGGCATTACCTCGTCCGAACGAAGTGACAACAAATATTTATATTTCGGAAATGCACTATATCCGTTAGTAAGCAACGCTCTAAATTCCGTAACTTTTTCTGGAATAACCTTACCAGTCGGTACTATATCCAAGTAATTACAAGAACTTAGCACAAACATTGAACAAATTATATATAATATTTTTTTCATATCCGCCTATTTAAAATGTTATATCTAAACCACATGAAAACGTCTTTGGAAGAGGTTGTGCATATATATTTCCCCAGGTTTCCGGATCAAAATAACCTTTATAGCTTGATGCGATTACAAACGGATTACGAGCCTCAAAACTAATTCGAGCACTACCTAAACGTAATTTCTTTATAACCTCATTAGGTAAAGTGTATCCCAATCGGATACTATTTACTCTCAAATAGCTCATATCCTTAAACCAATAATCGTAATTTTTAAACGAATTAGCCGGATCATCACTATTATACCAATTATAAATCATAGCATCATTCTCATTATTTCCTAATACTTTAGGATACAATCCCGTGGTATTGGAAGACGACCAAATCTGAGAAACCCTGTTTGAGTAATTTGATCCCGGAGATGTTGCGGAAGGATTATAAAATGGTGTTTCCTGCATAGTTTGATCAATAATAAAACTCGTACTAATTGTCAAATCAAAATTTTTATAATAGAAACGATTTATAAAACCTCCAGTAAATTTAGGCTCTGTTGTTCCTGCATACGTGAACAGATTTCTATATTCTTCAGCTGTCAGATTTGACAATGTCATAAATCCATACAAATCTTCAAGATTGAAAAATTCTTGCATAGAGACTTTCTGACCTTCCTTCCAAAACATTTGCATACCATTCTCATCCAAACCTGCCGTATTCAATTTAAACAAGGCGCCAATAGAATGTCCTTCCAATGAAGGGGTATACGAATCATCTCTCACTTGAATTTTATCAACATTACTCGTGTTATGCGCAATATTAAAATCCATAGTCCAACGGAAATCTTTGGCTCGAATATTTACTGTTGATAAAGAAAATTCAACTCCTTTATTTGTTGCTTCAGCCCAGTTCATGGTTGAAAACTCGAAACCATTTTCTTGAGGAATAGATCTCATTCCAATCAAATCTACACTCTTCCGATAATATGCATCTACACTGAATGAAATTCTATTATCAAATACACCCATATCCACTCCCACATTCCAATTCTTTGTCTTTTCCCAACGCAAATTTTGGTTTGGAGGAGAGGAAACAGAAATAATCGGCTCTGAATTTCCTGGTAAAATTGTTGTAGTATTCCAATCTCCAACAACAAAAGGAGACGTATTCTTGTCAACATTTCCCTGTAATCCATAAGATATACGCAATTTCAAATTAGAAAGCCAATCGGCACTACTCATAAAACTCTCCCGATCAACATTCCATGCTGCAGACAATGCCCACAATGGTAAATATTTATACTTCTTGGCAACACCAAACAAATTTGATCCGTCAAAACGCATACTTCCAAATATTGTGTACCGGTTGTCATACGAATAAGACGCTGTCATATAATATGACAAATAACGGTTCTCTGTTTCTGTTTTCTGATATTGTACAAACTTTGAATCAGAAGCCGAAGAAGTTGTCCCTTCCGGGAAAATAAGAGGTTTTGTCGCCAAAGAACGGGGATCAAATCCAAAACCTTTCGTATGAATACTTGTACTTTTATTCCCACGCATCTCAAAACCTGCCATGAAATTAACAGAATGCATCTCTGCAAAAGTCTTGTTAAACTCTCCCTGCAATTTCCACTGATACTGAGTCATATCATCATTCCAATTTTGAATAATCCCTCCATCTGGCAAAAAATACTGATTGTCCCCATAGGCGGTAAATTCTCTGTATTTACGCACAAAATATGTTTCTTGATCTGCAAATTTTTCAGTACTGGATCTCTCAATCTGCATAGATACTTGCGTGGATAAGTTCAACCAGGTAACAGGTTTATAAGCTAATGAAAGCATGGGTTTCACCGCAAAATTTTTCAACCAATAATCCGTGTTTTTACGTTCTTCCAACATATTAAACTTTAATCTGGCTTCATTATTTTTTAATCCATCAATATCCTCGTCATAAACATATTTCCCATTTTCATCTTTTGCTTCCAAATAAGGATTGACAGTTCGAGTATAGTTAGATGCATTTGTAAAAGCATCTGTATCTGAAAGATAACTTCCCCGTTTACTATGAGTTAAGAATAACGAAACTCCTAATTGCAAATTATCTCTCAAATCAAAATCCGTTTTCATCGTTCCGTTAAAACGCTCAAAACTAGTACCAATCGTTGTTCCCTTCTCATTATAATAACCAGCAGAAACATAATAACGAGTTGACTCAGATCCTCCAGAAACACTAATATTGTATTGCTGATTCACGGCATTCTGATAAACTTGATTGCCCCAGTTAGTTCCGGAACTCCTCAATTTATTTATTGCCTGCTGAGCTTCTGAAGATATTGCATTAAAACCACCATCTCGGTAAACTCCCAATTGATCATATTCAGTAAGAATACGAGAAACAGCACCTCTATCCGTTTGATAAGTCAAATTCGGATTGGCAGCCATTCCCAACTCAAAATCCACTTTCTCAGAAGCATTCATCAGATTCAACTTTCCAAGATCTGGTCTTGTTGTTACGAACATCGCAGCAGAAGCATTTACCCGCATCTTTCCGGCAGTTCCTTTCTTCGTTGTCACAACAATAACTCCATTCGCAGCACGAGCTCCATAAATAGCTGTAGCCGATGCATCTTTTAAGATCGTTATACTTTCAATATCTGCCGGATTCACACCAGCAATTGAAGTATTATACAGATTGTCAATATTATCCTTATCACTAAAATCTGTAGGAATATCATTCCCTTCCAGAATCATCCCATCCAATACCCAAAGTGGGTCTGTGCTTCCTGTTAAAGAAACCGTACTACGAATACGCATTTTACTCGGGGCACCTGGAGCTCCATTCGTTGGAATTGCAGTCATACCCGCCACTTGTCCTTCCAACAACTGATCGATACTGGCAACACCGATACGTTTTATATCGTCCATCTTTACGGTCTGAATTGCCGATGTCGATTTACGTTTCTCGATCTGTTGGTAACCTGTCACCACCACCTCGGTCAACTGCTCCTGATCCGGTTGTAACATAACCTTAAATTCCGTGGTCTTCGTCACGTCCAGTTTCGCATTTTTATAACCAACAAAACTAACCACCACATATTTCACCGCTTTCGGCACTTTCAATTCAAACTTTCCGTCAAAATCAGTAATTGTTCCCTTCGGGCCGAGATTCTTAGCCTCTGCCGCATCCGGGTCTATCATTACCGTAGCTCCAATCAAAGTCTCGTTCGTCACGGAGTCCATCACGACTCCTTTGATCGTACGATAGTCGCTCTCGCTTTGGGCAAACAGCCAAAACGGACACAATAACGCAATCAATAATAAACTTTTCTTCATGCTAACTTATTTAATTTGTATGTTATAAGGTGTAAAATCATCTCATGTTCAACGCCTCTTTAATCCGAATAATCAAATCCTCGTAATGATTACGAGTTTCTACATTACCCGTGTTTCGTTTATTTTCCGCTAATTTTAAAATTTTCAACAATTCGCCTCTCTTCACCGATACAGCCTCGGAAACTCTACCCATGGAAGAGAAGTGTAAGGTCCTCAATTGAACCTCTTCTCTAGGCTCAATCGTAAATTCGGGTACTTTAGAGGCAAAACAACACGTGTTTGAATGATGCAACGCTTTCTTGGTCGTTTTCTCCACAGCCCTGTTCGAACTAACGATGATCGCATCGACAAAATTCTTTTGTGTCATCCGCTCGTAGATAGATAAGTTACGCCCAGCCTTACTGCTGGCAAATATCACGTTATGAATATCCGCAAACATCTCTTCAGGCGTGTAACTCTTCGTCCGGCCTAAAGTCGCTTCAGAATCAAACATACGCAACAAACGCTCGTCCTTCAATAGATTATAGAATGTAGCGTACTGCAACTCACGTGCAACAGTGTAAGGAGAATATTCCACGCCCATCTGAATCGGGTAACTCTTCTTCCATACCTCAGCACCGAATAACCATTCCGGAACGATAAATACCTCTTCAATCAAGTACTTCACGCTCTCTTTTTGAATCTCTTTCGGTACCGGGATATACCGATCTTCCGGACTTCCCTTCACCGGGTTATTGATATAAATACCTCCCACATTAGCCGTAACATGCCCGGCATACATCTTCCATTGGTTAATCACCGCCATCAATAATTTTCCTGCCTCCGCAAAAGATTCTCCATCTTCCTCTGTCCATGCGACAATATTCGGAACAATCCGTTTCAGATTCATGATCCCGTAACGATTGGCTTTCACGATGTCATCTCCAAGGTCTTCATCCTGAGAACGAGGATCGATCGGATCTTTCGGGTCTTGTTGTTCGCCATACCAATACATCGGGTCGCCACCATGCTCTTGAATCCATTCATTCAATATCGGCAACTCCTCTTGTGGTGTCTCCGTGTCTAACCAACGATAAGCCCAGTTGATCGCAAACTTGTCATACGTCCCGATTTTAGGAGTAATTTCCTTTACCCCGTCTCCCGGTTGTGCCACGTAGTTAAAACGTGCGTAATCCATGATAGAACTTGCCGTTCCACCCATTTTTGCAGTAAAACTTGGGGATCTCAAAGAATCCACGGGAAAGGCATGAGAAGCACCCATGTTATGTTTCAACCCGAAGGTATGTCCCACCTCATGAGAAGAAACAAATCGAATGGCACTGGCCATATGCTCATCACTCAATTTATTTGCCCGGGCTCTGGGATCAATCGGGGCCGTCTGTACCCGCATCCAGGTATGTAACAATGACATCACGTTATGCCACCAAACCACATCTGCCTCAATAATCTCCCCGGAACGAGGATCGATCACAGAAGGTCCCATAGCATTAGCTTGCTGGGATGCCGCATAGGTGATAACAGAATAACGAATGTCATCTATGTCAAAATCTTCATCATCTTCCGGTGCATCCTTTGCGATAACAGCATTTTTAAAACCTGCCGCCTCGAATGCGGCCTGCCAATCCCGTACTCCCGCTTTAATCTCTTCTCTCCATTGCTTCGGGGTTGAAGGATCTATGTAAAACACAATCGGTTTAACAGGTTCCACGACCTCTCCTCTTTTGT
This sequence comes from Butyricimonas sp., assembly GCA_019423345.1. Taxonomy (GTDB): domain Bacteria; phylum Bacteroidota; class Bacteroidia; order Bacteroidales; family Marinifilaceae; genus Butyricimonas. Next base: position 2,626 of record JAHZBN010000013.1, on the reverse strand, counting down.
ATTTCTCTATATCTTCCGGTTTCGGTTCCAATCTCCAACGATGAACGAATTCCCGTTTTTCCACTTGTTGTTGCTCGTCAGTAAAATAAATATGCTCCGTGGCAAAAAAACCTACACGGGGGTCGGCGAAACGTGGTTTCATTGGAACCTTGGGTAACAACACTAGATTGGTTGTTGTTTCAACCGTAAGAGGTACCGCCACGCCGCCATCAACCACCTGCGTCGTCATTAACGCCTTTACCACCACATTCTTTGGAAAAACTTTCACGCCCAATATTTTTGATAAATCCTTCTTTACCGAACCGCCTAAAGCAATTTCATTATATATATCATTAAAACTTTTCTCACTTCCATCGAAAATCTTATTCACCTTGAAAACCACAGAAGTAGAATCCTTCCCGTAAGCCTCGATCGGGAAATACTCGATCACTGACTCGCGATAATTCGCTTTCACTGATTCACTGATAGCATCTTCCTCGGGAACACTTACCTTTCCATTGTAAGTTGTCACCCACACCTTGTTCATAGATTTATCTTTATAGAAACGCACGAGCTTGTCATTCGATTCCATTCCTCTATTCAAGCCCGCATCATTTAATTCATAAGGTACTCCCGATACTTTATTAACGATTAGAAGATCACGTCCCATCAAAGAATCAGCCACCTCAAAATAGTAATCATTCCCAACCGTTAAAATCTTTACCATACCTTCAGTAATTTTGGCTTTCTTCACCAAATCCCCATAAGTATCCGGTTTGGACACTTCCGTTGTATCCTTGGCATGTTTTTTCTTTCGTCTTTCCAGAGAATATCCCGGTTCTGACAATAATGATAGGGCAACAAGGGTTATCGCACCTAAAATGAATGTTTTTGTTCTTACCATACTTCTTTTATTCATTAAATCTATCTGGTTAACTGATTCTTTACAATGATAAGACAGATTTCAATCAATAAAAATAAAAGGGGAGTGAAACCCCGAAAAAAAGGAGTGAATCATCGATTTTGTGTTATAAACGATTTTTCAAAAGAGGTAGCTGACAAACGTAACATCCATTTTCACAATTACATACAAATTTCTCACCAGAATAAAAGTCATAAATGGCCTGAATGCGTTCGAAACCCACGCCCATAGACTCTTCGCTAGATTCTGCACGGGGCTGGTAATTATTCTCCACGATTAAACATTCATCCCGATCATAAATTTTAATATGCAAGGGATTTTGTAAAGTCACCTGGTTATGTTTTATAGCGTTCTCTACTAACATCTGTAAACTGATCGAAGGCACCTTTGCTTCCAAACAATCCGGTCTCACATCTATAGACAAATCCAATTGCTCCCCAAAACGAATCTTCTGCAAAAAATAATATTGCCGGGTAAACTCGATCTCTTCCTTCACCGTGGATAAGCTTTCGTTTCTTGTCTCCAGCAAATAACGATACACCTTCGATAACTTCAACACGAATTCCCTCGCCAACGTCGAATCCGAACCAATTAACACACTCAATGAATTCAAGGAATTAAACAAAAAGTGAGGGTTAATCTGATTTTTCAACTGCTGTAAATGCAGCTCCATAGACTCCTGTTCCAAACTACGTCGCAAACGGTATTCCCTACGCCATTTATGCTGGGCAAAAAGTAACAAAATTGCGAATATAACTACCGTAATCAAGGCAATCATCGCCGTGTAACGATGAAATTCATCCAATATCTCCCGATTTCCATACTGCGGTACGTTAACAGCAATCACCCACTTTTCACTCCCGACAAGTAGGGGATAGTAAATTCGAAGTACCTGTGAAGACAAGAAATTAGAATAAACCATAATTTCCAATTCACTCTGACTTTTTAATACTTCCTTGATAGAATCCAACTCTTCCTTTTGGAAAGGTGAAGTCCCCAATAAATTTTCATCAGGATGCGAAAGTAATATCCCCCGTTCATTTACAATAAACACGTAACTTGACACCTTCCCTGTAACCTCTGCAAAATATGAATGTAAGTCTGTCAACGAAATATCAAATCCAAAAAGAATACGCCGGGTCGCTGCCGGTTCAATAGCCTCGATTGTCGTCCAGTAAGTCTTTCCATTCTCGTGGTATGTACCACTAAAATGGTGATCCGTATGTGAATCCAATAATGTATACATATACTTTAACTCAATCCCGGAAAGTTTCATCTTACGTAACTCGGAACTATTCCGTTCCAATAACCGTAGAGAATCGTTAGTTCCCCTGAAAAACCAAGTTCTACTTAATTTCGGGTCCAATTGTTGCATCGTCTTCAAAAGCGAAAATAAATCCTGCTCCCGATAAGATTCACTTTTCCCAAAAAACTCTCTCGCTAATCGCTGTAATTCCTCGGTTTTCTTAAATTCATACGCAACTGATTCTGCCCGGTATCGACAAGCCTCTCGTGCATTCGCATTATTCATATCGTTTCCCACATCACTAATCTTTTCCCCTATTAAATAAATAGCAGCAATGAATAAAGCTAATAAGATTAATCCTATCGATATTATATTTGTCCGAATTTTCATATACACAAAGGTAATGAAAAAATTTTACCCGCGACAAGTTACAGGTTACAAGTTGGCAGGTTAGAGGTCTGCCTGTACAATTGAAAAAC
>JAHZBN010000012.1:0-83968 GCA_019423345.1 Butyricimonas sp. | reverse complement strand
CCGTCAGCGCCGATGGTACTGCCTCCAGGTGGGAGAGTAGGTCGATGCCGAATTTTCAAAATCGCTGGAACTTGTTGCAGCGATTTTTATGGCGAGGTAGCTCAGCTGGTTAGAGCGCATGATTCATAATCATGAGGTCTCCGGTTCAATCCCGGATCTCGCTACAAAATGAAACCCATTGAGAAATCAATGGGTTTTTTATTTGAATCAAATTGATATTTTTATTCGGCAACAGTTACCTCGATACCGCGTTCACGCAATCCCTCGAGAGTTTTACTAGGTACATATTTATCCGTGATGATGTGATCAACGGCATCCAGATCGCATATTTTTCCGAAACCTCTACGTCCGAATTTAGAAGAGTCAGCCAGAACGACTACTTTTTGCGCAGCTTGTATCATTACTTGATTTAAATTAGCTTCCATCATATTCGTGGTTGTTAATCCATAATCTAGGTCTATCCCGTCAACTCCCATGAAGAGTTTACTACAAGAAAAGTTTTCCAGCATTTTTTCTGCATAATTTCCAACGACAGAGACAGAACTATTCCGTACGAAACCTCCGAGTTGTATTATATCTATGTTCTTGTTACGAGCTAGAATGTTTGTAACGTTTATAGCTGCAGCGATTACCGTGAGATGGCCTTGAGGCACGATTTCCCGGGCTAAAGCATGCATTGTTGTTCCAGATGCAATGAGAATAGAGTCGTCTGCTGTAATTAGACTTGCAGCATATCTACCTATCAGTCGTTTTTCTTCGGGATAGGACTTTTCTTTCTCGTTTACATGGCGATCATTGATATAAGGGTTGATTAAAATGGCACTACCGTGTGTGCGATAGAGCATTTCCTTTTCCTCAAGTAAGGTAAGATCCTTGCGAATTGTTACAGATGATACTTTTAATTGGTTGGCGAGATCAACAACAGAAACGGAACCTTGTTGGCGTAATGTTTCTAATATGTAGTTGTGCCTTTCACTTAGAGATAATGTTTTCATTTTGTTTCGATAATCATATTTCCACCACTGCAAATATACATCTGTTTTATTGAATATTACTTATCAAGTGTTGTAATTAATTTTAAACTGGGGAAATATATTTCTTAAAAAATAGAAACTTTTGCTCTGAGTTTCCGTAGATTAAGATCAATACCAAAGAAAGATATGGCACTATTCGTAATGCGAAATGAGCCATAGAGACCAATAACAAAGAACGGAATTTAGGAAAACGAAGTTTCGGTTTGTAAGTATATAGTATGCTTGCGGAACGTTATTGGGATTTTATAGATTGTTGAATACATAAATAATTGTGTTATGAATCGAAAAGATATGTTGAATAAACTTCAGGAACCTGAGAAAGTATGGGATATGGTTGTGGTTGGAGGGGGAGCTACGGGTTTAGGTGTGGCGGTTGACGCCGCAACAAGAGGATATAGCGTTGTTCTTTTAGAAATGGCAGATTTTGCCAAGAGTACTTCCAGTCGGAGTACGAAACTGGTACACGGTGGTGTACGTTATCTTCAAAAAGGCGATGTCGCTTTAGTGTTAGAGGCGTTAAGGGAGAGGGGACGAATGAAGGCTAATGCACCTCATCTCGTGAAGGATCAAGCTTTTGTAATATCGAATTATACATACTGGGATAATTTCCTGTATTTCTGTGGGCTTACGCTTTATGACCTGTTGTCTTTTGGTTTCGGGTACGGGCGAAGTCGTTTTATTTCCCCCAAGAAGGTGATGGAGTATTTACCGACATCGGTGAAAAAAGGATTGAAGGGAGGTATTGTTTATCATGACGGGCAGTTTGATGATTCGCGGATGGCAATTAATTTGGCTCAGACCTGTGCGGATAATGGGGGTGTGATACTTAACAAAGCGAAAGTTTCCGGGATTGTGCATGACCAGAACGGGAAGGTTGCCGGGGTGAAGTTCGTGGATATGGAGTCCGGAAAAGAGATGCAGTTGAAGGCGAAGAGTGTGATCAATGCCTGTGGAATTCTCGTGGATGACCTGATGGCGATGGATTCTCCTGGACATAGTAAGATGGTGACACCGAGCCAAGGAGTACATCTGGTGTTAGATATGAAGTTTTTGCAGAGCGATTATGCGATCATGGTGCCGAAGACGAGTGATGGACGGGTGTTGTTTGCCGTACCTTGGCACAATAAGGTTGTTGTGGGAACGACGGATATTATGCGTCCGGTTCCGGAGATAGAGCCGAAACCGTTGAAGGAAGAAATTGATTTTATTCTGAAAACGGCTTCTTTATACATGGATCCGGCCCCGACGTATGCTGATATTGAATCCGTGTTTGCGGGGCAACGGCCGTTGGCAGCCCCGAAACACGAGGGAAAGAGTACGAAAGAACTTTCCCGCGGACACAAGATTATAGTTTCTGATAATAATTTAATCACGATCACGGGAGGTAAATGGACTTCTTATCGTTTGATGGCCGAAGATACGGTGGATAAAGCGATTGCCATGAAACTGGTGGATGCCAGACCCTGCGTGACGAAAAAATTCCATATACACGGGTACCGGAAGAACCCGAACCTGAAAGATCATATGTACGTTTATGGTAGTGATCAGGATGCGATTATGAAGTTGATTGCTGAAAATCCGGAATACGGAAAGAAACTGTCAGATAAATATGATTATACCGTTGCCGAAGTTGTTTGGGCAGTTCGGGAGGAGATGGCCAGAGAGGTAGAGGATGTTCTTGCACGGAGGGTTCGATTGTTGTTTGTTGATGCGAGAGAGGCGATTAAGGCAGCCCCGCTGGTGGCAGAAGTAATGGCGAAAGAACTTGGGAAGGATCAGGTATGGATTGGTGAAGAAGTGAAAGAGTTCACTGAGCTGGCAGAAAATTACATCGCGGCTAAGATCATGTTTTGATCTTAGCCCGGTGTATTTCATCCGGAAAAAGCCGCGAGTCGTAATGGAAACGTTTACGATAATCAGATTGGAATCAATATAATATTTATTAAAAATTAATATCATGTGGAGTTTTCTGAAGCCTGAGCCTCACAAACCCTTATTGCCTAAAGAAAAAATAGACCCCACGTACAAGAAGTTACGTTTACAGGTCTTTTTAGGTATATTTATAGGGTATGCGGGGTATTATTTAGTACGTAAGAATTTTACTCTGGCAATGCCCTATTTGCAGGAGTTGGGATTTGACAAGGGAGATTTAGGAGTGGCTCTTTCGGCTAATGCTATCGCTTACGGGATATCAAAATTTTTGATGGGAGGGGTTTCCGACCGGAGTAGTGCCCGTAAGTTTTTGCCGTTGGGATTGGTGTTATCGGCACTTGTGACGTTGTTTTTGGGTACAAGTGCGGGTGTTTCTTCAATCGTGGTCATGTTTATTACCCAGTTTTTGATCGGTTGGTTCCAGGGAATGGGCTGGCCACCTAGCGGACGAGTGATGACGCACTGGTTTTCCTTGAAAGAGCGGGGGACCAAAATGTCAATCTGGAACGTGGCCCATAATGTGGGAGGTAGTTTGGTCGGGATCATGTTCTCCGTGGGATTGGTGTGGTTCGGATCCTGGCAATCTGCCACGTTTATTTTTCCGGCTGTTGTGGCCTTGGTGGTTGCCGTGATTGCATTTATTCTGATCCGGGACACGCCGCAATCGTGTGGTTTGCCGCCGATCGAGGAATATCGTAATGATTACCCGAAGAATTACAGTGCGAAGTCGGAGGAAGAGTTGACGGCAAAAGAGATTTTTTTCAAATATGTTTTGAATAACAAAATATTATGGTATATCGCTATCGCTAATGCTTTTATCTATCTGGTGAGATACGGGGTGCTTGACTGGGCGCCGACTTACTTGAAAGACGTGAAAGGGTACGATAGCGGAGCGGTAGGCTGGATTTATTCGGCTTACGAGATTGCAGCCATTCCCGGCACGATTATCTGCGGTATCGTGAGTGACTACGTGTTCAAGGGACGACGGGCGATCACGACGATGATTTACATGGTGTTGGTGGCCCTGTTCGTGTTTATTTACTGGCAGACGGAACATAATCTGGTGATGGATAGTATATGTCTGATCGCTATCGGGTTCTTAATTTACGGGCCGGTGATGTTGATCGGGGTACACGCCTTGGATTTGGCTCCCAAAAAAGCGGCGGGAACGGCTGCCGGACTGACCGGTTTTTTCGGTTATTTCTTTGGAACGGCTTTGTTGGCAAATATCATGTTGGGGTACGTGGTGGATCATCTCGGATGGGACTGGAGTTTCATTATCCTGCTGGTGGCTTGTGCTCTAGCATTTGTTTTTACGGCATTTACAGTGAAAGAAGAACAATATCTGGTAAAAGAGAGTACTAACAAACATTAAACGCTCTAAAATTCAAAATTATGATTAAAAAGTTTTTTCATGCAGTGATGGCATGCGGGTTGATAGCCTTGGTCATGTCGTGTGAAGATCAAAAATTCAACAATATAAATGTCGATGTCGACAAGGTTGAATTGGATCATTTGACTCCCGATATGATTAAAGTGCGGGATTACGTGCCGGAGTATGCTGTTGTGGCTCACCGGGGATCGACCTTCTGGACCCCTGAAGAGACGGAGGCTGCGTATCGTTGGGCGAGAGAAATCGGGGCTGACTATCTGGAATGTGATATGCAGGTTTCGAAAGATGGAGTGGTGTTGGCATTGCATGATGACAACTTGAAACGAACCACAAATATTGAGAACGTGTTCGGGGAGACTATCCCTTACGAGATTAGAAAAGCGTATTACCAGAAAATTGGTTACTCGGAGGCAGAAGCAGAGGCGTTGGTGAAAGAGGATGCCAAGAATTTTGTACCGAATCTTCCGGCTTATTATACCTACGAGGAGTTGATGATGCTGGATGCTGGAACGTGGTTTAATGAAACGAGTATCGAACAGGCTCGCCCGAGTTTTGCCTCACAACATCAATACATTTCTACATTGGAGGATCTCGTGGCTTATTCCAAGGGGAAAATGCTGGAACGGGATGCGCAGGGAAAACGAGTGTTCACGATGGGACAGAAGACCGGGGAAAAGATCAAGAGTTTAAGCGGTACGGCCGACGTGATCAAGTACACGTTTGGTTACGTGGATGATCCGGAAGACACGGGTAATCGTCCGGGAATTTATATCGAGTTCAAGGAGCCGTGGCTGAATCCTACCGGGTTCGAGGAAATGGTTTACAAGGAACTGGATCGTTTGGGCATGAATATTATCACGCAACCGGAACCGGAAAGCAACCCGTTCTACGTGAATGGCAAGGTGAATACGGGGAACACGAATGGCAAGGTGATTCTGCAGACTTTCTCGTTGGAGAGCCTAGTGAGGGTAGCCGAGCATTTTGAGGGCAAGGTCCCGATGTGTTTCCTATTGTGGAAAGGTACGGGAGCGACGGATATCACGTATGACGATCCGCTGGGTTATGCCTCGTTTATTAATTTGGGTGTGAAGTACAAGGCTCATTTTATCGGACCGTGTATTGCCGGAGCCCCGAATAATTACCCGGAGCTGAACCAACCGTGGCAGGATTACTTGATTCACAAGGCGGGAATGAAGAATCATCCCTACACGTTTGACACGTATGACCAGATGGCCAAGTATTTCGGACAATATAATTTCGGAGTCGAGATTGACGGGAAATATAAAGCACCTTATCTGGATGCATTGTTTACGAACCATTCTGATATGAGTATCAACTATATGATTACTCAAGGCTGGCGAAAGAGTCCGGCTTCCGAGACATTGGTTGACGCAAAGGTGGTGTTGGAGAGATTAGGTTACTAAATAATTGTTTAAATGCAGACCAGTATGAAAAAATATATATTATTCCCTGTTGTATTAGTCGCCCTCGTGTTGTCGTCTAATATGGTGAAAGCTCAGGCTGAGGATGTTGCTAATCCTCTTTTGCAATATATCAATAAGGATAAAGGAATTCGTTTCACGGCAGGCGCCCGTTTGTTTGCTGACGTGGCTTATTATCATTCGGAGTACACTCCGATGAAGTCGGGGGCAGCGCTCACGGATGCTCGTATACGGACGTCGTTGACGTACGGGCCGTTGTATTTTTACGCTGATTTCGATTTTTCGAAAGGAACTTTCAAGCAGAAGAATATTTTCGTGCGATATAATTTCCACGAATCGGCGTACGGGATTCATAGCGTGAAGGCAGGTTATTTCAACGAACCGTCGAGTATGAGTCTGAACGCGAGTTTGTATAATTACCATTTTATTTCCCGAGCGGCTCCGGCCATGGCTTTATCGGCCGGACGTGGTTTGGGGATTACCTACAAGTATTATGATGCCACTTTCTTTGCGGATCAAGGGCTTTTTGCGGAGAACAAGTACAATGACCAGATTTCCGGTTTTCAAGGAGTAAGCTTGAGTGGACGCTGGTTGTACAAGCCGCTTAATAATGAGTTCATAACTTTGCACGTGGGAGCTTCTTTTCGTTACTCTCGGATTAACACGGGCGAGGTGGTGAATAACGTGTTCAAGACGAATGTGGAGTTGGAGTCGAATATGCAGACTTACGTGGACGGTACGACGGAATTCCTGAATGCGCAGGTGCCTTGGGCGAAGAACACGATCACGGTAGGACCGGAAGTGCTGGTGGTTACCAGTAATATGTTTTTGCGGGGCGAGTATATTTACAAGAGATTGTACAAGAAAAGAAATGACGAGGCTTTGTTCGAGAATCAGTTGGGAGGCGTTTGGAGCTGGACGACCTTGGCTTCCTGGCAGGCTGGAAACCCGATGAGAAGTTCCAAGTTCCAAGGGGCGTACGTGGAAATGGGGTACTTGCTTTGCGGTGAAGGATACGGTTATGACGACGAGTACGGATTGTTGCGGGGAAGTAACGAGAGAGGAGATCTGGAGATTGTGGCCCGTTACAGTTACACGGATTTGAATGACATTAATAAAGGTGATTTCTTTTTAATTGGTAAGCAGGTATTTTATCCCGGGGGAGTGGTGGCAGATTACCCGGCCGTGTCAACGAGTATTGGCGGGGGACGGTTACATGCGGCCACGATTGGCGTGAACTACACGTTCAACCAGTACGTGAAGGTGATGGGTGAGTACCAGTATAGTAATTTAAAGAATGTTTATTTCCCGTTGGATAAGAATTTCCATCAGTTGCAGATGCGCTTGATGGTGTCGTTCTAATAGAGGGAGGAAAGTTCATAAAGCTTGTAAGGTTTATAAACCTTACAAGCTTTATGAATTTAGTGGACTATGTAGACTTTTTTTAGCGAGGTGGATTTGCTTTTTAATTCCTTTTCATTATTTTTGGGATTCGAAACACACAAACGCTAATTTATATCCAAACTATGAGAAAAGTCACTTTATTGTTGATGACCTTGGTCGCTGTGACTCATGTTGCGGTTGGTCAGGTTGATGTGAGTGCGGTCAATAAACCGATTGAGTTGTTGAACGAGGCAAACACGGATATTGAGGATGGAAATTATAAAGATGCTGTTCAAAAATTGATCGCGGCTAATCGATTGAATCCGAAATTGAGGGAGGTTTACTCGTCCTTGAATACGGCTTGTACTCACACGAACCAGATTTCTTTGCTGAAGGAGTTTCTTGTGAAAGGAAAGGGGATATTTGAGGAAGATGATGAGCTTTGTTATTATTTGGGAAATATTTACCAGAATCAACAGAATTACGCGGCAGCCATAAAGGAGTATTCTCTGGCAATCCAGTATGCCAAGAAAAATGGGGAAGAGTACGAGTTGGTATATGCTTATTATTTGAACCGGGGGAATTGCTATCTGAAACAACGTGAATTTGCGAAGGCGATACCGGATTATACCTATTCTCTCAAGCTAAACAAGGATAACGGTGCTATTTACGCAAACCGGGGAATTGCTTATTTCAGTACCGGAAAGCGTAAGGAGGCATGTGCCGATTGGCGGAAGGCTAAATCGCTGGGGGTAACAAGCGTGAATGCTTATATTAATCGCTATTGTCGATAAAGGTTTTAAATAAAATAAGCGAGCCAAACGATTTTGGCTCGCTTATTTTATGTATTTATTGCTAGGAATTAGAACGTCCAGCCTAATCGAAGAACCGGTTCGATGTATGTTTTGACATTTGTTTGACGTGTTTTTACCGGGGACAAAAGTATATATAATTAAGCGAGGGCAGGAATATTCCTGCCACTTGCTATTTGAAAATATCAATCAATGATGTGAGGTTGCTGGTAAAGAGTTTAACGGAAATGGCAAGTAAAATGATTCCCAAGAATTTACGTAATATGTAAGCTCCTCCTTTCCCGAAAATCTTTTCGACTAGCGATACATTTTTTAATACAAAATAAACAACAATAATGTTTAGAGTTAAGGCGATAATAATATTGATGGTATGATATTCCGCCCGCAAAGCCAACAAAGTCGTTAATGTTCCGGCTCCCACGATCAAGGGAAATACTAACGGTACAATGGATGCCGTTCCTGATGGACTGTCATTTTTGAAAATAGGGATTCCGAAGATCATTTCTACTGCCAGTACGAAGATCACGAGAGAACCGGCCACGGCAAACGAGGAAATGTCCACGCTGAACAAGTTGAGCAAGCCATCCCCGACGAAAAGGAATGCCACGAGAAGAATATATGATGCCAAAGCGGCTTTTATGGCACTAATTTTGTGTCCTTTATTTTGAATATCATTAATGATAGGCACGGCTCCCGTGATGTCAATTACGGCAAACAGGACCATGAATGCACTCGCAAGTTCTTGTATATTAATGTCTGAAAAACTCATATCAAAAAGATTGGTTTATTCTTGATTAAAGGTTATTTTTGTCTACAAAGATACAGAAACAAGAGGTGTTATCAAAATGAATCAAAATAGAAAAGTTATGGCGTATACGAAACTAATTGTCGAGAAACAGGATAATATTTGCACGGTTAAGATTAATAACCCGGAGGCGTTGAATGCTTTGAATTCGACGATTTTGAAAGAATTGGATGCTGCTTTCACGGCTATCGGGGAGGATGACAGTGTTGATGTTGTTATTTTGACGGGTGAAGGACGTTCGTTCGTGGCAGGTGCGGATATATCCCAGATGAGTACGTTGAACGCGGTGGAGGGGAAAGCGTTTGGAGAGCTGGGAGCGGCTGTTTTCCGTAAAATCGAATTGTTGAACAAGGTGGTTATTGCCGGGGTGAATGGTTTTGCCCTGGGGGGAGGGTGTGAATTGGCCATGGCTTGTGACATCCGTATTGCTTCGGTGAAGGCTAAATTCGGTCAACCGGAAGTCGGTTTGGGAATTACACCGGGATTCTCCGGTACGCAACGGTTACCGCGTATCGTGGGCTTGGGTAAGGCAAAAGAACTGATCTACACGGCTGATGTGATTGTTGCCGAGGAGGCTTATCGTATCGGGTTGGTGAACAAGGTGGTGGAACCGGAAGCACTGATGGATGAATGTATGGCTATGGCGAAGAAGATTGCTTCGAAAGCTCCGCTGGCTGTACGTTATGCGAAAGAAGCGATCAACCGGGGAGTAGAGACGGATATTGACACGGGTATTTCTATCGAAAGTGATTTGTTCGGAATCTGTTTTTCAACCGAGGATCAGAAAGAAGGAATGCAGGCATTTCTAGGCAAAAGAGGAGCGGAATTCAAGAAAAGATAAAAACTTGGCGTCTGGTACGATAATAGAGAATTTGATATTATATAATTGAAGGTTTTAAATTAAGAGGAAATGAAAATTTGCGTTGTAGGTACAGGTACGATGGGTAATGGTATTGCCCAAACCTTTGCTCAGGCCGGGCATGACGTGTTGTTAAAAGGTCGTTCAGAGGCATCTTTAGGTAAAGCTCACAAGGCTATCGAGAAAAGCCTTTCCAAGCTGGTAGAAAAAGGCAAGATGGAAGCTGCCGAGAAAGATGCTATCAATGCCCGCATCAAAGACACGATGGCATACGAGGATTGTAAGGATGCCGATTTAGTGATCGAGGTGGTTGCCGAGGATATGGCTACGAAGAACGAGATATTCAAGACTTTGGATGCTATTTGTAAACCGGAGGCAATCCTGGCTACGAATACTTCTTCTCTTTCTATCACGGAAATCGCTGCCGCAACCAGCCGTCCGGAGAAAGTGATCGGAATGCACTTCTTTAACCCGGTACCGATGATGAAATTGGTAGAGGTGATTAAAGGGCAGTTGACTTCTCAAGAAGTTCACGACAAGGTGATGGCAATCGCTGCAGAAGTGGGTAAGACTCCGGTAAGCGTGAACGAGGCTCCCGGATTCGTGGTAAATAGAATCTTGATCCCGATGGTGAACGAGGGTATCGGTATCTATGCAGACGGTGTTGCTACCAAGGAAGAGATTGACGAGGCTATGAAATTAGGGGCTAACCATCCGATGGGACCTTTGGCGTTAGGTGACTTGATCGGTTTGGACGTGTGTCTGGCTATCATGGAGGTGCTGTATAATGAATTCGGTGATTCCAAGTATCGTCCTCACCCGCTGTTACGGAAAATGGTTCGTGCTAACTTGTTAGGACGTAAGACCGGAATCGGTTTCTATGATTACCGGAAATAGGGAATAAAAAGTTTATAAAGTTCATAAAGTTTGTAAGGTTCATAAAGTTGCATTTGAGAGCAATGGATCTTATAAATTTTGTGAACTTTGTTTTTGAATGGTGGTTGATTTGTCTAAACAACTATGTTTGTTCCCTTGTCTTTCAGAAAGAAACTACAGAATTCATTGAGTTGTTGTTGCATCAATTCTTTTGGTATTAATAAGCGTTTGTATTCAGCGACCATTGTTGGACTCATACTTCGGTTCATCGCATATTCTACAACCACCTCGTCGGCTTCTGGGCACAAAATAATGCCGATAGAAGGATTCTCGTTAGTACGTTTCACATCTCTATCAAGTGCTTCCAGGTAAAATTCTAGTTGGCCGAGGTCTCTTGGATGGAACTTTGTTTTCTTTAATTCTACCGCTATTAAGGCCTGTAAGCCTCTGTGAAAGAATAATAAATCCGCTTTGAAAGTAGAACCGCCAACTGGTAGGCTATACTCTTGGTCCATAAACAAGAAGTCTTTACCTAATTCTAAGATAAACTGCTTCATGTGCTCAATCAATCTGTTGCGTAGTTTTGATTCGCTATGCTTCTTGGGTAGGCCAAGGAAGTCAAGGAATACTGTGTCCTTGAATATTACAGGTGCATACGGATAAGACTCTAATAATCCTTTTGATAGATTCTTCTTATCACTAAGCAGCGTTGAAAATGTCTGATTGGTTAAACTGCGATCTAACTCTTTTACATTCAGACGTTCTTTGTGAGTGTATAATATATAGAATAATCGTTCTTCGTTATTACGATAACGGCTAAGTATCATCGTATGATTAGTGAAAGTGGTCATTGTAAGAACTTGAGGCATTCGTGCAGTTGACAACTGCACAATCTCATTATTTTCCCTTTCATTTATGTTATCATCTTGGGCTTCTAAATGAGCCGATTGTAATTGTGCAGTTGTTGACTGCACGAATTCATGTGACAGAAATTTCTCTACCGTTAAGCTAAATTGAGGCGTGGAATACTCTTCAAAATACTGAACCATATTGTAGATGTTTCTTCGGCTATATCCTCTTAAATCAGGACGGCGAGCACGAATGTATTCTGATAGTTGGCTCACCACCTTGCTTCCCCATTCTTCACTTTTCAGCTTTGCTGATACATAGCTTCCCACGTACCATGCAGTCTGTAGCAATTCCTCGTTCACCATACGAGAGGCTTTGCTTTGGTGCAATTGAATGATGCTAATCACTTCGTCAAACTGCTTTTCATGCAGAACTATAATACTTTTGTTCTCGTCCATATTGCAAATTTACGCATTATTGGTATTTTGAACAATAATCTTCGCCATTGTAATTGATGCTTTGAATTTCAGTCACAAAGGTAGTTATTATTAATGAAATTATATCCTTTTCAATGAACTGCTTGCTGTGATGAAAAGTAAAATTTCCTGTGATATTTTATTGTCCTAATTGTATTACTTGACGTTTTTGCGGGTGAGAATCGTCTGCTGACGGACGGGATTTGAAGTTGTTAAAATTGAATGTTAACCCGATCCAGTAAGCGTGAGTGGCTTCTTTGCTATAATTTGCCAGGCGATACGATCCTGTATTTAAACGGGCTTGCCATTCGGACGTGTCGAATACGTCGGAAACGGAGAAGCTGATTTGAAGGCGGTCATTAAAAAATCCCTGTTTGATGGCCAAGTCCAAGTAGTAATTTTCTTCCACTTTGAATTGTGGTACTTTTGTTGGTGATTGATAGGAGAAGAGGGCTTGAAACTCGGTATGTTTTTTGGAATTCAAAGTTAATTCCAGGTCCCCCGACCAGGAAAAATCGTCGGCATGAAGGTCTATTCCTTGAAATTTCCCGTTGGTATGAGAGTGGACGAGGGATATGGAAGGGGTGATCGTTATCCATGAGGTGGGAGTGCCGGATAGATTGATGTCCAAGCCGACCTTATTCTCCATGTTGCCATTTGCATAAGACAGCGTTAGGGTGTTGTCTTCTGAGAATAACGTGATCGGGGTGATTAACTTTTCCGTGGAATTGAAATAAAGATTCCCGTTCAGTTGGAGCTTTTCTCTTGATAAAAGATAGTTGATCTCGGCTCGATTCGTGACTTCGGGACGTAACAGCGGGTTACCCTGCTCGAAGGTCTGGTGATCGATCGGGCTTGTAAACGGGTTTAGTTGGGTGTAATCCGGGAGAGTGGCTTTTCTGGTAAAATGAAAGGCCAGTTCTTGCTGGTCTGAAGGCGTGTACCGGAGGGTTAGGTGGGGATAAAAGTATAGTCGATCAGAATTATGTTTGTCAGTGGCTTCTGCGAGTTTGGTGTGGGTAACATCGTAATCGGCGAGTACACCTATTTTATAATGCCAGGATTCTCCTTGTTGTTGGGAATAGGAGAGATGTATCGTGTAAATGTACTCTTTATGGTTTAGGCCGTTGTTGGGATTTAAACTCGACAACCAATTATCGGGATTTTTTTTCTTGTCGTGAAGATGGTACCGGGTTTTATTCCACCTGGAGAAAAATTGAATTCCGCTTTTGAGTTGTCCTTGGTTTGCGAACGTGTAGAGGTAGTCCATTTGCAAGCGGACGAATTCGGGTTGCTCGTTTCCGGTAGAGGTGTAAGCGAGAAGATCATCAATTTGATACGTGTTTGGACGGGAATCTTTCGTGTGGGAAAAGATGCCGTTTAGGGATAGTTCGTGTTTGTCTTTTTCGTACACGTGTTTGTAGAATAAAGAACCTTCAATTATTTTCCGACTGAATGCTATTCGGTGGTCTAGGTCATATTCGTTTGCTTGCGTGCGGTTATTTATGTCCCGGTTTGTTGTGATCTTGGGGAATTGTAGCTTGAGACTCCATAGGAATAGATTGTGCGAGGAAGGTCGCATATCTAGTTGGAGGGCGATGCAATGGCTTAAATGGTGCTGTTCTGTTTCTAATAGTTGAGGAGATGTTTCTGTCGAAAAAGAACGGAATAGTTCACTGCTAATTTCAATCCGGTCCGAATGGCCGGAGTAATCCAGGAATAAATCCCAGTTCTTTTGGGTATATCCTAGGTTTACGTTTCCTGTGAAATTGTTCGTGAAATCATAGTTGAGGGAAACTGAACCGCTCCATGGGTTTTTGGCCTTTTTCTCGTTTTCTTGGGCGTAAATGTCTGTATTCGTGCAAAAAGTAAGGAGACTGAAGAGTATCTGTGTGATGCGCTTTTTCATATTTCTGTATTGTCGTTTTGCAAATTTGACAAGGATATTAGGTGAAAACTTGCGCCTGTTGGGGTGTTTTAAGATTTTTTGTAATTTCTAGAGAGAAGCTCAAGAGAAATAATGGAAATGCTAGGGAGATAATCCCACTTTTTCGATACTGTCTCGAAGCTTAATCAGGGCTTCTTCATGCGGTAATGCATGGGCTACGTGTGAGCTTCGAATGAGCTCTGAATAAAGGGGATTATTTGGGTTAGATGACTTCTTTATTGGGGTTGGTTTAGGGTGGGAATGGGTACTGTGTTGAGGGCTATTCTTATAGTATGTTGAAAATATTGTAGTGAATATAATTTTAACTTGTTGTAGTTGAAATGATAGCTGTAAGGCTTGATTTAAAAGTAATTTAGATGTCTTAAAACGATCGTTTAATGCGCTGCAAATATACTAAATTTTTATATAGCGCAAATGAATGTGAAATATTTTTCTTCAATTTAACAGTCAGCCTGTTACCATGTTTGTTGAAAAATGTAAAAATCACTTAGGTGTTAATATCATTAAACGATCGTTTTTTTATAGGAAATGATGTTTGTGCAGACAGTTTCTATGCGTTATTGCTGTTTAAGTATAGCGTACAGAACACATGGCAATAAATCAGGACTCGTGGTAGGGTTAGTGCGCGAAGCGCATCCAGTCGGGTCGTAATCTTCTAAATTGCCGGTATAAACACGAGCTTTTGTTAAAAAACAATCCATGATAACGACTGATAAATTAAACTGGTATGCCGCCTATACCCGTGTAAATCAAGAATTGGTCATTAAAAAGAAACTAGACGAGTTAGGGGTAGAAAATTACCTGCCACAGGAAGAGCGAGTACGTGAGACTCCACTCGGTCGAAAGAAGATTAGGGTAATTCTAATTCATGGATTGATCTTTATCCGGACAGATAAAACGACTAGTTTCTCTTTACTGAACGATCACTTGTTGAATATTGTTTATTTGAAAGATCGTGAAGGACGTTGTTCATTGATTATTCCGGATAAACAAATGGAAGATTTCATGTTCTTGTTAGACTTTTCTATCGATGGCGTAGAGGTGCTGAATAAAGACTTGAAAAGGGGGGATCGGGTACGAGTGATCAAAGGGCCTTTGTTGGGCTTGGAAGGGGAACTAGTACGCTTGAAAGGACACAAGCGGGTTGTCATTCGATTGGATGGCGTGGCATCTATTGCCACGTCTTATATCCCAAGTTCGTTTTTGGAAAAAATAGAGTAATAGGAAATAATGGAAAAGAATTTATTTCGGGAAGTGTACAAGCAGGTGTGTGGATTGGCGTTGAAAGATTGTCCCCCCTCGTCTCTGTCAGGACTCTTGCACGGTTACTTGTCGGTTTACTCGATGGTACGGGTGTATCCATGGTTAGAAGACGATTATGGCAGTCTTTGGGATATTCACGATCGAATACGAGAGATAGCCCGGGTTATTCAGGAATTGTTGAAGGATAAAGATCTTCCGGTAGATACTCGTGCAGGGTATGTCGTGGATTTGATGGATGCTTACTTGTTGTATTCGGATGTGAAATTCTTGGATTCGGCATTGGATGCTGCTTATGAAATTCTTATTCCTAAGGGAAGCGATAAGATTGTATTGCCTTGTCGTACTCCAAATATTTGTAGGTTGCTTTGTAATTGCTATTATTTTACGGGGGAGGATGAATGTGGATTGTTAGCGGGAAGCCTTGTGACGGAGACTTTGGGATTAAGTCGTATAACAAGTCTAGAGGAATTGGTTGCTTGGTGGAATGCAATTGGTTTTTATGAGAGTGTTGTAGGGGAAATGGAAGTTCCTGTTGAAGAGCAAAGACGTATGACGGAAGAGTGTGTAC
This sequence comes from Butyricimonas sp., assembly GCA_019423345.1. GTDB lineage: Bacteria > Bacteroidota > Bacteroidia > Bacteroidales > Marinifilaceae > Butyricimonas. The sequence goes on along the minus strand of JAHZBN010000012.1, from coordinate 68,328 downwards.
GTTGGGCAGTTCGTGTACAACAGTGGGAAGATGAAATAACAAAATGTAATTTGGGAGCATTAGAATCATTGATAAACCTATTTTATGTTTTAGCAAAACAAAAGTTTGCAGAATGCAATTCGTTGTACGGAAAAATGAATATAGAGATTTAATATTCAAGTTTAGCTTGAGAAATAATTATTTTACGTCCTAGTTTGACTTTCAAGGTTGTTTATAGTATATGCGAATAGTCAAAGGATACCTTTACGGTATCCTAAATTGATATGAAACTTTGGGAGGAAATACTACTATTTGAAGAGTAATTCGCTTGTATATAAAATATTACTTGCTCGATAAATAATTGTAACATGTTTAAAAATAAAGTATTGATGATTACCGGAGGAACTGGTTCTTTTGGTAATGCTGTTTTGAAACATTTTTTAAATTCTGATTTGAGAGAGATTCGTATTTTTTCTCGGGATGAGAAAAAACAAGAGGATATGCGGATTGAATTGAAGAATGATAAATTGAACTTTATAATAGGTAATGTCCGGGATTTTGATAGTATAAATAATGCAATGAGAGGGGTGGATTATGTGTTTCACGCAGCAGCATTAAAGCAAGTACCGTCTTGTGAATTTTATCCGATGCAGGCTATTTGTACAAATTTGTATGGTGCGGAAAACGTTTTGGAGGCAGCGGCGAGAAATAATGTGAAAAAGGTAGTCGTGTTAAGTACGGATAAAGCTGCCTATCCAATTAACGCCATGGGAATGACAAAGGCGTTAATGGAAAAGTTGGCTATTTCTAAGGCTCGTGATCAGCGAGTTCAAGATAACGGAGGTGTTATTTGTGCCACGCGTTATGGTAATGTGATGTGTTCCCGAGGTTCGATAATCCCATTGTTTATCAAACAAATTAAAGAAAGAGTTCCAATGACGGTGACTGTACCGGAAATGACTCGTTTTATGATGTCTTTAGATGATGCGGTGAATTTAGTTTTGTATGCTTTTGCACATGCGGAACCGGGAGATCTTTTTGTTCAAAAAGCTCCGGCTGCTACAATTGGTGATCTAGCAATTGCGGTAAGGGAATTATTTCAAGCGGATAACGAGATAAAAATTATAGGGGCACGTCATAGTGAGAAAATGTACGAAACATTGTGTACGAAAGAGGAAATGTCCAAAGCTATAGACTTGGATGGTTTTTACCGTGTCCCGGCAGATTTTCGGGATTTGAATTACACAAAATACGTACAAAAGGATGGTCCGAAACTAATTCATGATGAGTATAATTCGGAAAATACTCATCGGTTGTCTATCGAGGAGTTAAAACAATTATTACTAACTCTTGATTACGTACAGGAGGAATTAAAAACTTATAGAAAATAAGCATGATACCATTAGTTAAACCGTTTATTCCAGCTAGGGAAGTGTTGATGCCAGAATTGGAAAAGATCCTTTATAGTGGTTATATAGCCGAAGGGGAAGCCGTGTATCAATTTGAAGATAAATTTCGAGGATATTTAAAAAATCCGTTAAGCTTAGCTTTACATTCAGGAACAGATGCTCTTCATTTAGCTTTAATCTTGGCGGGAGTGAAATCCGGAGATGAGGTGATCAGTACTCCAATGACAGCCGAACCAACAAATACTTCGATTGCGATGGTTGGGGGGAAGGTCATTTGGGGAGATGTTGATCCTCGCAATGGGTTGTTAGATCCGCATGACGTGGAAAAGATGATATCTGAAAGAACAAAAGCGATCGTGCTAGTTCATTACGCCGGAATGGTGTGTGATATGAACGAGTTTTATCGTATTTCTCAAAAGTATGATCTTCCTATTATTGAAGATGCGGCCCATGCATTAGGTAGTAAATATAGAGGACGAATGACTGGATGTAATTCTCCTTATACTATTTTTTCATTGCAAGCAATCAAGCATATGACAACGGTTGATGGTGGTTTTTTATGCTTGCAGAATGTAGAGGAATTTGATAGGGCAAGAAGATTGCGATGGTTTGGGTTAGATAAAAAACGTTCTCGTTTGGAGAATGATATCACGGAAGTGGGATTCAAATACGCCATGAATAACGTGAATGCGACAATCGGTAATGTACAAATGCGTTATTTGGAAGATGTTATTAATCGTTATATTGTAAACGGGAAATATTATGATCGAGTACTAGCGGGAGTGGATGGAGTGCAATTGGTACAATATTCTCCCGACACGGAAGCTTCTTATTGGTTGTACACGATGAAAGTAAAAGATAGAGAGAATTTTATAAGAATGATGGAAGCTAATGGAGTGATGGCTTCTCCTTTGCATCATCGTAGTGACACGCATAGTATATTTGGAACATCGAAAAGAAATTTACCGAACATGGATAAATGGTACAAGGAGTTCGTTCATATTCCTTGCGGTTGGTGGGTTGGTGACGAAGAAAGAGAAAGAATAGTGGAAACAATAAAGAAAGGTTGGTAATGGTACCACTTTATAAGCCTTATATGTCAAAAAACTTGCCGGAGCTGGAATCTATTCTACATTCAGGTGCGTTGTCCTATGGGAGATGGGGAAAATCATTCGAGAATAAGTTACGGGATTTTATAGGAATAGAGAACCTGTTAACCACGAATAGTTATGCTTCTGCAATTCAAGTGGCTCTAACGGTATTGGGATTACATCCAGAAGATGAAGTGATAACCTCTCCAATGAGTTGTTTGGCTTCGAATCAACCTTTACAAACATTTGGGTTGAAAATCGTGTGGGCAGATATAGATCCGTTAACGGGAACTTTGGATCCGGAAAGTGTGCGTCAGAAAATAACAGATAAAACTCGTTTGATTTTCCATAATCATTTTTGTGGTTACGTGGGGTATGTTGATGAAGTTAACATGATTGGTAAGGAACATGGAATTCCTGTGATAGATGATTGTGTAGAGGCTTTTGGTAGTAAATATAAAGGGAATTATACTGGAAATTTGGGAACAGGCGTGACTATTTTTTCTTTTCAAACAGTTCGTTTACCCAATACAATAGATGGGGGGGCGATTGTGTTTAAAGACTCAGACCTTTATAAGAAAGCGTTATTGACTCGTGATTTTGGAATTCGAAGGGATATTTTTCGAGATGAAAATAATGAAATCTCTGCTAAATGTGATATTTCCCTTCTTGGTTATGGGGCGACAATGAGCGATATGAATAGCTATATCGGTTGCTGTCAAATGGACGAAATTATGATGTTATTAGAGAGTCAGCAGAGAAATGCAAGAAGATGGGATGCTATTATAGAGCAAACGTATCCAAGGTTTTACAGGTTGAACCAAAGGGACGAGATACAACCTAATTATTGGGTGTACGGTTTTTTGTGTGATCGTAAAATTGAGGTAATGCTTGATTTTCGAAAGCAAGGTTATTACGCTTCTGGGGTCCACTTAAATAACAATTGTTATTCTGTATTTGGAAATACGGAAAAATTATGTGGTGTGAATGATTTTATGAAAAAATTTGTGGCCATTCCTTGTGGGTGGTGGTTTGAAAAATAGAAATATTATGCGATATAGAGAAATTTGGTTAAATGAAATCACTCAATTAACAAAACACCCTTTCATTGGAGAGAATATAATAGTAAACGGTTTGAATTTGTGTAATAGAAAAACTATTTATGCTTCAATTATTTCATATATTACTTCAGAAGATCTTGTTGATGCTGTTAAAAATAATAGTGCAATAAAAGTTCTTTTTTTAACAGCAAAATTAGCAGATAAAGTGAGGGAAAATGTTTCTCGTGATATCGCTTTTTTCATTGTGAATAGTCCAGAAGAGGAATTTTATAAATTACATGAAATTTTATGGGAACATGGATTTTATCAACGTAAAGTGGATTCTCCTAAAATTGGAAAGAATTGTAAGATACATGAATCCGTTGTGATAGAAGATAATGTGGTTATCGGAGATAATGTAATTATTGGTCCTCATTCTGTGATAAGGAGAGGATCTGTTATAGAAAATAATGTAAGAATAGGATGTTGTTCTGTTATTGGAAGTGAAGGATTTCAAGGGATTCGCTTTACGAATGGAGAATCTCATGTAATAACTCATGTTGGAGGAACGCATATTTGTACCAATGTTTATATTGGGGATAACACAACAGTTGGTAATGCTTTATTTGAAGGAGAAACAATGATTGGGGAAAATACCAAAGTTGATAATCATGTACATATTGCTCATAATTTAACGATAGGAAGAAATAATATTATTACAGCTTGCTGTTTATTGATGGGGTCCTCTGTTTTGGAAAATAATGTATGGTTAGCTCCTAATGTGGTCGTGATGAACAAGAAAGTGATTCATGAAAGAGGGTTTGTTGGGAGTATGTCTCTCGTGACTAAAGATGTTTCAGAAGGAGTAACAGTGGTTGGAATTCCTGCTAAAGAGTGGGTACGGAAGTAAATTTTCAAATAGAAATAATCTAAGTATAATGGTTTGATATTTTGTGTCTTATGAAAGAAGAATCTTATAAAAATATTTTTAAGACAACCTTTCTTTTTGGCTTTGTACAAGTTTTTAATATTCTTGTAAAAATTATCACAAATAAAATTGTTGCAATATTACTTGGCGCAGAGGGGATGGGTATTATAAGTCTTTTTAATACCACAATAAGTTTGCTTAAGTCTGGAGCGAGTTTAGGAATATCCCAAAGTGCGGTGAGAGATATTTCGGAAGCTAATCAATCCGCTGATACTCACCGTTTCTCGAGAATTATTTCAATAACTCACGATGTAATGGTATTTACATCTTTATTAGGAATTGTAATAACTGTTATTTTATCTCCCTATTTGAGTCGTTGGTCTTTCGGCAGTAATGGATATACGCTTGCTTTTATTGCGATATCATTGGTAGTAGGTATGAATATTTTTTCAGACGGACAATTGGCAATTTTAACAGGTATGAGGAAATTAAAACAATTGGCCAAGGCGAGTATGATTGGCTCTGTTGTTGGTTTATTGTCAGCTGTACCATTTTATTATTTTTTTGGGAAAAATGGTATTGTTCCCTCTTTGTTAGTATCTGCTTTTTCCTCTTTATTTTTTTCCAGTTATTTTGTATGGAAAATAAAATGTGATAAAATTAAATTATCTATTAAAGAGCTATATGTAGGAGCTTCACCAATGGTAAAAATGGGGGTAGCTTTAATGTTAGTTACTTTTTTAGGTTCGTTATTTGATCTAGCAGTTTCTGCTTATATCCGTTCTTGTAGTGGATTAAATGATGTTGGATATTACCAAGCAGGTATAGCTATTATTAGTGGATACTTTGGAATTGTGATAACTGCAATGTCTACCGATTATTATCCGCGAATTTCTGCTATTCACAATGATAATGCCAAATTAACAGAGGAATTAAATAAACAATCTGAAACAGGATTAATTCTTATTTTCCCATTAGTTATTTTGTTCGTTTTTTTAGCTCCTTTTGTTATACCATTTTTATATTCCAAAGATTTTATTGTAAGTATTTCTTATACGGATTATGCAATACTAGGTTCAATTATCATAATTGTTTCTAATTGTACTGGGATGATTCTTTTAGCCAAACAAGTTGCCAAAATATTTATTGTAAGTGTCTTGCTGCAAAGGTTGTTTTTGATTGGTATTTATATATTAAATTATAAGTATTGGGGATTGTTGGGCTTAGGATTTGCTTATATTATAAGTGGCGTTGTACATATCTTATTTATGTCTGTAATTTTGAAATGGAAGTATAACATATATTTACAAAAGAAGGTGTACAAATTATTATTGTTGGTGATATGTGCTGTTATATTGACATTATTTTTCCGTCATGTGGATATTGTTTTGGTTAGATATATGTTAGGCATTATTATGTTTTTGTTTTCTTTCTGGTTTAGCTATTGGTATATGAAGAATCAGATGAATTTGAATTTCTTGTTAATGTTAAGAAATAAATTTGTACATAAAAAATGAATTTAAAAAGTATTATAAGGCCTTTTTATCGTTTTTGTAAGATAATATGGCGGTTGAATATTGTAAAAACGTTATATATAAATTTTAGAAAATTACCATTTTTACAAGCTATACATATTCCAGTATATGTATATGGCGGTTTACAAATAGATTCTCTAAAAGGTGAAATTATAATTAATCATCCGATAAAATCAGGAATGATTAAGATCGGATATGATGTAGATGGAGTACCTTATTCTTGCTTAAAACCAAGATTAATTATTCGGGGAAAATTGCATTTTGATGGATATTCCTTAATTGGTAAAGGAAGTGTTATTACTATAGAAAAAGAAGGAGAATTAAGAATAGGTAATTGTTGTACAATAGGTAGTGGAAGTATTATTAAATGTATTGACGAGATTTCAATAGGTGATAATTCTAGGATTACTTTTGGATGTACAATACTTGATTGTAATATGCATTATGTAAAAAATGTTGAGTCTGGAATAATAAAGAGAAATAGAGCTCCTATATTGATTGGTAAAAACTGTTGGATTAATGCAGGAACAATTGTTAGTAAAGGTGTAGTGTTGCCAGATTATTGTATTACGGGAAGGAATTCTTATTTATCTAAGGATTATTCATCATTTGGGAATAATTTATTTTTAGTTGGTTCTCCTGCTAAGATATTAAATATAAAAGTTCAAAGAATTTTTTCTTCAGAAAAAGAAAAGGAACTTAATTGTTTTTTTAAAGAAAATCTTCATGTTGATCATATTCAATTATGTGAAGGCCTATTTGAGGAAACAGATAATGAAGATTGGTTTAAATGGAATATATAAAAATTATATGTGGTAATTTACTATATAATAGGAATTAAATGGATGTTATTGTAAATGCGGATGATTTTGGAATGAATCATAACGTGAATTTAGCTATTGATTATTGTTTTAAGAATTAATATTATTTCATCTACAACAATAATGGCTAATATGCCTGGTTTTAACGAAGCTGTTAATTTAGCTTGTATCGGGAAATATGATAAATATGTAGGTATTCATTTTAATCTTGTTGAGGGAGTTCCTCTCTCTTCTTCAATAAAATATTGTAATCGAATTTGTAAAAATGGAAAATTCATTTATAAGCACAACAGTATTTTTTTTTGGAATAAGAGAGAAAAAAAAGCAATTAGAGAGGAATTTATTGCTCAAATAGAAGTTTGTCGTTCTAAGGGCATAGTATTGTCTCATTGTGATTCGCATTGTCATATTCATTCTGAGTTGCCGATATTTTTTATTATGTACAAGATCCTTAAGCAGTATGGTATAAAAAAAATAAGAATTCCATTAAATTATGGAAATGATTCTTCGTTGTTGAAAAGAATTTATAAATTTATGTTTATACAAATCTTGCACTGTTTGGGCTTTATTACCACTTCGTATTTTTCATCTTTATATACACCTATTAATTTAGATTCAGGTAAATGGATTGAATTAATGTGTCATCCAAGTATGCGTGGAAATTCTTTATATGATCATGTGGAAGGGGTAGTAATTAGAAGGCAACTTTTTAAATTAAAAAATTATACGCAATTGTTATGATTACCGTCATAAAGAAAAAATTTCATTTGAAATATTATTTATATATAAATAGCAAAGGTGTTGTGCAAAGTAATACCTTTAAAATAATTCGATACTCGAATTTTTTAGGAAGTAAAAAACCATTTTTTTTCTGTCATAAAAAGCAAAAAACGATATTGATTGATTTAGAAGAAGAAAAAGATGTCCTTTGGAAAAATATAAAAAATAATACTCGTAATGAGATTCGGCGAGGTTTAAATGGAGGGTTAATCTTTTATACAGATGTTAATATAAATGAATTTGTTGATTTTTATAATCGTTTTGCAATAGAAAAAGGGTTGGCAATATTGACTATTGATGATTGTAAAAAGTATGGAAATAACCTTTATATAACAGGAGTATTGGTAGATGGAAAATTTAGTGTTATGCATGCATATATATGTGATATAGATGAGTCTATTGTTACATTATTGTATTCTGCTTCACTTAGAATGAATAGTGATGTTGATTCGAAAATGATAGGTATATGTAATCGATTTTCTCATTATCAAGATATGTTGTATTTTAAAAATGAAGGGTTTAAATTATACGATTGGGGTGGAATCTATGATGGTAATAAAGATCAGTCTCAAATAGGAATTGCAAAGTTTAAAAAGAGTTTTGGAGGAGAAATAAAAACAACAGATGTTTTTTATTCGTTAGGGTATTATTTCCTTTCTATCTTGAGGTGAGATGTTTTTTTTATTTTAAATATAGTAAATGTTTTTGAACATAATATGGAGAGACCTCTTTTAAGTTTAGTGATACCAACAAAAGATAGGTATTACTATTTAAAATATTTAATAATGTTAGTTGATAGTTTTGATTTTGATGATTTTGAGATGGTTATTCAAGATAATACTTGTGATAATTTTGAAATCTTGAAATTTCTTGAAGAATATCAATATGCTTTTGTGAAGTATTATCATACAAAAGAACAATTATCTGTTAAAGAAAATTCTGATTTAGCTATATTGCATTCTTCAGGAGAATATGTTTGTTTTATTGGTGATGATGATGGAATTACTAGATATATATTGGACTGTGTAAAATGGATGAAAAGGAATAGAGTTGATGCTTTAAGACAGAAAAATCCTATTTTTTATTATTGGCCAGATCATGTAAATAATTTGTATAATTTGAAAGGTTCTCTTTCTTTTAAAGCGTTTACTAAAAGTCTAGAACTTGTCGATGCGAAATGTTCTTATAAACAATTAGCAAAGAAGGGATTTAGTGATTTATATGGGGTCCCAAGAGTGTATAATGGTATTGTAAAGCGTACTACACTTGATAAAATATATCAAATTGGTGGTACTTTTTATCCTGGGCCTTCTCCTGATATGGCAAATGCAGTTGCATTGTGTTTCTTTGTTGAGAAATTTGTTATAATTGATTTCCCAATAATAATTGCAGGTGCATGTAAGATGGCTGCAGGTGGGGCCAGATTATTAAAGAATGAAGTGGGACGTATAGAGGATCAGCCTTTTTTACCTTCGAATATTAGAGAAGTTTGGGATAAAAACCTTCCTTACGTGTGGGCAAGTGAAGTAATATGGCCAGAATCAGCTATTGAAGCACTAGAGTACGTGGGGCATTTAGATTTGAAAAGTAAAATAAATTATGAGTATATTTTAGCTAGATTTGCTATCTATCATTTAGCTTTTATTTCTCAAAGTTTTGTATGTGCAAGAAAAAAAATGTCATTCCTTTTTTGGTTTTTAATAATATTACTAGAAGTAGGTTTTTCTTATTTAAAACGTTATTTGTTATATAAATTATTGGGGCGATTAGAAGATAATGTTGTGTATAATAATGTTACTAATATTTGTGATGCTCATCAATTATTGATGGACAAAATAGAGGATTATGTTGATGAATATCCTAAGGGGGATATTTAATGTAAAATGTGAGTTGAATTTTAGATAGTTGTTTTAGAATATTAGTAATTGCATAACATGCTAATTGTAAATTATACGGTGTGTTGTTAAAGGATTGTGATGTTTGAGTTTGTATATTATTTGATACCTTATTTGATATTATTGATGTGGGGATACTATATTCAATTTGTGAATATTCCCTATAAAATAATTTTTTTTGTTTTATTTTTATTTTTATTTTCGGCTTTACGTTATGATGTTGGTTATGACTATATCACATATTATAATATTATCGAGAATAGTGATGTATGGCATATTGAGAGAACAGAATTTTTGGAACGGCAATTATTATATTTATCTCAATGGATAAACCTTCCACAATTATTCTTTATTGTTAATTCTTTCTTCACAATACTTTTTGTTTATTTAGCAATAAATAAACTGTCTTGCGATAAAAGGTTATCTTGGTTCGTTTTTTTATGTTTGAATGTGTTGTTTTTACAAAGTATGTCAACTGTCAGGTTTCATTTGGCTTTGGCATTAATGTTTTGGGGGTCAACCTTTTTATGGGAAAGACGCCTTTGGATCTTTCTGATTGTTTTGTGTATAGCAATAAACATTCATAGTTCTGCTATAATAACGTTATTATTTATTCCATTGATGTATGTAGAGCTAAATAGAAAAATAAATATAATACTATTTATGGCGTCTTTTTTTATATCTGCTATAGTATATCATTTGGTTGAAACGGTTGCTATAAATAATTTATTCTTTAAAATGTTACACGCTTATACTGTAAGAGAACATAAAGTGGATGCTTTTGGAATTTTGCCATATGTTTTTAATGTCTTGAATGTATTTATTTTAATGTTTTATAAGAGGTTAACTAGTACCTATAAGCAGGCTGGCTTATTTATTACGATATTTAATCTGAGTTGTTGTTTGATGCAAATGTTTGCATTCAATCCAACTCTTTCTACGCGATTATCTCGATATTTTTTCATATATATAATTTTAATTATCCCATTGATGATTTATATACCTAAATATGGAAAAATTTTGAAACAGATTTTTCTATCTTTTTTGATCGTGATGTATGTCGTTTCATTTGCAGTTAATTATCGTGCTTTTCAGCGAGGAAATACAAAAAGTGAATTCTTGCCATATAAAACAGTTTTATTTAAATATCTATGAATTTAATTCATGTTTTAGGATTAATGCGTAATTTGCATAAAACAATATTATTTAACTTTCGGTATTTGCCATTACGTCAAGCTATAAAATTGCCCATAATATTTGTTTCGAAGGTTAAATTTATAAACCTTAAAGGAAAAGTATTATTAAATGGTAAAGTAAAGACTAGAATGGTAGTTGTTGGTACGAGAGGAAATTCTTTATATCAACAATTACCTAATGTTGTGGTGTGGAATAATCATGGAGGGACGTGTATTTTTTCTGATCAAATCAGTTTTTGTAATGGTTTGTCAATAGAGATAGGTGTTGATGGATATTTAAATTTTGGTGAAAACATTTATTGTGGTCCTATGGTAAGAATTGCGTGTTTTGATTCAATTACGATAAAAGATAATTCAAGAATTGCTTGGGAAACTATAATACTTGATACGGATTTTCATCAAACAATTAATGTTGAAACACATGAAAAAAGTGTTTTAACTAGACCCGTTATTATTGGGAAAAATAATTGGATTGGTTTACGTAGCTTTGTTATGAAAGGGACCTGTACTCCAGATTATTGTATTGTTTCTGCTTATAGTTTGTTGAATAAAAAATATGATGTTCCTAGTTATTCTTTAATTGGTGGCTCTCCTGCAAAATTTTTGAAAGGAAATTTATATCGGGATTTGGATAGCCATGTTTATTAATTGTATCAAATTTGAATGGAAATAAGTGTTATCATACCGACTTATCGTCCTGCTTCCTATCTTGTCGATTGTCTTCGATCTTTGCAAGCACAAACAATTGATCATTCCATTTTTGAGGTTTTGATTATTTTGAATGGTCCCAAGGAAAACTACGAGTTCTTTATTCAAGATTTAGTAAAAAAATATTTGCATGATGTTGTAGTTAAAGTGTTTTATACTGATAGAGCTAGTGTATCTAATGCACGAAATATAGGGATAGATAATTCCGTAGGAAAATTCTTGACTTTTATCGATGATGACGATTATGTTTCTCCCACTTATCTACTAGAAATGTATGAAATCGCTTGTGGAAATATAGTCCCATTGACTAATATAATTGCTTTTAATGATTTAGATAATAGCATTGTTGAGTATGGAATTTCCACGCAGTACAAGTTAAAATGTAAAGATATACACTTGTCTCAATATAAAGTTCGGGCTTATTTTTCAGTTCCTGTTTGTAAGTTAATCTGTAAAGATATTATTGGCGAACGAAGGTTTAATTGTTGTTTTAAAAACAGTGAAGATGCATTGTTTATGTTATCGATTTCGGATAAGATAAATGAGATGGCTTTTACAAGTTCTAAAGCAATTTATTACAGAAGAATTAGAAATAATTCGGCCACGACAAAAAAAAGGTCTTTTTTTTATCTATTGCGAGAAGATTGTAAAATCTTGATTGAGGTTGGTAAGATATGGTGGGGGCATCCATTTGAATATAATTTGTGGTTGTTTTTGACGAGACCTTTGGCTTTGCTTAAGGCAATGTATTACTCTTTTTTGAATAAGTATTAATTTATAATTGTTATGAATATAGCTATTGTGGGTACAGGTTACGTGGGACTTGTATCAGGAACGTGTTTTGCTGAGATGGGGGTAAATGTTACTTGCGTGGATGTTAATCAAGAAAAGATTAATTCTTTATTGCGAGGCCAAATTCCAATATATGAACCGGGTTTAGAATTTTTAGTAGAGCGGAATGTAAAGGCTAATAGGTTGCATTTTACGACGGATTTAACTTCAATTTTGCATGAGGTTGAAATTGTATTTTGTGCAGTAGGCACTCCTCCTGATGAAGATGGAAGAGCTGATTTACGTTACGTGTTGGAAGTTGCTAAAACGATAGGGCAAAATATCAACAAATATTTGGTTGTAGTGACGAAAAGTACGGTGCCTGTAGGAACTGCGAAAAAGGTGAAGAAAATAATTCAAGAGGAATTAGATAAGCGTGGAGTTGACATTGAATTTGATGTCGCTTCTAATCCTGAGTTTCTGAAGGAAGGTAATGCGATAGATGATTTTATGAAACCGGATAGAGTTGTTATAGGTGTTGATACAGAACGATCTAAAGAGGTGATGACTCGTTTGTATAAACCGATGATGTTGAATAATTTTCGGGTGATTTTCATGGATATACCTTCTGCTGAGATGACGAAATATGCGGCAAATTCAATGCTTGCTACTCGAATTAGTTTCATGAATGATATTGCCAATTTGTGTGAATTGGTTGGAGCTGATGTGAATATGGTTCGTCAGGGAATAGGAACAGATAGCCGTATTGGGGGTAAGTTTTTGTATCCTGGGTGTGGTTATGGTGGTTCTTGTTTTCCGAAAGATGTGAAAGCATTAATACAAACAGCAGAGGAGAATGGATATAATATGCGGGTTTTGAATGCGGTAGAGACGGTAAATGAAACTCAAAAAAATGTTCTTTTCGAGAAATTCAAAAAGTATTTTAATGGTAAGGTAAAAGGTAAAAAGGTCGCAATTTGGGGATTGTCGTTTAAACCGGAAACGGATGATATGCGAGAGGCTCCGTCGCTTGTGTTAATTGATAGTTTGTTACATGCGGGTTGTTCGATTGCTGTTTATGACCCCGTGGCCATGGGTGAATGTAGAAGACGGATTGGAGAAAAAGTATTATACGCTAAAAATATGTATGACACGGTAGTGGATGCTGATGCAATTTTTCATGTAACGGAATGGAAAGAGTTTAGAATGCCGAGTTGGCAGGTGATTAAACGTTCAATGAGAGAGAGGCCTGTACTGATAGATGGGCGTAACGTGTTTGATGAAAAAGAACTGGGTGGTATTGCTTATTTAAGAATAGGTTAAGGTAATATTCGAAAAGAATGGGAGAATTAGTTTCAATCATAACTCCTGTATATAATTGTGATAAATTTATTGCAGAGACAATAAATTCCGTGATTGCCCAAACCTATATTAATTGGGAATTAATTATTGTTGATGATTGTTCAACGGACGATACGGAAAATGTAGTGAGGTCGTTTCAAGATCAACGTATTCATTATTATCAAAATGTGGTAAATAGTGGTGCGGCTGTATCAAGAAATCGGGCTTTGCGTGAAGCTAAAGGAAGATGGATCGCTTTTCTAGATAGTGATGATTTATGGTTACCGAATAAACTTGATAGACAGATTAAGTTTATGGTAGACAATAGTGTTAGTTTTTCTTACACGAACCTAGGGGTAATTGATGAGGCGTCAAATTCTTTAAATCGTCTTGTAACGGGGCCGAAACATATCACGAAATTTGGTATGTTCAATTATTGTTGGATAGGATGTTTAACTGTTATGTATGACATGTCTGTTGTGGGACTTATTCAGGTTGCAGATATTAAAAAAAATAATGATTATGCCATGTGGCTTAAAGTGATACAGAAGGCAGATTGTTATTTATTAAATGAAAATTTGGCGAGTTATAGAGTTCGTACTGGTTCTATTAGCCGTTTAAAGAAAACCAGTTTAATTCAATGGCATTATAAATTATTCCGGGAAGTAGAGAAGGAATCAGTAACAGTGGCAGTTTTTAACACTATTCGTAATTTAATATTCGGAGTGATAAAAAAATGGTATTACGAGAAAAACGTATGAAATATTAAATGATTTATGGAAAAATTATTGGCAATAATTAATACCGTGCTTGACAATCGCGGTAAAAAAAAAGTAAAATTTATTTCAGAGGAATCTTCTTTGAAGAGTGACATCGGGTTTGATTCTCTTGATCTGGCAGAACTTACTGTTAGAATTGAGGCTGAATATGATATCGATATTTTTGGAGAAGGTGTTGTTTCGACTGTTGGAGAAATAATGGAAAAATTAAAGTAATGGACGATGTTTTCTATATAGATGTAAAAGACGGTGTAAATATTTCTTATCATCAATTGATAGAGGATGTTAGGAATACATCTGTTTACAATCCTTATTGTAAAGAGGAAAGTTATTATGAGGTGTTTAAGAATATAGTAACTTCACTTGTTATAGGAGAGGAAATAATCTTGTTGGATGCAGATTTCACGGATGTAGAGGTGAGAAAATTAGTGGGAGATGTTGATATAAAGGCTGCGATTCGTCCGGTTGTAATTGGAAATGAAATCCATGAAGGTAATTTTGAAGAAGTTATTTTATCAAATAGGGAGAAATGGCGAATGACTCTTTTTACTTCGGGGACAACAGGTTTGCCTAAGAGTGTATCACATTCGTTTGCTTCTATTACAAGGCAAGTAAAGAAAAGTGAAAGGCATGTTCGTGATATTTGGGGATTTGCGTTTAATCCAACTCATATGGCAGGTCTTCAGGTATTTTTTCAAGCCTTGCTAAATAGAAATAGTATTATTCGATTGTTTGGCATTGATACTAAGGGAATTATTCATGAAATTAAAAAATATAATATCACAAACATTTCGGCGACTCCAACTTTTTATCGTTTGCTTTTACCTCCTAAAGATACGTGCGAATCAGTTACCCGTTTAACTTCTGGGGGAGAAAAGTTTGATGAACATACTCTTCAACAGTTAACTAGTCTTTTCCCTAATGCCAAGTTGACGAATGTATATGCTTCTACAGAAGCGGGAACGCTATTTGCTTCTGCGGGAAATGAATTTGTAATTAAAGAAGAAATGAAAAATTTGGTCCGTGTGGAGAATGGAGAGCTTTTAATTCATAGTTCTCTCTTGGGGAAGTCTTCACTTGTGGATGTTGACGGTGACTGGTATCACACGGGTGATATTATTGAAGTTGTTCATGAAGTACCTCTTACTTTCCATTTTCTTTCAAGAAAGAATGAAATGATTAATGTCGGGGGATACAAGGTAAATCCCCATGAACTAGAGGAATGCATTCGAGAATGTCAAGGAGTGATAGATGTTTATGTTTATGCGAAAGATAGTAAAATTTTAGGTAAGATCGTTTGTTGTGATGTTGTAAGGGGGAATGAGAATATTACAGAAAAAATGATTAGAGAACAACTTCGGCAGAAACTCCAAGAATTTAAAATTCCGCGAATTTTTAAATTCGTGGAACAACTCAATGTTACAAGAACAGGTAAAATATCACGAAAGTTATGAGTAATAAAAATTTTTTAGTGACAGGTGTTTCAAAAGGCTTGGGAGTCCAAATTGTAAGAAGTCTTTTGGGTGAAAAAAATGTGGTTGTTTATGGTATTAGTAGAAATAAATCAGAAGAATTATCTCAACTAATGGAGCAATTTCCTGATAGGTTAAAATGGTTAGGATATGATTTAAGTAATACTGAAGATGTAAGATCTATTTTTAAAAATTTTATTGGTTTTGACGTCCCTTTACACGGATTTGTTAATAATGCTGCTATCGCTTATGATGATATAATTACAAACTTGAATTATAATAAGCTAGAGCAAATGTATAAAGTTAACGTATTTACACCCATGCTAATGACAAAATATGTCATAAGACATTTTTTACTTCATCAAGTTCAAGGAAGTATTGTGCATATGTCATCGATAAGTGTACACACTGGCTACAAAGGGTTAGCCATGTATGCTTCAACAAAGGGTGCTTTAGAAGCATTTTCTAAAGATACTGCGCGAGAGTGGGGAGAAAAAGGTGTTAGATCTAATGCTCTTGTTGCAGGTTTTATGGAGACAAATATGAGTTCAACACTTACGGTAGAACAAAAAGATCGAATTTATAAGAGGACATCCTTGAAAAAGGCTACCACGATCACGTCTGTAGCTGATACAATAAAATTTTTGCTCTCGGATTCAGCAGAATCTATAACTGGTCAAAATATTCATGTTGATTCTGGTACTATATAAATTATGGTAATTAAAGTTTGCAAGACGACAGAATGGAGTGATCGAGATTGGGAAACTTATGTCATTGGTTATAATGAAGTATTCGGAACGGATGAAACGATAGCTGATTTTAAGAATAAATATTTTTCTGTTTGTAAAGGATATAGTTTGCATTCGTTATTAGTTTCAGATGAAGGGGATGTGGTTGGTGGTATTACAATAATTCCCTGCAATTATCGTTGCCATCAGGAATTTTTTCTTAACGGATTGGCTGTTGATGTTTTTATCCGGGAGCCTTTTAGAATAGATCCTTTGATGTTGAGGAAGTTATATAAACAACTTGTAGGGACACTTAAAGAGGAAGGTATTGAGGTGGTAACAGCGGTTCCTAATGCAACAGCATATCCTTATTGGAAGAATATTGTGAAATGGAAAGATATAGGTGAAATAAGTTATTGGGTAATACCTATCAAAATTAATAAAATTTTAAATTTAAAATTTTGTGGATGGTTGTTTGAGGGATTGACTCGGATTTATTTGTTTTGTGTTCTTTGTTTGTCTTATTGGGTGTCTTTAGGGAAGAGTAAAGCGAAAGATTATGCTTACGAGATAGATAAAGATGATAGGTATATTCAGAATAAATTTCATGGGACTAAGTATGCTAATTTTTCAGTGCAAGATATATTTTATTCTTATAGAATAGTGAATGAAGAGGGGATAAAAACAGCTTATATCATAGAAGCAACTCAAGAAGGGAAGCGTTCGATGAAAGCTTTTTTGAAGGTAATAAAAGTAATACGACAACAAAATGTTGATTTAATAATTTATGTAGGAAAGATGGGTGTGTTTCAAACTCTTTTTATTAAAGTACCTAAGAAATTGGAACCTAAAAAATTGCCTCTTATGTGTGATGTGCTGATGCCTAATGACAAATTCTCTGATATACATGATATAAATAACTGGGATTTTGGATTACTAAATTATGATGTCCGATAGTTTAAAAGGTATGAAGAAAGTGTTAGTAATTTCAGCTCATCCTGATGATGAAGTTCTAGGGATGGGGGGAACTATTGCTAAATTAACAGCAGCAGGATGTGACGTACAACTTCTCATTGTTACAGATGGTAGTTCTTCTCAATATAGCAATTCAGAGGATTTAATGGCTATTATTAGTCATAAAAAAGAAGAAACCAAGAAATCATCTGATATTTTGGGTATAAAATCTATTAGATATGGAGATCTACCAGATATGAGGCTTGATTGTACCCCACATGTTGAGATTAATAAGGTTATAGAGAGTGCTGTTGATGATTTTCAGCCAGATACGATTTTTACTCATTTTTGGGGTGATGTAAATGTAGATCATCAAAATGTGTATAAATCAACTCTTGTTGCTGTTCGTCCCATTTTTGGACAAGTTGTTAAGGAACTTTATTGTTATAGTGTTCCATCTTCAACAGAATGGACTCCAAACAAAAGTGAGACAATGTTTATGCCTAATGTTTTTGTAAATATAGAAATGTTCATGGAGAAAAAGTATGAGGCATTTAGTAAGTATACAACAGAACTTAGAGAATACCCTCATCCACGTTCAGTCCAATATTTAAGAGAAACGGATAAGGCTGTTGGTTTGCGTGTTGGTTTATTTGCTGCCGAAGAATTTGTACTCCTTAGGATGATAAATTAATTATGTTTTTCTATCGTATTGTAAAGAGAGTATTTGATATATTATTTGCTGTCTTATTTTTACTTGTCTTTTCTCCAATTTTTATAGTGACAATAATTGTAATTAAAATTGTTAGCCCTGGTCCAGTTTTTTATAAAGCTAGGAGAGTCGGTTTGCATGGTCGTGTATTCACTTGTTATAAATTTCGTTCGATGTGTGTTGATAGTGGAGAGGTGAAACTAACGACGTTACAAAATGATAATAGGATATTTCCTTTTGGTTATTTTATTCGGAAAGCTAAGATAGATGAAATGCCTCAGGTATTTAATATTTTATTGGGACAAATGACAGTTGTTGGGCCTCGACCAGAAGATGTCGTAAATGTTAGAGTTTTATATCGTGGTGAGTATAAGCGAATTTTAGATATTAAACCAGGGCTTACGAGTCCTGCTAGTCTTTATGATTATACTCATGGAGAAAAATATGAAGATGAGAGATTATATGAAACTGAATTTGCTCCACAAAAGTTAGCCTTGGAATTATATTATGTGAAAAATAGAGGTTTGCTATATGATACACGGCTAATATTGAGAACTGCATATATTATAGTTATGATACTTTTGGGAAAACAATACTTCAAAAAGCCTAAAGAGTTGGATATGATTAGAATGAGTGTAAAATAATAAATTAAGATGAAATCTAGAATTTGGCTCTCTTTAGCTCACATGAGCGGGCGGGAGCAAGAATTTATACAAGAAGCGTTTGACACGAACTGGGTGGTACCCTTGGGGCCCAATGTAAATGCTTTTGAGCAATCTTTACGAGATTTTTTAATTGAAAATGGAGAATTGAAAATTGAAAATGAAGGGATGCGTGTGGTGGCGTTGAGTGCGGGGACGGCAGCGTTGCATTTGGGATTAATATTGTTAGGTGTTGAAGAGGGTGATGAAGTGATATGTCAAAGTTTTACTTTTTCTGCCTCGGCAAACCCGATAGTTTACCAAGGAGCGACTCCGGTTTTCGTGGATAGTGAAAAAGATACTTTGAACATGGATCCGGTGTTGCTGGAGGAGGCGATTAAAGATCGATTGGAGAAGACCGGACGGTTACCGAAGGCGATTATCCCGGTACACTTGTACGGTATGCCGGTGAAGATGGATGAGGTGATGGAGGTGGCCAATCGTTACGGGATTCCGGTATTGGAGGATGCGGCGGAAGCGTTGGGTTCGGAGTACAAGGGCCAGAAGTGCGGGACTTTCGGGGAGTACGGGGTGTTGTCATTTAACGGGAACAAGATGATCACGACATCTGGAGGTGGTGCGTTAATATGTCCCAGCGAGGAGAAGGCGAAACGGGCTTTGTTTTACGCCACGCAGGCGCGGGAGCAGGCCCCGCATTACCAACACGAGAAGATCGGTTATAATTACCGTATGAGTAATATCTGTGCGGGAATCGGGAGGGGACAGATGTTCGTATTGGATGAACACGTTGCCCGGAGACGGGAAATTCATGATTTGTATGTGAAGTTGTTGAATGGGGTGAAAGGGGTGAAGGTGATGTGCCAGCCGGAAGGCGGGGATTTTAACTCGAATTACTGGTTGACGTGTATCACGGTGGAGCCGGAGGAGGCCGGATTCACGAGAGAGGATGTTCGGTTGGCTCTTGATGAGGATAATATAGAGAGTAGGCCCTTGTGGAAACCGATGCATTTACAGCCCGTGTTCAAAAATGCTCCATTTTATGGAAACGGGACGAGTGAACGGTTATTCGAGATCGGGTTGTGCTTGCCATCGGGGCCGACGTTGACGGATGAGGACGTGGAGAGAGTTACGAAAGTTGTGAAACAACTTTCTAATTTTAGATTTTAAATTTTAGACTGAAAGATTTATGATTTGGGGGTGAATGATTGAGAGATTTGAGAGGGTATGATGATGTGATTTCCTGATTCCGATTTTAAAATTAAGAATATTTCCCGGGTAATGACGCCCGGGAATTTTTATTTATTTTAAATTTTAAAACTATGACAGAATTACTGGAGACAAGATTCTTTGCTTTATTGGCGGGAGAATCATTTGAGGAAATCACAAAAGAGGATTTGGAGGATGAGTTAGGAAAATTTGTTGAAGAGGTTGCAGAGCTATGTGACTTGGGAGATGATTATTTGTCGACGTGCCGTGCGTTGAATTACACGAAGACTCGATTGCAGGCATTATTGGAGATGTACAAGGACTGCGATGGAGTGGGGGAAAAAAGGGGCGTGTCGGTTATGCTTTATCGGGCGAGGATTACAAGTGGTTGAGGACGAATGGCAGCTTTTCCACGAGAGGATGGATAATCCGGCTAGGTTTTTGAAGAATGAGGGGAAGGAGGCGTTGGTGTTCTGGCAGACGAAGAATGTATCGACGAAGGTGATAGAGCTGTTGATTGGTTTCGAGGCACTCGGGGAGTTTTATTCGCCGACGGGAAAGTTACTGGAGTTTCGAGAGTTGGTGGCTATTGCCGAACAGGTTTGGGGTATACGGATTAAAAATTTTCGACAGTTGAAAAGCAGGGTGTTGAAACGGTATAAGGAAAAGACGGTTTTAGACCAAATGGAGAGGTTGATTGAGAAATTGAGGGAACAGGAGTACAAGTAGGTTAGAATTTAGAGTGAAAAGTTGGTAAGATTTTAGGGTAGTAAGAGTTTGAGATACTTTTGCTACCCTTTTTTGTTGCTTTGAAAGTGGGGAATGAGTACTTTTTGGAGTGCTGGTAATCATAGTGTTGCGGATTATTTCGTTAGACGTAACTGTGACGTATAACAAGCGGGGAGTTGAATTGCTGTAATATTGCATTCGGAAATCAGCGAGAGTTGATGAGGCAAAAGTAGTATTCATTAAAAAAAATAGTTATGGCTTTAGTTCGTAATGAATTTGGAATAAAGGGGCGAGTAGGGAATGTCGTTTTCTGCAAGTTGAACGGGAAATCTTATATGAGGAGTGTTCCCGATAGAATTGATCCAAACACGCCGCAACAGCAAGAGGTAAGGTCCCGTTTTCGGGTGGCCGTGCGTTTTTACCAAAAGATAAAGGAGACACCCCTGAAGGGAATTTTGGATCTTTCGGCAGACAAAATCTGTAGTAGTGGCTACGCACTTTTTATGAAGAAGAATTTGAAAGCGTTTCGGGCAAACGGGAAGATCGGTGATTTTTCGCAGTTGCATTTTTCTGCCGGGAAACGACAACAGGCGTATAATCTACAGGGGAGAATGGATGAGCAGGGGATGGTCACGTTGGATTGGGAGAATGACGAGGAGGCATATAATTTTGAGGCGACAGATCGTTTGAATGTGGTCGTGCTTTATTCGAATCGTTCATTTAGCCCGAAGTTGTTGGAGGGATTGGAGGTGTTACGGGGAGCAGGAAAAGCAATTTTCCCGTTAGAACGTGGCAAGGGGGTGAGGATTTATTTGTATTGTTTCTTCGTGTCCCCGGATGGGAAACGATTCTCGAATTCGCAATGCATTAAATTGTGAACGGGGATGAAGCCGATAAGTGGAATTGTTAATTCGATCAGTGAGTTGATTGGTCAATTAACACTCCCGGCGAGGGAGAAGAAAGAGCTGGAAATCGGATTGTTGAAATTGATTCAAGAATTGGAGAGAGAATTAACACAGGCAAAAGCTGTCACGGTGCAGGAGGAGGTGAGGGGGAATTGGTTGCAGCGATCGTGGCGCCCGCTGGTGATGTTGACGTTTGCCAGTGTTATTTTGATCGGGACTTTTACCAGCTTACCGATACTAGCAGAAACTTCCCGGTTCTGGGATTTATTGGAGATCGGGTTGGGAGGGTACGTGGTAGGGAGAAGTGGGGAAAAAATGGCGGAGGCCATTTTTAAGATAAAAGGTAAAAGATAAAAACTAAAAGATAAGCAATTTAAATTCTAAATTTTTTGTTATGGAAGTATTTTCAAGTTCTAATTCTCCATTTTCAATTGTAAACTATCGTTTGGTGGGCGGTGGGGTGATTCATCTGGAATGCTCGAAGAATAGACGGGGACTGGGAGTGCCGGATATGATTATTTTACATTATACGGCAGGTACGAGTGCTGAATCTTCGGCAAAATTCTTGGTGAGACCGGATGTGAAGGCTTCAGCTCACGTGGTGATCGGACGGGACGGGCAGGTGATACAACTAGTGCCGTTTAATATCGAGGCGTGGCATGCGGGGAAGAGTAGTTACAGGGGAAGGAACGAACTGAATCATTATTCAATTGGGATCGAGTTGGATAACTTGGGGCAATTGCGACTGGAAGGGGGAAAGTTCGTGGCGGAATGTGGGAAAGAAGTACCCGTGAAGGAGGTGTACACGGAGGATTCGGGTGAGGTGCCGACGTACTGGCATGACTACACGGACGTGCAGATGCGGGTGTTGAACGAGGTGTGTGGTTTGCTGGTGGATACTTATCCGATCGGGGATATCGTGGGGCATTCGGACGTGACGCCAAGGAAGGTGGATCCGGGACCGGCGTTGAGGGTGGCGGAGTGGATTCAGTATTATTGATTTTAAATTTTAAATTTTAGATTTTTGATTCCAGCCGCACGGGCTGAGTTTTCATTCTAAATTTTAAATTCTACATTCTAAATTGAAATAAATTGCTTGCATTTTTCGTGTAGGGCCCACGTGGGGAGTGTGAGATCATTTTAAATTTTCTGATTTATTCATTTTTAAATTTTAATGTTATGGCAAAATTTAATTCTTATTTGTTAGGCAAGGTAAAGAAGTCCGTTGGTAACGTGACGATGTGTTACACGAACAAGCAGAATATCGCGAAGGCGAAGATCTTTTCAAGAAGGGATAACCCGACTCCGGAGATACTTGATCAACGGGCGAAGATGAAGGTGTTGGTTCAGTTGTCTCGGAGGTTGATTCCGGTGATTCGGAAAGGTTTCGTGGGAATGGGAAATGGTACGACTTCGAATGCTTTCGTGAAAGTGAATCAGGCTGCCGTGGAGGTGGACGAGAAGCACGTGGCAACCATCGTGTTTGATCGGTTAAAAATGGCCGAGGGCTTGTTGTACACGCCTAAAGTGACCGTGACGTACGCCTCGGAGAGTAAGATGTATTCTTTCGAGCAGGAGATGCAGGAAGAAGAGGAGGGGTACGCGTTGGCGGATGATAAAGTGTATGGCGTGTTGCTGGAAACCGTGTTGAATCGTGCCAAGATCGTTCCGTTGAGAGATCGGGGAGAAAATGGTAACACGAGTTATGCTCTTCCCGAGGACTGGGACGAGGCTAACGTGAAGGTGTATTGTTTCGCAACCTTGAGGAACGGGAGTGCTGCATCGGACAGTCGCTATTTGACGGTATGATGAGCGTGTATTTTTTTACCGGAATATTTTTCACGCTGGGATTTAATGCTTTTCTCTCGCAGGTGGCAGATGATTTCGTGACGGGGGTATTGAGTATCGTGGGAGGAGTGATTAGCTCGGTCGTGGTGGCTTGGTGTAAGAATCGATGGGAACGGAAACGTTCCGGACGATAAGGGAAAGGGGTGGCTTCGGCTGCCCCTTTTGGGGTTTATAAAGTTTGTAAGGTTTATAAAGTGGGAAGGGGAAGTTTTCAGTATGATGAAAACTTTTGCTTTATTCGTTGAAAGTTTTCAGTATGATGAAAACTTTTCGTATTTTTGGGGAGAGTTTTAATTATAATGAAAATGGAGAATATAAAATATAGAGAGCATTATTTGAAGAAAATAGAGCCATTCATGGGCACGTCTTTGATCAAAGTGATGACCGGGCAACGTCGGGTGGGGAAAAGTTATATTTTATTTCAACTGATAGAGTTGATCCGGAAAAAGGAATCGGGGGCGAATGTCATTTATATAAATTTGGAAGATATCACTTTTGATTTCATAAGATCTGCAATGGAGCTACATGCTTACGTGGTGAGTAAATGTTTAAAAGACAGGAAAAATTATATATTTATTGATGAAGTACAGGAGGTGAGTGAATTCGAGAAAGCTCTGCGCTCGTTGGCCTTGGATGAAAATAACGATATATATGTGACCGGAAGCAATGCGAAAATGTTGTCCGGGGAATTGGCCACTTATTTAGGGGGGCGATATATCGAGTTCACGATATATAGTTTGTCATATCCGGAGTTTTTACAGTTTCATGAACTGGAAAATTCGGATGAAAGTTATGGGTTATATACCAGGTATGGAGGGTTGCCTTATTTGATGCATTTGAAATTGGAAGATGAAATTGTTTTTGAATATTTGAAGAGTATATATTCTACGATTGTTTATCGGGACGTGGTTAGCCGATATGCTTTACGGAATACTGATATCTTGGAGAGGTTACTTCTGTTTCTTGCAGATAATGTCGGAAGTATATTTTCGGCTAAAGGGATAAGTGATTATTTGAAATCACAACGAGTTACGTTGGGGGTAAATCAAATTCTGACTTATATAGACCATTTTGCAAACGCTTTTATTATTTCTTGTGTTGATCGGTATGATATTGTGGGGAAACGTATTTTTGAGGTAGGGAATAAATATTATTTTGAAAATCTGGGAATTCGAAATGTTATAACCGGTTTTAAACTTCAAGATCAGGGGAAGATATTAGAGAATATTGTTTATAATCATTTGTTATATCAAGGATATAAGGTTTCCGTGGGAGTATTGGAGAAACAAGAAGTTGATTTTATTGGTGAGCGGGAGGGTGAAAAGGTGTATGTGCAGGTCGCTTTACAGCTAAATGATGAGACAACTATCCAACGGGAATTTGGTAATCTTTTAAAAATAGAAGATAATTATCCCAAGATTGTCGTCTCGCAAGATTTGTTTCATGGGAATACTTACGAGGGGATACAATATCTGGGGATTCGTGATTTTTTGATGAAGGTTAGGTAAAAAGGGAAGTGTCAATGCGACACTTCCCTTTATTTTATCTTTTCAACTTTTCAGTTAAAAGCGGAACGATCTTGCGAACATCGCCGACGATACCCAAGTCTGCCACGTTGAAGATCGGGGCAAATTTGTCTTTGTTGATTGCGATGATGTATTCGGATTCTTCCATACCGGCCAAGTGCTGGATGGCTCCGGAGATACCCATGGCGAAGTACAAGTCGGGACGTACGGTTTTACCGGTTTGCCCTACCTGACGTTCGTGTCCTAATACTCCGGCATCAACCATGGCACGAGATGCAGATACTTCGGCACCGATGGTGTTTGCCATAGCACGCAACATATCGAAACCTTCTGCATTACCTACTCCACGACCTCCGGAGATCAATACATGTGCTTCGGTGATGTCTACCAAGTTCTTGGTTTGTTTAACCGTTTCAAGAACCCGTACACGGAATTTGGATTTATCGAAATTGATTTTTACATCTTCGATAGTTCCTTTCCGGTTCTCGTCACGTTGGCCCATGCGCATTACACCCGGACGAACGGTTGACATTTGCGGACGGTGTTCCTTACAAATGATGGTTGCCATCAAGTTACCACCGAATGCAGGACGAGTCATCAACAGGTCCCGTTCCTCGGAAATTTCCAAACCGGTACAGTCTGCCGTCAATCCGGTTTCTACACGGGCTGACAAACGAGGACCGAGGTCACGACCGATGGTGGTTGCCCCGATCAATACGATGCTCGGTTTGTTGTCACGGATGATCTGGTAAATAGCCTGTGCGTAAGGTTCGGTAACGTAAGTAGCCAGTTCCGGGGCATCCACACGCAACACGGTGTCGGCTCCGTAAGCAATACATTCCTGAGCCTGAGTTGTCAGGTCATGTCCCAATAACATGGCATATACTTTTTCATTTAAAGCATCAGCTAATTCTCTGGCTTTGCCTAACAATTCCAGACCCACGTTTTGGATAACGCCTTCTCTTTGTTCAACGAAGACGTAAACGTTTTTATATTGTGCCTTATCCATTTCTAATTTTAGATTTAATGATTTTAGATTTTAGATTGAAATACTCTAAATCTATCCTCTTTCATTAGATAATAAATTTTTCTTTCAATTTGCCGATAATGATATCTACAGCTTCTGCAGGGTCTACTTCGTAGATTTGTCCGGCAGCTTTTACACCCTTGGTGAATGATTTGAATACGCGGGTCGGTGATCCGTTCAATCCGATCTTCTGATCATCCACGGTAATGTCGTTGTAGGTCCAGGTTTCGATGGGGTGATTGTAAGCCTCAACGATTCCTCTTACAGACATGTAACGGGGTTTCACTCCGGAAGCCAATGCCGTGAATACGCAAGGAGTGTCTACCTGTACCATCTGGTAACCGTCTTCCATGGATTTCTTCACCGTGAAAGTCTTGTTTCCGTCGAAAGTTAAGCTTTCCACGTAGGTTACTTGCGGTAAATCCAGGTGTTCAGCGATCTGCGGACCAACCTGTGCGGTATCCCCGTCGATAGCTTGACGCCCGGTGATCAATAGGTCGAATTCCAGAGATCTCAAGGCTGCGGCAATGGTGTTAGAAGTGGCCAATGTATCGGCTCCACCGAATTTGCGGTCGCTTAACAGGATGGCACGATCCACTCCCATGGCGTATGCCTCTCTCAAGATAGCCTCTGCCTGAGGAGGTCCCATGGTGATCACGGTTACATGTGCTCCATATTGATCTTTTAATTGAAGGGCAAATTCAAGTCCTCCCTTGTCATCGGGATTCATAATACTGGGTACACCGTCTCTGATAAGGGTTCCTGTAACGGGGTCCAGTTTGATTTCCGTGGTATCCGGAACTTGTTTAATACAAACAACGATCTTCATGTCAACTGTCTTTTACTTTAATAAATTTGCTGCAATCACCATTCTCTGAACTTCTGACGTACCCTCGTAGATTTCAGTAATCTTGGCATCTCTCATCATTCTTTCAACCGGGTATTCACGGGTATATCCGTATCCTCCGTGGAACTGTACGGCTTTGGTCGTTACTTCCATGGCCGTTTCTGCCGCGAATAATTTAGCCATAGCAGCATCTGCTGAATAAGGCACTTTCAAGTCTTTCTTGTAGGCAGCCTGTCTTACTAACAAACGGGCAGCTTCTATTTTAGTCTGCAAGTCAGCCAGTTGGAATTGGGTGTTTTGGAATTGTCCGATGGCTTTACCGAATTGTTTACGTTCTTTCACGTATTTCACGGTCTCGTCCATAGCTCCTTGAGCGATACCCAATGCTTGAGAAGCGATACCGATACGTCCGCCGTCAAGTGTTTTCATGGCAATACCGAAACCTTTACCTTCTTGTCCGAGTAAGTTCTCGGCCGGAACGATACAGTTTTCCATGATTAACTCGCAGGTTGCAGAACCGCGGATACCCAATTTTTTCTCTTTTTTACCCACGGAGAAGCCCGGGAAATCTTTTTCCACGATGAATGCGGAAATACCCTTTGTTCCCTTGGATTTGTCGGTCATTGCCATGATGATATACACGTGTGCATAACCGGCATTGGTAATGAAGATTTTAGATCCGTTCAGCACGTAATGATCTCCCTCTTTTACCGCGATAGTCTGTTGTGCAGAAGCATCGGTTCCGGCGTTCGGTTCTGTCAGACCGAATGCTCCGATCCATTCACCGGAAGCTAATTTGGGAAGATATTTGGCTTTTTGTTCTGGGGTTCCGTGTTCCATGATCGGTGCGCAACACAAAGAGGTGTGTGCAGACACGATTACGCCGGTCGTGGCACATACACGGGATAACTCCTCTACCGCCATCGTGTAAAGGATATTGCTACCACCTGCTCCACCGAGTTCCACCGGGAACGGGATACCCATAATACCAAGTTTTGCCATTTTTTGAACGGTTTCCATCGGGAATCTCTCTGATTCGTCCACTTCCGCCGCCAGAGGTTTTACCTCTTTTTCTGCAAACTCTCTTATCATTTGTAAGAAGAGTTGCTCTTGTTTTGATAGACTGAAATCCATTATTATTAAATGTTTTAATTGATCGAAGCTAATTTTTAATCCTAAATCAACATTTCTTCAGAATTAAGGCCGTCCCCATGCCCCCTCCGATACAGAGGGATGCAAGACCTAATTTTGCTTCATTGTTTATCATTTCATGTACTAATGATACAACGATGCGGTTTCCTGATGCCCCGATGGGATGTCCCAGTGCTATTGCACCACCGTTGATGTTCGTACGTTCATTTATCCATTCTCTCGTAACGCCGTGTTGTGCCATAAGTTCGTGTATCACTCCCAGCGATTGTGCCGCAAAAGCCTCGTTTAGCTCGATCACGTCGATATCGGATAGCTTGATTCCGGCGTTCTTGAGTGCGTTGGCAATGGCAGGCACGGGACCCATACCCATGATGGCAGGATCTACACCGCCTTGTCCGACACCAATGATCTCGCACAGAGGAGTTAAGTTGTTTTGTTTAACAGCTTCTTCCGATGCGATCAGTACGAATGATGCCCCGTCATTGATCCCCGAAGCGTTACCGGCCGTGACGGATCCCTCTTTTTTGAAAGCGGGACGTAAGGTCGATAATTTCTCCAGGGAGGTCGTCCGGTTCGGGAATTCATCCGTGTCGAACACGTGAGTCTCTTTCTTCACCTTGTACTCTATAGGCACGATCTCTGACTTGAATTTACCGTTATCGATAGCCGCAATAGCCCGTTGTTGCGATTCGATAGCAAACTCATCCTGTTCCTCCCGGCTGATCGCGTATTTCTCTGCGATGTTTTCAGCCGTTATGCCCATGTGGTATCCCTCGAAGGCGTCCGTTAGACCATCATACACCATATGGTCCACGACTGTCACGTCGCCCATCTTGTGCCCGTCACGTACACGTGCCGGAAGGATATAGCCCGCATTGGACATGGATTCGGTTCCTCCTGCAATGATCAAGTTCGCCAGTCCCGATTTGATAGCGGTTACACCATTGAGCACGGCTTTCATACCGCTCCCGCATATCATGTTGATTCCGTAAGCCGGAACTTCTTGTGGGATCCCTCCTTTGATGGATGCCTGACGGGCTACACCTTGACCCTGTCCGGCGGATAGCACGTTGCCGACTATCACCTCATCAATATTGGCGGGATTGACTCCGGTCTCTGCGATAATGTTTTTTATTACGGCGGCTCCCAAGTCTGCTGCTGTCATTGAAAGAGTTGTTCCTAAAAATTTGCCGATTGCTGTTCTTTTTGCTGCTACGATATAGGTTTTTGTCATTGAGGCATTGCTTTTAAGTTTTTGGAAATTATTAATTCACAGCCTGTAGCTGCTTTGATGTCATCTAAAGTAAATTCAGGGTTTAATTCTACCAGTTCGATTCCGGCAGGGGTGATGTTCATAACACCCATTTCGGTAATAATCATGTCAACTTCCCCGGCGGCGGTTAACGGTAGCGTACATTCTTTCAGAATCTTGTGATTCCCTTTTGCCGTGTGTTCCATGGCAAGGATCACTTTTTTAGCACCTACTAGAAGGTCCATGGCTCCACCCATTCCCGGGGCTTTTTTACCGGGGATGATCCAGTTTGCCAAGTTTCCTTTCTCGTCTACCTGTAAAGCACCAAGAATGGTGACATCCACGTGTCCGCCGCGGATAAGTCCGAAAGAGGTTGCGCTGTCAAAGCTGCAGGCGCCTTCGATAGCCGTGATGTAGCCACCACCGGCATCCGTCAGTTCCGGATTTTCTTTACCTTCTTCCGGTTTCGGACCCATACCTAATAATCCGTTCTCGGATTGTAGGATCACGTGTACATTTTTGGGCAAGTAGTTCGGTACCATTGTTGGCAGTCCGATTCCCAAGTTGACCACGTCGCCGTCTTTTAATTCGAGAGCTACCCGTTTCGCGATAACTTCTCTTACTTGATCTTTATCCATACCGTTTTGATTTTAAATGCTATTTATTTTTTCTTCTAACAAATTCTTGTGCAACAAATGACGCCACGTCATCTGCGTAGGTGTTCATGCCGAAGCCTGCATCGTAACCGAGTTCTTTGGCCAGTTCGTGAGAAATACGAGGACCACCGCAGGCCAGGATTACTTTATCCCGCAAGCCTTCTGCTTCCAACATTTCCACGAGTTCGATCATGTTTTTGATGTGAACATCTTTCTGAGTAACGGTTTGCGATACCAGAAGTGCATCGGCTTTCAGCTCGATCGCTTTGGCGATGAACTCTTCATTGGGAACCTGACTCCCCAAGTTGTGAGCCTCGATCATGTCGTAGCGTTCCAGTCCATAGTGTCCGGCAAATCCCTTCATGTTCATGATGGCGTCGATTCCCACGGTGTGGGCGTCGGTTCCGGTACTTGCACCTACAACAATCAAAGGACGTCCGATGTTTTCACGGATGAACTCGTCCGTTTCGTGCATATCCCATTTCGTTCCTTCTACTTTCGGGACATGGATGCTCGTGAAGTCCACGGTGTGTGTGCAGCTACCGTAACAGTTGAAGAAGGTGTATCCTTCGGTCAACTCTTTGTGGA
This sequence comes from Butyricimonas sp., assembly GCA_019423345.1. Taxonomy (GTDB): domain Bacteria; phylum Bacteroidota; class Bacteroidia; order Bacteroidales; family Marinifilaceae; genus Butyricimonas. The sequence continues at coordinate 37,791 of JAHZBN010000012.1, read as the reverse complement.
ATACCACTTGCGGGTTCTCGAAACCCATTTTTTTCAATAATTGTTTTGCGGCTTCGATAGCCTCATCCCCGGCAGGCACGGGCAACGTGAAACTCAACTGGGTTTTCCCGTCGTTCATCGTGTCCCCGTAGGGTTTTATTTTTTTCAGATCCAGCGTCTGGTCGAAATCATTTTTTTCGGTAGAATATAATCCTCCACTCATAATGAATTGAAAATTGAAAATGCAAAATTGAAAATTATCAATCGCATTGGTTTAAATTTTATTTTTATTCACTCTGTTGAAAATCTGAAATCGAAAATGACAAGGTAACCCCCTTCATTTTCAATTCTCAATTCTCAATTTTCAATTATTATTGAGCATAAGCTCAATAAACGGGTTGTAGTAGTTGGCACCTTTGGCGGCAACTCCGTCAAGTCCCTTACCACCATTCTTCGGACGTTTTACGTCACCGAAGATTCCTTTTTCCAAAGCGGTGAAAAGACCTTCACGTTCAATGTTTTCAAGTAATGCGATAGCATTGTTCAACACTTCCTTGGCACGATTCTGGATGATACCGTCTTTTTTGAATTCTACTTCGTCGCCGATATTCTTCATGTTGCTGAAGATATATTTGGCGTTCTCGATAGAAAGGTAACGGTCGGACATGAACGGCGTGTGGATAGCTTCCGTTGGCATACCTAATAATTGGATACCTTGTGAAGTCCAGATTCCGATCATGTTGAAAAGTGCATCCTGAATATGTCCGCGGAAAATATTTCCCGTCATGAATTTGGTTGGAGGCATATATTTTAAAGTGGCTTTCGGGAAAATCTCACGGGTCATTTGAGCTTGAGACAATTCCAGCAAGAATCCGTTTTCAAGAGACGGGTCCATTTCGAAAGCGTGTCCTAATCCCATTTGTTCTTCTTTCAGTCCGGCGATCAAGGCCAATTGCTCGTTAATCAAGTCGGATGCCAGCACGGTGTGGGCCTGTTCCACGGCATCAGCGGTTGTCAGGTAGTTATCCTCTCCGGTGTTGATGATTACTCCGGCAAATCCGTTGATTACTCTTGACATAAACTGGTCAACCAGTGTACGCTGCATGTTAATATCCCGGAACAGGATACCGTAAAGAGCGTCATTCAGCATCACGTCCAATCCTTCCAATGCTCCCATAGCCGCGATTTCCGGCATACACAGACCGGAACAATAGTTACATAAGCGGATGTAACGGCCTACTTCTTCGCCTACTTCATCCAAGGCCTTACGCATGATGCGGAAGTTTTCCTGTGTAGCGAATGTTCCCCCGAATCCTTCTGTGGTAGCTCCATAAGGTACGTAATCCAACAAACTCTGCCCTGTTGTACGGATTACGGCAATAATGTCAGCTCCCTGACGTGCGGCAGCCTGTGCCTGTACCACGTCTTCATAGATGTTTCCGGTTGCCACGATTACGTAGAGGTAAGGTTTCGGACCTTCCCCGATCGTGTTCAAGTAGTTTTCCTTCTTGGCACGGCGGTCGCTGATCCGTTTGATACTTGCGTCAACGTGAGGTTTCAATGCGGCTTTAATCTTATCTGTCGGGTGAACGGGTAACGTGGTGATATCCAGTTCTCCCACTGCAACCTTCTCTGCTATTTGTTGCGGGTTCATACCGGTTTCCACGATAGCGTTTCCGAGGAAGAATAAAATACCTTCACCTAACACGCCTTTGTCTTTGATCTCGTCTACCAGCACGTTGGGTAGGGGCACGGTGTTAGCGTCAACCCCGTCAATACCGAGCAAACGGCATAGCGTACGCTCAACGGCAACGGTAGAGTATTGTTCCACGAATTTTTGTACATCGTCGGCTATCTTCCGGGCCACGTCCTTTGCGTGTGCCACTTTGGTGAAATCAAGCCCTAGTTTACTGTTCTGCATATCTTTGTTCTGTTATTAATTTCTGTTCTTCTTCTCTTCGTCATCCAAAAACTCCTCTGCTTTGTCCAACAATTCTTCATCAATGCCCAGAATACGGGCGATGCGCATGGCTTCTTGCGGCACGGAGTCATGAGTATCTTCGATTAGCGAGTAATCGATAAACTCGTTTATATTGTTGATGGTCAATTGACCTTTCACGTATTCTTTGACAAATCCTTTTACCCGCATCTTTTTGCAACGGGCTTTGATTCCGCTGTAATGGCTGGTAATCAAGGAACGGGCTCCTTTATCCGTCAGGAAGTTAAGCATGGCATTCACGATCGCTTTTCCTTCCGTGGGGTTGGTGGTTCTTGCTAGCTCGTCAATCAGAATCAAGGCGTTTTTACCTGCTTTCACGTCTTGAACAATGGCATTTACCCGTAGCATTTCCGAGGCATACGAGGATAGGCCGCTTAATTCGGATTGCTCGTCCCCGATGCAAAGGAGAACTTCGTCCACCAAGGCAATCTCGGCTTGTTCTGCCGGAACGTAAAAACCGAATTGGAATAGTGTCTGTGCCAGTGCCACTGTTTTTAGTATAACACTTTTCCCGGCCATATTGGCTCCGGTAATCAAACAGGCTCCTTGCTCGATGTCAATGTCAATCGCCTGGAATTTCTTACCTTCTTGCCAAAGTACCTCTTTTACCTGTGGGTTGAATATTTTTATATAGCGAGTCGTGCTAGTGGAAATTTCCGGTTTGCATAACTGCATATCAATGGTCTGTTGGGCTTTGGCCAACAGAATATCTAAAGTCGCCGTGTTTACCAAGGCTTCGTTAATTTCTTTTTTATAGGGATGAATCTGTTCGGATAACTTTTCCCGAATCCGGTCTTCTAATTCCGTATGTTCGAATTGAAGTTGATCCAGTACTCGTTCCTCTGTTTTTTCATCCATTTGGAGCGTTTTCATTTTTGTACGCAGGGCTGCCAGTTCCGGGGAATAGGCATCGTACACGTAAAAATGAGGAATACGCATTTTTTCGGGATCTAAAATGTTTACTACCGGCTCCAAATCCGGGAGTGAAACAACCGTGATATTTGCTGATAGGAGTAATTCCCGTATCTCCACGGCCAACAAAGAAAAGGCTTTTAATTCAAATAGTTCAATGTCATCCAATACCTGTGATTCCGTCACCCGGTTTGCTGTTCCCCGGATGTCCTTCACTTGCATCAGCTTGACCTTGATCTTAGTAATGGTGTCTGTTAGTTCGGAGGTTTGTAGAATATTACGCGTGACCTCGGTTTTGTCCAATTCCTGGGCAATCGTTTCCGGGCTATGCAAATAAGGTAGTGTATTCAAGATTCGTTTCGCCAGCCCGGATTGAATTTCCAGTTTGTCGATCATGAATCTGAACCCGTTAATTTCTTCTATGGCACTTCTTAAAAACACCTTATTAATTTTAGATTTAATGATTTTAGATTTTAGATTCCAGCCGCACGGGGCGGTCGCTTTTTAATTCCTTCAATCTAAATTCATTTTCAATTTTCAACTTTCAATTTTCAATTCTCTTGACGTCATAAACAGGAATACCCAAGCTCTCTTGCATGGCTACTCTCAGTTCGTCGGAATCCAGACAATATCCTTCCGGGGATTGGGGATTGATACAAACGGCCAGTAGTTTACTTTTTTGCAATACCTTCATGGTTCCGCCTTTTTTGAGGAAGGCATAGTATGTTTCCATGGAGGCGAACATTTTGGTGAAATCACGGATGATCAGTGTGATCTCCTTGATTTGTTTCTGTTGCCGTAGGAATTGCAATAATTTGTCACTGATGGCGCCTGCCACGTATAACGTGTTCCCGTACTTGAAAACTTCGTCTTTGTTATTTTCAAGCATAAACACGGAAGGAATGTTCAGATCGTGAACTTTCCCGTTTTCGTCAATGGACCATATGCCTTGCTCGATGTCAATCAGTTGCCGGATCATCTCCGGTTCTGCTGTCTCCAAGCAAATGAGGTCATACACGTATTTTGTTTTTCTAACCAGTTGAGGAATATTACAGGATACTGCGGCTCCCGTGGCTAACACCATGGCTTCCGTCACAGCCGGAGAGCTGAGACTGAGTCGGGAGAGAGCCCCGTCGACAATGGTGGTATCCACGTCAAAACGTTTCATCTCTTGGATGAGGGCTTTTAATGATCCCGTGTCGGCAGGCCCTGATAACAAGGCTTTCCCCGAACTGACAGCTCTGGCGGTTACCAGACGTCCTAACGAGGTTTGTTGTGTGCTGACATCCATGATCTCTGCCACCAGACGTTTGGACCGGTAATGCATCTCAGACGTGATGAAAATCATGTCTTCGAAGATTTCAATTTCCGGTTTGGGCGTTTGGCAAACCTGATCTCTGTTTTCCCCGTCGATGCCTATTGAGGTAAGGGCGAAACGCTTTCCCGTATTCTTCACTTTCCGAAGAATATAGTTCAAGCATTCCGTTTTTCCGGCATTTTTAGCCAGACCCACGATTGCTATACTGTTGTATTTTAGAATCTCCTCGATAAACACGGTTTGAATTTTAAATTTTAGATTTTAAACTTTAAATTTCCACGCACAATACGACGCTCTTTCAATTCAATATTTAAAGATTTTAAATTTTAGATTGTCAATTCCGGAAAGAATTTAAAATCTAAAATTTAAAATCTAAAATTATTTTATTCGTGATGATTTCTCTCGTTACGAGCCAGATGTTTCGGTTCGATAGAGAGCATATCGCCATGTAACAATGCGGCAACACCTTCTTTGCGAGCTTGCTCACATTCCGGGCAGTGGCACTCTTCCTTGTAATCTGTCGGTTCCGTGTAGGTGGTGATAACACCTTCGTAGTTTCTCAATACAACCCGGTTCGGAGATTGTGAGATCACGTAGTTCGGCATTACCGGAGTCTTACCTCCACCACCGGGAGCGTCAACCACGAACGTGGGAACGGCATATCCGGAAGTGTGTCCGCGTAAGTTCTCGATGATTTCGATACCTTTGGAAACCGGAGTACGGAAATGCTCGATACCCATGGAAAGGTCGCATTGATAGATGTAGTACGGACGAACACGCATTTTTACTAATCCGTGCATCAATTTTTTCATCACGTAGGTACAATCGTTGATTCCTCTCAATAATACGGTCTGGTTTCCTAACGGGATACCTGCGTCCGCCAAACGAGCGCAAGCGGCAGCTGATTCTTCCGTGATTTCATTCGGGTGATTGAAGTGAGTGTTTAACCAGATCGGGTGATATTTTTTCAGCATATTTACCAGTTCCGGGGTAATTCTTTGCGGGCATACTACCGGGGTACGGCTACCGATACGGATGATTTCCACGTGAGGGATGGCTCTTAAGCGGCTGATGATGTATTCCAAACGATCGTCGCTTACCAACAATGCGTCACCACCGGATAACAGCACATCTCTTACTTGTGGAGTCTTGGCGATGTATTCGATACATTTATCAATGCGTTCGGTCGGGGAGGCACTGTCCTTTTGTCCGGCAAAACGTCTGCGGGTACAATGACGGCAATACATGGAACATTGATCCGTGATCAAGAATAACACCCGGTCCGGATACCGATGAGTTAATCCCGGTACGGGAGAATCGCTGTCTTCGTGTAACGGGTCTTCCAAGTCTGCACTCGCTTTGTGTAGTTCCAAGGCTGAAGGAACCGCTTGTTTGCGGATAGGACAATGTGGATTGTTCTTGTCGATTAAACTTAAATAATACGGGGTGATTGCCATTCTCAACATTTTTAATGCATTGCGAATACCCTCTTCTTCGCTGGGATCCAGATCAAGATATTTTTTTAATTGATCCACAGTCTCAATTCTGTTTTTCACTTGCCATTTCCAGTCATTCCATTGTTCATCTGTTACTTCTGGAAAAAATTCTTTTCGTCTGCTTTCAGCCATCTCAGTTTATTTATTTTAAATTTTAGATTTTAAATTTTAAATTGCCCTAGTGCGCAGCAAGCGTTTCCGGCGTTTTGATTTTAGATTAAAAAATAGCTCATTCTACATTTTAAATTCTAAATTCTACATTTTTATTTCACGTACAGTCTGTTAAATAGTTCCCGAATTTCCTCCGACTCCCGAATGATACCCAGTGTCAGTTCGGCGTGTCCTTTGGCGTATCCGTTTCCCACGATTAAATTTATATCTTTTCCTACTCCTTCAGCTCCCAGTGCCGCTTTCGTGAAGCTGGTCGCCATGGAGAAGAAATAAACGCATCCTTGTCCTTTCGTGACTAGAATCGAGGTCATTTCTGTTGAGGGAACGTTTACATTGTTAATCGTTACCTCGCAACCTCTTTCCCCTGCAATCGCAGTCACTTTTTTATACACGTCCATCACTTTTGTCGCGTCGGCGACAATAACGTGAGTGGCGAGATTCATATCTTTAATTCTTCGGGCGTTCTCTTCCGAGTATTCCACCACGATGACCTTTCCGTAAGGTCCGACGTTTTTCATGGCCTGGTAGCAACAAAGTACTCCAGACTTTCCACCCCCTCCGATGATACATACCGTATCTCCTTCTTTTACCAGACGGGCCACTTGAGCCGGGGCTCCTGCCACGTCCAACACGGCTAATGCCAGTTTTTCCGGAATATCATTCGGTAGCACGGCGTATAGGCCACTTTCAAATAGGATCGCTTGTGCATCCACGTCTACCTGATCCGATGCCGGATCAAGATGTTTGATCTTGTTTATTTTTAATGGAGTCAGGGATAAGGAAACCAGCGTGGCAATTTTGTCTCCGATTTTCAGTGATTTGTCCGGGAAATTAGGCCCGATCTCTTTCACCGTTCCGATGAGCATACCACCCGATCCGGTAACAGGATTTTGCATTTTACCTCTCTCTGCCACGATAGAAAGAATCATTTCTTTCATTTTGTCCGCATCCCCGTTACAAGCGCTTTTGATCTGCGTGTAACTGGCCGAATCAATGTTTAATGTTTGCACATCTATCAACAATTCGTTGTCATAAATGCTCATCGTGTTATCCAGCCTTAATGCCGGTTGAGGAAGTGTGCCTTCCGGAGTAATTACCCTGTGTGTTCCGTATCTACAACCCTTGTCCATCGACTAATTTTAAATTTTAGATTTTAAATTTCGGATTATGATTTACGATTGAAAATCTCCAATCGTAAATCATAAATCTTAAATTATTAAGCGTAAAGTTCAGTAAAGATCTTTCTCAAAGCCTCGCTTTCTCTCAGTTCTTGAAGTGTGATCTCTGCGTGTCCTTTCGTGTAACCGTTACCAACGATCATGGTCACGTCGCTACCAACACCTTCTGCTCCAAGAGCTGCTTTCGTGAAGCTGGTTGCCATAGAGAAGAAGTAAACAACTCCCGTGTTCTTCGTGCAAAGGATAGAAGTCATTTCTGTATCGGTGATGTTCACGTTGTTGATCGTAACGTCGCACATTTCGCCATTGGTCAATTCCTCGATTTTCTCCATTACCGGAACTGGTTGAGTTGCATCGGCAGAGAATACATAGTCGCAGAAACCAAGTTTCTGTAAACGTTCGGTACTCTTTTGGCTGTGGCACAAACCGATTACTTTACCGGTAACGCCTGCACGTTTTTTAGCCTCGTAGCAGCACAACATACCTGATTTTCCACCTGCACCGATAATTAACACGGTATCGCCCGGTTTAACCAATTTAGCGGTTTGAGCAGGAGCCCCGGCCACGTCTAATGCAGACAATGCTAAGTTTTCAGGAAGGTCAGCTGGGATCTTTGCGTAGATACCGCTTTCGAAAAGTATAGCCTTACCGTCGATGTCTACTTGATCGATGTCCGGGCGAATATCTTTGATCTTGTCAATACGGAGGGGAGTCAAAGAAAGAGAAACCAAAGTTGCGATCTTATCACCTTCTTTCAAATCAATTTTACCTTTCAAGGCATCACCGATTTTTTCAACCGTACCTAACAACATACCGCCTGATCCGGTTACCGGGTTGCGATGTTTTCCTTGTTTTGCAACAATGTCCATCATGATCTCAGCGATCTTTGCTTTATCGCCACCGGCTTGTTGTTCGATCTGGGTGAAGCTAGCAGAGTCAATATTCAACGTCTGAACGTCGATCAAGATTTCGTTATCGTAGATCTCGTCCATGTTGTTATCAATCTTGTTAGCGGGTTGAGGTAATACTCCCTTCGGTTCGATTACACGGTGGGTTCCGTATTTATTTCCTTTCTTTTGCATAGTATAATTAAATTTGAAAATTTATAAATCGATTATTTTAACGGTTTTAATCCTAAAATTTCTCTTGCTTCCGCGGAGGTAGCGATCGGACGGCCTAATTCTTTGGCGATACGAACTACTTTTGCTACTAATTCTCCATTGGATTTCGCCAGTACACTTCTTTCCAGGTAAAGATTGTCTTCAAAACCGACTCTCACGTTACCGCCCATTGCGATAGCGGGAGCTGCAAGCGTGAAGGCATGACGACCGATTCCGGTTGCCGTCCACGTAGAACCTGCGGGGATTGCGTTTACAAGCCAGCAAAGATTCGGTACCGTGGCAGGAGTGCATCCGGGAACGCCGAGAACGAAATTGAACTGCATTGGGGCTCCGGGAACCTGACCTTTTTTAGCCATGGCTAATACGGTGTCAAGATGTCCCATTTCGAAACATTCGTATTCCGGTTTGATATTGTTTTCCAACATTCTCTTTCCGAAATCTCTCATCATAGGCATGGTGTTCTCGAAAACCTCGTCTCCGAAATTACAGGTACCACAATCCAGAGTGGCCATTTCGGGGAAAAGTTCTGTCGGCTGAAGACGTTCTTCTGCGGTCATTCCCACGGCTCCTCCGGTAGAGGGGATCAAGATAACGTCCGGGCAAACCTTATAAATAGCGTCGATACACTCTTTGAAGCGTGCTTTGCTTTGGGTCGGGGTTCCGTCATCTTCACGAACGTGAAGGTGAACAATAGCTGCGCCTGCGTCTACAGCGGATTTTGCTTCTCTCACGATCTCTTCTACTGTATAAGGAACGGCAGGGTTTTGTTCTTTGGTAACTTCTGCCCCGCAAATGGCTGCTGTGATAATTAATTTCTCCATAATAATAATTTAGATTATTTCTTTCTCTGGTCTTCTTTTTTTACCACGCAGGTTCCGCTTGCACGGCAAACCACGATCGGTTCTTCCAGTACATCTGCAGCTGAAGCAGAAATGTCAGGTCTAGCAGCGACTACCTTCTTTGCCTCGAAAATCATTTTGCGGGAGGTGTTTCCTACTTTTACAATCTCCCCGGTAGCCTCGATATAATCTCCGGCATAAACAGGAGCCAAAAATTCCACGTTGTCATAGGCAACAAACAGGCCTTCGTCACCGTCATGCATGATTAATAATTCCGTGGCCACATCCCCGAACAAATGCACCATGTGTGCGCCGTCAACTAAATTCCCACCGTAATGAGCATCTTTTGCACTCATTCTTAATCTTATCATCGTTTTTTCCATTTCCTTGAATTTTAAATTTTATTAATCGGGCGATTTGATAATTTTTAATCAAAAATCGTCAATCGTAAATTATTTAACTATGAAGTCCACCATGATTGACGGTGTCTTCACGTTTTCTGCGGCGATTTCGCCGACTTCAACCAGTTCGTTAATTTCTGCAATTACCAAGTCAGCGGCAGAAGCCATTAACGGGTTGAAATTTTGAGATGTTCCCCGGTAAACCAGATTTCCGGCTTTGTCTCCAAGGCTGGCACCAATCAATGCGATATCGGCTCTCAACGGTTTTTCCAACAAATAGTCTTTGCCATCCACGTTGACGATCTGTTTCCCTTCAGCCACGATGGTTCCCATTCCGGTTTGAGTTAGGATTCCTCCCAGACCGCAACCTCCTGCACGTACACGCTCTGCCAATGAACCTTGCGGGCAGAATTCGATTTCAAGTTCTCCGCTATTCATTTGTTCGCTCGTGTGCGGGTTCGTCCCGATGTGTGACACGAAAAGTTTTTTTACTTGTTTGTTGGCAATCAATTGACCGACTCCTTTGTCCGGGTAAGCCGTGTCATTACAGATCAACGTCAGGTTCTTAACACCTGATTTTGCTAACGCATCAACGATTTTGTTAGGGGTTCCGTTTGCGAGGAATCCGCCTACCATGATGGTCATACCATCTTTTACTTTTGATACAGCCTCTTCGATAGAAATAAATTTACTCATAGGAAGCATTTTTATATTGTTTCAGTTAAATATTTAACACATTCGCATTGATTTGTCAAATTTATATCATTCCGGGCAATAAATGAAATATTTTCAACGCAAAAACGGAAATAATTCTTTATTGAGAATCATTTTACGTAGTCGAAAATAAATATCTGTCACCGCCTCTGAATTTGCGGTATTAAATTATGAAATTTTAAGATAAAAACCAACGGCTTGGTCAAAAAAAATATGATTATTTCTCTGAGAATCAATTTTAAAGAGTGCGTGTAGGGACTAATTGGGTTTATTGTTCCCTTGCTGTCTGTATTCGTTTGGAGAGCAACTTACAAGTTTTTTAAACAGGCAGAGAAATGTTTGGGTATTGGGAAAGCCTAATGCGAGTGCAATTTCTGAAATTGTTTTATTCGAGCTTGTTACGAGGTGTTTCGCCATGTCTATTTTTTTCAGACGCACGTGTTCCCGGAGAGTTTTCCCGGTTTCTACCCGTACGAGATCATTGAGATAGGCAATAGATTGGGGGATTCTTTCATGAACGTACTCGATCGAGCGTAATTCCGTTTTTACCCCGTGTTCCGCTTGGAGATATTGTTCCAAAAGTTGATTGAAATACGCCAAAATATCATTATTTATATTACAACGGGTGATGAATTGACGTTCATAAAACCGTAGGCAATAATCTAGGAGTAATTCGAGATGTACGGCTAGCAATCGGAGGCTGAACCGGTCAATGTCTCTTTGTAATTCTTTCTGAAAATTGCTCATGCATCCCAGGATAATTTGTTTTTCCCGTTCGGATAAATGAAGGGATTCGTTTTCCTGGTAGGAGAAGAACGAGTATTCGGATTTCTTACAGATCAATGGTGTTTCGTTGAAAACCTTGGGGTGGAATGTGATGCCTAAAATGCTGGTCTGTTCCGGAGCGTCATGTCGGTTGATGTCAATAGTTTGCCCGGGAGCTTTGAATGCTAACGTGCAGGATTGAAAATCATGACACCTGCGGCCGAATCTGAAATCTCCACATTGTACTTGTTTGAAGAATAGAGCGTAGAAATCACCGGAAATAGAGAGTTGATCGAGGCGTGTAGCTTCGGCTAGGTCAATAATGCTTAGGAGCGGGTGCAATGTCTTTTGCCCGATTAGCGTGTTTAGCTGACTGATAGATTCTATTTTCTGTGGGGGGATGGTCATGGCTATGGGATTCGTAAAGTCGGTAGAGTTCCGCTTGTCGCTATATAAACTCCTCCGACCTTCGGACATCTCCTTCTTCTCCTGCCTGAGGGGAAGCACCCCGAAGGGGGAGGAAGTTTAAAATGATTTTTTATTTTATAATATCAATTTCTTTCAACCATTTTTCTACTTGCGGACGTGCCGAGCTTGCCGCTCCTCCACTAGTGATAAATCCTTTTTTATTTGTGGCTTTGCTCGTGTTTTTCACGAAATCTCTAAAGCAACTTTGCTCGCCGCCTCCACCGTGCGTGCAGAATGGGATCACGATTTTTCCTTCCAATTTGTAACTTTCCAAAAATGTAAGGATCGGCATGGGCATTGTCCCCCACCAGTTCGGGAAACCGATGAAGATAATATCGTATTCTTCTATGTTTTTCACTTTCTCTTTTAATTCGGGGCGGGCGTTGTCATTTTTTTCTTTTTTGGCAACTTCCGTGCAAGCGTGATAATCTGCCGGGTATGGTTTTGCTGTCTGAATTTCGAATAAATCTCCCCCTGTCAGCTCTTTGATATGACTCGCTATCGCTTTGGTATTTCCGCTACGTGAAAAATAAGCGACCAGTACTTTCTTTCCGTTAGAAGTCTTTTGTGCTTCTACATTCATGCTAAATGTTGCCATAACTGTTGCAATTATTAAAAAATACATTGTTTTCATCATGATATATTATAAAGTTGTCCATTTATTTTGTAATACAAATATATAGGGGGTGGCGGGGATTGTGTGTAGATAAATTACAGATATGTGTACCATTTTTACTGATTTTGAATATCCAGTGAAAAAACTTGAATGAGAATTGTTATTTTTGTTTTAAACAAAAGCCTTGAATGTTATGGGTGAAATATTGAAAATGAATACGATTCATGATTATCATGAATTTTTAGGAGTAAAAACGTTGCATCCTTTGGTGAGCGTGATTGACCTGTCGGAAGTGCCTCCGGTTCGTTTGGCTCGTAAAAATTTTGGTTTTTACACGGTCTTTCTGAAAGATGTCAAGTGTGGGGATCTTCGTTATGGACGCAAGATGTACGATTATCAGGAAGGTACTTTAGTTTTTATCGCACCCGGTCAAATTGTGGGGGATGATGATAATGGAACTAGGGTACAGGTGAAAGGATGGGCGTTGCTTTTCCATCCCGATTTATTATTGGGGATGTCTTTGGGTCGCAAGATGAAGGAATATTCTTTTTTCTCTTACGAGGCGAACGAGGCTCTTCATATGTCTGACCGGGAACGAGAGATCGTGATTAATTGTTTTCAAGAGATCCGGGAGGAATTGGAACACGCTATCGATAAACATAGTCGATCCATCATTACCGCTAATATTGAAGTATTTTTGAATCACTGTGTCCGCTTTTACGATCGACAATTTATCACTCGTAAGGATGTAAATAAGGATATTCTTACCCGGTTTGAAGATTTGTTGAATGGTTATTTCGAGTCGGATGCTCCGGTTTCTTACGGTTTACCTTCTGTTGCTTTTTGTGCGGATAAGCTTAATCTTTCTGCGAATTATTTTGGGGATCTGATAAAGAAGGAAACGGGGAAATCGGCTCAGGAGTATATCCAATTCACCATTATCGAGAAAGTTAAGGAACGTTTTGCCGATTCGTCCAAGTCCGTGAGTGAAATTGCCTATGAGATGGGATTCAAATACCCTCATCATTTGAGCCGCTTGTTTAAGAAAATGGAGGGGTGTTCTCCTAATGAGTACAGGGTAGCATTGAATTACTAGATGGTGAAGAGATTATTTGCTAACTTTGTCATAATGGATATATCGGGATAAAAGGTAAAGAAGTCAGAATAAATTGAGATTTATGCGGGAAGTCATGGTTCAATATTTGCAGCATCGTTTGTTGAAATGGTTTGATGAGAACCAAAGGATATTTCCGTGGCGGGAAGATCGGGCGACGAAGTACCAGCAAATTGTTTCTGAAATCTTGTTACAGCGTACGAAAGCGGAGACAGTGGCAAAGTACTACGATACTTTCTTCTCTAAATTTCCCGATTGGAACGCTTTGGCTAATGCTTCGCTTGAAGAGTTGGAAGAGATTATGAAACCTCTGGGATTGTATCGCCACCGGGCTCGACGGTTGTATAAGCTGGGGGAAGATATTCGCCGACGGGGAGGTAAGATTCCGGGAAACGAGAACGAGTTGAGGGATTCCGGTTTTATCGGGTTGTATGTTACTAATGCTTTCGAATTGTTTATCTTGAGGAATCGTAAACCGCTGTTGGATGTGAATATGTCCCGGTTGTTGAAGCGTTATTTTAAACCGGGAGATTTTATTGACGTGCGGCATGATAAGGAAATTCAGGAATTGGCAAATGATATTATCGAGGTGCGTCGATGTAAGGAATTGAACTGGGCAATTTTGGATTATGCGGCATTGGTGTGTAAAACTCGGAATCCGTTATGTGGGGAGTGCGTTCTGAATAAGTATTGTAAGTATTATGAGTTATCCCAAAGTGATGGAACCGGGGAGCGGGGGTAATAATCTCCTGACATTTTGTAACAAGTTTCCTTCGCTTTTATTCGTGTATTGACGAAGGGGGATGAGAGATTATTACTCTGGTAAAGGCTGGCTTTACCCTAGCTTTAACCCCAGGCTATGGCGACTTGAATTTGCAAGTTGGGTGTGTCGTCTAGTATATTAGCTATCTGGTGGGAAGATTCTTGTTTGGAAAAAAGAATGAGGAGTGACGAGGGTGTTCAGGAGAGGGATTAGATCAGTAACAAAACTAAAGAGACTTTGATACATCCCAAGGACTCTTTAGTTTTGTTATTCTAGTTACTGTTTAATCAGTTCGCTGTCATTACGATTTCCTGTTGCATTCTCGTACCAGTCTTTATGTTGTTCTCCGCCTGAAGTTGCCCAGTCTTTGAAGTGGGGATAAGCTTTCAAAAAGTCTGCTTTTTCGTGAGCATGAGGAATGTCGGTTGGAATGTTAATGGCCCATACTAGGTTGGTGTTTGAATTGTAATAAATGTCACTTTTCCCGATATAGGAATTCCCTTCTTTCGTTTGTTCGTAGACGGTTTGCCCGAATTCTTCTGTTGGGGCATATCCTCTCGTGTGAATCTCTTGCCATTGGGAGGCTTTTTCCTTTACAGGTTTGGCTATGAAAAAGTCAAATGCATCAAGGGTAAGATCTGCTTGAGGAATTGAGTTGCGGAATGTAATGTAAAAAGTAATATTTACCATATCGCCCTCTTGTATTCGTGCTTTTTTATCCGGATCTGTATTAAGGAAAGCGAAACCTTTAGGAGCCTTCGTGTTAGTTCTAATGTTGTTGAACCTGAATATAGGAGGTTTTTTCTCGCTATTACCTGGGTTAAGTAACTCCATATCGGCATTTTCTAAAGCATTGTTCGATTCTTGTTTTTCGAACTCGTCTATTTCTCCTGCCTTTATTCCTTTTATGGCAAGGCATAAGTCATAAGGTAGCGAGCCTCCAATAGCTTTGACTCGAATTCCGAGGATCATTTCCTTTACCATGTTTTTGTTATTAGGATAAAGCTGCATTTTGTAGTTTACAACTAAGTCATTAAAGTCGTAATCTCCATAGGCGGGCCAAAGGTCTTCGAACATCAAAGTTCCCCAACCATTTTCCCGGGCGGGGTAAAATATAACAGCTTGATCATTCCCTCTGCTTAAGTTTGTTTTTGCCGAGTAAGCAAGAACTGTTTCCACTTCCTCGCTGTCAGCAGGAACTGCATAAGTCACGGTATTGTTAGTTATATCAAGAGCTTTGGCTGTTGATAATCCAGCCTTCGTTTCGTATTTGACGTAAAGCGTGTTAATGTAAGTTGGTATGTTCAACTTGACTTGGTCTACATCCTGTCCGACATAGAACGAGGCAAAAGGAGTTGTGTTTGCTCCCGTGGAAACGTATACTTTAGAAACGTGTTCCGAAGTGAAATTACAAGTCACGTTTTCGGACATTTTCCAATCGAAATCAGCAGGAACGACTAATTCCGTGAATCCTGTTGTTTCCTTTTCCTTGTGCTCAATATCTTTCTTGGCACAACTACTTATAATTGTGGATAAGAAAAATAGGGCTAAAATTGAAGCCTTTGTTTTCATGATTAGATTTTTTTGTTATTGCAACTAGACGCCGATATTGTATTATATTGCTATAATGTTGGTGTAAAAGTATGGTATATTTTTCAAAATTCAAACTATTTAGCAATTAATGTGTCTGATTTATGTTTTTTTATTTGATAAAGACAAATAATCTTGGTTTGAAACAAGTGCTTACCATGTTGCCGGAAGATCAAAAAATGTGGTGAGGGGGAGAAATAAAAAAACAGTTTGAGAGTAATCTCAAACTGTTTTGTATGGTGTCGGTGTTATCTTCTTTATTTGATAACGCCCAATTTTTTACCAATCTTGATGAAGGCAGCCAATGCACGATCCAGTTGTTCACGTGTGTGGGCAGCCGACAATTGGATACGGATACGGGCTTGTCCTTTCGGTACAACCGGGTAGTAGAATCCGGTAACATAGATGTTTTCTTTCTGTAATTCGGCAGCGAATTGTTGAGAAAGAACTGCATCGTAAAGCATTAAAGCGCAGATTGCTGATTCTGAAGGTTTCAGATCGAATCCGGCCTCGGTTAATTTTGCACGGAAATAGTTGGCGTTATCCATGACACGGTCTCTTAATTCGGTACTCTTTGACAGCATATCGAACACGGCGATAGATGCACCGCAGATTGCCGGAGACAAGGAGTTGGAGAACAAGTAAGGTCTTGAACGTTGACGCAACATATCGATCACTTCTTTTTTACCCGTCGTGTAACCACCCATAGCTCCACCAAGAGCTTTACCTAAAGTACCTGTGAAGATGTCAACACGATCCATGCAGTGGTGGTGTTCGGCAGAACCACGGCCTGTTTTGCCGATAAAGCCGGCAGCGTGACTATCGTCAACCATTACTAATGCGTTGTATTTTTCTGCCAAGTCGCAGATTTCGTTCATTTTGGCAATATCCCCGTCCATAGAGAACACACCATCGGTAACAATGATCCGGTAACGTTGAGCTTGAGAAATTTTTAATTGCTCTTCAAGGTCTGCCATGTTGGCGTGTTTGTATCTGTAGCGTACGGCTTTACAAAGACGGACACCGTCAATGATAGAAGCGTGGTTCAGTTCATCAGAGATGATGGCATCTTCTTGACTGAATAACGGTTCGAATACACCACCGTTAGCATCGAAACACGCTGCGTAAAGAATGGTATCTTCCGTTCCGAAGAATTGAGAGATTTTGGCTTCCAGTTCTTTGTGGATATCTTGGGTCCCGCAGATGAAACGCACTGAAGACATTCCGTATCCACGGCTGTCCAACGCTTTCTTTGCTCCTTCGATTACCGTCGGGTTGGAAGAAAGTCCTAAGTAGTTGTTTGCACAAAAGTTTAATACAGTTTCTCCCGTGGCAAGTTTGATTTCTGCATCTTGCGGGGTAACGATAATTCTTTCGCTCTTGTATAAGCCGGCGTCTTTTATGGACTGTAATTCAGTCTTTAAAAAGTCTTGAAATTTTCCGTACATATAACTAATTTTTTTGTTTGTTTTAATGACCCCAAAAGTAATGAATTTTTGATTATGGCGTACTCGGAAATGAATATAACATACTAATTTTAATTTGTACTAGCAAGTTTGTTACCGTAAATGGAAAGGTATATTATTTTTGGTGATTATATACTACTTTACAGTATGTGTCGGTGATGCTTGTTTTGAAACTCAAACTCCTCCGTCGGCTTTGCCGCCACCTCCTCTATAAACAGAGGAGGATCCGGTATTTTGGAGTATTTAAACTCTCCCTCTGTTTATAGAGGGAGTACCCCGAAGGGGGGGAGGGAGTTGGTTTGCTGTAAATTTGTATATAAGTTCCTTATTTTTATTGGTGTCGTTTTTTGATTTATCAATGCTATAATGGTAAATTTTTATTGTTTATCATTAGGTATATATATTTTAGTGTAAAAAATAAAATGAGGACCAAATAATTAGACTTTTTTGTTGCAAGTAAGCCAGATAACCGTATATTTGCTAATAATAATTCAGTAGATGGTGGTAAAAGACAGCGTTATAGTAAAGGTATTGCAGGAGAATTGTAATAAAGGGGGAAGTTTGTTATTTGAAAGATATTACAGACCTTTAGTTTTGTTTGCTGATTCTTTAATAAAGGATAGGGTTTACGCGGAAGATCTGGTGCAGGATATTTTTTATCGTTTTATGAAAGAACGGACGTATAATAATATTGCACCAGAGGCTTTAGGAACTTACCTTTTCCGAGCTGTAAGGAATATTTGTGTTAATAGTCTGAATGCTAAAAAAGAGGTCTATTCTGAATTGGAGGTTTTGCGATATGACGCTATTGAAGAAGAAAGTAAGACGATTGATCCGGAATTAATCATTACCGTTCATAAAGCCATAGATGATTTGCCTTTAAAAACCAGTATTGTTGTTCGGCAAATCTTGATTGAAGGGAAAAAGTACAAAGAGGTGGCAGAGGAAAATGAAATATCTGTGAATACGGTAAAGACCTTGTTGGCTAATGGATTGAAACAATTGCGACGGTTATTTGCTAATTCGAGTGTGTTGTGTTTGTTTATTAAATTCGTGCTTGACTCAAAAAAATAGAAAAAGTTACTCACCCATTTTGGGTTTTGATGGTCTGTCTTAATAAAGTCAAAACCATGAATGTTGAAGAGTCATATATAAAAGAATTAATCACCGAATATTTTTTGAATAATTTGGATGATGAGGGGAAAAGGGGGCTTTTGCTCTGGATTAAAAAAGATAAAGAGCATGAATTTTTCTTCAAAAGGTATATCCGGGAATTATATGTGTTGCAGATAACTGGAGCGTGGAATTCCATTTATACGAATAAAGCAAGAGAAAGGGTGTTGAAAAAATTACACAGACTCCGGAATTTGTGGACAGTCGGTATTGCGGCTGCTGTGGTTGTGACGTTTGTTTCTATTGTGTTTTTTTCGTTACATCATTTGCCGGTGGCTTCTGTCGTAGAGAAAAAAGTTTTTTCAGAATTGACAAAACAACGTGATAAGTATCAGGCGGTATTGTCGATAGGGGAGAATAAGAAGGTTATATTGGACGGAACGGAAAAAAAGGTTGTTTATGCGGATTCCAATAGCCGTGTGATTGTGAATGATGATTGCGAAGTTCATTACGAAAATAAAGAATTGGCAGAAGATCAGGGTGTCGAAATGCATTCATTGGATGTACCGAGAGGAAGTGAGTTTAAGGTGGTGTTGGGGGATGGAACGCGAGTTTGGATGAATGCTTTGACAAAATTAGTTTATCCGGAATCTTTTCGAGGGGAGAAACGGGAAGTTTTTCTGACGGGAGAAGCCTATTTTGAGGTTGCCAGTAATGTGGAAGTACCTTTTATCGTAAAAACGGCAGACATGGAAATTACCGTATTGGGAACAAGCTTTAACGTGAAAGCCTATCCTGAGGATGAAAATGTGGTTACTACTTTGGTTTCCGGAAAAGTCAGTCAGGAGTACACCAAGAGTGAAGAAGAGGTCATACTGAATCCATCTGATCAGGCTGTATATACAAAGAGTAGCGGAGAGTTGAAAGTTGAACGGGTTGATGTGAATGAGGTTATCTGTTGGAAAAACGGGCGAATGATATTAAAGAATAGATCGTTGAAAGAGATATTTTGCGAACTCGCCAGATGGTATGATTTTGAGGTGGAATATAGAAAGAAAGGGGTGGAGGAAACTCGTTTTTATGTGAACATGGATCGGTATGATGATATAGAAACGGTATTGGATAAATTGCAAAAGACCAACGGGGTTAAATTTATGTTTTATGGCCGTAAGATTGTCGTGTACGATAATTCTATGGTAAAATAAAAAGCAAGAGGGATTGAGGGGTCCCTCCTGCAAACATCATAAGATGCTTAATTAAATTCAAAACAAAAGTATGAAAAAAAACAGAATGAATGTTTTTCGTGTACAACGAAAAATAGGGTGGCTTTTATCAAAGCTGAAATGTTTCTTTGTGTGTGTGATTTTGATAGTCAGTTTTTTCTCTGTTTCAGGTCAGGGGAAACGGGTTTCTTTACGTATGGAGAATGTGTCTTTTATGGAGATATTGACCCAGATAGAACGGCTGACGGATTATTCCTTCGTTTTTAAAATGGAAGACGTTGAGAAGATTACCCATCTGACTATTCAAATGGAGGACAAGACGGTTAAAGAGGTATTGGATGCCTGTTTGAAAGATACCGGACTAAAGTATTTACTGGAAAATAATTTGATTATTATCAAGAAAGAGACTGTACAAGTTCATCCGGTTGTTATTAGTGGGGTGGTGAAAGATGTGCATGGGGAAACTATTCCGGGGGTGACTGTGTTGATAAAAGGAACTGGCTACGGTACAGTGACAGATGATAATGGAGTGTTTAAGGCGGAATTTTACGGAGGGGAAAATGTTGTATTAAAGTTTTCTTTTATCGGGATGAAATCTAAAGAATTAGTGTATTCCGGTCAAAAAGATATTGAAGTTATTTTGGAAGAAGATGTTGCGGTGATGAATGAAGTGGTCGTTACCGGATATCAGGTGATTGACCGGAAAAAGTTGACAAGTGCGGTCAGTTCCGTGAAAGCTAGTGACGTCATGATTCAAGGAGCAATGTCCATTGATCAGATGTTGCAGGGGAGGATTCCGGATATGATTATGGTGACGAACTCAGGAGAGGTGGGTGTTGTACCGAGAATCCGTATCCGGGGAACCTCAACGTTAATCGGGAATAGAGAACCTCTTTGGGTGGTAGATGGTATTGTGGTGAATGACCCGGTGCCTATTGCAGCAGAGGAGTTGAACGATCCGGATTATATTAATCGTATCGGTAATGCCATTGCCGGATTGAACCCTCAGGATATAGATCGTATTGATGTCTTGAAAGATGCTTCGGCGACAGCGTTGTACGGGACAAAAGCGGCTAACGGGGTAATTGTTATTACAACAAAACGGGGGAGTGTGGGAGATATGTCTGTGCGTTACAATGTGACAGGGACTTTTAAACTACGCCCGCGTTACACGGATCGCCGTATTCGAGTAATGAATTCGAAAGAACGTGTTGATTTTTCACGGGATTTAGTGGCCGCACATCATGTGTTCCCAACGACAATGACACCTTTAGGATATGAAGCTTTGGCAGCCCAAATGTATAATGGGACGATTACCAGTGACGTGTTTACTCAAAAAGTAAAGGAGTTGGAGACATTGAATACGGATTGGTTTAAGGTTTTGACGGAGGATGTTTTTTCTCATCAGCATACGCTCAGTTTGTCAGGGGGAACCGAGCAATTACGTTATTATGCTTCTCTCGGGTATGCGATAGATAATGACGTCATAAAAGGAGCCGATAATGAACGGTATACGGCAAGTTTAAATCTAGATGCCCATTTTTCAGATAAATTGTCTGTGTCTTTGAACTTGTTGGGTAACGTGGGGGAAAGAAATTATACTCAATCAGGAATAAGCGTGATAGATTATGCCTATACGACTTCCCGGACAATCCCCGTGTATGACGAATCCGGACAGTATTATTATTATCGACCGACAACGGATGATTATAATTTTAATATATTGAATGAGTTGGATAATAGTTTTTCCAAACAGGCAAATGCGGGATTCAGTTGTAATTTGAATTTGCAATACCGTGTTTTTGACTGGTTGAATCTTCAGGGAATATTTTCTTATTCCATGTCTAATGCGGAAATTGAAGGGTATTATGCCGATAAAACGAATTATATCGCTAATCTACGGCAGTCTGAGTACGGGGAGGAGGCTCCTACGGGAGAATATACTTATTCGACTTGTCCTTATGGTGGGGAGTTGACCAAGAATTATAATCGGAATAATTCATACACGTTTCGTTTGCAGCTTGGTACGAATAACACTTTCGGGGTGGAGCGACAACATAACATTATGTCAGACTGGGGATTTGAAGCCAGTTCTACGCATGCTCACGGTTATACTCGTACGGACCGTGGTTATTATGATGAGCGGGGTAAACAATTTGCATCGGGTATAGCGGTTGATAATTATCCGGAATATAAAAAATGGTTAGGAAATAATCATCCTAGTGTTGCGGATGATTTAACGAATTTGCTGGCAGCTTACGTGTCCGTATCTTATACGTACAAGGATTTATTCACGTTGAATGCCAATACGCGTATAGACGGGTCGAATAAGTTCGGGGATCGGAGTAACGAGAAATTATTACCCATTTGGTCTGTTTCCGGTTCTTATAATATTTCCAATCACGTGAATGTAGATCCCCGGTGGATCAGTAATTTGGTTATGAGATTGTCTTACGGTTATCAGGGAAATATGTTAGACGGACAATCTCCGGTGATGATATTGAGGAAATATCCGATGGATGCTCATTATAACGAGTTAATATCGAAGGTTGAGGTATATCCGAACCCGAAGTTGAAGTGGGAGAAAACGAGTTCTTTTAATGCAGGATTGGATTTCGGCTTGTTTAATAATGCCTTGCAGGTGAATACTTCTTTCTATTACAAATTGACGAAAGATGCTTTTTTGACGAAGGACATATCAACCGTGAATGGCAGGACTTCTTATGTTATTAATTCGGGTGAGATCAGGAATAGCGGTTATAGCGTGGACATTTCGTTGTCTCCGGTATCAACGGATGATTTCAGGTGGACGTTGTCCACATCGATTTCTCAGGTGTTTAATGAAATGAACACGAATCCCGGTGATGAGGAGTACGATTTGAGTGATTTCTTGACGGGAAGTGCTTTAACGAAAGGCCATGCTGTCGGAACATTTTATTCTTACAAATTTATCGGTTTGAATCCGGGAGATGGAGGCCCGATGTTTGACACGATGCAGGAGAGACGTGAAGAGCTACTCGGCAAGAGTAAGTATGATGTGTTTACCACGGTTCTGACACCTTCCGGGCAAAGAGATCCTAAGATTCAGGGAAATTTAAACAATACTTTCCGGTACAAGAGTTTTCGGTTGGGATTGTCCTTGAATTATAGTTTAGGAGCAAAGGTGCGTCTGTTCAGTTTGTATAAGGATGGAATTGGATTTTCGTCTTTGTATAACGTGAATAAGGATTTCAACAAGAGATGGAGGCAAGCCGGTGATGAACGGTACACGAATATCCCTAATCTCGTGAATGCTAATACTCCGGAGAGTAATCGTTATAATCAGCGTGTTACGGTTGGGGATGGTGTGATCGTGGGAGAGAATGCGTGGACAATGTATGATTACGGTAACCAGCGAGTGGTGAGTGGAAATTATATACAATGCCAAAACCTGAGCCTTTCTTATGATTTGCCCGAGAGATGGTTGAGATCCGGTCGTTTGAATAGTTTGTCGATTACGGCTTCTACCACCAATGTGTTTACGATTTGTTCGCCTAAATTGAAAGGACAAGCCCCGATTCAATCCGGATTTGCGGAGGTCCAGTTGTCAGATCGACCTACTTTTTCCTTAGGTATAAATGTTTCATTTTAAATTGATGTAGTGTTATGGTACGAATATATATTGTTGGGATAATTGCGTTGCTTTTCGTCTCTTGTTCAGACTTTTTGAAAGAGTATTCGCAAGATTTGGCTTACGTGAATTCGTATACGGATTTGGATGAGTTGTTACCGGGAGGGGCTTACCTAGAATCTGATTTTAGCAGTTTCCTTTATACAGGACATACGCCCTACGTGCATATGATGGGTGATGAGATGAGGGAAAATATTGAGTACGCTTATGGAGAGGAGTATAACAGCTCTTGTCGGGATGATTATTTTGGTTATTATACTTGGCAAAAACGTGTGGATATTGGATTTGACAATTTAGTTAAGATCACGAATGAGAGTTCTGATTGGAAACGGTTATATGAGCATATTAATGTGGCCAATATGATTATAGCCGAAATTGCCAATTGGAGCGGGAAAAATGATTTTGAAGATCGGGAGATTTCCCGCATCCGGGGGGAGGCTTATTTTTTGCGGGGGGCTTATTATTTTTGGTTAGTGAACCTTTACGGGCGACCTTATACCGTTGCTTCGGCGCAGACAGATCCGGGGATACCGTTGAAATTAACGGAATACATCGAAGATAAGAAATTTACCAGAAACAGCGTCCTGGAGGTGTATGACCAAGTACTGAAGGACTTGGATGAGGCTGAAAAAGCGTTAGAGAAAACTCCACGTAAATCTGTTTTCCGGGCGGATATTACTGCTGCTTATTTATTGAAGAGTAGGGTGTATCTCTATATGAGAGATTGGAAAAATGCGGCATATTATGCTAATAAGGTATTGGAGAAAAACGATCAGTTGTTGGATTTGAATGTTTTTGACGCCACATCGGGAATTGCTTTCATGAGTCCTAAGTCCGTGGAAACCATTTTCTCTACCGGGGATAATTGGGTTGCCGGTAATACAAGCATGAGGCAAAAGGGAATGAGTGCCTCTGAGGATTTGATTAATTTGTATAAAAAGAATGTGAATGATTTACGCTTGGAGGTGTTCTTGAATACCAATTATCCGCCTTATTTCCCTTGTAATAAGTATGCTTATGACGGAGGGGAGATGTCTGATGTCTGTACGTATAGAACGGCGGAGGCGTATTTGAATTTGGCCGAGGCTCTAGCTTATCAAGGGGATGATGAGGGGGCTTGTGAAGCTTTGAATTATTTGCGGAAACATCGTATCCGGAATGCAGGGGAGATTCATTATTCCGGAAAGGAGCTGGTGGTAGAAATTCGTGACGAGCGATTCAGAGAACTTGCTTTTGAGGGGCACCGTTGGTATGATTTAAGACGTTATTCCGTGTGCGATCGATTCCCTTTGGAGAAAGCGGTACGTAACACGTATACGACGTATTATTATGACGGAAGTTATTGGGTCCCTTTGGCAACGCATGTTTATGAGTTGAAATCCGGAGATCCGGCCTACGTGATGCCGATACCTGCAGATGTGTTGACTTTTGAAGAGTTGATGCAAGATAATGCCCGTGGGGAAAGAAATGTTGTCGAAATAATTAATTATAATTAAAAACAGATGATTATGTATAGGATATTAGGGTTTGCTATATTCTTGTTGTTGGCAATTGCTTGTGAAAAGGAAAAGGGATTGCTTGCCAGTAATGGCGTGGAGAATTATTTTGAGGTGCCGGATGATGCAACGGATGAAGAGTCTGTATTGAGACGAAATTTTCAGAAAGAAACAGGAAGTTATTTGTTGTTTAATGATACGTTACGTAAAAAAATGCTAGGGCATGATGTAGATGGTTTCCCGATTTATGCTTTTGAAACAGTTGAATTGGGTTATGGGGTAGTAACAGCATCGAGCGATAAATTTACTTTTCGTTATTTGTCTGATTTAGAGGATAAGAAAAATGTAACAGGATTTGTAAAGGAGAATATTTTACCTTTATTGGAGGAAAGGGCCTACCCTTATTCTTTTCTACTGGTTGATACCGTTTTTAGAACAAGATTTCTGGTAGAGGAAGGGGATGACATCGGTTCCGGTTTATGGGGAAGTCGGACGGCGATTGATTTTTATTCGGGGGTGAGGTGTCTTGCTTTGTCTTTGGGGGGTGTATTGGAGATGGATGACGTGGGAAAACGGGAATTCATGCGTGAGTTGTTTAAGGGGATGATCGAGTCATCATTAACTGTGATGACGACAGAATTAGCGGCATTTTATGCTTTCGGGGAGGAGTATTATGGAGAAGGGGATTTAGAGGTCGGTTGGGATATCGATTATGTTGAGGATTTGCGTGAATTGGGATTCTTGGAGGGATATATATCTTATGGTTATGCTTATTTCCCATTAAAGCACGAGGAACTGGCAGCTTTTATAAATGCGTTGTTTGAGGATGAAGAGACGTTTTTGGGGGAGAATGAGGAATATCCGTTCGTGATTCAAAAATATAATCTACTTAAGGAAATTGTTAAGGATTTAGGGTATCGTTTAGAGTTGTTAAACCAATAGTTTAAAATTTATGATGAGAAATATATACAAGTTGTTGATTGGAAGTTTATTCTTGATGGTCGGATGTGGGGATGACGATTCTTCTCCTGTGTTACTATCGAGTGAGAATGGAAAATTTATTGATGAACGGGATGGAAGTGTTTATCACTGGGTTCGCTATGGCGATTTGGAGTGGATGGTGGAAAATATCCGTTTGAAAACGGATAAAGGAAAATGTCAAATCTACTCGGAGAATTTGATTACTGCAGAGGAACGTAAGGAGCAAGAAGAGTATAATTATAGTAAATACGGGTATTTGTATGATTATGAGTCGGCTGAGTCGGTTGTCCCGCGAGGATGGAGGATTCCTTCCGATAAAGATTGGCAATACTTGGAGGAAATGATGGGGATGGGTAAGGAAGATTTGTTGAAGTTTGGATGGCGGGGAGATCAAGAGGGGGCAATATTGCAACAACAGGAAAGTATATGGTTGAGGCCGGGAGGATTTATTAATTACGAGGCAGATCGTTTGGGGATAGAGCTGAATAGTTATACACCTGATTTTGTGGGATTTTATGGTTTCTTTTGGACGTCAACGAAAGATACGGACAAAGAGAATGCGGTTATTTATCGCCAGATTCGTTACAACTCTTCTAAGTTAGGACGTTTCAGTACATTGCCTAGGAAACTGTTAAGTTTACGTTGCGTGAGAGATGCTGCCCGGTGAATTTATTGTTTGAAAAGTGTGTATACTTGTTTTTAATGAAAGAATTGAAAGATTAATTTGTATTGTATGGGAGAACCAGTTGTTTTGGTAAAAGATTTGTCTCATCGTTATAGTGTCCAATGGGCAATAAAAGATATAAACTTTGAGATTAGTAAAAATGGTGTTTATGGTTTGCTTGGGTCAAATGGTGCCGGGAAATCTACCACGATGAATATTATGTGTGGCGTGTTGAAGCCTACCCGGGGAGAAATTTTTATCAAGGGAATCAGCCTGCGGGGGGAACCGGTGAAGGCTAGGATGCATAACGGTTTCTTACCGCAAAAGCCGCCTTTGCAGTCAGAACTGACAGTGAAAGAGTTTTTGAGATATTGTGCGAATTTACGGAAAATTGCACCCAAAGAGATTGCTCATGCCGTTTCAGAAGTTATGGGTCAGTGTAAATTGGAACATTTCCAAAACAGGTTGATCCGTAATTTGTCGGGAGGCTATCAGCAACGGGTGGGTATAGCCCAGGCAATTATCCATAAGCCGGAATTGGTCGTGTTGGATGAGCCGACAAACGGATTGGACCCAAACCAGATCGTGGAAATCCGGCATCTTATAAAGGAAATTGCGCAAGAACGTACCGTACTCCTTTCCACGCATATTTTGCCGGAAGTCCAAGTAACTTGTGATTATATCCGGATGATTGAGCATGGAACTGTCGTTTTTTCCGGTACGGTAGAGGAATTTAATAATACCGTTGCGTCTGATACGTTGTATGTCTCTTTTGCGAATGAAGTGAGAATTGATGACTTACGGTTGATTCATGGGATTCGGAAAGTCGAATTGATTGATTCGAAGACATTCAGGATTTGTTTTACAAATAAGGATGAGTTGATTCATCAAGTGGTGGAAACAAGTGTGGCAAAAGGGTGGGAATTGAGAGAGATTTACATGGAAAAAACTTCTATGGATACCGTTTTCGCCGAATTATCGAAGAATAACAATAATAATTAGATGTATGAGAACAATATATAAAATAGCTAAGACGGAATTGCAGGTATTATTCTACTCTCCGATTGCTTGGATGATAATTATCATTTTTGCCTTTCAAGCCAGTATGCATTTTTCCGCTTTTTTTGAAGGGATGATAAAGTATCAGTCCATGTTGGGACGTGGTGCCTCCGGCTTAACTGCTTCTGCGTTCGCGGGGAGAGAAGGGCTTTTTACGCAAATGTTATCTTCACTTTATCTTTATATTCCGTTGTTGACCATGGGGTTGATGAGTCGGGAATATAGCAGCGGATCGATTAAGTTGTTGTATAATTCACCGATTACCAATGTACAGATTATTTTGGGTAAATACCTGTCTACAATGGTATATGCCTTTGTTTTGGTTATCATCCTTGCGGTATTTGTTGTTTTCTCCGGGATACATATAGCCCATTTGGATTGGGGGCTTTGTCTGTCCGGTTTGTTGGGAATTTATTTGTTAATATGCGTGTATGCCGCTATCGGATTGTTTATGTCGAGTATTACTTCTTACCAGTTGGTGGCAGCTTTGTGTACATTGTCAGTTTTGGCGATACTGAATTATGTACGGATGTTGTGGCAAAATATAGATTTCGTACGGGAAATCACTTATTGGTTATCGATATCCGGACGGGCTCAAAAGTTTATTGATGGTTTGATATGTAGTGAAGATGTCCTGTATTTTCTGATATTGATAGCGTTCTTCTTATTATTGACAATTATTCAATTGCAATCTGCACGGCAGAAAAGCAAGTGGGTTGTGACTTGGAGTAAGTTTTTGGTATTGTTTTCGGGGGTGTTGTTTTTGGGTTACTTGACCTCTCGTCCGAAATTGATGTTTTTTTATGATGCGACTCAAACCAAGTCAATGTCTCTGGTAAAGGATACGCAGAAGTTGCTTGCCCGCCTAGAAGGAGGGATGACGATTACCACGTACGGAAATATTTTAGGCGATGATTTCGGATACGTGGGTTCTGGATTCATAAAAGAAGACATGGCAGTCAACTTGATGCCTTATGTCCGTTTTAAACCGGAGATAAAGATGAAATATGTCTATTACTATCCGGAAGGTGCGGATATGAGCGATGTCTTGTTTAACGTGGATTTTAGAAATGAAAATCTGAATAAGGTGTTACCTGCAAATAAGTTGAACGTCCCGATTGATTCTTTAGCGGAGGGTATAGATATTATCCGGGTTTTTGAAAGAGAGAATGGGCAAAGGGAAATATTACCCACGTACAATGATATCGATAAATTCCCTAATGAAGAGAATTACTATGTGATGTTTCGGAATTTTTTGGAGAAACGCCCTAAGGTGGGATTTGTAACTGGATCAGGCGGGAGAAGTATGACGAAAATGGCGGATCGCGATTATCGGGTGTTTGTTCGAGAGCAGTCGTTTCGCTATTCTTTAGTGAATAACGGTCTTGCCCCGGTTGAAATTTCTTTGGAGAACACGATTCCTGCGGATATAGATATTATGATTATTGCGGATATCCGGGGAAAAATGACAGAGCAAGCAAGACTTAATTTACAGTATTATATTAATCGAGGTGGGAATTTATTAATGATGTTGAAACCTCAAACTTCAGAAGATATAAAAATCGAATTGGAAAAGTTGGGAGTAAAGGTTGTTCCCGGGGTTTTGGTCGCTCCCAATAATAGGACTACTCCGGATGTCGTTTTTGCCCGTTCGTTGGGAAGTTCGACAACCCATTTAGATGGATGGTTACGAGATTGTATGGCGTATGAGGTGAACATTGCCGGTTTAGGGTGTAGTGGTTTGGAGTATACAACGGCTTGTGGTTTCGAGGTTACTCCCTTGTTCGAGACGGCAGATGCCGGGGTGTGGAATGAAGTGGAGACAACAAACTTTGTCGATGATACCGTTCGTTTAAATCCTAAAGTGGGGGAAGTGGAGAAGAGTTATATAACCGGATTATCGTTGCAGCGGGTTGTTGGAAATAAGGAGCAGAAAATTGTTGTTTATGGGAATGCGGATTATTTCAGTAATGCGGGGATAAGTTTTAAATCTGCGGAGAATGTTTCTAATTTGGAGGTAATGCGAGCAACCGTCCATTGGCTTACGGATGGGTATACTCCGGTAATGCTTCCCCGTCCTTCGCTTCCAGATGAGTGGATTGATATTACTAGACAAAATTCAAAATGGGTAAGTGTTGCTTTTATGGGGATCTATCCTGGAATATTGTTGTTGATAGCTTTGGGGGTGTGGTTTAGGCGGAGAGGAAAATAGAGGCGTGTACTTGTGTCTTTTGGGGAGAGGAGTTGGAATCCTATCAATATCAATAGAGATGACCAACTCCTTCTTTTTTCGAGTCAGTTCCTGATTGCTGCGATTTCTTTCACGGCTTCGATAGCGGCATTCACGTCTTCTTCTGTCGTGAAAGCGCCGATGCTCATACGGACGGTTCCATGAATATCGAATGTACCGATGACCTCGTGTACTTTTGGGGCGCATTGTAGCCCGGTACGTACGGCAATGTTGTAATCCACGTCAAGCATGGTTCCCACGTCTCCGGAATCGAAACCGTTGATGTTGAAACTTAATACCGGATTCTGGTTTTCTATGCTGTTGGCGCAATAGGTGGTTACTCCCTCGATGTCTTGTAAAGCTTTACGAAGTTTATCCCAGAGTAGGATTTCCCGATGATGGATGTTCATGATCCCTTGTTCCTGAATCCATTTAACCCCGGCGTTTAATCCGGCAACACCTAACAAGTTGAGGGTCCCGTATTCCAAGCGGTAAGGATATTCATCCAGATGCACGGGATAAGCAGAACGGACCCCGGTACCCCCGGCACGGGTATGTTTGATTTCGATACCTTTGCGCACGTATGAGCCACCGATTCCTGTCGGGCCCATGAGACATTTGTGGCCTGTGAAACAATACACGTCGATTCCGGATGCTTGCATATCCAAGTCTACGGCGCCGGCTCCCTGACTGCCGTCAACCACGAAAATTACGCCTTTTTCTTTACAGATTTTCCCGATTTCGGTCAGCGGCTGAATCGTTCCCAGCACGTTGGAACAATGGGTTACGACAACAAATTTCGTGTTCGGGCGGATGGCGTTCTTTATATCGTCAGGATGTACATAGCCGTGTTCATCAAAAGGCACGTAAGTTAAATCGATGGTTCCGTTTTGATGATGCATGTTGAGCGGACGTAACACGGAATTGTGTTCCAACATGGTAGATACTACGTGAATTCCTTTTTCTACCAATCCGTTAATGATCAGGTTCAAAGAATCTGTGGCGTTGTAGCTGAACGTTAGTCTGTTATGATCATTTCCACCGTTGAATAACTTGGTTAACATTTTGCGGGTCGAGTTCACGACTTCCTCTGTCTCGACGGCTGCATCAAATCCGGAACGTCCGGGATTTACACCATGTTTGCGATAAAAGTCGTTCATGAAATCATAAACTACATCCGGCTTCGGGAAGCTGGTTGCTGAATTGTCTAGGTAGATTAATTTGCTCATAAGCTCTATAAATTTTAGGTTTTAAATTTTAAATTGAAAAAGTAAGTGAATTGTTTTTCATTTTCAATTTTCAATTACCAGGGCATCAGCGACCAATTCTGCCACTGTCTTTATGGTGATACCCAGTTTGTACGTGTGATTAATTTGAGTTAGTTGGTCCACGCAATTGTGGCATGGGGTCACGACGATCTCGGCTTTCGTTGCGGTGATTTGATCGGCTTTGATTTTGCCGATTTTGAGACGACGTTCGTTGTATTCGCTCATTGCGAGGGCTCCGCCACCGCCACCACAACAGAAGTTATCCGTGCCGTAGGGTGTCATTTCCACCACGTTTTCTGCTGCGGCATTGACCACGAAACGAATTTCATTGAGAAGTCCCCCGTTTCGAACCAAGTTGCACGGGTCATGGATGGTGACGACTTTGCTATTCTGCGTTTTGTCGAGTTTTATTCTTCCACTTCGGATATATTCCCCGATGAGTTCCACTACCGTGAGAGTGTCAAAATCATACTGCGTTTTGAGATAATTGGGGCCTTCCCAGCGCATGGCTCTTGAACCGTGGCCACATTCTCCGAGTACGAGGCGCTTGCCGTGCAGGCGGTGAATCTCGTTGTAAAGATTCCGGGCGATTTGAGTCGCCTCTTCATTATTACCGTTGAAATACCCGTAGTTTGTCACGTCGTAATATTTAGACGAGAGGGTCCACTCTTCTCCTGCGGCATAGAATACTTTTGCCATGGCAGAGATGGAAAGCGGGAAAAATTTCGGTTCCCGGGGATTCAAGGTGTAAAAAACGTTCTTGTCGGGCTGATCAAGAAAGATACCGGCTTTTTCGTCTTCCAGTTCGTCTTGGAGTTCTTCTTCCATCCATTGGATCGTGTCAATAAACTCTTCCGTGGGAATACCCATGTTGTTTCCGGTATTTACTGCTGCATCGACAGTTGCTTGGAGGGTTTTAGGAACGAGTCCCATGACGGCAAGCATTTCACGTCCTTTTTTCACAAGGAAGGGAATGTCGACCCCGATCGAGCAATGTTTCACGCAGCGTCCGCACATGGTGCAGGCTCCGAACAGGGAGTCGACCATCTCGTCGCATGTCTCTTGATTTAACTCCCGGGCTTGGAATAGCGACGGGAATATGGCTCCCTGCCAAGTCTTGTAGCGTCGGTAAATGGAACTGACGAGGTCTACTTTTCGTGCCGGGATGTATTTCCCCTCTTTCATCGTGAGGTAGTACATACAACTCGATGCACATAAACCACAACGTACACAAGCGTTTAGATGGGTCTCCAGCTTGCTGTCATTCGTGTTCGAAATGATGGCGAGGGCTTTGGCTTTTTGTTCGTTCGAGATATTATTTGTCATATTGAATCGCTTTTTTAGGAGGCCATGTTCCACGCCAGCCGTAGAAAAAGCCCAAATGATACCTGGCAAAGAAAAAGTAAAGCACGTGTTTGATTTTGCCCAAGGGCATCCACACGAAAAGAAGTGCCATTATAACATAATACACTGCCCCGAATTGTAAGGCCAGCAAGGAATAAGTCGTCAGGAAGAGCGTGATGGTGCAGAGAAGATTAGAAATATAATCATCTGCACACGATAGATCTCTCAACTCTTTTTTGGCTAGTCGCTTGATGAATAAAGCCATTCCGCAAACGGCAGCAATAAAGATGATTGCAGCCAAGATCATGACGACAAGGTTTGTTGCGCTTTCAATAGGAATCTGAAAATTGAAAATAACCGCAAGCGTGAAAAGAAGATACACGGCTATTGCCAGGAAGTTTCCTATATGAAAAAATATACCTGCCGTGTAAGTGGGCAGGTGTAAATATGCTGATTCTTTTTGCATAGGTGACATAGCTCCAATACAAGAGTAACAGACTGCTTGGGCAATATTCCCTGACTTTTGCGAAAGGTCCTTGGGAGAACCGTGTTTTAAAAGTCGTACGAAATATTCCCCCAGTAGTACTACACAAAAAAGAAGTGCAGCTAACGAGGTCCAAATATACCAAGACATGGTCGTGGGTATTAGACGCACCCGTCGGGTTTTGGTAACCCGGCCACCCGGCACGCTCCTCGGGCTGGTCCTAATGGGAACAATTCATAAATGTCTTTCAATTTTAATCCGGTCTCCTTGCAGATGGTACGAACCATCGGGGCATTCCCCTTTTCTTCAAAATTATCACGAATGATTTTGATAATTGCCCAATGTTTGTCATTTAATTCTGTGATTCCATCTGCCTCGGCAAAGAGTTTTGCCACGTCTTCATTCCAGATTGAAGGATCGGTGAGGAAACCGTCGCCGTCCACTTCGAACGTCTTTCCTTGAATTTCTAGTGTTGCCATGATGTTTATTGGTTTTAGATTGATTTGCAATATAGTAAATATTTGAAAAAACAACAATGATTTTTGTTGTGGATTAAAGAAATATATGCGATAGGGAGCTTTCCCGCGTGGGAGTAAGGGGTTAGGGGAATGATCCGGGAATTATATTTGGATATTAGAAGTGTTTTATATGTAGTAAATGTTGCAAAATAGATGTGATTATACTTGTTTTGTAATAAAAATGTTACCTTTACATTTGAAAATATGCGTAGGATCCCGGAAAAATATATTGGCGTATGAAAGTCTTTTTATTATTTATATTATTTTTTTTGAGCGGGGTGTTGGGATGTGTCCAATATGCTGAAGGGGAGACGGGTGTACCTCCCGAGATCAGGCGGGTTTTGTTTGTTTGCTCGTATCATTCGGAGCAAATCTGGGGACGCAAGGTGTTGAACGGGGTGAAAAAACAGCTTGACCGAGCGGGTTACAATGTAGATCTGAGGGTGATTTATCTGGATTCCAAACGACTGACAAATACGGAGGTGAGGAATTCCTTATTGGAAGTACAGTTACGGGAGGTTAAGGGAAAGTTAGATTTGATTATTGTTTCGGATGAAGAGGCCAATAACGCCCTTTTCTCTCTGGATATACCTTTGGTAAAGGAAACACCTATCGTGTTTTGTGGAGTTATGCGATATTCGAAGAAACTTGACTTTGATCAGGTGACGGGAGTTATTTGTGATATTGATTATGAAAAAGTGTTTCTGTTGGGGCGGAAATTATTCCCGGAGGCTCGAAAAGTTTACGTGTTTTCAGATCAATCGGGAGCGGGGCAAGCGCATGAGGCTTTAGCTCGACAACAATTAGCCAAATATAAGGATCGTTTCCCGGTTGTTTTTGCAGGCGATTCGATCTTGGACGTGAATAGTTTTTTAAAGGAGTTACAAGAGGTTTATCCTCTTTCTTTTGTTATTTTGACCACTTGGCAACAAGGTAAACAGGGAGTGTATCTTGATCCGGATATTTATTATTCCATGTATGCTCATGAATGTCCGGTTCCGATTTTGACGGTGATGGATAACGGTTTGGGAAAGGGAATTTTTGGAGGAATCGTGACGTTTGCCGATCAGATGGGAACAAAAGCCGGAAAAATCGGGGTGAGAATTTTGAATGGCGAACAGGCGAAAGCCATACCGATAGATACGGTTCATCCTATTCCGGTTTTTGATGAAAATCAATTGAAACGCTGGCGAGTAGAACGCAAGAACCTTCCGGTTAAAAGTTTGATCGTTAATGAACGGGATGCTTTTTGGCGGACTTACGGAAATTATATTCTGATTGCGGGAATTACCTTTATATTATTATTGTTACTTGTCCTGTTTCTGGTGTTATCTCACTTGAGGTACCGGAAGATGTTACATCGAAGTATATTTTTAGAGAAAGCAGCACAACGGATGGCCGAAATGTTGAAGAAGAAGACCGAAATATTGTCTAATACATTGTCTTCAATGAGTGAAGGTATTTTGGTGGTGGATAAGGAATTGCGGGTGATTGAGTTGAACCATGCCTCTGTGGTCGGTTTGGGATGTGAAGGAGATGTGATTGGTAAACCCTTGAAGGAGGTTTGCGAGATCAATCGGAATCGGGGAGGGGAGGGAATTGAAGATTTCGTGCAGAAGGTGATGGGGGAGAGAATGCGTCGGGACTTGGCGTTGAACACGGTCTTAATCCCGTGTGGGGCTCCCGTGCAGCAAGTGACAGGGAGTGTTTCTCCTTTGTTGAATGAAAGCGGGGAGGTGAACGGTGCGGTGATTATGTTGCGTGATGTTACCCGAGAGTGGCAGCAACAAACCTTCTTACGTATTTCGATAAAT
Organism: Butyricimonas sp.; assembly: GCA_019423345.1. Taxonomy (GTDB): domain Bacteria; phylum Bacteroidota; class Bacteroidia; order Bacteroidales; family Marinifilaceae; genus Butyricimonas. Next base: position 3,017 of record JAHZBN010000012.1, on the reverse strand, counting down.
GCCTTGCGAGCTTACTCTTGGTGTTATGATGTGAATAATAATATCATGACGGTTGGGGAGAGTTTCCCGAAGGATGAGACTTTAAGTCGGGATTTGAGTACGATTGAAAAATACATGTCTCATATTCATCCGGATGACCGGGGGGAGTTGTTGGCTTGTCTGGAAGGGATAACCAAGGATGAACTGAAAGAGTTTGTAGTTATTTTTCGAGTGGATTACTTATGTCCCGGGGAGTATCGTTGGTTAGAGAACCGGGGAATTGTTGAAACAGTGGAAATGAGTAATGGGCGGAAGGCGAAATACGTGTACGGGATGGGGATAGATATTAATCGTTACAAGGTCGTGGAGGAAGAAATGGCGATAGCAATGCGCAAGGCAGAGGAATCCGATCGGTTGAAATCAGCTTTCGTGGCGAATATTTCGCACGAGATCCGGACTCCTTTAAACAGTATTGTTGGTTTTGCTAATTTGATGGTGGAAGAAGGGTTACCCGAGGAGGAGAGAAAATTGAGTAGTGATATGATCACGAGTAATAGCCGGGCTTTGTTGGGGTTACTGGATGATGTGCTTGATTTGTCCCGTTTGGAGGCCGGGATGGATAAGGTATTTCTTCGTGTTTGTGATTTACATTTTTTGGTTCATTCTATGTTGGATATCGGGCGTTTAAATATGGCACAAGGTGTTGAATTGGTGAATGAAGGACCCCGGGAAAAATTGTTGGTCATGACGGATGAGGTGAAATTGACAAAGGTATTTATAAATTTAATCGGGAATGCCAAGAAATTTACCACGCAAGGGCATATTGTCATTGGTGCCAAGATTACTTCGGATGGTGTGTGGGTGGAGTGCTGGGTTAAGGATACGGGAATAGGTATTTCTCCAGAAAATCTGGAACATATTTTTGATCGTTTTTATAAAGTGAATGAGTTTAAGCAGGGAACCGGGTTGGGACTTTCCATTTGTGAGGCTATTATTGAACTTCTGGGAGGTCAGATTTGGGTGGAGTCAACTTTAGGTAAAGGGACAACGTTTTATTTTAGAATTCCTTATCGGAAACCGAAGGAGGAGGGTATATGATTATTATTGTTGAAATATACAGGGCTGGAATGATGCCTTTGTATGATAAATAAGTGTTTTTTATAATATCATTCGGTGATCAACCGTTGTGGTTCCGGTGAAAACAGGTAATAATTTCGGTATTCTTTCGGAACAACTTCGGTGCACTTCCGCTCGTGAGCGAAAGAGAAGCGTCGGTGTTCCCCAAATATACCGGAAAAAACTACTTATTTGAATACTATATCAAGGACTCTATTTTCTTTTTTCATCTAGACCAAGTTTTTGCTTGAAAAGAATGATGTTGACACCACGAAGAACAGGGTGTTCACCTACTTTTTCACGTGAATTGATTTAAATGACAGGTACACGGTATTTTAATATGGGAGCAAATAAAATGGGTATGATAGCAAATATGATACTTGATTTTCCTGTTGATCCAATGGTTACTCTTGTTATTATAATATATTGGATTTAATAGCCTATAAAACAATAGCTTATCTCTTGAAGAAAGGTGACCACTTTTTTTGATGAAGGTGACCACTTTGGTGACCACTTTTATTGATATTTCCCCTTGTAATCCCTTTAATTTTTATTGTTGGAATATATAGTGATTAATGATATTTTGTAGTTAATATATTGATATTCAATACTTGAATCAAATATTTGAGCATTAAAAAAAGTCAGTATCTCTACTGACTTTCAGCTTGTTGGCTCCTCAGGTAGGACTTGAACCTACGACCTACGGATTAACAGTCCGCCGCTCTAACCAACTGAGCTACTAAGGAATTTTCTCAAAAGCGATGCAAATATAGGGGTTTTGTTGAATCCCGCAAAATAAAAAAGGGGAAAAAACAGGTCTATTAACAAAAAAAATATGGGAATAGACGGGAGCTTTGAGAATCAATGAATTGTATTTCGTGGCGTAAAAGGAGAATAGCGTATTTTGTTTTTGGGAGATGTGAAAAGTGTTGAGTTTTTTAATATATTTGTAAAACATAGAAACGGAAGTGATGGTAGATATAGAATCAGATATACTTCAAAATTTGAACAAGGGTAAAGAAAGTGCGTTGAAAGAGGTTTACCGTTTGTTCTTTCATGCGTTATGTGCGTTTGGGACTCGTTTCGTGAAAAACGTGCGGAGGTGGCTAGATATATTTGCTAGATAGTTCGAAACGAATTTCAGGAATTTATGAACCCGTTGGTGGAACCTTTCGGCGTACGGTTTATGCCGGGGTGTTTTCGTATATCTTCAACCAGATGATTCGTCGGGAATACGTGGTGACCATGCCGGGTACGACAGGATTGGAGTGTTTCGAAGATAAAGGATTTTCCATTACGCCTTTGTTCGTGAGTGACACGATTGGTAGTTGGAATGAATTGGAAACAGTTGATTTTTTTAGATGATACGGTTTCTCTTAATCCTTTGGTCGGAGAAGTTGAACGTTCGTATATTACGGCTTTGGCAATGTCTCGTTCGATGGGAGGGAAAGAACAGCGCATTATCATCTTGGGGGATGCGGATTGCCTGAGTAACGGGGAAATCAGTATCGGACGTAAGGAGGTTGCCGCAGCAAATTACTCTTAATATCCGGCTCTTTCTTCTGGTTATCTAATGAAGAGGTGCCGATTGACGTGCGCCGTCCAACTCCGCCTGATAATAAAGTATACGTGAGTATGGATTGGATGTATTTCTGGAAAGTGGTACTCATGGGTATGCCTGTAACAAACTTTCCCTTACACCGGGGAAGGCCTACTCCCTGTTAATCCCTTCTCTACCTTTTCCCGCAGGCAACAATGAAATACCTACATAACACGAACGGAGCATGTACACCTGCCAGTATTCATGTTATGTACTTGCTATGTACATGCTATGTTCATGATATAGGGAAAGGATAGAGCAACCGTAATGTATTGTCCTGAAAAAAGTTTACAGTAAACTTAGTAAACCAATGTCAGAATTA
>JAHZBN010000011.1:101440-115661 GCA_019423345.1 Butyricimonas sp. | reverse complement strand
TTTTACAATTTATTGAATGTCAAATCTAGTAAACCAATTTTAGGAAACTACAATAGCCCAGAAGTCAACAAAATAGGTCTGATCTCAAAGGCTACTCCAAGAAAAAAAATCAAACACCTTATTTCATACGCCAAATAGCTGATAAATAAGAAAAAAGTAATATATTTGCGCCCAATTTGTGATAATGGTAACTAAAACCATCAAGCAGACATAGCATATGTTTAAAACACTATTAATCATCGGTTTGGGAAGCTTTTGCGGGGGGATATTTCGTTTTCTCCTTACCCGTTTCGTACAAAATCATTTCCTTGCTGCATTCCCTTTCGGCACTATGGTCGTGAATATCGTGGGTTGTTTCCTGATCGGTATTTTTTACGCATTATTCGAGCGAGGTAACCTGCTCAACACGGACCTACGTTTATTCCTAACCGGGGGATTGTGCGGGGGATTTACCACGTTCTCCACCTTTATGAACGAGAACTTCGTGTTACTAAGAGAACAAAACTACCTATATTTTATGTCCTACACGGTCCTCAGCATTGTACTGGGATTAACAGCTGTTTACGTGGGACACCTAATTATAAAAGCATTATAACCTTATTCTAGTAATGAAAACCGTAGCGAGCATGAAATTATCTTGCCCCTTCCACAACTTGTGGTATTATTCTACACGGAAACACGTTGTTTTTAAAACGGAGAAATTAACAGAATTCACAAACAACACTGTATTACAAATAGATAACTTATTTTTACAATATCACGTAAAAATGTAGCATCTTATTTTCATAGCATAAGAAGAATTACGACGAAAATGTATACAAAATCAATTAATATGAAAGAATTAGGAATAGTAATTACACTTGTGTCATTCATTCTCTTGTCCGGTTGTAAAGACAAGACCGAACCGGAGCGACAAATAGTGGCTGTAGAAAAAGTAGGAGTAAATAACGTGGAAATATACGGGGAATACGTCGGGCAGATCCGGGCGAAAGGATTCGTAGAGGTGAGAGCCCGCGTGGAAGGTTACTTGGAACAGATGCTTTTCGAGGAAGGAAAGCGCGTGAAACGGAACCAACCCCTTTTCAAAATAAACAGTGACCTCTACCAAGCACGTGTTGACAAAGCAAAGGCACAACTGGCAAAAGATCAAGCTCAAGAGGCAAAGGCCGAGCGTGACGTGGAACGCCTGCGCCCCCTTTACGAGCAAAAGGCTGCCAGCCAGCTTGACCTTGACAACGCCGTGGCGGCCTACGAAAGTGCCAAAGCGAACGTCGCCATGAGCAAGGCTGACCTCGCACAAGCGGAACTCGAATTAAGCTACACAACCGTGCGTTCCCCGATTGATGGATATATTAGTGAACGGTACGCTGACATCGGTACACTGGTCGGTCCCGGAGGGAAATCCCAACTGGCCACCATCGTGGAGAGTGACGAGGTACTCGTGGATTTCAGTCTTACCGCCCTCGACTACCTGCGTAGCCAGCAACGGAATGTAACCCTCGGGGAAAAAGACGCCAACCGGTCATGGCAACCCAGCGTGACCATCACGCTGGCGGATAACTCGGTTTATCCCCTAACCGGAATCGTGGACTTCGCCGACCCGCAGGTAAATCCCCAAACGGGTACATTCGGCGTGCGTGCCGAACTCCCCAATCCCGACAGGAAACTATTGCCGGGACAATTCACTAAAGTAAAGTTGTTACTCGACGTGCGTGAAAACGCCATCGTCGTTCCCAGCAAGGCGGTCGCCATTGAAAAAGGCGGCGCCTACATATACGTTGTCCGCCGCGACAGTACAGCCGAGAAACGTTTCATCGAAACCGGCCCCGAAGTGAATAATCATACCGTGGTAGAACGCGGGCTTGGACCCGACGAGCTGGTTGTCGTTGAAGGCTACCACAAACTAACCCCGGGCGCGCTCGTGAAACCAGTGAGCCCCGAAATGATTAAAGAGGAGGAGGTTGCATTATGAAACCCGGTTTCTTTATTGACAGACCGATATTCTCGGCTGTGCTATCTATCGTCATCGTGCTGGTAGGATTCATCGGATTGTTCCTACTTCCCGTGGACCAGTACCCGCAAATCACCCCTCCCGTCGTGAAAATATCCGCATCCTACCCGGGAGCCAGTGCCGTTACCGTTTCACAGGCGGTAGCCACTCCCATCGAACAGGAATTGAACGGAACGCCGGGAATGTTATACATGGAATCGAGTAGCTCCAACTCGGGTGGTCTATCGATTACCGTGACTTTCGACATATCCACGGATGCCGAACTGGCCGCCGTCGATATTCAGAACCGCGTGAAACTGGCAGAATCCCGTCTCCCGGCAGAAGTCGTGCAGAACGGGATCAAGGTGGAGAAACAATCTTCCAGCCAGTTGATGACTCTCACGCTGACCTCATCCGACCCTCGTTTTGACGAGATATACCTCAGTAACTTCGCCACTATCAACGTGCTTGACGTGCTGAAACGTGTTCCCGGCGTGGGACGTGTTTCCAACATCGGTAGCCGTTACTACGCCATGCAAATCTGGATTCTCCCCGACCGTATGGCCAACTTCGGGTTAACGATCAAAGACTTACAGAACGTACTGAAAGATCAGAACCGGGAATCCGCGGCCGGGGTACTCGGCCAGCAACCGATGAGCGGGACGGACATCACCATCCCCATCACGGCTCCGGGACGTCTTTCCTCCGTAAACGAATTTGAAGAAATTGTCGTCCGGGCAAATCCCGACGGTTCCATCATCCGTTTGCGCGACGTGGCGAGAGTATCGCTGGAGGCCAGCTCGTACAACACGGAGAGTGGATTGAACGGCGAGAATGCTGCCGTACTCGGCATCTACATGCTCCCCGGTGCGAATGCCATGGAAGTGGCCAAGAACGTGGTGAAAGCCATGGAAGAAATCAGTAAAGATTTTCCGGAAGGAGTAAGTTATAACATCCCTTTCGATATCACGACTTACATCTCGGAATCCATCCACGAGGTATATAAAACCCTGTTCGAGGCGCTTTTCCTCGTGATCTTCGTCGTGTTCCTCTCCCTCCAAAGCTGGCGGGCCTCCCTGATTCCCCTCGTTGCCGTTCCCGTGTCCCTGATCGGAACTTTCGGGTTCATGCTGGCCTTCGGGTTCTCACTGAATATGCTGACCCTGTTGGGACTAGTACTTGCCATCGGTATTGTCGTCGATGATGCCATCGTGGTCGTCGAGGGTGTTGAACGTATCATGGAAGAAGAGGGATTGTCGCCCTACAAGGCCACCCGTAAAGCCATGAAAGAGCTGACGGGAGCGCTGGTTGCCACCTCGCTCGTGCTGGGAGCCGTGTTTGTACCCGTGAGTTTCCTGCCGGGAATCACCGGTATGCTTTACCGTCAGTTTGCCATCACGATCGTGGTGTCCGTGTTGATCTCGCTGGTTGTGGCCCTGACGCTAAGCCCCGCCATGTGTGCCATCCTGTTACGCCCGTCTAACGGGAAGAAGAACTTCGTATTCCGTAAAATCAACGAGTGGCTCGCCCGCGGGAATAACAAATACGTTCATTTCCTGCAACGGGCTCTTGCCAACCCCCGACGAATCATCGCCGGGTTCGGAATGGCAATCGTCTTCATCATCGTGTTAAACCGGGTAATCCCCAGTAGTTTCCTGCCGGAGGAAGACCAAGGATATTTCAAAGTAGAACTGGCGTTGCCTGAAGGAGCCACGCTGGAACGCACCCGCAAGGTGACGGAACGTGCTGTCGATTACCTGAAGGAACACCCTGCCGTGGCATACGTGCAGAGCGTGGCGGGAAGTAGTCCCCGTGTCGGAACAAACCAATCCCGCTCGGAATTGACCGTTATCCTCAAACCGTGGGAAGAACGCAAGAAAGGCGGAATGTCTTTGAAAGAAGTGATGAATGATGTCCGCACCGAATTCAAACAATACCCGGAGGCCCTTGTATTCCTCTCCACCCCGCCCGTTATCCCCGGCTTGGGAACGTCGGGAGGATTCGAACTACAAGTGGAAGCTCGTAACGGGGCCACCTTCGAGAATCTGGTAGATGCTGTCGACACGCTGGTGAAATACGCTGCAAATGACAAGGCCCTTTCCGGGGTATCTTCCTCGTTGCAGGCCGAGATTCCCCAGTTGTACTTTGACGTGGACCGTGACCGGGCCCAATTCCTAGGAATACCCCTAGCCGATATATTCTCCACGATGAAAGCGTACACGGGTTCGGTATATGTCAATGACTTCAACATGTTCAACCGGGTTTACAAGGTATATATGCAAGCGGAAGCCCCCTACCGGATGCAAAAAGAGAACCTCAACATGTTCTTCGTGAAGACATCCAAGGGAAACATGGTTCCCCTGACGGCCCTCGGTAAAGCGGAAAATACCACGGGACCCGGATCAATCAAGCGATTCAACATGTTCACGACCGCTGTCATCAACGGTGAAGCCGCCCCGGGCCATAGTTCCGGTGAGGCCATGAGAGCCATCGAGAAACTGGCACGTGAACACCTGCCCGACAACATCGGTACAGAATGGAGCGGTCTTTCCTTCCAAGAGAAGAAAGCGGAAGGACAAACCGGAATGGTGATGTCGCTCGTTTTCATCTTCGTGTTCCTCTTCCTTGCCGCTTTGTACGAGAGCTGGTTCGTGCCGATTGCCGTGTTGTTATCCTTGCCGATTGCCGCTCTCGGAGCTTATCTCGGCGTGTGGGTATTCGGTTTGGAGAACGACGTGTACTTCCAGATCGGTTTGGTAACGCTGATCGGACTGGCAGCCAAGAACGCCATTTTGATCGTGGAATTCGCCAAGGTAGAAGTGGATAAAGGCGTTGATGCCGTACAAGCGGCCATCACCGCTGCCCGAGCCCGGTTCCGCCCGATCTTGATGACCTCTCTGGCCTTCGTACTCGGTATGTTGCCCATGGTACTTGCCACGGGTCCCGGATCGGCCAGCCGTCATTCCATCGGTACCGGAATCTTCTTCGGTATGATCGTTGCCATCACCGTCGGGATCGTCCTTGTACCCTTCTTCTTCGTGCAAATTTATAAGGTAAAAATGTGGAAAAAGAAATAGTTTACGGCCCATTATTAAAACACATCGTCATGAAACACTATCACATCATACTTGCTGCCATTCTTATTGGAAGTTTAGCGACTTCCTGCAAGATCGGTAAGAAATATACCCGTCCGGAACTGGATTTACCGACAACCATTGCCGACACGAACAGTTCGGACACGACGACCGTGGCTGACATCCAATGGCCGACGATCTACACGGACACCGTGTTACAACGTCTAATCAACACGGCACTCACTTACAACAAGGATCTGCTGGCTGCTGCAGCCCGGGTGAAAGAAAGTCGTTACGCCCACCGCATGGAGAAAGCGAATCTCTTCCCCAAAGTCGGAGCAGACGCCCTCGCGGAAAGGGAATATGACCGTTCTCCCGGTAACACGTTCAACGTGGAGGCCACCCTCTCTTGGGAACTTGACCTCTGGGGAAAACTCCGCTGGAGTTCACAGGCCAGTTTGGCAGCCTATCTCCAAACCGTGGAAGGACAAAGGGCCCTACACATGACATTAGTTTCCCAAGTGGCACAAGCCTATTTCGAGCTACGGGCTCTTGACATGGAATTAAGTATTGTCAAACAGACCCACGAGGCTCGTGTAGAGAGTGTTCGTCTGGCAAAACTACGTTTCGAAGGCGGGTTGACTTCCGAAACAGCCTATCGTCAGGCACAAGTGGAACTAGCGAAGACCACGACACTCGTTCCCGACCTTGAAAGACAGATCCGGTTGAAAGAAAACGAAATATCCTTGCTCACGGGCCATTATCCCGGTGACATCCCCCGCGGAGCGAACATAGATCGACAGACGCTGCTGACCGATCTCCCGGTAGGATTACCCTCTTCCCTGCTTGAACGCCGCCCCGACATCCGGCAAGCGGAATATAAACTAAAAGCGGCAAACGCTAAAGTTGGTGTTGCCTATACCAGCCTTTTCCCGCAAATCACGCTGACGGCCAGATACGGACGGGAAGATAGCGAACTCAGCGACTTCCTGAAGGCACCTTACTTTTACCTGGGAGGTAAACTACTCGCCCCCGTGTTCAATGCCGGGAGCAACCGGGCTCGTCTTAAAGCCGCCCGTGCCGCACTGGAGGCCGAGACGTACAGCTATCAACAGACCGTTCTATCCGCGTTCAAGGAAGTTGATAATGCCTTGACCACGTTCTCGAAAATACGGGATATGCGGGAATCAAGAGCCCGGTTGGAAGAGGCCGCCCGCTCGTACATGGAACTAGCCAACTTGCAATATATTAACGGGGTGATCAGTTACCTGGACGTGTTAGATGCCCAAAGAGGTTACTTCGATGCCCAGATCGGCCTGAACAATGCCGTGCGTGACGAACTGCTTTCCGTCGTTAATCTTTACAAGGCATTAGGTGGGGGATGGCAATAAAACATCCCCCCAATTCCCCAACTGATCTTAAATTTAGTAACTGTAGATTTTAGAATCCTTAACTCCTTGTTCGGTAAGTTACCGGTAAGTTACCGGAAAGTCACCGGAAAGTTACCGGAGATAAGCGGTAAATGTCAAATAACTTAACACTGATTTTTACTTGCTTTTTCGAATCTAAACTTAAGGTAACCAGAACATTACAATAATCTATCAAGAACCGTAAAAAAGTACTCCAAGTTGTAAAAACAGGTCTTTTCCCGGTAAAACGCTTGTAACACACTATTTATCACAAAGTTATAGGTAATAAAAAATATTAATTTAAACGATTAAAAACAGGATTTTTCCCCTTAAACGCACAGGATTATTGTAAAGTGAACCCGAAAACAACATGTGCATCCTGCGCGGCAGGGTTCAATACCACCCGGCTAAAAACAGGCAAGGAAAACCTCTTTGAAATCCGAATCTCTTTCGCGGCGGATAATGTGATATTACACACATCCAAACCTCCGGTTCCATACATATTCCGGCTCTCGTAAGGAGTAAAACCCAGTGTTACCGTCAGGTTGATCTGCCGAACCGTGAACGGGTAATTCAATTCCACGTAAGAAGAATAATTCTGTTTCCCGTCCCGGGTATCCTTATCAGCTCCCCAAAACATCGTGTTCCAAGCCACAGACAAGGGAAACTTCTCGGAAATTGTCCACGAAATCCCGGCCTCCAGACGATGTTTCGTGTCATGATTATCCAAATTAAAATACTTGGCAGAAGAATGATCCTCTTTTTCCCAGAACTTGTCACCTTCCCACCAGTAGTCGGCAACAGACACGGATACACGTCCGAAACGGTAGGTAGCCGTAATATCAATTTCCTTGTGTAAATCACTGATCTCTTTCGATCCCCAAACCGTAAGCGAGAAGTTACCCGCACTCATTCCCAAAGTTGGTTGGATACTGGCTCCGGCATTGTAAGCTCCACGCCATATGTAAGAACTCACCACGTCGGCACTCACTTTAAAATTCACCTTGCCGGCATCATGATTCTCACTCGTTACCTTTTTTTCAACCTTCTTCTCCACGGGAACATTCTCTTGTCCACACACATTTAAAGCAAGGAGTAAAGCCCCTGCCATCATCATTGTTGTCTTTATTAACTGCATATTAAAACTTATTTAATTAAAGGGTAATAACATCCCTTGCGGTCACCCGACCGTTTCTTCAATTTTTAAGAAATCGGGGGATGGACGCATCCCCCGATGCAAAATAAACACCTAACTAAATCAAACTAATCGGCTTTCTCGTCCAAGGCCATATTTAGTTTTAGAACATTCACTTTCGACGGGCCGAACATTCCCAACAAGGGGCCTTGTTTCACCTTTTCAACAATCGCTTTCACCGCCTCTTCCGACATCCCCCGGGCTTTGGCAACTCGTTTCACCTGCACGTAGGCTGAAGTCACGGAAATATCCGGGTCCAAACCGCTAGCGCTGGCCGTCACGATGTCGGCAGGCACTTCCTCCCGTTTCAGGTAGGGATGTTTCACGAGAAAGGTATCGATACGACTCTCCACCTCCTTCAGATACTCCGGGTTCGTCGTTGCCTTGTTACTTCCGGCCGAACTGGTTGCATCGTACCCGTCACCGGCACAGGAAGGCCGTCCCCAGAAATAAATATCCTTCGTGAAATTCTGTCCCACGTTAGCACCCCCGACCACTTTCCCGTCAAGCACTGCCACCTCGGCGTTTCCACCGTTCGGTCCTGCCACCTTGGCAAACAACCAAAGGACAAGTATGTAGAAAACACTAAAAAAGACACAGAATACAAGGGTCAATCTGAATGATTTTAATAAATTCGATTTCATGATTATCTTTATTTACAAATTTCCATTTTATAATAACCAACCGATCAGTAGATCGATCAACTTAATCCCGATAAACGGGGCAATAATTCCTCCCAACCCGTAGATCAGCATATTCCGACGTAACAAGGCTGAGGCTCCGATCGGTTTGTAAGCCACCCCCTTCAACGCCAACGGAATCAGCAACGGGATGATAACAGCGTTAAAGATCACCGCAGAAAGAATCGCACTTTCGGGGCTGTGTAATCCCATGATATTCAACACGCCCAGCGAGGGGATTGTTGCCATGAACAAGGCAGGAACGATAGCGAAATACTTGGCGACATCGTTCGCTATGCTAAACGTGGTCAACGTACCCCGTGTCATCAATAGCTGCTTCCCGATTTCTACTATTTCGATTAACTTCGTCGGGTCATTGTCCAAATCAACCATATTTCCCGCCTCTTTCGCTGCCTGTGTTCCACTGTTCATAGCAACCCCCACGTCGGCCTGTGCCAAGGCCGGGGCATCATTCGTTCCGTCTCCCATCATGGCAACTAATTTCCCTTCTTGCTGTTCCTTCCGGATGTACTCCATCTTGTCCTCTGGTTTTGCCTCGGCAATAAAATCATCCACCCCGGCTTTCTGGGCAATATACTTTGCAGTCAACGGATTATCCCCAGTTACCATAACCGTTTTCACACCCATTTTACGCAACCGCTCGAAACGTTCCCGGATACCCGGCTTTATAATATCCTGTAACTCGATAACTCCCAGAATCTTCTCGTTCTCGCAAACCACCAGCGGTGTTCCCCCGTTACCGGAAATCGTACGAATCCTTTGTTCCGTTTCCAGCGGGAATTCGTTCCCGGCTCTCTCCGCAATCGCGCGAATGGAATCGAAAGCCCCTTTCCGAATCCGGGTACCGTCTGCCAAGTCCACCCCGGAACAACGGGTTTCGGCAGTAAACTTGATCATCCGGGTCACGGCCGTGTCAATATCCCTCATCCGGAGATGACTCTCCCGCCCTAGTTCCACGATAGACTTTCCTTCCGGTGTCTCGTCGGAAAGCGAAGACAACATACAGGCTCTCACGAAATGCCGTTCATCCACCCCGGCAGAAGGATAAAAACGAGTGGCCTTCCGGTTACCGATCGTGATCGTACCTGTTTTATCCAGCAACAACGTATCTACATCACCCGCCGTTTCGACCGCCTTACCCGATTTTGTAATCACGTTGGCACGTAACGCCCGGTCCATCCCGGCGATACCAATCGCCGAAAGCAATCCCCCGATTGTCGTCGGGATCAAGCACACGAACAGAGATATAAAAGCTGCCACCGTGATATTGGTTCCCACGTAATCACCAAAAGGTTTCAGCGTCGCACAGACAATCACGAACACCAGCGTGAACCCGGCCAACAGGATGGTCAGCGCGATCTCGTTCGGGGTCTTCTGGCGAGATGCACCTTCCACCAGAGCGATCATCTTATCCAAAAAGCTCTCACCCGGCTGGGTCGTCACCTGTACACGGATCTTATCGGAAAGGACCTTGGTTCCCCCGGTCACGGAACTCTTGTCCCCTCCCGCCTCGCGGATCACCGGGGCGCTCTCACCCGTGATGGCACTCTCGTCAATAGAGGCTAATCCCTCGATAATTTCCCCGTCGGAAGGAATCACGTCCCCGGCCTCACACTCGAAGACATCCCCTTTCTTCAATTGGGAGCTACTGACCACCTGTACTTTACCGTTCACGATCATCTTCGCCGGAGTCTCCTCTCTCGTTTTTCGCAAACTATCAGCCTGTGCCTTCCCTCTCGCTTCGGCGATAGCCTCGGCGAAATTGGCAAACAACAAGGTGATAAATAATATGATGGAAACCGCCACGTTATAACCGAATGATCCCTGATCCGTGATCCCGGCAAAAAGAAAATACAACGTGGCAACAATCATCAACACCGTACAAATCTCCACCGTGAACATCACGGGATTCTTTACCATCAGTCGCGGGTTTAACTTCACGAATGACTGCTTTAAGCTCTCCAGCACCAATTCCCGCGGGAAAAGTGAAGTTGATTTATTGGATTTCATATTCATACACGATTTATAATTCAAATTCTAAAATGATAAATAATCAGCGATAGGCCCTAACGTCAATGCCGGGAAGAACGACAAGGCTGCCACGATAAAGATTACGAGGAAAGTCATGACGGCAAAAGTCGTCGTGTCCGTCTTTAGCGTACCCGCGCTCTCCGGGATAAACTTCTTACTTGCCAGCAACCCGGCAATGGCCACCTGACCGACAATCGGGAGATAACGCCCCATGATCAGCACGATACCGCACGTGTAGTTCCAAAAATAGGTGTTATCGCTCAACCCCTCGAAACCGGAACCGTTATTGGCTGCCGAAGAGGTGTACTCGTACAGCATCTCGCTTAAACCGTGGAACGAAGGGTTATTCAGCCAAGCTCCCGCCAGTTCGGGATTGTGTGCCGCCAAGAAACTAGCTATCGCCGTGAACAACAAGATAAAGAACGGGTGAGCCAATGCCACGATCATGGCAATCTTCATTTCTCTCGCCTCCACCTTCTTCCCTAGGAACTCCGGGGTACGCCCTACCATCAATCCACTGATAAATACGGCTATGATGATAAACACGTAGTAATTCATGAATCCCACTCCGACACCGCCGAACCAACAGTTTATCATCATGTTCAACATCGTGAACATTCCCGTGATGGGAGTCAGGCTATCGTGCATACCGTTCACGGAACCATTGGATGTTACCGTAGTCACCTGGCTCCACAAGGCCGTACCCGCGGAACCGATACGGATTTCTTTACCTTCCATGCTTCCCAGTTCTTGGGCTATTCCCAAGTCGTTGATCTGTTCACTGCCTCGCATTTCAAAATAATGGGCAGCAAAAACTCCCACTAGGAAGGCAAACAACATCACACCGAAGATCGTGTATGCTAACTTTTTGCGTTTCAAATAGAATCCCAGCGCGAACACCATCGCCATCGGGATAATTAATATCGACCAACATTCCGTCATGTTCGTCAGGAAAGTCGGATTCTCCAAAGGATGGGAAGAATTCACCCCGAAATAACCACCGCCATTCGTCCCTAACTGCTTGATCGGCACGATGGCAGCCGTCGGTCCCTGTGAAATCATCTGGGTCTGTCCCTCCAACGTGGTCACTTCCATTTTCCCGTCAAAGCCCATCGGAACACCTTCTATGATCAAGATAAAACCAACAACCAAGGCTAACGGTAACAAGATTCGGGTACAACTCTTCACGAGCAACGCCCAGAAGTTACCGAAATCCCGTGTCGTTTTGGCTGCCATCGCCCGGAATATCCCGGCCAACGCGGCCATACCCGTGGCGGCTGTGATAAACTGAAACAACATGATCACGAACAACTGAGTGAAATAAGTCAATCCCGATTCACCGCTATAATGCTGCAAATTACAGTTTACCATGAAACTGATACAGGTGTTGAACGCCTGATCGGGTGTTTGTCCTGCATTCCCATCCGGGTTCAACGGTAGATGTCCCTGGAAGACCAGAAGGAACATTCCCCAGAAGAACCAAAACAGATTGATCGTCAACAACGCCACCAGGAATTTCTTCCAGTTCATTGTCTCTTCCGGATTTATACCGCCTAATTTAAACATCCATTTCTCCACGGGAGCCATAAAATCCGTCCATACACGCTCCCCCTTGTACACTTTTGCAATATAACGTCCCAGCGGATAAGCCAGTACTAGCAACAGGACGACCTGCAACACACTACCTAGAATCTCTGTATTCATTTCTTACTTTATCTAAAATTTCTCGGGCCGAACCAGTACATACATCATGTACCCGAACATCACCACACTAAAAATAAATAATACCGTAAACATCTTTTCCTCCTTTAAATCTTCTCAAACCAATCAATACACTTAAAGAAAAACCAGTAACAGACGACGCCTGTCAGACACAAGAAAATAAATGATAATACCTGTTCCATAATTTCATATATTAATTCAATAATCTTTGCTCTTGTGATACCAATGGTATGCCACACGAAGAATCAATTATTATAACCATCTATGAAACAAGAATATAAATATCATTATAAGAAAGAATAAAAGATAAGAAACCCTACCAAAATGAAAAGGTCATCCTTTCATTTCGGTATAGCAAAACGGAAAACAAACGAACGATACTTGTTATTTGTCTCCCAACCCGTATTCCTCAATTTTACGGTACAAAGTAGTTAACCCGATACGCATCAACCGGGCTGCCTCCGTCTTGTTGCCCCCCGTGTGTTGAAGAACCCTCCGGATATGATTCTTCTCGATATTCGCCATGTCAAAATCGGAAAATCCACCCGTTTCTCCCGCAGCCGGGACCGGACGTCGCAATTCAAGCGGCAAATCATCCACCGTCAACTGCCCCTCTCCCGCGATCACGATACTCCGTTCCACCACGTTTCGCAATTCCCGGACATTTCCATGCCAGCCGTAACGTTTCAAGCATTCCATGTAATCCGGATGAACCTCTAGCCCCTTCTTCTTCATTTTTGCCCCGAAATATTGCACGAAAGCCCGCGTGTACACTTCTATATCCTCCACCCGTTCCCGCAACGGCGGAAGCGGAATACAAAATACGGAAAGCCGATAATATAAATCCTCCCGGAAATGTCCGTTCTCGATCTCTTTTGTCAAATCCCGGTTCGTGGCGGCAATCACCCGCACGTCCACCTTCGTGGGTTTCGTATCTCCTATTTTAATAAATTCACCAGCCTCCAGAATACGCAGCAACTTCGCCTGTAAATCGAACGCCATCTCCCCGATCTCATCCAAGAATATCGTGCCATGATTCGCCTCTTCGAACAGTCCCTTTTTGTCCTTCAAAGCGCCCGTGAAAGAACCCGCCTTATGTCCAAACATCTCGCTCTCCAGCAACTCCTTGCTGAAAGCCGCACAATTCACCGCCACGAAAGACTTCTTGGCCCGTTCGCTATTCCGGTGAATCGCCTGTGCGAACACCTCTTTCCCCGTTCCGGTTTCCCCCGTTAATAGCACGGGAACATCAGTCACGGAAACCTTCTTTGCCAGCGCAATAGCCTCCCGAATTGCCATTGAACTCCCCAGAATCGTGTCAAACGAGTATTCCCGATCTACCAGAATCTCCGCCTGACTCTCCTGCTTGGCCTTTGCCACCTGATCCATAGCCCGACTGATCAACGGGATAATCCGGTTATTATCATCCCCTTTCGTTAGATAATCAAACGCCCCATTTTTGATTGCCTGCACCCCATCGGGAATATTCCCGTGGGCCGTCAGCATGATCACCTCCGCCAGCGGCTTTACCCGCTTGATCTCGGCAATCAACTCCACCCCGTTCCCGTCCGGCAAACGCACGTCACACAACACCACGTCCGGATCGTGCAAAGCCAATTGCTTTAACCCGTTCTTGCAAGAATCCGCCTGGAAGACCTCGTACCCCTCCAGCCCTATGATCCGGGATAATAATCCCCTTAATTGATCTTCATCGTCTATAATCAGTACTTTATTCATAAAATGCCAATATGGGTACGAAGATACAATCATTTTATTACATTAAAAAGAACACGGGTTTCCAAAAACGACTTTCTGGAATCTGGTCCGGAAGACTTCGTGGAAAATGCCACGTTAACCACTACTGTCACGATCAAGTACTCCGGGAATAATGCCACGTTTTCCTCCCTCCCCACGGGAGTAAGTGTATCATGTAACGGGACCGACCAAGTGATGACAATAAAATAAAAAAAGAGTCAGCTTTCTTATGCTAACTCTCTCGTTATTTGATTGTTTTTTGCGGAGAGGGAGGGTTTTGAACCTATAACTCTAACCGCTTATATTTCAGCTACTTTGCTTTCAAAATTTCAAATAGGTAACGA
>JAHZBN010000011.1:0-101430 GCA_019423345.1 Butyricimonas sp. | reverse complement strand
CAGTACAACGGTTTTCAAGACCGCCGCAATCGACCACTCTGCCACCTCTCCAAATGCGGATGCAAAGATAAAGGAAAATTTAAATTCACAAAAGAAAGAATTTGTTTTTTCTCAAAAATATCCGCCCCGATTAATACAGTTTAAAATCCCGATCCCGTAAACTCTTGACGGCAAACTTCTCGTGTAAAACCAAAGGAGCTAACTCTTCTCCTGACAGACTTGATTTTGCCGGAATAAAAACCGTATGGGGATAGTTCAAAATAAGACCATGTAGTAATTTCACCCACTCCATGTGAAAATCAGAAGTAACAATTAACAACAAATCCGGCCTTTCCCGCTCGATTATCGGTTTTGACATCCGGAAATCCTCTACCGTATTCGTGGTCAGTGCGAATTCTAAGAAATCACTTTCCTTTACCCCTCGCTCGATCAAAAAACGTTTTGAATAATAGGCATGAGGATGATTGGTCGTGTTGAATGATTCACCAAATCCCCCGGTACAAAGAATCTTCACATCATCATTATGAAGATAAAGCCCTAATGTACACTCTAGCCGATCCACCGCCATCGGGCTTAAATTTCCCTGTTCATCATTCGGTGCCCCCAATGTTAAAACGATCTGTTTCATATAATACCCCGGTTAGTTCAAATTTACGATTCCAAAGTTAAAGAATATTCATTATTTTTGTAAACAAGATAACGTATTATTAACACAGGCAAAACGACAGAATCATGGACGGGAAATTAAGTATCAACACGGAAACCTGCATTAAATGCGGAAAGTGCGCACGAGTATGCCCTTCACAGATCATCACACAGGAAACAAAAGGCTCCGCGGTAAAAGTACAAAACGTAGAAAACTGCATCGTGTGCGGGCATTGCGTGGCAGTATGTCCTACAAACTCGGTACTTCATTCCGAATTCCCGCCTGAAAAGGTACACGCATTCAAATACAGTGACTACCCCACCCCCGAACAAATGATGCTCGTGTGTAAAGCCCGCCGTTCAAACAGGGCATTTTCAACCCGACCGATTCCAAGAGAGATGCTAGAACAAATCATCGAGGCCGCTCATCGTGCCCCAACGGCAAGTAATATGCAACAAGTATACTTCACGCTGGTAACCGATCCCAAACAACTGGACGCAATCAGTCGTTTCACGCTAGACGTATTTAACTCGGCCGCCAAGAAATTGAAAAACCCGATACTAAAACCTATCTTGAAACGAATTATGCCGGATGCCTACCGTTACTTGCCCGTGTTCGACCGTCTGAAACGGGAGTATGCCAACGGACACGACATGATTCTGCGGGGAGCCACAGCCGCCCTGTTTATCCACACGCCCAAAAACAGTCGTTTCGGGAGTGCAGATGCGAATCTGGCTTATCAGAACGGGTCACTCATGGCGGAATGTCTCGGAGTAAACCAATTCTACATGGGATTCGTCTGCACCGCCATCCACCAGGAAAACAAGGGGACTCTCGCTAATATGCTGGGCATAAACGGCACGATTCATGCCGCCATGGCCCTCGGAATGCCAGAATTCCGTTTCTCCAATTACATTGACAAAAAAGACACGATAGAAACAGACCTGTAATTTACTATGCCTCCCAACCGGGACTTACTGCTCTGCCAATAGTTTCTGCAACTTTGCCGGAGTAAGAACTTCACGGGTATAAAATTTCCCATCCACGAACACGCTATACGTGGTGAGCGGCGCCCGATGATTCCGTGCCATTTCACGAGTCATTATCGGGTGTACCCGCACGGGAACACTTGAAGATTGAATAACCGAATCTAATTGTTTGATATAGGGCACCGTAAAAGGACATTGTGCCGTGTAAAATATATCTATTCCCTTAACATCATCGCCCAAGCCGGCAGAGGCACACGATTTAAAACGAGGAAACGGAACATCTGGCCTGAACCGTTTTACCAATAATTCGATGTTCGGAACACACGTATCACACACCTCGTACCCGTGCCTAATGAAAAAAGCCTTGTCCGAAAGATACGGTAACTTCTTCTTCCCTACCATCACGACCACACCGTTTGTACCCGCAACATCTTCCTCACACGTTTTCAACAACTCCCGACCATATCCATGTCCTTTAAACGATCCGGCCACCCACAGACAATTGATAAAAGTATACCCATCCGCCTCAATAGGCACCCAAGCATATTCAGCCGGTAAATACTCGATGAAAACCTTTCCCCGGACATTCAGTTTGACAAACTGCAATCCCTCCTCCATACGACACGCCAACCACCCTTTCTTGGCCTCCACGCCCTCAGCACTTTTCTTGTCGGACATGGCACAACAAATATGTTCCTGTCCTATATTCTCTCGGGTTAAAATCACTTTATCCATATTCTTATTTTGCAGATAAAGATACAACAATTATATTCACAATCATCTCTATTTCAGAATTTCCCGGACAACCTGACAAGGATTTCCCACAGCAACCACGTTAGCCGGAATATCCTTTGTCACGACACTCCCCGCACCGATTACCGTGTTAGCACCAATAGTTACTCCCGGTACAATCGTCACGTTTCCCCCAATCCAGACATTGTTCCCAATATTTACCGGATAAGCGTATTCCAACCCCGAATTACGAATCTCTGCATCCAAGGGGTGACCTGCCGTGTATATGTTCACGTTCGGGGCAAGCATCACGTTATCACCAATCGTCACGGGAGCCACATCGAGAATCGTACACCCCACGTTCGCGTAGAAATTCTCTCCGATGCGGATATTATACCCGTAATCACAATTAAACGGCTGTTCAATCAGAAAATCGTTCCCAGTACTTCCTAATAATTCCCGCAAGATACGTCCCCTAATCTCTTTCTCGGAAGGCCGGGTATGATTATAATCGTACAACAACTCTTTAGCCCGAATCCTCTCCGCATATAGTACGGGGTCCATGGCGTTATATAACTCCCCGCCAAGCATCTTCTCTTTCTCTGTCTTCATCATTTTTAAACTTTATACAAAGAGACTGTTCGGAAAGTCATTATGAAATGAATTTCCCGAACAGCCTCTTTGACTAAGTATATTTCTCTCTATCAAGCGTCTTTCTTGGCATACTCGGACAATTCACACCCGAAAGTATCCATCAGGTAATTATCCAGCTCATCTGCCTTAAACGCCATATTCGTGATATTTTTCTGAACCTCATCTGCAAAATCAGAGAAAATATCGGAGATATGAATCCGGTAAGACAGATAAATCTGGTTACCATCCAATCCCAATTGATAAGGTTTCACCTCTGCATTCAACAAGTACGTCAACACGGGTTCGAGATTCTTCTTCGGTAACACGTTGATCGGTGAAGTACAGAACAGGTAAGAACGCTGGTACACGAACATACGAATCTCAGAACTTCCTTTGTGGAACACCCAACTCTCGTAACCGACACGGGCCAACACGGGATTAATTCCCATAGCCTGAATAGCTTCCTCGCAGAAAACTGCCAAGTCGGTCAATGAACGTTCTTGGAAAACATTCGACGGCAACTTATCCCCGCATGACGGGCAATATTCCTCTTCATCGGAAATAAACTCGTCACAACTGTTACATTGCACGTTATATACACTTGTATCCAAATCACCGATCTGTTCCAATAACTCACGTAAAGCCGTCACCGGAATACCGAATCCCATATTATCCGCATCCGTGATCTTGCTAGCTGTGATTGCTACCAGTTCATCCTGGTCGTTGAACATCGGTCCCCCGCTGTTTCCCGGATTCACAGCGGCATCCGTCTGGATATAATAACTATCGTTAATCAACTGCCTTGGGGACGACACGGTTCCCTCGGTTACCGTGAACGGCATCCCGAACGGGTAACCTGCCACGTTGATCTTCTGCCCGATAGACACGCTATCTAACGCAGATAAAGCGATTTCCGGTAGAGCAGAGAAATCCCCCTCGGCCTTTAAAAAGGCTATATCCTTTGCCGGGTTCACCAACACAACTCTAGCGTAAAAACGATTTTTGTCCTTATCTTGCAGGGCAACCTCGCGGAAACCGTCCACCACGTGGTAATTCGTCACGAACAGGTCATAATTTTTCAAGTAAAAACAACTGCCTGACCCTCCGGCATGATTGACCTTATATACAGTATTAAAAATATTCTGTTCCATAATCATTAAATTTCATTATTGTTGCTGACCATTCCCCATATAAGTGGCGGCTAACTGTTGTACCTTCAACATATAATCTTCCATACTCACCTGTCCGGCAGCTAACTTTTGCTGCAACTCCTGCACCTTCTGCATATACTCCATCATTCCACCGCCCTGTTGCATGGCTTGTGCCGCTTGCTGCATTCCTTGTTGCATCATTTGTTGCATTCCTTGCATCATCTGGGACATATCAAATTCATCTTCCTCGTCGTCGTCATCATCCGGTTCCAACTCTCCCTCCATAATATTATCCATGGCCGCATGCAAGATCGGGGCTGCCTCATCCCAAGGTTTGGCAGAAGCTTTTTCCAAGGCACGCACCACAACCGCATTCACGTCATCCTGCACGTTATTATAATAGTACATCTCGTAGAATTTGTATACAATCATCAAGCAACACGTCATGTAATCACCCGTTTCAAACGCTTGGGTGGCACGATTGTATGAATTCTCGAAATTCTCCTGGATATTCTTCAAATTAGAACGACGTTTATCCGAAATAAAGGTCTCCACGTAGTACAAATCCTCAGCCCATTGCTCTTTCGTCATTCCCTGCAAGCGGGCAATGACAGACTTCCCGTAATTCACCACTTCCGGCAACGGAATATCTTCCCGATCCATCTCGGAAACGGCCTTATTCAAGTCGTTCAACAACTGTCCCTGCGGGTGAGCGTAATACAATATCTTCAATATCGTCGTATCCAGCACGTTCCACGCAAACCCGTATTTCCGGTCCGCCTCGAAATCTTTCACTGCATCCATACACTCCTTACAACTCAATTGTACCACCTCATAAACCATATTCAGCGTCTCATCGTCAAAAGGGGTTACCTTCGGTTCATATATCCGTTGGGCCCCGAACTTGGTCTCGAACTCGTCGTCATATTTGTCTCCCGTGTTACAAATCTCCTGAAGAATATAATAAACCTTGTAAGGATTTGCCAGTGCCAGCGGGCAAGTGTACTCGAATGCCAATCGATCCTTTTTCAACTCAACTTGAGCCAAGTCCATAGCGTTAAAATTCAAGCCTGCAACCTGCCGTAACAAGGGAACACGATTCTTCTCCGGCAAAGAGAGAAACGGTGCGTGAATCAACAATCGATCATCTTCGATCTTTATATTCACCACGATTGAACCATGAGGAATATTAAATTCCGTTCCTTTCACGTTTCCGTATTTCTCACGGAATTCGTCGTTCACATAATCCAATAAAGCATAGAACGACTGCAAATATTCTCCATTATCGAACGCCTCTACGCTCGTGTCGAAATAATCGACCTTAATTTTACTTTCCGTAGAAGCGATCGTGGAAAGGTTAAATGTCAATGTTTGTTTCATGACTTATAATATATTAAATAAATAATTATGATTCACGCACTCACTCGTGCCACATCCACACGGGAACGCTATAAAATTATACAATTATCAGAGAAATCCACCCCTAGACTTGTAAAAATAGGTTATAAACCAAAAAATAATCATCAAATTTCTCATAATCAACATCTCAAAACAAATAATTTATCATAAGCAACCAAGGCCACACCGCCAGCATACACCATGTCCCGACCAATCTCCTTCTCCCAAAAAATAATTTTTAATAAAAAGTTTGAAACTACACCTGCTCTTTTATCGTATATACAGGAAATTTATAAACTCAAAAACACTCAAAACATGGAAATTACACATGATAAAACCAGACAGATGTTCGAATTCACCGAAAACGGGAGTTCGGCCGTCGTAGAATACAAACCCTTTGACGGGGGGATCAACATTTTACACACATTCGTTCCCAAACCTTTGCAAAATAAAGGCTACGGGGCCAAACTTGTGAAAGAAACGTTGGATTATGCACGGGAAAATCACTTGAAGGTCATCATAACCTGTCCTTTTGCCCGTGTATACGTAGCCCGTCATAAAGAATACGAAGATCTACTTTAATGCAATCTTCTCTACTGGCAAACACCTGCACATCAGAACAAAAAAAACGAAAATACTACAAAAAAGAAGCATTTGCAACAGATCAATTTTCTAAAAAATATAGGAATTTACAACTCTATCCTTTGGAACATCGGTAAAATTTAACAACTTTGTGGTGAATTACAAGAAGTGTGTAGCATGAAATATTACATCATTATCGCAATTCTAATATGTGTAATCCTGTTTATTTTATACAAGTATATACAGGCGAAACAAATTATTAGCGACAAAAAAGGAGAAATCAAAACTTCTGAGGCACTATTCAATTTTATTTTACAACACATAAAGTCCTACATCCTTGTCATTGACAGGAACTTTATCGTGGAGAAAACGAACTATTACGCAATTACAGACACTGAAGACTCCGGAGAACCTAAAAGAGTCGGGGAACTACTCAATTGTGTCAATTCCCTGAGTAAAGGTTGCGGCAACGGAGAACTTTGTAAAGCTTGTCCCATCAGACAAGCTATAACGGAAACATTTAAAACAAAAAAGAGCTTTTCTAACTTGGAAACCACTGTAAGCCTACGTCTATCAGACAAGAAAACCTTCAAATGCAATGTTGCCGTTTCCGGTTCATACATGAACATTTACAACCGCCCGGAAATGTTAATTACCATTCATGACATCACGGAACTCAAACAGGCTCAAATTCGCTTACAAGATACTTTAGCCAAAACAGAACGGATTGAAAAGTCAAAATTCACATTTCTCGAAAAACTGAGTAATGAAATTAACGACCAGTTAAACTGCATCTTAGGCTGGACCAATCTGGTAAGCACGGATAAAACGTTGACACCTAACCAGCAAAACGAATACATGAATCTTATATACGAACACTCCGACCAACTCTCGCATCTGTCAAACGACGTGTTACGGCTGGCCCGGATCGACACGCACAAGATCGATTTACAGATGACAACCTTCTGCCTGCACGAGTTCTGCCAGGATATTATCCTTCTTCGAATGAACAACACCCACCCGAACGTGGAATTGTATTTAGAAGGAGACTCCCCGAATCTCTTGGTGTACACGGATCAACAAAAATTATATCAGGTAATACTCAATCTCCTGTCCAATGCCCAAAAATTCACGAACAAAGGACATATCAAACTCGCTTATTCCGTGGATAAAGAACAAAATACGATTAACTTCATCGTGGAAGACACAGGCTTAGGAATGCCGCCTAGAATACACACGTATCTCTTCGAGAGATTTTACAAGGCAAACACCTTTACCGACGGCCCCGGACTGGGCCTGTCTATTTGCAAGGCATACATTGAGGCGATGGGCGGAACCATTCAATTTACCTCTTCTGAAGGACGTGGAACTCGTTTCCATTTCTCTATAAGAAAAGAACCGATCCCGGCAGGTGATGTCGCGCTGGATATGCACAAGTAAATACATTATCCGCCGCCACGACCGAGTGTTTGAGTTTTTAATATAATTTACAAGACTAGCTCAAACCTTATCCGGAAAGTTTCCGTTTATCAAAGAAAAACAACACGAATGGAAACAACTCAAAAGCCCAAAGAGATCATCGGGCATCTCATGGTCTTGTCAACAATTGTCATATATAGCTTTAACACGAATTTCATGAAGATCCTCATGCCGGAATGGATCGGTCCTCATGGCCTCGTGTTAATTCGTTGCACGGTCATGGCTTTCGGTTTCTGGATCATCTCCCTCTTCATCCCGGCAAATAAACAACAGGCAAAACCCAAAAGAAAAGACATCCTCATGATGATGTTGGGCGGTCTGCTCGGTATCGGGGGTAACTTACTATTATACATCAACGGCTTGAACATCACGGGTCCCGTGGATGCTTTTGTTATCCGTACCGTGCAACCTATTATCGTAATTGCACTCGCCGTACTGATTCTTCACGCAGACTTCAATCGCTACAAAGCCATCGGTATCATTTTGGGGCTTGCGGGAACTCTTTACGTTTCAATCACCCCGCACACCGGAGTGGTGAAAGACTCATCCACGGGAGATGTCCTGATCTTCGTTGCCTCGGTTTTCAACGCACTCTATCTCATATTAATCAAACCCTACACCCAGAAATTCAATTCGATTATCGTGATGCGCTGGATGAGCTTGGCAGCCTTTATCCTCGTACTTCCTTTCGGCTTGCATCAAGCCCTCAAAGCCCCGCTATTCACGTCAGAGGCCCCCGTACATATTTGGTTGGAACTCGGCTTCGTGCTTATTTTAGCCACGATGATAGCCTATTTCCTAAACTTGAAAGCCCTGCTATACATTTCGCCCTTCGTGGAAAGCGTGTATATTTACCTCCTCCCCATCACTGGAGCCATCGTGTCAATATCGCTCGGCCTCCAGAAATTCTCATGGCACGACCCGATCGCCCTGGTATTAATCATTGCAGGATTCGCATTGATAAACAAAAAGAAAAAAGTGAAAGTTGTTATAAACAAATCTTGAAATCAAACTATAAAAACACTTTCATACTCTCTGATAAATCGGCAATAATACCCTTATGTTTCTTCAGAAATTCACATATTTTCATTTTGGACTCGGGATTCTGTAATATTTCCGGGGATTCCAGCACCAAAGTCACCACGTTCAGCAACTCGTTTGTCTCCTTGACACTTGTTGCCAACATCTGCATGAAAAACACTCTTTTCTCCTTATCCTCGAACAGAATTTCGATCTCTTTCCGTAATTCCTCACCATTAATATTCGCCAATTTATCCTCACTCATCATTGTTTTATCTTTTTAAATTTCCAGATTTTACCACAATCAAAACTTTACTCATACTCCATTCTTATTATGTTTTGTATTCTCACTTTCCCCACAAATACCCGGACACAAGTTAGCATATTTTCATTACATCTCCAAACATGTCGCAATAATATTCCATTTTATTCCAACAATAAAACAAATCAACACAATATTGTCACTCTATCCCTTCTTCCACAACTGCCAACGATTGATACTATTCTTCAATGGGACATAAGCGGTAGGTCCTAATGATCCCACCATGTCGGCAACCGCTCAACACCCGATCACAAATTGTCCGATACACAATAACAACGCGGCAAAAGCGATTAATCCGTACCCCTCTTAACGCAATAGTAGTTTTCTCCAACTTGTTGGCTGACACGAGCGATATCGAAGAAAGGGAACAAGTGCCTTCAATTCCACGTGTAAGACTCGGACATCGGGATCTCGGCAAAGAATCAGGAACAAATCTTCGATCGTTTTATAAAATTAAATACCTTTGCGAAAGGTACAGGCTTGGGTTTGTCCATCTACAAGAGCATCGTCTAAAAACTGGGCGGGGAAATCGGGGTTAAATCCACACTGGGATGTGGCTCCACGTTCTGGTTCTCGCTCCCCTACGATCCTTTGTACAAAGCAAAGTCAGGCGCTACCGGCCATTGATAATTTGCTTAACACGATCGAATATGCCATTAAATCCCGAAATATCCCGTTTCATCCGGGAGCATCTGGACGACAACCCGGATCAATTACTATGGAAGAAAAACGAGTACCCGGATGATCGTGTCGTGGTGGCCGTGGAACAAATTCAAGCCCGGGAGAATATCAAGGAAAAACTTCCCTCATGGTATGCCTGCCAGAACATCTTCTACCCGTCCAAGCTATCCACCGAACAATGCTCATCCGAGACAACAGCTCCCTACAAGGCTCGGCTCACCACGGGTAACTCCCTCTGCGACCTCACGGGTGGCTTGGGCGTCGACACGTACTTCTTTTCCCGGCAAGTCGATAAAGTGACATACGTGGAGCGTGATAAATCGTACTGCGAAGCTGCTCGTTTCAATTTCCTAGCGCTGGGAGCAACCAACATCGAGGTTATTCACGCTGACGCAACAACCATGGCCAACCAAGTTATTGCCGACACGTACTACATCGATCCCGCCCGCCGGACAACTGATAACAAGCGGGTGTTCGCCCTAACCGACTATGCTCCGAACGTACTGGAAATCAAGGAAACTCTTTTGCGACAAGGTCAACGCCTGATCATCAAAATCTCCCCCATGGCCGACCTTTCCGCAGTCCTGCAACTCCTACCCGAAACCACCGACGTGCATGTGGTTTCCGTCCGCAACGAATGCAAGGAACTTTTATTCGTGCTGGGTAAAAAACGGACAAGTCAAGCGGTGAACATTCACACCGTGAATTTTGCTACCGACACGGAGCAATACTTTTCCTTCCTCTTGGAAGAAGAAAAGGACGCACAACCTCGCTACACGAGTCATATCGGCTCCTACCTTTACGAACCGAACAGTTCCGTCCTCAAAAGTGGGGCCTTTAAACTCGTTGCCAACCGTTACGGACTGGAGAAACTCCACCTTCACAGTCATCTCTACACCTCAGATCATCTTGTTGAAGACTTTCCCGGTCGTGCATTTCAAGTCAAAGAAATACTAGACTTTTCAAGCAAACTGCTAAAACAGATTTCCCGCACTATCCCCAAAGCAAACATCACCACCCGCAACTTTAAACTATCTGTCAACGAACTCCGTACCCGAAGTAAAATAAAAGACGGCGGCACCACCTATCTTTTTGCCACCACCCTCAATGACGGGCGAGCCGTGATCGTGAGGACAGAAAAATGAAGTTAGTATGAATCTTTTCACTTGTCTCTCCCGTATAGTGCAGAAAACTAAACAGGACCAACATGAAAATACAAACCGGCCATGGCATGATCACGCTCACGGCACTCCTTGCCATCTATTCCATATCGATGGTAACTTCATTACCCGGCTTGGCCATCTCGCCGATTCTCGGTGATCTCAAGAACATTTTCAAGAATGCCAGCGATTTGGAGCTACAAATGCTCGAATCGCTGCCGTCATTTATCATTGTCCCGTTCATCCTACTGGCAGGACGATTATCTTTAAAGATTAACAAAAAAAGAATTCTTATTATCGGGTTATCAATATTCTTCGGGTGTAGCGTGATTTACCCTTTCAGTAATTCCCTGTGGCTGCTACTGGTAGTCAGCGCCCTTTTGGGCGTCGGGGCTGGGATGATCATCCCGTTTTCCACGGGACTTATCGCTGACAACTTCACGAAACGTTACAGGACCCGCCAACTGGGAATCGCCTCGTCGATCACCAATATCACACTGGTTCTCGCCACCTTTCTTGCTGGCGTTCTCGCCAACATCAACTGGCATTACGCATTCCTCGTGTACTGCCTGTCGGGGATCTCGCTGTTGTTCGCTTTTAAACTGAACTCTGCCCCTCCGGCAACACCTCAAAGAGCCAAACCTACAAACGATATCCCCGTATCGACAAACCACAACTGGCCGGTAGCACTCATGTTTCTCTATTACTTTATCACATTTATCGTGCTGACAGTCCCTTTTAACCTATCGATCTACATGGAAACGTTGAAATTCAAGGACCCGGACATTTCCGGCACGTATATTTCCGTCTTTTTCCTCGCCATGACAATCCCCGGACTTTTTATCAACAACATCATCGGGTGGTTGCGCAGTTACACGAACGTGTATTCCTCCGCGGCCATCGCCCTCGGTTTCGTGCTTTTCCTCGTGAAAGGTGGGCCAGTACTGCTAACCATCGGTGTTATTCTTATCGGGTTGGGGTATGGGTGTATGCAACCCATCATATACGACAAAACATCCACGAGTACGGCCGAATCGCACGCAACATTCGCACTGGCACTGGTGATGGCCATGAATTACATGGCAATTATCACCTACCCTTTTATTCTCGAAATTTTACAGGGAATATTCTCCACGGATGCCTCCTATTTCCCGTTTTTATTTAGCACGATACTGGCCGGGATATTTGCCGTGTTCACCTATTTTAAACGAAATACGAGTACTTTGGGGATACAAATTCAACGTTAAATATGGCGCAAGAAAGAACCTTCCCGTCTTTTCTCCCGTATTTACCCCATGCAAACAAGACAGATATAACTAACCAAAATTTCTAGATTATAAATTCTAAACTAAATTAATTCAAGATGACAACAAATTCAAACACAAAAGGAACCGCGATGAAACTCGGCGTGATAACCCTCGCGATTATGAACGTCGCGGCGGTTGTGAGTCTTCGTGGCCTACCGGCAGAAGCCGTTTATGGGTTGAGTTCTGCATTCTACTATTTATTCGCGGCCATTGTATTCCTGGTTCCCACGGCTCTTGTGGCAGCCGAATTAGCCGCCATGTTCGCCCAGAAAGAGGGTGGAGTTTTCCGCTGGGTAGGTGAGGCGTACGGAAAACGTTTCGGTTTCCTAGCAATATTCCTGCAATGGATCGAGAGTACGATCTGGTACCCGACGGTCCTGACATTCGGGGCCGTGTCCATCGCGTACATCGGCTTGAACACCTCCGAAGATGCCCTGCTGGCATCCAACAAAATCTTCACGCTGGTTACCGTGCTGGCTATTTACTGGGTTGCAACCTTTATCTCGCTGAAAGGACTAGGATGGGTAGGTAAAGTTTCCAAGATCGGGGCCATGGTCGGGACGATTATTCCCGCCGGGCTTCTGATCATTTTCGGTATTATTTACATTTCCACGGGCGGGCATAATAACATGGACATGAGCCAAGGTTTCTTCCCCGACTTAACCAAGTTTGACAACCTCGTGCTAGCCTCAGGAATCTTCCTCTTCTACGCCGGAATGGAGATGATGGGTATTCATGTGATGGACGTGAAGGAACCCGCATCGAAGAACTACCCGAAAGCGATCTTTATCGGTGCCGGGATTACCGTGGTTATCTTCGTGCTGGGTACGTTCGCTCTGGGGTTGATTATTCCCGCAAAAGACATTAATCTGACACAAAGTTTGCTTGTCGGGTTCGACGGGTATCTCAAATACCTGCATATCAGCTGGGCATCCCCGGTAATAGCTATCGCCTTGATGTTCGGTGTGCTTGCCGGAGTGCTTACTTGGGTTGCGGGTCCGTCAAAAGGTATCTTCACCGTAGGTAAAGCCGGTTACCTCCCTCCTTTCTTCCAAAAAACCAACAAGATCGGGGTTCAAAAAAACATCCTGTTCGTACAAGGAGGAGTTGTTACAATCTTGGCATTGTTATTCGTGGTCATGCCTTCCGTGCAGTCGTTCTACCAGATCTTGTCACAGTTGACCGTCTTGTTGTACTTGATTATGTACCTGTTGATGTTCTCTGGAGCAATCGTGTTGCGCTACAAGATGAAGAAAGCAAATCGACCGTTCGCTATCGGCCGGAAAAGTAACGTCGGGATATGGATCATCGCCGGATTGGGATTCTGCGGGGCTTTGCTGGCTTTCGTGTTGAGTTTCATACCGCCTTCACAGATCAACGTGGGTAGTAACACCGTTTGGTTTGCCGTGTTAATCATCGGGTGTATCGTGGTTGTTGCCACGCCGTTTATCATCTATTCCTTGCGTAAACCGTCATGGAAAGACCCGAAAGCTGAAATCGCACCGTTCCACTGGGAAGAACAACCAGTTGCCCCGGCCACTTCAGCGACTTCAACTAGCCCGGCCACTCCGGATGCAAAAAAATAAAAACGTAAAGACTTTCCCCCTTACACACGGGGAGAAACGAACGCAAGAATACGTCACAATATTTCAATGTAGTGAATCCTCCCCCTGTGTAAGGGGGAGTTAAAAGGGGGAGTCTTTTATTCTAAATTTTAAATTCCAAACTATAATTACAGGTATGAAAAAAACAATTACAAGCAATGACCTCAAGAATCTAGTGAACGAGGCTCATGCACAAGTGAAGGATTTGAAGGGTGGGAAAAACGCAAATTATATTCCATTTCTGGACAAAATTGATTCTAATTTATTTGGCATATCCGTTTGTCTCCCGTCGGGAGAAGTTATCGAGGCCGGAGACACGAATTATGTTTTCGGTATCGAATCCGTTTCCAAGGTGTACACCGCAATTCTAGTGTTACGCCAGTACGGGGCGCAAGCCGTGTTAGACAAGATCGGAGCGGATGCCACGGGGTTGCCGTTTAACTCGATCATGGCAATTTTACTGGAAAACGATCACCCGAGTACCCCGCTCGTGAACGCCGGGGCCATCAGTGCCGACAGTATGGTGAAACCCGTGGGTAACAGCGAGGCCAAATGGAAGGCTATCACCGACAACATGCGGGAATTAAGCGGCAGCGATCTGAAGTTACTGGATGAACTCTATAAATCAGAATCCGAAACGAACTTCAATAACCGTTCTATCGCATGGTTATTAAAGAATTTCAACCGGATTTACGACGACCCAAATATGTCGCTGGACCTGTACACCCGGCAATGCTCGATGGGGGTGACGGCAAAACAATTATCCATCGCCGCTTGCACGATTGCCAATAACGGTTTGAATCCCGTGACAAAACAACAGGTATTCGACCCGTCGTTATCTCCTAAAATCACATCTCTGATCGCTACTGTAGGATTCTACGAACACACGGGAGACTGGTTGTACACCAGTGGCGTTCCCGCTAAATCGGGAGTTGGTGGCGGAGTACTCGGGGTTGTTCCCGGCCTGTTCGGTATCGCCGCTTTCGCTCCCCCACTGGACGAGGCAGGAAACTCGGTGAAAGCACAGGCTGCCATCAAGTATATCGCACAGAAATTAAACGTGAATGTCTTCGGGGGAGATCACGTGGAAGTAATCAATTAGTTCGTAAAGTTCATAAGTTTATAAGGTTTATAAAGTCATGGGTGTCCTTCGGACCGTGTTTTGGAACAGCCTCGACAAGACTTTATGGACCTTATGAACTTTATAAACCCATTTTCTATGAAAAGAAGTAAAGTTTTCGAGCAAATACTCAACGGGCTTGTATTATTGGGTAGTTTGGCGATTATCATTGTTGCCTCTATCGAGTTGCTGGATGGGAATAACGCACTCAGCGAGACTTTCATATTGAAATTCCATCTTTGGGTATGCGGGCTTTTCCTGGCTGACTTTTTCGTGCGCTGGTACACGGATGGATGGACCGGGCGTTTTTTTAATCATAACCTCTTTTTCCTGCTGGTCTCGATTCCTTACCTTAACATCGTGTACGGTTTTTCAACCACTATATCCCATTCCACGTGGCTAATCCTGCGGTTAATCCCGCTGGCACGGGGTATTTACGGGGTATCACTCATCGTGAGTTGGATGACACGCAGCCGGATCACAAACTTATTCGCCACGTACCTAACGATTCTTTTCACGACGATCTATTTTTGCAGCATCATTTTCTACTACATGGAACACGGTGTTAACCCTCCCGTGAAAACGTACTGGGACGCTTTCGATTGGGCACTGATGAATGTCACCACGGTCGGGTCGAATATTTTCGGGGTCACGAAGATCGGGCAAATCCTTGCCGTCATTCTCGCCGCCGCAGGTATGATTTTCTTCCCGATATTCACGGCTTACGTCACGACGATATTCCAAAATAAACGGCAAAGTAGCAAAAAAGCAGAGTCGTAACAATTTACAAGTACACGATTTCCACGCCTTCCGGGATCTCGTAAGGCGAGTTAATCGGCCTACTGGCCTCGTCCTCCCAGAAGACACGAATCTCTTTCAAATCTTTATTCGGACTCACGACTAGCTTTCGTAACTTACTATTTCCAGAAATATCAAGCACTTTCAATGACGTTCCCCCGGCCCACAATTCGTAAAGAGACTCCGCACCTTGAAGGTTCAAGGTCACCAACAGGGAATTACCCGCGCAATTTAAATACCATAATTTTGTCAGCCCGCTGATATCCAACCGGGTCAACCTAGCCTCGGAACAAGTTAAAGCCTCCAAAGCGTCGGCCCCCTTCACCACGAGTTCTTTCAACTGCTCGCATCCGCCGCAACTCAATGAAGTCAAATGCTTCAATTCGCTCACGTCAATCGTGCTGATTCCCGTTTGCCAACAATCCAATTTCTCTAAAGCCTCCGCACCGTTCGCTTTTATACTTTTCAGCGAGGGTGTTTCTGTGCACTCCAGCTCTTTCAACGCTTTTAAAGCACTAATATCCAGGCTCTCCAACGCCGTTTTGTTACAACGCCAATGGGCCAACGCCGGAAGGCGAGTAGCATCCACGGAAGTAATACCCGTCTCCGAACAATCCAGTTGAAAAAGACTCTCGGCACCACTTATCACAAGCCGGGTCAAGCGAGGATTATCAAGACAAAACAGGTATTCTAACCGTGTTAACTCGCTAATATCAAGCGAGGCAATATCTCCGTTCTCACAATTAATACTCTTCAAAGCCTTTGCCCCGTTCACGGTCAGACGGGTCATCCGTCTGTTTTTCTCGCACGAAAGCTTCTCAAGCTTTTCAAGTTCACTCACGTCCAGCGAACTAACCCCGGTCTGGTTACACTCTATATTTAACAAAGCCCCCGCACCGTTCACCGAGATAGTCTCCATGTCCGGATTCAAATTACAGGATAACGTGGTCAACTTTTCGAGGGCGCTGGCATCCAAGGAACCGATTCCCACCTCGTTACAAACCAACGTGTCCAACCCGTCGGCACCGTTCACCACGATCGAACTCATATCCGGATTTAACGAGCAGTCCAGTCTCCGCAAGCGTTTCAGCTCGCTAACGTCCAATGCGGTCAATTTATTACGGGAACAGTCCAGTACTTCCAATTTATCGGCACCGTTCACCGTCAAGGTCTGTAACCCGCCGTTACAAGCAAGTCTCCGCAAAGACTTCAATCCGCTAACATCCAGCGTTTTCAACGTTTCACTCCAGCAAGACAACTCCTCTAAAGCATCTGCCCCGTTCACTACGAGCGAACCCAACTGGTCCTTAGAAAAACCGCAATAAAGGTGTTTTATTAATTTCAAATCGCTCACGTCCAACGCTTTCAAGGATGTGGAACTAATATCCAATTTTAATAACGCATTCGCACCATTCACGGTCAAGCTCTCCAAGGATTCGCACCCGCTGCAAATCAACGTTTCAAGACTCTTGCATTCGCTCACGTCCAATGTTTTCACTCCAATCCACCCGCAATCCAGTTCTCTCAAAGCGTCAGCCCCATTCACGACAAGTTCTTCCAGACTCCGGTTCATGTAACAATCAAGCCTCCGTAGCATCTTTAACCCGCTCACATCCAGCCGGGGAACACCGCGTTCCCTCACGCTAAGGAATTCCAGTCTGTCGGCACCATTCACGACGAGCGTGTCCAGTCCATAACACGCATTACACTCCAGGTACCGTAAAGACTTCATCGCACTGACATCAAGTTTCTTCAGTTCCATCATTTCATTACACCGCAACGTGTCAAGCGCCGGAAAAGAGGTCAAGTCTATCATCGAGCGAATCCGCAGGTCGGAGACATCGATTGTCTTCACCGCAGCAGCTTCTCCCACCGATAACTTCCCGTCCTTATCCATGTCGAACTCGTCCAAACAGTATTCATGAAACACCCTGTCGGAAATAACAAAAGCACCGGAAGAAGTCGGGTTACCCTCCTGCATCACCTTCACGGTCAAAATGTCCCCTTCCTCATTCCGCACGTATAACTCCATTTCTCGCTCGGTGATATACGAATTTTCGGAATTTACTTTCAGTGTCACAACTTGATCATGCCCACGTTTCCCCTCGGAAATCAACGCCTGACACCAAGACTCCTGCCCTGCCATATAAATATACCATCCCGAATTCGATGTCACGGTAAACGTTTTCCCCCCTGAATCGTTCCACACGAAAGTGATCGGGTCATCCGCATTCACCTCAAATCCCAAGTCGACCGGATCCTTCTTACAAGAAAACAGCACGAAAACCATGACAAGAAACACGCCCACATTCAAACAATTTTTCCCCCACATATTGCACGAGTTAAAGTTACCTTACAAATGTAGGAAAATATAATCAAAAATCATACGACTTTCTCCCACCAATCCATCACTTCCTTAACACTTCTTCTTCTCCACCACTCCTCCACCACTTCATAACCACTCTTCCACCTGTATACATGTGGTGAAAGACAGCATGTTAGCTATTTATTTTCTATTAACATAAAAGAAGACAAAAAAGAGGACCGCCAAGGCGATCCTCTATGTAGTAAATAGTTGACAAACAGTATGTTTATCTGGAATGATTAAAACCTCTCGGTTTCTGCGGTTCTTTCTTTGCCCACATCAGAGCGCTATTTGTCGGCTCTTTAAGAGCATCCAACTGGTTCACGCAACGTTTGATGTCCTCCATCAACAGATCGGCCAAATCAAACCCGGTTCCCTGTCGAACAACAACACGCATGATTATCACGTCCTCCATCGCTTTCGGCATCGTGTAAGCAGGCACCTGCCATCCCTCCACGTGCAGCGCATCCGACAAGTCGTACAAAGTCCACTTCCGATTTGGATCATCTTTCAATTTCCAGATGAACAACGGGTTCGGCATATCATTACTAAAGAACTCGAAAATACCCATCTTTTTCAATTGCTCTTTCAGGTAGAGACAAACGTTCAGGCAATTTTGCTGTACTTTCTTGTACCCTTCCTTACCCAAGCGCATGAATTGGTAATACTGGGCCAATACCTGGTTACCCGGACGAGAGAAGTTGATTGAAATACTCGGGATATTGGCTCCCAAATAGTTCACGGCAAAGTTCATTTCCTCGGGCAAGTATTGCTTGTCTTTCCAAACCACCCAGCCCACACCGGGATATACCAGACCGAACTTGTGACCTGAAGTACTGATGGAAAGTACCCATTTCAAACGGAAATCCCAAACCGTTTCGGGATCGATAAACGGGTGAATAAACCCGCCGGTAGCAGCGTCCACGTGGATGCAAATCTCCCAACCTTTCTCGGTGTTCAACTTGTCGAGCGCATCGTTAATCTCCTTCACGTTATCATTCAACCCGGTAATCGTCACACCCTGAATCGGCACCACGCAAATGGTGTTCTCGTCACAAGCCTTGATAACATCCCGCGGGTCAAGCGTGATCTTCTCCGCCGTCACGGGAATCATACGCATCTCGACGTCCCAGTAGATAGCGAATTTCTCCCAAACCACCTGCATACAGGTAGAGATGATGAAATTCGGTTTATCGATAGGAAGACCTTTTGCCTTACGTCTCTTCTGCCAGCGTTTCAAGGCGGCGATACCACCCAGCATACAAGCCTCGGAAGAACCCACGGTACTCGTACCCGTGCAATACGGTTTCTCCGGCGAGTTCCACAACTTGGCAAGGATATTCACGCATCGACGTTCGATCTCCGCCGTTTGCGGGTACTCCGTCTTGTCGATCATGTTCTTATCCATGTTCTCGGTCATCACTTTTCTAGCGTAATCATCCATCCATGTAGTCACGAAAGTCGCCAAGTTCAAACGTGAATTACCATCCAACATGGCCTCGTCATGCACAATTTGATAAGCAACTTCGCCCGGCATCATACCCTCCGGCATCTCGTATTTCGGTGCCACCCGGGCCTCTTCATCCGTCCCAAAAACCGGTGTGATAGGATTTTCTGTCTTCATAATTTAATTAGTTTAGTTTATTTAGAAAATTTTTAAAGGGCGTGTCTGTCAAGACACTCGTGAATAATTACGGTGCCGCGGGACGAAAGTTTCAACCTCTCGTCACATTTAACAACCCTTGTACTTTGCTGACATCACTTACATATCCTTGACAACCAGTCCTAGATAACGGGTTAAATCCAACGCCTGCACGGATGACACGATCACGCCACGTAAATCCCCCACACCCAGCCGCAGGCCTTCCAACCGCGAAGATGTTAAGTCTATTCCCTTCAATGAAGTACGGGAAAATTCTGCCTCCACGAGGCTACACGTGTCGAACGCCACCGCCTCCAGCCGACAACACTCCAAGGCACTTCCCTGCATATCACCGTGGGCAAAAAGTACTTGTTTCAGACGCCCCATCGAGAGATTCATGTAACGGGCGTTACAATGCAGGAACAACACGTTATTCAACACACCGTCCGATAGGTTCGTCCCCATCAACTTGCATGAACGGAATTCCACCCGGAACAACACACTCCCCGCTAGGTCCACGTTCGACAGATCACAATTCTCGAACAGCACATCCGTGAGTCGAGCCTCCCGGAAACGACAACCGGGAAACGAGACGTGATCGAACACGCAGGACGACACGTTCACCTCCGACAAATCCACCCCGTCAACCACTTCCCGACTGAACAAGCGACGATCCACCTCGTCATCGTCCACTAACAACTCGCTAAACAACTCATTCCCCGTCTCTACTCCCTGCAACACGGGCGGCACCACCTTTACCTCGTTATTATTTCTTTTCACGTGACTGATCTTTTCTTGTTTCACGCGAATATACGCAAACCTCTCCCCGGAGAAAAATAAACCCGCGAGAAAAACATTTCAAGTTAATTTTCAGTATAAGAAGAGAATATTAATTATATAACATCATGGAAACGAGTTTCTTGAAACTTATAGAACACAGCATAAAAGAACACTGGCACCTTCCCTCCCTGACGGACTACGAGGGTGCGGAACATAATTATAAAGACGTGGCACGGTGGATCGAAAAACTACATATCCTCTTCGAGAAAGGCGGTATCCGACCGGGGGATAAAGTGGCGCTATGCAGCCGCAACACGTCCAACTGGGGAATAGTCTTTCTCGCCACGCTCACTTACGGGGCGGTGGCCGTTCCCATCCTTAACGAGTTTAAACCTGACACAATCCACCACATTATCAACCACTCCGGGACCCGGCTCCTGTTCGTGGGAAAATCCGTGTGGGATAACATAGACCACGAGAGTATGCCCGCGCTCGACGGGATCATCGCCATGGCTGATTATTCCGTAATCTCCTCCCGCAACCCGGTTCTTTTGGAAACCGCCACCCGGCTGGAAACCCTGTTTTCTGCCCGGCACCCCGGGGAACTGCGAATCGAGGATATACACTACCGCACGGAGGAACCGGAAGAACTGGCCATGATCAACTACACGTCCGGTACCACCAGCTCTCCCAAAGGCGTGATGCTCCCTTACCGCAGTATGTGGTCCAACCTTCGCTACGCCCTTGACCAGATGGGTTACGCGCCGGGTGAAAAACTTGTATCCATCCTTACCATGGCCCACATGTACGGGCTGGCCTTCGAGTTCATTTACCCCTTCGCCAGCGGAATACATATCTACTTCCTACAAAAAATGCCCTCTCCCAAGATACTGGGGGAAGTCTTTGCCGACATCCGCCCGCACCTGATCGTCGCAGTGCCTTTAATTATCGAGAAGATTATCAAAAGCCGGGTACTTCCGCAACTGGAAAAGTTTCATATCAAGTTGATGCTAAAAATGCCCATTATCGGGGGAAAAATCCGCCACAAGATCAAACGACAGATTCTTGATGCTTTCGGGGGACGATTCAAGCTACTCGCAGTCGGGGGAGCCGCCCTCAATAAAGAAGTCGAGGCCTTCCTCCATTCAGTGAAATTCCCCTACACCGTGGGCTACGGTATGACCGAGTGCGGGCCCGCCATCGCTTTCGACCACTGGCAAACGTTCCGTCCCTCCTCTTGCGGGAGAGCCGTGGACCGCATGGAAATCCGCATTGACTCGCCCGATCCGTTCAACCAAGTCGGGGAAATTCTAACCAAAGGCATGAATGTCATGGACGGGTACTACAACAACCCGGAAGCATCCAATACCGTGCTTTCCCCCGACGGATGGCTCCACACGGGGGATCTTGGCGTACTGGACCCGGACGGGTATCTTTACATCAAAGGTCGTAGCAAAAGTCTCATTCTCGGCCCCAGTGGACAGAACATTTACCCCGAAGAGATCGAAGACCTGCTCAACGCCCAGCCTTATATCGCGGAGTCACTAGTGATTGAACGGGAAGGTAAACTTGTAGCCCTTGTCTATCCGGATGCCGAGGCCATGAAACAAAACAAAATATCCCGCGAGGCACTTCTCAAAATCATTCACGAGACCCGCAAACAGATCAACCAGCAAATCCCGGCATACAGCCAGATTGCCCGGCTAGAGATTCACGACGAGGAATTCGAGAAAACCCCGAAACGAAGCATAAAACGGTTCTTATACCAGTAGCGAGGACATAAATTTGCAAATATCCCTTATTTTTACTATATTGTGAATCCATTCAGCAAATTATGGCTCGTGGTACATGATTTGCTATATATTAATGACATTTATATTCACGAAAAAACAACAAGAACATGAAAACACTGAAAACAATCATTCCAATAGGAATACTCCTTTTTACCTGCCTCTTCACGATGGGTGAAAAGAAACAGAAAAGCGACACCGCAGGTATCGCCAAGATCGAACAACTCATGAAAAGCCGTGAATTCTACATCGAGGTCGATCAAGCCTTCCCGACAGGTAACAGCAGCATCACCATCAACTCCAAATACGGGCAGAAACGCATTGGAGGCGAAGGCTACGTTTCGCTGGCAACCAACGAAGGGCAACTCTTTATCCTTGACACCATAGCCACGGGACGCCTGCCATTCTTCGGACGAGCCTACTCCACGGAATACGGACAAGGCGGCGGGATCGAATTCGAGAAAGCAAAGATCGAAAACGAATCATTCAAGGTGATCAATAAACGCAAAAAACATTACATCGAATACAAATTCAACGTGAGAAACCGCAACGATGTCTTCAACTTCTACGTGGAAGTCTACGGCAACGGGAAATGTAGTGTCAACGTGACCAGCAACAACCGGGCAAGTATCTCATACGGAGGTGATCTTACTCCAATTCCGGATGATAAGAGAAAAGCTCTGGGAATATAAATAAGTTTACAACGTCGAAAATCTTCGGTTCTGAAAGTTTATAAGGTCTATAACGTGACAGCTGTCCTTCGAACTGTGTTTGTCGGTAACTCAAGTTGCCGTGAACAAGGTTCCCCGTAGGGGTTCACCACGTTACAAACCTTATAAACTTTATAAACTCTATTAACTTTTTCCTTTCTCTCGAAAAATATTTGTAACTTTGACATTTGTTTGACAATATACTTACAAATGGAAGAAAGTTTTATATATTATATAGAGAGTAGTATCAAAGAAAACTGGGATCGTCCGGCACTAACCGACTATCACGGAATAAATTGTAACTACAAGGACGTGGCCCGGAAAATAGAAAAATTACATATTCTTTTCGAACACGCGGGCATTAAAAAAGGAGACAAAATCGCATTATGTGGGAGAAATTCCACAAATTGGGGAATTGCATTCCTCGCCACTCTAACCTACGGGGCTGTCGTGGTACCTATCCTAAACGAATTTAAACCGGATAATATACACAATATTGTGAATCATTCCGAGTCTCGCCTACTTTTCGTGGGTAGCGTTGTATGGGAAGGATTGAACGAGGCCTCGATGGAAGCACTGGAAGGTATTCTAAGCTTGGAAGATAATTCAATACTCGTGTCGCGTAGTCAAACATTATCACACGCACGAGTGCGACTGAACGAGCTGTTCGGGAAAAAATATCCCGACCGTTTCCGCCCGGAAGATGTGACCTACACGTATGACAAACCGGAAGAACTCGCCATTATTAACTACACATCGGGAACCACCAGTTTCTCGAAAGGGGTTATGCTCCCCTATCGCAGCCTCTGGTCGAACCTCACGTTTGCCTTCGGGGTATTCGGGAAATTACCCGGAGAACAGGTTATATCCATGCTCCCCATGGCGCACATGTACGGGCTGGCTTTCGAGTTCATCTACGAGTTTGCCAGCGGGGCTCACGTATTTTTCCTAACGAGAACCCCGTCCCCGAAGATCATCGCAGACGCATTCTCCACGGTAAGACCCAACCTGATTATTTCCGTACCCTTGATTATCGAAAAGATCATCCGGAAAAAGGTATTCCCGGCACTGGAAAAACCATTGATTAAACTCATGCTTAACCTGCCGTTACTCGACAAGAAAGTGAAGAATTCCATCCGTCAGAAAGTCATTGATGCCTTCGGCGGGAATTTCAAAGAACTCATCGTCGGCGGGGCAGCACTGAATAAAGAGGTAGAAGAGTTTTTACACTCGATAAACTTTCCCTATACCGTGGGTTACGGTATGACAGAATGCGGACCGATCCTCTCGTATGCCGGATGGGAAACATTCAAAAAAGGCTCCTGCGGAAGAGCTGCACCCCGTATGCAACTGAAAATAGACTCGCCCGATCCGGCACATATCGTCGGGGAGATCCTAGCCAAAGGTGATAATCTCATGATCGGGTACTACAAGAACGAGGCGGCCACTCATGCTACTTTTACTCCCGATGGCTGGCTCCGCACGGGAGACCTTGGACTGATTGACGAAGAAGGTAACCTTTTCATCAAAGGGCGCAGTAAAAACATGATTCTCGGTCCCAGTGGTCAAAACATCTACCCGGAAGAAATTGAGGATCATCTGAATAACCTTCCCTATGTATGCGAATCCATCGTCGTCGAGAAAGAAGGCAAACTCACCGCCCTTATTTATCCCGACTTCGAGGCCATCAATACCGACAACAAGAACTCGGACGAGGCTATCGCTGCCATCATGGAAGAAAATCGGAAACAAATAAACGAAACTCTCCCGGCATACAGCCAGATCGCAAAAGTCACGATATACAACGAAGAGTTTGAAAAAACACCAAAAAAGAGTATTAAGCGCTTTTTGTATCAATAGTTTCACCGAAAGCGAAAGTTACAGGTTAACAAGTTACAAGTTATTATTAACCTGTAACTTATTACTATTGAAATAAAACAGCTAGAATTTACGAGACTTACCCTTATCATAACATACAGGATATTTCCCTGCATCAAGATTCCCCGACCTTTACTTGCCTCCCGGTTCTTTTGATTATTTACGGACACGACTTTCCCGGCAAAGAAGGGAGTCACGTCATCAAATATCAAATGTAACAAGTCACTTCCATTGATTTTCTTCTCGTTCTATCACTCCAATCCCACCCACCTATTTTTATCAAACAATCAGATACAATGTATAAGCAATATAAATAACGAACAACACAACTCCTTCCCCCCGCCCGATCTTGAATCCCGTGCGCATGAAAGGCAACAGAAGTAAAGAAGTTCCGAGCATCACCAGCATATCCGTCCAGTTAATCTGGTTGGTCTCCACGGGCGCAATCGTCGCCGTTAATCCTAAAACAGCCAAAAGATTGAATATATTCGAACCGATCACGTTACCGATGGCAATATCCGTACGTTTTTTCAAGGCAGCCACCACGGAAGTCGCCAGTTCCGGCATACTTGTCCCTGCAGCCACGATCGTCAAACCGATTACCGCCTCGCTCCATCCCAAGGCTTTTGCGATAATCACGGCATTGTCGACGAGCAAGCCCGACCCCCATACCAACAAAGCAAGTCCCGCAATCACCAACACGACATCCAGCATCCAGTTCTTCGTGGGTTTGATTTCCTCGTCCCCTTCAACCACCTCTCCCCGCTTGGCCTTATACACGCAGTAAATCATATAGACACATATCCCGGAAAAAAACAATATCCCGGCCCACCTTCCGAAACTCCCGTTATGAAATATCCCCACGAACAATAACGTGGCCACCAGCATCACGGGCGCATCCAGACGAATTAACCGAGGATTCACCCTCAATGGGTAAATCATAGCTGAAATTCCAAGGATAGCACAAACATTGAATATATTAGATCCCATCACGTTTCCCACAGCAATTCCTGAATTACCTTCCAATGCCGACTGCACGCTAACCAGTAACTCCGGTGCGCTTGTCCCGAATGCCACCACGGTCAAACCAACAACTAAAGGAGATATTCCCAAACGCACAGCCAGCGATGAACTACCTTTCACCAGAAAATCTGCCCCGAAATAAAGTACCACCAAAGAGGCCACGACAAGAAGTACAGGAATCAACATGAAAATCAAAAGTTAAAAGTTAATACTAAAAGTTCATGGTCACAAGAACAAATATTCATCGTTATTCGTACTTTTGAAGTCTCAAAAGTAATAATAAAATTACACCATCGGCTTTTAACCTTTAGCTTTTTACTCGAACAACATGTTAAAACAATTCAAAGAACTACTGAACACGGCAAAACATAACCCGAAATTCGGGGGACTGGAAATATTTAAATATATAGGTCCCGGCCTAC
The DNA here is from genome assembly GCA_019423345.1 of Butyricimonas sp. Classification (GTDB taxonomy): domain Bacteria; phylum Bacteroidota; class Bacteroidia; order Bacteroidales; family Marinifilaceae; genus Butyricimonas. The sequence goes on along the minus strand of JAHZBN010000011.1, from coordinate 75,198 downwards.
TTGTCACCGTGGGCTTTATCGATCCGGGAAACTGGGCCTCTAACCTAGCCGCCGGGGCCGAATTCGGTTATTCCCTATTATGGATGGTCACCCTGTCCACGATCATGCTGATCGTGTTACAACACAACGTGGCCCACTTGGGAATTGCCTCCGGCCTGTGCCTTTCGGAAGCCGCCAGCGAACACTTAAAACCCCGTTATGCCAAAGGTATTCTTTACTCGGCCATGCTCGCCTCCATTTCCACCTCTCTAGCCGAAATACTAGGAGGAGCCATTGCCCTGCAAATGTTATTCAACATCCCGATCCGGGCAGGATCAATACTCGTATTAATTTTCGTGGTTATCATGTTGTTCACGAATACCTACCGGGTGATCGAAAAATGGATTATCGCCTTTGTTTCCATCATCGGCTTATCGTTCATCTACGAACTTTCCCTAGTAGAGATAGACTGGAACACAGCCCTACCCGCATGGGTCACCCCTGCTTTCCCCGAAGGTTCCATGGTTGTTATCATGAGCGTACTCGGGGCCGTGGTCATGCCCCACAATCTATTCCTTCACTCGGAAGTCATCCAAAGCCGTCAGTGGAATATACAAGACGATAAAATTATCAAAAAGCAATTACGCTACGAATATGCCGACACGATTCTCTCCATGGTGATCGGTTGGGCCATCAACAGCGCCATGATTCTACTGGCAGCTGCCGCATTTTTCAGAACCGGAACTCCCGTCACGGAACTGGAACAAGCCAATTCCCTGCTGGCTCCGTTACTTGGGAATAATGCCTCCGTGATCTTTGCCGTGGCCCTCCTGTTTGCCGGAATTTCCTCTACTATTACCTCTGGAATGGCTGCCGGCTCCATTTTCGCCGGGATATACAAGGAGCCTTACGACATTAAGGATAGTCACTCCCGCATCGGTGTGCTAACTTCTCTCATCCTCGCTTTTGCCCTAATCATGGTGGTATCGAATCCTTTCCAAGGATTGATTTACTCACAAATGGCCCTAAGCGTACAGTTACCGATCACCATTTTCACACAAGTTTACCTCACTTCCTCGTCCAAGGTCATGGGAAAATACAAAAACTCAACTTACACGAAATGGCTCCTATACGTGATCGGGGGCATTGTCACTTTACTGAACGTCATGCTATTAATTAGCTTTTTATAATCCAATAAAAAAGATTCTTACCTGATAAAAACTTACCAAACTCACACAATCACCCCAAAAAAGAGATAAAGAAGATTACAACCCGGCTATATCCCAACTAAAAGTCGTCTTTATCTCGTCTATATGAACTAATCTCCAGATTATCTCACAAGTTTGAATGGTATTTGGGAAGATCCTCTACTTCATAAACTTGTCCGGAATATTAATCAAATCCTGTCCTCTCAACCCTTTAGTAAGGATCTTACCATCCGGACCAACCAAAATAATATATGGAACTCCTCTAACACAATACAAACGTGAAGCTGGATTACCCCGTTCTAAAATCATGTGATCCCAAAAACTCTCGTCTTCCCGAATAATTTTTTTCCATCTCTCCTCTTGAAAATCAGAAGAAACACCTAATATTTTAAATTTTTTTCCTTCAAAATGCTTCAACGCCTTCTTTAATGCCGGAACTTCTTTCCGACACCAATAACAATATGAATGCCAAAAGTCTATCAACACATAATTACCCCGGAAATCACTCAAACGAATTGTATTACCTAAAGTATCTTTCCCTACAATTTCAGGGGCCTCATGGCCTATTGAACAATTCTCGTAGATCGTTAACTGTTCTTCCATCCAAGCCATATAACGAGTTTTCTTTGCTTCCATGCCAAAAGTCTTAATATAGGCTCTCTCTTTATCAACATCCTTCAAAGTTGGAAAATTCTTAAACTGAAATATTTTAGAATAATAGAGATACATCCCGAAAGCATTATTTCTGTTTTTTTCCAAATATTGATTTACCAAGGCCCGTTCGATCTCTTTCTCTCCTGTATAATAAGGAATTGACTCTTTCTTAATCCTTGCCATTTCAGCCTCATCCCCCATGTCACGGGCCTTATAAAAACAACGATCTAAAGAATCTCGAATACGCTTGTTTGTGGCAACATACAATTCATTGGCAAATTTACGATACAATTTATCCAACGAAGCCCCCTTTACTCTCCACCTTATTCTTTCTTCCGTTACTTGTTCTATCGTCAATTTTACATTTTTTCTATCTAAAAAAAAATAGCCACCATGTTTAAGATTATCTCCCAAAAAGTAAAGCTCTGGAGTCATTTCATCCAAAACAAATACAAAATTACCGTTACGAACCTCAGCGGAATCAATCACCCGATATATTTCTCGCAACTCATTTATAACTTCAAATAAATAAATTTTATCGATTTGTAAATCACCAATATTACCCTCTATTTTCCGTTGACAATAACCATTAAAAAACACTACATAGAAAATAAAGAAAAGAATACTTTTTTTCATAACGAATAAATTAATCCTATTCATCTAATAACATACAACTCTCTTGATAAAATTTTAGTCTAATTTAAACAGGCTAGAGAATGTGAAAAAAGAATTTAACACATTCTCTATCGATCTGATTAATTCAACTTTTCTACAGTATAAAGTACCTCATCACAAAATCCCGTTTTTGCATAGATTTTTTCTGCAGAGAGACCTCCAACATTGTTCAAACGATAAACAGCAATTCCTCCAGATTTACTAGCCAACCCACGATCTTTTACAGCTACCGTAAGCTGCACATATGTATCTTCTACACCTTGAGGATCTTTGATTTCGGTGCAATCCATCCCTGTTATAGTGTAATTCTCAACATCTCCATCTATTAATACCGCTTCTGAAAGTGTTCCAATATTAAAGGCATATATTTTATTATTGCTCAAGAAGAAGAAAATATTAGGCTGCCCTAAAACATAATCTTTCCAAGGATAAGAATTTGCAAAAAACAACTTTGTTCCGGCAATAAAATTCGTTGCTTCATATAAATGAGGAAATTCACTTTTTGAAAGAACCTTTTTATCTTCAGCTACAAATATCGTTTGCCAAGACGAATTAAAACCTGTTTTACTCTTAAGCAGTATATATTCTCCCGTTTTCGTATTTTTCATCAATTCCCACATAAAATCCGTACGAGAACTTTGATTTCCCATAATAACCAACTCAATCCCCTCTCCTATGTTATTCGGATCATAACTGGAAAAATCATAATCTTTACCGGTAATAAAACTAAAATATCCTACCCCATCTTTATTCACCATAAAACGATTATGCAAATTATCATAAAACATAAGTCCCACAGAATTACCAATTGAAGACGCTGCATAATAATCTTTAGGTTCTGCCAAAAATACAAGTTCCGGATTCCAATCTGCTTTTGCCTTATCTCCATTTACCCTGTTATACACCTTACCATTCACTACTAAATAATCTCCTTTTGCAGTAGCAATATACCCCGTAATAACCAAATCTCCTTTCATTTCCTCCCCTAGAATAAATTTCTCTTTCATATAATTTTGTCGCGTAAAAATCACAGGATCAAGGTAAACACCACCTGTTTCGTCATCACAAGTAACAATTACAGATTTATGTCCAAGAGGATTAGCCTCATATGAATCAGTTAAAATTATACGTTTAGACTCTTTTCCCAACCGAGTTCCATCGTTCGCATAAGAATATATATTTTCATACAATGTCTTACCATCTTTCTTTAACATAGCCAAATCATTTTCTCCATCCTCCCGACACAACATCAACGTACCTCCGGAATACTTACCCACTGTCACAAAAGAAGATTTATGCATAGCAAAAATTCCTGTTTGCTGGTCAATTACCTTGAATACCAAGGTTGTTGTAACCCCAGGAAGTACATCACCAATTATAACATCCAAATCCTTTTCATATGATAATGTATCGGGTACCGCTTGTTCTTTATTATATTTATACCAAACATAAGAAAGCTGAGACTTATCACCAAATTTCGTGATCACCGTAGGCTTTATTTCAAGCTTTGTACCTATTTCTATTTCTGTATACTCCTCGATGCCTTCAATCGTAATCGCATCAATCTCATTTCCTCCAAATTTCGATTTATCATCAATACATGAAAACTGAAGAAACAAAAATAGAATAAATATATATTTCAAATTTTTCATAACCATCTTTACATTTTAAATTACAAATTATAATTCCTAGGGCACCATCCACCCCGGTATAATATTTCCATTCTCATCCTCAATCTCATTCTCAGTAATAATCTTATACAATTTTCTCGCATAAGGAATATAATAATCCATCTCGTAATAGATTCCATTCGCCCCTCCATAATTACCGTAATTTCCATCCCAAAAATCATGTCCGGTCAATTCTATAATCATCGTGTGCTTTTTCCTTGAATAATCACCGAATAGCTTCTTAAATGCGGTCATATCTCCATAATAACCAGTCCCTTCAGGCATTTTAACCATATCAGCTATAACCAAACGTATCTCGGCCCGATCTTTATACGCAATCCCCAAATCAGATGTCTCCACCAAGCGTAAAGTCAATGATACCGGTTTTTCAGTAATTCCCTTATCTCCTTTCAATAAATTAACCGGCATTTTATATACAAATTCTCCCGCAGGAAAATCATAATACTCCGGTAGTTTTTCATAATGAATCCCCTCTATCGCATCAGTTTTTTCTTTTACAACCTCAACTTTGAACCTCTCCGGAGATTGCAAAACATCTCCCAATAACTTAACCTCCACCGTTGCAGTCAAAATTTCATCAGCAGTTAATAATGAGACAAACAAACTATCCCGGGTTTCTGTTACGATTGGATAATATATATCATGCATATTCAAATCATAAACCAATCTTTCATTCTTACTACAAGAACAAAGTACTGCTAATACAAAAAGTATAAATATTCTTCTCATCTCTATCAGTTTTTTATGTTACCAAAGTCTATTTCCGATGTTGGTATCGGTAAATTGTAAACTGCTTTCAAATCCTCAATCCCGACTTTATCTTCTGCCCCAACAATGTCATACAACTTGCGTTTATAGTAGAAAAACAGTTGCCCTTCTCCCAAAAATTCTCTTCTGTATTCTTGATAAATATAACTCTCTATATCTTTTGTATGTTCAATACTTGACAATCCCCTATGATTTCTCAATTTATTTAAATACCCATATGCATCCTCATCCTCAGCACATTCCGCTGCAATCAAATAAAGTTCTGATAATTTAAACATCGGTATATAATTCATATTATTATACTTTGTCAAAATATACTCCTTACCGCTGGAAGTTGCCGTCAACCATGAAGATCTGAAATCATTCTCCAGGCCACTCGCATTAAAGATTGTTTGCTTGCCTTTTTCAGACATCAACAAAACATCAGAATGTGAAGTTTCCGAAAAACAACTCTCACTTAAGTCCTGCAACTTTTGAACGTCCAAAGTAAATATCAATTCAGATTGAAACATCGGGTTCGTTGCAGTTGCACCACTAGTTGCCAACGTGTAAGATGTAGGATTTTCCCCATCTACTTCACCAATAATTTCTTTCACTTCTGTCAAAGCAGACTTCTTGTCATTTCCATAAAGATAAACCCGAGCCAAAAGAGCCGTAACCGCATAATAATTCATCCTTTGACTTCTCTTATACATCGGAGAGGAAGCATCTGATTCATTAAAAATTTCCCGCTCTCTCATCAAATCCTTAGCTGCAAACAAATCTTTTACGATTTTTGCCAATACTTCTTTCACCGTTAATTGAGGTTGAGCGATATTTGTATATTGTTCTACATAAGGAATAGCGAGTGTATTCAATCCATTCTGATTATCCATCATTGGAGATAGTGCAAAAAGACGGAGAACATTAAAATGAAGTAAAGCTCGAAGGGCTAAAAACTCCCCCTTGTAAATATGATGAATATCCTCTGACGTAAACACATCTCGATTTTCATCTATAAACAATAAAGCCTGATTTATATTAGCTATTGCAGAAAAATGACTCGACCAAATAGATAATATTCTTGATTCTTCGCCCGTCTCCGTGTAATTATACGCAGCTGCATTTTTTAAATTATGCTCGTATCCTGCAGATGTATTACTATGAGGACTTGTATAATACTGGGCCAAAACATCCAAATAAGCATAAGACAAATTTTTCCCGTAAAGATTATCCGTTGCCATCAAAGCGTAAACCCCAATCAAAGCATCCCGAAACCCCGCTTCAGTCGAAAACAAATCTTCGGCTTTCATGTCAGTTTTAGGAGAAACATTTAACCAATCATTACACGCAGTCAATGCCAAAAACAGGGAAAGAATAATAGATTTATTTATTAATTTTTTCATATAACAATCAAATTAAAAAGTTATTTGAGCTGATAAAGAAAACGTTCTTGCATAAGGATAAGAAGTTCCTCTCTCCATTTTCACGGTAGATGATTTGAATATATCATTACCGATAGCCGATACTTTCAATCGTTGAATTCCCATTTTCCGAAGTTTATCGCTGCTAAAATCATACCCTAAGGACAACGATTGAAGTTGTATATAATTTTCTTTCTCTACAAAACGAGAGGTGGGCTTAGTCTCTGACACATCACTAACTTTCTTGAATTTAGCTATATCACCCGGGGTATTCCAACGGTCATATAAAATTCGCTTATCTCCATTTTCATTAGGATTTACATTCTCCACTTTATCTACTAAGGTTGAATTGTATAAATAGCCACCATATTTGTAATATAAATGTGCATTCAACTCCCATTTTTTATAAACGAACATTGTTCCTATTGTCCCGTAAACTTTAGGATCCGTAGAACCAAAAGGCTTATAATTAGCCGTACTCCATTCATTCACTTTATTTCCATTCATATCTAAAAAAATCTCCTCCCCTGTAGCAGGATCAATCCCAAGAGATTCATTCACCCAAATCGTATTTTGAGACAATCCTTCTTTATACCTAATCGTCGGTTTATTCTTCACCTCCGCATCTTGAGATTCATTAAAAGCCGTTAAAGCCCTGTTTATCTTCATCACTTTATTTTTATTGTGAGCCAGATTAAAGATTACATCCCAAATTATATCTCGATCCATATCATGAATTACGGTTCCTTTTAAAGTCAATTCGACACCACTGTTTTTCACTTCTCCCAAATTCTCCTTATAAGAAGAAAAACCTAACGAGGGAGCAACTGTAACATCAATAAGCACATCCTTAGAAAGGTCACTATATACGTTAAATGAACCTCTTAAGCGTCGATCAAATAATTCAAAATCCAACCCCACATTCCGTTTCTCGACTTTTTGCCATTTTAAATTTTTATTCCCGAATGCTTTCAGTAAAACTCCCATATAACCTGTATAAGAAATCCCGCTTATCCGACTATCGTTATAAGAATACATTGTCATGGACTGGTAGGGATTGAAATTTTGTCCTCCAGTTGTTCCAATCGATCCTCTTATTTTTAACAAATCAACAAACGAAGCCCCCTCCATAAACTTTTCGTTATGCAAGTTATAACCAACTCCTAAAGACCAGAATGTACTCCATCGGTTATTAGCTCCATATAAAGATGAGCCATCACTTCTCAATGAAAAATCGAGTAAAAATCTGTTATCATACGTGTAACCAAGGTTAGCGACAAAACCGATTAAACGGGATATATCATAACTTCCACCCGGTCTCCCTCCTTCCGTAAAACCCGCTCCCATAGAAATATGATCCATATTTTCATTAGGAAAACCAACTGCAGACAAACTCGTTGCGTCCATATTACTCTCCCGCAAATTATAAATCAATCCCGCATTCAAAAAATGCTTTTTCCAATTCCGGACATAAGTTAAAACAACATTTATATCATAACTAAAACTATTTGACCAAGATTGAGAATAACTACCTTTTGTTTCTTTCCCAATAAAACTGGTATTCTCATTTGACACGTAAACATCCGATTTATTATTATCTACACTCAATGATAAATTCGCTTTCAATTTCAATCCTTGAATAATATCATATTCAACGGAGAAATTATTCATAAAATAGTTGCCCACCGATTGATTCTTCGATGGTAACGTCGCATTATATAATTCGTTATACATCGGTTTTGTCTTTACTCCATTGTCATAATACTGATAAGAATAGAGTATTTTCTTTATATTACCCTCCTCATCATAAGGATTATAATAGGGATTATAATAGGTGTATGAACTAAAACTGCCATAGGGAGAATTCACTGATTTTAAATGACTGAAAGATGCATAGTTCATAAATTTCAATTTCTTCAAATTATATTGAAGACGCACACCTCCTCCATAATTATTGCGCTTGGAACCTTTCATTACCCCTACCGTATTTGAATAAGAAAGATCTAAAGCATAACGGAATGTTTCATTCCCACCTTCAGCCATAACGGAATGTTTATGCCCAATCCCGACGTCTCTAACAGGAATAGCTAACCAATCCACATCATTGCCCTCTTTAACCAATTTCAATATTTGATTATAAGAAGCTAAGTTACCGTCAGCATATTCAGGACTTTGATTTTCAGTTTTATACAAGCCCGAACGCACTTCATATTCCAATTTTTCTTCTGCATTCATCAAATTATAATCAGAAAGGTCTGCCACCTCGAAATTGGCACTTCCATTGTACGAAAACTGTAATTTTCCCGCTTTCGGCAATTCGGTTTCAATAATAACCACCCCGTTGGCCGCACGGGATCCATAAATTGCCGTAGCAGCAGCATCTTTCAATATCGTTATAAAACGAACACGAGTCGGATCCAAATCAAACACTTTTTGTGCAGAAACCTCAAAACCATCCATAATAAACGTCGGCATATTGGGATTACCTTCAAATGTTGATTTTAGACTACTGGAACCACGAATTTCAAAACTCGGAATTGTATTCGGATCACTTCCCATCTCGTTATTTACAACTTTCACAAAAGAAGGATCCAACATAGACAAGGTATTCAAAATACTTCCCGTCGACACTTTACGAAGTTCACTTCCGGAAAAAGTTGTCGACACCCCTGTATAACTTTCTTTCTTCCGAGTAAAATAACCGTTCACAACTACCTCATCGATCTTCTCAACATCCTCTTTCAATACAACATTAATCGTATCCTGTCCCGTGTATTTAACCTCTACCGGTAACATTCCAACAAATGAAAATAGAATGATCAAATTCTTTTGGTCCAAAAAAGAAAGTGAATAATTACCGTCAACATCCGTAGCAACACCCAAGTTTGCATCTTTCAACATCACCGTTACACCCGGCAAAGGAGTCCCTTTCTCATCTTTCACACACCCTCTAACGTTTTTTTGTAATGGTTCGCTTTTCTTTTCATCTTTTGCTCGAATCAAGATCACGTTATTAAAAAACTCATACTCTAGATTGACTTTACCCAACACCATGCTCAGAACGTCCTTCAACTCTTTGTTTTCGACTTTCACCGAAATCTTCCCAGTCTGACGAATAAGAGACGAATTATACATGAATTTAAGTGACGTCTGCTGCTTAACCGCCTTCACAAACTGTTCAACGGATACATCAGATAAATCCAGCGACACAATATTCTTTTGAGAATACACATTCGCAGACAAGTTCAAAGTGAACAAGCAGATAAAAGCAATACACCACTTCATAATCATTAAATTTTTCTTGTACCTTTTTAATAGGCTAGGAAACCTAATTAATCGTTTTTTTTTCATATTATTGTAGTTTATATTAATAATATAAATCGAGAAGGGACAGACACCGAACCTGAGAAATTTGTTGTCTGTCTTTCTCTTTTTATTTAGATAGGATGATTGTATTTTTCTTTATCTCATACCGAATTTCTTTTAATTTTTCCAACAATTGCAAGAATGTATTAATAGAATCATATCTTTCAAGACTACCCGTGTACTCCAATTCTTTCAATCTTTCATCCTGAAAAATCACGTTTACTCCATACCAACGCTCCAATATTTTCATAATTTCAGCCAATGGTTTATCCTTGAAAATGAACATGCCATCTTTCCACCCGACAAACTCTTCCACATCCACGTTCCGTTTCTCCAGAGTTCCGGAAATATCAACTATAGCCTGTTCTCCAGGAGTCAAAACAACTTGTTCCTGTCGTAGAGAAGTAAAACGGACACTTCCCTTGACCAAAGTCGTATAATTCGGATAACCCGGGTAAGCACTCACGCCAAAAGAGGTTCCTAATACAGTTATATCACCACATTCCAAACTTACAACAAAAGGACGAGCATCCTTTTTCACATCAAAATAAGCCTCTCCCGACAAGATCACTTCACGACTTTCCCCACTAAACGCAATAGGATATTTCAATTTTGAATCTGCATTTAGCCAAACTTCCGTCCCATCATCTAAAAGAACATGACATTCTCCACCAACAGGCACAACCAATTCATTGTAAGCCTCCGTTACCCGATCTTCTTCTCCAGAAGAATAAGAAAGACGACCATTTTCATATTTTACCACGCATCCTTGAATATCTTTAAGTTCCAGTGGCTGTTTCCCGATTTCGATCATTCTTCCGTCTGCCAACTTCAAAATGGCCGCATTACTTCCGGGGAGTATAATATGTTGCGTTTTTTTAACTAACTCCTGCATATCACCACGATATTCCCAAGGGTGACCCCAAACAAACATAAGGATCAAGACCACAGCGATAGACGATCCCCATGCGATCCATCGACTAATCTGGGTACGATGCCGGTAAGCTTTTAACTTATCAAAAGCAGGTTTGTACTCATACTCTTCAAACTCCCGAAATTTATCCAGCACAAAAGTTTCATCTGATAATTGGTTGTATGCCTCTTTCAAATAATCATTTTGCAAAACATCATCCAAATCCTCTTTTTCTTTATCGGAAAGCGAAGCCGAAAAAGATTTTTGAAACAATTCTATCACTCTATGTAAATCCAATTTCATCTCCTGTTATTTTATTCATCCACGTATTTACCGTTATGCCGGTAAAAAACACGAAACATCAACAATAGATCATTTGATCGTATAATACATGAAGTCATAAAGAGTATGACAAAAACGATAAAAAGTTTTGATTAAATTAAAAACAACAGAACCGAACCTTTCAACCTCTCTCGTAAATACTTGAAACTTCGATTCTTCTGTGTTTTCACCGTATGAATCGTGATCCCTAACTTTTCTGCAATTTCAGGCCCGGACAATCCCAAAACACTTAATTCCATTATTTCCCGGGCACCATCCGGCAATTCCTTGATATAACAATATAATTGTCTCAATAACTCATCCCTCACGGTAATAGCAAAAATTTCGTCTGAAAATTCCACTTCTGCCTCCAAAATGATTTTCTGTTCTATTCCCTTACGAATTTGAACATTACGCTTATAAATCAATGCATTGTTATAACAAGAGCGATACAAATAAGAAGTCAATTCCTTCATATCCCCAAACTGTTTGGAAGATTTCCAGACAGCCACCAAAACCTCCTGCACGATATCCTGAGCTTGATCCCGGTCTCGCAAGATATTGTTCACGTAAGAACACAGCACGGCATAATACCCTGCATAAAGATCTTCCCACGCCCGCATATCTTTTTTATTAACGCCTTCTAGTAATGAATCAAAATCTATTGACATAAGAGGGATATTTAATAAAACAAATATATGCAGAAAAATAAACTTTTCACAATTTAAAGAAATAATATAAGATAATATTGACCCATAAATGCTTTTGTCTTACTCCCATCTTAAGCTTACATCTATTCGTTATTTCTCTGTTATAGTTTCGATATGTCTTCGTTCCTATAAAGGAAAATATATCGAAACTATAACAGAGAAATAACACGATATACGTAAGATTTAGTATGGATTATCCCCAAGGCAATAAAAAAGCATCTTTCCAAGATCAAACTCGTGATCATGAAAAGATGCCTAATAATACATTCAAGTCCGACTACTCGAACTCTTTTAATGTTTTCTCGATAATACCTATCGCTTCAATTAATTGCTCTTCATTGATTACCAAAGGCGGGGCGAAACGGATAATATGCTCGTGGGTCGGTTTAGCCAACAAACCATTATCACGCAACTTCAAACATACATCCCAAGCCGTCTTGCCATTCTTCGGGGTAATTACCACCGCATTCAGCAAACCTTTACCGCGGACAATTTCCACCATATCGGATTTAATCGCCTTCATTCTCTCCCGGAAAATCTTACCCAGTCTTTCGGCATTCTCTTCCAGTTTCTCATCCTTGATTACCTGTAAAGCTGCCATAGACACCTTAGCCGCGATGGGATTTCCCCCGTAGGTTGAACCATGTTCTCCCGGCTTAATGGTCAGCATGATCTCGTCATCTGCCAACACGCAGGAAACAGGCATCAATCCTCCGGAAATGGCTTTACCCAGAATCAAAATGTCCGGTCGCACCCCCTCGTGGTCACACGCCAGCATTTTACCCGTGCGGGCAATACCGGTCTGCACTTCATCAGCCATAAACAACACGTTATGAGCCTTACACAAATCGTATGCTTTCTTTAAATACCCTTCATGTGGCACGTAAACACCAGCCTCTCCTTGAATCGGTTCCAAAAGGAATCCCGCCACGTTCGGGTCTTTCAACGCCTCTTCTAAAGCAGGAATATCATCATACGGTATTCTCACGAACCCGGGAGTAAAAGGCCCGAATCCGGCATAAGAAGAAGGATCGTTAGAAAGTGTAACAATCGTGATTGTACGACCGTGGAAATTATTATCGCAAACAATAATCTTGGCTTGATCGGCGGGTATTCCCTTCACGTCATATCCCCAACGACGGCATAATTTCAAGGCGGTCTCGTCAGCCTCGGCACCACTATTCATTGGCAGCACCTTATCGTAGCCGAAATATTTAGTAATATATTCTTCCCATTCACCCAACACGTTATTATAGAAAGCCCGGGAAGTCAAAGCCAACTTTTTGGCTTGCTCCGTCATTGCCTCTACAATCTTCGGGTGGCAGTGTCCTTGGTTCACGGCAGAATAAGCCGACAGAAAATCGAAATAACGTTTTCCGTTAACATCCCACACGTAAATACCTTCTCCTTTTTCTAACACCACGGGAAGTGGATGGTAATTGTGAGCACCGTATTTGGCCTCTCGGTCCATGTACTCTTGTTCGGTCATTTTTTTCATGATATAATTTTAGTTAGGTTCGACGTTTTCACGTAACGAGCACAATTTGACGAAAAAAAATCAAAAAAACAATGATAAAGAGTTGAAAATTGAGAATGGAAAGTTAAAAAATGAAAATCATTGCTTATTATCAGAGGATTGCATGGAGGTTGACGGTCGTTTTTTCCGTTTAAAAATAGCCAGATATTTACGGAATAATTCCCGAAAGGTATCGAACGTCTCCTGGTAAGAGACACCGACACCCTGCACGGTTTCGGTCGCATTGTAGGTAATCTTCTCATCTGTATGTGAATAGGCCTTCAGATGGAGTGTTCCTTGGCGATTCAATTTCACATCCACGTCAAAATCACCCGTGATTGATGTATTGGAATTAGTCTTTGCTTTCTCCATCATGTTACCGTTAGCAGAAATCGTCACTCGGTTATTCCAAATCTGGGTCGATAAAGCCAGCTCGAACTCGTTCGTCGTGACCTGATCACCCGGACGATAAGAAAAACCGATATCAAAATTATTACTGATCTGTGATAACCAACGGGATAATTGATTGGACAACAACTCACTCGCCGTTGTCACCCCCATCTGGTATCCCGTGTTCCGTTCTTCCAATTCGGCATCCTTCTCAACATAATCCGGGGTATAGAATTTATTCAATATCAGCAAAGAAAACATCTGTTTATTAATCTCATCCTGACTGGAAAAAAAGCTCTGCATCAGACTTCGCATCTGCACGTCGAGAGAGGGGAAATTAATGCCAAACTGCACGTTCGGATTCATCAGATTCTCCCCCAACTTCAACTCGCACTCAACAGGTACTTTCGTCGTCTTATCCACCGTCGTCGTGGTTCCGGCAAGCAAATCACTCAAAGAGGTACGCAAATTATATATAGCGCTCACGTCGATCGTGGCATCATATGGCGAACCATTCCACCTGATACTTCCCCCAGGGTTCAGCACAAACTTTTTATTAATCAAATTACTCAACGTGAACAAGTAATCCCCCTTTTCAATCTTGTACTCCCCGAACATATCCAACTCGTTATCTTTCCCCAATCCGAAACGCAGATTACCACTTCCCACCGTTTTCAAAATATCCCCGATCGTGGGGTCAAAAATAATCTGCACTTCCAGATTATTATTGATCTCGATATTAGCATTCAAATCAAAATTGGAAACCAACGAAACACGTTCTTCACCCGGACGACGCCCTTCATCCGGCTGACGATTGTTTATAAAATGCAGGAAACTCCCGTCTTCCTCCGTCAATGCCGAAGTTAAAGGAATATAAAGTACGGAATGTGCCTCCGGTTTCAAATTCACGGATAAAGCCCCTCCCCCGGACAAATTATTCATCCGGGTTTGTCCCGTGATATATAATTGTCCGTAAAACGTATCATTCTGGTTTGCTTTAGTATTCAACACCCGGAAGTTATTAAATTTAAGCGACACGTCGTATAAATTCGAATTCAGATCGTAATATCCCGAACAAACAGATGCGTGTCCCTTGGCATCATATATCTTGAAATTATCCAGCACGACCCGATTATTTTTCACAGGCAAGCGATCATCGACTTTAAAAGCCGTGTTCAACCCGGCTACTGTAAGCGATACGGAATCCATTTCCAAAAAACCGTCTATCGAAGCCTTTTGTGTCGTTCCCTTCATAACCAAATTACCAGAGATCGCCCCCTCACCCCCCTTCAACATATCCGGGAAATAACCTGCCAGATAATTCACCTCTATCCGGGAAAGTTCCAAATTCACATTCAAACTGTCTGTCGAAGGTTTATAATACCCGAACACCCCTATAGGGGTTCTCTCTTTCATCCGATTTACCATGCTTATTTCCAAAGCACTATTCGAGGCATCCCAACGAGAATTCAAATCCAGTACACCTAAGGTGTCCCGGTTAACTCCCCACTGATTCACATTCACGTTCGCATATATCAAATTATCTTTGTACAAATCTTGAATTCTCACTTCACCATTCACCTGACCGAAAAGTTGCAATTTATTATCAAAAAGAATCTTATTAAACTCGGTCAAACTGAAATCATGAAATTCCAAAGAAAGAACATCACGAGGATTATCCGTCACCCGTCCCCACAAACGAAAGCGTTGTTCTCCCCGGCTGATTTCAAAATTATTCACGAAAATGTCATTATTCTCTTTCAAGATCATGGAACGTGCCACGTGCCATGTACTATCCGCCATGACGAACGTACTCGGATGAATAAACACCTGGGTCAAATGACGATCCCCGTATTTCAACAAACGCAAGTTAGCCGAAAATGACCCGCTATAACTCTCCCTCTCCCAATTACACCAAGTTAGACGCTCGCTCACGTTATTCGTGTTTACTTCTATCACGTTCCGCACGTTATACAACTTTCCGAAATTCATATATTTCAATTCATCAGCCGTGTACGTGCAGTGTAAGTTTATCCCGTCTCCATTCAGTTTCATCCGGGAATCACGTAATTTAAAATCACCATAGGAAATCGTATCTGCCACCAAAAACAACTCGACCTGACGGTCTGCATAATGATACTCACAGGCCAAATTCCCTCCCCGGGACAGCTTCAGTTGCGGGTAAGCCACTTTCAAAAAAGGATTAATATCATTTAAATGCACGTCCAGCATCAGGCTCGTACCTTCCGGCAAAGTCTTGTCAACGGCATACTTATAGTCGGGTAAATAACTTACTAAAAAACTATTCCACAAATCGGTCACTTCCAAGGAATGGAAAAAACCTTCCATCGTCACGTCCGCCACATCCGACTGTAATTGAGTGAAACTGTACTCACCCAGTATAGTCGTGGAGAATTTCAAGGAATCGGTACTCCACGTTCCCCTGCTATTCTCGTATTTCAACCCCGGCACCAGTAATTCCACCCAACGATTATCCTCGTTTTGTTTCAGCGTACCGCTAAAATCAAATTCAACAGACTCTCTTTCACCAAAAACAGAGGGGGCCCACTCATCCCACTGACGCACGTTCACATAGCCTTCGGTCTTTGCCAGACTCAACGTGTCGCCCATAACATAATCTAAAAGGATATCTGCCTGCAAACTATCGTTTTTCACGGAAGAAAGTAGATATAAATGATCGTCTTCCGTTCCCAATGTCAAACGAAGATTCCGAATTTCCCGATCAAATAACTGCAAACGGCGTATATCGCTTGATAAATTGAATCGAGAAATCGAATCGCCCAGTACACCATCGAACTTTCCGAAAAACGACCCTCTTCCCAAAAAAGATTGTCCCGTGAGGAATCCAAATTGGACTTGTCCCAAACCGAACCAACCATCGTAACGAATATCCCCGATATTGTCCATCACGCAATTAAAAAGCACACTCCCCACCATCCCTGGAGTCGTGGTTCGAGCTTTTATAGCAAAGTCTTCAATCTTTCCCTGAAAATTCCCATCGAAAGTAAAGACGTCATATTTATGCAAGATTTCCGGAATTTTCACGTAATGGCTTTCAAGCCAAGGCATATAAATAGCTTCTAATTCCGGTGGCGACACCTTCGTGTCCGTAAAATCAATATTGAAATCCGTCTCGAAAAAAGCAGGTAACCCGTGCGATGCGAATGAACCATGAAGCACGCTCTTATCGCCCAGGTAAACCTCTAAATCACGTCCTTCCAGATTGTTTATCGTATTAAAAACCACCCCGCTACCGAAAACAGTATTATGCATCCCCAATAACTTCCCGTTAAAATACGCCAAATCATCAAAATTTACCCTAGAATCGGTAAACACGTAACGCTGTTGCATCCTCGTGGTAAAATTACGCCAGTAATCGTGTTCCGGGACCCAGTTATACTCCAACGTATCCAAGTAAACCTTACTTTGTTTCGTCTGTATAAACGTGTTTGTTATCAACAAATTATCATCACTCGCCACGACTTCTCCTCCCATATTGGTCACCTCGAAACCTGACTTTTCCCTGAAACGAAGTCCATCAATTTTGGCCCTGTATTGCTTGTTCGAAAAATCAATACCAAAAATACGCACGTTCAAATTCCGGCACTCCACGTCCGTCCAGTTAATCCCGTAATCTGTCGGTTCATAATCGCTCTCGATATACCGGAAACGACAGTCTTTCAATATTACCTGGGTCAGATTCACGTTCCATCCCGAGGAGGTTTGAGGCACGGTATCGGCCTTAGAAGACGAAAAAGAATTAATGAGCTGTTCCACGTTTGTAAGACTCTCTCCCCCATCTTGCCTACGTTCAATCCATAAATTAAACTTGGCTTTTTCGAAAGCAGCCTCCGTAATCGTGAAACGTCTTTTCACGAAACTCACGGAATCCACCTTCATCACCAGCCGCTCGCAAAACACAAGCGTATCCTGTCGACAATCCCGAACAAACACATCATTCAGGATCAGTGACTCAATCGGGCGAAATTCCACTCGTCCGATAGAAATCGTGGTTCCCGTCCGCTCCTCTAAAATACGGGTAAAATAATCTACTAACCTCGTCTGTACAAACGGGGTCATTAAAGCCATGTACGCAGCAAAGGCCAAAAAGACCAATCCTATCACACAACGGGATAATATGGAGATTATTTTTTTTATGCTGTCATTATTTTAGTTTGCACGCAAATTTATTAATATTGCAGGACATTTCATCTTAATAATTGAAAATTGAAAATGAAAAGTTGAAAATGAAAAAACTGTCATTCATAATCTAAAATCAAGAAATTAAAATGGGATTTGTGCGATTGGAATCTAAAATCTAAAATTTAAAATCTAAAATTAAAATGGGCGTTGTAATTCTCGGTATTGAATCTTCTTGCGACGACACCTCGGCCGCTATACTAAAAGACGGGGTTGTGCTATCGAATGTTATTGCCAGTCAAAAGGTTCACGAGGCCTATGGAGGAGTCGTACCAGAATTAGCATCCCGGGCACACCAGCAAAACATCATCCCGGTGGTAGCGCAAGCCTTAAAACAGGCCGGCATCTCAGAAAATGAAGTAAATGCAGTGGCCTTTACCAGAGGTCCCGGATTACTAGGTTCTCTCCTTGTGGGAACGTCCTTTGCCAAAGGATTCGCTATCGCCAAACAAATACCCATGATCGAGGTAAACCATTTGCAGGCACACATTCTCGCAAACTTCATTAAAGAACCGGGCATGGAATTCCGTCACCCGAAATTCCCGTTCCTAACCCTACTTGTGTCTGGAGGAAACTCGCAGATTATTATCGTACGGGACTACCTAGACATGGAAGTTATCGGGCAAACCATTGATGATGCGGCGGGAGAAGCCTATGACAAATGCGCCAAGGTAATGGGACTCTCCTATCCCGGAGGGCCGGTAATCGACCGTCTGGCAAAAGAAGGCAACCCGGAAAGATTCACGTTCAACAAACCGAATATTCCCGGATTGGATTATAGTTTTAGTGGACTGAAGACCTCATTCCTATACTTTATCCGGGATGAAATCAAAAACGATCCGGATTTCATACAACATAACCTCAATGATCTATGTGCCTCGTTGCAAAAAACTATCGTTGATATCCTCATGGCCAAATTGAAAAAAGCCGCTAAACAAACCGGAATCAAACAAATAGCCATTGGAGGTGGTGTATCAGCCAACTCCGGGTTACAAAAAGCCGTGTATGATGAAGGAGCCCGCCTTGGGTGGGAGGTTTTCATACCCCGATTGGGATTCTCGCTGGATAACGCAGGGATGGTTGCCGTTACTGGATATTACAAATACCTGGCATCACAGTTTATCGGCTTAGAAGCCCCGGCAGATGCCCGTATGAGCTTGAGAAAAATTTAGAATGAAATGTCTATCGAAAACGTGATTAATAAGATTTAAAATTAAAAATATGAAAGTTCTAGTTACTTACAACATTCCCCGCGAATCATTCGCCAAACTGGGAAAAGAACACACGATTACCATGCCGGAAGGCGAGTATTTCACCACGGAAGAATTAATTAAACTTGTTCCGGATTACGACGTTATTCTAGGCATCTTCACCCGCACGATCGATAACGCCGTTATCGAAGCCGGAAAAAAGTTAAAAGTAATTAGCAATTTCGGTGTCGGTTACAACAACATCGACATCAAATTTGCCCGTTCCAAAGGCATCGCTGTTTGTAACACCCCGAAAGCAGTGTGCTTTCCAACGGCAGAAATGGCCATGGGCCTCATGCTGAGTGCCGCACGCCGAATCACCGAATGTGACCGTCGCATCCGGGTTGAAAAAGAAAGTATGTGGGGTGTTATGAAAAATCTTGGATTCACGCTGGAAGGACGCACGCTGGGAATTATCGGCATGGGAAATATCGGCAAAACAGTGGCTAAACTGGCAGAAGCATTCCGAATGAATGTTATTTACTACAATCGCCGGAGTACAGTAGAAGGATACGAGAAAGTTGATCTTGACACGTTGTTGAAAAAATCGGATTTCGTCTCCATTCATACACCACTGACAGATGAAACCCGTCACATGATCGGAAAACGGGAAATCGAATTGATGAAACCGACCGCTATCCTGGTAAATACGGCTCGCGGTGCTGTCATTAATGAAAAAGAATTAGCTATCTGTTTACAAAATAAAACAATCGCCGGGGCAGCCTTGGATGTGTTCGAGGATGAACCCCATGTTACAGAAATGCTCTATGGCTTGGATAACGTGATCCTTGCACCGCACAACGCTACAGGCACTATCGACACGCGCATTGCCACCGGGCAGGAAGCAGTTGATAACATCCTGAACTTTTTTAATGGTACACCCACTAATGTTGTAAATTAATGAAAACAATTATCTCAATGCTGGTTCTAACAGTATTATGCGGCGCAATCAGCGCACAAAACATTAAATTACCCGCCCCGAAAAAGAGCGGGGGGAAAGCTCTCATGGACTGTTTGAACGAACGGCAAACAGACCGGAATTTCGACACGAAACAACTATCCTTACAGGACCTTTCCGACCTCGTGTGGGCGGCAAACGGTATTAACCGCCCGGAAAGCGGCAAACGAACAGTTCCCACCGCCACCAACTGGCAGGAAATGGTACTTTATGTGGCCACAGCAGATGGTATCTACCGTTATAACGCCGAGAAACATGAACTGGAACTTGTGAAGAAAGGAGATTTCCGTAAAGAATGTGGACCACAACCTTTCATGAGTGTCGCTCCCGTGTGTTTTATCTACACGGCCGACCATAACAAGGAAGGGCGAATCACGAACCCGGAACACCAAAAAGAATACTCTTACCACCATGTTGGCTACATGGCACAATCCGTTTACCTGGTATGTGCCGCAAAAGACATGGCAACCGTTCTCATCGGTTCCGTGAATAAGGAAGAATTAGCCAAAGTCATCGGACTCCCGGCAAAACACATTGTTATCTACACACAACCCGTGGGATATAAAAAGAAATAATTCAAACCGCCTTCGGGCGGTTTTCTTTTATCTCCTCTTTCTAAAGTTATATTGTTATAACCCTTTTCGACAAACGCAATCCACCAGATGATCGTCGATAAACCCCGCTGCTTGCAAATGAGCGTAACAAATCGTAGTTCCAAAGAATTTAAATCCCCTTTTTTTCATATCCTTACTCATGGCATCAGATTCGGGAGAAAATGCAGGAATCTCACTTAAAGCCCGCACAGTATTGACAATCGGTTTCCTGCCGGGAAAGAACGATAATGTATAGTCATAAAAACTACCGAATTCTTTTTGTATATCAAGAAATAGCCTTGCATTGGTGATCGTCGATTTGATTTTTAGACGATTTCTCACGATACCCTCAAACTGCATTAACCGTTCAATATCTTCATCCGTCATTCGCGCCACCTGCTCGGCATCAAAATCACAAAAGGCCTTGCGGTATCCCTCCCGTTTCCTAAGGATCGTTATCCAACTCAATCCGGCTTGAGCACTCTCCAACACTAGAAATTCAAATAATTTCTTATCATCGGTCACCAATTTTCCCCACTCTTGATCATGGTATTTCACATACAGTTCGTCTGTTCCGCACCAACCGCAACGTCCGTTTATTAAATCTTGCATAATAATAATATTTATAACCCATTACAAATGTAGTTATTATTTCATCCATACCTACAATTATCAAAGGTAAGAATACTGTTTACGCCACAAACTCTGTTAAACAACTCACTGAACTCCTTTATATTATTAAAGAAATTAAATATTACCATGCAAAAAATCCCCAAAAACTATTGCGTCAAAACCAAAAAGCTGTATATTTGCACCCGAAATAATTGTTCTTTGAACAAAGGGGAGATACCAAAGTGGCCAACTGGGGCTGACTGTAACTCAGCTGACATCGTCTTCGTAGGTTCGAATCCTGCTCTCCCCACATATTGCGGAAATAGCTCAGTCGATAGAGCACTAGCCTTCCAAGCTGGGGGTCGCGGGTTTGAGTCCCGTTTTCCGCTCTCATTTTAAAGCACTTACGAATGTAGGTGCTTTTTTGTTTTAGGCGGTTTTAATGGTTTTTATCCCCCTCATATAAGCAGGGATGTAAGCAAAATAAGTACCCATGTAAACCAAATTATTATCCGATTTCCTTTGTGAAAGAAGTAACGGTAATCCTACCGAGAATTGAGAGAGAAGAAATCCCTTTTTCGAAACTGATTCAGAGCTTACTCGTGACTCATACAGTCCAGACAGGAGAAACTCTGAATCAGCTCTGAATCAGCAACGAATAAGGGGTAGCTTCTCGACTACTTTACAAATAGATCGCACTTACTTTTCCTTATATTTACTACAAGCATCAATTCTATATTTTTACGTTCTTCCCCAAGGATACCTTCATTTTCTAAAACTCCATCATAATCCCAATTCCAAAACAACCTTATACGTTTTTTGGGGTTTGAAATCCGGTTTATAAATCAACATAAAATCTTCATTAATCAAAATGTCACCTAAACATTTTGATACTAAACGAGGACTTTTTAACCGTTCTGGAAAAAAATAACTAAAAGGCAAATTACCAACATGTTCTTGCTTAAATTGCTCTCCTTTCAAGTGATTAATATTGAAATTCTTCTGCGTTCTAATTTTAATAACACATTTCTCCCCTTTAACCTTAAAATCGACCTTATACTCCTCTTCTTTAGGAATTTTTTGCAAACGAATATCAGCTTTAGGATCACCATAGTAAGCCAACACGTCCCTATCATACAAGAAACCAATCTGATCTTTAGTCGGATTTTCTATACCTAACTGATTTTGAATCGTAGCGACAGCTTTTTTCATCTCTCCCCGAATTTGAGCATCTGATTGAGCATAAGGAAAATTCACCTGATTAAAATTAGGATTCCAGTGATTCATTTGAAATAACATATCTTGCTCATTCAAAAATACAGCCTCTGCCAAAGTATAACGTCCCGGATTGAATAACCAATATTTCAATGTCCCCCACCCAACTCTACCATACCAAGAAGTTACTACATATCCGACCATTGCTGCAGCATTTCCACTTCCCAAACAAGCAATCGCCATCGAATTAGGATTTTTCCTGACATTTCCAAGTAAACAATTTCCTGCCCCTAAAAATACTCGTCTCTTTCCACTTTCAACCAAATATTCCTTACCTTCAGGAAAAGCCGCATACAACAAACCATTCTTCGACTTAATATTCCCATGTGAAAATGGCATTTCTAAATTCCGTTCCGTGGCATGCCCAGAAGTAACGATAAAATCCGGATCATATTCTTTATAAAAATCATAGAATTTTTGTAAACTTTCATCCGGAGAGATCATATAAGTAATAACGGAATCTTTTATACTTCTCTTTTCCCCACAAAGTCCATCCTGATGGTCATCTATCCATGCAAAACGATCAAACCACTTTGCTGCACGTAACTCTGCAATAGTCGATACTGCACTTTTTATCTTCAAAGATTGTACTCCATTATTAACTAACTTTAAAGCAGCCTTCGCATCATATCCAGTAATAATCCCCCAAATATAATCCGAATAAATATCCTCATCCACCTGACGACTCATCCTACGTAAAAGCATGACCAATTCACGATCAACCTGCTTAGGTTCTTCAACAAAAGCAACATAACGAGGATTATAAAGCTTTAAACTATCTAAAATCTCGAATGGAGAGTTCCGATAATAAAACACGGGAGCATTATGTTTTTCTTGTAGAAAAGAGATAACTTTTACCCAATCAGTATCTGTTTTTAGTTTTTGCCTGGCAACCACCACGTAATCTTGAGCCATACTCTTACTAAAAAAAGTAGAGACAAACAGGCACAATAATATTCCAACGATATTTTTCATCCTACACATCTGAATCATAATCCTTTTAAAGCTTTCAACATAACTTCTGTTCCTGGTTCTGAAGGACGAGAGGTTTTAGGAGAAATGATTTTTCCCTTGGGATCAACCAATATAAAACGGGGAATCTTTCGATTACCGAATGCCTCCATAAAAGACCAATCATCTCCCATATGCAACTGAATTCCACCTAATTTCTCTCTTTTCACCATCTCAACCCATTTCTTTTTATCTTTGTCACAAGAAATACTCACGAACCAAATATTCCGATCTTTAAATTTCTCTTCCAAAACTTTTAAGAATGGTAATTCATCACGACACGGAGGGCACCATGTTGCCCAAATATCTATAAAAATATACTTCCCTTTTAAAGATTTTAAAGTTACTTTCTTACCGTCAATATCCTCAAAAGAGAAATTGGGACAACGATCTCCTGCCTGCAAAGGACGTTCTTCCTTTTCCATCGTTTTCCCATTTTTTCTCTCTTGTGCTTCCACAGAAGTAATACTACTTAAAATAAATGCTAATAAAATTAATAAACCTGTTTTCATCTCAATTATTTTATATGTGACCTTCTCGCTCTTAAATCTACCAAACATTTCATAGTATAAGCCGAAATTCGTTCTCGTTGTACACGATCTGCCCCTTTCATTAAAATCGGTAAAAAATCTCCCAATTTACTTCTAAAGATAGGTTCTACCATAAAAATTTTCTGATCGTAAAAATCCATTATAGCTGCATAATCTTTCTTTTCATGTAATGTCCAAAGCTGTCTAAGAATTTCCCTCTCAGGCATCCCTGCTTTATCTATTGTAACCATTAACAAAGCAGAATCCTCCATATTGGAAGAATCCTGTATACACAATTGGAATGCAACCATCAGTACTTGACGGATTTTAGCATTAACCTGCTTTTCTCCCACATGATCCACAAAATACTCTTTATTTTGCAGAAAAGCCTGAAATACGGAATCCTGATAATCGTTGATACACATCTCAAACATAATCCACCCTTTCTTAGTCACTAAATCCTCAGAAGAAAAAGATGGGAAAAAATCTCGGGTGACATCAGGTAAACTAACAACTTCACCTGCATCATCTAAAGCAAAAAGATAATCAGGCAACAAATCAATAGAACGTTCCCCGGATTCATAACGTTGTTTCACCATAGCATAATTAGCCCGCTCATCTAACCCCCGAGAAATTTTAGCCAATAGCTCCTCTCCAGGACAAATACCCACCATTTTATGTAACAATTTTCCTTGATTATTAAACAATAAAAAAGAAGGACACTGTTTCAGTTGGTATTCTTTTTTAAAGAGAACACCAGCATGTTCGTCCATATCCATATCAACCAAAATAAAATGGTCATTCAAAAAACCTGCAATATCAGGTAAAGATAACACTTTTTCTGTCATATCATCACATAAACGACAGGGTGAATAGGCATAGACCAATACCATTTTCCCCTCTTCCTTTGCCTGTATAAAAGCACTATCATAGGATGTCGCATAATGTAACGGTTGGGCATTTATCAGCCATGGACATATCACCAATAAAATAAGTACAAATCTCTTCATTTTAATCTTCTTTATTCTTCACACAACGAACACTATAAGCAGTACCATCTGTTCTGGAATAGAATCTCAATATTCCAGATTCTCCCATTCCCACACTTCTAACAACCGCTATTTGAGTGCTATCCGTCTCTGCAATAGCTGAAGCAGACCAAAAATAAGCATTTACTCCTTGACGAGAATAAATATTCACTTTTTCTCCTGTCCCGAATAACTTTCCTCCACACATCAAGGCATCAAAGCCAATACCATTATCACCACTTTTCAACAAATCCCCTTGTCCATTTCCTCTCCATTGATTCATCAAGGAAATTTCCTTCCCAGACATTCCTAACGTTTTTTCCAATTCTTGCCAATCCTCATCTGTCGGCAAACGCCATCCCTCCGGAACCGCAGCCACAGCCGCTTCATATGAATAAAGATAACCGAATTCCTTCAGGAACTCTCCGTTCGGATTAGTTTGATAAAATTCCTCTAGTAACTCTTTCGGCAATTGGTCGCCAACTTTATCAATGATCTCCTCATAAGAATATCCTTCTTGATTCAACTCATCAATTTCAAAATAAAGATCATCAGAAATCAAGTATTCGACCCAATAGTCTTCCACTAACTCTATAAATTGCTTTGTGCTCAACTCTGGCAACTCCTCATTCCATGTCCAACATCCATCAAAAGCACCTCCATCATGTTGGAAACGTAAATTTTCTGCCATCCATACCTGATTACCTATTGTAATACAACGATAAGTTGTCTGATCTCTCTCATCGGTAAAATTACCGATTTGCACATCCGGACATACCACGTTATCCTCATCCTGACAACACCACAGGACAAATAAAGATATTACCAATAATATTTTTCTCATACTAAAACAACTATCTATTAACACTCAGTTATTCTTTCATCGGAATATAATCCCGAATAAACTCGTATTTCTGCATCACTAAAGGATAATTTCCCCAACGCCTTTCAAATTCTTCTGGTGAGACGGAAATAATCTCATTAATATAACCCTGTAAATCACTATCCGGATAAGGTGGGGTACAATCAAAATAAACATACTCCCAATCATCATCAAAATCAAGTTGTTCGTAACTAGATACAAAACCATATTTCCCCAACACATCTCTCACCACTTTCTTATCCTCCTCTAAAGCATCTGGATCCGTTAAAATATCCGGATCAAAATTCTCTGGCAAATCCGGTTCCAACTCTTCCCATTTTACATCATAATCATCCGGATCTGAAACTTTTGAAAAATTATCAACAGCATTATCGTCTATTTTATTCAAAATTACATCAATCATAATTTTGTTAATATACTTTTCTACTTTCACATCTGTATTTTGTTTCAAAACATCAGAAAGCAGCAATGTCCTGAAAAATATCCCTGAAGATATTGAAGTGACACCTCCTGACATATCCGGTCTCACGGTTTTTTCTGTCAGCAACATAGAAAATGGATAAATACTAGCTGGAATTGTTTCCAAATATTTAGCAGCAAGTTCCAATGCCATAAGACACTTATCCGTCCCCTTTATATACGTGTGAGTATAAGGAGTACTATAACTCTCTGAAGTAAAATTCCAATTTAAATCTATTGTTTCATAACGGAATATAGAATCCCCATGAATGTCTATCTTTACAAACATTTTACCGATTGTATCATTTAAGAATACTGGAATCCCGTATTTTTGATAGATTTCAAAAGCACGATGTTGTACCGGGTCATTAGGATTATCCTTTATTTCCCAAAAATTTTCATAATAGGACGGTTCACTCTCTATATTCTCGTCTTCACACCCTATAAAAAGACACCATCCTAAAAATAACGCAATAACTATTCTTATCATCTTCATAATTCTAGCTTTACTCATTTTCAATCAGATTTCCATCTGCATCTAAAGATGCAAACGCTTTACGTACGTTACGCTCGTTATCCGGCATATCTTCATGATATTCCCGGATACTTACCGGAATCCTAAATAAATAAGCAGGATCATCTTTTTCCAAACGGAACAATTCTGCCGTATTGAATTTATAATTATTATCCTGACTATACTCGGCAAATACCCTAACAATTTCCTTTTTAAAAGGATACTTCACACATGCCGCATAACGACGCAGATCAAACCAACGATGTCCCTCCAAACATAGCTCTTTTCTCCGTTCTTCCCGAATTTCATTGATTAACTCTTCCCCGCTGTATTGCATATCCACATACTGACCTATCCTGTTCCGACGCAATTGATTCAACCAATCACAAGCTTCTGCATCATCCAACATCGCACAAGCTTCTGCCATATTCAAATAAGCTTCTGCCACACGCAACGTAAAACCATCTGAAGGCGCCGCTTCTCCCTCTTTCTTTGAATATTTACGATTTAACGCAATACTATCCGTCGATACATTTTTTTTAAAATACAATTCTTTACGATAATCCTTATCATCATACAGATTATAGAGGTTTCTTGACACGCAAAAATCCCCTCCTTCCGCAGTTAGGACATTCACCAAAGTCTGACTACTTTGAGAAAAAATAATTTCCTCATTATTCTTATTCATAAAATACTGGTCAGTACTTAACCCCGCAATATTGACCAACATATTTTTACTCTCTAAAAATTCCTTCGCTGTCTTTCGTGCATTTTCCCAATCCTGCATATACAAATACACTCGCGACAAAAGTAGTAAAGCCGATTCACGCGAAGCCCGGAATGAAGGATTTGATTGCGGACTACGAGTCAACTCATCCACAGCTAAGATCAAATCCTTTACGACTTGTTCATAAACTTCTTTAACCGAATTTCGATGGAACTCATTTTCAACATAACTCGTCAACTTCAAGGGAATCCCCAACATCTCACCCGCACTCTCCGGTTGATAAGCCTTCGCATACAGATTAACCAAAAAGAAATAGAAAAGTCCCCGTTGAAAATGGCATTCACCTTGAATCCGAAGAGCAGCTAATTCATCCGCATCATCATCCAAATCAATATTTTTCAACTCATTCAAAATAACATTAATGATGTTTATACGATAATAAGTCTCCACCCAAGGACTATCATCACTAGCAATGGTAACACTCCCATCAACAGACGCTCCAATCTCTTGCAACCAATTCGTATAACCATACAACCATTTTGTAGACAACCACTTATCCCCTCCCCGACGATAAATAACGGTATTTATATCATCATCCAAGAAATTAAGCCACGATACGAAAGAAGACGAAAGAAAAGCAGTAGGAGCCTTATTCGGCAAATAAACATCCCCTAATAACACCTCATCCAAATCCTCAACAGTCTTCACCACAACCAAATCTTGCGAATATTCATCTAAAAAATCTCCACAACTAGTGAAACTGATAAAACATACAATATATAATAAATATTTCTTCATGCCATTTCGTTTTTAAAATGAAACATTCAACCCCAAAGAATAAGCTGGACGAATCGACAAATTTGGCTTAGCAAATCCTGCCTGCGTCGGATCTTGGCCCTTTAACTCTTTAGCCGCAATCGTAAATACATTTGTTGCATTCAGAGTAACATAAGCCGATGAAAACGGTGTTTTTTGTAAAAGATTTGGAGAGAAATTATATCTCACCGTTATAGAGTTACATTTTAAATAATCACCACTCACCACTCGCAAATTCGACTTATCATACATATCCCACACGTTTGAAGCAAAACTGACAATATCCAAACCCGGCTCTTTACAATAATGTTCTCTATAATTATCATAATCAGGATCAGCAGGACTCAAAATAACAGGAATATTCGTTCGTTCTTCATCTCCCGGTACCTGCCAACGATTTGTAAATTCCTTCCGGACATTGGCATCAGAAGAAACACCCTCAATAATAGGATTATATAAACTAAATAAACGAATTTTTGATCCTAAGCTATAAACAAAAGAAGCCGATACACTTACATTTTTATAAGTCAAAGAAGTTGAAAAACTTCCAAAAAATTTCGGCTCACGAGAACCACTATCTTCCAACACCAATTTTACTACTTCGTCTAAAGATTTTCCTACCAATTGATTACGACGCTCTTCCCAATCATCAAAAACAGGCACACCATTTGAAGGATTCAAACCTAAAAATTTATAACTGTAAAACGTCCCTACCGGTTTACCGTTCATCAAAGCTCTTCCATCCAAATAATCCGAAATACTGTAATCCTCCGTTGTTTGAGCTTCAACTTCATTATAATTACCAGACCAATAAGAACTTATTTGCCATGTAAAATCATCTGTACGAATAGGAGTACCAGATATTCCCAAGTTATACCCTTTATTCGTCAGATCCCCGTTATTCATCACGTAACTATAAAAACCATTTAAAGGAGAAATCTCTACGTCAGTAAAACAATCCTTTGTCTTCTTCAAAAAATAAGAACCGGAAATAGCTAAACGAGAAGCAAAAAGATCAACATCCAACGTCAAATTCAACGAATTTGTCTGTTCCCACCGTAAATTCGGATTAGGAAAACGTTCTACATTCGAAATATTTTGCCCGTAATAAGCGTCAACAGTACCTTTACGAATAATCAAATTAGGACTCTGGTCATCTAACATATTCCCTTGAATACCAAAAGAAGCTCGAAGTTGTAAATTAGAGACGAATTCAACATTTTTCAATAAATTCTCTTTTCCATTCCACATTCCGGAGACAGACCAAACGGGAAGAAATTTTTCGTTACTTCTACTACCAAACTTATTAGAAGCATCAAAACGCCCATTTACATTCAACGTAAAATGATTCTCGTAACTATAAGAAACCGTCGCATAACCGGCCAACATATTGGTTAAATTATCACTGATAGTCAAGTGATTCTTTTTTATCCAAGATTCGTACCGGGCATAATCACTCAATGTAATTCCGGTTGCATCAGTAAACTGTAACCCTCGATCTTTCATGAATCCCCGCTTTTCATCCGAATAACTTTTGTATTTACTGCTATTAGCCTCAAAACCAACGGATACCGTCAACAAATGATGGACATCTGATCCAAACAAATGACGAAAATCACTTTGAATACGGAAAGTATATCCGGAAGAAATAGAATTAGTCGTTAATAAAACACCTCCATAGGGCAATTCACAATATCCCCCCTCTGCATCCGTCAAAGGCTTTTCGTCTACCTCCGCATCTCTCAACATAGCTACATATTGAGTTTTCTCTCCCCACCATTTTTCCTGCAAAGTACTACTACGATTATAAGATCCGAGCACGTTAATATCCCATCCTTCCATTATATTATATTTCAAATCCAATCGTGCGCTTAATCCTTCTCCATCATACTCATTAGAACTATTATTAATTTCATTTAGAATATTGAATTTATACTTTTTCCCCGGATTATTGGCATGGGTATAATAACGATTCCCGTAAAAAAACAGAGATCCGTCTTCATTATAACATGGAAGAGCGCGAGTCGTATTATAAGCATAATCCATCGTGTTAATTGATTCCATCAAATGATTTTTCTTCTGGATATTTCCATTTAACTGAAGACCTAATCTCAATTTACCAAATAACTCAGTATTTAAATTAATCAACGCAGTGTAACGTTCCGTATAAGTTGTTTTAGAAACTCCGTTTTCCCGATCATAACCAATAGAAGTATAATAACGAGTATCGTCACTTCCCCCGGAAATACTAACATTATGTCCATGGGAATAAGCATCTCTCGTCAAAACATCAAACCAATCAGTATTTACTTTTTCGTAAAACTCTACTTCGTTCATAAACTGTTCATAATTGGACGCTCCAGTTTGTAAACGATAGAACGCTCCTTCATACCCCACCATCACCATTCCTTCAGGAAAAATATAATGCATATCGGTCAATTCCTTTCCAAAACGCACCCTTTCTTGGGAATTCATTAA
Source organism: Butyricimonas sp. (assembly GCA_019423345.1). Taxonomy (GTDB): domain Bacteria; phylum Bacteroidota; class Bacteroidia; order Bacteroidales; family Marinifilaceae; genus Butyricimonas. Next base: position 44,249 of record JAHZBN010000011.1, on the reverse strand, counting down.
ATTAATATCTCGATCAGAATAGCGAGGACGACGAGTCAATTTCGATGTATGATTATACGACAACCGAGCCTTACCACTTCTACCTTTTTTAGTTGTAACAACGATAACCCCATTAGCAGCTCTAGTCCCGTACAGAGCTGTAGCAGAAGCATCTTTCAACACATCAATCCTTTCAATATCTTGAGGATTAATACCAGAAATTGCATTACCGATAATATTTATATAATCAGGATTATTCAAATCTGTCGGGTCAACACGAACCGGATCGGTAAGAATAATCCCATCCAGTACCCACAATGGCTCACGATTACCCAACAAAGTCGAAGTTCCACGGATACGAATTCTTGGTGTTGAACCAACTTCCCCGGAATTACTCATCAATAACAAATCTGGAATACGTCCCTCCAAAGCCGCATCGATACTTGTCATCCCGGCAACCAAAATATCCTCTGCCCTTACAGAACTCACAGAACTCGTTAAATTTCGTGTATTAATCGTCTGATAACCTGTATTCACCACTACCTCCTCCAACTGCTCCGCACTCTCTTGCATGGTAACGTTAATCACCTTATTATTAGCGGCAATCTCCTCTGTTCTCATTCCAATAAATGAAAAAACGAGAATAGGTTCTTTTATTTCAGGTAAAACAATAGAATAGTTTCCATTAACATCCGTGGCAACACCCACAGTAGTCCCTTTTACCAATACTGTAACTCCCGGCAAAGGACTACCATTTTTATCCTTGACACTCCCTGTAATTTTAACAACTTCTTTTTCTCCCTCTTGTACTGTTTGTTTTTCTTTAAGCAAAATCACAATAGCATCACCCTGAATTTCATAATCCAACGAGGTATTTTCCAAACATTTATCCAATATTTCATGTATATCGTCAGAAGTTATATCCAAAGATATCTTTCCCTCTTTATTCACGATTTGTTCATTAAAAACAAAAGTATACCCCATTTTCTGCCTAATTTCCTTAAAAATTTGTTTTAAACTCGTGTTATTTACCCGAATTGTTGTTTCTTGGGCGAAACCTGAAGCTGAAACGGATAAAAATGTCACGAACAAAAACATCACAGTCAATTTCATAATTCGCAAAATTTTAGATCGAGCATACATTTGTATACCCATTCGTCCTCTTTTTTTCATACATTTGTACATAAATAAATTTCACAATGATCTAATTAAGACCTTTTACTATACCAGATGTCACTACACATCTAGTATTTTTATTTTATAAAAACTACATTCTTTTTAACGACAATTTTCACCATTCCCGCACGTTCAATCAAATCAAGTACCTGCCTAAAATCTTCGTGACGCCGGAGTTCCAAAGAAAAACGCACCTCACGAGCCCCCGGGGTCTCAAAAAAAGTTTCCACGTTATACCATCTTCCCAACTCGTTCATGATATCCTCCAACCTTGCATTATCGAACAGGAAATACCCTCGCAACCAAGCTAATCGAGACTCCACATCCGCTTGTTGAACACGAATAGTCCCATCCGCTTGTTTCAACTCAGCCTCTTCACCCGGTTTCAAATAAATAAATTCGTTCTCACCACAAATCTTCACACCTCCCGATATCAAGGTTGTCAATTGCGGACCGTCAACATATGTACGAACATTAAATTCCGTACCAGTCACTTCCACCGTATAATCCTCCAACTCGACACGAAACGGTCGAGTTGAATCTCGAACGACCTCAAAATAAAGTTCTCCCTGTGCATACACGCATCTCTCGTTCCCAGCAAACCTCCTAGGAAAACGTAATATAGATTCCGTATTCAACCAAACTTTCGTCCCGTCAGGCAATCGTATTTGATACACCCCTCCCCGAGGAGTCCGAATCTCGTTATACTCGTTGCCTAAATCCCCAATTGAATCCTGCTTATATGTCACTATTCCCCCTTCATTATCCAAACGTCCTCCTCGAGCTAGTTCCACTGAATATATACTATCTTGATGCAAAGCGATAATTGTCCCATCAGCCAATTCCAACCTAGCACAAGACATACCAGACAAAATCTCATATTCAAGTGCATCCCGATTATCTTTTTCTACATCATTCATGAAAAACCACCCCCCCAGCAGTACAGGCACTATCAAAGAGGCCACAGCCCACCAACGTAACAAATATCTTTTTTTCTTTTTATAGATTTTAGATTCCAAACTCTCCCACATCTTCTCCTGAGAATGCCTATCAAAAAATCTAGCCTTACGCAATATAATCTCCCTGTCACAAATTCGATCAAACAATATTTTATTAGTAAGCTTATCATTTAACCATTCATCCAATCTAGTTTGCTCCTCGGATGAGAGTTTTCCTCGAAGATAACCATATATCAAATTTTCTATGTCTGGATTAAAATTCATTTTTATATGTATTTTATTCCATAAACAACAATCCCACACAACAGGGTGACAAAAAAATGATATTTTTTAAGCAAGAAAATAATTATGAAATCAAAAATATGACTAACAACCAATTAATCTCCTTTAACTTTTCTCGTAACACACGATATGCCCTCAACTTTACTGTCTTCACCGTATTTAGTGATATTCCTAAATTTAAAGCAATTTCAGGATTGGAAGCACCTTTTAATGACATCAGTACGATCTCTCGGGCCCGATCAGGCAATTCTTCTATCGCCACATACAACCTAGCATGAATCGTATCTTCCAAAATACAATCATCTTCCAATTCCTCTTGAAGGAATGAAGCAAAATCCATTTCATTTCTCTGCCTCACGGCTAAATGTTTCAGCCAATTCAAACAAGCATTCCGCACACTCAGATAAAGAAAGGAGCGAATAGCATTCAACGCATGAAACTCTCTACGCCGTTCCCACAAATTCAAAAATGCATCCTGCACAAAATCATCTGTAATTGTATCATCCTGCACATAACGATAAGCATACATACACAACGGATGGTAATATAACTTAAAGATTTCCTTGAAAGCTAAACCATTGGCTTTATGCAATCCCGTTATCAAAAGCTCTTCACTCAAAACAATACTTGATATTAATCTTAATAAATCTTATCGCAGTCAAAATTACTACATCCTAAAGAAAAAACAAAATACTGAAATTTGCTAATCCTACTTAAAACAGAGTATAAAGTTACCAACATCTCTGAATTCTATTTTTAAGTACTAAACTTCTCATACAAAATAGCTAAAATATTAACAATTGATTTATAAGAGGAATAGATTGCCCACGTTTTCTATTTCACCTTTTAGCAAAAATTCTTCCAAAATTTTTACATTCAAACTTCTTTTGGTAATATTAATCTATTTAGCCATCCAGCAATACTTCAAAACAGGGATATGCTATAAAACAACGTTTCTGTTTTCTTGTCCACTTTTCAATTTTTTTCTAGGGACTCAACACTCTACGGATTCAAACGATTTATATTCTTCTATAGATAATCCTTTATCGTTCAACTTAATGCAGTCAAAATCATTCATTTTCAATTAAAATACTCTTTCGTTTTTTTTTAGGGATGTGTAACCAAAGCGTAATGCATATAAAATTATTATATCCAATTACGATCGGTTCATTATAATACCAAGTAACACTTTCTCTTATCAACTTGCGAGGCTTATCTTTCAACACCACCAAATCAAAACCCTTATAAAACTCATGATTCCCCAGAATTATGATCACTTGTCTAAAATTTTGAGTATCCCAATCCCCAAGGGGTGATTCTAGGAATCATCAGATTCTCCTCATCGAAACCCATTAAAAACTTCTCCATTGCTCAAATATTACGGTATGAATTACAGCATGAAAAACTTCAAATAAACATTAATGATCTTTGACGTAACAATATTATTTAGCTAGGATCACTTCTTTATTGGGTAAAATTAAAATAACAAAATAGGATTGAGAAGAAAATGAAATTCAGATACTTCCCTTTACAAAAGAAAAATGTTTATTCAAACACAAACAGAACAGCTCAAACACATACATCTTAAATAAATGTTAAAGCATCCTATCCCACATACAAAATCCATCAATAATCGTAAATTAGCATTATTTAATTAATCAAAAATATATGACAAAATTTTATTATCTTACAGTTTTGTTATTGGCAATAATATCTTGCACAACAACACCTAAAACTTCTGTTACTCTCCATATTGAAGGAAGCAGAACTGATTACCCTACTTTTTTAAACACCCAAGATTCTGTTTATTCTATTACTCTTGATTCTACAGGAACCGCAGTAGTTAATCTACCAGAAAATTTTCAACCAAATTATGGAATGATACGATTTGGACTCATGAGATTTCCTGTATATTTAGAACCTAATAAAAGTTTTGAACTTTCTATTAAAATTGAAGAACATAATGTAACCCCAAACTTTACAGGAGAAGGAGCAAACAAAAACATCTATTTAAATAGTGATATATTCAAGAATAATGCGCCTGATCTTAAAGTCTCGGAAGATGTTTTCCTAAAAGCATTAGAAGAACAAAAAAGTAAATTAATAGCTAACTTAGAGACCCAAAATTTTGAACAAGAATTTGTAAAAAAAGAAAAAAAGAGAATACACTATTCACTTTACTCTATTTTACCAATGTATATTTCCTATCACCCTTATTATGCAAAAGTGGATAATTACCAACCATCTGAACATTTTTATGATGTATTAGAAGTTGCTGTACAAGAAGAACCAGAACTAATTAATATGCAAGAGTACAAAAATGCGTTAAATGGCTATATTGAATTAGCTGCCAATAAAAACATGAAACAACATGACGGATTAATCTCTTTAAAAAAACAATTAAACTTTATTCAAAATAATTTTAAATCACCAGCCATTATAGACTTTACAGTAGATCATTTCATTTCTGCTTATGTTGGAAGATATGGTATAGATAATTTGTCAGAATTCTTAGAGATCTATGAAACAAAAGTAATTGATTCTCAAAAGAAATCAAGCTTTAACGCATTATGCAATAAATGGGCAAAAATATCCAAGGGGCAACCTGCAATCGATTTCAAATATCTAGATATTAATGGGAAAGAAGTGTGTTTGAAAGATTTATCTGGAAAATATATATATATTGATTGTTGGGCAACTTGGTGTGGTCCTTGTCGTGGAGAAATTCCCCACCTTCAGAAATTAGAACATCGCTATAAAAACAAAAATATTCACTTTGTTAGTATTTCCTGCGATCAGAATAAAGCTGATTGGGAAAAAATGGTAAAAGAAGAGAAACTTGGTGGGATACAATTACATTATGGAGGGGATAACACTTTCATGAATTTCTTCATGATTACAGGTATTCCACGTTTTATATTACTTGATCAAGAAGGTAAAATTATCCAAGCCAATGCCACACGTCCTTCTAATCCAGAAACGATTAAAACCTTCGATAATTTGAGAGGAATTTAAATAATTTATGGAGGTGTGTCAAAACAACCTTAGGCACTATCTAAAATTTTGTGTAAATGAGGAATACGGGATTCTTAAACGAGTTCCGTATTTTCATTTATAACTTTGTAAAATGACGACAATGAATCAAGTAGTGCCCGACAAGTTCTTAAGTAAATAGTTTTTAGACAGTTCAAGACAGAAACAAACGTGAGCAATTTCTTAAAATAACTTCATGCTCAAGTCCTAGAAAAAATGCTTGAAGGGAAGATGGATGTTCATCTAGGTTACGAGAAGAACTCCGTGTCAGGTAACAATAGTGGCAATTCTCGTAACGGGAAGTACCCGAAGAAGATACAGACCGAACATAGTTTCCGGTTTTATACATCTTTGTCCCCAATGTTTCAATTCCTCTCCGGAACAGAGTAACTCTCTGGCTTTTTGCTTGTATTTTCTAAGCCTGTGATTTAGATCTATCGTTCTGTTTTCTTCAGCTTTAAAACACAGACATCTTAATAAACACCCTTTGCGTCTGCAAACTCTGTACCTGTATTTTCGCTCACATATCCAAGTTCGGTTTTCGTATATCTGGTTCCTATCCTTTGCATCTTTTACCCATTGGACAAATGTAATAGTCACGTACTTCATTGTAGCGGATTATCCTCTTCCGTTGAGGGTTTTGGCTGTTCAAGGGCATCGCATAATTCTCCTGCCATTTCCGTCAGCATGGAAGAAGTAAACTCTATCTCTTCACTGCTGACTGATGCTTTCTCTTGGATGATAACATCATCTATCTGCCCCAGCAGGACATGGATTTTCTTCATCAAGCGTTCTCGGTTCAGCTCAACGGTTTTTCTCCAGATAAAAATATACTTGTTTACCTTGAATTCGATTTTTGTACCGTCAATATACTCCATATTCAGGCTGATAAATTCTTTGGAGAAAAGCAAAAGGACGATTTGGGTAAATACCTCGTCAATATCCTCCTTTATCCGGTTGCAGAAACAATTAATGGTAATAAAATCTATTTTCTCTCGTCTGGCCAGCTATATATCAATGAATATCAAGATGAAAGAATTTTTCGATATTCTGGCAGGAGTAGATGTTGTTCATATAGGCATACAGGATACCCCCGAACATCATCTTGAAATGGTAAGAGCCGCAACCGCATTCTTCATACAATTTTCTGAAACTTTCAAGATTCAAGCTTTCTACCAAAGCGTCAACTAGGCACACCGGATCATTTCCTGCAATATCTTCACTGATTCTTCACAAGAAAAGCACCGTTTAGTTGAGATTGGAAGAACGACAATGTATCTTTTCCATAATTAAATACTTATGCCTAAAGATACAAAATTTTAAGTAATAACAAAGCCCTAGCTTTCGTAAGCCGAGACTCTGTAGGTTTATAACTGAACTCCAAATAGAATGATAGGCTCTGAGTCAGAGTAAAGTCTTCGATGTAACAGTTATATCGGCTGACCTTGATGTAAAATATATGGAATAAAGGTAATAAGAAATGATGTAACCATTTATGTTGACATTGATTTTTCAAAGGAAAAATTCAATATTTGTCTCCTCATGGAGTAAGGAGTTATGGGTGAGAGTGAATTCCCTAATACAAAAACGGGCTACCTCAAACTTACCAGATAGGTAAAGAACACTTCGGGGCAGGGGCGTTTATTTGACTCCTCCTTGGTCCTGTTCTGCGGAGAACACACGGGGACCTGCAGTATTGGACTCTCCGAACTCCTTTATTCCAAGGGAAAGAAGATATGGCTCGAAAGTGCTTTGAAAATCAAGTATGGGTCAGAACTGAAGCGTGTCAAAGACGACAAGGCTGATGCGGAAATGATAGTCTATTATGCAAAACGTTTCTATGAACCTGGTTCTTGTGCATTATTTGAACCTGACTCTGCAAACCTCAAGACATTACATAGTCTTTATCAGTTCCGTAACCAGGCAATTTGCGATCATGTAGCGCTGGGGAATCGTATATCAAATGGTACTTTTGATTGATCTACCCTGATAAAAACGAAGATGATCAAATATCATAAAGAGACGTAGAAGGATACGAAAGACATTGGAAAGGAAATGCGGAAACTGATGGAAGCACCAGAAGAATTAGCCTCGAACTATCAAATACTTTTTTCATTCAAGGGCATAGGCCCCATAACAGTAGCGGCGCTGATTATATACACCTCAAATTTTAAGAAGTTCGATAATCCATACAAATTCGCATATTACTGTAGTATTGCATCTTTTGGTAAACGATCCGGTACATCATTAATACAGAACCGCATACAAGCTGTTTTGTGCATATTGGCATCAAGGCTACGATGCTGCATAAGGCGATAATCAAAGCATATACACAGAAACTGTATGCAAAAGGAAAACATGAAGAGATTGTCATGAATAATATAAAGAAGAAAATCATACACATTATTTTCAAAATGATACAGACACAAACCTTACGGGAACAGGAGTATCAACAAAGACACATGGAAGATGGCAAAACTATACCGGGAAAAGATTGAATAGGAGCCACCAAAGCAGCTCCTACGATTAATCAGACATTTAAAACTTCGTCATCTGTTTTTATAGAATGTACACTTTTGAAAGATAAACATTCTTTTGAAGAAAAACAGAAAAAATACAAGTTTTTCTTGACACTGTCCAAAACTTGTAATGGTTACTTAAGACTAGTCATAACACCGAACTTACCGAACATCCCGTACACAACGAATACGCATAGCCGGAACAGAAAGGGAATCAGTCGAACTACGAAATACACAAGAAGAATTGTAATGTAATTTTCTATAATATATCTTACCATCAGCATCTTGAGAAGCAGTCCAATAAAACCCTTTTTCCGCCACGTAACGAACACGCATATAATGAGAATCTCCAACAAGCCAACAACCCGCCATCTGCAGATTAAAACCGGAACCATCATCTCCTTGTTGTAATAATTCAACAACGCCTTTACCTCTCCAACCAGTTTTCTTTACTTCATGTTCCGACATACCAAAAGCCATTTCTAATTTTTGCCAATCTTCGTCAGTAGGCAAACGCCAACCATCTTTCAAATTAGCACACACCTGACACGCCGTCCTCCACTCATACAAATTTCCATATTCATTAAAATCAGCGATTTCTTTTTCTTTTGTATCTGAAAAATCTAAATATAAATTACTACCATACTTAGTAAGATCGTATGTAGCAGAGAAATATGGTGTCCCAGCTTTTAAATTGGACGTCATCCATTCTAATTCGCCAATTCTTACCCAACCATAAGTTATACCATCATCAGGATCTGTCCAAGTTCCAAACTCAGTCGGTAACACGACAGGCAAAGATTCGTCACTACATGCTACCCCAATAAACAATAATAGTATTACACAAAAATATTTCATAACATAATATTTAAAATTAAAATTTGATATTCGCCTTAATGGCAACTCTCTTTATCATTGCATATTTTTGCAACACTCTTTCGTATTTAGCAAATTCTTTTAAAATCTCCTCCTCACTTTGGGTCAAGATTAAATGAATATAAGCTGCTACATCTTCTCCTTTGGAGCAATAAAAAACAGCATCTGTATTTACCAAAAGTCCTAATTGATAATAGTGATCCATATCATCCCCCGCACTCAAAGGTTTCCAAGTCCCATACAACGGATCACCCCACATACCAACTGTCAGATTATAAAAATCTTGTAAATCATCTTCATATTTTATCGCAATACCACTTCCTGCCATATTAGCTAATAAAACCATTTCATTCAATTGATCTAATTCAGGTACTGCAATAATAAAACAACGTAAAGAATTCAAAAAATCGGGATGAGTAATAGAACCATCTGACTTTATAACTGATATTGTATCTACAACTAACATCGAATACGGACAGGTCAAATTATGTCCTTTCATTTTCTTAGCCAAGCCAGCAACAAATTCAGCACGTTGTTGTTTTTCAGTGATCGTTTTAAAATAGACAAATTCATATTTTGTCGTTCCATCATAACCAAAAAGACTCCAACCGGGATCCACGGTTTCAATTTGATAAACAGGATCACCTTGACTATCTAAACCTATTAATTTACGCCGTAAAGTGTCATTGAAAAGAATATAAAAACCGTTATTACTATAAAACTCTCTACGTAATTGAGCTTCTTCACTAGTATCCGAATCTTCTGGAGCAAAAGTATGATAAGGTTCTGATGGGGTCAGATTATCTTCCGAGCACGCTTGAAAAAATAATAACATCCACAAAGTGAATAAAATATAGATATACTTCATAACGTTATATTTGTATCTTATTAATAATTTACATATCTAACTATAATCCATAACCTTCAGAATATCCAGCTTTAAAACCTTCTGCATACGCTTGGGCATATGTAGTAAAAACGGCATATTCTTTATTCTGATAAAGGCTATAACTAGGATTTTTATTACTATCATCAAAATTCTTCCCTCCCTTTTTATCCATTTTCCCAATTTCCAAACCACCTTGATATCCATCATTATGTCCTAGAGCTTCCATATCTATACTTTCGTACTCATTGTAAACTGTTCCAAAACGTTCTGGACGTTCAACAGAAGGTAGAGTATTCTGAAAATCAGTTACTTCTTTAGGCAATGCTAATGTATAAGCTGGATCATTTTTTTCCAACACATAACGAAAAGTCTGATACTTCAAACCTGTAGAAGGATCAACATTTTTGCTATTAAAATCCGTATAATAATGTGTTATTTTTTTTGAGAAAGGATAACGAGAATCCACTGTATAACGACGTAAATCAAACCAACGATGCCCTTCTAAACAAAGCTCCCTCTGTCGTTCGTCACGAATGAATTGTACTAAATTTTCTCCTTCACCATAAGAGCCATTATCACTTTTCACTCTATGTTTACGTAAAAATTGTAAATAATGTACAGCTTCTCCTAGTTTACCCAACTGAGCTGCGGCTTCTGCAGCATTTAAATAAGCTTCTGCAGTACGCATTAGGAAAAAATCCGAAACCTCAAAAGCTGTTGTCCCATTTTTAAATGAACTAGGACCATCAACTTTACCAAAGACCCATACAGGAGAAGATGCTACACCTCCAATCATTGGGGTCATTTGACGAATAAAAATTCCACGTCGCAAATCATTATTATCATCATCATTTCCATATAATTGGACCAAATCTTGAGAAATTGTAAAAGCAGGATACCTAAGAACGTCACCCCAAACATTTGTTGCATCAGTGGAATATAACGCAGGAGCTAACAAATGTCCACCCATAGAAAAAATTGTTTCCACAGAAGAACGACTAAGAAAATTAGAGGTTTTATCTAGCTCCCAAGCATTCAAATCTTCCAATTCATTTTTACGACACATCACACTATCAGCATAATTCCAAGCATTTTGCCAATCTTGCATATATAGATGAACACGACTAGTAAGTAAATGTGCCGCAACTATATCTGCTCTATAAGGATGATTTTTTACCGGAGTTTGTTTCAAACATTCACGGGCAACTTTCAGATCTTCCAATATAGTACCATATACTCTCGTTAATGGCTCACTTTCGTATTCCTTATCTTCAATCTGCTGGCTTAATTTCACAGGAATTCCAGGTTCTGTTGCTGCAGTTTCCGGATTGTAAGGACGAGCATACATATTTACAAGAGTAAAATAATACATCGCTCTTAGAAAATAGGATTCACCTTTAATACGAATTCGTTCCATACGCTCTTTATCATTAGCAATTGCCTGTTCATCTATCTCAGCAATTATCTGGTTTACGATATTAATTCGTTTATATAATTCATTCCAATCAATATCCTCAGCTGCTATAGTTGTCCCTTTAAAATCAATTCCTACTTGCCGTTGCCAAGTGAGCCATCCATAAAAATTGTTTTGAATATTCAATCTATCAGCATTATTAACCTTTCGAAAAATCTCAGTTTCATCCGACATTAGATGTAACGTCATCAAGTAAAAATTATCAACACGAAGAATGGAACCTGACATATATGCCTTACCAGGACGCCAATAACCATCACCAATAAGCAATTCATCAAGATCCGTGAACCCCTCGACCTTTGATAAATCCTGTGAATATTCCTCTAAAAAACCTGAACAAGAAACTGTCAATAAAAATAATACACAAGCATATATATATTTTCTCATAAGATTGAAATTTTAAAATGAAACATTCAAACCAATTGAATAAGTTGGACGATCTGACAATTGAATATCAGCAAATCCACTTTGAGTTGGAGTTTGTCCATTCAATTTTTTAGAACAAATCGTAAATAAATTACTACTTGAAAGAGTTATTTCTAAACGAGACATTCCAATTTTTGAAATAAGTTTTTCATTAAACTCGTAAGAGAGACTGATATTTTGACATTTTAGATAGTTAGAACTGACAACACGATGATTAGAATAATCATACATATCCCAATAACTGTTAGCTATTGGTTGTATTTCTGCAATATCTTTAGACCAATGATTACGATAACGAGCATAAGAAGAACTCGCTATACTAATAATAGCTGGAATAGTAGTAAATCGCTCATCCCCTGGTTTTTTCCAACGTTTTATAATTGAACGATCCATATTACGTTCAGGATAAATGGTACTAACATCAATACTACTATTAGTAGCTTGACCATACATACCAAAGAGGCGAATCTTTCCTCCTAAACTATACGCCAATGAAGCGTTAAGTCGGAAATTTTTATAACGCATACTAGTGTTCAATCCTCCAGCCATAATCGGTTCACGACGTCCAGAGGCTTCTAACACTTGGGTATAAGTGTCATATTTACTTTGACCTAGCAATTTATCTTTTTCATCCTCCATATCATCAAATAAAGGTCCCCCGTCTACTGGACTTAAACCTATAAACTTATAAGAATAAAACGTACCGACAGGTTTACCTTCTACTAAAGCCGTTCCATCCAAAAAATCTTTCAATTCATATTGATCAGCAGCAGAATTATTTTCAATTTTGTTAATTGTGCGACTAAAAGAAGTAGATAATGTCCAACGTATATCTTTCGTATCAACAGGAGAAATTGTCAAAGCTATACTATACCCGCTATTATTTACATCACCTCGATTTACAACATATGAATTACCATCAATCCCATTAATTGAAGAAATATCTTTGGCCATAAAAGCATTCTTCGTACGTTTCAAATAATAAGAAGCTTCCATCATCAACTTTCTTTGGAAAAGCGAAAAATCAAGACCTATATTGTAAGAACTCGTTTTTTCCCATTTTAAATTAGGATTAGCATTGATCTTCAACGTTGCTGTCATTTCGTTAAAATATCCATCAGTTGGATGCTTTTCAATAATCATAACCGGAGACTGATCACTTAGCATATTTCCTTGATAACCAAACGAAGTTTTCAATGTTATGAAATCGATCCAACTTCTTTTTAACCAATTAATTTCAGAAATATTCCAAGAAGCTGACGCAGACCAAATAGGCAAGAAACGATTGTTACTTTGATCTCCAAAGCGATTACTGCCATCAATGCGGGCATTCCCATTCAAAGTAAACCAACCTTTATAAGTATATGACGCTGAAATATAACCCGAAACCATATTTGTCAAATCACTTGTTAATGTAGGGACATTAGAGGCCAGCCATGTTTTATAAGCAGGATAATCATCTAAATTAATATTGTTTACAAAATCCATTCCACGATCAGGATAATATCCTCGAGAAATATTATAATATCCCTTATATTTTGTAGAACTCATCTCATAACCGACACTAGCAAAAATATTATGTTGTTGTTCCACCCCAAAATATTTGTTCGCATTGAGTTGTAGACGTATGGTATATGAATTATTTTTAGTATCATTTTTTTTAAATTCACCACCAAAAGGCATTTCACTTTTACTATTCTTTCCTATTAGAGCAGGCTCTCCTTGATCTGATCCTCGTAACGTACTAGCATACCAAGTTTTTTCTCCCCAATACTCATCTTGTACAGTATTTGAAGCACTATAGGATACTATTGCGTTAGCGTTTAGCCAATCTGTAAACTTAAATTGTAAATTAGCATTAACTGTCAAACCTGTCCCCTCTTGAGTATATGAACTATTATCAAGTTCGTTCAAAATATTATACTTATATTCTTCTGTATTACTACCTTCAACTTTTTTCATGTAATAAGAATATTCACCATATTCGTTATAAGCAGGAATACTTCGACTTGTTTTATAGGCATAATCAATAGGAGAAAGACTTTGCGGATAATAATCTCGTTGTGAAACATTACCATTCATGTTAAATGAAGCAGTCAACCATTTAGCCATATTTACATCCAAGTTTAAAGCCGCAGTATAACGCTCATTATAATCGCCTTTAATAACATCATTATCTCTTGTATATCCAATAGAAGCATAGTAACGAGCATCTTTTGATCCACCAGATACACTCAACGTGTGTTGGTGAGACCACGAATCTTCAGTTAATAATTTAAACCAATCTGTATTCATTGTTTCGATGCGGGCAACCTCTCGATCAAACTCATCAGGAGTGATTGCACCTTGATAAAGATCTGATGTCAACTTTTCAAATCCTACAAGATTAACATAATCAGGAAATACATAATGAGAATCGAATAATTCTTTAGAAAATTGAATGCGTTCCTTAGAGTTCATTAAGTCAATATGTCGATCCGTATATCGGGGACGTTGCCGAAAAGTTGTTATCATATTGTATTGAACAATGGGACGTCCTACTCGTCCTTTTTTAGTTGTAATTACAATTACCCCATTAGCAGCTTTCGTTCCATAAATAGCTGTTGCCGCAGCATCTTTCAATATATCCAAACGCTCAATATCCTGCGGATTCAATCCAGCAATTGCATTACCAATACGATTTATATAATCAGGATCATTCAACTCTTCTGGCTCAATATTTACAGGATCTTGAACGACAATTCCATCCACTACCCATAAAGGTTCACGATTTCCGATCAAAGTAGAAGTTCCACGAATACGAATCTTCGGAACAACACCAACTTCTCCAGAATTCGTCATAAACATCATATCTGGCACACGCCCTTCAAGCATTTTATCGATAGAAGTTACAGAAGGAAGCATTATATCATCAACACGCATAGAAGTAACGGCAGACGTTGATTTCCGACGATCCACAACTTGATAACCAGTTACAACCACTTCATTCATCTCAATGATTTCTTCATGCAAGGTAACATCTATTGTTTTTTGACCGACATATACAATTCTTTGACTTATCATACCGACAAAGGAAAATTCTAAAACCAAATCCTGTTCATTGGGTAATTGCAACTGATATACACCTTCTGTGTCAGTTGTCACTCCAAGTGCAGTACCTTTGATTAACACAGTAACGCCAGGCAGTGGATCTCCTCGCATATCAACGACTTTACCTTTAACCACAGATTTTTGACCAAGCTCCTCAATATTCCGTTTCTTTACTATGATCACACCTTTACTCACCTCATAACCAAAACGTGTACCCTCGAAGATTCGATTCAAAGCCTCCTCGACCGTAACTTTTTCCAACTTCATATCCTTACAAGGAACATCTCTCAACACATTTTCATTATAAAGAATATTTACCCCACTCTGATCCTTAATCTTCATCAACACGCTACTTAACGTTTCTGAACGTATTTCCAAAGAAATCATTTTGTTCTGTGCGCTCACTGAAGTTGGTACCAAAACAACGAATCCAACCATCAGAAAATAAACTAAACGCATAACTAAAAATTTTTTTCTCCAACAAAGGGATGATGTATAATCATCCAATCGTTTTTTCTTCATAAATTTGTCAAACATTTTATTTGTATTAAATGAATAATATGTAAACGAGAGGGTATAAATAGTTGGTAGCTTGCTATACCCTCTTTTCTTTTATTAATTTCCTTTCCGTATATATACCGTTCGGTTCTTTACCTCAAATTTCACATTTACACCAAGTTCAAAAAGAGAAAGAAATTCTTGTATATCTGTAAATCTATCTAGGTTTCCAGAAAACTCTAATGCTTTCAAAGTACTATCTTCAAACACGACCTCCACGTTATACCATCGTGATAATGTCTTCATAATCATGTCTAGAGTCTCCCCTTGGAAGGATAAACGGTTATCTTTCCAACTGATATAATGATTTACATTTACTTTCCGAACGATCGATTGGCTATTTTCTTTTTCAAATATCAGCTGTTCCTCCGGTTTCAAAATCACAGACGGATTTATTCCATCATCAAATTTCACTTTACCATTTACCAAGGTTGTAACCAGAGCTGTCTCATCCGAATAACATTTTATATTAAACTCCGTTCCTAACACTTCTATATTTCCTAATTCCGTTCTCACGATAAAAGGGGCTGATTTATCTTTTACCACGTCAAAATACGCTTCACCGCTTAAAATCACCTCCCGCTTACCACCGGCAAACATTACCGGATATTTCAAATGTGAATCAGAATTCATCCATACCCGTGTACCATCTGCCAATACCAACAAATACAAACCACCCCGGGGAACTATTAATTGATTAAAAACGACCGTATCTGCATTAGTTTGTTTCAAACGATTATATTCCAATCCTGTCGAGTCTGCAGCAATCAATACATTCCCAATCTCTTCCCAATTACGATACTCTTTTCCTAACACAACTTGTTCCCCGTCCGCTCTCACCAATATTGCTTTTATCTCCGCCGGAAAAATATTTTCTTGCTTTACAATCGTACTCGTTTTCGGCAACAACAATTCTATTTGTTTCCACTGCAACAAGATTATACAAACAAAAGCCACACACGCTGCACCTGCCATCCACATTGCCACACGCAAACGTTTTCTCCTTTCCATTTGACGTTTTAGCCGTAAAAAAGCATCTTTTCCAGAATAACGTTTCCGTTTTTCTAATTTCTTGCCCACGTACTCTGCATCCCGTAATTTCCCCACTATATCATCTTCCTTCTTCTCTACCTCCTTCCCCTCGGCTAATAAATTTTCTATCGCTTTGTCTACAACCACACGTGATTGATCATGTATCTCATCCCATTTCATATCATTTCTGTATTTATTTTCACAACAGACACTCGATACCAAAAAACGGGTGACAAGAAATTAAAAAAAATTCAATAATTCTACACGAAAAACAACCCGACAATTACCATCCAAACATTCCCTAATTGCTCACGTACAAAAGCATAGGCCCTCTTTTTTTGTGTTTTCACCGTATTTTCAGATATACCCAACTTCTCTGCCATATCCCTTACTCTTTCTCCTTTCATACTTCGTAATAAAATATCCCGTTGTTGCTCGGGTAAACGTGTGATCACGGTATAAAAACGAGTAATAGCCTCTTCCTCCAAGGCCATCTCTACAGCATCACTTTCATCACTAACGACTTGCCCCATCCACACCTCATGGGCCTTTTTACTTCTTTTCTGGTCTCGAACAAAATTAAGTGCGGCATTGTACACGGCACGGTATAAATAAGCAGTAATTACTTTTATATCTTCAAAACAGACAGTTGAAAGCCACAATTTCACGAAACATCCCTGCACCACATCTTCCACCATTTGGTCATTCCCCATAATTTTTGCCGCATAGCAACATAGTGGAGCATAAAAATAATCATATAGCTCAACCCAAGCTTTATCCTCTTTACGATTAACCCCATCTAAAAATTGCCTGTATTCCATCACAACTCTCTTAAATCTCACAAATATATCGATTCCAATATTATCTGCAAAAATATAGTTGTAAAAATCAAAGTTCGTCAAACCCTCCGTGCATTAGGCCAGATGTTTGTGCCACTTTTCTTCAGAACCCATCTTTCAATGAATACATTATCATTCCATTTAAAAAAATGGAGTACATACATCTCACACTATTCGCAAACCAAGGAACTATTAAACACAAGAAAAAAACACTAAGCTATCACAACACAAAGACGTATCAAAGACGTTCGTGAACGCCTTTGATACGTCTTTGTAGCGAAGTTAATACGTCTTTAATCCCTAAGTACATCGAATATGCAACGGATAAACAACGTGTATTGTCCTGAAAAAAGTTTATTGTAAACCAATTTCAGGAATTACATTCCCCGTTCTCCCAGTCATTGTACCGGAATATAAATTTCAGTAATCAGATTTTCCGGCTCGGTATGATCCGGATGGTTCAGATACTTCTCGAAACCGGGAGTATCTCCCAACTTATAACCTTTTTCCGGAATCCACTTGGCATAAATTGTATCATACACGGCACGTAAGTTTTCATACGGTCCTTGATAACGAAATACCGTATATTTTCCCCCGGGAATTTCCTTTACCCCAACTTCCCCTTTCGGCCTTCCGACACGGGGAAGTACAAGACACACATCTGTCCGCAATTTATCCTGCTCCGTCACCTTCGGATCATCATGGTAAACACAGATATGCTCCACTTCCGGGGCAAAAAGATTTTCCTCTCGCACGTAATTCCATAATCTTTGCCATGCCGCACAATAATCCAACTGATTATATGCACCCGTTAGCCAAATGTAAATCACTTGTTTCGGGGTTAACACTCGTTCTTCAAACTCTAACTTCAAATCGGGTCTCATTTCTACTGGTTTCATAATCGTGCAATTTTTATTATTACGATATTCATTCGGCGAAATACCATAGAATTGCTTGAAACTTTTCGACAAAGAAGAAGGCACATCATACCCAACCCGATAAGCAATGTCCTGCACGGACAAATCGGAATAGCGTAACAAGCGAGCTGCAGTCTCGACACGTACCCGGGTGATGAAAGCCCCCACAGGTTCTCCCAGAAAGGCACGCACGATCCGGTGGAAATGCCAAGGAGAAAAACCGGACATTTCGGCTAACATCCCGAGATCGATATTCTCATCCAGATGATTATTGATATATTCCACGATCACGTTGATCCTTTTCAAGTACTCTTCTTTCGTTGTCAATTTCTGTTCCATATTCTTTTGTATTTCGAGACAAAAGTAAGTCACTGAATCGGGAGAAGCTTTTCCAATCTTGCTAAATTAGTTCGCTATATCTCCCTCTTCACAAATTGAAAATCCAGCCAATAAGTTACCCGCTTTGCAGTGAATTTCAAAATACAGTAGGTCGGGTCATTTACCCCTCCGGGAAAATGCTCGATAAACCAATCTTGCCACAAGGCTTTCTTTTCTGCCTCGTCGGTAATAATCTCGATGTACCCGGTCAACACGACACTGTTAATTTCCTTCTGGAAACACACTCCCGCTTTAGGATTCACCCGAAAGTGTTCCGTTTTCTCGGAATACGTTCCGGTAGCAAACCAAATTGCAGTTATCCCTTCCGCTTTCACCTTTGACATCGGTACAGGACGGGGAAAACCGTTTTCGTCAATAGAAGTAAGTACCACACTTTCGCATTGTTCCAGTAATAATTCCGCTTTTCGTTTCAATTCTTCCATATATCCATTTTATTTAATTAGAAACACAAAAGTAGAGTTCCGGGAAAAGAATCTTTTGTAAAAAATCGACTTTTATTTCCCCAAATAAGTGATCGGAGTATCTGCCGGCAAGGACGTGAAAACCATCGGGGAACTTCCAGAAAACGTCTTGAATTCCTTCACGAGATGGGAAGAATCGTAATACCCGCAATCGACCGCCACGGAAAAAAGGTTATCCCGGGGAACTTGACGGAGTATATCCATCGCCCGACGAAATCTCACCACCCGGCTATATTCTTTTGGCGAATAGCCCGTGGCATGTTTAAAACGACGTTCAAAATGACGTTGACATATACATACACGATCCATCAATTCCCGCACAGGTAATAGTCCCCCGGTTTGACGAATCATTCCGGCTGTCCACACGATTTGCCTGTCAACTTCCCCCGCGTATTTCAATCTAGACATCAAAAAAGCTTCAATTACTTGTAATCTTTCTACCAACGTGTTTTTCTCCCTCAAAAAAGAAGCGAACTCTTCATGAAAAAGAAATCTCACATCCCGCAGAGGAAGTCTCTGTCCGCTTAATTCCCCTAAAGGTCTTTTCGTGAAAACAGTCAACCCGCAAGGAGTAAATCTAATCCCGATCACGTGTAATGATCCGGCACAAACTGACAACTCCGAGTAGGTCTTCATCGCCCCCACGAAATAACCGTGTAAAGGATCTATACCAAACCGATTTTTATCCTCCAAATTACGAACGTCCTCCAAATTAAAAATAAAATCAGTACAGCCATCGGGTAAAATCTTCATCTTTTCACTCGTTTCCCAAACACCTTTTACTTCCCAATATTTGTCAACATAAGGAGATAACACGGGATGAGGGGAATATTCCTGATACATGGGATCGATTATTGATATCAAGGCAAAATTACTAAAAAAATCCGGGACAACCATACCATTCCCAACATAGGTTTCTTTCAGGAAAAAGTTCTTTCCACAGGTTACGTGGGGAGAAATTCCACAAGTGGGACAAATTTTTCCACAATCATACGTTTTAAACAAACGAACGTACAAGCTGTTTTTCAACGCTTTATCATTTTATCAAACAAATGGCACAGGCATTGCCTTAATTTAGGCATAGAATAAAACATCAAAACAAAAAGAACTATGAGAACGTTTATTTTTTTAGCAGTCAGTTTGTTTTTCATCGCCTTCCTCGGAAGTTGCGTGGAAAGTTCACAAAAATATAAAGCTTTACAGGCAAAAGCTGATTCCCTACAAGCCGTCAGCAACGGACAAAGCGAGGAAATGGATAAACTTTTAGCAGATCTGAACGACATTTCCGCCGGAATGCAATCTATCCGTGAGGCCGAACACATTTTAGCTATCGAATCACAGAGTGACACGAAAAAAAGTAAGAGCAAAAGCCAGATTACCGCTTTAAAAAATGATATTCAAGCTCTCTCGGATGCAATCGATGGCTATAAAGAAAAAATTGCCAAACTAGAGAAAAATAACAAAAGACAATCTGCCGAATTCAAGAAATTGATCACTGGATTGAATGAAGAATTAGCACTCAGAGACCAAAAGATCAACGAAATCAACCAGATTTTAACAGCCAAAGAAAAGGAACTAGGTATCAAGACTCAACAAATAGCAGAACTTAACCAAAACGTAAGCAATTTACAAGAGGAATCAACTTCCCAAAAGGAAACGATTTCCAGTCAAGACAAATCACTCAACACGATCCACTACTTGTTAGGTTCCAGAAAGAGTCTAAAAGAGGCTAACGTGATCTCAAGACAAGGAATCTTCTGTCCGCCGATCGTTTCCTCTCAAGCTCAAAACGCAAAATTCGTGGATGCCGATATGCGTGAATTGACATCCATCCCGTTAAACACTAAAAAAGCTAAAATACTTTCTGTTCACTCTAGCGAATCATACACGCTGGAAACCGGAGATGACGGTATGCAGACCTTGAAAATTAACAACCCGAGTGCATTTTGGAAACAAACAAAGTACTTGGTAGTGATGATAAACGAGTAAGCAAAGATTCACACACTCATATACACACACAACACACACAGGTAAGGTGTCCGGGGTTCTCCCGGACGCCTTTTTTCATACCTGTTTGTTTTTTCCCTTTATTTTACCGTTATTTGTCATAACCTAATCTCCCGTACCAATGAAAATAGCCTTGCTCACCTTGTTATGTGTTATCGTCAGTAATGAACCGAACTTTGTCAACCAGCAAAAGAAATATCCCCGGGTACGAAATGCCTACCATGAAAAAGAGGAACTACTGACCCGAAGATTAAAAGGCCGTAATCTTTCGTTGGATAACCTGAATATCCTTATCGTGGCGTATAAAACAGAATGCATCATGGATATTTACGCCAAGAAACGAGAAGATAAAGTGTATAAAAAAATTACAACATATAAAATATGTGCCCGTTCCGGATCCCTCGGTCCCAAACGTCGCCAAGGAGACTTACAGATCCCCGAAGGCTTTTACCACATCAACCATTTCAATCCCACGAGTAATTATCATCTCTCCTTGATGATCAACTACCCCAATAACTCAGATAAACTGAAAAGCAAAGCCGCTCACCTTGGAGGTAATATCTGCATCCACGGGAATTGCGTTACCGTAGGCTGTCTTCCCATGACAGATGACAAGATCAAAGAAATATACATCTACGCCATACAAGCCCGTCAATCCGGTCAGGAAAAAATACCCGTGTACATCTTTCCCTTTAAATTCTCGGACGAAAAGAATAAAACTTACAGCGAAACCTACCGTGCTTATCCAAGCCTATTAGATTTTTGGAAAAACCTAGAAACAGGATACAATCTATTTATCAAGGATTTAAAGGAATTAAATGTCTCCGTGGATAAACTCGGTAACTATCAATTTTCAAAATAACGGGATAACCTGTCCCTAAAAACACTACCTTAGTGCCTCATTATAAAAGGAGACTGCAATATGCTATTCAATAGAAACGAAAACAAACTGGCATCCTCCATCGAGGAAAAAATTAAACTTTATCGTCGTCAGGGGCACATTGTCCCCCCTCGAAAGATTATCAAAAATGCGGAACAGATAGAAGGTATCCGCGAAAGTGCAAAGATCAACACGGCCGTGCTGGATCACGTGGCGGCAAATATCCGGGAAGGAATGTCGACCGAGGATATAAACACGTTGGTATATGATTTCACCGTGGCACACGGGGCTGTTCCCGCACCGTTGAATTACGAGGGCTTTCCCAAAAGCGTATGCACGTCCATTAACGAAGAAGTATGTCACGGGATACCGGATAAAAATATCATTTTAAAAAGTGGTGATATTATCAATGTCGACGTTTCAACTATATATAACGGTTATTTTTCAGACGCTTCCCGCATGTTCATGATCGGGGAAGTCACGGAAGATCGTCAAAAACTAGTACGTGTCACGAAAGAATGTCTGGAAAAAGGCATCGAGGCCGCACAACCTTGGCGTTTTCTAGGTGACGTGGGTGCTGTTATCCAAGAACATGCAGAAAATAATGGATACTCGGTTGTCCGGGAGTTTTGCGGGCACGGTGTCGGCCTAAAATTCCATGAGATTCCGGAAGTGGAACACGTGGGAAGACGAGGTACGGGAATGCTGCTCGTTCCGGGCATGATCTTTACCATCGAACCGATGATCAACATGGGAGAACGAGATATATTCATCGACGAGGATAATGACTGGACGGTTATTACGGAAGACGAACAACCTTCCGCTCAATGGGAAAATACCATATTAATCACGGAAACCGGGAACGAAATACTAACCTGGTAACCCGTTTAACATGGCTAACGAACAAATAACCTCCCCCTTAGTCGACCTCCTGCAGCAATATAAACTGTTGCAAAAGGAGTTCGAATTTGAAAAAGAGATATTTTACCAACAAACACAACGTGCCGGAATCCCCAAAAGAATCCAGCAAGGTGTTTGCTGGTATCCCGTATCAGCTAATAAAAGTTACTATAACTCGCTAAACCAACTTATCGTAGAAATCAAACGAGACGAACATGACGACACGGATCACAACTTCGAATACGGTCGTCCGGTTTGCTTTTTCCGTTTTGACGGAACGGGAAACCCGCATTATTTCAGTTTCGCGGCAACCATCAGTTACGTTCATGAAAACACGATGATCGTCGTGTTGCCCAACTCCAACAGCCTGCTGGATATTCAAGGATCCAAAGATCTAGGCGTGCAACTCTATTTTGACGGAACGTCCTATAAAACCATGTTTTCCGCCCTAACAGAAGTCATGGAAGCCAAGAACAACCGCCTCGCCCACTTACGGGAAGTTATACTGGGAAACGAACCGGCAGAACAACGGAAACTTCAACCGATACACTTGATGTGGCTGAATCGTTCACAAGAACAAGCGGTAAACCGGGTTCTGGCGACCAAAGAGGTTGCAGTTGTTCACGGTCCTCCCGGAACCGGAAAAACAACCACGCTCGTCGAGGCCGTCTACGAAACACTGCGACGGGAGAATCAAGTACTGGTTTGCGCCCAAAGCAATACCGCCGTGGATTGGATCGCCGAAAAGTTGCTAGATCGGGGGGGCAATGTATTACGAATCGGGAACCCCACACGGGTAAACGACAAGATGCTGTCATTCACGTACGAACGCAAATTCGAATCCCACCCTGCTTACCCCACGTTGCAAGCCGCAAGAGCATCCATCCGGGAACTCTCCGGACGCCTGAAACGCTTGAAAGGGGCCAAACGGGAATCTGCCCGCCGGATGCTGCATGATTTACGGGACCAAGCCATCAAATTGGAAATCAAGATTGATACCCAACTCTTCGGGGAAGCCCGCGTGATTGCCTGTACACTGGTCGGTTCCGCCAATAAACAATTAAACGGGAAAATGTTCTCCACTCTTTTTATCGACGAAGCCGCACAAGCCTTAGAGGCAGCCTGCTGGATTGCCATATCCAAAGCCTACCGGGTAATACTCGCCGGAGACCACTGCCAGTTACCTCCTACCATCAAATGTTACGAAGCGGTGAAAGGCGGTCTGGATCGCACGCTACTCCAAAAGATTATCCAGCGTAAACCCGAAACCGTTTCCATGCTCGAAACACAGTACCGGATGCACGAAGACATCATGTACTTTCCCTCGAAATGGTTCTACAAAAGCCGTTTGCAGGCCTCTCCGGAAGTACGCCATCGTAACATTCTCGAATACGACACTCCCATTGAATGGTTCGACACGGCTCTCTGCGAATTCTCGGAAGATTGTGTCAACGAAACATATGGACGAATCAACAAACCGGAAGCCGAATTACTGGTAAAACAATTACAGGAATATATCGAGAAAATCGGTATCGAACGGGTGCTGGATGAAAGAATCGATTTCGGGTTGATATCCCCTTACCGGGTGCAAGTACAATATATCCGGCAAATCATCAAACGGAACCGCTTTTTTATCCCTTTGCGGGAACTCATCACGATTCACACCGTGGATGGGTTCCAAGGCCAAGAACGGGATGTTATCCTAATCAGTCTCGTACGGGCCAATAGCGAGGGAAACATTGGATTCCTGAATGACCTGCGCCGCATGAACGTGGCCATTACCCGAGCCCGCATGAAACTCATTATTCTGGGAGACACGACCACACTCACGGCTCACCCGTTTTACAAGGCCTTATACGAATATATCCAGGAGAAAGGGAAGATCATCGAAATTCAAGGAAACACCTGACACATTCCCATGCTAACAAAAGTAACTTTATTGCAACATTATTTTCATTCGGATGTAACAATTCTGCACCTACTTTGTTTTCGTAAAAAACAGAATATTATACTAAATGAAGTATGTTATACAATAGAGAATTAAGTTGGCTTTCGTTTAACGAACGTGTCATGCAGGAAGCCCAGGATAAAAGCGTCCCGCTTATACAACGTCTCCGTTTCCTCGGAATCTATTCCAACAACCAAGATGAATTCTTCAAGGTGAGAGTTGCCAACTTGGAACGGCTGGATAAGAAAAAGAAAGAAAAGGATAAAAAACTCTCCGGAAACCTAACCTCGCTGGAACTACAACGCAAAGTGTCGGAAAAAGTCTGTGAATCCCAAAAAGAATTCGAGAATACCTACACGCAAATCCTGGACGAAATGGTCAGCCACCACATCTACGTGGTCCATGAAAATGCTCTGGATGAAAACGAAAAACAATTCTGCAGACGATACTTCTCGGAGAAAATCAGTCCGTTACTCGTTCCGCTGATATTGAGAAAAAGCGTCCGGCTCCCCTACCTGCAAGACGAGCGCATCTATCATGCCGTTAAAATGGTCAACAAGAATTCTACCAAAAACAACCGATACGCCATCATCGAAATACCACACAACAGTCTCTCACCCCGATTCATCGTATTGCCTTCCTCCAACGACAATACCCGGATCATCTTCATTGATGACATCATCCGTCTTTGTCTGGATGATATATTTTTCATGTTCTCGTATGACGAGATCTCGGCCTACACCTTCAAATTCATGCGGGATGCAGAGCTGACACTAGATGACGACGTATCGAAAAGCCTTGTTGAAAAAATGGAACAGGGATTGAATAAAAGACTTTATGGTCGTCCCGTTCGTCTCGTCTACGACGAGGCGATGCCCAGAGATCTGCTCAACATCCTCACCGACAAGTTAGGACTAAGTAAAAGCGGGAATCTTACCCCCGGCGGGCGCTATCATCTGATGCGAGATCTGATGAAATTTCCTAAAATTAATCCGGAATTAGAATATGAAGAGGTTTCCCCGTTACGCCATCCAGCCTTTAAACCTTTTTCCAGCGTGATCGACGTGATCCGGAAACAGGACATTCTGTTAAATTATCCCTATCACACGTTCAACCATTTCATTGACTTCATGCGGGAAGCCGCCATGGACCCGCACACGGATTCAATTTACATCACGCTATACCGCACGGCGGAAAGATCAAAAATCATCAACACGCTAATCAATGCCGCCAAGAACGGGAAAAAGGTCGTCGTGTTACTGGAATTACTGGCCCGATTCGACGAGGCCAGAAATATCGACAATGCCGAAGCATTAAGACAAGCCGGGGTAAAAGTAATTTACGGGATACCGGGACTGAAAGTCCATTGCAAACTCGCCTTGGTCAAACGTCGGGAAGGCTCTCAATTAAAGGGATATGTACACGTGGGAACCGGAAATTTCAACGAGGACACCGCCAAAATATACAGTGATTTCAGCCTGTTCACTGCCAACCGGACCGTGGCGGAAGATGCGGAACGTGTCTTCGAGTTCCTACAAAATAATTACAAACAACTCGATACGGACCTGCTACTGGTCTCCCCATACAATATGCGGGAACGTTTCGAATCCTTGATCGACAACGAAATCAAAAACGCTAAAGACGGAAAAAAGGCTTACATTTACGTAAAATGTAACAGCCTCACGGACGAACGGATGATCGGACTACTCTACAAGGCCAGTAAAGCCGGGGTACGTGTACGCTTAATCGTGCGAGGTGCCTGTTGCTTGATGCCCGAAGTAAAAGGCCTAAGCGACAACATCAGGGCTATCAGTATCGTGGATAAATACCTTGAACACGCCCGCCTGATCTTGTTTTACAACGGGGGAAAAGAAAAGGCATTTATTCTCAGCGCAGACTGGATGACCCGCAACCTAAGCCGCAGAGTGGAAGTCGGTATCCCGATTCAAGATAAAACCATACTGAACACGCTAAAAAATACATTTTCCATCCAGTGGAAAGACAAGGTAAAAGCCCGGAACCTGAATTTAGAGGTCATAAATCAGCGGGTGTCACCTTCCTCACCGGATGAAACAGACCTGCAAACTCGCTCACAAGTGGCACTATACAATTTTTACGCATCACAAAACGAGACACAAAAATGACCATAAACACGAAAACACTGGCCGCTATCGATATCGGCACGAATGCAATCCGACTTTTCATATCCAACGTGGAAGAATACCCCACGGAAACCCTGTTCAAAAAAATAGCCTTTCTGCGAGTACCCATCCGGTTAGGAGAAGACGTATTCACAACAGGAGAAATAGGGCAACAGAAAAGAAAACGCCTATGCGAAACCATGCAGGGATTCTCGTATATCATGTCTGCATTCAACGTGGAAAGCTACAAGGCATACGCAACCTGCGCCATGCGAGAGGCTCGAAACGGTAAATCCGTGGCCGAACAGATACAAAAAGAGTGTGACCTGAACATTGAAATCATCAGCGGGACCAAAGAGGCAGAAACCATTTTCGCCGGAGGCATGAACGAGGTGGTGGATGATAACAAAACCTACTTGTACGTGGATGTCGGTGGCGGTAGCACCGAGGTAATTGTTTATAGCAAATCCGTCAAGGTCGAGGCTTGTTCTTTTCCGCTGGGAACCGTGCGTATGTTAAATGACGCCGTGGACAAAGAGGAGATGAAACACTTCAAAAAATGGTTGAAAAACATCACGGAAAAATATACCCCGGATGCCATTATCGGGTCGGGCGGAAATATCAACAAGATTCATAAATTACTGAATAAAAAGGAACGGGAACGAATCACATACCAGGAACTGGATATTCTTTACGAATACATGAAATCCTTCAACCTCGAAGAACGGGAACGGATCATGAAACTGAACACCTACCGGGCCGACGTGATCATACCCGCCATGAAAATATTCCTCACCGTGGGAAAAATATGCAAGATAAATGAAATCATCGTCCCAAAACTCGGATTATCTGACGGGATCATCCGGTTGCTATACGAGGAGGAAAAGAGAGGGAGAGTATAGACTTTACAAGCAGAAAGCGTGTTAAAATGCCTTTTAACACGCTTTCTTAAATCAAAAACAACAACTAGACTCAACAGATCACTTGCTTTAAACCACTAATCCAAGCATCTATTCTCTTATCAGTCTGGTCAGATTCATTGGATTCATCCAAGGGAAGCCCCACGAACTGACCATCCACACAAGCCTCGGAAGAGTCGTAACTATACCCGTCGGTATCCACCGAACCGGCAAATTGACATCCACTTCCTTGTAGCTCGTTATAAATTATTCCGATAGCATCGCAGAATGACCCGCCAAAAGAGGCAGAATCCCCGCATCCGAAGATTGCCACGGTCTTACCCGACAAATTCTTCGCTTTCAGCTTATCCAAGAAATCGTTCCAATCATCCTGCAACTCTCCGATTCCCCATGTAGAACTACCCAGTAACAAAACATCGTACTTGTCGACCTCGTCCACTTTTGTAGTTCCCACGTTACGTATATCTTCACTTGCAACACCCAAACGAGCCGCAATCGTTTCAGCTACTCCTTCGGTTGCTCCCGTCGTGGAGCCATAAAATATTCCAACTTTCTTCATCTCGATGTATTATTTTATTTTGTACATGACAAAGATAGCGCACCCGACAATACCGGTAAATCCCTATATATGATTAAATTTACCCCCGCCAACCCCTATTCATGGGGATGTGGTTAAAGCAGTAACAAACCATGATCCCGGATCGCCTGCATCTCTTTACTATACCAGAAAGGCAGGAAGTCATCGTTAAACAGGATCTCGTAATTCCGACTAAAGTCTTCCAGCAGATAAGGATTCACTGCATCCACTCCCACCTGCATCAGCGACTCGTGGATAAAATGAGCCCAGTCACCCCTCATTTTGATCGCCATCTCCCGGTTATTCGTATGTAGCAATAACACGATCGAATATTTCCCTTTTTTCACGCTCTCCGGCCCCAACTCCACCCGACCTCCTAACCAGTATAGGCGCCGGGAATGTAATTTTTCCACGGGTTCCTGTTCTTCCGCCATATGTGCGACAAAGCGAGGCGGAATCGTGGTTGCCGGAATCTTGCAGTCAAACCACTTTTGTAAAGGCAAATCAAACCCCACTCCCCGCATATAATTATATAGTGAACGACTTAATCCATCCCCCAGTTCGTCATGATCACCACCTTGTAAATCCTCGAACGCCACGTCATTCCGGGCAAAGCCCCCGAAAGGCGGTTCCGTAACCCGGGTTCCGAATCGTTCGGGACACAAACCTACCGGACTATGCGCCGTCATGGCAAAACGATGCCAAAAACCGGAATGGATATATCCCAGCTCGAATAACTGGCGCACCACTTCAAGCGAATCAACAGTTTCCTGTGTTGTCTCCGTCGGGAAACCATACATCAAGTAAGCGTGAACCATGATTCCCGTCCCCGTGAAATGATTGGCCGAACGGGTCAGTTGCTCCAGAGTGACCCCTTTATTGATCAAGCCCAACACCCGGTCAGACGCCACCTCTACCCCGCCCGACACGGCAATACAGCCGGATGCCTTCAGTAAACGGCACAAATCCCGTGTATAAGCCCGTTCAAAACGGACATTTCCCCACCAGACAACCATCAGTCTTCGGCGCAATATTTCCAGTGCCAGCTCTTTCAATAAAGCGGGAGGTGCAGCCTCGTCAACAAAATGGAAACCACCTTCCCCCGTCTGTGCCATCACTTGTTCCATACGGTCAACAAGCGTTTTCACCTCATTCGGTTCATAGCGCCGGATATAGTCCAAACTCCCGTCACAAAAACTACACTTTCCCCAGTAACACCCGTGAGCCAACGTCAGTTTATTCCATCGTCCGTCACTCCACAATTTATGCATCGGGTTCACGATCTCGATCACCGAAATGTACCTGTCTAATAACAAGTCGGAATAATCAGGCACACCGATCTCCTTTTGCGGGATAATCCCTGCAGACTCATCATTCAAAAACTCGACCTTCCCGTCTCGTAAACAAAATGTGCGTACCAAATCGGAATCCCCGATCTGCCCCGTCACGTGTTCAAGCAAACGCACTAACGGCAACTCACCGTCATCCAACAACAAGTAATCGGTAAAGTGGAAGAAACGCACGTCTGTCAACGATCGCAATTCCGTGTTGGCAAATCCCCCACCCATCGCTACCGTGACTTCCGGGTAATGAACCTTGATCCACTCCCCACAACGCAAAGCACTATAAAGATTCCCGGGGAACGGGACAGTGATAGCCACCACTTCCGGACGATATTCTTTCATCCGGCCCGCAAGTAGCCGTATCAGGTAATGATCCGTGAAAGTCAAAGGCTTTGCCAGCTCCGCGTTCAACTCATCAAAAGAAGAGGCCGAACGCCCCAGATGCTCCGCGTAGCGACTAAACCCGAAATGCTCATCCACCGTCTCTTGCAAGAAATCGGACAAATCTTCCAAGTACAAGGTGGAAAGGTAACGGGCTTTATCCTCCAACCCCATCACCCCGAAGGCCCATTCCGTATCTTCCTCCTGTTCGAAACGACTTGCCCGGGGTAGGAAATAGGATTCGCAAATCGAGTAAGCCAGCGTCCGGTTTCTTCCTTGCAAAAAAGCCATGACCGCATCAATCGTACGCTCGTATTCCTCTTGTAAGGCAAAAATACGCCGGGCGTTGCCCGACAAACGGATTTCCCGGGCTGCCACTTGTTGAAAAAGCTCATGCAGCCCCCGGTATGAAAATATTTCCAAAATTACTTCCAAGCTCAAATCAACCTGCACGGAATCAACTCCTTTCGTGTTCAAAAAACCTTTCAAATACATCATCGCCGGGTAAGGTGTATTCAACTGCGTAAACGGTGGTGTCACCAGCAACACCTTAGGGGAAACATTCATTATCTTGAATTTATGATTAAACAAATGTACACTTTTTTAATTCCAAGACAAAATTTAGGATATGCCACTTTTATTTCTTAATTTAGCGAATCGTAAAACTACTAACATTTAGCTATTATGAGTAGAAAGGAAAAAAGCATTGAATTATTAAACAAAGCAGTTGCCGACGAATTGCTTGCCGTACACCAGTACATGTATTTTCATTTCCGTTGTGACGATATGGGCTACGACCTGTTGTCCGGGTTATTCAAACGTACAGCTATTCAGGAAATGATGCACGTTGAACAGCTTTCAGAACGTATCCTGTTCTTGAAAGGAGAAGTGGAAATGAAAACATCCGGGGATGTTCAGAAAATCCACGAACCGAAAGAAATGCTGGAATTGGCCACGGCCATGGAAGAAGGTAGTGTAAATGACTATAACGCTTGGGCCCAGGAATGTGCTGCCAATGCGGACGCCGTATCCAAGAAACTATTCGAAACGCTTGTTGCCGAAGAAGAAGTTCACCAAGATCAGTATGAAACAGAACTGGACAACCTGGAGAAATTCGGAGCCAATTATTTGGCCCTGCAATCTGTTGAACGCAGTAAAAGCGTGGCCGTGGGAACCGCTCCCGCGGGAGAATAAATGATTAGGAATGCGACTCGCAAGGGTCGCTTTTCTTTATCTCAAACTTTAAATGACTGGTCACAGATTACATAACTCCATACAATGGATCTCATGAACAAGAGGAGGTGTCAGGATTTTTTGGCACCTCCTCTTAACTATAACATAACACTTGATTAGAACCGGTAAGAAATACCAATTGATGGCGAAAACGCCGTAGATTTATATTTTCCCTCAAACATTTCATCCACTCCCGTGACCACATTCTTGTACGGGTACTTCCCATGCTGGCTAAACCCTTGAATGTAAAGGAATGCCACGTCAAATTGCAAGCCTTTGTAAGGTTCGAACGTCAATCCGGCAGAAAGCCCTAATTTATCCATTCCCGGAGTTTCCGGATTGTACAATTTTTTACGGATTGGACTCTGGTCATAATATACCCCGGCACGCAACACCAAGCGATCCGTCGTTTTATAGCTTGCCCCAATACGGTAAGTCATCGAGTTTTTATAATCTTTCTCTGCTTTAATCGGGGCTATACCCAATTCTGCCTCGTTAAAATACACGTTCAAAGAATCGTAAGCGTTCCATCCCACGTACTGTAAATCCAACGCCAACTCCCAACGATCCGTGGGACGATAACTCACTCCCAACGTCGTGTTGGAAGGCAGGGGCAATTCTGCATGGAAAGATCCCTCGTCATACCTGGGAATAGAGATATTCGGAATCGTCACTCCCGGCATCTGGTTCAACATAGGACCATACTTTGCAAGCAACTCTTCCATATTGGCAAACAAATCCTCTATACGACGGTTGGCATAATTTAACGAAGCTTCCCCTTCTTTTACCCGCATTTTGATCTTGGAACGATAAGACAAACCGACAGTCACCTTATCACACACATCATACATGATTCCCACGTTAAAACCCACTCTCATGTGTGCATTCCCTTCCAACCGGGCATAGGCAGGCGGAACCTCTGTATTTTTCATTAACGTAACCATCTCTTGCATTAGCTGTTTATCCGCATCTGGAATTACATTCGAGGGAACACCTGCCAATAAAGGCAATAAACTCTCGAACTTCGTTCCTATCCCCTGCAAATCACTCGCTCCCATCAAAGCCCTAGAAAGATTCACGTTTCCCCAAGCCAGTTGCAAACCGACACCAATACTCAAACGATCCGTGATCTTGTAAGAAAGCGTCGGTTGTATCACGTATGATTTCAAGCTAATATCTTGAATCAATCCAGCCCCGGCCCAATTCTTCGGCCACTTCAAGGAGTTCCCGTAAGGAGTGGTCAGGCTGATTCCGGCAGCCAAATTATCGTAAATCTTAAACCCAGCGTAAGCGTATAACGGTGTTCCTACCGGATTATCCGTCTTGGCCGAATACCCATCATAACTATATTTAGCCTTGGCCATGATAGCAGATATACCCAGCGAAAAATCCATATTGGTACGCAAAAACACCAGCCCTGCCGGGTTAAAATGCATACTCTCCGCACCCAATTTCATCCCGGTCCCCACGTGTCCCATTCCGGTCTGTTTCGTGCTTAACAAATTGACTTGGTATCCTTCGGCAAAAACCGTCATGCTCAAAATAGAAGCCAACACTACAATGACTAATCTCTTCATAGAATCTTTTTTACATTATTACTTAACGATCAAATCGTTAAAACAATCTAATCATTATTTTTTAAATTTTAAGGCACAAAAATAACATTCAACTCCTTAAGTTGTTTCTACTTTACGGTATGCAACAAAAATTGGTTACCTTTGCGTCCAAAATGCAAATACCATGATCACGTTTGAAATAGACACCGAATACATTGAATTAATCAAGCTGCTAAAGGCCACCCGCATCGCTGACAGCGGTGCCATGGCCAAGATTCTCGTGGAAAATGGAGAGGTTACCCGCAATGGAGAACCCGAATTCCGCAAACGGGCTAAAATCACCAAAGGAGAAATCATCACCACTTTGGGACAAAGCGTGAAGGTGGTATAAGTTTTTTTGAAACCTCCGCCCTCCTTATTTATTAATAAAAATGGCGGAATAATTTTATCCGCACAAAATCTTATCCCAATTTCTCAGCCTTAAACCCGGCCTCTTTTACCAGCTCGATTACCCGGTCATCTGACAAATCGGAAGTAATCGTCAACACCCGGTCGGGAGTGGAGAGATCGATATTCCATTGGTCACGAGCTACTACTTTATCCAGCATTTCACCGATCTTGGCAACGCATCCGCCACATTTGGCGGTGGTTTTGAATTTACTTGTTTTCATATCCTTCTTGTTTTAAATTACGATTCCACCCGTGAAGAACATTCGGCACATAACCCTTTCAACACGTAGTTTATACTTTCTAACGTAAAATCGCCGGGCAAGGCCACCGTGGGCACGTGAATTTTTCTTAAACAAAAAGTCTTGTGGCAATTCCGGCAATAGAAATGAGCGTGAAGATCATCGATAGAACAGGTACATTCATTACTGCATACCGAATATTTCAACGAACCGGAACCGTCATCAATCACGTGAATCAAGTGATGATCCAAAAACAGATTAATCGTCCGGAATATCGTCGATTTATCCACGGTATCCAATACCGTCTCTAGGTCCAATAGGCTAAACGCCCGGGTAAAGCGGGTCATCGCCTTCAGAATCAACAGCCGTATGGCTGTCGGCTTGATCTCCCGCTTTTCCAGCTTTTCTAAATATACCTTCTCGTCCATAACTCTCTATCTTGCTCGTTTCTGTATTCTTATCGCGTTCAAGATTGCCAACAGGGCCACCCCGACATCAGCAAACACGGCCTCCCACATGGTAGCTATTCCCCCGGCACCCAGCACCAGCACGATCAGTTTCACCCCGAAAGCCAGCGTGATGTTCTGCCAGATGATCCGGCGGGTCTCCTTCCCGATCCGGATCGCCATGGCCAACCGACCGGGCTGATCCGTCTGGAGAACCACATCCGCGATCTCAATCGCAGCGTCACTTCCCAAGCCCCCCATGGCAACTCCCACATCGCTCAGGGCAAGCACCGGGGCATCATTAATCCCGTCACCCACGAAAGCAACACGCCTTCCCGGATCGCTCTTCAATGCCTCCACGTGCGCCACCTTGTCCTCGGGCAACAAATCCCCGTAGGCCTCGTCCACGCCTAAATACCCTGCTAATTTAGAAACAATTGTTTGTTTATCTCCCGATAATATCTGAATATTATCAATATTTAATTTTTTTAATGCTGCAACGGCTTCTTTAGCATCTTCCTTCACGGTGTCCGCTAGCAACAAGTGACCGACGTACACGCCATTTACCGCACACACGACAAGCGTTTCGGGAACCCCGGTCAGCTCGGACGGGAACGAGATCCCGTACTTCTCCAACAAACGAGTATTTCCCACCAGTACCTCCTGCCCGTCAACAAGCGTCTTCAATCCGTAGCCTGCCAGCTCGGAGACCTCCACGTCCCGCCGGATGGAGATTTGCCGGGATTTAGCATATTGCCCGACCGCCTTGGCTATCGGGTGATTGCTCCGGCTCTCGACAGAGGCAATTGTCCACACAACCTCCTCTTCGGTAAAACCCTCCCGGACGTGTACTTGCTGCACCTCGAACACTCCCTTCGTCAACGTCCCGGTCTTATCGAATACAACCGTGTTAATCTTCGTGATTGCATCCAAGTAGTTTCCCCCTTTAAAGAGAATTCCCTGCCGGGATGCCGCCCCGATTCCCCCGAAATACCCCAGCGGGATACTGACCACCAGCGCACACGGGCAGGATATTACCAGAAACACGAGCGCCCGGTACAACCAATCATTCAGCACGAAAGAGAAGTCCGGTTGTACCCACGACACGATCCAAGGAACCAGCACGATCAACACGGCCAACCCCGTGACCACGGGCGTGTAGATCCGGGCAAACTTCCGGATAAAAAGTTCCGCGGGAGCTTTACGCTCGGAGGCGTTCTGTACCATTTCCAAAATCCGGGCCAAAGCACTCTGATCATAGGGTTTCGTCACCTTCACTCGCACAACCCGGTCGGTCACGATCATCCCCGCCAGCACATCCTCTCCCGTACGGATGTTCCGAGGCACACTCTCCCCGGTCAAAGCCGCCGTGTTAAAAGCCGCCACGTCACCCAGCATGATCCCGTCCAAAGGTACCCGTTCCCCGACCTTGATCTCGATGATCTCCCCGACACGAACTTGTTCCGGTTTCTCGATCTTTTCTTGCCCGTCACGAATAACCGTCGCCTGCTCCGGACGTACATCAAGTAAAGCCCGGATATTCGACCGGGCCCGGCTCACCGCACTATCTTGGAATTTCTCACCGATGAAATAAAATAACATCACGGCCACGCCTTCCGGGTACTCCCCGATATAAAAGGCCCCGATGGCTGCCAGTGACATTAACATGAATTCATTAAAGTACTCCTTTTCCCGCAAGCACTCCACGGCCTCTTTCAACACGGGAAACCCTACCGGAATAAAAGCGACCAGATTCCATACAAATCGTACGATTTCCACCTGAAACCAAGCGACATTCCCCCAAGATAAACCGATTCCGCAAACCAGCAGCCCGAAGGAAATCAATTCTGCACTATATTTTTTCATCATTCTACTGTTTTAATTTTCCGTAAAATTACGATTCATTTCGTGCAACTAAATTGCAAAAAACAGAACGCACATGAACATGATCCCAGATCATCCCACATGCGTTCCTCCGAGCTGACACTCCATAGTTAATTATTTTGCCATCACTTCCCGATGTTTCATGATTTCACCCATGTGTTCCAATGCCCAATCCACCAGCATTTGCACTCGCGGCATCAAGCTTTCACCCAACTCCGTGAGCCGATATTCCACCCGTGGCGGTACCTCGGCATATACCTTTCTCGAAATTAGCCCGTCAGCCTCCAACGTCCGTAGAGTAACCGTCAACATACGCTGGGATATGTCGGCAATCGTTTTATGAATATCACAGAATCGCATGGTTCCGTTCGCATTCAACGTCACGAGGACGAGCATTGACCATTTGTCACCCAAGCGACTCAAAACATCACGGATGGGACAATTATCGTTCGTATAAAAATTTTCCATTTTTTTCTTCACTATATATGGTTTAGTATCAACAATAGTTATCTCCCTGTAACTATCTTATCTACAAGTTCGTTCTTGTTTATGCAAATCAAATAGCTTACATTTGCTAAACAAAAGTAATAAACTTACTTTAAAGAACTATTGTTTAACTAAAAAATTATACTCATGGCAAAAAAAGTAGCCGTATTGGCAGTTAACCCGGTAAACGGGTTCGGTTTGTTCCAGTATCTGGAAACATTTTTCGAAAATGGCATTTCCTATAAAGTATTTGCAGTGGCAGAAACGAAAGAAATCAAGACAAATTCCGGCATTGCCCTCGTGGCAGATGACGTGATTGCTCATTTGAAAGGACACGAGGACGAGTTCGACGCTCTTGTATTCGGCTGTGGTGACGCTGTACCTAAATTCGGGGAAAACGCCGGAAAGCCTTACAACCAGGATATGTTGGCCGTGATCAAAGCTTTCGGGGACAAATGTAAAATCATGATTGGCCATTGCGCCGCCGCCATGATGTTCGACTCCGTGGGCATCGCCACCGGAAAGAAAGTAGCCGTTCATCCTCTTGCCAAACCGGCCATCCAACATGCAAAAGCCACCGACGAGAAATCCGAGATCGACAGCAATTTCTACACCGCTCAAACGGAAAACACGATCTGGACAATGATGCCGGAAGTGATTGCAACGTTGAAAAAATAAGGGGTTTATAACCCCTCTCTTTCCCTCTCTCCCAAATAGGCCTCGATTATCCGGAAGGGAGCATCCTTCAACAAAACCCGTTTCTCTCGATCCAACAAATAGAATGTCGGGATCGCCCGCAAATCATAGAGACGTTCCTTCGTAATCACTTGACCGTCATCATAAGTACAAATCCATTCTTTCGGTTGTTCCGGCAACATTCTCCGCCACACCTCCAGCTCGGGATCAGGAAAAACAGATAAGAACACCAGTTTTTTCCGGTTATCCTGTACTTTGACATTCAACAAACTCTTCACCAACTCGGATGCCTCCACCTCGGCCTTAATGGCCCGGCAGGCGTTACAATCAGGATTATTGAAGAAGAGAATCGTGTAATCCGCATTTATACCCGACAACTTCCCTTTCTTCCCGGAAGGCAATGTATAGGTGAAATCGGTCGCCGAATTCCCCACCCGATTCTTTAGCGCCATCTCCAGCCGAAAAGCAGGACGCATTTTATCTATCTCACCCACCCGTTCGGAATTCACGATATATTTCAGCACGGGAATATAAAGTTCCTCGTTCAACATCGGAGAATTCGGGTTATAAAGATATTTATCATACAACACCGTGAAATAGGCAAACATCAACGTATCAGCTGACAATGCTTTATCCAACATCCCGGAGATCTCTTTTTCGGCATCGGTATACGAGACATAAGGCAACACCTGCAAGAAATCCACGAAAGCCTGTTCCGTGATCTCCGGCATCCAGATCAAAGAAGTATCGGCAAAATTAAACTTATCCCAGTAATGAGTCACCAAGTATTTCGCCCGTTCCCGCTGGTCGGTATAAACAGGTGGAATTTCCGGTGCTTGAAATGATTTAACTTCTGTATTTTTAGCTTCCTCTTTCCCCTGCTTTTTAGGGGAAGAAGAACAAGCAGAGAGTATTAGCGATAAACATGCGACAGCAATCCAAATCTGAATGATCCTACTCTTACTCATAATTCAATCTTTCATTTTTCTACACAAAGATACATTTTTATTCGAAAAACGAAGAACAAAAAGAATCCGGGAGTCACCCCGGATTCCATCCTAAAATTTACACGTTCACACTATAACGCGTCTACTACTTTCTTCTGCTCATTAAAAAACATCATCCGTTGTATCTCACCACTTTGCGAGATCAGCGTGGAATGCCTTTTCAACGAATGAATCCATTTTTTCTGGTAATCACATATTTTACTGTCTCGTGAATCCATCGAATTGATGGAATAAACCCGCAAAAAACATATCTGAAACCCGACCTTCTCCACGTAACTATACGTTGCTTCAAAATTCACGTTAGAGAGATAAACCGAGAGGGCGTTCCCATTGTGAAACGATCCTTTTTCAGACAATATTTCCAACTCATGTAAAAGCTGGTGTAACTCCTTTTTCATATTTTGCACGTCGTTCGTCGAAACCAGTCCCAATTCAGAGAAATACTTGATCTCTTTAACAAACGAACCGAAGAGATTTTCATCCAGTATAAAACAAGTCCTTCTGACAAGCCTTAAATCTTCAATTAATTCTTTCTGAATTTTTACTAATTTTTCCGGAAGAACGATGTCTGACAAGGATGCGGGAGTTCTCAAGCGTTCGTTCTGATATAACCACCTGCCAATCCGGAATTTTGACAAGTGTTCGTAAGGGGCATAAAATGTATAAGGAATCGTGTTCGACGCAGTTACTATCTCCGTTGTTAGGTCCGTCTTCACATAGCGAAAAAGTTTCAGATAGCGCACCAAAATATCGTAATAGTTATCCATCGGATCCGATGGATTGAGCACGTTCAAGTCGAACATCGCCCCACCGGACATACTGTTACCAATAATCTTATCCAACGATATACCCAGCTGGCTGGCAATAATCGCAACTTCGCTGAACGTAAAAGCAACCTCACCCCTTAATCTCCGGTAAATCGCCTCCTTACTCATGCACAATAAATCCATAAGGACATTAGCAAGATTACCCTCTTTAGGGGTAACCTCGCGCATCGTACTGATTAATTCATTTACCACGGCATTTTTCATAGGGGTATTATTCCTTAATCAAAAAAGTATTTACCTATAGAAAATTTAACTACTTTCTTAGCCGGAATCACCATGTTTTCCTTGCTATTCGGGTTATAACCGTTACGTTCTTTACGCTCTCTGATAGCGAAAGATCCTAATTCTAACAAGGATATTTTTTCACCTTTTTTTAACGTCTCAGCCATGGTTCCGATTACAGCGTTTACAGCCTTAGCTGCTTCAACTTTACTGGTTCCGTTTTTCTCGGCCACTTTTTCAATTAATTCTCGTTTGTTCATTGTAAATGGTTTTTAATTAATAAATAGAGTTTATTGCCACATATCACGAAACCGCGTCCGGTGATGATTGTTCACCCGACGCGGTTCGATTCTAATTGTATTTTTGTATCATTGATTCGCACGTTTAAAATTCATACTATACAAGTGGCCTCTCGCTCACTCAACAGTACAAATATGAAGTATATTCTTCACAATTCTGTGCTACATTCAGTGTATCAATAATATACAAACTTTCTAATATCGTATCATATTTTACATTTCAATTTATTTTGTGCAATAAATAATTCCGGTTTAAATGATTATTTCATTAATCGAAACGAGAATTAAAATGAGTTTTCAAAAACTGAACATGGCTAGACATACAACCCCTCGATAATTTCCCTCTGTGTTTTGAAGAATTTGATACGTTGCATTTCCCCACTCTGGGATATTAAAGTGGAAAATTTCTTCAACGAATGAATCCATTCTTTTACACTGTTAAAAACTTGCGCATCGTGCGTCGCAAAAGAGTTGATCGCAAAAACCCGAACCAAACTGATATGGTAAGCAGAAGAGGCAATATAACTATAAGTTGCCTCAAAGTTTATATTAGATATAAATATACAGACCTCCTGTCCCGTTTTGAAAGCCCCTCTCGTGGCAATCCCCTCCAGCTCATCGAGTAACTGGAGTAATTCCTTTTTCAATTTTTGAACATATTCATGGGAAATCAAATGCACGCTGGCAAAATACTTGATGTCGTTAATTAGGTAAATAAACAATTTATCATCCCATATATACTCCGTATGCCCAAATTCCTGAGATTCCCGCACGAACTCCCGCTGTTTCTCCAGTAATTTATCCACGATCTCGATGTCCTCGAAATGTTTCTCGATATCAATCTTTTCAAACTGATATATCCATTTAAACATCCGGAATTTGGACAAGAGTTCATATTTCAGGTAAAACGTCTGGGGAATCATGTTCGAAGAAGTACAAAGTTCCGAAGACGGATCTCGATTTAAATCCCTGAAAATCTTCACGTAATTGTCCACGATGGAATAATAAGTCTCCAACGGATCGGTCTGACGTATAATATTCAGATCAAATATAGCATTCGAATCTGCGTTCGTCCCGGCCAACTTATCCAACGACACCCCCATCTTCTGGGAAATCGTGGCAGCCTCTGCCAACGTGAAAGGAACTTCCCCCCGTAATCTACGATACACAGCTTCTTTACCTAAATATAACATATCTATTAGCGTATTCGCCAAATTAGTACCATTCGGTAATTTTTCATTCATAGCTTTAATTAACTCGCTATTGTAATTATAAGTTGTCATGATTTGAGTTTTATATTAATACAACTATTTGATTTATTATACGAGTCTGTATTTATTTCTGTTGCGAAATACGAAAGAAACATCTTACAAATTTAATAAAAATCTCGAAAAACAAGTCAAAATAAAATTGTAATTCCTTCATTAGAAAATATTTAGTTCTCAAATACACCTTTATGGTCACCAATCCAAACGTTCCATCTGATACTTTTGTAATAACAAAAAAAACAAAGCAAGCAGGGTAATGATGAGGAAAGTAATAATCGTAACAGGTCTGATTTTATTCGTGGTGATAAGCAGATCTCACGGACAAGAAAAAAGGTTTTACGACGCTCCTTTAATAGGTGTGAAAACAAATGCCCTTTACTGGTTGACGACCACCATTAACGTCGGAGCAGAAATTGGATTGGGCAAGAAAACAACGGTGGATTTATTAGGAACTTACAACCCCTGGAGTTTTGAAGATAACAAGAAAGTTAAGCATTGGTTGATACAACCGGAGTTTCGCTACTGGACCTGCGAACGCTTTAACGGTCATTTTTGGGGAATACACGCTTTTTACTGCGAATTCAATATGGGTGGGATCAAAATGCTAGGATTGGAGAAATATCGTTACGAGGGAACGTTTTACGGGGCCGGAATCGCATACGGACACCAGTGGATTATCGGGAAACGATGGAACTTGGAGACCACGATCGGCGTGGGTTACGCACGTATCGAGTACGACAAGTACGAATACCAGACCTGTGGACCATATATTAAGAAGGGTACGAAAGATTATATCGGACCCACGAAAATCGGGATCAATTTTATATATATTATAAAATAAGTAAGGTGATGAAAAGAGCGTTTATATATACCATATTCTTGTTAACTGCCGGGCTGTTCCTCACGGAACTCAAGGCTCAAGAAGTATATTTGGGAGAGGTGAAAATTATACAGAATCGTTTCGAGCAACGGGGAGACAGCGTTTATATCGAAATGAACGTGAACTTGAACGGCTTACCCGTACACAAGAACCAAGCTTTCATCTTGACCCCGGTGGTTGAAACTGAAAAAGCATTCGAGGAACTCCCGTCAATCGTGATTAACGGGAAAAGGCGGGAAAAAGCCTACCAACGAGTGCTGGCTTTCAATCACGGGCAACTCCCTTTCCCAATCTACACGACGGTCATTGTCAACCAATGGAGCCGGGAAAGAATCGCCTATAACGTGGTAATTCCTTACGAAACTTGGATGAAGGACGCTAAACTGAATTTACGGGAAAACTTCTGTGAATGTGGCGGAGAAAAACGTCTGATCTCCATCAAGATGCTGGCGCAAACCATCACCTTGGAAAACCGCGAGAAAAAAATAGTGGAAGTGGTTGCTACCAAAAAGGTTGAAGAAGAGAAAAACATATACTACAAGGAAGGTTCAGCATACCTGGACTTCCCGCTAAACCAAACTTATATACTCCCCGATTTCAGAGGAAATCAGAAGGAGCTGGACAAAATCAGGGTAACTCTTGATTCCATCACGAGCAATCCCGACTACGAGATCACGGGGATTTACCTCACCGGCTATGCGTCACCAGAGGGATCATACGCACAGAACGAGGTGTTATCCAGAGATCGCACGAGAGCGCTGAGGAATTACTTGCTCCGCAGGTATTCATTCCCGGAAAACCTTTACCACGTGGATTGGCGAGGGGAAGACTGGATCGAGTTGAAAAGATTGATTCTCCTGTACGGGATGCCGGATGAAGAACGAGTACTCTCGATTATGGAAAACTACAGCGTGTTCGAGGGAAGAGAGAAGCGCCTCATGGATTTGAACAACGGGAAACCATACAGGTACATGATGAAACATTTCTTCCCGGAATTGAGACGAGTGGATTACAAGATCACGTACAAGGTGATTAAATAAAGAAATTAAAACTATGACTAAACCAGACTAAAAATAATTCCTGAATGCTCCCCGGTATAACAAACGCCGATCCCCACATACACCTCTTACCGGGGGCATTCTTCTAAAAAATTAAAAGGCTATCCTTGAATGTCCCCGGTTGTAACAAACGCCGATCCTCACATACACCTTCTTAACCGGGGCATTCTTCTAAAAAAATTAAAGGGCTATCCTTGAATACCCTTCGGTTGTAACAAACGCCGATCCTCACATACACCTTCTTAACCAAGGGTATTCATTTACAAGGGCTGATCATTGATCAGCCCTTTTTTCATTCATTTCAAACTTTAAACTTTGGTGATTATATACTATTTTACAGTATATGTCGGTGATGCTTGTTTTGATTCTCAAACTCCTCCGTCGACTTTGCCGCCACCTCCTCTATAAACAGAGGAGGATCTGGTAGTTTTCACTGAAGATCAGAAGTATTTTAACTCTCCCTCTGTTTATAGAGGGAGTACCCCGAAGGGGGGAGGGGGTTCGTTTGCTGTAAATTTGTATATAAGTTCCTAAACTTTTAGCTTTTAGTTTTAAACCTCCCTTATTTCTAACACGCAAGGACAATGATCCGAGTGATACACCTCCGGCAAGATACAAGCATCTTTCAACTGCGATTTGAGACTTTCGCTCGCCATACAATAATCAATGCGCCATCCCTTGTTATTCGCCCGAGCATTAAACCGGTAACTCCACCAAGAATACTTCCCGGTCTCTTCGGGGTGGAAGTAACGAAACGTGTCAATAAAACCGGTATCGATAAATTCCCCGATCCATTCTCGTTCTTCCGGTAAGAACCCGCTATTCGTGGCGTTCCGCACCGGATCGTGAATATCTATCGGCCGGTGACATATATTGTAGTCCCCGCACAAGATCAGATTCGGCCGTACTTTTTTCAACTCCCCGATATAATGTTGAAAATCCTCTAACCATTTCATCTTAAATGCCTGTCGTTCGTCGCCAGTAGTCCCGGACGGATGGTACACGCTCACAACAGAAAGATCACCGTAATCGGCACGGATAAAACGCCCCTCGTCATCATAAACCGGAATACCCATCCCATACTCCACGTGGTCGGGCACCACCCGAGTCAGGATGGCCACCCCACTATACCCCTTTTTCTTGGCTGAAAAAAAATACGACTTGTAACCTAACGCCTCGAATTCCAGTGTAGGTATCTGATCCGGCTGGGCCTTCGTTTCCTGTAAACACACAACATCCGGCTGTTCTCCCTCCAGCCATTGTGTAAAACCTTTTGACAAGGCGGCCCGTAACCCATTCACGTTATAAGTTATAATTTTCATACGATTCATTTTACAATTTGCGTCAAACTTACAAAAAAGAAGTGAACCCCAAAAGCCGGGTATTACTTTTAGGGTTCACTTCACACGTGGAAATCTATTCCAGATATTTACGAGATAAGGGATGCAATTGCTCATCCAACTCATACAATTGGGGAATACCCGTCGGTATCTCCAACTTGACGATCTCCTCGTCGCTAATATCATCCAGATATTTGATCAATGCCCGCAGGCTATTCCCGTGGGCCGTTACCAGAACCGTCTTCCCTAAAAGCAACGAAGGTGCGATATAATCCTGCCAGAACGGGAGGACCCGCGTGATTGTCAATGCCAATGATTCCCCCAAAGGAAGAACGGC
This sequence comes from Butyricimonas sp., assembly GCA_019423345.1. Taxonomy (GTDB): domain Bacteria; phylum Bacteroidota; class Bacteroidia; order Bacteroidales; family Marinifilaceae; genus Butyricimonas. The sequence continues at coordinate 15 of JAHZBN010000011.1, read as the reverse complement.
CGGATCAACATCCCT
>JAHZBN010000010.1:0-130085 GCA_019423345.1 Butyricimonas sp. | reverse complement strand
ATATAGCCGCCGCCAGATGCTCGCTTACCCAGCTCTTGGCTGTTCCCGGTAGACCATACAACAACAATGCCCGATCCGTAACCAACGTGGCCACAGCGATCTCCATCAAACGACGATGCCCGATATACTTCGGGGTCACCTCGAAACCGTTTGCCAGTTTCCCGCCCATCAAGTAGGTAACCACCGATTGCGGGGATAGTTGCCAATTTTCCGGTACTTTATTTGTCTCGTTTTTCTTTAACTCGTGCAACTCTTCCTCGAATTGCTGTTCTGCGTGTTGTCTTAATAATAAACCCATATTTTTACTTTTTGATATTTGTCTCTTATACCCAAACAATTTTAGATGAAAGAATCCTTTAAAAAGCGCCAGCCCCGTGCGGCTGAAATCTGAAATCTAAAATCTAAAATTAAAACGCCTGTATTATTTCCTTTTTCATCAATAACAGTTGTTGCAAACGAACCGTGAACTCCCAATGGCTGGCACTACTCTCCCGTGACGTCCCTAAAGTGGACACGTAATCATACATCGAGGCAGGAAGGCGTAAAGCCAGCGCCTCGCAGGTCGGACGGTCATAATAACAATAGTCCATGGCGTAAATCATCTTCAACACGCCCCGGGAGAATTTCTCTCCCCACTCGCTATCGTCCTCGTCGAACCATTGACTGATGTAAAAATTCCGGTCGGCTTTTCCGCTTAAATTCAATTGCTCCCGCTGTTCCACTGATAATAAGGGAACCAATTGCATCAAGTCGGGAGACTGAAGTACCCGTTCATCTTTCAGCACGTGGTAGGCCCAATCCCGATTTTTATAACCCAGTATCGTATCTGTCAAGTAAATATGTTTTGAAAAAGGGGGTGATTTACGCATCCGCTGGGCTGCCGTCTCCAGATCACAATCGAAAAACTCGCACCAAAAGGACAAAGGCATACATTGTGCCATTTGTCGCAGGATATAATCACTGTCGCTCTCGCCTTTATTACTACTCACTTCGTTTATTCCTAACTTCTTGAATTCTTCCGTGTAAGCAATCGGGTCCACAGACCAACCAAGCAAACGACGATAATGCAAATGTTTCTTTAACGTCTCGGCAAACAAGTGCAAGATTCGGGATTCCGGGATCATACGTAACAAACGTAGGGCCTCGTCCCGCACGGTAGAACTCCGGTCACCACCCCGTACTTCCTCTAAAAAATCCTCATCTGCTACCGACAAACCGGTCTCCAGACAAGCCAGAAACTCCGCACGATGCTGGGCAGACTCGTTTTTCCATTCAACACGTAACATCTCGATACCCCGGGCAGGATTCTCACGACGTACTCGTGAAAGTATCAGTTTTCGATCGGCATGAGTGGCCGTTTCCCACGTATCATCATCCTCTTCCTGCAAAGCAGCATATCCCATAATGGGTAATAACCAACGCCCCCGGTTACCCACCAGAGAGATCAGTAATTGCCGCTCCCGTTTTGCCGTCTGGCTCCCCGGCTGAAAAACTCGTGTCAACACTTGCGGCAGATATTCCGGCGGAATCAACTGTTCCCGCTCTGCCGCTTTCCGGTACCAAAAAAGCAACATATTAGCATACTTTTCCCCCAGCAAAATACTTAGTATCGCAGCCGCTTTCTGACCGACATAAGGCCGCATTTCCGGCCCAGCCTCTGAAACCGGAACAGGATCTTTTAACTTCAAAGGTTCCAAACCCGAACGATAGTAAGCGAAAAAAGCCGCAGCCCCCTTATAGAAGACCTCCTCCCCGTCCGTAGCGTTCTCTTTTACCCGCTCCAACGTCCCGGCAAGATCTTCCGGTAACTCGCCGGAAGTCATCTCCCGGTTAGCCGTTCCCAACAAGGCTATATTTATGACATTATCCGTTATACTCATTGCTTAACGTGTAATATTTATCCTCTATCCATAACGATAACACTCTCCATGACCGCTCCCCGGCAAGGAAGAACCCCGTGAATTCCCGTCCGCCGGTCACGGCAAAACCTTTCAATTTGCCAGCCTCTCCCAAGGTTAACGGAATCAGATACTCGTTGCTATCCCTAATCCACACCTGTTTTTCGTGCATCACAAGACGCACCTCGCTAACCAACACGGGTACTTCATACGTGAAAGGATTACGGGTCATACTCTCACGATAGACCTGCATGGCCTCTGCCAATCCCGCACAACATCCTTTTCCGTATGGGATAAAGGGTTCTCTTGTACCTTTCTGTTCACGGAATAATACCCGGGTCGGAGTCACGCCTTTGTAAAACACCACATCAGCCGCAACAACACTACCCGGTAATAAAGCGGTTTCCGCCAAAGCTCCCGGTGTTAAGAATTGCAAGAAGAGAGCATAACGACAGGTCTGTCGGCCGTACAACCAATTGTACTCTACCGTCAACCGGTCTTGTTGCAGACTTTCCAAAGCAACAACCAACCAATCGTCGGAAACCTGTTCCCCGTTAGCCAACACCTCCTCCTTAGCCTGCGGGTATCCCACGAGAGTACGGATTTCATCCTGCCATTCCGGGGACAACTGATCGAGGTGCTTGTAGCATTCCGCCACGAGGTACGCCCGGCTTGCTCCCGCCGTCAACTCGTACTTCCAGTCCTCACCGAAATAATGAATCTCCTGTAACTGCCGCATCATCCCCGCCAAACCGGGAGCCTGTGCATCGACCATACGCTTGGAAATCCCGGCAAACAGGGCTTGCGCCCGCTCCGGAACGTTTAACAGACCACTTCGCACAAGGTCCTTTAACCACCCCTGCAAATCGTCCACACCGTTCAACACCTTTTTGTGTCGAGCCTCCTGCCTCTTCGCCTGAGCCTCTACATCCACGGGTTTATCAGCTTTTTCCTTCTTCTCCGTCGCTTTCCCCGCACGTTTCTCCAACCACTCCTTTACCCAATCGGGTTCTTCCCCTGTCGTGAATAAATCCGGCTGAGAAGCATATAAAAACAAAAGCCCCAAGCTGTGTTTACAAGGAAACTTATGGCTGGGACACGAACATTTGAAAGCGATATTCTGCAAATCGACCTGCGTCTGGTAGGGATTCTTACCACTTCCCTGACAATGCCCCCATAACGCCCGGTCACTCGCTCCCCGCAACACCCATTTCGCTGCCGAGGCCAATCCCTTCCCGGTTTTCACGGATGCCGCATCCGGGGCTAATTTTATAATTTGATCTTCTGATAATTGCATGTTCTCTAAATTTCAATATCCATTCCGACAAATTTAACGCTTAATCCGAAACTTGAAACACCTTCAACCATTATCTATAAAAAAAGATTCAGGTATCAGCTATTTTACGGCTAAAACCTGAATCTTTGTATGATCAGAAACACTTACTTTACTTCATCCGCCTCATCACCCAGATCACGCAACCACACACCACGATCAGTACCGGACATATCCAACGCAAAAATATCTTGATCCATGCGAATCCTCCCGGGGTCAGGTACGTATCATTATCCTTGGCTGCCGGACGACTAACATCAATAGGATATTCATCATAAACAAGCCAACGAAACATTCCATCCGTAAGCGCATAATTCGAGCGACGAAATTCCCGGTTTGCTCAGAGTTCCCCGTTACTGATACAATCGGCATCCCCAAGCACGAAGACACGCTGTTCCTTTCCTTTCACGTCACGACGCAAGGCATAACCGGTCACGTAGGCTTTTTCCTCCTTCCTACGTATCACTTCCATGTCACTCACGGATAAACAATGTTGAAAATTTGCGTAAACACGGTATGAATCTAAAAGGAATAGTATAGTATGCCCGAAGCAAAGAAAATCATGATCAAAAGCAAGGGGCCATTCTTTATCAGAACAGCCCCTTGGTACAAACATTAACATCACACACTATTTCTTCTTTCTTGTTGGCTTTTGTGCCAGATTCTTAGGACGCATACTATATTCTTTTGCTCCGAATTCCGGTTTCTCCATGACTGATTTTGGGAAAACCTTCTCCGCACCCGGAGTCAAACGAATCAAACGTTCCAATAAAGCAGCATACTCCTGATGGATATACGGATCTTGACGGTCATCACTGTTATAAGCAATATATTGTAGATAAGAGACGCACCTACCCAACCATTCTACCGGAGAATCCGGGGACCAGTAACTACCACGTACAATAAAACGAAGTTGTTCTATAAAATCCTGCTGATTGATAGATGTATCAGCCATCGTGGTACGGATCAATACATCGGTTTCATCATATTTTTTATCTCGAACCAAAGCATTAATTTGTACCAGATACTTGTTCAAGGATTTTCCCTTAAATTCCGGTAACCTATTTAATTCTTCCAAAGAAATATTACGAGTCTCCATATACAGCTTATTATCCACGATCTCTTTTCCCAATGCCTTCACGAAAACATCATAATTTTTCACTAATTCCTGAAAATAAGGATTATCCGTACCTTTTATATTAGCTTTAAATATATCCCAAACATCCGAATCCGTTAATTTTGCCCCCTTTTTGATCAACATATCAAAAGCCTTCTGCACATTCTCTCGTTCATAAATCGAGGCATTATAATGAATATAATTTTTCAAAAACTCCCGATCGTCACGCCCTTTAGCAAATTCTTCAATTAGATAATCGGAACGCAATTCCGGTACTAATGCACTTTTTCCCGTGGCAAGAAACTGTTCAGCCTCTTGACGAGATTTACTCCGATGTACCACATCACCATTTTGGGGATCCACAAATACATAGGTTGGGTAAGAATTCACACCATAACGCTTGGCAAGCTCTACCCCTTCCCCATTCTCGGCATCAATTTTCATATTCACGAAATTCGTGTTATAAAAATCGCCAATAAAGGGGAGAATGAATACATTCTCCGCCATATTTAAACAGGGTCCACACCATTTTGTATAAAAATCCACAAAAACCAGTTTATTCTCAACCTTAGCCTTATCACACGCTTCCTTCCAAGTTCCATGATAGAACTGAATACCATAGTTTTTCTCTGTTTGAGCCGAAACATGAAGGCTTAATAAAAGGAATATAATATATACAAATTGTTTCATGACCATCTCTTTTAGTATCCGGGATTTTGCTCACATGCAGAATTGGCATTAATTTCGGATGTTGGGATATTATAAATCTTTCTCCATTCTAATTTCTGCAAGAATGCTTGCTCAAAACTATTGCCTCCATCCTCATCATCTTTTTCCTGTTCATCTTCCAATTGCTCTGCCAAACTCTTGTTCATCTCTAGCAACCGATCAAATCTTCGCGTAGCAAACCACTCGTGCCAATTTTCAAAAGCCATCTCGATCCACCACTCTTTAAAGATTTCGTCCATCAATTCATCCCTACTAGCTGGTTCTGTCACATCAGCACCTACTCGGTTACGCAACTCTTTAATCGGAACCCAAGCATCAGCAATTGAAGCATTACTACGAGCCAAAGCTTCAGCTTTAATCAAATACAATTCTGCCGTACGTAAAAATATTACAGGAACACCCTCTCCTGGGATATATAATTTTTTCACGGTATTTACATTATAGGTTACTCCGCTATAAACAACATCTTTATTCTCCGTAACCAAATCTTTCCGGGGATCTCCTTCTATCAAATTCATATAATTTTCTGACGGACCCCAAATACCAGTGGCACCAAAAGCTTTCTCCATAAAATATGACACATCAGACATGTCATCCGTACCAAAAGCACGGCAGAAAATAACCTCTTTCGATGTCTCCGCATTCGTGAATACATTAGAATAGCTAGGATCTAGAGGATTTGTCGATGTAATAGCCTCGTCTGCAGCAACAGCGGCCTCACTATATTTTCCTTGATAAAATAACACAACAGCCTTCAAAGCTTTTGCTGCTTGCACGGAAGCCTGTGTAGAAATCGTGTATTCTGGAGCCTGATTCAAAGCTATTTCCAAGTGCTTATAAATCTCCTCGAAACTTTGAGCAACAGTAGCACGTACTTTCACGGCATTAGAAACCGAGGGTATCTCATCCCGAATCAAAACACCATAATTACTATTTTCATCCCAGAACTCACTAAATTGGCGTAATAATCTGAAATACGACAATGCCGCAAGAAAATGACATTCACCGATAATTTCTGCTTTTCTACCAGCCTTGAATTCACTATCATCAAGTTTCTCCAAGGCTTGCAACAAATAATTAACATTCTTAATAACCTCATAATCACACCCCCACTCTTCATCTCCGAAGGTACTATAGGAAAGAGTCGGCAAATAATTCTCTGAATAATAAATAGCAACCCCGGAAGTAATAAAATTTTGACGTAATAAAGCTCCCGACATAAAACTACCACTCAATGTGGCAAACGTGTAATTCGTACTTTTTGCTGGTAAACAAGCATACGTACCAGTCAAAGCTAATTCCGCCATTTCAGGCGAAGTTATCGCATTTTCAAGATCCAACTCGTACATTGGATCCTGTTCCAACACATCCACCAATTGACAATTGGTAAGACCTATTATAATTGAAAATACAATCAGTATTTTTTTCATACTCAAGATAATTAGAAATTAAGTTTAACACCAAAAGAGAACGTACGTGAAGACGGATAATTCCAATTCTCGTAATTTGAACCATAATTTGAAGTAGCCGAACCGATCGTACTCGGATCCTGTCCCGGATATTTTGTGATTACGAAAAGATTATTTGCAGTGAAATAAATTTCTCCGGAATTCAAATATTTACCTCCCCACAATTTGGGAATATCATAGGATAAACGAAGTTCCTGCAAACGAAGATTAGAAGCATTAAATAAGGATAAAGAAGTATTTGGAGCAACCCCATCACCAATATACATGGCTGGCAATTTAGCATCTCTATTATCTTCACTCCAACGATTATCCAAATTATAATCCACCAATCCAGTTAATTGATTCGGTAAGTTTTGTAATGTTTTATTAAACAATTTCTTTCCTCCTATCTGGAATCCGAAATGCATATATAAACTTAAACGCTTATAAGCTAATGTCGAGGTTAATCCTCCAATGAGGTCAGCTTCCGGAGAACCGATAATCATTCGGTCTTTATTATCAATGTAACCGTTTCCATCCACATCCCGGAGTAACAAGTGTCCCGGACGTAAACCAGACCCATTGTAAGTATTTTTACCAGCAGCCACAGCCTGGGCATTCAACTCGTTAATTGTGGCCTGATCCTGAATAATTCCCTCATATTGATAACCAAAGAATGCACCCATCGCATGTCCTTCTGCCAACACTTGGTTGCCGGACCCCTGTATCGTAATTCCCATTCCGTTATCTGTTTCACCTTGTTCCACAAGTTCCAGCACTTTATTCCGGTTATGAGAAGCATTCAATCCTAATTCCCAACTCCAATCTTTCTTTCCGCGTAACAAATTAGCGCGAAGAGAGATTTCAATACCTTGATTTCGTACAGACCCCACATTTGTTGGGATAGGTTCTACGGCCAAACTTGAAGGCGGAGTGTAAGTCCAGATCAAATCATCAGTATTCTTGCGATAATATGCTATACTACCACTCAGTAAAGAACGTAAGATTGAGAAGTCAATACCCAAATCATATTGCACGGTAGTTTCCCACTTAATATCCTTATTTCCAAGCTGACTATGGACAATAGAAGGATTATCTAAATAACTTCCTGTTGAATATAAATCCTTATTAGCGTAACTTCCCAAATCAAAGTTCTGAACACCCGTCTTACCTACACTGAATTTAATCTTCAAATCATCTAGGAACTTGACATTTCTCATAAAACTCTCATCGCTCACACGCCAAGCAATAGCCCCTGAGGGGAAGAAACCATACCGATTATTGGAACCAAAAGAAGAAGAACCATCATAACGTGCCGTGAAAGTAAGTAAATACTTATCTAGTAAACGATAATTTATACGGGCAAAAGAAGACTGCAAGCCATATACCGTACCACTTCCACTTTTACGTACAATTTCACTAGCATTCGTGATTCCAGTTAAAACCTTATCCATCGGATAATTTTTAGCATCGACTCCAAAACCACGCCTTTTCGTACGCTCAAATGAAATACCAACCACGGCATCCAAAGCATGAATATCATTGATACGTCCTACCCAAGACAACGTATTATCAAAAACAGTAGTAAACGAACGACTTGTAGATTCCGTTCCATACCCTTTATTATCTGAAGTCAAGTATGTCGGGGTATAAGATTCCGAATAAGACATATTCTGATTCAATGATAACGTAGTCTTTAATTTCAATCCTTTCCAGATATTTAACTCCAAAAACGACGTGGACAAAATACTGTAATTATCATTATAACTCTTCGCATCATTCTGTGCAACAGGATTATATGAATTTCCTTCTTTATAATAACTTCCATCTTCATTATATATCGGATAATCAGGACGGAATCCTATAGCCGTGTACAAAGAAATACCTGGAGAGCTGACATCCGTGTATCCTAACGTGGTCGATGTTCCAAACTTCAAGAAATCTGTAATATCATAATCCAGATTTATACGTCCCGTGTAACGGGTAAAATCGTCATGCTCAACCATTCCTTGATAATCTAAAACACCCAAAGAGATATAATAATTTGAATGTTCCCCACCACCACGAACAGATAAATTTAAATCATGTCGATGAGAAGGACGTTTCAACTCTTTATACCAATCCGTGTTACCGGACTTCAAATCCGTACTACCCTCTTTCAATATAGAATTTGCCATTTTATTGGAAGGATCCACTTTTAGTGTCTGCTCTGCCACATAACGCACGTACTCACGAAACTCATCCCCATCCAACGTGGAGAAATTATTAATTCTCGAATCCACACTAAAAGCATAATTTACATTCAGATCCGGCTTTCCACTTTTACCGCGTTTCGTAGTTACGATAACCACTCCATTAGCACCTCTGGAACCGTAAATCGCTGCCGCAGATGCGTCCTTCAACACGTCCATGGATTGAATATCCGATGGCGAGATTGCACTCATCACGTCTGAAGTCACGGGCATACCATCCACCACGTACAAAGGCTCGTTATCTCCTGTCAACGAAGCCTCCCCACGAACCCGTACACGGATTTTCTCACTCGGATTCGATGATGCCAAAGAAACAACAACCCCGGCTGCCGCATTCTGCAACATGGTCTCCACGTTAGTTGCAGTTTTTTTACTTAATTGCTCCTCGTTCAAAGAAGCAACCTGCCCAGTCAAATCTCTTGTAGAAGTAACACCATATCCCACAACAACAACTTCATCTACACCAACAGTTTCATCTTCCATAACAACCTTTAACGGAGATGGATCAGATAGAGCTTTTACCTTAATAACTTGTTTTTTCATTCCCACGAATGAAAACTCCAGTTCGATACTCTCGGCACTCGGCACTGTCAATTTAAACTTACCATCCAAATCAGTTGCCGCTCCCAAGGTCGTTCCCTTCACCAAAACAGTTGCCCCGATAATTGCCATAGAATCTTTATCCACCACTTCCCCTTCAATGACAACCTCTTTTTTCTGCTCGCTCTGCACAGGTTGCACCGGAATGGATTCACAAATCACAATGATATCCCCCTCAAACTTGTAGGAAAGCCCCGTGTTCGCCAGCACCCGGTTCAAAACACTTTCCACGGCCTCTTGTTTTGCCTTCACAGATACCTGTCCCAAATGTTGTGTCAACTCCATGTTATACACGAAAGACAAAGCCGTCTGTTTTTGTATCTCTCCGAATAAGGTCCGGATAGACACATTCTTCAAATTCAAATCTACTCGTTCTTGCTGCGCACTTGTATTAGCAACAAGGGTAAACGAGAACACAAAAATAAATAGTGCAGTCAATTTCATAACTAACCATTTTTTTGTCCTCTATGTCGCCCAAAAAAGGACATAATTGATTTTTTTTTCATAACTTTGAACATTACAAATTTTTACTTAGTGATAAGAAATGCGCCAACATGACTTATCAAGGTTATCAAAATATCCGGAAGGTCTCGAACACCTTCCGGTGTTTTTTTATTTAGAAATACAAATCGTTCTATCTTTTATTGTAAAAGTGACGCCAACCGCACTTTTAATTGCTTTTAAAATATTATCAATCTTTTCATAACGTTTCACGTGTCCCGTAAAATGTAAATTCTTTAATTGTTCATTTGTATAAAAAATATCCACATCATACCACAAAGAAAGCGTGTTCATGATCTGCTCCATAGTTTGATTTTCAAATACAAAAAAACCATCTTTCCAAGCAATATAAGGTTCTATTTCCACGTTTTTCACGTTCAAAGCAGCATCCGTTCGCCTATATTCTCCCAATTGTGAAGGTTTCATCCGGTATTCCGGCCCTCCTTTTTCAGCACTCAATCCAATTGATCCTTCCACCAACACCGTCTGCACTCGTTCTTTATCATGCGTGTTAACGTTAAAAGACGTCCCGTACACTCGGATTTTGATCCCGTCTGCAATCACGTAAAAAGGACGTTTCTCATCTTTCTGCACTTCAAAAAAGGCCTCCCCCGTTAAATACACCTCTCTTTTCTCTTTATCAAACACCACCGGAAACTTCAATTGAGTAGCTGAATTCAATTGTACCATCGAACCATCAGCCAACGTGATTTGATACTCTCCACCCCGCGGTGTTTGTAATACATTATATTGTAAATTCCTCTTCTCATTTCCATTTGCGGAATACACAATCCCGCTACCGGAATTCTTTGCGTTCACTCCCTCGCCCACGGCTATATCACGGGTCGTATCATGTTGTAACACAAGCGACTTCCCATCTGCCAAAATCAAAGTTGCCTTCGTTTCACCCGGAAGAATATCCACGGTAGCAACCTCCACCGATTGCTTTCGTTCATTATTTCTTAACATCACGAAAATAGCCCCCAAGGGAAGTAATAACATCGCCGCATATTTCAACCACACCCGGATACTCCTTCTCTTTATACCGACACGTTTTTCACAACGCTCGTAAGCTACTCTATGGTCAATTTTTTTGTACATCCTGTACTTGTATAAAATATCCTTTCCCTCACAAATCCGATCAAACATAGCCCGGTTCTCTGGTGCCACATCCATCCATCTTTGCAATTCCAGCATCTCTTCATCCGTAATCATCCCGGATAAATAAAGATGCATCATTTCAACCATTCTAAATTTATAATCATCCATAGTTTATCCTTTTCTATAATTAGAACAACAACCTATTTCAAGAGAGGTACAAAAAATAAAAGAAATTTCATCCAAAAAGTAACATTCTTTACGGACAACTCATTCTCAATACATTACAAAATAAAAAAATCAGATTATTCCTAAAGACATCATCACGAAATACACCCGTCCCAAACGTTCCCGAATATATGACATGGCCCGTTTTTTCTGTGTTTTAACCGTTAATATGGATAAATTCAACAAAAGAGCAATCTCCTCGTTTCCTTTTCCTTCCAAATGCAATAAAAAGATATTCCTACATTTATCCGGAAGTTCATCTATCGTCTTAAACAACAGACGATACAACTCCTCCTCCATCATTTTCAAATCAATATCATCCCCTTCATTCTCAAGATTCAATGAGGCAAGATACTTCTCTTCCACGTTCTTATGTTTCAGATGATTCAGACTGGCATTCTTCACCGAATTATAAAGGAAACTACGAAAAGCATTGTAAGTCGGATATCGAGCATCTCGTTCCCAAACGGCAATAAACACCTCCTGCACAATATCCTCCGCCACATCCTGTTGCTCGACAAATCCCATTGCGAAAAGAACCAGCGAATTATAAAATTCGCTGAACAATTCACGAAATGCTTCTGTCTGTTTCGTGTTTATACGTTGTAAGAACTGTTCTTCCTTTTCTGGCATGAATACAATTTTCAATCCGATCACAAAATTAGAAATTCAAATGAACAAACCTATGAATCATAAAAATAAAATCATTCTCCACCATAAAAAGATCCGACAAAAAAAGGACCGATTCCTATACTATATAGAAACCAGTCCCTCAACTATGTAAACTACGAAGATCTTATTAACGTCTAAACTCGTTCTTTTTGTAATCCCTGGAATTTCATCTCTATCATTCCTCGCCAATAATGGAAACCTCCACACAAAATTTTACACATCAGCACACATTCCGTACCCTGTTTCCGGATCAATTGTAACGAGGAAGTGTATAAAAGCCGATCCAAGTTGTTAACACGTATCCGGATAATCCTTTTCTCTACGACCCCGGAAGTAGTGGTTAACCAATTCACATCGAACATTCCCAGAAGAGAATAACAATAAAAAGCAGAATGCTCGTAAGCATACCAGTCCCCGTCCTCGTGATAAAGAAAAATATATTCTTCATTCCGTTTTTCCTTTTGCAATATCTCTTCCAGTTCCATACACATATGAATTTTATTGAACAATGATTATTTTACACGCTTTTGTCTTACCGCCAACAACCGAACTCATCTGCACCCTTCCGCTTCTGTTGCTTCCGAAACCGATATGCAGATAAGCATGAGTATAATAATTACTATTAAGCTCCGATAAAAAACCGTCTACACCCGGGAAGGCAGCAGGCAAGCTGGCGGTAGGATGCAAGGCCAACCAGGTAGTAGACGACGGATTCATAATCTGTATGGTCCAGTTATGATTTGTAACATTCAATAAATCCAAAACATACGAATCGCTATCTTTTAGGGTTGAGATTTCCGGGTTCCAACTAACATCAACAAACTGGGACAAATTATCACAAGTTAATGTCAAGATTGTAGATACAGCTGCAGAGGCTGCTGCAAAATCTCCTGTAATCTTATATTTATTACTCCCTAACGATTGAACTTGTAAATTAGTAAGCCAAGTTGCCCCACCCGTTACCACAGGAGTAATACCACGACTTGAATATACCGTGCAAATTTCAATACCGTCAGCAACAGAGGTCGTTTGGTTTTTACCGTACAAGTTAAACACGTTATTGGACATCGTCATCCGGTGTTGGGCGTCAGCCACGATACAAGGGAAATCGGAATCTTCATCCGTCAACTCCACCTTCAAGGCATTTGACGGGGCAAAATTGATAGCATCCGTCACGTTGGTATATCCCGGACCATTCACGCTTACCACCGTAATTATATAACGATGATTCCGCACGACATTCAAAGGTGTCTCTCCATTATCTACCATCACCACTTTATAATACCCCTCTTTCCCTTTATACTTGGCCTTAATAATCACACCCATATAATCAGCTACAGTACAATTCCGCTCGTAGATATACAAAGAAGGAGTTTCTCCGTCAGACCATCCATTTGCATAATTCAAAGTACTACCGGAAAGAGGACGTCCCGTCACGGGAGTAACAACTGTTGAATAATTTGCGGGAGTCAAGTAACCACGATCAAATCCTTTATCCACCGTAACACTTTGAATGATAAAATCATTCAAACCGTTCGTGGCATCGCCCACACCTTTCTTTACCTGTACACAAGCTGCAACACGCAATAACTTCACGCCATCAGCTTTCGTTACGATATTTATTCCTGTCGGGAGTTCAACACGTCCCCACATAATCAAAGGCATCACTTGATCCTCCAAACTTCCGAAAATCATCGCTGTTGTCCCCAAAGCGGGAATAGCTGCACTCTCCAACATACCGGAAGTAATATCATTAAAATTCAATCGATCCGTCCCCCCATCAGGAGAACGCCCGTTAGTCACCAGATGAATGACACGTCGTTTTGAGGTAGCATCCAAACGTATGGAGAAAGAAATTTCGGTCCCACTTGGTGTCAACTCCCCTCCATCCACTTTCACCCGCTCCATGAACTTACCATCCTCATCAAACACAAGCACGTCCACATTCTTGATCTCGCTGTCCGTGTAAGAACGGGCAAGCGAATGTACGTTTTCTGGCTCCGGCAAGGTTACCGAAAGAGCAACGTTCACTTTACCATAAGTGGGCTCCTGATTCTCATCCCTATCGGAACACGAAATAAGTCCCCAAATGATCAGTATACCTATTATATATTCTATTTTCATGCCTATATCCTATTTTCGTTATTCATACTAAAGTTATCCTTCATCATGTATTTTATGGTACAGCAGCCCAAACTTTAATTGATGCCGAGTGTTTTACACGATCGTAAGTAATAGTTGCAACTTTAGTATATCCTCCCGTGGTCGCACTGTAATTACTTGCACCTTTCGTTGTTGTAATCATAACAATATGCGCCTTGTCATACAAAGGCTCAGTCTCCCCTCCAACATGAACGAAATTAGTACCACTTGGCTGCATCGAGCCTCCTTTATAAGCATACATCGTTAATGTCATTGTATCTGGAGCCCGATCGGAAGTATACCATGTGGCATAAACATCAAGTTTGATTTTCCGGGGAGAATTGACATCCCCTTCCAATACCGGAGCATTAAAGAAAACTGTTTCACCTTGTCCTCCTGTCGCATCACCACCCCACTGTAAAAGGGTTTGTCCCCTATACTCAAAAGACACCCTCCCCGTACTGGTACCACCAGCAGTGCCTATTACCTCAGGTGCTTTCCCTTTATTATGGTTATGCATTGAATAACCTACCGGTATTTTATCATACGTACTATTATTCGCCCCAATACTAGTGAGGTGATTACCTGCAAATTCCACTGCAATATCTACATCATTATTCTTCCATGTAAATTTCACCACAAAGAAATGGAACGGAGGAATTGTCACCAATATATCTTGATAAACATTAGCAGTCACCACGTAATCCGGACACGTGGCATGTCTGAATGTCATCTTACCCGAACGAGGTTCGTCATCATCTTCCGGATCTGGATTTCCCACGTTACGATCCGTGGTAAATGTCAATTTCTGACCAATAAAATCCCAGGAAATATTACGAATCCAGTTCTGAGGAGATGAAAAATTCTCAATTATCCTATTTCCACCATATACAATTACATCCTCTGAAATAGTCTCTGCACTCGATGCTCCTCCTTCCGGAGCTTTCGCTGCAATCGTATTATTATCATCAACATAGATATAACAATTCGTCAATCGTATCGTATCCGTATCAAGCGTCATCATATTTTTAACGATAACCGTCGTATCTCCATAAACAAGATGTCCCTCGTCCAACGTCTTGTTGTAAGCAACAGAAGAACGAGTAAAGCTTACTGTACTGTTTCCCGCAACACCATTCTGTTTATTCGCTGTGGCTTTCCTAGGATTCGTAGTCAAAAATTTCCAGTCCCCTCCGATACTCGTAATCTCAATCTGCCTGTTCTCGTGAAGATTCGGACAGAAAACCAATCGTTTATTATTCACACTGATTGTCCCTTCATCCGGTCTTTGTGTCACGGGAATCCTCTTCGTCACGTTATTCGCCTTAATTGTAATATAAGAACCACGAGGTTGACCATCTACATAAGAATTCACATCAGCCGTAATCTCTACACCATTATCTTCAATCTTCCGAACGGAAGTAATCCATCCTCCTGTCGGGTAGTCTACCGTAAAATCCGGAGCATTTGTATTCACGTAAAGCGTATCCTTGTGTGACAATCCCACGGAAGCTTTGTCCGTGTAAAGCTGAGTTTGGGATAAGTCAGCATTCAATTCAACATCCTCCCATCCCAAAACATCAGCCGTCACATCCAACTTTCCACCAACTAGAAGACGTACAAGCAGTATACCGTTTACACGAGGAACCCGCGGGATAACCACATCCGTTTTTTGAAAACGACTTCCACCCTCACAAGCCAAATCAACACTTACCTTCATGTGGCTCTCCGTCGTATCTTTCGGATTAGCAGTCAAATAATCGTTCCCTTTATGAGCCGGAATGACAAAATACAACGTGTCACTACGTTGATGACCCGGTAATGAAACACTATCTTTAACACGGAAAGTCCCGGTCATTGGCGTGTTACTCACCCTAGGACTCTTTGCCGTCGGGAACAATCCTCCCTCCCAATTCAAGGTAGTCGGAACATCTTTCAGTTCAAAATTATGAGTCCCGTTCACATCCAACCCTCCCGCATCAGCGATAACCACCTTTACCAAAGCCACGTTTCGTGACAATATAGTAGTTCCTGTAACCGAATTATCTTGTCCGCCAATAACCTGTTGCCCATCAATATTGGCCGTGCGTAATTCCGGCATAGAAGGTAATGTTCCTCCAGATAGCTGGGTTTCCCACATCTTCAAATCCTTGCGGGCAGCACTGCGAACAGGTTGTATCAACCCACCACTAAAATCTGTATTGGCAGTCACAAGAGCTATATTCCACATCCCGGCAGCGACAGTCATCGAAAGTCGATCCGGGCCGTAAGTTACCTCCTGAACCTTATGGTTGAACTTTCCAGCATCACTTCCCTGTCCATCAAAAAGATAGACTAACGTGTTACCGACGATATCCCCACCCGCTCTCGTCATGTTGAACGTCAATAGAGGATCCCCGCTCGCTTGCTCGGACAGGGAATCCCTGTCGTCCGAGCAAGCTAGTAGGAGAATAGTCAATAACCCCGCTAACAATATGTTTATATATTTTCCTGCCATAATTCTCTTTTTTCATTCACTACCTCCCCAAAGGGAGTAGAATTTGTTTATTTACGGATCGTAAACTCGGCCGTAGCTTCTGCATCAGAAACACTGATCGGTTGCGCACCCGTGGGTTGAGTTACAGACTTGATTTTCAACTTCACTTGTTTTTCCGCTGTATCCGTACTATATAGCACCACACCATACACGTTCGCAGAACTATGATTTCCGTCACCACTGATGCGGAGATCATGCATATTCGTAAACACAAAGTCTTTACCTTCTTTAGCTGAAGCATCAGGAACCGTCACGCAATTCACGATAACATCACTTCCGGTAGCATTCGTCAGCAAAGCCCCGTCAGAAGCTCGCACCAAAGACACCGTGAAGAATCCCGATACAACATTATTATTCAATCTGTGATCGCCAAGGGAAGCAATCATTAAACGTGCCGGTTGATCGACAACCACCCCGCTACAACTCAACAACTCTCCTTCAAAAGCCACATTCGAACCACTCAGGCAATGTACTTTATTAAAGTTTATCACGACCGTCTTGGGCAATTCATAACGAGTATCCTCCAGCGTTTTCACCAAGAAGGATGACTTCTGCGAGCCATTGGCAAACATCACTCTTGGAGTTAATCCCATATCAAAATCAAGTGCATCTGCAGTTCCTTCCCCGTAAATACCATCCACGATGATATTGGCTCCCGTCGAATTTGTCAAAGGAGTTCCATCCGGTTTAAACAATCCAAGCTCGTATAAAATATCTTTTGTTCCCTCTTCTCCCTGTTCCGTGCGTACTAGCTTCACAACAGCCTGTTGATCCTCGATCACCGCTTTACCCACGGGTTTCACCAAGTAACTTTGCTGTGCATCCGAAAGTACAAGTTCAAACTCTTTCATTCCCTCGATCAGATTATTCGCTTTCACGGACACCTCTATATCTTGTTTTACCAGATAGCGGTCGGCCGTTCCCCGTGACGGGGTAAACGAAAGCTTTCCTTTCACCGGTGTAAAATTATTCGCAATATTAGCCGTTTTCTCTTGGGTAGCATATCCCACACTTACCGGAATTGGCGCACCTTCTTTCGTCGTGGCATATCCGGTCAGAGTCACGGTAAAAATAGCCGTGGCAATTCCATTCACCGGTTTCGTGATCTTCACGTCCGAAACATAAAGACCATGTCCCAGTTTCACGAGACGACCTCCCATTCCCAAGAAAAGTAACTCCCCGGATGAAGAGGTATATGCCTGACGATAAGCTGTCGGTTTATTATCCGTCACGTAACGGTCAAACTCCTTTTCACCCGTGGACGAAAACATACAAACCCGTCCTTCAGAAGAAGATAACAATAAAATTTCCCCGCTATTGGTCACTTTCATTTTATCAAAATTACCATCTAGTGAACGCTCGAACTCCACTTTTCCGGTCGGATGAATACGTATAAACGTGCCTCTACGTCCGCTCATGTCATAAGTCGTCACCACGGATTCCCCTGTTGCCGGGTTCATCCCGATTCCTCGCACATTTCCCTTGGACGTACCTGAATACAAGGCTGTTCCGTCATTACGCAACAAAGCGTAATATCCTTGACTTCCGCTACCTCCAACCAGAATGTTACCATTACGAGCTACTTGAAGATGATCCAGCATAGCGGCCCCTTGGTTGGCGGGAATCATATTCTTTGCGAACACGATGTCCCCCTCCGGGCGAATCTTGTAAATAATCCCCCCATCTGTCGGTGAATTACCAATCACAAGCACCGAACCGTCATTAATATTGGCATTCAACCCAGTCACAACAAACTGTTTTGCCGGAATCGTCGTCATGTAATAAGGTTTACCCTTATCATCCAGACGAACCACGAGAGCTTGCTCTTTATCCTTTCCGGCTGAGAATGCCGCACAAATATATTCAATCGAATTCCCCATCACCGCAAACTGGTCACAATAACCACCTCCGGCATTTTTGTACTGGTAAACCACACTACCAGTCGGATCCAGTTTCAACAGGATTCCCTGGCGACCGTCCGCACCCTTCGGTTCCGAACCGGACACCACGAACGCCCCGCTCCGCAGCAACATACCTTTCAAGAAATTACTTCCTTGATCCCCGGCATAAATATCGGTAACGATACGTCCGCCTCGATTAATCACCACGATACGTCCACATAAAGTAATTTTATCTTTTTTACCTTTTACATTCGGTACACTAGACTGTCCAACCACCAAAACCTGGCTGTTATCCAATTCCACAATTTCATTCACCGCAGTAAAACCTGTCAAAGGAAGTGAAAAAACCACGTCTCCTTCCCGTTCCACCCATGTCAAGTTATATTTTTGACCTTCTTTACCAACTAAAGCTACTTCATCACCAGATAGCGGGCAAACCAGTTGAATCTGATTTTTATCACCATATACTTTATCGAACACCACCGGCATATACTGGGCTTTCACCTGTAAACAAGTGACAACGCTCAGCAGGAACAATATCCACACTCTATGAATTCTTGTCTTCTTCATATTATCGTTTACTTTTTAATTCTACCTCTTATGATATATCTCAACACGTCTTGCCCGACGATTCACCTGTATCCAATCAATATTTCCCTCCGCTTGATTTCCCATTTCTTCTTTTATCTCTTCGGGAGAAAGCTTCACCTTACCGTGAGCTTTTATATTGAAATCTATATTGACACCGTGATCCCGCAAAAATTCGGCAACCCTCTTCGCCCTCCTTGCAGACAAAACATGGTTGTAATTGTCACTACCCATTTCGTCAGCGAAACCGTCAAACCTCAATTCAGAGAAATAATAGGAACCCATTTCATTGATAAACTGCTCCAGGCATTGAATGGATTCTCGGGTCAATTTATCTGAATCGAAATCAAAATAAAGAGTCATTAGCAAACCTTCCGGCGCATATCGTTTTATTGAAATAGTCTCCTTGGTAACCGATTCCGTGGCCCCGTTCAGTAATAAAGCCCCGCCCAAAATCGCACTTTCCTCGCTCATTCCAAAATGAGGATCTCCCTGCAGGGTCCCCAAATCTTCCTCTGTTTGCAGATAATAAATATCATCCCGGGACTCCATTTCCCGGTCCGAGACAAAATAAGCGGTTCGCAAATCCAGCGGACACATAAAATAGTCGTTGAAAACCGAATTCACTGGATAAGGGAAATGACGCACGCTGCTCGGAACCACTCCCTCTTGATCGTAGTCGACATTAAACAGGTCATATCCCCCGAAACCCGGTAACCCGTTAGAGGAAAAAATAAGACGTCCTTCGTAAAGTACGGGGAAAATCTCATTCCCTTCCGTATTGACATCCGCACCCAAATTCATTGGGGTTCCCCACTCCTGTGTCTCTTCATCCCAATGAACGACGTACAAGTCAAACCCGCCAAATCCTCCCGGCATATCAGAAGTGAACAACAACGATTTCCCGTCATTAAACAAGTAAGGATGAGCGTACGAATTTTCCGGGTCTTGCGGGAAAACCGGGATGTACCTTCCAAAACGTTTACTCTGGCTCTTGATCACGGAATAATACAATTTAGTACGGAAAGGACGATGTTTTTTGTCCACCATCTCCACCGATACATTCTTTTTATCATACTCGATCACCGTGGTCACCATCACCTGCATATCTGGAGAAAACGTTACCGGTCCATTCTGCAAATCCACCGGAATCTTCCGGAAGTAATCGGAATATCGCGGTGATTTCTGCGACATCACCTTTTCCCCGACCTCCTTCAACTCGTAATAGTGAGTACGATGGAAAAATAACTTTCCGGGATCGTTAAACTTACTATAACTAATGGCATAGAAAGGTTGTGCCCCGTAATTCCCGATCCAGAACTCGGCATTCGGCGTGTTCAAAGACAGTCGTTTGGCCGTGAAACCGGGGAATTCCTGCACGGAATGGCGCATGGCAAGTGCCTCCAGTGTATTCTGGTAACGCTGGTACCTGCTATACTGATCTTTATAGGCATTGTTCAGGCAAATTGCCTCGGCTTTCCGTGCCTGACCTTGAAAACGCAATGCATCAATGTAATCACACACGTCATCCACGAGGAACAAATTCCGTTCCAGCTCCATCGCCTTCTCGTAATGTCCGATAGCCCAACTATAATCCCGTACCATGAAATACAAGCGCGCAATCTTCAAGTGAAGAGCGGCTTGATTTTGCACATTCTCTTCTTTTTTAAGAGCCGTTTCATACTGCGCCATCGCTTTATTAAACTTCTGCCTTACAAAATTACGGTCAGCCCGTCTTTCCACCCGTCCCAGCTTACGTTCCTGCGCCTTCACAGGAATCGCTCCATCCATCAGGAAAAGAAACACGGCAACCGACAAGAGAATTTGTATCTTCTTTTTTCTCATTTTCAGCAACATTTTATCTGTAACACTAGCGGAATATATTGTATGTAAGACTCACGCCGAACTTCGTCGGACCAATCCATTGTTTGGTCTTCTTAAGTTCCAACGGGAAATTCACGTATTCTCCTCCTAGTTTATATTTATCATACTGGAAATGAGCATATCCAACACCGATATTCATATCCAGCGCCAGACGGGAGTTAAAAGCATATTTGTATCCGAAAGTAATACCTCCCGATACCCCCCATCCTTTCCGGCGATAACTCCGGAGCGGATCATTGTGTTTCAACAACCCGATATTAAAAGTGCCATACATGGCATAAGGACCGATATAAAATCCATCCCATGAATCATTCGTGTAAAAATTTTGCGGGTTCCAATAGTATCGTAATTCCGCAGATCCCATCAACACTCTAAAAACTTCTTCATTCTTCTTAAACATATACGGTAACCACGCCCCCTCGGCATTCACCGTGAGCTGTCGCGTTAACGTGTACTCAAAACCGATATTAGGTGAACCGGTCAACCATAAAGGTACATTTACCTTAACACTTTGCGCCCGTACCCCGCCAAATAAACAAAGTAAAACGGAAACAAGTAAAATATATCGTACAACTGGTTTCATATTATTTTCTTTATTCATGAATATCAAATCATTCCATGTTCGTATCTCCACTCTCAATATCTTCATTCCATCCCACGATCGAAACTTTGATCACCACGTAAGAATCGATTTCAATAATGATTCGTCGGCCATGCAATAGCCTGAGTGGCAACCCGGTTAGTTTATCTTTCACTTCCACCGGTAAATGATTGACGGCAACACCGTCACTATCCAGGAATGTATAATTCAGTCTCATAAATTCGCCTTCTACAGACGGTAAATAACGATGATCCACCTCTAGATAATCAGCTGTTATCTGTGCCGGTAACTCTCCGAAATGAAACATATGATCATCCTGAGTCTGTCGGCCAGCGATAGTATCATGCTTCAAATACTGTACGGTGGACACCCCTTCTGCCAACAATTGCACGTTTTCTATACGAGACACGTCGCCTGGAAAATTTTTAAAACGCACGGTTACCCGTCCCGTATAATGTTCCAATTCTACCGTGTCGGTACGTAAAACTCCCGGATGATCGATCACAGGCACAAACTTCTGGAATAACACGTCCGAAGGATGCACGTAATGATTCTCCCCGGAACTGCTATTATTCAACATAAAAGCAGAGGTTTCCAGTTGTTGCTCATCTGCGAATGAAAGACTATCTGTATTCGTATAACAATAGACCTTATATTCACCAGGGGGTAATCTGAAACTAAACAACCCTGCTCTCATACGGGGATCTTTCCACGGGGCAGCCTCGTAACGCACTCCCACCAACACTCCGGTCTCGTCATAAACCAGTACTCGACAGTCACTAACCTTATTATCCACCACTTCGGGTACGTAAACCTGGTAATTGGTTTCATCTTTAAAATAATCATAAGTACATGACGCAAGCAGGAGTTGGATAATCACACCCGTAAATACTATGAGAAGTCTGTTCTTTCCCATATTTAATATTTTTGTTGATTTTACACTTATTTCAGATTCCCCGGGAGCAGGGGATCCCGCTCCCAGGCAAATCATCTTGAGTGTATAAAAAGGAATTCTTTTACAGTGTAAGTGCTGATTCTACGATATTACTACTCCAAGCTTCCGGTGCAGTAACATCAATCGTCAAACCACCCTCATCTCTAGGTTTGGTCGGTACTTCCGTAGTACCCCCGGAACGTAAAGTCAAATTCACTTCACGAATCGTATTCGGCGTAAAGTTCTGCTTGATCAAACCAGACCAGTAAACAGGACCCTCGGTAAGCATTTCATCTCCGCTTGCCAAAATATGACCAGCCTTACCACGTCCGGAAACGACGATAAAGTATTGGCGATCTACTGATGCTTCTGCCGTTGACGCACCATTAATAGTACGTCCTCCATTATTCGGCCACACGATAACATCTCTCCACATCGTGAAATTACCACCCAAAACAACCTTCGGATCATATCCGGAAGTCGGATTAGACGTGTTGAAAACAGTTCCGTCTTTTATTGTCAATATATTGGCATCAATAGATGTTGCACTCACCCCTCCCGCAGTTGTAGCCCCAACTTTCATGTTTTCAGGCAAACGATAAATCATGATAGAAGCATCCTTCGTGAAATCAACCGTGTTCTCATTATCAGTCTCGCTATCTTTTACATTCAAACGAACACGCATCATCGCAACTTCACGTTTCAGAGCAATAGCCGGCACGGGAGTAGTAACACCAGCAGTTACATCAATACTTGTTGCAGCCCCCATAAAAATTTCCGACGGCTCAGTATAAGCAGTATTACCGGCAGTAGTCAGTTTAGCTGAACAGAATGTCGGGAAAGCACTCGCTTTATGTTCGACTAATAAATTCGGAATTGTTTTCTGACGTACATTCCACATCGTCCATTCAGTTGGAGTTGTACCTCCATCTATATAAGTGGTAACTGCATCGGAAGAACTTTTCACGTTGGCAACAGCAACTAACGTGTAACCGGTACCTACCGGTACGTCCACGTACGTGAAAGTGGTCAACGCACTTGACGGATTCACGATGGTTGAATAAACCACCTGACCGGACGCATTATACAATAAGAATTGTAATTGCTTGACATTTGCCCATGAAGTTTCCGGAATTGCTGTAGATTGTGGAGCCCTTCCTTCCATACCAGTTTTGTCAAAAGTAACTTGAAACGTTAAACCGGCCTTTTCCGGATCCGGATAATCCGAACCACCACTCTTTGAACAAGCACACACAACCACCATTGCAAGCAATGACCATAATAAACTAAATCTTTTTTTCATAACCCATTCTTTAAAATTACCTAACATTTGAAATCTGACAGAATGTCATCAAAAATTTTTACTACACACTATTTAAATTTACCGTTACTTTGTAGGTAACGGTAAAACATAAAATTTCAAATAAAAAGGGGTCTTTCGGCGGGTTATTATTTATATAATGAATTTTTGTAGTCCGGGGAAGGCGATCTAAACTCCGCCCATCTTTTAGAAAATCAAGGTGGGTAATAGTTTTTTTGTCTCCAAAAAAACTACTACTCAAAAAAAATTGAATTATTTTATCATCTATTGAAAAATAATCGTCGCATTATTTGAAATAATAAAAATATATATATAAATTTGCACTCATTAAAAGATTCCGTTACCTACAAAGTAACGGATTTTTTTCTGACTAATTGTCAGATATTTACCTCCTTGACATCACATAATTCCTAACATTATTCTCAATACGACACTTTTTTGGATAGAACAAAAGCCACAAGTGCATTATTTAATTGATTCACCTCATCTTCCCGGTAACGCTGGAAATAAGTCTCGGTCACCTTAACCGACGAATGCCCCATCGCATCACAGATCAGGCTGGAATTATAATTCTGTCGTAATGCCGTCGTTGCCCAAGTATGGCGAGCCACGTAAGTACTTAACTGCTCCCTAATTTTTAGGAAATACCCGACTTGTCGCAACCGGTAGTTATGCAAGCGTAACATTTTGGAATACTGCCGGTATTCATCCTGCTTGGAGTCCTGAATAATAGGAAGCAAATAGGGAGAATCAGGGTACATATCCTTATATTTCTCGATAATAGCCATCGCCTCGGGACAAACCACAACGGTCAGTTTTCGTCTTGTTTTGTGTCGATGATAAACAACCACGTTTCCCTGCAAATCACATTTACGCAAGAATGCCAGATCGACAAAGGGCATTCCCCGCAACAAAAACAGCAGGACAAACATATCCCGAGTAAAAGAAAGCCGTTCAGGCAGAGGCTTCTTATCTGTCATCAACCGACAGATCACCTCCGGGGAAACCGCCCTTTTCACCTGACAATCAATCCCGGTGTGTACCCGACTGAAAAGACGGGGTATATAAGAGGCAATCCCTCGTTCAACCGCTTGATTATAAACGGATCTCAACGTCCGCATATAGGTTGAAATGGAATTCCACTTCAATTGGTCGGCCAACAGTTTCCGCTCGAATTGAGATAACCATTCCGGGGTCAATTGCTTAAAACTAACTTCGCGCCCATTCGCAAATTTCTTCAACCGTTTCAAAGTACTCTGATAAACATGAGCAGTACCATCTCGCTGCTCTCGTTCCAACTCGACAATAAGTCGCTCCATAAACTGTGTTAAAAATTCTCGTTTCATCTTCTATCTGTTTAGATTTCAATTTATAGTGTTTTATAATTTACCCCAACCGACACATAATCAAACATATGCCAATTAGCTATTTATGCAAACATTTCAACAACCGACCATTCACTTGTCGTAAAATCGTACATCCAAACCAGGAGAAAATTAAAAGTCTATTTTTAAGAGAATCCAGTCCAGGGCTACTTCTCCACCACCACCATGACCTTTTCCACTTTGGTGTTCTTGTCCTTCACGGGGACATTCATCCCGGTGGTATTACAAACACCATCGAATCCGGCATTCGGCTCTATTTCCAGCTTACGCGTGTAAACATCACCTTTTACCATGCACCCGGATTTCATGTACAGTTCATTCATTGCACGAATATCTCCTTGCAACAGACCATACAATACCGCAGTATCACAGTTCACATTTCCCTTGACTTTTCCTTGTGGACCAATCACAACTTTCCCTTTACAAATAATGTCTCCCTCTAACGTTCCCTCCAGATGTAATCCTCCAGCAATAGTGATTATCCCTTTCACTATCGTCCCTATTGTTATCATTGTCAGGTTGTCAGCACTGACTTTCATTAATTTTTCAGAGTCATCTTCATTCTTTTTCTTTCCAAACATATCAAATATGAATTAGTCATTAAAAAGATGAACACTCTTCGATTTTCAAATATTAGTATCTGGCAAATATAAAATAAATAGGTGAAATAAGAGCTAATTAGTGAACAAAAAAAAGTAAACAAAAAAAGTTTTACATAAGTAAAAATAGCAATAGGAGTCCCCAAATTTACGAGATTAATACCACACGGCAAGATTCTCGACACACAAAAAACTGACAAAAAGTCTTATTTATCCCCCATTCCATTTCCTGTTGATCGTAACCCGAAATATATTACCTTTGTCACACGTAAAATAATAGAAAGGAAAATCATGAAGAAAGCGCTTGTTTTATTATCCGGTGGGCTGGACTCCACGACAGCTCTATACGTTGCCAGAGAGCAAGGATTTGATGAATTATATGCTATCACCTTCGAGTACGGACAAAAACACGATAAAGAGATAAAAGCGGCAAAAGCCGTGGCAAAAGCAGCCGGGGTAAAAGAACACAAATTCGTGAAAATCATGCTGAACCAATGGGACGGTTGTTCTCTCACGGACGAGAAAATGGACATTCACGACGGGGATATAAACCGGACTACCATCCCGGACACGTACGTTCCTGCCCGAAACATGGTATTTCTTTCCGTGGCAGCCTCCTACGCTGACGCCCTTGACATCACCGACATCTTTATCGGGGTCAGCGAAGTGGATTATTCCGGGTACGTGGATTGCCGGGAAGAATTCATCCGCTCCATGGAACAAACTATAAACTTGGGAACCGTTCTCGGCGCCGAGAAAAAACAAAAGATCACCCTTCACGCCCCTTTCATGCACATGCCCAAGGCCGACGAAGTACGTCTGGGGAATCGTTTAGGAGTTGATTACAGCCTCACCTGGACATGTTACCGTGGCGACAAAAAACCCTGCGGTACTTGCGATAGCTGCCTTCTCCGGGCAAAAGCATTTGAAGAGGCGGGAATAAAAGACCCGTTGTCTTATTGAAAATGGAGAATTGAAAATGAAAAAAACGATTTAATTTATGATTTATGAATTACAATTTACGGTAGAAAAAGCGTAGACTTCGTGGGGGAAAATCTAAAATCAAGAAATTAGTAGGATCTAAAATTTAATAATTGATCAATGTTAATCAGAAAGTTATTCAAATTCGAAGGGGCACACATCGTGCGGAATTGTTCTTCACACCGTTGTCGGGAGAACATTCATGGACATTCGTATATCGTGGAAGTATTTATCACGTCCGACAAGCTGGACCGGGGATATATGGTGATGGACTTCGTGCTGCTGGATAAAGTGAAGGAACTCGTGGATAGTTTCGACCATACCTACTCGCTGTGGCAGGAAGAGTCCGACGAGTTGAAGACTTTTATCTACAAATACAACCGCCGGGTGGCTGAAATCCCCGTCTCCCCTTCTGCAGAAGGATACGCTTTGTTGTTCCTTTACCTGATCGACAAAATCCTGCAAAACACGGAGCATAAAAACGGGGAAGGAAACGTACGGCTCTCTTCCGTTCGGGTACATGAAACAGCAACCGGGTACGCCGAAGCTTTCCGGGAAGACCTGCAACTCGTGAACTTCAACATTCATGACATCCGTTTTTCCGAAGCTATCCGGGAAGAATGGAAAGATGATCAGTGGTGGGAAGGAATAAGATAAGAGATAAAAGATAAAAACTAAAAGATAAAAATTAAAAAGCTCACGTATGTTACATTTGGCGAAGGATGGTATATTCCCGATCACGAAAGACAAGGACGGTAAATTGCTAAAGGAACTGCCCGCCTCTGGATTACACGTTGCGGGAACGATACAGGGCGAGGGAAAATTAAACGGTATACCTTCCTTGTTTATCCGGTTAGCCGGGTGTAATCTCCATTGCACGTGGAAAACACTGGCCGGGAATACTTGCGAATGTGACACGGCATACGCCGCTTTTAAAGTTGAGAATTCATTCTCCCTGCCCATAAAAGAAATCGTGCAAATTATCGGTCACAACCGGGGAAACATAGATCATATCGTGATCACGGGTGGTGAACCCTTCTTGCAAGCGGATAAAGTCAGGGAATTGTGTATGCAATTAAAAAAAGAGGCCCATTTTCACATGACCGTCGAAACCAACGCCACGATTTATGTAGAAGAGTGTGCCGGGATGATCGACTTTTTTAGTCTTTCCCCCAAATTATCCGGCTCCGTTCCCCCTGCACCTCATGCGGACCACCACAACAATACCCGTATTAACATCCCAGCCATACAATCATTTATCACGCACGCACGCGAAAACAAAAAAGACTTTCAACTAAAATTCGTTTACTCCGGGGCAAACGACGTGATCGAAATCCAAGCACTTTTGAGGCAACTAGATGGATGGACAAACGAAGACATCTTGTTAATGCCCATGGGTGCCACACCCGAAGAATTAAACCTCTCGATTCCTAAAACTTTGGAACATTGCATCCGGAATGGATGGCGCTTCTGCGATCGACTGCACATATCTCTTTTTGGTAACAAACAGGGAGTATAAATAAAAAAGCTATGTTCATCTCATTTAAGCGCATGAACACCTGCCCCAAAATACACCTCAAGGAAACCCGTAACAGCAAAGACGATTCAACTCGGCTTTATCTCGGCTTTAAGTCAGCTGTAACTCAACTATGCGCAATATCCAGGGAAGAATATCGGTGGTAAATCTTTCTGATTACTTCTAATTATCCATCTCCACTCTTTCTCCTACATATGTGTTGTTATGTCTTCGTTATGCCCTCGTTATCTACCCGCTCCTAGGAACGAAGAGATAACGAAAGGATAACGACAAAATATGAAAAGGATGTAAACTGAAGAGTGGAGATAGACAAACTCTAACATTAAAAAGAAAATGCACTATTGAATAGCTTGAGCATACTCTTGTTCACTCATAAGATTTCCTAATTGATCTCTTTTCAAATGGCATTTATACACCCAAACTTGATTAGGTTGCATATCGTAAGGATTTTCAATCATAGGATTAATCCCTTTAACCACTCCGGCACAAGGCGCATACAATTTTGTAGAACCATCTGCACCTTCAATTTCTGCTAGCAATTCACCCTTTACAAAAGTTTCATCTACAGCCTTTGCAGGAGAAATAGAAACAATTGCATTTCCAATTGCAGATACCATGAAATAAGAAATCCCGACTTGAATATGATCATCGCCATTTTTTAACCACACATGATCTTTCGTATAACGATTACCACTCTGTTCCAACTGCGAATAATACGCTTGATCCCGAGCTTGTGAAGGTAGCGAAGACATCTTCATATTACCAGCCTCTATATCCCGGTTACCCCCGGAAAATAAAGCCACTAAAAATAAAATTTGAATAAAGAAAAAAACTCTTTTCATGCCCCTTGATTTTTTTGATTATTAAATAAAATACGTTTACACACTATCAGCAAAGTTAATAATTGTATTCAACATCATATCAGATTCTTACAAATTATTCTTCAAATTTTAATGTTGCCTGTTCTACTACGCTCGTTCTTTATAAATAATTGCGACAGGTTTATCTGCAATATTATGGTATTGACTTATCAAAGTAGAAGTCTTCACATCATAAACATATAAATGCCCTTTCAAAGCTTCCGTTCCTTCTTTTTCGTGCAAACCAACATATAACAAGGTCCCATCCGAATTCATCGATAAACTAGTAATTTCCATTCCCACGGGTATCGAAATAACAGGTGTTGTTGACAACTGTTTCTTCAAATCCCAATAATATATACCATCCTCACACGTGTAATACAGGCAACTACATGATTTACTCCCGGCAAGCAATGAATTCCGGTTAACTTTTAGTGAAACCGGACTATCATAGAATTGAAGAATTGTCGGGTTGCCTAAACTAAAAGTCGTCTGGGACAAATAAATATAGGAAGGCATGACCTTATAAGTAGCCATAACGTACACGCTACTCCCAACAGCACAAATACCCCAAATATTAAAATCGACATACCTGTTTAAAGAGCTAGTTACCCCTCCGAGCGAGGGAGAATAAAACACGGACGTTTCATAATTTACAAACACAGGCCGATCCACCGAAACTGCCGCATCAACATCCAGATCTTTAAAATATTCTGTCAGCATTAATTCATCTAAAACATAATCATACACGTAGCCCCGCCTGTCACGTGATACGAGATATATGTTATTATTAGCAGAGACCCCGGCAAACTTTACAAAAGCACATCCCGGATATAGTTCCTTAAACGAAGTCATGCCTTCAACATCAAAAGTCCGGGAATCCATGTTATAAATCCTTCCCGCATCACCGGAACAAACCAATAAACGATTATTTACCTGTACCATATCAGTCACATCTTCCATTTTCGTTCCCGGGTTAATCAGTTCCATGATATCCGTCCGGAACACGGGTACTTTCCCGGTATTAATTTCCTCCTTTGTGAGTGTTCTCATAAAGGAAATCCGTCCTTTTCCATCCCCATCCCGACTCAATATCGTTATTCCCTCCGAAAACTCGGTATCTACCTGAAGAACAAAATATTTATACCGGATCGTTTCCCCGTTATCAACTCTCAATCGTAACCCGAAAGTGCCTAATTCCCGAAAAGCATATTTCAATTCCGGATCGTGCGACACGATATGTAACGAATCTTTAATCGGATAGGACGCCATTCCATCTTCATCCGTATTCAACGTTCCGTAACTCCATTCATAAGCGAGAGGTAGTTCTTCCCCGGACTGTTCCACGCTCAAATGACTTACCACAAATTCCTCTCCGAAATAAGCCGTCAACGTGTCATGAGGTGCGGAAATAGTGATTTCCGATAACTCCCGATCTCCCAACGAAGACTGATCATCCAGACAGGCTCCCAACCCGAATAAGGTAAAACACAAGATCCCGATATTGTATTTAATTTTCATCTCCAATAACTTTTATTTGCTCAACGAATAAATCGATCCGGATCAACCATGGCAAACCCTTCATACGTGTTTACCGGATCACGATAATACTCGTAAGCAGGTTTCAACACGTATTTTATCCAAATCATATTTCCCGGCATTTGGAAAAAAGCTGTTGGGGCATTTTCCAGAAACTTCCCGTACTCCTTCGCTTTTTCAGCATAAAACACGGGTTTTAACTCTTCCAAAGCCCAAAAGTTTTCCAAAATCTTCAAATACAATCTATCATTATTATTGCTATATTCTCCCAAATAATAACTAGCCCACCAAGCCGGTTTTGCCAGTTTTCCATCCATAATGGAAAGGCAATAATGCTCCCCTTCCATCGGTTTGAAATAATCATTCTCCCGAAACTTCAAATAAAGAAGAACAGGATGATTCATCAGGTCTTCCGTCCGTTTCAATTTCAAGGACAATATTCCTTCCACTTCATTTTTAGGAATGATCAAAGTACCAAACTCGTAATGTTTCCCGAATTCCGCCGTGGTGGAATCCTCCACGACTTCCAACTCAAAATGTTGATCCTCATCGACAGGCATTCCCATACTTTTCACCGGGATATGATATTCCACCTCCTTCTCTTCATAAATTGCAAAACTGAAAAACACCGTATCGGGAATCACGTTAGAAACAAATTTACTAAGATCCCAATTAAAATAGATACTTCTCTTCTGATCCGGATTATAATAAATAGCTTTGTTCGAACAAGCTCCTAACAAAAGAAATATTCCTGTATATATCAAATACTTTGTAGCCATACGCTTTCTAATTTTGTAATTTAACGAGGGGCAAGTTCTTCCGTGGGTAAAGGTAAGGTGTAAATTCTATCATTCCCTTTTAAAGTTGCATCTAACGCATGCACATAAATATCCCGATTCAATCTTTTTAAACAAAACCACCATTGTCCTTCTCCAAATAACTCTTTTCTCCGTTCATTCATAATATCCTCCAAAGTAATATCTTTACCCGTATCTCGATCTGCAAATTTGACCATGCCTCTAGCTGACACCACGGCATCCAAATAATCTCTTGCATATTCTTTATCTCCTTCCTCCAATAAGGCCTCAGCCATAATATAATACATTTCCGGAATACGAATCATACTAAAACCAAAATATGCACCTCCGGAATATTCAGAGGCATCATTCGATTCATCCATAATTTTAGCACAAATATCTTTCAAATTTCCTGTATTTTCTTTAGCAAGAAACCAAGCAGATAATCGTTTATCTTCCCCTGGTTCCGGTCCTTCTGTATTTTTATATAATAACTTCCAGCCATTATGAAGAATCATTATAGTTTTCGCTGTATGCCTATCATACAAATACGAACTAATCTTTGTCGTATATAATCCCCAAATCGTCTCGGACAAAGAAATTCGTCTCTTCATAAATGTCGATAAATCCTCTTGATTCACAAATTGGAACTTTTCCGATTGAATCACCTTATTCGCATACTTTTTTGCGTTTTCCAAATCCCCTTTCATCCAATACACTCTAGCTAACATTGCTTGCGCTGCATACAAATTAAAATGTAACTCTCTGGCACCAGTAAAACCTTTTTCTCCACCTTTACGGATCTTTGGCATCAGGGTCTCATCTTCAGTCAAACAAATTTCAGCCTCTTTCAGATCTGCAATGATTTTCTCATACACTTCTTCTACTGATGAAAAAGGAGTTACTTTAAAAGTATATTTCGTTACATAAGGAATAGCCTTTGCTTTCGCACTTTCATCCATTGAATTTATGTGAACAGCAAACAATCGCAATAAATCAAAATGGATCGCCGCTCTCAATCCTAAAGCCTCCCCACGATATAAGTCATAATACTCAAAATCTTTCACACTCTTCTGATCTAAATTCTCTATAATATTGTTTAGATAGCTAATTACGAGATAACTAGCTTTCCACATATCCTTTGCAATATATTTTGCCGATTGACTTACAAAATTCAATGTAGACAAATACCTGTAAGTTCCATCATCCGTAACAAAATTCTGTCCCAGCAACTCCGGTATCAACACCGACATATCCCCACCATACATATCCTCTTTCACCATCGACACATACACCCCATACAACGCATCCTCCACACCTTCCGCCGTACTGAACATATCATCGTTCACTACCTCCGATTCGGGATTTATATCTAGGAAATTCCCACATCCCAAGAAAAATAAAGAGATACACGCCAGTAATATTCTTTTCATCATCATCTTCTACCTTTAGTAATTATCAAAATGTCGGTCTAAACGTGATATGGAAACTCCGTTGAAAAGGATATTCCGTACCTCGTTCCTGTTTCACGGAAGAGAACCGGGCAATATCGGCAACGCCTATGCCTAGATTCAGTCTCTTAATCCCGATCTTGCGCAAATAACCGGGTTTAAACTCGTAATTCAACATGATACTCGTTATCGCAAACGTGTTATCCCGTTCCACGAAACGCTCGGAATACCGATTCTCATCGCTCACGTTCTCCGGAATCCCCAAGAAACGTACCAAGTCGCCCGGTTTCTTCCACCGTTCGGTAAAAGCCCGACGATCCACATTCCCGTAGGGATCAATATACTCCACTTTATTCGCCAAAGTCGTGTTGTAAATATCACCGCCAAACTTGTACGCTGCGGTGACATTCAACGTGAATCCCCCGTACGACAAGCTCGTGAAAAGACTTCCCTCCAGCATGGGATTCGTGTTCCCGACTTCCACTCGCTCGTTCTTATCGTAAGTAAACGTGTAATTCCCATTCTTCTTGATATACACCTCTTGCCCGGAAGCTGGATCAATTCCCGCAGAACGCATGGCATAAATACCGAACTGAGATCCCCCTTCCACGAACATCGGCTGAGGTTTCACGCCATAGTAAGCTGCCATGTTCTCCGCCTTCAACGCATCCGAGATACTTGTCAGTTTATCAAACACGTGCGATCCGTTTACCATCACCATCCAAAGCAGGTTATTTCGCTTAACCACTTGTGCAGAAATGGAAAACTCGTAGCCTGAATTCTGTAACTTACCCATATTCACCAATACCGAAGAGACACCGACAGAAGACGGTAAGGTCAAAGGCATCAAGGCATCCTTCGTTTTGTTCACGTAGTAACTAGCCTCCACGTTCACCCGTTCTTTCCAGAAAGTAGCCGTCAATCCCCAATTATACTTTCGGGTAACCTGCCATTTCATATCGGGATTTCCCATCGTGATCGGCACAGCCCCCATTCCGCCATAATGAATCAAGTCGGGATCATAAAGATAAGTGGTCAAAGCCTGATAAGGCGTAAACGTCACGTTTGCCGTCGAACCAACGCTAAACCGAAGACGTAATACATTCAACCAATCGAAATTCATAAATCTTTCCTCGTGCAGATTCCAACCGATTCCCGCCGACCAGACCGGGGCAAAACGATGCTTACTGCCAAACTTCGACGAACCCGCTGTCTTGTAGGAAGCGTTAATAAAATATCGTCCCAGCAAATCAAGACTACCATTCACGAAGAACCCCACTTCCGCCGACTCCTTCTCGCCTCCCACGGGACGAGTGGTCGCATATTGCGAGGCAAATTTAATATCTGTCATCTTGTCCTTCATAAACCCTTCTGCTTTCACCTGCATCGAGGACGACTTGTCCTTCCCGATGTCCGTACCTGCGCTCAGGGAAAGAATCGAATTTCCCTCCTCATTCAGTGGCAAACGATAATTTAGCACCAGTTTCCCGGCCCAATCCGTCTTCTCGGTTGAAAGCGCCGTGTAAGTTCCTTTCTTGTTCTGAGGAATCTCCTGCAAAGTGAAACTCGCATCCTCCGGGGAAACATACACCTTATTCCATGCGTCACCCTGTCGCACACTCACGTTTCCCGTGATAAACAAAGCCTCGTTCACATCCCAGCGCAACGACAAAGAATTCGTCACCGCTTTATTCTGACTCTTCGAAAAGCTCGCCAGCGTGGCATTATACAACGGATTCACCTGCCGTTCCATCGTCTGGTTTACCGGATCGAAGTAATAATTCCGTATATATTTCCCGTCCTCGTCATACACCGGATTGTACGGGTTCAACCTCGTGTACTGCGCAAAACTCCCATAAGGACTATTCTTTCCCTCAGTCATGGTATAAGCTAACTGGTAAGTGGCCACCACATCCCGGGCAAACCGATATGACAAAGAGACATTCACCCCGTAATTCCGACGATAATCACCTTTCATCACACCATATGTATCAGACAACCGTCCCGTTACCTTGTACTCGATTCCGCCACCCCGCCCGGTCATCGTGGCAGAATGACTATGCGTGAAAGCATTCCGCAAAGGTTTCGTCGCCCAATCCGTGTTGACACCCCGGCGGATATTCTCCAGCTTGTAATCATAAGCCGGGTCAAGACTACCATCTACCCGATCATACAATCCCGCCAAACGTTCCAATTCCAACTTTTCTTCCGCGTTACACAAGCGAAGAGAGGTCAGATCGGGAAAACTGAACATCGGTGTGAAATTATAACTGAATCTCGGCTTATTCGACTTTCCCCGCACCCGTTCCACCAGAATCACACCGTTTGCCGCTTTCTCCCCGTAAAGCACCGCCGCAGAAGCATCCTTCAACACCAAAATCTGCTCTATATCGTAAATATCCAGATCATACAAATCCTCCACAGAAATCTCTACCCCGTCCAACATAATCAAGGGAGCGTTCACCCCTTCCTGTCCTTTTGTCATGATTGAACTCGCCCCACGAATCAGAATCTCAGGTACGACATTCGGGTCTGACCCCGCCTCGTTATTCTCTACAATCCTCAATCCCGGCGTTAAGATTGCCAACGCTTGTAACAGGTTCGTCGGGGACACCCGCAATAAATCCTCACCCTTGATCCGGGTAATCTCCCCGGTAAAAGCATTTTTCGCCTGCGTGTAATATCCCGTCACGATCACATCGTCCAACTCCTTCATATCCTTCACCATCGTCACTCGGATATGCCGGGTTCCGGTAACCGTAACTTCTTGATTCTTCATTCCGACAAACCGAAAAAGTAATACCATCTCCTGTTGTTCCGGAATTTCCAAGCGGAACTTCCCGTCCGTACCCGTGGCGCATCCCAAAGAAGTCCCTTTCAGGACAACCGTCACGCCCGGAAGCGGTTCGCCATCTGCATCTTTCACCTCTCCCGCGATCACGATCAAGGAAGAACGTGATTCTCCCGCCACGGGAATTTCCGAAAAACATACACAGCAGAACAACAGACTCCATTTCACAACATCACATAACTTGCCTCTAAACCCAAATACCAAGTCTACTCTCATCTAATTTGTCCTTTAAATACCATACATGCAAAATATGTTTCCATCACCTTATTTCCTAAACATATTATTTTGCACCTAATATCATTCATTGTACCATGCGGCACAAACCCGTAAAAACATCATCACACCATCATTGCTACTTAACGCAAACTCTCAACTTTATTCATTCACGTTTAAATATTTAATTTACATTCTATCCCTGTTTTCTACAACTTTTTCAAAACAAGGGGAGCAAAAGTAATAAAATAAATAAAAAACTTCAATCAAGCAAGTATCGATTTTGGCGAGTTGCAAGATTAGGGAAAAAAGAGATACCAAGTTTCAATTTCACAAACAAAAACGACACCGAAGATTCTCTTTTTGTCCCGAAGATAAGACAAATATACGAATTATAAATCAATGATATAGAATATTACAAGCAAACTATTCCTTAAAAGAAAAACCGGAGACACCATTGGTACGGTCCCATATTTTTGCGAAGTTGTTTTAACGCCTCTCCCTTTTTATTTTAATCGTCTGTTCGGAAAGATTCAACTCCTCCGAAATCTCCTTGGTAGAATACCCTTCCAGACTCATCGCCATGATTTCTTTATAATCACCCGCCAATCGGGCAATTTCAGTCCAGATAATTCGTTTCACCTCATGTTCTATGATTTCCCCTTCAATATCGAGACAGGACGCCTGTTGCAACAGGACTTTATTCTTTATGTCCAGATGCCGCAACTCGTTCAGACAAGCATTTCTCACGCAAATATACAAAAAACTGATAATCATCTGAAACGAGGTAAACTGTTTCCTTTTCTCCCACGCCTTGATAAAACTCTCATGTACGATGTCCACGCAAACATTCTCTTCACGCAAGAAACGTCCCGCGTAAACTCCTAATGTTGCAAAATATTGATCGTACAACAATTCCAAGGCTTTCTCATCCCCTTTCACAAAACGCTCATATACGGAAGACTCTGCCAACATCACCATCAGATTTATAAAAAAACATCATATTCCACACCTTAAAGATATTCTTCTCAAATATACCGCAAATAGTAGAAACAACAAAATAGAAC
The DNA here is from genome assembly GCA_019423345.1 of Butyricimonas sp. Lineage (GTDB taxonomy): Bacteria > Bacteroidota > Bacteroidia > Bacteroidales > Marinifilaceae > Butyricimonas. The sequence goes on along the minus strand of JAHZBN010000010.1, from coordinate 93,022 downwards.
ATATTAATTTGTTCTTTCCATCTCAAAAAAGATAATAATTCATCGTGCGCAAACAGTGACTCCCGTTATTATTTACGGAAGTCACTTCTTTATCCACACACATAACCTACATCATTTCGTCTTATAAAATACTCTCAACGGCCGATCGGCAATTCCCCCGTAAGACTCGATCAATTTACCATCATTTGCATCATAAATGTCAATTCCGCCCTTCAAACCACTTCTCTCGCTATCCACGTAGCAAACATAAATCAGCGTTTTATCCGGATCCATAGCTATAGCCGTAATCTCTTTCGTATCGGGAAATCTAATAAACGGAGTTTTCGGGAACTGTCCGGTACAATTCCAACGATAAATATTATTCCCGTAATCGTAGTAAGCATTCTTGTAAGTTTTACTAAACATGATTGTCGAGTTCTTATCTAATTTCAAATCCGTACCGTCAAATTTGATCAACTCTGTTAACTTGGATAAAGAACCGCTTGTCTGAAATACCCGACCTTGTGACGGATCTTCCTTCAAAACAGCTATCGTGTAAAGTTTCGTGATCGTCCAAGGCACCATTCCGATGATATTATAATCCTCGAAATAGTTGGAAGAAGAAGTTGCCTTATTTCCCGTCGGAGAATAGATAATAGATTTATCGTAATCAATAAAATATTGATAGGAAGAACTATATCCAAAGAAACAAGCATCATAACCATACCCAACGGCATTATCAATCACCAACACTTCATCAAAGGTAAGCTCGTAACGATATGCATTTCCATTTTCTGATAACATCCAATTCGTTGCCCCACTTCCCATCAACTCCTTACAAGTGAAATCCGGAATAATATCCCTTACCCTGTTTTTATACATCACCCCGAAAGTCTTGGCATTCAATTTATAGATCAATCCATCCTCCCGTGATGCCAACAGCAAATAGGAACCAAACTGTGCCAGATCCGTACAATTTTTAATCGTGTAGTCCGGGTTTTCCTTTGTCAGAACATCCGTAACAAATTCCTTCTTCACCCCGGATTCTATTTCCTGCCGGGTCAAAGTTTTCATAAACGAAATCCGGGGATTCCCCGCATCATCCTGACTCAATACCGTGATTCCTTCATCATAAGGTGTAGTCACGTTCAACATAAAACCTTTAAACGAGATCGCCTCTCCGTTATCCACCTTCAACCGCAAATAATAAGTACCCAATTTCCTGAAAGTATAACGTAACTCAGCCTCGTTAGATATAATTTTTAAAGAATCCTTTGCCGGATAATCACTCTCATCCTTCGTATTATAGGTTGCATACCCCCACTCGTAAGTCAACGGCCTCTCCTCTCCACTTTGCACAACATCCACTTTGTAAACAAACTCCTCGCTTAAATTCACGCTCAACGTGTCGTATTGAGAAATGATTGAAAGCCGAGAGAAGTGGGGGTCCGCCAAGCTCGTATCATCATGAATACAAGCATCCAGTAAACCACTTACCAGGATGGCGAAAACTATGTAGTATATCTTTTTCATCGCTCTTCAATTTTTATTTAGATCACTATACAGGAGATTATATCAAATAAATTTATCAGGATTCGGCATATTCACTCCTTCGGTAGGATGTGCCTGGTAATACTCGTACACCGGTTTCAACACGTATTTCACCCAAATACCCGGATAATTTCTAGACCAAAACCACGCTAGGGCATTTTCAAGCAACCGCCCGTAATTCTCTTCGAAATAAGCATATTCCACCGGACGAAGTTCCTCCAATTCCCAGTATTTTTCCAACATCCGCTTAAACAAATCGGAAGAGAACGTTCCCAAATCAGCATCTTTCCACCAATCCGGCCGGGAATACTCCCCATCAGCTATCGACAAAATATAATTATCATCGGCAATCGGTTTAAAATACTCATCCTCCGTAAATCTCAAATACAAGTAATACGAACGTTCCTTCATGTCACCCGTCTTGTTCAACCGGATGTTCAAGACACCCCGAACGCTATCGGCTGGAATCACCACCTCTCCCATCACGTAATGCACATTCTCCCGTGCTGTTGAAGAATCGGCAAGAACCATAACCACCGGATGCTGCACCTCGTTCACGGGTTTACCGATCACCCGGATCGGGATCTGGTAATCGTAGTCATCTCCTTCAACCGAAACAAAAGAGAAAAAAATAGTATCTGTCTTACTTTCCCGCTCAAAATAGACAGACCTTTTCTGATGCACGTTATACATCAAGTCATCGTCCGAACAAGAAAACGCAATCCAAGCTAATCCGATGACGAAACTAATTAATGTTATCTTTTTCATATCTTTTGTTTTTAATGTTAACGGGCATTCATTTCCTCTTCGGGAACAGGTAAACAATAGATCTTGTCACTTCCCGGCAGAGTTACCGCCCCAATGATTGAATATACATCCCGGTTCTGCCGTTTCATGCAAAACCACTCTTGGCCTTCCCCGTAATACTCCTTACGGCGTTCCTTCATAATATCACCAAGCGTCAGTTGTCGAACCGGAACCCGGTCTTTAAACCCAACCATTCCCCGGGCTTCCACAACTATATCCATATAATCCGTGGCCAAGTCAATATTCTCTTCCAACAAAGCTTCCGCCATGATATAATACATTTCCGGAATCCGGATCATGTTCACACCCAAAATAACGGGTTCATTATATTTATTCGGATCAGCCAGAAATTCGTAGTTAATCAATTTAAGGCAAGTCGTGGCATCTTTATCCGGATCCACGTCGAACCAGAATCTCCTGTAATCCACTCCCTCTCCCGATCCTTGACCATCCAAATACAAGTCCTCCCAATCCGGAGCCAGATCTATTCCCGTACTTCTAATAAACAAATTCTTCATCGAAGTTCCGAAATCCCGGGTATAGATACCCCAAATCGTCTCTTTAAAAGATAATTTACTCTGTACCATACTCTCCACTTCCGTTTTATCCACCAACGGGAATTTATGTGAATCGATCACCTTTTGCGCATAGATCTTGGCATTCTTCAAATCACCTTTCATCCAATACACGCGGGCCAAGGTGGCCTCCGCAGCGTATAAATTGAAATGAGTCTCCCGGGCTGAAACGAAATCTGCAGCATGTCCCGTTCTTTCAGCCTCCACCAAACTCTCGTCATCCACAAGAAGAGTAATGGCCCGTTCCAAATCCTGAATAATCTTATCGTAAACATCCGTTACCGAAGAGAAAGGAGTCACGTAAAACTCGTAAGTCGTGACATAAGGAATAGCACGTGCCTTAGCCACCTCGTCTTTTGAAGTAATATGAACAGCATAATACCGCAACAGGTCAAAATGCAGGTAAGCCCGAAGCCCCAAAGCCTCTCCCAAGTAAATATTATAATGCTTGAATGCACTCTCATCCTTCTTTTCCAAGTTTATAATAATATTGTTCACGTAACCGATCGTCGTATAGGCCTGTTTCCACATTTTCATCACATCTGATTCCATCATAAGATCGCCCATGTTCAGTTTTCCGATCTCTGTTCCCTTGATTCCGTCATCCACGAAATTCTGTGCGAACAGTTCCGGGTAATACACTGACATATAATTACCATACAAATAACCATTGGACAAGGCTGAATACACTCCATACAAGGCATCCTCCACACCCGAAGCCGTGCTGAACATATCCTCGTCAATCACCTCCGCCTTGGGATTTACATCCAGAAAGCTATCGCAACTCCACCCGCACAAGGCAATCAGCAGTATATATATTATCTTTTTCATAGTCATACGATTATATTATTTCATTAAAAGGTAGGTCTAAGTACAAAATTAAAGCTCCGGCAATAGGGATAGGAAGTACCTCTTTCAAATTTAACCGTGGAAAGCCGCCCAACGTCCGATGCACCGATACCCACAACCAAACGTTTCAATCCAAACAGTTTCAGCCTTTCAACATTAAACTCATATTGCAGGTTAATATTCGAAATCGACAATTCGTTCTTACGTTCCACGAAACGTGCTGAAAGATAAGTAGCCCACCCACTTTCCGGGATACCCAGAAAACGAGTTTCGTCCCCGATCTCTTTCCATCTTTCCGTGAACGCCCGTCGATCGACATTCTCACGGATATTTATATTCTCCACCTTCTTCGCCAGGGTCGTGTTATAAATGTCACCTCCCAACGTGTAAGCGGCAGACACGCTCAAAGAAAATCCTTTATAACGGAACGATGTGAATATACTTCCTTGTATTGTTGGATTTGTATTCCCCACTACCACCTGATCATCGTAACTGTAATCAAACGTGTATTCCCCGTTTTTATTTATATACACCTCCTTACCCGTGGCCGGATCGATTCCCGCGGAACGCATGGCATAAATCGCATATTGGGATTCCCCCTCTTTGAATTGAATCTTGGGAGCGTTCCATTCATCCGAAGACGTGGTTTCCGAGTTCGTCCGCTGCAAGGCATTACTGATCTTCTCGATTTTGTCATACACATGCCCGCCATTCACCGTCAACATCCAGTTCCAATCCTTCTTTTGTATGATCTGCCCGGAAACAGAGAAATCCAACCCGGCATTTTTAGCCGATCCCAGATTAACCTTCACGTTATCCACACCCATGGAAAGGGGTACATCTATCGGAATCAACATATCTTTCGTCTTCTCCACGTAGTAATCAAATTCCACTCGTAACCGGTCATTCAGGAATCCACCAGTAACCCCGTAATTCATTTTCAATGTCCGCTGCCACTTTAAATCCATGTTTCCCATCGTAATCGGTAAAGCCCCGACACCTGCGTAATAGCGGTAATCATTGCTGTACTTATATGTCGTGATCGCCTGATAAGGAGAAAATCCCGCATTACCCGTGTACCCATAGCTTACCCGGAAACGTAGCGTATTCAACCAATCACATTTCAAAAACTCCTCGTTGTGAACATTCCACCCGAAACCAACAGACCAAAAGGGTGCGAAACGCTGATTCTTACCAAATTTAGAAGAACCGGAAGTCCGGAAAACTCCGTTGACAAAATACCTGTTGTGGTAGGAAAGGTCTATATCACCGAAAAAACCGACCCTTGTTGATAATTTCTCGCTCCCGCTGGGTGCCTTATCATCGTATTTCATCGCGTAACTCAAATCGTCCAGTTCGTCCTTCAAGAACCCCACGGCTGTAATCTGGCTACTCGTAGTCTTCTCTCTTGAAATCTCCGTCCCGGCATGAATACCGAACACACTACCATGATCGTCCAAGGCGATAGAATAGTTTGCAACCAATTTTCCCGTATACGAATTCCCATCGGAAGTACTTTGCCTGTATTCCCCCTTCTGCGCAAGCTCTTCCGGAGAAGTGTAATTTTCATATGTCGAATTCTCCGGTGAGGTATATTTATCGCTCTTCGAATCCGACAGATTCAAATCAAATTGCCCGTTCACGAAAAAAGACTTGCTGACGTCCCAGCGCAAGGATAAACTATTCTTAATCGATTTACTCTTAGATTTCGAAAAACTGGAAAGCGTGGCATTATACAACGGATTCTCTATTTTCTCGTTACGGGAAGGATCGAATTTATTGAAATAGTAATTCCGGATATACTCACCATCCTCGTCGTACACCGGCTCGTAAGGGTTCAACTCGGTATACGTTGAAAACTGACCGTAAGGTGAATCCTTACTATCCGTCATCCCGAAAGCAAACTGATAAGAAATCGTCAACTTGTTCGTCATGTGGTAAGCCAATGAAAAGTTAAGACCGTAATTTCTTCTATAGTCACCCTTCATAACCCCGTAAGTATCTTTAAAAGATGCGGAAGCCTTGTAATCCATGTTACCTCCCCGACCGGCCACCCGCAACGAATGGGAATGGCTGAAAGAATTTCTCAAAGGTTTGGAAATCCAATCCGTATCTATCCCCTTACGCACGTTTTCCAGCTTGTAAGCATAATTTCTATCCGCATTACCATTAGCCGAATTATACAACCCGGCCCGACGTTCTAATTCCAACTTCTCCGAAGCATTACACAAGTTCATGGAACTCAAATCGGGAAAACTAAAATCTGGAACGAAATTATAACTAAACCGCACTTTATCATCCTTCACGTGAGCCCTCTCCACCACGATCACACCATTGGAAGCCCTCTCCCCATAAAGAACGGTTGCTGCCGCATCTTTCAACACGTTCACACTCTCTATATCGAACAAATCCAAATCGTAGAGTTCCTCAAGCGAGATCTCTATTCCGTCCAGAATAATTAAAGGAGTGTTGATACCCGCCTCGTCACTGGTCATTAAAGAATTAGTTCCCCGGATAATAATCTCCGGCACAGCATTAGGATTCGACCCCTGCGCATTATTTTCCACGATTCTTAATCCCGGTACCAAAGTACTCAAAGCCTGAATCAGGTTGGTATTGGATGCCTGTACTAGCTCTTCCCCCTTCACGGTGGTCACGGAACCCGTAAATGTGTTTTTATTCTTCGTGTAAAAACCATTAACCACAACATCGTCCAAAGCCGTGTCTGCCATCTTCAGAACTATTTTCAAGTCAACATCACGAGTCACCGGGATCTCCTGGGAAGTCATTCCTATAAAATTGACCACGAGAACCATTCCATCATTTTCCGGTAACTCCAATTTAAACTCCCCATTCACGTCAGAGGCCACACCGATCGTCGTACCTTTCAGCATCACGGTTGCTCCCGGAAGTGGCTCGTTCCTCTCGTCGAACACGGTCCCGGTAATCGTGATCTTTTTCTGATCCCTCTTCATCTCTTTCTTTTTGATCACGATCACGTCATTCACCACGGAGAAAACATACTCCGTGCCACGCAAACAGTAATCTAGAATCTGGGGAACCGTCGCTTGCCTAAACCCTTTCGTGATAAGCGGAATTCCCTTTATTTCCTCGTGATTATACACGAAATTCAAGGCCGTCTTCTTCTTCAACGTATTGAGTACCTCCAACATGGTTGATTTCTCAAACTTTAAATCCAGCTTGATCGAATCATTCACCACGTGAATGTCCAAAGCATAGATCCGCATAGAACTAAACAAAATGCAGCCGATCACGAGAGACCACCTTATCAATCCCCTGCATTTGTCCCTGTTTAACACTCGATTCGTTTTCATGTTCATATAATTAGTTGTTAATAGGTATTCTTTTCGGGAGACAGGGAACTTTCCCCGCCTCCCGGTATATCATTCGGCTTTAAGCGCCTTCTCAATTTGCAAAATCAATGCCCGGTAATGAGCTTTCGTGTCCTTATCCGCCGTGGATAATTTATCTTCCAATAATTGTTTCACCCGAACCAACATATCCTGCAAGTACACCTTGGAATCGTCGATTGCCGTAGTAGTCACTTTCCGCTGCCAGCCGTACCCGCTCCCGATATTATTAAGACGAGCAGCCACGAAACCTCGTCCGTATACCTGTTCAATTTCCCTAAACTCATCCAAATACCTGCTCACCATCCCCGTCTCATCTAGCCCGTAAGCATTGATTTCGTCAACAGAAGGTGCAAAAGCATCACCCGAAAACGAGTAAAGAGCTTCGTCCGTCAAAAACGGCAAACCCTTCTTCTTTCCTTCCATCCCCTCTGACGATACTTCAACAATCACCCGCTGTAACATCTTCTCACTCTCGGAAAGTTTCCGGCTATTCAAGGTCGAAGCCCACACTTCATTATACAAATCGTCAAAAAACTCTCTTACCGTGTAAGGATCACGAGACACGTGAGCGGAAAGAACCACATTTTTGTACAATTCGGCAATATTCTTTGCAGCAGCATACCGTACCGTCGGCGCCAGAGAAACGCCCAAGGCAAACTTATCCGTCAGCTCCTTATCGGCCAGCCAATTCTGGGTTTTCAACTCCCGGATCACCCATTTAAGCGAGTTCTTTTGCACCTCCCGGGGAACCGAAACAAAGCGTTTGCCCGGAGTCCCGTCCTTCACCTCCGTCAGGTAAATACCCCCCACGTTATACATCACGTTCTTCAGATAACGATAGTATTGATTACCGATAGCCTGGTATATAACCTGACGATGTTGCCCATCGGGATCATCCTCTAACCACTCGTTCAAATGACTCATAATATACTTCAGATTCTGAATCCCGTACTCTCCCGCTTTCACCGGATCATCCCCCAAATCCTCTTCCAACGCACTGGGATCAAACCGGGCGGAAACCTGTTGTTTTCCATAACGGTACCTAGGATCTCCGGCCTTTTCATCCAGCCATTTCTCCAGAATAGGAACTTCAGCCATAGCGTCTTTCACTTCCGGTAGTGGCGCGTACAACCATTTTATGACAAACTCGTCATAAACTCCCAAGTCCGGCGGTGTCAATCTCACCCCTTTATCCCCCGGTTGAGCGACATAATTATAGCGAGCGTAATCCATAATGGAAGGCGTGGTCCCGTAAGCCTGCGTAAAACTTGCCGAACGCAAGGAGTCCACCGGATAAGCGGCTGAAGCGGCCATATTGTGCATCAGGCCCAACGTGTGGCCCACTTCATGAGCAATCACGTAAGCAAGCGACTCTTTTACCACATCATCTGGCATCTTCTTTGCCCGAACACGGGGATCGACTTGAGCTGTCTGCACGAAACGCCACCCGTTGATCAATCGGATCACATCATTATAGATCAACACGCTAGCATTAATGATCTCCCCAGTACTTGGATCCACCCACGAGGGCCCCATAGCATTTGCCGTCGTTGACGGGATATAACGAACGCAAGAATATTTCAAATTATCGGGATCAAACTCGGGATCATCCAAGGGGAAATCTCGCACCTGAACCACGTTCTTGAAACCGATTTTCTCGAACGCAGCATTCCATCTTAAAATCCCTTCCCTCAAAGGCTCTTTCCAAGATTCCGGGAACGTGTTATCCAAATAATACACGATCGATTTCACCGGCTCCACCAATTTCCCTTGTTTCCACGCTTCCATGTCTTTCGGTTCCAACCGCCAGCGATTAGCCACTGAATATTTTTGAATGCCGTCTTCTTCCATGGAAACGTACACTTTATTCCCTAAAAATATACCTAATCGGGAATCCGTAATCCGAGGACGCATCTTGTTTTCCGGCAAAAGCAACAAAGTACGGGTAACACAGGTGGTCAAAGGATCATCTTTCTTAACCGTAAGCATCCCCATCGCTTTTGTCGTCACCAGATAAGACAATATGGATTTAATACTTACATTGTCTTCAAAAGCCTTGATTTCTGCTAACATAGATCCCTCCTTGTTTAAACTAGCTGAGTGGCTGAGTACTCCACCCGTGTTAGGCATAATCGGGGACAAAGAAGATTCATCCTTCGTAAACATATCCGTCATATCAAAAACCACCGCAGAACTATCCGACGTGTATGCCAATACCCGATAAGATTCAACAATAGGATCCCCGAAATTCTTCTCCATCGCTTCTTCCAGCCCGGCCTGCCCCTTGTCATAAGTTATTTTCGAGTTGACATTTCTCAAACAGACCATACTATCCAGCAACGTGAACTTAATGTGCCGGGGAGCCCTCGGTTTATACCCCACGACGCAGATACTATTATCCGTTGCGGAAGTCACCGTGGAAGCCAATAAGAGTTCCCGTCCCATATACTTTAACGGCATTTCAAAAAACAACTTACCGTCCACCTTATGCAAAGTCATAAAACCACCTTTCGCCACCACGTGAGCCTTATTCTTAAACAATTTATCATATTTACTAGGCACTACTTTGGTCGATTTAGGCTGAATCTCTTTCTTTTTCCTATCAATTCCCTGAGCTGAATAAGGACATAACGCTACCACGAGCATTACCGCAGCCAGTATACTCCACTTTTTCATACATTTAAAATTTATTATACGATACTCCGATGATTAATTTAGCTGGCCAAGCTTGAATCAATGCTTTATAATTATCACTTTTTTATCATTTTTTCGGACAAAACTTACATTTGCCGATTGCTCCAATATCTCAAACAAATTAGTTATACTCTCGTACCTAGGCATAAACCCGGAAAATTTATAATCCCTAATCTCATCATCATCAAACAGGAACTCCACGTCATACCAGCGGGAAATCTTTTTTAACAAATCCTCCAAACGTTCCTCGCTAAAACTGAACTGGTCTTTTGTCCACGAGATATAGGAGTCCACGTTCACCTCCCGGGTCGTCACCTTCGAATCGGCCACGGTAGCCATCAAGCCGGGAGTCAGTGCTACAACGGTGTTCCCGCACTCGATATTCACCCGTCCCTCGACTAACGTCGTCATCGAAACTTCATCATTCCGGTAAGCAGAAATATTAAATGTGGTACCTAACACACGTACAGCATATTCTTCACAATGCACGATAAAGGGCTTCGCGGTATCTTTTGCCACTTGAAAAAATCCCTCTCCTTCCAAATATACCTCCCTCGTGTCACCCGAAAAAGATTGCGGGAACTTTAACCGGGAATCGGAATTCAGCATTACCTTCGTACCATCCGACAACTGCAAGGAATAAGCCCCGCCACGAGGTATTTTCAGCGTATTATACACCAAAGAATCCGCAGTCCGGGGAGTATGATAGATCAAGGTTTCACCATTATTACTCACGAAAGGTAATTGCTCGTCAAGCGTGTCCGCCACCCCCGGGGCAATCAGCAAAGTATCCCCTCCCGGCAGAATCAGCGAGGCACGCTTCCCAAAAGAAAAATGGTTGCCCGACTCCACCCGGGCCACGGGCAGTACTTTCTCCCCGCCCGTCGAAAACATCAGATAAGAAGATACACTCAATAACACGATGGCAGCCGCGGCAACTCCACGATACAAGCGTCGAATGGAATGTCTCTTCCGAATGTCTTTCATGACAGACGGCCACGACCGACGAGCATTAAACTGTTCGTATAAAGGATATTCCGTATGTTCCTCATATTCATTTTCCAATCGTTCATACAACTCCTCGTTGGCCTTGGAACGTGATTTCCAAGCCGTGAAGAAAGTTTCCTCTTCGGGAGACAAGCCTCCTTGAAGTCTTTTCACGATCAACTGGATAATATACTCTGTTTCCTTTTTCATTTCGTGCTATTTTACCTTATAACACTTCACGAAGAAAAAGGTACCGATAAATTCGAATTTTTTTTTAATAACTTGTAAACAAATCCTTAGTGAGCCTCCCCATACTCAACAGTGACTCGCACCTATGTCTCACTAATACCTCAATCATTTTTCAAGCAAAAAACAACAAAAAGTTTACCCCCTGTACAGTCAACCTATCGTTGACCTATTAGTGAAACACCTAAGAGACTGCGAAAAGAGTATAACGCAATCATACTAAATTAACCTCTAGGATTTCTCCGTCAACCCCAGTTCCAAGGTTGAAACATACTGAATTTTCCCTTCATCTAGCAATTTCCGGATTTGCTCGACCACAACTTCCTTGTCCTCACCTAATTGACGTACCAACTCCCGGATATTCGTATTTTGCCTGGCAAACACCTGCAAAATCCGTTCCTCCAAGCTTTTCCGCTCTTCCCGATGCAAGCGTTTTTTCTTCCCGATACAAACATCACATATCCCGCAAGGCTTGTCTTCTTTCTGCCCAAAATACTCCATAAGCAAAAGCTGGCGACACGTTTCGTCATCCCGGATATAACGGGCCATGGCCCCGATCTTCTTGACAAACAACTCCTTCCGGTTCTCGTAAGCCTCCCTCCCGATTGTGATATAGGACAATGGCAACCGGGGCTGGTAATACACGATGTAAGGTTTCACGTTCCCCGGCACGTAGCGAATAATCTTACGCTTTGCCAAAGAAATAAAAGCATCATACAGCACCTTGCGTGTCACGTCGAGCTGATCAGCCAAAAAACCTTCGTCCACGTAAGCATCCTGCACGAAAATTCCGGCATAATTTCTCATCAGGAGAACCATAAGTCTTTCCAACAAGGGATCACCCGTCTCGAACTCGTACAACCGATCCCGTAACACGGTGAACATCACCCGGGAACGGGAATTTATATCCGTCGTGTACCCCAAGAACCCCGCAACCTCCAGAATACTGATGGCAGACATCACCCTCGCCTCGTTGAGTTTAAAATTACGGGCAAACAGTTTCAAATTGAACTCGAACGCCCGTCCCTGTCCCTCGCCCTCACCCAACTGGTAATAGTTCGCCAAGGCCTCGTACACTCTCAATATATAATCTTTCGGGGGAAAAGCATCATCAATCCGTTTTTGTAAACCACCCAAAGCTGCCCGGCTGGAAAGTAACACAGCGTATGCCCTTTTTCCATCACGTCCGGCACGTCCCGCCTCTTGGAAATAGGCCTCCGGACTATCCGGCACGTCATAATGCACCACCACCCGCACATCCGCCTTATCAATCCCCATCCCGAAAGCGTTCGTCGCCACGACCACGGGGACCTTCCCGCTTTTCCACGCCTCCTGCCGACGTGCCCGCTGTGCGGAAGACAACCCGGCATGATAAAAGTCAGACTTGATCCCCGACTTGTTCAGGAAAGCGGCAATCGAAGAAGCCTTCAACCGGGTACGCACGTACACGATCGCCCCTCCCTGCACCTTGGACAAAATATTGAATAATTCCAACGGCTTGGCTTCCGTGTCCCGGATCACGTAGGAAATATTTTCCCGACGGAAACTTTTAGAGAGGACGTTCGGGGTTGAAAAATGCAGTTGTTTCTGAATATCTTCCACGACCTCCGGAGTAGCCGTGGCCGTGAGTGCCAGCGTGGCCACCCCGGGAAAGAATTCACGCACCTCTGCTATTCGCAAGTACGGGGGACGAAAATCATACCCCCATTGAGAAATACAATGAGCCTCATCCACGGTAATCAGACACACGTTCATCAACCTCAATTTTTCCCGGAACCGTTCCGAGTACAATCGCTCGGGTGACACGTACAAGAACTTAACCGTGTCATATATACACTTATTAATGATCGACTCCACCCGGTCACGCCTCATCCCCGTGTAGATCGCCTCGGCCGGAATCCCCCTGTTCTTCAAATCCTCCACCTGATCCTTCATCAGGGCAATCAAGGGCGTCACCACCAGACAGACGCCCTCCATCGCTAGCCCGGACACCTGGTACGTGAGCGACTTTCCCCCTCCCGTGGGCATAAGGGCAAGCGTGTCCTTCCCGTCCAGCACGGAATGGATAATCTCTTCCTGCAAGGATCTGAAATCATCGTATCCCCAGTAAGTCTTTAATATCTCTTTTATATCACGGGTCATTCTTCGAATTCTATTCGCAAAAATACAAAATAGACGAAAAAACTCTCACAAACTCGTATATTTAAATCGCTTTTTATTATTTTCGCCCGAATATTAATCGCATAAAATCATGAAACTACAACATATACTGATTTTTATTCCCTTCCTATGGGCTTGCAACGACAAGTTTGCGAAAAACGAGCAACCTGTGGCAAAGGTTTTTGACAAATACCTGTTGAAATCGGAAGTTTCCGGCTTTATTCCTCAAGGAACACCCTCGAAAGATAGCCTCATCATGGCACAAAGCTACGTGCGGAACTGGATTACCAAGGAATTACTGCTGCACAAAGCGACCCAGAACCTAAGTGACGAGGAAAAAAACATCCGGAAACAAGTGGAAGACTATTCCTCTTCTATCTTGATCCATAAATACAAGGAGAAACTGATTTCCCAAAAACTCAGCCGGGAAATAAGCGAACGTGAAATCTCGCAATATTACGATGCAAATAAATTCAACTTCGTGCTGAACACCCCGGTCGTGAGAGCCTTGTTCGTGGTGATTCCTAAATCCGCCCCGAAAATCGAGGATGCCCGCAAGTGGTTCCGCTCCAAGGAAGCCAAAGACCAAGAAGCGTTGGAAGAATACTGTATCACCTCGGCCAAAAAATTCGACAATTTCAACGACCAGTGGATTGAACTGCGCAACCTGCTGAACCTCTTGCCCATCACGTCGGCAGAATGGGAAAGCAAGTATAAAAATAAGGAGTCCATCGAAATCGAGGACGATGAGAATTACTATTTTCTCAAAATCAACGAGCTGCGCCAAGCCCATGAAACAGTACCTCTCGGTTACGTGAAAAAAGAGATTGAGATATTACTACTGAACAAACGTAAAATCTTCTTCGAGGAGAATCTGGAAAAAGACATCAACGCAGAAGGTCTCCGGAAAGATTACGTCAAAATATATTAACAGGATTAGAAAAATGAAAATAAAAATGCGAAAACAAGCGGATTATTCGCGGATTTGAAGAAAAAGTATTAGTTTAGAGCGTTTTTATTGAGTATAACCTTATTCATAAATTATGAGATATTTATCACTGCTTGTACTGTTATTTTTAGCTAGTTACGCCTCGGCACAAAAAAACGTGATCGACAAGATTATCGCTGTCGTGGGTGAAGAAATCGTGTTGAAATCGGATATCGAGAACCAATTTTTACATGAACAATCCCAAGGATTAGTAAATTCTTCCTCCGATTCACGTACCAGAATATTAGAAAACTTATTAGTTCAAAAACTATTAGTGGCTCAAGCTAAGATAGATAGTATCACGGTCACCGACACGGAAGTGGAAAATGCCTTGAATTCCCAGTTGGAACAATACGTGCAACATATCGGTTCACGGGAACGCCTGGAAACTTATTTCGGTAAATCATACGAGGACATCAAGAACGAAATGCGGACCCCGCTTCGGGAGCAGATGATCACACAAAGGATGCAGTCTAAAATCGTGGACAACGTTCGCGTTACCCCTTCGGAAGTCAGGTATTTTTACCGGAAATTCAACAAGGACAGCCTTCCGGAAGTACCTGATAAATACGAAATCCAACAGATCGTTATCAAACCGAGAATCAGCGACACCGAGAAGGAGCGCATCCGTAACCGGTTGAGAGAGTTCCGTGAAGAAATTCTTGCCGGCAAACAAACATTCAACACGTTAGCCGTACTTTACTCGGAAGACCCCGGATCTGCAGCCAAAGGCGGTGAATTAGGTTACCAGACCAAAAGCGCATTGGCCCCGGCATTCGCAGAAGCAGCATTCAGCTTGAAACCCGGCAGAGTATCTAAAATCGTGGAAACAGAATTCGGTTTCCATATTCTTCAATACATCGACCGCCAAGGAGACAAAGTAAATGTACGTCACATCCTGCTTCGTCCCCGTATCTCCGATGAAGAACGGCAAGAAGCAATCCAACATCTGGACTCCGTGTTGACTTACATTCATAACGGAGAAGCCACGTTTGAAGAAGCCGCAGCTTATTTCTCCATGGACAAAAAGACCAGAAACAACGGTGGATTGATTTTCAACGAGGAAGACGCCGATTCCAAACTACCTAGAGAAACCATCGAAGGAGAAATGGCCCGTCAGGTAAACAAGCTGAAAGTAGGAGAAATTTCCTCTCCTTTCTTGGATCAGACCCGTACAGGTGAAGAATACAAAGTGATCAAAATCAAGGCTTACTATCCTTCCCACACGGCTAACCTGGACGATGACTGGATCAGCTTTGAAAACGGATTGAAAAGCAAGAAACAACAGGAAGTTCTTGACAAATGGATCAAGGAAAAACAAGCAAACACCTATATTCATATCGACGAAGATTACAAGAACTCCAAATTCCATTATGACGGATGGTTCAAGTAATTGACAAATTAAAATTTACAAGTAAAGATTGATGATTTTTCCGCGATGAGAGCAGGTTTATGGGTTGGGATACTATGTATTGTATGGGGATTACTCCCCTTGCAGACAGTTGTAGCACAGGGAAATAAAAAAGCTAAAGTCAAGATCGTTAATGCGGATAGTTTGCTAGTGGGAACACTGGGCAAACCGTCCAGATTTATCGGTAACGTACACATGACACATGAAAACACGCTCATGTGGTGCGATAGCCTCTACCAGTATGAACTACCGGACTCTAATTATCTTGAAGCATTCGGCCACGTGCGGGTGATCAAGAACGACAGTATTCGAATGTCCGGCGACTACATGTACTATGATGCCAACAAAAAACTGATTCAAGTCCGCCGAAACGTCACGCTGGAAGATCCCCAGATGGTCTTGACCACCGATTTTCTGGATTATGACGGGTTATTCGACATCGGGTATTACTTCAACTGGGGACAACTGAAAGATAGCCAGAACACGTTGGATAGTAAAAAAGGAAACTACTTTACCCAGACGAAAATAGCCCTCTTCAAGGATAGTGTAAAAGTCAATTCTCCCGAATATTTGATCTTCTCGGACACCTTGAAATACAACACGGAGACCAAACTGGTTTCCATTCTAGGCCCCACGAACATATACGGGAAAGGAGAAGATAACAACACCCTCTACTCCGAGGATGGATGGTATGATTCCAACTTGGGACATGCCGAACTATACAAGAACAATCGGGTTACCCACTTGAGTTACGAGGGCGTGGCCGACACCATGGTAATCGACAGTATAACTGGTATGGCTTATCTCTACTGGAACGTCACGCTCGTGGACACCGTGAACAACGTGATTGTGAAAGGTGAATACGCGCAAATGGACCGGGAACAAAACAAGGCATTTGTCACCGATAGCGCCCTGTTAATCATGGTCGGAAAACAAGATTCTCTTTTCGTACACGGAGACACCCTCTTCATGGATCAGGACTCCGCCAAGAACCAAATTTTACGGGCTTACTACAAAGTCAAGTTCTTTAGTCAGGACTTGCAAGGATTGTGTGATTCTATGGTCTACCTTTCTGTCGACTCCACCATCACACTCTACAATGAGCCGGTGGTATGGGCCAGCGGAAACCAAATGACCGCAGAAAAGATTTCCTTGCTCACAGGAAATGGAACAATTAAGGAATTCTACTTGAATACCAAAGCTTTTATGGTATCCCGAAGGGAGGAAACCGAAATGTACGACCAGATCAAAGGGCGAAATATGACCGGTTATTTCCGGGATAACGAACTCTACATGGTGTACGTGAACGGTAACGGGGAAACCATCTACTTCCCCGATGATAAAGGAAACATCATTGGTGTTAACACCGCCAATAGCTCCAACATCCGTATCATGATCGACAAACGGAAAGTCACGGACATCGTCTTCATTAACAAGCCTGACGGGGAACTCAATCCCTTGTTTTTGGCCGATCCCGAAGAAGCCCGTCTGAAAGACTTCCGCTGGTTGAAATACATGCAACCATTGAACAAATTCGACATCTTCAAAGAAACCAAAGAACCTGAACCTGTCGAGAAAGAAGAAATTGAGTAAAGACCACTAAAGCACCTAAAATTCTCATAATCTTATCAGAATTCCCTAACGCTGTTCATAGTATATTTTTCTACATTTGTGAAAAATAAAACGATATGCAGCTCCGAAAAAACCTTAACCTCTACTTATCGGGCATCGTGGTCTTCACGCTGACCTTGCTTTTATTATCAACGGCATTCGTCCTAGACGAGAGTTTGGGTAACCGGGTAGCTAAAATTTTCTGGTTCTACAAAGTCATTATCGTGGCCGGTATAGCCTGCATCCCGCTAGCATGGACACGTCCTTTTCGTTTTTCGCTGCTCGACCTGCTGGTTCTTCTGTACGCGGGCTACACCCTCTTTAACGATCATTACACAGGCTCGATAACTCCCACCCGGACGGGACTCTTCATATTGATCATCGTCACGTATTTCATATTCCGACGGCTGACAACATTCGCTCCGCTCGGTTTCACCCACACGGCACTTCTTCTCTCCGGGGCAATAGAAGCCATCTGGGGACTCGCCCAGTTATACGGTTTCACCCCCTCCCAACACAGCCGCTTCGAATTGACCGGATCATTCTTTAACCCCGGCCCCTATTCCGGTTTTCTTGTTGCCATTCTACCGATAGCCTTACACTACACGCTTACAGGCCACCAAATCGCCCGAATCCTGTCGGGAGTAGTTCTCGTACTTCTCTTACTCGTCCTACCCGCCACGTTAAGCCGCGGGGCATGGTTAGCTGCCATCACGGGATGCGGTATCGTGCTAAGTAACTACTTCCATCTACATAACCGATTGAAAGCCCTGTTTCAAAAACATAAACTCACGGTCTTCATCACAACCATCTGCATATTCTTTCTTGTAACCGGGACACTCATCGGGATATACCGTTTAAAAAAAGAATCAGCCGACGGACGCTGGCTCATTTGGAAAATCTCCTCCACCCTCGTTACCTCCCACCCGATAACAGGTGTCGGATTCGGGCATTTTGCCGGAGCTTACGGGGAAGCTCAAGCCGCCTATTTTGCTGCAGAGAAACGTCCCACAGGAGAAGAACTCGTGGCCGATGCACCCGAGACGGCCTTCAATGAATTCGTGCAAATCACGACGGAAACCGGAATCATCGGTTTATTACTTTTCCTGACAATCATTATTGGAGCCTTCAAAGCTGCCCGGCACTCCAACAGGAAGGCCGCAACAGGCATGGTCGGTTCGTTAGCCGCCTTCCTCGTTTTTGCCTGTTTCTCCTACCCGTTCAACGTGTTACCCCTTCTTGTCCTCTTCATGTTACTCTTGGCCCAATGCACACCCATGCAACCGGGTTCCCGCTGGCTTTCCGGCATTTTCTACACGTTCCTGTTTCTCCCCGTCTATTTCCTCGCCACGGGACAGCAAGAACGGGAACAGGCCTACAAACGCTGGAAATCCGAACAAATCTACTTCAATATGCAAATATTCGAACGCACCGTCGATAATTACAAAAAACTCTACCCTCTTCTGAAGGATCAACCCGCCTTCCTTTTCGAATACGGGCAATGCCTCTCCCGCACGGGACAACCCGAAACCAGCAATCTCATTCTTGAAGAGGCCTCCCAACTGTCAGCCGATCCGATGATCCGCAATATCATGGGCAAAAACTACCAGACCATGAAACAATATACCCAAGCAGAATCCGCTTTCCTGAAAGCCTCTCGCATGGTCCCCAACCGCCTCTACCCGCTCTACCTACTCGCCCAAATGTACAACGAAAGCGGCCAGATCGACAAAGCCATCACGACTGCCCACCTACTACTCGAAAAAGTCCCCAAAGTCCCCTCTTCCGCCACCGAGGATATGAAACGGGATATGCAAAAACTAATTAAAGATATTCAATAGAGATTCATTTTACATTCCCCTCGTATCCACCACTTCTATCACCGGAATGACTGTTGGAACTTTTGTCAGTTTATTCATCATTCCCTTGTTTTATTACTATTTAGAACGTATTTTTATCTCAAGAAAAAAATGAAAAAAGTAATTAAATCCATATTCCAGTACGTGGGAGCCATACTGTTAGCCATCGTGATTGCCGCCCTGTTACGCTTTTTTATCGTGGACTTTTACAGCATCCCTTCTGACTCGATGTACCCCACCATCGAACCAGGCGATTTTATCGTGGTGAACAAAATGTACATGGGAGCCCGCTTTTACAAAAACTTCGACTTTCTGGACGGCGCACACCCGGAAACTGTGCGGACACCGGGATTTTCTTCCCTAAAACGTAATGACGTGATTGTTTTCAACTTTCCCACGCATACGAACGGTCGTTGGGACATGGATTTAGGTACATTTTACGTGAAACGATGTATCGCCCTTCCGGGAGACACGCTATCGATCATCAAGGGTATCAATCATGTCAACGGCAAAACGGGATTCGGAAACGTGGAAGAACAGCAACGCCTACATCATTATCACGGGGAGTACGCCCCGGGTATTTACAACGCTTTCCCTTTCGATTACTGGCACCGTTGGAACATCCAAGACTTTGGTCCCCTATACCTTCCCGCCGCGGGAACCACCATCCTCCTCGACACACTAAATTTCTCGCTTTATCGTCACCTGATCGCTTACGAAACCCAAGCTCCCGTACACTCGCAACAACGCCAACTCTACATCCGAGACTCCTTGATCCGGGAATACACGTTCCAAAAAAACTGGTACTTCGTGGCCGGAGATCAAGTCTTCAACTCCAGAGATTCTCGCTATATCGGTCCTATTCCCGAAGACTTTATCGTGGGTAAAGCTTCGTTCATCCTCACGTCAAAAGACCCACACACGAAAAAATACGTGTGGCAACGCTTTTTCAAAAAAATAATTTAGTTTTTACCTTTCTTCTTCATCCCCAACTCCTCTCGCAAGAAAGGAGCCGTCACGGATTTTTTATTCTGAGCAACTTCTTCCGGCGTTCCGGTGCAAACGACGGTACCTCCCATCTTACCTCCGCCGGGTCCCATATCGATAAGATAATCGGCCACTTTAATCACATCCAAATTATGCTCGATAACGATTACGGTATTTCCTTTATCAACCAGCTTTTGTAGCACTCCCAACAATATATTAATATCCTCAAAATGAAGTCCGGTTGTAGGCTCATCCAGTATATATAACGTACTTCCGGTATCTTTCTTCGAAAGCTCGGTAGCCAGTTTAATGCGCTGGGACTCTCCCCCGCTTAACGTGGTACAAGGTTGTCCAATCTTGATATACCCCAACCCGACATCCTGTAACATCTTCAATTTGGATTGCAGGTGAGGCAGATTTTCAAAAAACTCTACCGCTTGATTAATCGTCAGGTTCAACACATCGCCGATGGATTTTCCTTTATAGCGAACCTCCAAAGTTTCTTTGTTGTAACGTTTACCATCACAAGCTTCACAATGCACGTAAACATCCGGTAGGAAATTCATCTCTATGGTCTTCACTCCCGCACCTTTACATACCTCACAACGTCCTCCGCTCACGTTAAAAGAAAAACGTCCGGCTGTGTATCCCCGGATCTGCGATTCCGGTAACTTCTCGAATATTTTCCGAATATCGGTAAATAATCCCGTGTAAGTAGCCGGATTGGAACGGGGACTTTTACCTAACGGGCTTTGATCCACCACAACGACTTTATCGATTTCAGTTATCCCTTCAATCGATTTATAAGGTAACGGTGCAGCCAAAGCATTATAAAAATAAGCACTCAATATCGGATGCAAAGTTCCATTAACCAAAGAAGATTTTCCACTTCCACTCACCCCCGTCACGCAAATCAATTTCCCCAGAGGAAAATCGACACTCACATTTTTAAGATTATTTCCGGTACATCCTTTCAGGGAAATCTTCTTTCCATTCCCTGCACGACGTTCTGCCGGGATAGTGATAACCTTCTCCCCTTTCAAGTATTGTGCCGTCAGACTATCACTTTTCAGAATATCGGAATACCCCCCAATAGCCATAATCTCCCCTCCTTTTCTTCCCGCCTTGGGTCCCAAGTCCACGATGTAATCGGCATTCTCCATCATCTCCTTATCATGCTCCACCACGATCACCGAGTTACCGTTATCCCGCAATTCCTGTAAAGAATGAATCAGCTTCCGGTTATCCTTTTGATGCAACCCGATACTCGGTTCATCCAATATATAAAGGACGTTAACCAACTGTGAACCGATCTGTGTCGCCAGACGAATACGCTGAGACTCCCCTCCCGATAACGTCATGGACTGGCGATTCAAGGAAAGATACTCCAAGCCGACATCAAGCATAAACTTCAAACGAGTCCGGATCTCCTTCAAAATCTCCCCCGCAATCTGTTTCTGTTTATCCTCCAGATGCTCCTCCACGTTACTGACCCACTCGTACAAATCAGATAATTCCATATTGGCCAACTCGGAAATATTCTTCCCGTTTATATAGAAATGTAGAGCTTCCTGGTTCAAACGTTGACCGTTACACACGTCACAGGTCGTCACGGAAATAAACTGTTCCGCCCATTTATTCGCTTTCTTGGAAGTCGAATTTTCCTCCTGCATGGTAACATATTTCAATATTCCCTCGTACGTCGTGAGGAAATTGGACGATACCCCGATCTCCGCGTTCTCCAAACGGAATTGCCCCGGATAACCGTACAAAATATCCGTCAAGGCCTCTTCGGGCAAATCCCGGATCGGTTGTTTAATATCGGCACCGTGTTTTTTCAGAATTGTTTCGATCTGGTAGAAAATAAGGGAAGCCTTATATTTTCCAAGAGGTAGGATTCCCCCGGCATGAATGGATAATGAATTATCCGGGATAATCTTTTCCATTGCCACCTCGTTGACAAATCCCAATCCCTTACATTTCTTACAAGCCCCGTGAGGCGAATTGAAAGAAAAAGTATGCGGGGCCGGATCTTTATAGGAAAGCCCGGTATCCGGACACATCAAATGGCGGCTATAATATTTAATCTCATCAGACTCGTAATCTTTTACCGTCATCACGCCCTTACCATGTTTCATGGCAGTGGCCACGGAATTCTTCAAGCGTTTCAGATCAACCTGATCCATGACAATTTTATCCACCACGATTTCAATGTCGTGCATCTTGTAACGATCAACACTCATCCCGATCGTTATTTCCCGCAACTCACCGTCCACCCGTGCCGAGATAAAACCATTCTTCCTTAAATTCTCGAATAACTCCCGGTAGTGTCCCTTACGCCCTTTTACCACGGGAGCCAACAACAAGATACGCCGTCCGGCAAAATCACGCTGCAACAATTCCAATATCTGTTCATCCGTGTACTTTACCATCTTACTACCTGTAGCGTACGAGTAAGCCCCCCCTGCACGGGCATAAAGTAAACGCAAAAAGTCATAAATCTCGGTGGTCGTTCCGACCGTAGAACGTGGATTTTTATTCGTGGTTTTCTGTTCAATTGAAATCACAGGACTTAACCCGGTAATCTTATCCACATCCGGACGTTCCATCCCTCCCAGAAAACGACGGGCGTATGCGGAAAAAGTTTCCAGATACCGACGCTGCCCTTCGGCATATATCGTATCAAAAGCCAAGGATGATTTTCCACTCCCGCTTAATCCGGTAATCACCGTCAACTTATCCCGTGGAATCGTCAGATCTATATTTTTCAGATTATGCTCTCTGGCACCAAATATGGCTATATTGTTATCTTCTTCTTCTCTGTACTCCATGAATTCCTATTCCTTAAAAATCAACTTACAAAGATAGAGAAACTATTTCGAATGGAAGAAAAATTTATGATTTATGATTTACAATTTACGAATAAAAAAGCATAAACTTCGTACAGAAAAAATCTAAAATTAATACATGGTGGGATTTGTGGTTGGAATCAAAAATCTAAAATCGAAAATAAAAAATAAAAAAAGGAGGGATTTCCTGTAGCGTCTTAAATGGAATACATTGGGACTGACGAAAAGATGTTGTATGTATGTGTGTGTGCGTGCGTCTGTGTGTGTGGTGTGTGTGCGTGGTGTCCCGTAGGATATATTCCAGTACTTTTAAGAACTCTATCAGAAAATCAGCTTAAACCCCAGTCAAAGCTATCCCCTCTCTTTATGCTAGATGATTCAATCTAATAACAGCTAAAAATAAATCATAAGTTCATCATCTATTCTACCTCTTTAACGTTACCGCTAAAGAAAGGTTTCGTTTTTTCTCGAAAAAATCGAGAAATTTTATTTTTCAATCATTCAAACTAACTCTTCAATTTTCAACCATCAAGAAACATTCCTTGATTGTGAATACATAAAGTATAACGGGAATTATTTGGATAGGTTACACCTTTCAGTAAAAAAATCATGATTTTTTTGTTCTGATGAAATTCGGAGTAAATATAAAAAGAAACTACCCCCTCCAGCTCCCCCTGTGCAAGGGGGAGTTAGAGGGGGTAGTTTCCGAAGAACAAAAAAAGAGCGTCTCACGACGCTCTTTCTTATATGAAGATTTTAAATCTTACTTTTTCACGGCTTCTTTCACCTGATCGTTAGGAACCATTTGTTCCTTAAAAGTATAGGCACCGGTTTTCGGAGACTTCACCATTTTGATGATTTTTGCAAATCCCCTACCATCTGCTGTTTTAAGTGTTGCAACAACTTTCTTTGCCATAGCTTAATTATTTTATTTCTCTGTGTAAAGTTACTCTTCTCAGAATCGGGTTGTATTTACGCAACTCCATTCTCTCGGGGGTGTTCTTTCTGTTTTTGGTAGTGATATAACGAGACGTGCCCGGCATTCCGGATTCTTTGTGTTCCGTACACTCCAAAATCACCTGTATTCTGTTTCCTTTGCTCTTCTTTGCCATCTCTTCTTACTTTATACGTTCTTAATTAAACCATTGGCAGTAGCTTCTTTCAAACAAGCACTAATACCTTTCTTGTTGATCAGGCGCAATCCGGCTGCAGATACATTCAAACGGATCCATCTATCTTCTTCTGGCCAATAAAAATTCCTCTTAAACAGGTTGATCTCGAATGTTCTCTTCACTCTTCTTTTGGAGTGAGAAACATGGTTACCAACCATCGCTTTCTTTCCAGTTATTTGACAAATTCTTGACATCTCTCAATATTTTTATAAACGCTTTCCAAACAGGATGCAAATTACGCACTTTTTATTCAAACAATCAAATGTTTCGGTAAAAAAGTTTCAAGTTTTTTTTACCTCAATATAAAATATAATATCACGAGGAATATTGCCAAGGCCATAAATTCCCGGATCACTTTTTTTCTTCTCTCCGAACCCGCCTTTGTATCGGCCTTTCTCAAAATATCAAGCAACGCCCCGGTAGGACAAAAATAATTACACCAAGGACGGGCAAAAAATACGGATAAGAGTAAAAATATGACAGCCAAAGCAATCACCCACCCCGTTGCAGCGGTCAATAAAAATGCCGGAAAGGGTTCCAACGATGCCAATTCCAACGGGATTCCCCACAACAACAGAGCGAGAATCACCATAAAATAGATCACACGAGTATATTTAAATATATTCTTCCACACTCCCTTTGGGGCTATTTTTTTCTTACGAACTTTCCCTACCAACTCCTGTGCTGCCCCATAAGGACATAAATACGCACAATAATAAGCCTTATTTAGGAACAAAGGACAGGCCAAAGCCAGCACGGCGATCACGGGCAACAAAACACGTGCCCCCCAGGGTACCCCGTTCAGCAACCAGTTAAACAACAACTCTAAAGAAACGAAATACCCGGACCAAAAGCCTAAAATCAACACAGAAGAAACCTGCAACACATAACGCCAGCGCTTCATCCGACTTCCCCAGAACATGCTAGCTAACGCCAACAAAACCACGATTCCCCCCAAAGCGTGTTGCAACAATTTCACCCAATCCACTTCAAAACCTCCCCCATCACGTTCCAAGTGAAACTCCAGCACCCTTTTCACGCTTCCCCGGATAGCATCACTCGACATTGTGGCCCCACTCACTGCTTCCACGTTCAGCAGCGCTGCCTCCTCCAACGTCTTACCATCCCATGCCGAGAACAGATTCTTTTTCTCCAAACGCCTTAAAAACCCGGGCGACTCGCTATTATCTAATAGGGTAAGTCCTAAAATCACCTCCTCCTCGGAAACAGCCAAAAACAAAGGTACATTCCCGGCATAACCAATCAGATCGTCCGCAATCGGGGTCGTAACAAGTAATTTACCGACCTCCTCCCCACCAGCTTTAACGACATAATGCACTTCATTTACTTTCTCAACACTCGTACAAGTCGGAAAATATTTCTTCACCGCATCCAGAGGAACAATATTCGAAACTTCAGCTTTCACCTCTTGATTCTTCGGGGCCTCGTTGGCCATCTTGAAATTCAACGAAATCAGGTAAATGACAACACACAACAAAATCACCTTAGGTAACTTCGTGACAAAAGTCGCAACATTCTCTTGTATACTCATATCAATCTTATCCATTTTTGAAGGACACAAAAATAAGGAGAAAATCATTTATTTGTATATTCTGCCCGACTTAATTATATTTGTCACATTCTAAAACCAAATAATAAAATTCAAAATGAAAAAAGTCACTTACTTAGTTTGTTGCGTAGGACTAGCGCTGCAATCCTGCCAATCAGGGCAAGTGAAGAATGAAAACCCATTTTTCAACACGTATGGAACCCCTCACGAGGTTCCCCCTTTCCACTTGATTAAAAATCAACATTATCTCCCAGCTTACGAGGAAGGGATGAAGCAACACCAAGCAGAAATCGACGCGATCATCAACAATCCGGATGCACCGACATTTAAAAACACGATCGACGCTCTCGAAACTTCCGGCGAATTACTGAACAAAGTAGCTTCCGTGTTCGGCAACCAACAAGGAGCAAACACGAACGATTCGATCAAAGCTATTGCCAAAGAGATTACCCCAAAACTTACCGCTCACTGGGATGCGATCAACTTAAATGACAAACTTTTCGAACGAATCAAAACGGTATATAATAATAAAGAGAAAGAAAATCTGACCCCGGAACAATTAACCGTACTCGATAAATATTACCAAGGCTTCGTTCGAGGTGGAGCAAACCTCTCTCCCGAAGACAAGGAAACGTTCAAGAAATTGAATAGCGAGTTATCCATGCTCAGCCTGCAATTCGGCGAAAACTTGTTGAATGAAACCAATCGTTTCAAACTGATCATCGATAACGAAAAAGATTTATCCGGCCTTCCCGAGAACGTGATTGCCACGGCAGCAACCGCAGCCCAAAATGCCGGTTTGGAAGGGAAATGGGTATTCACCCTTCACAATCCAAGCATGATCCCATTCTTGCAATACGCTGACAACCGGGATCTAAGAGAAAAAATTTACAAAGCTTATATCAACCGTTGTAACAACGACAACGAGTTCGATAACAAAGAAATTATATCCAAGATCACTTCCCTGCGAGTGCAAAAAGCCCAATTGCTCGGTTACGATACCCATGCGGCATTTATTCTCGACAATAATATGGCCAAAACTCCGGAGAACGTGTACAACCTGTGTAACCAAATCTGGAATGCCGCTCTCCCGATAGCCAAAAAAGAAGCGAAAGAACTTCAAGACATGATTCAAAAGGAAGGTAAAAACTTTAAATTACAACCTTGGGACTGGCGTTATTACGCAGAAAAAGTAAAGAAAAACAAATACGGGCTGGACGAGAATGAACTCCGTCAATACTTCCCGTTGGAAAACGTCAGAGAAGGAGCCTTCTACACGGCCAATAAATTATACGGAATCACGTTCACGCAACGTACCGACCTCCCCGTTCCCCACCCGGACGCTTTAGCATTCGAGGTGAAAGAAGCAAATGGAGACCATATCGGGATTCTCTACATGGACTTCCACCCGAGAGAAAGCAAACGTTCAGGAGCATGGATGAACGCTTATCGCAAGCAATCCGCACTAGGTAAAAAAGTAACCCCAATCATCACGAACGTGTGCAACTTCACCAAACCCACGGGGGATGTTCCAGCATTATTGAGCTTTGACGAGGCACAAACCCTTTTCCATGAATTCGGCCATGCACTTCACGGTCTATTGTCACAATGTACATATAATAAAGTATCAGGAACTTCTGTTCCCAGGGATTTCGTGGAACTCCCGTCCCAAATTATGGAGAACTGGGCCGCTGATCCCGAAGTGCTGAAAGTTTACGCCCGCCATTACAAAACGGGAGAACCTATCCCGCAAGAGCTTATCGACAAACTAAAAAATAGCGGACATTTCAACCAAGGATTCGTCACAACCGAATTCATGGCAGCCGCCCTACTGGATATGGCTTACCATACGCGTAACACGACCGATCCCGTCAACCCGAACGAATTCGAAAAAGCCACGTTGGAAAAAATCGGCCTTATACCAGAGATTACAGTACGCTATCGCAGTCCTTACTTCCAGCACATATTTGCCGGAGGTTATTCTTCTGGCTATTACGCTTACACGTGGGCCGAAGTACTGGATGCCGATGCTTTCGAGGCATTTAAAGAAACCGGAAACATCTTCAATCCTGAAAAAGCAAAAGCATTCCGGGAGAACATTCTTTCTAAAGGAGGCTCCGAAGATGCCATGACCCTTTACCAAAAATTCAGAGGTCAAGAACCTTCTATTGATCCATTACTAAAACGTAAAGGATTAAAATAAAAAAATTAGAGGATTGTGAACACAATCCTCTAATTTTTTTTATTTTTTCACGCAACCTTTTCAAAAAAACTGCATCTAATAAACGAATTCACACTAAGTAATAAAAACGGGTTTATTGCAAGAAAATGGATGCTCGAAGTAGTTCCAATTTTAGGGTTAGTAGTAAATAGTGAAAAAGCTGTCTCTCGTCAAGACAGCTTTTTTTGATTATATTTGCACCACTCGGCAATCCCACACTCTTCACACTTCGGCTTTCTTGCCACGCAAACATATCTTCCGTGCAATATCAACCAATGGTGAGCCGTGGACAGCCACTCGGCAGGAATATGCGCCACAAGTTGTTTTTCCGTTTCCAACGGTGTCTTGGCTCCCGTTACCAGCCCGATACGATCGGCTACCCGGAAAACGTGCGTGTCGACAGGCATGGCCGGACGTTTGAAAGCCACCGCCTCCATAACATTGGCCGTCTTCCGTCCCACCCCGGGTAACGTCTGCAATAACTCGAAATCATCCGGAACTATTCCATTGAAATCTTCCATCAGCTTTTTTGCCATCGCTGACAGATGCTTGGATTTATTATTTGGGTAAGAGATAGACTTAATCAACTCGAAAATCTCCTCCACGCTTGCCTTAGACATAGACTCCGCATCCGGAAATTGCTCGAACAAAGCGGGAGTCACCATATTCACCCGTTTATCAGTACATTGCGCCGATAAAATCACCGCTACCAACAACTGGAAGGGATCATTATACTGTAATTCCGTGTTGGCTACCGGCATACGTTCCCGAAACCATGCCAGTACCTTATCATATCTTTCCTCTAATCGCATAATATTAATTTCTTTGCCTACAAAGATAAGAAAGCTGAAAATTAAAAGCTTCTATTTCACCCTAATTTTCTCCCTTTTTTAATTTTGAGCCGACCAGTCCGGCCACCAATTGCTCCGTCTGAAACCACAACTTCCGACAAGCCTCCACATCAAGAGCCGTTTTAGGTAACCCCACCTGACGTTTATTCCTGAAAAAACCTCCCGATACATTCACGTATCGATCGGAAGTTGCCAAAAGTATAGCCGTCATCGCCCCCCGTTCCGGAGATTTAATAAACGGACGAAAAAATATATCCGCTAAGGGGTCATACCATTTATGCATGGTAATCATCCCCGTGTTCACCACGCCCGGATCAACAGCATTCACGGTAATCGCACGCCCCTGTAGCCGCCGGGCCAGTTCTGTAGTGAACATCAGTATCGCCAATTTTGAATTGGGATAAGCCTTAAAACGACGATAATGTTCTGGATCCAATTTAAAGAAGTGATCTCCGACCTCCCCCATCTTACAAGTAACCGACGACGTGTTAATAATCCGAGCCTTCCCTGTTCTTCCCATATTCGGAAGTAACCAATTCGTCAACAACCAAGTCCCCACGTAATTCACCCCCACGGTCATCTCTAACCCGTCCCCGGTTGTCGTGAAATCCCGACACATGATCCCCGCATTATTCACTAGCACGCTAACCTCCCGTCCATTCAACCCGTCAACAAAAGAACGGATGGAAGCAACCGACGCCAAATCTAACTGATGCAACTCCACCCGACCGTTTCCCGTCTCCCGCACAATTTCATCCCTCACTCCTGCCGCCCGTTCAACATTCCGACAAGCCATAACCACGGGAACACCCGTCCCGGCTATCGCCTTCGTGATCGCCTTTCCCATGCCCCCATTGGCCCCGGTGATGATAAACAAACCCTTGTTCATTTCAGATTTTAGATTTTAAATTTTAAATTTTAGATTCCAACTGCACGGAGCCGGTGGGGGTAGTTTTTCAATTTTTAATTGCTTTTTTAACCTTCCTCATCACCCACCTTACTACTCCGTAAGGCCAAAAGAACATAAAGCCGATAAAGAAATAATTAATTACCCCGGGTATCATTTGGGCTCGATGACGGAACATCCCGTTAATTGCACGCCGGGCAAGCGTGGTCGGTTTCATCATCACACCGATTCGCACGGCCAACCGTTGCAAATGAAGAGGTAAATTATATAAATCGGTAGCGATTGCTCCCGGGCAAACCGTGGTAACGTTCACCCCGTAATCAAGCATCTCCAAACGGAAAGCACGGGAAAAACTCTTCAAAAAACACTTCGTGGAAGCGTATAACGAAATGTCCGGATAAGAAAACCAAGCCGACATGGAAGACATATTGAGAATATACCCTTTTCCCCGTTTTCTCATATCCTCGCCAAAATAACGACAAAGCAATACAACCGTATTCATATGCAACATCAGCATGGTTCGCACAACCCCAACGGAAAGATTCACCACATGCTCGTATCGGAAAATACCAGCATTATTCACCAGCACCTCCACCTGTAATCCCAATGCCACGCAAAAACCATGCAAATGCTCCGCTGCATCCGGTAGTGATAAATCCATGTAAAGAGGCCACGTCTGCACCTCGTACGTTTGTGATAACTCCCCGGCATGTTGCGTAAGGCGCTCTTCTTCGTTACTGACCATCACGACATCATACCCCCGGGAACACAACTCTCGGGCATACTCCAAACCGATTCCCGAACTGGCTCCCGTAACAATGGCAACCGGATGAACGCTAGACAGATTCTGTACTTCCATAGATTACCACATTTCAATTTTTCTTTGAAGCCGATTCCAATTCCTTCAATAACTTCTTGGGCAAATCCGGAATATGCTTATGACAAGCCATCTCCCTAGAATACATACGGGCTATACAATAATTCACATGTTCGCAAGCATTCCGGGCATTCTCCTCCCTCGCCATCCGGTTCACGAAATCCGGTTCATTCAACAAGGCACGAGCCATCGACACCCCGTCAAATCCGGCATCCAACACCATATCAATCTTTTCCCGGGAAACCAATCCCCCCACGTACACGAGAGGTAACTTTACCGCTTCCCGGAATTTCAACGCATCTTCAAAAAAATAAGCTTCTTTAAATGGCACCGTCGGAATCATCATATGTCCGGCAATCCGAACGCCTATTGGTAACCAAAATTGTTGCATATAATACGTCAGACTACGGATAGGCATAGCCCCCCTCATCACGTACATCGGGGCCCGGCTAACAAAACCGCCACTCAGAATCAAGGCATGAGCCCCAGCCTCTTCCAGTGCCTTGGCCACCTCTATACATTCAGGCACTTCCATCCCTCCCCGGAATCCATCCCGGGTATTCATCTTCACCAACACGGCCATATCGTCCCCCGCCGCCGCCATCACTTCTGCCATCGCCATACGCATAAACCGCATCCTATTCTCCAGCGATCCCCCGAACTCATCCTTTCGGTGATTCGTGTAAGGAGAAAGGAACTGACTGATCAGATACCCGTGTCCGGCATGAACCTCCACGGCATCAAAACCCGCTTCCCGAGCCATATTCACGGCCCGTCCGAATGCCTTTGCCATCTCCACGATCTCCTCTTTCTTCATTCCTCGCACCAACGTCGGTGAGTATATATTAAAACCACTTGAAGCTGATATAGGCATGCAACCACAGATACCCTTATGCGACATATTTCCGCAATGCCCGATCTGGATGGATGCAGCCGCACCCGTGGCATGTATATCATCCGTGAGCTGCCGTAATGCCGGAAGAATCTCCGGCCTCAACCATAATTGATGGGGAAACGATAAACCACTACGAACAATAGCTGCGTAAGCGATCGTCGTCATCCCTATCCCCCCTCGGGCCACCGAAAGATGATAATCATGTAACATTTCCGAAGGTGCATTCCCCGGACACATTCCCTCAAATGCCGCTGCCCGTATGGTTCGATTACGCAAGGTCAGCGGTCCGATTGTTAATGGCGTGAATAACTTGGATTCTCGTGTCATATGCTTAATATATAAAAGGAATCACTCGTTTCAGACGACGTTTTTTCACCTCGTCCCCGAACATCCCTAAATATTTGTGATAAATTGTATTAGCTCTCGGTACTAAATTAGCAAACGTCCAAATAGCGAAAACGGCCCCGGAAAGCGACCACGTGAGAATGGCAAAACCGATCCATTCAACAATCTCGCCAAAATAATTCGCCGAAGTCACGTAACGAAACATCCCTCCCTTGGGCAAATAATGCCCCGTGTCACCGGGACGCCGCAAATGACGAATGATGTGATCCGACTGTATATTCGTGAACATCCCGGCAAAAAACAATACCGTTCCGATAATAAACTGCGGAGATGTCAACCATTCCGGGGTGTAGAGATCCGACGGGGCAAAATAAAATATCCATCCCCCCTGCATACACGCATTCAACACGTTAAACGTGATTCCCATCAACATGATTCCCATCGGCATTCTCCCCTTACCTTTCAGTAGTAACGGGAAAATAAACGCACGCTGAAAATAATGTATCTCGAAAAAAATAAAGAAGATCAACGGCACCAACTCATACCCCCTATCCGAAAAATACCAGAAAAGTGCCATCGCAATAAAAACAGGAGCCTCCATCAATACCCAGCCGATCCGGTTATTTATTGGTCGCCCCCACTTGGCATCGAAAAACATACCATAACCCGCTTTCACGAAGTACAGGGCTACAAAAACAATAACTGCAATTCCGGTCATCACGGCCAGAAAAATATGAAATACATCCATCCTACAATTTTATTGATTACACGAATAATCAACAAATATCATGCCAACAAACAATAAATGTTAATAACGATAGAAAAAAATCAAATCCGGCGTAAAATACCTTTTCATGGACACTCGCATATTTAGATTCGGAAAACGAGATTAATTCGGGAAAAGCAAAATCCCAAATAATGTAAAATAACGTTACTGATCTTGCATCAAATTTCTACCATATTGCGAGCCGCTCCCATTCCGCTCCCATTCTCTTCCTATTCCGCTCCTATTATAAATGCAAAATATTGTAATAAGATATTAGGTATTTATAATCTTATAAGTA
Source organism: Butyricimonas sp. (assembly GCA_019423345.1). Lineage (GTDB taxonomy): Bacteria > Bacteroidota > Bacteroidia > Bacteroidales > Marinifilaceae > Butyricimonas. The sequence continues at coordinate 60,193 of JAHZBN010000010.1, read as the reverse complement.
CATGCTACCTGCTTTATAACATGGTCATAGTTATATCGAGTATAACATTCTCCCGATGAGTTAATTTACAGATTCAGACCATTTTACTTTATCCCACCATGCGGCCCCGGCAAACCGTCCCGAAAACGAATACTCACGTGCGTCCCGTCACAGAAAGGTTTGTTCGATGACGCTCCGCAACGGCATAGCGTAACCCGGTTACGAAGTTCGTACCTCACGCCCTCCGTGTCGTCAATCGGAATCCCGCCCCGTACAAACAAGGGACCGCTACAACGCTCCTGTGGGTCTTCCAACAGCACTAACGATGGCTCCAGTTTATTTTCAATAAATTCCCCCTTATCCTTATCCCAAGCCTTCAAACGACCTGCCGGACAATAATTAGCCTCCCGGATTGTCAACTTCCTAGCCTCCGGATCATCGGACTCCTCCACGAGATTCCAAACCTTCCCGTAAGCATCACAAAAACGGGCAAAAGCACAATACTTCTCGTTGTCCGTCAACTCAAGCGTGGGTCCGTCAACCACATCGGCATCTTTCAATAAAGGAATATTATCTGCCGTTAACGAGGGGTCCCAATTCGTGTTCAAGTGCGCCCCGTCGCAATACGGTTTATTGGCAGAAGCCCCACAGCGGCATAAAGCCGTGGGTTCGTCATTCATATCGTACTCAACCCCATCCCGGTATGACCAAGAACTTCCCTCGTCATTCTGCACGATAAACTGTTGTTTTAAAAGCGGATGACCATACACCAAGTAAGGCCCTTTTCTATCAACTACAATGGAATACTTTTTATTGATTTCAGGTGTTCCCGGTTCTATCTCTCGTTCTTTCATAGTTAAATCAGATTAATTATTACGGTTAGATATACCTACAAAAAGCCTTTTTTGTTTCTTTCCTAACCAAATATTTTAGAAAAAGTTGCAGACTGGGAGGCAACATGAAATATGTACCCGCAACTCTTTCTGTTTTACTTCTTTATTCGGGTAAAGAAATAATGTTCCTCATCCGAAAGGTCAGCATTAAACGTGTACCCATCCCCGTTGAAAGCCTTCAACTCCTCGGGTTCCTCAACACGGTTCATTACGATATATCTCGTCATCATCCCCCGTGCAATCTTGGCAAAAGTACGAACCGTTTCGTATTTACCATCCCGCCATTCTTGAAATTCCGGTGTAATCACTCTCACCTGTTTCCTCAGCTCGTCCATCTTCAACGCTCCCTGAATATCCATACTGGCCAAATTCACCATAATCCCTCCAACCTTACGCACATCTTCCAATAATGGAGTTGTCAGCTTCGGAACCCAATAATCGTACAGGTTCGCCCCATCTAACTTCACGGCAAACGCAATCCGGTAGGCCTGAATCAAATCCAACGGACGCACCAAACCATAAAGTGTTGAGATAATCCGAACACGATCTTGGGCATACTTCAAGTCCTCTAAAGAAAAAGAATTCGGATCTATAGCTTTGAAGACACTCCCGTTATAAGCAAACAAAGCCTGTTTGCGAGGATTCGAAAGTGAACCGAACCTCTGATAACGTTCGTAATTCTCCGCAGCCAGCTTAGAACTGATCTTCAATATTTTCTCTAACTGGGACTCGGAAAAGCGGCGCATTTGCCCTGCCAGATATTCCGCTTCTTCCGCGTACTCCGGGGTAGTACCCGGAAACTCCTGTTCCACCACGGACATATCCATGGTCTTGGCCGGTGATAAAATAACTAACATCGTCTATCTGAACTCTTCAACTTTATACCCCGCGTTCTCGAACGCCTTCTTCACTGAGTGCGTGTCTCCGGTCTTCAACATAACCGTCAGCACCTTGTCCGGATGTTGCAAATCCACACTCCATTCCGTCACGTCTCTCAAACTATTCAAAAACGGAGTGACTTTCGATACGCAGCCACTGCATTTCAACGTTGTCTTAAATCTGAACTTTTTTTCCATGTTGCTTTCTTTTATTGGTTTATATAATAGCTACAATTTCTTCCATTTAATTCTCAAACTATTAGTCACCACGGACACCGAACTGAAAGCCATTGCGGCAGCCGCAATCATCGGGTTGAGTAAAAAACCGTTGATCCCGTACAACACCCCTGCCGCTAAAGGAATACCAATTATATTATAAATAAACGCCCAGAACAAATTTTGTCGAATCGCCCGCACCGTCTGATGCGAAAGTGCGATAGCACGGGGAATCACGTTCAGATCGGAAGTAATCAATGTCACCTTTGCCACGTCCATGGCAATATCCGACCCTTTCCCCATGGCAATACTCACGTCGGCCTGAGCCAATGCCTGCGAATCATTGATCCCGTCACCCACCATTGCCACCACTTTCCCTTCGTGCTGTAAAGCCTCCACGAAATTAGCCTTCTCACCCGGCATCACTTCGGCCTTAAAATGACGAATGCCCACCTGATCTGCCACGGCACGAGCCGTCAAGGCATTATCCCCGGTCAGCATATAAACATCAATTCCTTTTTCATGCAGCGTCGCAACCGCCTGACGAGAACTCTCCTTGATCTTATCGGCAATGGCAACCAATGCCAACACCCGGCCCCCTCCGGCAAAAAAGACAACCGTTTTACCGTCTCCTTCCCACCGGACAGCAAGTTTCTCGTTATCATCGTCTAAAACAACATGATTCACTTCCAACAAAGCCCGGTTACCGACAAGATATACCTTATCCCCGACTTTTGCCGTCACCCCTTTACCGGTCTGATTTTCGAAATCCGAAACTAATATTTCATTCACGACCTTCTCCTTAAACTTCTGTACCACGGCATCTGCCAGCGGATGTTCCGAACGCCGTTCGATCTCCAAAAGAATAGATTGGTAACGCTCGTCTTCCGCCCCCGGAGTCCAGTGAATATCCGTCACGACAGGTTTTCCCTCGGTGATCGTTCCCGTCTTATCCAGCACGATCGCATTCACCCGGTACATCAGTTCCAAACTCTCCGCATCCTTGATCAGTATATTATGCTCCGCCCCTTTACCGATCCCGACCATGATCGCTGTCGGCGTCGCCAACCCTAGCGCACACGGGCAGGCAATAACCAGCACCGTGATGGACGTCAGCAAAGCATGAGTAAAAGCAAGGTCTCCGCCTATCAGCATCCACACGATAAACGTGATCACCGCAATCCCCATCACTACCGGAACAAAAATTCCGGCAATACGGTCCACCAGTTTCTGCACGGGAGCTTTACTTCCCTGTGCCTCCTGCACCATTCGGATAATATTGGCCAACACGGTTTCTCCCCCCACCTTATCGGCACGGAAGCGGAAACTTCCCTTCTCGTTTATCGTTCCGGCATACACGGGTTGTCCTTTCACCTTCTCCACGGGTATCGACTCCCCGGTAATCATGCTCTCGTCGACAAAAGAAGATCCTTCCGTCACTTCTCCATCCACCGGAATCTTTTCCCCCGGTTTCACAACCAGCACATCTCCGACCTCTACCTCACGGATAGGCACCTCCTCTTCGCTGCCGTCGGCAAGAATTTTAGTCACCGTTTTGGGTTGTAACCCCATCAATTTCTTTATCGCGGTCGAAGTACTGAACTTAGCCTTTGCCTCCAGCAAACGCCCCAACAAAATCAAAGCAATGATCACAGCCGCCGCCTCATAGTACACGTGAGCCTCCAATCCCCGACTCGTCCAGTATTCCGGCCAAATCGTGTTGAACAGACTGAACAAAAACGCCACGCCCGTACTGACTGCCACCAACGTGTCCATATTCGCCCGTCCGTGTTTCAACTGCATATAGGCATGAACAAAAAAGTCCCGTCCGAAAAACGCCATCACCGGAATGGTAAAAGCCAGCATAATCCAATTACCATAAGGCATATGCATAAAAAACATACCGATCACGAACACGGGTAACGCCAAAACAATAGCCCCGATTGTCTTTCGTTTTAACGCGAGAAACTCTTCCCGCTGTAAATGATCCGCATGATCCGTATCTTCCGTGTTTTCCACCACCAGTTCGTAACCGGCAGCCTCCACGGCCTTTTGAAGTTCCCCGGGTGTAATCACCCGCGGATTATAATCCACTAAAACGGTTGAACCGGCAAAATTTACCTTTGCCTCGTAAACTCCCTCTTGAGCACCGAGTGTTGTTTCCACATTCAAAGCGCAGACAGCACAACTCATGCCCAAAACTTGGAAAGTCGCTTTCGTATGAATTTCTTTTCCTGACATTTCACATTGTTTGAATATATGTTTACGGAATATCGTAACATTTAGTTACAACCTTACCATGAACAACACTTAAGTTGCATCAAATCCTATACCAGCAACATATTCTACTTTAACGTTTTCACAAGAAATGATTGTATACTATTGACGAATTACGAGTATTTGACCTCCTTACTTACAAAAATAGCATTAAAATCACCTGTGCCATAATGACCCTCACGAACATCGTCAACGGGTAAACTGTTGCGTAAGCCACCGAAGGTGTGTCACTATCCACCGTACTATTCACATAATTCAACGCCATCGGGTTCGACATGCTCCCACACAACATCCCGGCCACCGAACCGAAATCAATCTTCATCCATTTAATGGACACAGCCGCTACAAGAATCACCGGAATCACCGTAATGGCAAATCCCAATCCAACCCACAACGCCCCTTCCGGACGGAACACGGTTTCGAAGAAATGAGTTCCCGCATCCAATCCCAAACAAGCTAAATACATGGAAAGCCCCAGCGCCCGTAACATCAAGTTGGCACTGATTGTCGTGTAAGTCACCATGTGAATCCGGGGACCGAAAGCCCCCACGAGAATCCCCATCACAATAGGTCCCCCGGCCAAACCTAACTTTACCGGAAAACTAATGCCCGGAATCGTCAAAGGAATCGATCCCAACAACAATCCCAATACCATCCCGATAAAAACGGCCACCAAATTAGGCTCGTCCAAATCCTTCACGGCATTCCCCACCACGTTCTCCACCTTTGCAATAGCCGATTCCTCCCCGACCACAGTCAACCGATCACCCAACTGCAAGGTCAGGTCCGGCGTGGGCAACAACACGATACCTGCCCGATAAATGCGGGTTATATTTATCCCATATTGATTTCTCAATCGCAACGCCCCTAATCGCTTCCCGTTAATCTCCGACCGGGTAATCACGATCCGGTGGGATACCAACTGACTATCAATAGCGTCCCAGTCAATATCTTCCTTATTCCAATCCCTCGTATCCCGCTTCCCAATCAACATGGTCAATGCCTCCACATCTCCTTCTGTCGTGATCATCAGCAAACAGTCCCCCTCTTTCACTATCGTATCGGATGCCGGGATAATCACTTTCTCATCCCTCCACAACCGGGAAACCACAAATTTCTTGGACGATTGCTGGGCAATCTCCTTGATTGTCTTACCGGATACACCGGGATTACTCACGAGAAACCCCATGACCACCGTCTTTTTGTGACGATCTTCGTCGCTTTTCTTGAAAAATATACTAGAAGCAAAGAGTTTACGTACAAAAATAACGGCTAGAATCACCCCCACCACACCCAACGGGTAAGCCACGGCACACCCCAAAGCCAAATCCGATTGTTGAATAGCGGGATCATTCAACTGTTTCAACGTTTGCTGAGCCGCACCCAATGCAGGCGTATTCGTCACCGCACCACTCAGGATTCCCACCATATCCGGCAACGACACACCCGTGGTCCAATGAAATCCCAAAGTCATCACAATTCCCAACAAAACCACTAACATGGCCAGCATATTCAATTTCAATCCCCCCTTTCCCAAAGAAGAGAAAAAACCGGGTCCCACTTGCACCCCCAAGGCATACACGAAAATAATCAACCCAAAACTCTCCGCGTAATTCAACATCTGCGGATCGATCGACAATCCGAAATGCCCCGCCAAGATACCCACGAAAAACACGAAAGTCACTCCCAACGACACACCCCACATACTGATTTTCCCTAAAGCCAACCCCACTGCAGACACCAGCGAAACCACTATTACGGCCTGAATCACTGAATGTTCTGTTAATAAACTAGTCAACCATTCCATAATCTTATCTTTGAACGCCAAAATTAATTAAAAAAACAGGAATACGTACCGGGGGCTATTTTGTTTTTAATTTCACTTTTCCTAACTTTGCGAACAACCAAAGTTGGATTATGGAACGTGTGCAAGATAATAAACAGAGTAGCCTAATGTTTGAACAATTATTCAAGCAACACTATCGTACCCTATGTTTTCATGCCATGAGTTTAGTAAACGATCTGGATGCTTCTAAAGACATTGTACACGACGTGTTCCTCAGTTTGTGGTATCACCGGGCCACCATTGATTTCACCCGCCCCGTATTCCCCTACCTGTTTAGCCTCACCCGTAACCGGGCATTGAACTATTTGGAACATAAAAAAATTCAAAACAATCACGTGCGTCAACACCTTGCCGACGATCCGACTTACACCCTATCAGATGATCCCGCCCGGGAAGAATTACTAGAACGAATCCTGACCCGTATCGAAAATCTCCCCGAACGTTGCTCGCAAGTGATGAAACTCAGTTTTATCGAATGCAAAAAATATAAAGAAATTGCCGAAGAATTAAACATTTCTGTGAATACAGTAAAGACTCATATCACCACGGGCTTAAAAACACTACGGGACGAATTTCCCGTTTCTCTTCTGTTACTCCTGCTCGCGAATCCAAACCGACATCTTGACTGACCCGGAGACCATTATAATTATACCTCATAATCCCGTGCTTTGCCCTTTAATTTCAAGATGCAATTTTGCAAATACCCGATATACCGTTCATTCCGTCGATAAGCACCAACTCGAATAAGTGGTTTCGTCTTCCCGTGAAAATCACTCCCACTGGTCATGAAAAGATGTCTTTGTTCTACAACACGTGCAAAATAATCGCTTTGGCGTTCATCATGATAATTATTAAATACTTCTAAACCTTGTCCCCCTTGATCCAATAGCTTTTCAATCACCTTTTCTTTTCCCCTTAAATTCAAACCGGGATGGGCAATAATCGGTATTCCCCCGTTATCCCCTATCAACTCTATTACGTCTTTATAATTCATATAATCAATCCTCACGTAAGCGGGTTTTCCTTGCGAGAAATAATCATGATAAAAATTAAGATATGGCATATCACTTCTGATTCCTCCCTCCCGGTAAGGCAATAACTGCGAGTATTTGTATTTCTTATCAGACAATAAAACCTCTGCTATCAATTCTCCCGTCGGAAGTTTACCTCCGGATTTATTCAGAACTTCTTCCCGGTCAACAATTATCCCCAGTCGTCCCAAATTATCAATCATAGCGGTAAAAGAATCCAACACTTTTTTGGAAACATCTTCCTCTAATGTCATAAAATCCTTACTTTTCCAATTGATATGATACCCCAACACGTGTAAATCAATTCCATTAAACGTGCAGTCGATCTCGATTCCCGGTATATAACTAAAATTTCCTTCTTGAGCGATTTCAACCCCTTCCCAATTTCCCCTCACGCTATTATGATCCGTTATAGAAAATGTATCTATTCCATTTTCTCCACATGCTTCCACTAATTGTTGGACCGTAAATTCACCATCACTACTATATACGGAATGAATATGTAAATCAACGTCATTCATCACGCTCGTTATTAAACATTCTAAACCTTTCTTTAGCCTTATCTAACACTACTTCATCCACCTCTATACCAGACATAAAGAAAGAACATTCTATCCCGACTTGTTTCTTTTTAGCAGACTTATTCCAATTCCCGACAATTTTCCCATTATATAGAATCACCGGATAGAAAATGCCAAAGGTATTAAAAGCTTTCCTGTAATATTCCGGCTCCAACACCATTGAACGATCTTTATAACTGATGAGATACTCGTCATACGAAGGCAAGAAATGTACCACCTGCTTTGCCCGTACATTCCTCGCACATGATTCATGAATTAACCAATCCGTCTCCCCCATTCTTTCCGTGATCAGTTCCGAATCAATCAACCCAACCGCCTGCTTCGCTTCTGTTATAGACAACCCTGACCACCAGATAAAATCCTGTAAACTAGCAGGGGAATGACTCCTAAAATATTTTATTGCCAACTTCGCCAAAGCCTCTTCCTTGTGCAACTCCTTCATAGGGGGAACCCGTTCATCCAATAAAGCGTAAGTCCGTTTACTCCCTTTATCTACTCCATTACAAACAACACCATCAACTTCCGCTCTCCCTAAAAAATATTTCACCAAATCATCCCCCACGATAACTCCCGCCCGATTCAATTCCTCACCAATCTCCTGCCGGGTTAAATATCTATTCCCTTCCAAAGCCCTTACGATCACATCATGGCCCTTAATATATAATTCCTCCGATATTCCATGATTTTTCCAATATGAATCATATGCCAGTTTCACCCGTCTGACTGACAACTTCAACATCCATCGAATATCCTCTGCCACCACCAGATGCCAAGTCGGACGCAACACGTGAGTCCTCAATATCTCCCCCTTCTCCAAAGCTGCCTCCACCTTCCGAATGTCCGGTTTCTTCAACCGCAAGCCCACAGCCCACTTCGCCATACTATACTCCTGCCCCTGCAATGCACCCATCCATGCCACAAGCTCCTTGGGATCATCAAAAGCCGGGTTCACCAACTGCTGGCTTCTCAAACGAATATCTGTAATCATATATTTGTATTTTTTAGGACCTCTTCGTTCATTTTTTCCAAATATATAAAGAACGTACTAAAAAATAGCAGGATCAGGGAAAATAATCATCATTTAGCCTGTTCTAGTTTATTGTACTCTTCATCCGTAACCGGTTCGAGCCACTCGTTGGAGGTTTTCTCTCCGGGAACCTCGAAGGTCAAATGAGCGAACCAACTATCAGCGGCTGCCCCATGCCAATGTTTCACGTTGGCCGGAATATGGATGACCGTACCGGGCAAAATCTCCACGGGAGTCTTACCTTCCTCCTGATACCAACCACGTCCGGCAACACCGATAAGCATTTGTCCGCCACCTTTCGTTGCACGATGGATATGCCAATTATTGCGGCAACGCGGTTCAAAAGTAACATTGGAAATCGCAACTTGCTCACGAGAAACCGGTGCAAGGTAACTATTACCAATAAAATACTTCGCGTATGCCGTATTCGGCTCGCCAATAGGGAAAATCATTTCACGTTGGAAAGCTGCCTTAGCATCATTACCGGTCGTGTCTTCCGCCCACACCCCCTTTGCCAAATTAAATGCCGCCCACGCTTTCGGCCAACCGGCATAAAAACCTATATGGGTGATAATTTCAGCGATTTCCGTACGGGTAATTCCGTTCTTTTTCGCCGACTGAAGATGAAAAACAAGCGAATTATCCGTAATTCCCTGACTAATAAGGGAAGTAATCGTTACTAAACTACGGTCACGCAGACCAAGTTTGTCGGTGCGACTCCAAATTTCACCAAAAAGGACATCATCATTGAGTTCGGCAAATTTAGGAGCAAACTCTCCGAGTTGATTACGCCCAGCCGTCTGTACGATCTTTTCTTGTGCCATAACATTAAACGTTAAAATACTGAATACTGAAAATAAGAGAAATTTATTCATAGTCATTTTGTTTATTGAATGAAGTTATTGATTTGGTTGGCAGGATTAAGCGGCGTCTGATCAGAGAGAGTCAATCTCTTGACCATGTGCAACGTTCCCTGTTTGTACTTTTGAAAATGTTCCGATGTAACATGTAACTCGTAAGCCTTTTGACTTGCATAAGTTTCGAGAATGGTTACCATACAGGGATTTTCCTTTTCGCTGACAGCATACATGGTTAGCACTCCCGGTTCGGTACGCAGAGAAACCTCTCCCATTTCGGTCGCAAACTTCATATACTCTTCAAGATACTCCGGATAGACCTCTATTTTTGACAGACGTACGATACCATCGACCGCCATTGGTTGTTTGGCACACATACCAGGTTCCTCATCCAGATTCAGGCATTTGCCAATTACCTCTCCAGTGGCAAGATAAGAATAAGTCGGGAACTCAAACAACACAGGCTTTAACCGGGTATAATCGAGTTTACCATCGCTACCAAGAACATCGGGACTTGCATAGGTATTGACTACCGTGCAGATAAAATTATCGAAGCCTTCGGTTTCGTAAATATCCACCACGTTACACTCCATCGTCAAAGGTGACACGTCAATAACAGGTGTACCATTCTCCCCGATATGATAAGCAAACACGTCCGACTTATCAACCATCTCCCCGCTCACACTTCCCACATAATCCGCTTTGGGCAACATCTCACGACTAACGAGATTGATGGAGAATTTCTTTAACTTCTTAATTCCTTGATTGGAATAATGCTGTTTACTCATACTGACAAGTATACGGTCGTGACCGATAATACCCGTATGTCCAACAACAAGCCAATTTACTTTTCCTTCCACCTTCGTTCCAACAACCGTCATCGGCTTCGGATAAAGAGCCAACAGGCTTCCGAGATTTTTCTTTTTTATTTCCATGATATCGGGTTGATCCATGTTCTCTTTCACTGCCGGACCGCATGACAGCATAACAAGTAATGCAAAACTCCATATCGTTTTCAAAAGATTTCTCCCATCCATAATTTGCGATCTTTTATTGTTTAACTTCTGACAACAAATTTACGGCAATAAAACAAATGGGTTTGTATATGATTTACGGATATTCATACCCAAATCCTCGATTCTGTAATTGGATAAATATTTTGATCATAATATTTCATTTTAAAGTCATCCTTAGAATTAGATGTAACTATCAGTATTAACAGTATTTGCTATTTTTCATGTAAAATATTTCATTTTTTACTCACCCATTTTTCAACCTCACCTGTGTATATAGTGTAAAAACATCAAGCCAGATGCAAATGAAAGAAAAACTGGATAAAATAGAATTCATACTGGAACACCTCCGAGAACCGGAACGGTTACTGGAAGAGGAATTTGTAAATTGGTTGCAGGAAGAAGAGAATAAACACGTGTTCAATGAAGTGATCACAAACCGAATGGCATTCTTAGAAAAAGAATACGGTCAACAAGTGGAACCCGAACAAGAATGGCAAAAATTATGGCAGCAAATGCAAAAGGATTTTCATACTCCTACCCCGGATAAAAGAAAAATCAACCGAAGAGTATGGTATTCCATGGCAGCAGGAGTATGCGTGCTGATGACCCTAGCCGGAGGAATATTACTACAACAAGGGAAAGAGAAAAAATCAGTTCCTCCTATGGCACAAATTGAACACGTGGGAAAAAGAAGCGCTCAACTAATCGTTTCCACGGGAGAAGTTCTTGATTTGTCGCAAAAAGAGATTTACCAGAAAGCCGTGGACGGGACGTTGATCACAAACGACACGTTAAAACTGCTTTCTTATCAAAGCGAGACAAGGAAAACAAACACGACCGAAACCAATGCCCCGGAAAAGGTAAACAAAGAAACCGTGTATCATACATTACGTGTCCCCGCTGGGGCTGACTACCAAGTAACATTGGCTGACGGCACAAAAGTGTGGTTAAATTGTGAATCAACTTTACGGTATCCCGTGGAGTTCGGAAATGAAAAACGGGAAGTATACCTAGATGGCGAAGGATATTTTGAAGTAAACAAAGCCACGGAGTGGCCCTTTATCGTTAACGCAGAACAAATGCGAGTAAAAGTCACCGGTACAAAGTTTAACGTGAAATCTTACTCCACCGAACCCATCGCACATACCACCCTTGTCGAAGGTTCCGTTTGGACTTACACCGACCAAACACAAGTACAACTAAACCCATCCGAACAATTCCGATATGACAAGGAGACCGGAAAGACATCCGTACAAAAGGTAGATACGGAACTCTACACGGGATGGATTGAAGGTATGTTCGTGTTCCGGAATCAACGCTTGGAAGACGTGATGAGCGACCTCGCACGTTGGTATAACATGACCATATTCTATTCCACGGCAGAAACCAAGGAAATCCGCATCTCCACGAACCTAAACAGATACAAAAATATAGACGATCTACTGGAAATTATTAATGAAAGTGGTAAAGTGGTGGCTGCCCGCAAGGACAATACCATAACCATCCACGCCCGATAATAAAAAAAGGATCGGGACCTGCTCCAACATTTCCCGATCCTCTGTATTAATTAGTTATAATTAAAACATTTCAAAGGTATGAAAAAAAGATGGAAGAGTGATTTTCCGTTAGGGAGAAAATTGCAAAAAATTTTTAGATGTATGAAATTAACCTTTCTACTACTCACGTGTTTTGTCGTTCAGACTTTTGCCGGCCTGAATGCACAAACGGTCACGATCAAAAAACAAAACGCATCACTGGAAGAAGTGATTTGGGAGTTAAAACAGCAGACTCGTTTCACGTTCATGTACAACAACGAAGACATCGTTCACGTAAAAGGAATCGATTTGAATGAAAAAGAAGTGGACGTGGAGAAAATTCTTCAAAAGTGCTTGAAAAACACGAATTTGGAATATGTCGTGTTAAACAATGCCATTGTCATAAAACTCAAAATGAACACGTTGGACGAAAAAAAATCCGTCACGCTAAAAGGCTGGGTTTACGACAAGAAAAAAGATCCCATTCCGGGAGTAACGGTCAAACTGACCAATATCAATTTAGGGACAGCTACCAACAACAAGGGATGGTTCTCTCTTTCACTCCCATTAACCAAAGGGACACTGGAATTTTCCTTCGTGGGCTTTAAAACCCAAAGAATAAATTTCACGGAAAGAACAGATACATTGCGAATCATTTTGGAAGAAGATGTACAAGCCTTAGACGAAGCTGTTGTTGTTGCTTATGGGAATACAACAAAAAGAAAGATGACAGGAGCCGTCTCTACAATTAAAGCAGATGAAATAAAAGGGATTCCCACTTCCAGCATCGCAAATCTATTGCAGGGACGTGTTGCGGGAATGGATATAACAAATATTTCCGGAGCTCCGGGAGGTGGTGATATTGCAGTAACAATCCGAGGCTACAATTCATTGGATGTCGAACAAAAAAGACGTTTCTCGAACCCGTTATGGGTAGTAGATGGGGTTCCTCTAAATGCTTTTACATCACCTATCACAGGGACGAACTTATTAGCAGATCTAAATCCTGATATGATTGAATCTATACAAGTTTTAAAAGATGCTTCCTCAGCTGCAATTTACGGATCACGTGCTGCAAATGGAGTAATTATTATTACCACCAAAAAAGGATTGAAGGATCAAGATGCCACATTTTCAGTCAATTTTTCCCAATCATGGAGCATTTTACCCCGTTATCCCGATTTAACCTCAGGACGGGCCGAAAGAGAATTCAGACTAGCAGCTAATCGAAAATATTACGTGGCATATTTAGACAAAGAAACCAACCGTTGGAAATACCCCACTTCTCTCCGGGAACAATACGATTACGGCAGTCAAGGAGCTGTATTGGATAAAAACTGGATACCCGATTTGACCTATGCCGGAACAGGAAATGGTACCATGTTTCAAGACAGTTTGAACCCCTTTTATAACAATTCAACGAATTTTTTCAAAATGTATTTTGAAACAGGAAAAATTACAAATGCAAATATTCAAACTTATGGAGGCTCAGCAAGGACTACGTATGCAATTGGACTAGGACTTTATGATGAAACTGGGATATACAAAGGAACAGGCTTCCAAAGAATTGATCTGAATGCAAACATGAACGTGAATCCTGTAAAAAAGTTAACCATAGATTTACGTCTAAATGCATCTATTACCCACAAGAAAAGAGCTAGTTCAAATGCCTCTGAAAATTTGCAATACTCCAATCAAGCCGTACCTGTTGAAACAATTCCGGGAGAACCTTATCAATTATCTTCACTTTTACCAGGTAAAGGATCCATCGTATGGGAACAAACACTAAACGCATATAAAGGAACCAAAGAAACCAATCGTTCTGTACGATTAAGAACCAACATGAAACTAGGGTATGAAATCATAGAAGGATTAAACATCTCATCGTCATTGGCTGCAGATTATATTATAGATCGACGCAATTATTTTCAACCGGCAAACCTAAGTTATAATGGCTATTCAAAGAGCATCGGGGAAACCGGTATCAACCTCATGATACTGAACGAAAATCTCTTAACCTACAAGAAAACAATACACGAAAATCATCATATTGACTTTGTTGCAGGTTTCTCCTATCAATATGATCAAGAAGAATACAACGGAGGATATGCACAAAATTCTCCGAGCGATAAAATATATTACGCACCAGATGGTATGCCGGATATCGGTTACGAAGATTGGGGAGAAGGAGAAACACATCCAATAGCTTTTAAAAACTACCAATCCGACATGCAAGAAAAATGTTTACTTTCCTATTTCGCTCGTTTGGAATATGGCTTTCGAGACAAATACTTATTATCTCTAAGTGTTCGCCGGGATGGTAGCTCCACTTTTGGGAAAAACAATCGTTGGGGAACATTTCCTTCCATAGCTGCTGGATGGAACTTTTCAGAAGAAAACTGGATAAAAGATAATTTACCATGGTTTTCTTTCGGTAAATTCAGAGCCAGCTGGGGACGTTCCGGCATGCATTTCGCCCAAAACTACCTCGCATTAGGGATATTCGTTACAGACATACCTTACATGGGAAATGGAATGCTTCGTCCGCAATGGTTTGGAGGCTTGTACAATGACAAATTAAGTTGGGAAGAAACCGATCAATATGATTTCGGGTTAGATTTAGATTTCTTTGACTATCGATTAAGCTTCACTATCGATTATTATTATCGACTTACCGACAAACTATTGGACAGAATCAGCTTACCCAGCGGTGATTATCAAAGGTACGACTCTCAATGGAGAAACGCTAAAACCATTTCAAATGAGGGATTAGAAGTCATGGCACGTTACGAAATATTCCGTAAACCAGAATTATACTGGAAAATATCAATTAACGCTGCTCGAAACTGGAATCGTTTTAAAGAATCAGAAAATGGAAAAGACGACGATACCAGAATCATAGGTAAAGCACTAAATGGTATTTATCTACTTAAAACGGATGGATATATCAACGATCAAAATGAAATGCCCCTATTCTACAACGCTGCAGGAATTAGTTCTTATTTAGGAGGTGAATATGGTAATAGTACTTATTATAAACCGGGAGATTACAAATACATTGATGTAAATGGTGATGGAAAAGTGGGATTCGAAGATCGTGTATACAGTGGAAGTGCTCTTCCTGAAATCAGTGGCGGAATTGTAAATGAATTTCGCTGGAAGAACTTTGATTTGAACATGTTAATATCTTATCAGTTAGGACGACATATGATCAATTATGTACGAAAGAGATGTTTATTACAACCCGAGCGATTTCCAACAATCGTAATGAACTTGAACGACGTAACTTTTTGGGAAAAACCCGGTGATAAAACGACATTCCCCATGTGGCAAGGAGGTGCTGAAGACAATTGGAATACCGTTCAAGAAGATGTAGAGAAAGTGAATTGGTTAAAATTAAAAACATTAACATTAGGCTATTCTCTTCCCAAAAATTGGATTAAACGTTGCGGGCTTTCCGAGTTACGCATCTTTGCTAGCGGAGAAAATTTATTTACTTGGACAAATTACTCCGGAATAGAACCGGAAACAGTAGATATAAGGACTGGAATAGATGGAGATGGTGGAGCTCTTCCCTACCCCTTAGCCCGTAAATATACTTTAGGATTAACAATAAAATTCTAGACGATGAGATACATATTATTTTGCTTTTATCTATCAATAAGCTGTATTGCTTGTGTAGACACATTAGACATGACACCAGAAAACTCTGTAACATTTGCTAATGTCTTCGAGACTGAAAGAGAATTAGAAATAGGAATTATGGGAGCTGAAGCTTCTGTGCGTAACGAAGCCGCAGGACAGGATTTAATGCCTATCGGAGAATATTCCGATTATTTTAGTGAAGGGTCTGCAGCATTATTACAAGAACATGAAGCGTCCATGTATGAAAGAGACTGGGGTTGGTTTTATCGTGTTATTTCATACGCAAACGCCCCGTTACCTTACATTGATGACATCAAAATGCCACAAGAAAGACGAGATTTTTACAAGGGACAAGTCTATTTTTTCAAATCATTTGCTTATTTACATATCATTCGTCTCTGCGGAGATTGTGTTTTAATACGTGATGAAGTTGAAATTGCACCCCAAGGGCAGACTTCATGGGTTAAAGTCATTGATTATGCTATCAACTTGGCTAAAGAGGCTGTACGACTTTTACCGGAATGGGATGAATTAAAAGATGCAAATGGCAACGCAGTAACACATCGAGCACGTCCCTGTAAAGGTGCAGCAAATGCACTATTAGCACATTTATGTGCATGGAAGGCAGGATGTAAATACATGGCTAAACCGGAAGACCGGGATTATGATGAACAGGAGTTATGGAAGATTGCAGAACAAGCCTGTACGGATATTATCAAACGAGAAGACATTTATCAATTAGCCGATAATCCGGAAAATATGTGTACTACAGTTCTTGTGGGAGGTTCAAAAGAAAGTATTTTCGAAAGTATTTTCCGTAATTACTGGGACGAAGTGGCCCAAACACCCTGGTTTCAAGATATAACATTTACTAGTATGGCTGGGTATTACCAAGGTTATCCGGTAGTAACGGGCGCAATGATGGGAGATATTCAAAATATGTTATACAGAATAACCAATGAAACGGTTGAAAATATGTTCCAAGATGAAGATTTGAGGAAAAACGCTTGGTTCTATCGCTTTGAATATATGCGGGATTCAGTGGATACAGATATTACCGGAGGATACGCTTATCCTTATAAATATCGTCAAGCATACGTTTCAACAGATGGTGGTGCTGGAGGTGGATCTTTTATCAATTTTGATGCAAACAAAATTTGGTGGAGACTGGCTGATATTATTCTATTGAGAGCTGAATGCAGGGCAAGGTTAGGTGGAGATTATCAACAAGGAGCTATTGACGATCTAAATAAAATCCGGACTCGAGCAAATGCAAAACCATATGACCCTTCAAAATATGGTGGAAATTTACGTTATGCTATATTCAAAGAACGAGAAAAAGAATTTTTAATCGAAGGTGGACGCTGGTTTGACGTTCTCCGCAATGAATACTACAAAACAGAACTTTATGGAGGATTTCGAACGGTAAGTAGCCAAGATATTATCGATGGTGTGTTTTTCGGTGTTATCAAGAATTCATGTTTTTGGGATAACCCGTTACTACGACAAAATACTTACTGGTTACGAAGAATGTAATATAATAACAAATAAATTTGAAATTTATGAAAAAAACATACAACCTATTAATATGTTGGTGCATGATAGTATCATCATTCTCTTGTACAACCCAAGATTGGTATGATAGTGGAGTTTCCTCTCCCTACCACGATTGCTCCATCATGGAATATCTACGAAAAGACTCTTATAATTGGGAATTAACAGTAAAATTAATTGAACGGGCGAAGTTAACCGATATGTTCGAAGGCAAGGATCCCAACTATAAAGAAATTACCTTTTTTGCACCCCCAAGTTATTCCATTTTACGCTATCTTTGGGACAATGACATGGAATCTGTCGAAGAAATATCTATTGAAGAATGTAAAAGTATTGTCTTACGCCATGTATTAGACAAGAAATATCTAAAAAATGATTTCGCCTACCGAAATGTTGATTACACGATTGACGACGAATTACAGGATGGAGGCACTAACATCACGACAATGGGTGGGAACAAACTACGTATTTACAGAGACAAATCTGCTTATGGAGGAGTTCCTGATGTAGGCCCTGAAACTATGTACATATATTCCATAACAAAAGCGACCATGGTCCCACTGGCAACTCCAGATATTCAACCTCAAAATGGAGTCGTCCACGCCCTAAATTACAATTATGCTTTAGGGCATATTTAAACTCTCGAAAATCCAATGCTGCAATAAAAGAATTTCATTACAAATTTATAAAAAGAGCACCATGAAATATATTATATTATCAATTATCATAACTGTAAGCATGCTCATTATTGGATGCCAAGATGTAACCATTGGTTATCTGTTGACAGAAGATGCCAGTTACGAAACAGATTCTATGATTGTAAAAAAAGAATTGGACACAACCCCTCCAAGCTGGGGGACATGGCCAAATCAAGAATATTACGATTTAATTGATATGGGGATTTCTCCGGAAGAAATCCTTAGTTGGGGAATTGAACCAACTTACGAAGGATATGGCGGAGAAGGCGAAGACTACTATAGACTTAAATGGGATCAACCTTGGGTAAGCACACCCATTGAAGGAATTCAAGGGACCCAGCAAATCTATGTCTCAGTTAAAGAAATTAAAACAACGGGAGGTAACGCTGATAAACTTGCAGATTATCTGACTGTTCGAGGAAATGGAGTGTTCGAAATACCAATAAGACATGATATTCCTATCGGGCGTTATCTTATATCATTAACATTTTCAAACGAAGGATACTCCAAAGACGTGAACGATTGTTTTACTATTATCGTGAAATAATCATTCAAGAGTGTATTTCAAGAATAGATGGAGAATCTCCATCTATTCTCTTTTATATATCTACATCGCAAACTCGTCAAATAACTTATCAAAAGTAGCATCCGGATCAGTCAAGAAACCGGGATGCGGACGAGAGGTTTGGATTATCGTGCTACGAACAGCCGTCAGCCAACGAAAACGCTCCGGAACATCCAATTCAGCAATCGGTCCGCCATCACGGGAACCGGAACATATCCGATCGAAAATTTGTAAATTTACCCGAATCTCCTCTATATCAATTTCCGGAAATAACATCCTCAATTTTTCCTCGTGAAGTACATACTTCGCCCGCAGAAACTTTTTCCGCTTAGAGAATAAAATGATTCCCACATTAATAAATTCTTCCCGTTCCACCCGCGGGACAACCCGGATAACGGCATATTCATACAAGTATCTCTCTGGCATGTTGTGCTTCTTTTATAAATATTTCCGAATGTACAACCCGTTCCGTTAAAAAACGAACATACGTCTCCCGTATTTCTTGGTTAGTAATATCCAAATCGTTCCAATTCAACCAATCCTCCGGGATCAACGCCACGATCTCCCTTATCTTTTCCGGGGTCAATCGGGCTTTCAATCCGGCATCGACTTCTGCCAGTTGGCTTGCCCGAGGCAGTAATACATGATTCTTTACTTCCACAAAAGGACTCAAAGCGTGTTTCTGCCAATTCATCCAAGAATAATGAAAATAGAGTGACGAACCGTGATCTATCAACCACAATTCCTTGTGCCACATCAATAGGTTTGTGTTACGAACCGTGCGATCAGTATTCGTCAGTAACGCATCCAACCAAACGATTTTTGAGGCCAACTCCGCATCAATCACGTTTACCGTGGGATCAAAGGCAAGAGCCCCAGATAAAAAGTGTAACCCGAGATTTAATCCCCGGCTCGCTTTCAACAAATCCTGTATTTCCTCATCTCCTTCCGCCTGACCAAAAGCCTCATCCAGTTGTAGAAAAACCAACTCTGGCACCCGTAATCCCAAGACACGAGCTATCTCCCCTCCAATCAGTTCGGCTATCAAAGCCTTCGTGCCATGCCCAGCACCCCGAAATTTCACCACGTACTTGAATTCATCCTCTGCTTCTGCTAACGCCGGCAATGAACCACCTTCTCGTAAAGGCATGATGTATCTCGTCACATTTTCTGTTCGTAATTCCATTTCAATCTCCTTTTTACTCGAACAAAGATAATCAATAAAATCACACCATATCTTTAGTTCACTTCCCCTTTCACAACCAGCTGGATCTTGGGTTGACGGGGATCATTACAAAAGAGTGTGATAACTTTACGCTGTTTACCGTTTCGCCCGGCAGAGTGAAAGATAACATTCAAGTCCATTTCTTTACCGGGAAGAAGAACACGTTGACCGGGGAGTACTGCGGTACAACCACAAGTGGTTTCTATTTTACGGACGATCAAATTACGTTCCCCGGTATTCTGGATTTTAAAAAGCATTTTAGCCTCCTTTCCTTCCCGAAGTATACCAAAATCACGTTCCGTCGAGTCCACCATGAAATGAGGTGCTTGTGCTTTTTCCTCTTCACTCCAATGCTCGAAATCTTCCCGCACAGAAACATCAACCATAAAGCCGTAATCATAATTCACCTCTCCATTGATCATGAAACGCATCACGTTATAATAATTACCTAGCATCGATTCATTCTTTATACATAACGTTATGATTAACGTATCACAAGTACTGGGTTCTACGATATACCCACCCAGATTCCAATCCTGCACGGAATATCCAATCTTTCGACAACTGATTTCCGGGAAATGGTTAAAACCTTCCAAACGAATTCCAGCTTTCGTGGGATTATACACCAGCACCGTATCTAAACACACTCTACCAATGTACGCCTCTTCCCAACCAGCCTTTTCTTTACTGAAAAGTAAATCTCCTGCCGGGTAAATACACTTTTTAGAAGGCTTATTCGAAAAACAAGCGCCCACCAAAAGAGCGATTATGATTAACCCATATATTTTCATTTCTATTTCATATATCATTCACAAATTCAAAATTACTATTTAATTCTATTTTTTCTTCTTATACATGAATTTTTAATGCTAAAACGTACTTTTGTCTTGAAAAACGACATTAATAACCGGAAAAAAGCAATAATTAATGATTTGTTTGTGGATTATTTATCGATCTGTTTACCCTTAGGAGATAAATTTGTTGATGGTAAAATGAATTAAAATCATTAATTATAAATATCAGTTCACTATGAAAACAAAACATCTATGCGTTGCATTCATTTTGTCCCTGCTTGCTTTCCAAGCCTGCACGACAGATGACGTATCATTTACCGAAGACTCAGGTCCGGGTGACAAAAGCAATCTTTATACCATTAAAGATAACGCTTTCGGGGAGTATTTAAAATATCTGAAAGTAACAGGTGTTTATTCACAGACCACTACGGAAAACGGAAACACCGTAACCTCATATGTTATTGACACAGTAGAATCCAAGAATTACTCAGGAGAAATCAACTTGAATAAAAGCGGCACTTTTATCAAGAAATTAGAAACAGCAGGCCTGACTACCGCAGCAAACAAAATCACAAATTTAGATGGTATTCAATACTTTCCGGGAGCTACATCCCTCATCCTTATTTCCAATGAATTGACATCTATCGATTTGACAAATCTGGTAAATCTAACAGAATTAAACTTGAATAATAACTGGATCGGAACCCTAGATTTGACAAAAAATGTGAAACTAACAACATTAAGTTATAATGCCAGCTCCAAGGCTAGAGAAGGACAAAAATTGACGAAAATTGATCTGACGAAAAACACAGAACTGGTAACCCTAACAATGCAAAAACATGAGTTAGAAAATTTGGACCTATCTAAAAACACGAAATTAAAATCCGTTGATTTAACGGAAAATACTCCAAGTCCATTAACCATTACTCAAGAAATTTTCGATAATCTAACTACCGCCATTGGTGTAGTGGGAGGCACACCTTCCATCCCTGAAGAAGGCAATCTTTACGTAATCAGTAATAAAGTGTTAGGAGAGTATTTGAATTATCGTTTAAAAGATTTGAATATCATAATAGTTGAGGACAATACCTACAAAATAGACAAAGAAAAAGCAGCCTTATATACGGGAGAACTAAATCTCTCCAAAAACGGGAAAATTCCAACCGAATTAGAGAATGCGGGATTAAGTACTGCTAAAGATAAATTAACAGATTTGGATGGAATACAATTCCTTACAGGAATTACGTCTTTAACGTTAGTAACTAATAATGTCACCGAAATAGATGTATCTACATTGATAAACTTGGAAACATTAGATTTAAATAATAACAAAATAAGTTCTTTAGACATCACAAAAAACACGAAACTAAAAACTTTAAGATGCAAAGCAAGCACGCAAGCATCTGATTCCCAAAAATTAACCTCGATAGACTTAAGTAAAAACCTAGAATTAACAACTCTTGATCTCATAAATAATAAGCTGGAAAGTATCGATTTATCGAAGAATACTAAATTGACTTCCATAAAATTAAGTGAGAATCCGGGAACGCCGTTTACAATTCCGGCTGAAATATATGATAATTTGTCTACCGCTGATGGTGTACAGAAATAATTACAATCATGATTTACATAGGAGCACTTATATCCATTCAATTCATCGCCCTGACAGCCTACTGGCTGTTTAAGAAGTATCACGCCCAAGCGGTATTACTTTTCAGTGGACTGGCCATGTTGACATTGGCCTTAATTTTGGGATTTGACATCCCGGAATTGAAAAATGCCACGGGATTAAAGGAATTCGACCTTTTCAAAGTGATACAGGAAATATTCAGCGAGAAAGGTGCGGGCGTAGGACTGATGATTATGACCATCGGAGGATTCGTAGCTTATATGAAACAAATCAAAGCAAGTGATGCTCTGGTATACGTTTCCATGCAACCGCTATCCATCTTCCGGAAGTACCCCTATCTGGCAGCATCGCTAGTGATCCCAATCGGACAACTTCTGTTTATCTGTACCCCCTCGGCCACAGGTTTGGGTCTATTGTTGGTAGCATCCATCTACCCCGTACTGGTAAGTCTGGGAGTCAGTAAACTATCTGCCGTATCGGTGATTTCAGCCTGCACGGTATTCGACATGGGGCCGGCATCGGCCAACACGGCCCGGGCATCGGAACTCGTGGGAATGAATAACGTGATGTACTTTATAGAACATCAAATGCCACTGACGATCCCTATGACGATACTGCTCATGATCGTGTATTATTTCAGTAATCGCTATTACGACAAAAAAGACGCTTTGAAGAAACAAACAGAAGACGTGAAACAGGAAGATTTCAAGGTTGACGTTCCGCTAATCTATGCCATTCTCCCGGTATTACCTCTGATTCTGTTGATCGTGTTCTCCAAATATATCCAGCTATTCAGTTTCTCGGTAGAACTCGACACGACAACAGCCATGCTGATGTCATTCTTCGTTGCCATCGTTTTTGAATTCATTCGTCAACGCAATATCAAACAAGTATTTGCATCCATCAAAACGTTCTGGGACGGGATGGGAAAAGTATTTGCTACCGTTATTACGTTAATCGTGGCAGCAGAAGTCTTTTCCAGGGGATTAATCAGCCTAGGGTTTATCGATTCACTCGTGATGCTTTCACAACACATCGGTTTTTCCGGTGCAGGGATCGCCATATTAATGACATTACTCATCTTCGCGGCCTCCATGCTCATGGGAAGTGGTAACGCATCATTCTTCTCTTTCGGTCCGCTCGTACCGTCTATCGCAGCAAAAGTGGGAGTTGAAGGAGTTCACATGATCCTACCCATGCAGTTGGCCTCCAGTATGGGACGGGCTGCCTCCCCCATTGCAGGAGTGATCATTGCAATATCGGAAATTGCGGGTGTATCTTCGTTTGATCTGGCCCGCCGGAATCTGATCCCGTTATCATTCACGATGGTTGTCATGCTAGTTTATCACTTTTTTATTGCTTAAAATATGAATATAACAATCATAAAGAACGCAAATATATATGCCCCGGAAAAATTGGGGATAAAAGATCTGCTCGTGTGTAACGGGAAAATCGTTATGATTGACGATCAGATTGATTTAACGGGAGTAAAACACTCTATGATCGATGCCGGGGGCTTGATCGTGACCCCCGGTTTCATCGATCAACACATGCACATTATCGGTGCCGGAGGGAAAAGCGGCTACTTTTCCATCACCCCGGAAGTACAACCGAGTGAACTGATTCGCTGTGGAACAACCACGGTTGTCGGTATGCTGGGAACAGACGGGATCACAAAAGAATTAACCACGCTCTACGCCAAGTGTAAATCGTTAGAGCAATATGGTATCGGGGCATATATGCTCACAAGCTATTTTGCAGTACCACCCAAAACCATCATGCAAAGCGTTGCGGAAGATATGTTGTTTATCGACAAGATTATCGGTTGTAAAGTAGCCATCAGCGACGAACGGTGTTCATTCCCCACGAAACAGGAGTTACTGCGCCTAATCAACCAAGTACACGTGGGCGGTTTGACTTCCGGCAAAGGAGGGGTTCTGCACATCCACCTAGGCACCTTACCTTCCCGGATGCAGATTCTCCTGGAAATTGCACGGGAATACCCGACTTTGGTAAAACACATCTCCCCGACTCACGTGGGACGAACGGCAGCACTTTTCGATGAGGCCATTGAATTTGCCTCTTTAGGAGGAATCATCGATATATCCACGGGTGGAACCAAGTTCGATGAACCGTACAAGATTCTATTACACGGGTTGGAAAAAGGCGTGTCAATCGAACAAATGACCTTCAGTAGTGACGGAAACGCAGGAATGAGTAAAAAAGACCCGGAAACCGGAAATCTCATTTTCTACAAAGCTCCCCTACATCTGAACTTACAACAAGTACAGAAACTGGTAAAAGAAGGCGGTATGCCCATAGAGGATGCCATTCGCCCGGTTACAACGAATCCGGCTAAAAACATGACCCTACGGACAAAAGGACGTATCGCCCCGGATTACGATGCCGACCTGTGTTTCTTTGACAATGACTTGAACCTGCAAAATGTGATCGTGGGCGGTACCGTGTGGATGCAGGGAGGAAAATTAGTCAAGGCTGGAAATTTTGAATAGATAACTTGAAATTAAAAAGATGAAAAAATATAAGTTCATAGTCATGCTGTTCATCTTGATTCTGTGGTTCCCCGCTTTTTCTCAGGAAACGGATTCCGAAGATAGTGACACAGAAACTTTAACAGCAGATTCCGATGCAGCCAAGATCATCGTGAATAAATACCGTTTGGGAGACGGGATCACTTTCTGTGCCCCGGATGGTGGATATAATATAAACTTGAGAGGTTTCTTGCAAACCACGTTTGAAACCCGTAAATACGAGGGAGACGATCAGTTCTACTCCCGTTTTCGTATGAGACGTTTACGCCTACGCCTCTCTGGAGATGCGTGGGGTGATAAAGTCAGCTACCGTTTACAAACCGACTTTGCACAAGCCAACGGGGGTGACGGTGAATTAAGCGGTATGTTACTGGATGCCTTTATTGCCTACAAACCCGTGAAAGGACTCACTTTAAGTTTCGGACAAAAATCCACGCCAACCGATAACCGCGAACTCGGAATAACCTCAAATACCTTACAACTCGTGGATCGCAGCAAACTATCCTCTTACTTCGGATCCATCCGAGAAGTAGGTCTTTTCGTTGACGGATCATTCCGCATCGGTCATACGGCATACCTTCGTCCCTCTATTGTTATCACTGACGGTGACGGTAGTGCCACATTTACCCGTCGTCACGGGGGACTCAAATACGGAGCCCGCATCAATTACCTGCCTTTCGGTTTATTCCGGGCATACGGGGAGAACCGAGGTGGAGACATGGCAAGGGAAGTTACCCCGAAACTCTCTGTCGGTACAACTTTTAGTTATAACGTGGGAATCAGTGACCGGAGAGGCCGGGAAAGCGGTTCCATTCTTTACCTGAATGACGAAAACAAGGAAACCCTGCCGGATTACATCAAATTCGGTGCAGACTTCCATTTTAAATATATGGGTTTCTCCGTGCTAGGAGAATTCGTGAAAACCTGGGCTCACGTTCCCAGTGAAATCACCCAGCGGGTGAGAAACGACGGGACCACGTCCACCGATTTCAGCGGAAACATGAAAGACTACGTGAAAGCCCGTATGATGCTGGGAGCCGGGTATAACATTCAAGCGGGGTATATGTTTCAAAACCGCTTGTCTATCGACGCCCGCTACACGCATTTCGACCCGGATAAAAACTCGTTCCTGCACAACGAACTCTATTTTAACCGTAATAACTTCTACGAAGTCGGTGTTTCCAAATACCTAACCAAATCATATGCGGTAAAAGTACAGGCCTCTGTCGTGTTCGTGGATGCCGAACCGGGAAGTAAGAACGTGAATAGCATCGTAACGGAAGGTAACGAAACTTTATTACAAGCCATGATTCAATTCTCATTCTAAAAACTGCAAAAGATGAATACAATGATAAAATACTTATTTACATTATTGATTCTCCTACAAGCAGGTGCTTTATGGGCCCAACAACCTGCCAAGGTGGCCAAAAAATTCTTTGCCGATCCGGATATGGATATTCACACGCCGTGGTTCCAGAAAGGGAATGTATGCACGACTTACGACGAAATGATGTCCTATATCAATAACTTGATTACCCGCCACCGGGAGACAGCAAGTTTGTCCTTTATTGGGAAAACCCAGAAAGGGGTAGAAATACCTGCCGTAAGAATTACCGGAAAGACCCGAAATGTCAAATTACGAGTTCTATTTCTCGGCCGGGTACACGGTGACGAACCGGGAAGCACCGAAAGTATGCTCTACACAATAGATCGCCTGTTAAACGATCCCGGCTTGGCTTACTTGTTGGAACGCTTGGAAATCACCATTATTCCGATGGTAAACATCGACGGGGGAAGTCATTTGGAACGAGTGACAGCCAACACGCTGGACTTGAACCGGGATCAAAGTAAACTGGCTACTCCCGAGGCTGTTGTATTGAGAAATTTCTACAATCAATATGCCCCTCAAGTCGTTATTGATTTTCATGAATTTCAACCACTTCGTGCCGACTACACACTAATCAGCACGGACAACATCACGAATTCATTCGATGCCATGTTCCTCTACACGGGTAACTTGAATGTTCCCCAAGAGTTACGGAACCTGACAGCCCAGACATTTGTCGGTAACGCCCGCAAAGCACTGGACGCAAAACAACTGCGACACCACGACTATTTCACGACAGCCAAAAAGTTCGGAGAAATCGTTTTCAACGTAGGCGGAATCAATCCCCGATCAACAGCAAATGCTTTCTCTCTTGGGAACTCCGTTGCTATTTTGATGGAATTAAGAGGTGTGAAAATCGGTAAGACCTCTTTAAAAAGAAGAGTCTACACGGCATTCACGCTGGCAGAATCTTACTTGAAAACAGCCTACGACCATGCTGATGAAGTAATGCGTGTTACCCGACAGGCCGCACAAACTCGGAATGACATTGTCGTTACCAGTTCTCCCAAGAGCGTAGATGACTACGTACTACCATTTATCAGCATGAACACGAACCAAATGGTGAACGTGAAAGTATGCGCCAATCTATCTTTAGAGTCCACCCCTACTCTCGTTCGGAAACGCCCGGAGGCTTATTATATTTCAGCTCTCCAACCGGAGATCGCCCGGAAACTTCAGGAACTAGGAGTAAAGGTTGAAACATTGACCGTCCCCATGACGCTCGACGTTGAAACTTACACGATAGATTCTTACAAAGAAGAATATTCACTATTTGAAAAATTCTACCCGGTAAAAGTAAAAACGACCGTGAACACGAAACAAGTCTTCTTCCCTGCCGGAACATTCGTGGTTCCCATGAACCAGAAAAATGGAAACGTAGCAGCCTCGGTTCTCGAACCGGAAGCCGCAAACGGATTTATCAATTACCGGATCTACGAAACAAAACAAGGAGAGGAATTACCGGTTTACCGAAAAATGAACAGTGACAAATAAGGGAATAACAGCATTATGAAAACATTATTTATAGCAATTATAACATTATTATCAGTAACCGCAGCAGTTGCACAAGATAATAAAAATACCGCCAAATTCGAATTAGGCAAAGGACTTGACATTAATTTGAATGGTGGCGAATATAACTTCAACCTAAACGGTTTTATCCAAGTTTACGGTGCCTACCGAAATGAAAAAGATGGCGAGGATGAATCATTATTCGGCGTGAAGAATGCCTTCTTCGGATTCAAAGGAAGTGCTTTATACAATAAGTTCACTTTCATGCTGGAAGCCAATTTTGCCGACTCCAACCCTCTTATGGATGCTTGGGCTGCTTACAACCTAAAAGATTACCTGACCATTACCGTCGGGCAAAAACAAACATTCACCAATAACCGGGAAATGATCATGCACGAAAAGAACCTGAGCATGGCAGACCGTAGCATCGTGAGCCAGTACTTCTCAGGTACCGGACGTGAACTAGGACTCTTTTTTGAAAGTAAACTCTATCTTGGAAAAATAGCATTAAAACCCTCTATCGCCATCACCACGGGAGACGGAAGAAACTCTTTCGGTTCCAGTTCTATTGACATCGATATGGGAGGTTTAAAATACGGGGGGCGTTTAGACGTACTTCCATTAGGAGAATTCAAATCAGGTAATGACGGTGTGGGAGCAGATTTTGTTCGTGAAGAATCACCGAAATTATTGGTTGGTGGAGCCATGAGTTACAATGACGGAGCAAGCAACAAAGTTGGTGAAGGACATGGAGATTTCGTTCTTTATGACAAAGACGGAAACTCTAAATTCCCGGCACTTCGCAAAATCGCTGCAGACTTATTATTCAAATGGCAAGGTTGGAGCATTATGGCCGAATATGTCAATGCATCGGCTACCGACTTGAAAGGTATTTACACGAAAAGCACGGGAGACCACCCCCTGCAACCGGAAGAGATTGCCAATTACCTGAATCTTGGAAACGGGTATAACGTGCAGGTGGGCTACCTTTTGAAAAGTGGTTGGGGATTCGATGCCCGGTTCAGCAAAGTGAAACCGGAATTCGAAGAAACAGAAACCTCGCCGCTTTTGGAGACCAATGAATACGCAGTAAGCGTGGCAAAATACTTTATCAATAACCGTTTGATGTGTCAAGGAGCTTTTACCTATCTGAAGAACCCGAACTTCAAAACGGCAAACGAAAAGCTTAGCGCAGAATTTTCAGTTCAAATTATCTTTTAATGTCAGATACGATGAAAACCAATTTAGTCATATCATTATTCATCACCCTCTTTCTATGCAGTTGTGAATGGAAAAGTGACGTGGACGACCCGGTATTAAACAAACTGGGTACGGGCCACGGGATTGTAACCTACACAGATTACGAGCCTTTGAAAGCGAAACCGATCAACCTGCACTTCTACATCCCGGAAGGAGACATCAAGACCATGCCAATCGTGTTTATCCTACCCGGAACCGGAAGAAACGCCAACGATTACCTAGCAGCATGGATGAAGAATTTCAAGAGCAAGGAAGTTATTGCCATTGCTTTAGAATTTCCACAGGAATACTATTCCACCAGCGAATATATCGAAGGCAACATGTTCAAAAAGAACGAGGCTCTTCCCGAAGAGCAATGGTCTTTTTCCGTAATTGAGGCCATATTCAGTTATGTGAAGGCTGAAACTGGTAACCAAGTTACCCAATATAGCATGTTCGGTCATTCGGCCGGGGCTCAATTCGTCCATCGTTTCGTGACCTTTAAACAAAACACTCATCTGAACAAGGCTGTTGCTGCTAATTCTGGCTGGTACACGGTTCCCGACGTACAGATTGAATATCCCTACGGGTTAAAAAACTCCTGTTATACAGACAACACGACACTCTCCCATTTGTTTGGTTCGAGCCTCATTGTCGCATTGGGAGATCAAGACATTGATCCCAATGATAACTCCTTGCGTCATGACGAGCAATCCGATGCTCAAGGATTGTATCGTTTTGCCCGCGGAGAATATTATTATAGCGAAGGCGAACGCATTAGTAAAACCTGCAATATGGTATTCAATTGGAAAAAAGTCATTGTCAAAGGAGTGGCACATGATTTTGAAGCTATGATGGTTCAAACCATAAACTATTTATTCTAGACTTTTTGCAACCAAAGTCTACTTGAGACTGCCCGACACCCCTCTATCTTTATTTGTCGGGCAGTCATTTTTTACTTTCGATTCTCGTCCGCAAATATTATATTTGCAGGGCATGAAAAAATCAAAGAAATATATAATTATAACAAATACCTATCTCGCACTATATAAACTATGCGTGAGCGTTTTAGTTATACTCCTGCTCGTTATTTCCAATCAAGTCACTTTATTCGCACAAACAAACAACAGAGAAACAGAAAAAAACGACACGATCCCGGCAGACAAAAACCGTTATATTTATTTAAAAAAACGTCTGCTATTAGATTTTGATATTTTACTGCAACCTCGGCAACAAATTTATTTCGGGCCTATCTTACAGATCAAGTCCAATGAAAATGAATATTATAACGTATTTCTCGACTATCGCAAAGGGGAATTACAACAACTCATTGTTTATTCGAAAGAAAATCTAAGGAAACTTACCATTCCCCGGTTTAAAACAACATCCGGAGAGCAAGAAATCAATATCAAGCTGACACTCTTTCAACAAAAGAAAGAGTTCACCATTCAACTCAGCGACACGCTATACATTATCAATAACCTCGGTTTTAATCCAAAAGCCGGATATAAATTTACTTTTATCGCTGACAAGGAACAAGTGCTTGACCCCAGTGGAAATCCCGCTTTAGAGATCAGTAATATCCGTTTCATTGAAACGACCGACAAACATACTCCTAAAAGTATATGGTACTGGTTCGTGTTTATCTTGATTATCGATTTACTAATATTCAGCGGGGTTCATATCCGAAAAAAATTATTACGTCGGAAACAAACGGCCTCTGCTGTCCAACTGGAAAACGAACTGGAGATCATTCCCGACAGTCTGCCTACCTACTCTCCCCGCACCACGAATGCCATCTACCTGTTCGGTGGGTTCCACATCTATGATGCGGAAGGAAATAATATTACCAAAAAATTCACCCCGCTCTTGAAAGAGCTGTTTTTATTGTTGGTGACCCACACTCCCGAAAAAGGAATCACCTCGGAACGCTTGAAAGAGATCCTTTGGTTTGATAAAACTGAACAAAGTGCCAAAAATAACCGGGCCGTCAACATTGGAAAGCTCCGGAGTATTTTGGACTCCCTAGGAGAAAATGAAGTAAGTAATAAAACCGGAAGTTGGGAATTATTCTTAAACCCGGAAACCATCTATATTGATTATTATGACTACCTGACACTGTATAGCAAAGGAAAACTTTCCTCCCGGGAAGACATCTTGAAACTACTCCAACTCACCCGTCAAGGAGGTTTCCTCTCGGATACCGGATATGAATGGTTAGATCGTTTCAAAGCCACCGTGTCCGATCATATCATTGACACTCTTGTCAGTTACTCGACAACTTCCGTGAATACCATCATGGAACCGGATTTGGCATTACAAATCGCAGACTCCATATCCGTGTTTGACCAACTTAACGAACACGCACTTCAGTTGCGGATAAACGCCTATGCGGCTCTAGGGAAACACTCTTTGGCTAAAAAAAGTTACGAGAAGTTCACGAAAGAATATCTAAATGCGTACGGGGAAAAATTCAACAAATCATTCACGGACTTCAGATAACACCTTGATTAACGCTTTTCTATTAGTATCCCCTATTTCTCGAAAAACTCAAGAAACACGGAGTGAAGGAAAGAAATCTTGAAAAAACGAAGGAAAGAGGCGGGATATAGATAAAAAAATTCTAATTTCGTGCCAATTTACATGACACAAAAATGCGTAATTACGATTATATCATTGTCGGGAGTGGTTTAGCGGGTCTTTACACGGCCTATCGTGCATCTGCCCATGGGAAAGTTGCACTTTTAACTAAATCAAATATTAGGGAAAGTAATTCTTATTTTGCCCAAGGAGGAATCGCGGCGGTCACCGGAGAAAATGACGCCCCGTTATTTCACTTTCAAGACACGATCACGGCAGGAAGAGGTTTATGTGACTACCCCGCGGTGAACGTACTGGTGAATGAAGGGCCTGCCCGTATACAGGAGTTAATTAATGACGGTATGCACTTCGACACGGAAAACGGAGAACTGGCCCTAGGTCTAGAGGGTGGTCACCACCAAAAACGAATCCTCCATGCCGGTGGAGATGCCACCGGAAGAATGATCACGAATTTCGTGATTGATAAAGTGGAGCATTGTCCTACCGTGGAAATATTCGATAATCATGCCGTCATTGCCTTGTTACAGGACGAACATGGATGTTACGGTGTCAGATGCTGGGATTTTAACGAGAACCGGGAAGAGGTATTCACGGGACACAACGTGTTTCTGAC
The DNA here is from genome assembly GCA_019423345.1 of Butyricimonas sp. Lineage (GTDB taxonomy): Bacteria > Bacteroidota > Bacteroidia > Bacteroidales > Marinifilaceae > Butyricimonas. The sequence goes on along the minus strand of JAHZBN010000010.1, from coordinate 28,042 downwards.
TTCCGGAGGAACCTCGGCGATCTATAAACGAACGACCAATCCTCACACGACCATCGGTGACGGCTTGGCTTTAACCTATAACGCCGGATGTGAAATCGTGGACATGGAATTCATTCAATTTCATCCCTCCGCAATCTACACGCCTACCGGAGAAGCATATCTGGTGAGCGAGGCTGTACGCGGTGAAGGCGCACACCTTTTAAATCAACAAGGTGAACGCTTTATGGTGGGAAAACATGAACTGGCAGAACTTGCCCCGCGGGACATCGTGGCCCAATCCATATTCCAACAAATGAAAGAACACCATGAGGACTACGTTTATTTGTCGTTAAAACACCTTGACCCGGAAAAGATCAAGAAACGTTTCCCCAACATCTTCGAGAAATGTACGGAATTGGGCATCGACATGACAGACCGTATTCCGGTCGCTCCTGCCGCACATTACACCGTGGGCGGGGTGAAAACGGATCTTACGGGACGTACGAATATCCCACACCTGTACGTGTGCGGGGAACTCGCTTCTTCCGGAATTATGGGAGCCAACAGATTGGCATCCAATTCGCTCATCGAATGCTTGGTTTTCGGGAAACGTGCGGTGGAAGACTCCGTGCGTAACCGACGAGAAGTTCCAATTCCGGAAACCACACCTTTATGCACGCTGAACAACCAAAAACAAGATGCCTACCTGTCTTTAAAAAACAAAATAGCCGACATCATGACGCAAGGGGCGGGTATCATTCGCTCGGCAGACGGATTACAGGAAGGACTGGAAAACTTGCTCCACTTGGAACAAACCGAAATATTCGAAGAGAATGAATATTATTCGCTGGTAAGTAAGAATCTACTTACCGTTGCCGAATTAATCATCCGTTCCGCCCTTTTCCGTAAAGAGAGCCGCGGTGGTCATTTCCGTTCCGACTACCCCGCCCCGGATGACAAATACGTGTGTCACATCATTCAGCAGAAGGGTAAAGAAATCAAGACGACACCGGTAATTAGCAAGCTAAAAGATAAAAGTTGAAAGTAGGAAATTAAGAGGTGTCAGCCTTGTGCGGTTGGAATCTAAAATCTAAAATTTAAAATCTAAAATTAATATATGTACGATTCGCTCATAGACAGACTCATCGACCTTGCAATAGAAGAAGACATCGCAACGGGAGATATTACGACCAACGCCATTATCCCGGTACATGCTAAAGCAGTTGCCGAAATGAAAGCAAAAGCTGACGGTGTTATTTCCGGGCTGGAGATCGCAAAACAAGTATTTGAAAGATTTGAAAAAGATATAGTATGGGAACCTCTTGTTACTGACGGAACCGCTGTGAAGAAAGGGGATATTATCCTGCGCATCGAGGCCAGCTACCGCACGTTACTTTGCGGGGAGCGTTTATCACTGAATATCCTGCAACGGATGTCCGGTATCGCAACAGCTACCTCTCACTACATGAAAGAATTAGCAGGAACACATACTCAACTACTGGACACCCGGAAAACAGCTCCCGGCCTGCGAGTACTGGACAAAATGGCCGTACACCATGGAGGTGGTTCCAATCACCGGATGGGACTTTACGATATGATCATGCTGAAAGACAATCACATCAAAATTGCCGGAGGAATTCCCAATGCCGTGAAAGCCGTGAAACAGAACCTTCCGTTAAGTATCAAAGTGGAAGTGGAAACCACAAACTTAGAAGAAGTTCAACAGGCAGTGGAGGCTGGCGCAGACATTATCATGCTTGACAACATGAGTAATGAAGCAATGGCTGAAGCCGTGAAACTCATAGCAGGCAGAGCCAAAACAGAAGCCTCCGGAAACATGAGCATTCCTCGTTTGAAAGGCGTTGCCGCTACCGGAGTTGATTACATCAGTGTTGGTGCCCTCACCCACTCGGTTACGGCGATGGATATTAGCATGAACATTAAAATGAACTAAAAGATAAAAGTTGAGGATTATAAAACTTACTTTCGTAAGTTTCAATCTAAAATCTAAAATTTAAAATCTAAAATTATTATATCTTTGAAGTCTCAAAAAACAAAGTTATGACGCAGACAGAGATTATCGACAGGATAAAACAACTCAAGAAAGAGAAAAACGCCATCATTTTGGCGCATTACTATACTCGTCCTGAAGTGCAAGACATTGCAGACTATTTGGGTGACTCCCTGGGACTTTCCCAGATGGCCGGAACCACCGAAGCCGATATTATCGTCTTTTGCGGTGTACATTTCATGGCGGAAACAGCATCCATCATCTCTCCCAACAAGAAAGTATTAATTCCTGCGGAAGGAGCCGGTTGCTCCTTAGCCGAAGGCGTAAGCGGATATGACTTGAGAGAATGGAAAAAAGCAAACCCGGATGGTCTCATTGTCAGCTACGTGAACACCACTGCTGAAGTAAAGGCTTACACGGACTATTGCTGCACGTCTTCCAATGCCTTGAAAATTGTACAAAGCCTGCCGAAAGACAAAAAGATACTTTTCGTTCCCGATAAAAATCTGGGAGCCTATATACAAAAGGTCACCGGACGTGAAATGGAAATTTGGAACGGAGACTGTTGCGTACATAACAAAATTGATACTCAGATGGTACTGGATAAATTAGAAGAATATCCCGATGCCGACGTGCTGATTCATCCTGAATCCAGTTGTTCGCACGACGACCGGATATTAAACCATCCCCGTGCTTTCATGTATTCCACGGCAGGAATTATCAAACATGCTAAGGAATCCCCCAAACAACGATTTATCATTGCCACAGAATTGGAAACCATTCACAAACTCCAAGCAGATAACCCGACCAAAGAGTTTATTCCAATTCATCCGAAAACCATATGCGGCCAGATGAAGAAAGTAACACTGGAAAAAGTACTTGAAGCCCTTGAAAAAGAGCAATACGAGGTACGACTCCCGGAAGACTTGAGAGAGAAAGCTTGGTTACCCATTCAACGTATGTTAGACCTTAGCTAAAGGATTCGGAAATTATCGTTTGTTTAAATGTACGGCCCCGTGCGGCCGGAATCTAAAATTTAAAATCTAAAACCTAAAATTAAAATATGAACGTATCACTGAACTGGTTGAAAGACTATCTAAAGATCGACCAAAGCACTGAAGAGATTTGCAAAATTCTGACAAGTATCGGACTGGAAGTTGGCGGGTACGAAGAATTTGAGGCAATAAAAGGGGGATTAAAAGGATTGGTCATCGGTCATGTGTTAACTTGCGAGGCACATCCCGATTCGGACCATCTACACGTGACGACTGTTGATTTGGGAACGGGTGAACCGGAACAAATCGTCTGCGGGGCTCCTAACGTGGCTGCCGGACAGAAAGTAGTAGTTGCCACCGTAGGAACAACCCTTTACAAAGGTGATGAAGAGTTCGTGATCAAGAAATCAAAAATACGAGGTGTAGCCTCTAACGGTATGATCTGCGCCGAAGACGAAATCGGTGTCGGAACCGATCATGCCGGAATCATGGTATTACCCGAAAATACCCCGGTTGGAATACCAGCCGCAGACTATTTCAACGTTTACCGGGACACGGTTATCGAAGTCGATATTACCCCGAACCGGATTGACGGAGCCTCACATCTCGGTGTAGCCCGTGATCTAGCCGCTTATTTACAACAGACACAAGATATTCACTATACTCTTCCCTCCGTGGAAACTTTCCAACCGGACAGTACGGATGCTAAAATCACCGTACGAGTAGAACGTCCAGAAGCCTGCCGTCGGTATGCCGGAATATGTATTGAAGGAGTAACCGTAAAACCTTCCCCGGAATGGTTACAAAACCGGATGAAAGCCATCGGATTACACCCGATCAACAATATCGTGGACGTGACCAACTACATTCTTTTCGGCCTAGGACAACCTTTGCACTCTTTCGATAAAGACAAAGTAAAAGGCAACGAGGTTATCGTGAAAAGTGTTGCCCAAGGAACTAAATTCACAACTCTAGACGGAGTGGAAAGAGAGTTACACGAGGACGACCTGATGATCTGTAACACCGAAGCCCCCATGTGTATCGCCGGGGTATTTGGTGGACAGGAAAGCGGTATCTCAGACACGACAACAAACGTGTTCTTGGAAAGTGCTTGTTTCGACCCGGTATTTGTTCGCAAAACAGCTCGCCGTCATGGTTTGAACACGGATGCCTCTTTCCGTTATGAACGGGGAACAGACCCGAACATCGTGATCTACGCACTGAAATTAGCCGCCATGATGATTAAAGAAGTGGCCGGAGGTAAGATTACTTGCGCTCCCATCGACATCTACCCGGAACCCGTGAAAGATTTCGACGTGTCCATAAAATATGCTCATGTGGATCGATTGATTGGTAAAAAAATTGACCATGAGGTAATCAAAAACATCCTCCGTTCTCTTGAAATGAAAATCGTGGAAGAGTGCGAAGAGGGTCTTTTATTGCATGTCCCCCCCTACCGTGTTGACGTGCAAAGAGAGGCTGACGTGATCGAGGATATTCTTCGCATCTACGGTTTCAACAACGTGGAAGTACCTGCCAGCGTGAGATCCACGTTAAGCTATTCCGAAAAACCGGATGACTTCCAGCTGAAAAACATCATCTCAGACCTATTAGCAGCAAACGGATTCTGTGAAGTAATGAACAATTCGTTGACGAAAGCTAGCTATTACGAAGACTTCAAGTGTTTCGATCCCACGCAGACGGTAATGTTATTCAACCCTCTGAGCGCAGACTTGGGTGCCATGCGTCAATCCCTGCTCTTCGGCGGACTGGAAAACATTGCTTACAACATCAACCGGAAAAACAACAACTTGAAATTATTCGAGTTCGGTAAAGGCTACACCTTCAACAAAAAAGAAGGCATTGACAACCCGCAAAAACAATACAAAGAAGACAACTTGCTTTCTCTCTTCATCACGGGGAATAAAAACATGACCACCTGGAATGTCAAAGAGACGAAAACTGACTTCTTCTATTTGAAAGCGTATTGCGAAATGATATTAACCCGTCTAGGACTTCATCCCGATAACTTGAAAATTGATGCCACAGACAAAGACATTTTCCGGGAAGGACTGACGTACAAAGCTGGGGATAAACATATCGTATCCATGGGTATCTTGAGTAAAGCCCCGCTGAAAAAAGCAGATGTCAATCAAGAAGTCTACTACGCTGAATTCTCGTGGGAAAACATTCTGAAAGCCATCAAAAACCTCAAGGTAACCTACACCCCGCTACCGAAGTTTCCTTCTGTAAAACGGGATTTAGCCTTGTTGCTTGATAAGAAAGTCACTTTCAAGGAAATCAAAGAAACAGCGTTCCGTACAGAAAAATCATTACTGAAATCCGTCACGTTATTCGACGTGTACGAGGGAGAAAAACTCGGTACAGACAAGAAGTCCTACGCCGTCAGTTTCACCCTTCTCGACGAAGAGAAGACCCTCACGGACAAACAGATCGACAAAATCATGAACAAGTTGATGGGTACCTACAAACACCTATTCAACGCCGAGATTAGATAGTTAAGTCTACAGGTTACAAGTTAAATATTAACTTGTAACCTGTCTTTTAATTTTCCATTTTCAATTCTCAATTTTCAATTGCATGAAGTCCCTTCTCCCCTCCTTTATCCTTATTCTTCTATACTTTATTGCTGAAGAGTTTTTTGGTCCGAAAATCGGTTTAATAGCCGTGATCGTATTAGGAGCCGGAGAGTTTTTCTATTCATGGATGAGGGAGAAGCGTATCAACAAGATGACACTCTTCAACACCCTGTTCTTCATTGCCCTTGCGGCGGTCAGCGTGTTGCTCGAAGGAACTTCCTTTGAGAGGATACAACAAACCATCGTGGAAGCTGCCATGTGCGTGCTAATCGGGATATTTGCATTTTCGGAAGCGGACATGACTCAGACATTGCCCGAATCATACCGCAAGACATTACAGATCACCCCGGAACAGCAACAAGCCATGCACCGGATGCTACGCCTGCTATTTTACCTGCTCGTATTGCATACCGTCCTAGCTTTCACTTCTGCCTTTATCTTTGACGAAGAAATACATCAATTCATAGAAGGACCTCTATTGTATATTCTGATTGCCCTATTCTTCCTCACGCTGTTTGTTAAGAACAGACTACTTGCCAAAGCAGCCAGTCAAGACGAATGGTTACCTATCGTGAACGAGAAAGGCGAAGTCGTCGGTAAAGCAACCCGTAGAAGTTGTCATTCCGGTTCCATGCTCCTGCATCCCGTCGTGCATCTCCACCTGATCAACGGACAAGGGGATATTTACCTGCAAAAACGCAGCATGAAAAAGAACTTTCTTCCCGGAATGTGGGATACTGCCGTAGGTGGTCACGTTGCATTGGGAGAGAAAATAGAAGATGCTTTAAAACGGGAAACTTTCGAAGAATTGGGTATCACGAAATTCAAGGCCCGTTTCCTCGGTTCCTACGTGTGGGAGAGTTCCCGCGAACGAGAACTCGTATTCCCCTTTCTTTGTACCTCTCATGACGCCATTCACATCAATAACGATGAAGTGGACGAGGGGCGTTTCTGGTCACGCAAAGAGATCGAACAAAATGCAGATGCCAACATCTTCACCCCGAACTTTTTACACGAATACAATCGCCTGTTGAAAAAGATCAAATAACCGGCATCTAACTCATAACCACGTAAACCTGCCCGGCCTGGTATTTAACCACCCGTACCATTTTTCCTCTCTCGATAAAAGCACCCGTGTCTGACACGGCATCATACACCTCGTTTCCGATCATTACCTTCCCCGCCGGACGTAAATCCGTGAATGCAATTCCCTCTTTACCGATCTCTTCCTTTGCCGCCATATCCACGCCCACGAAACCATCCTCCACTTTCTGCTCTGCATGAAGGGCAAAATTCAATCGCCGGGAACCAAACAATTTTCGGCTCAACCAAATACTCCCGAATAGCGAGAGTAACGAACAACTCACCACGAAAAACAACGAGCGAATAATAGCACTTGTGAAATCCGGCAAGAAATCAAACGTGAAATCATCAATCCCCGCCAATACCAACGACGCCACCACGCAAACAATTCCCAGTACCCCGGAGACACCGAAACCCGGTATCACGAAGATCTCCAGCAGCAGCAGGATAATCCCCACCACAAACAAGATCATCTCCACGTAATTTGCCATTCCCTCCAGATACAACGGGGCAAAATACAATAAACACGCTGTTATCGCAGCCACCAAGGGAAACCCAATTCCCGGAGTCTGTAACTCGAAATAAATTCCCCCGATAATAATCATGATCAGAATCCCTTGCACGATCGGGCTAATTAAAAATCCGATAAACCGATCCATCGTCGTCGGTTTATACTCGTGTAACTCGTAATTCGTAACACCCTCTTTTTGCAACACTTCTGCCACATTCTCCGCAATCCCGTCACAGAACCCGTATTGCATCGCCTCATGCGGAGTAAACGTTACCACTTTCCCACTATCCGTTACTCCCTCGACCACAACCCGCTCGTCCACCATAGCTTCGGCAATCCTCGGATCCCGTTTCCAACGAATCACACTTTGCCCGTTCTCCATCACAGTATCCTTCCCGTGCGCCTGAGCCGTGGCCCGAATCATCGATCGCATATATGACTGGTACTTGTCGGGCATGGCATCCCCCGTTTGGTTCACAACTGTTGCCGCACCTATATTCGCCCCCTCCCGCATATAAATACGGTCACAGGCAATAGAAATCAGCGCCCCCGCAGAGGCTGCATTGTTATCAATAAACACCCACACCGGTTTCGGGTAATTCAATATCAAGCTACGCAGAGAATCGGCATACACCACCATTCCCCCGTACGTGTTCATGTGTACCAAAATAACATCTGCATTTTCGTCCGTAGCCCGGTCAAAAGACCTTTTCACCAACCGCCATATACTAGGACCGATCTCGTCCTTAATATCCACCTTGTAAACCAGTTTCCGATTCTCTCTAGATTCATCCTTCCCCTCCACGGCAAACGCCGACAGACTTCCCACCAACAAAATCAAAACTACCAGCCACTTTCTCATCATGTAATTCTTTTATTTTTTAATATTTTCCTCGTTTAACTGTTTCTCCACAACCACCGTTCCCGCCACAACCGAAAGCAATGACACGAAACTACAAACCACGATACTTCCCCACGGAATCATCAACGACAAAGCAAACACCGTCCCGATAGCCGTCACGCTTCCCGCATTATGTCGCATATAACGAACACTCTCCTTCACCCGGAAACGCTTCCTCTCCACAGCATAATCCATAAAAGCAAACCCGTAAAAATAAGCCCCTACTCCAAAAGTCAGCACAGGCATAACCAATCCGGCCAAAGGAATAAAAGAACCGAAATACAACACAATCATCACAAGTAATTGCAGGATCATACAACGTAACGAAATTGCAATACCCCGTCCGATTTCCCAAAACAACTGTTTCAAATTAAACGAGTATTCCCGTCCCGACACAATTTCTTCCGTCCGTTCCGAAAGCCACGAGTAAACAGGTGACATCACCACCATTACCACATATCCCCCAAATGAAATAAATAGTATATAATACAGGAAACGGGTTAACAACTTTACTAAGAATCCAGCCACTCCCGACACCCATTCCAACCACGATATACCCTCGATCCACTCCGTCATTTTCGCCTCGATCACACCGGAAAGTCCGTCCCCCAAATACCCCACGACATAATTACCGGCCACGAACAACACGATGACAATCACCACCGGGAAAAGCATAAAATACCATAACTTACTAGAAAACAATAAACTTATCGCCTTCCCGTATGCTCGTATTCCTCTCGAAAAATCTCGTGCAAAACCCATAAACAATGCATTAAATTTCCCGTAAACTTAAACATTTTTTCGCAAACATCAAGACAACGACACTGCTTTAGAGTTCACAAGATCTATAAACTTTCCAGACCTTATGAACTTTACGAACTATTTTGTACTTTTGCGTGAGAAAGTAAATTCCTTGATTTAACAATAACGTGAAAAACAAATAAATATGCAAGCATTAACAGCAATTTCGCCGGTTGACGGCAGATACAGGGACAAAGTAGATAGCCTGGCAAACTACTTTTCCGAGAGTGCCCTGATTCGTTACAGGGTAATGGTAGAGGTTGAATACTTCATCGCTCTCTGCGAGTTACCGTTACCACAATTACGGGGATTCGACCACGCGCTGTTTGACAACTTGAAAGAAATATACCTGGACTTTACCGTCGAGGATGCCCAAAAGATCAAAGACATCGAGAAAGTAACCAACCACGACGTGAAAGCTGTGGAATACTTCATTAAGGAACGGTTCGACGCACTGAACCTCTACGAGTACAAAGAATTCATACACTTCGGGTTAACTTCACAAGACATCAACAACACGGCAGTACCCTGTTCTTTCCGCGATGCCATTCACGACGTGTACTACCCCGTGATTGACGAACTGATTGCCAAACTCGAAGAGCTGGCCGAAGAGTGGAAAGACGTACCTATGCTGGCAAAGACCCATGGGCAACCGGCATCTCCGACTCGATTGGGTAAAGAGATCCGTGTATTCGTCTATCGTCTGACCAAACAACTGGAATTACTGAAAAAAGTAGCTTGTTCCGGTAAATTCGGAGGTGCCACCGGGAACTTCAACGCCCACAACGTGGCTTACCCTGAGATCGACTGGACTGCATTTGCCAACAAGTTCCTCACCGAAAAACTGAAAATAGAGCGGGAACAATACACCACCCAAATATCCAACTACGACAACTTTGCCGCCGTGTTCGACAACCTGCGCCGCATCAACAACATCGTGGTGGACTTGGATCGTGACTTCTGGACGTATATCTCCATGACCTACTTCAAACAAAAAATCAAGGCCGGAGAGGTTGGCTCGTCAGCCATGCCCCACAAGGTAAACCCGATCGACTTCGAGAACTCGGAAGGTAACCTGGGAATAGCAAATGCCGTGCTTGACCACCTTAGTAACAAACTGCCGATCTCCCGTCTGCAACGTGATCTCACGGATTCCACCGTCTTACGTAATATCGGGGTACCCTTGGCCCACACGATCATCGCCTTCAAATCCACGCTGAAAGGATTGAACAAACTGATCATCAACAAGGCGGCCATCGAGGCAGACCTAGAGGATAACTGGGCCGTGGTAGCCGAGGCCATCCAGACCATACTTCGCCGCGAAGCTTACCCCAACCCGTACGAGGCGTTAAAAGCCCTTACCCGAACCAACAGCAAGGTAACACAAGCCTCCATCGCTGAGTTTATCGACACGCTTGACGTATCAGCCGAGTTGAAAGAACAACTCAAACAAATCAGCCCGTCAAACTACACGGGAAAACTATAAAACAATTGAAAATTGAAAATGGAGAATTGAAAATGTGTTCTATTCTCATTTTCAATTTTCAACTTTCAATTTTCAATTATTATGCGTGATTTCATACAAATTTTGAAGAGGTTCATCCCTCCTTACAAATCCAGACTCGGAAAAAACATATTCTATAATATTCTTTCCGCCGCTTTCGGCTCTGTTTCGTTCGTGTTACTTGTACCCGTGCTAAACATCCTTTTCAACGTGACGGAAGAAGTAACAGAACTCGTACCATTCGAACTCAACAAGGAGAGCTTGATGACGAACTTCAACTACTACGTCACGCTATCAAAACAACATTTTTCCGCATCAACCACCTTACTATTTGCTGGTGGTTTCTTTGTACTGGCCGCATTATTCAAAACGGGATTCTCCTATCTCGCCTCCTACGAGATCGTGTTCATCCGGAACGGTGTTGTACGCGATATTCGTCGGAAAATATACCAAAAGATATTATCATTGCCTCTTCCCTTCTTCTCCGAAGAACGCAAGGGTGACATCATCGCCCGTACCACAGGTGACGTACAGGAAGTGGAGAACTCCATCATGAACTCGTTGGAAATGTTCTTCCAGAACCCCATCATCATCCTGATCTACCTCTCCGGAATGATCTTCATGAGCTGGCAACTAACCCTGTTCGTGCTAGTACTATTGCCCATCATGGGTACATTAATCGGTAAGGTGGGAAAAACCTTGAAAAAGCGCTCCAAGGAAGGGCAGGACAAGATGGGCGAAATCCTGTCAAACATCGAGGAAACCCTTTCCGGCCTCCGCGTGATCAAGGCATTCAACGCCGAGGATAAAATGGATAAACTCTTCACCTCGCATAATGAACAGTATCGTCAGATCATGAACCGTTTGATGTGGCGTCGTTCACTCGCTCACCCGATGAGTGAATTCCTCGGAACTATCGTCGTGGTAATCGTCGTGTGGTTCGGTGGTCTTCTTATTCTCGGGCAGACACCTCTCATGGACGCCTCAAGCTTTATCGCCTACATCGCTCTCTTCTACTCGATCATCAACCCGGCAAAACAATTCTCCACGGCACTATACAGCATCCAGAAAGGAGCCGCCGCCATGGACCGAATCGACCAGATACTGAATGCCGAATCAACCATACTGGAACCCGAACAACCGAAACCGTTAAACGGATTCAACAAAGAAATCGAATACCGCAACGTGAGTTTTGCTTACCGTCCGGACCGCACCGTCCTAAAGGACGTGAATGTCAAAATAGGAAAAGGACAGACCGTTGCCCTCGTCGGACAATCCGGCTCCGGGAAGAGTACCTTTGTCGATCTCCTGCCCCGTTTCTACGACGTGATCAAGGGTGAAATCCTGATCGATGGCATCAACATCAAGGATGTGTCATTACATGGTTTACGCGAACTCATGGGGAACGTGAACCAAGACCCGATCCTCTTCAACGATACTATCTTTAATAACATCGCCTTTGGCGTTGAATCGGCCACCCGGGAAGAAGTTGAACGGGCAGCCCGTATTGCCAATGCCCACGAGTTCATCATGCAAACCGAGAAAGGGTATGACACCTGTATCGGGGACCGCGGAGGCAAGTTAAGCGGTGGACAACGCCAACGCTTGAGCATCGCCCGGGCCGTGTTGAAAAACCCACCCATCATGATCCTTGACGAGGCGACCTCTGCGCTGGACACCGAGTCTGAAAAGCTCGTGCAGGAGGCCCTCGATAACCTGATGAAAAACCGCACCTCCATCGTCGTGGCCCATCGTCTCTCAACGATCCGCAACGCTGACATGATCTGCGTCTTCCATGAGGGTAAAATCGTGGAACGGGGACGCCATGAAGAACTGCTGGCACTGGACGGCATCTATACGAAATTATACAATATGCAAAACTTCTGATCATGAGTATTGAATCCAAAGTCCTCGGTCAACAAGTTGCCTACCCGACTGATTATTGCCCGTCAATTCTCGTTCCGGTCCCACGGAACCTGAACCGGGAGATTTACGATATTCATTCCCCGGAAGAATTGTTCCGGGGATTCGACACTTGGCACGCCTATGAAGCAGGATTCTTAACTCGAAATGGATTACCCGTATGTGGGGTTCTAAAACTGATCTACCCGGCCAACAGCCCGTGTATCGTGGAAAGTAAATCGCTGAAACTATACTTGAACTCCTTAAACATGACCCGCCTCGGGGAAGACATTCCATCGGGCATAGAAACATATCTCCAAACCGTGAAATCGGACCTCGAACAAATACTGCAAACCCGTGTAGAGGCCACGTTTTTCCGTCAGGTTCCCGAAAAAACGTATTTTGATTTTCAAGACTACACGCTGCTGGAAACTACGCCCGGTATCGAACGGGAAACCTTCACCGAGTACAATGAAAACCCGGCATTACTGGAAAGCCGGACAACCGGAAGAGGGGAAATCAAGGTAGGCAGCCACCTGTTACGGAGTAACTGCAAAATCACGAAACAACCCGATTGGGGCAGCATCTACATCCATATGCAAGCCGACCGCCTGCCGGATCATGCCTCCCTCTTGAAATACATCGTCTCCCTGCGAAACGAGAACCACTTCCACGAAGAGATATGTGAAATGACCTACAAACGCTTGTGGGACCTCTTCCACCCGGAGATTCTTGCGGTATCCTGTATCTACACCCGTCGTGGGGGCATCGACATCTGTCCCTCCCGAGCCAACCAAGCAGAATACCTCCCGGAACATCTCCAAGCCCCGGAAATATTAACCCAGAAATTATTAAGACAATAGCAACCAATTAGTAATCAGCTCTCCCCCTGTGTAAGGGGGAGTTGGAGGGGGTAGTTGGTAAGCAAAAGGACTGCCTAAACGATATTTAGACAGTCCCTGCAACCAGTCCCCACTTTACGGGTCTGACAACCACTTTACACTATCATTTTTTGATTCGTTAAACGAAGGTTTATAGAGATCGTCCAAAACGACTTTTAGAAGGTTATGCGCAAAGAACAATTACCATCGCTTAACCATTGATTACAAACATATTAAACCTTATGACAACTTTTTTGGTAATTAAAAGAAAATAACTACATTTGTCATATCAAAAAAGGTTCGTTAAATAATACTCGAAATAAGCCCTAGTTTTTACCCAAATTACACCTTCCAAGCCTCAAAATCAGTTATATTAATTATTCCCGTCGACTTACAAGAAGCAATATGATATAAAATAAAAAGACCGCACCTGAATATTCAAAGTGCGGTCTTTTCAATAAAACTCATCTATCTCACGTCACGAAACTTACGAGTTTCTATATTTCACGGGTAAACGCCTAAAATTTCCAACCGGCTGATAACTGGAACACCCGGTTCTGGTTATTACCACCGAATTTGTCTTTCTCGATCACGTTCGTCAACCCCAAATTGTAACGGGCAGAAACAACTAATCCCATGTTGAAATCGTAAGACAAGCCCATGGCAAAACTCAAATCCACCGTGTTCAAATGATCAATATCCGTTTTCACTTCCGTACCACCACTTTTTGTTTTACTTTTACCATTCAAGGCAAAACCCAGTTGCGGTCCGAGATCAACACTAATTCCTTCCCAAACATAGAATTTAGCCAAAACAGGAATATTCAAATAGTTTACACGTGCCCAAGTCTTCACGTCTTTGTGTTTTCCCCTGTCTCCCTGACGAGAATAGATCAACTCCGTTTGTAAACCGAAAAGATCGTTAAACTTAAACTCGGCAAAAGCTCCCAGATGGAAACTAAACTTACTCTTGTTCAAACCATCGCTAATACTTGCCACGTTAAACCCGAACTTCGGACCAAAAAAGAATTCCGTCCCGGTTACACCTTCAACTTTGTTTTTAAACGCTGTTTGGGCCTGCACGCTACCTAACATGACCATGGCAAGCACCACTAAGAAAAACTTCTTCATTACACTAAATTTAAAATTAATTATGATAGAACTGAAAAACACATTTTCCAGTTCGATTACAAACTAACAAATTACAGGTTACAGCTCAAAATACCTTGTACTCACCGGAACCGTTAACATCAATAAACACTCGCAACAAAAAACAGGCCAAAAAGATGAATCAAGAAACAACTTTTTAAATTTAGTTACAAGTAACGCCAAGGACAAATTACAGATCAACAAATTACAAGTTGCAAATTCTTTCAACTTTTAGCTTTTAGTTGCTAGTTTTTAGCTTATCAAGTAACGTCCCGTTACTTGATAATCCTCCCGTACGTCCCGTCATTCAATGCCTTCACGGCAGCTTTCAGTATCTTGTTCTCCTCGTTAGAGATTCGGTACAACTCGTTCATATTCCAAAGATCACGGGCGATCAGCGACTTTACGAACAACTTGATTTCCGGCACGATCGGGGTGAAAAGTTTCTCGTCCTTCTTCACGCCTTGTTTCTCTCCGTTTTTCACGATCTCATCGATCATATCACTTGTCACCTGGAAATTCTTCTGGAACATCTCGAACTTCGGGTATTTCTTTTTAAGCGATTCCCGATTCTTGTCCACGTAATTCAACACGTATTCATTGATCACGCCCTTTGCCAGCAAACGATTAAAGTAACTGTAATTGATCCCCGTGTCAATCGGTACAAACACGTCGGGAATAATACCACCTCCACCGTAAACCAGACGATGATCCTTCTTCGTGTAATACTTCGTGGAATCCGTCAATTCGATACTATCGGCACTGAACATCTCGCCACTATTATACCGTTCGAACACCTCGGCCTGATAATCCTTCCCCTTGTAAGGCTTCTGGATGCACCGACCCGACGGCGTGAAGTAATGCGACACCGTCAGACGAACCATAGAACCGTCCGTCAACGGGAATTGCCGTTGCACGAGTCCCTTACCGAAAGAACGACGTCCCACGATCAACCCGCGGTCCCAATCCTGCACCGCTCCCGACACGATCTCGCTGGCAGAGGCCGAGTTCCCGTCAATCAACACGACCACCCGTCCGTCTTGGAACAACCCTGCCGGCGTGGAGGACTCGCCCATACGCCCGAAAGCGGGACTATCCGTGTACACGATCAATTTCTCCCCGTCAAGCAAATGATCGGCCAAACCGATAGCGGCCCCCATGTAACCGCCCCCGTTTCCTTGCAGATCGATAATCAGGTCTTTCATCCCCTGCGCCTTCAACTCCTTCACGGCCTTCTCGAACTCTTCCACCGTCGTCGCGGCAAAACGGGCAATCTTGATATACCCGATATTCTTATCGATCATGTAAGAGGCATCAACACTATAAATCGGAATCATATCACGCGTGATATTGAAATCAATGATCTCACCGCCTCTCTTCACTTTCACTTTCACGATAGACCCTTTCTCGCCTTTCAACCGTTTCCGCACGTCCGTGTTACTAATCCCGATCCCGGCAATATTCTCCCCGTCAACGGCAATAATCCGGTCTCCGGCCAACAAGCCCACCTTCTCCGATGGTCCCCCGGCAACCACATCCACGACCAGCAACGTATCGTTAAGCACGTTAAACTGGATCCCAATCCCGAAAAAGCCCCCGTCCAGCGGTTCATTCGCCTCCTCCACCTCTTCTTTGGAAATATACACGGAATGAGGGTCCAGATCAGCCAGTACCTTCACGATGGCATCTTCCGTCAATTTCTTCAAGTTCACGGTATCCACGTAAGCGGCATCAATCATTTGCATTAATCGCTGGTACTTAATCGCTTGTTCCTGCACCTCACGGGGTTTCCGTTGTGCATCAGCATTTTCCCAGCTCAAACAGGCGATTAGCAACGCTACCGCCGATAGTAATACTCTTTTCATACTTTATTATATACTTTATGTTCTTCCTATTCTACGTGTAAGTTGCACAAATGTAACAAACAGAAAGTATTAAATGTCCTAACAGACTCTTAAATTATTTATTTTTCCAACTCGATCAATTCAAGGTTCTCAATCCGTTCCCCGTTAATCTCGAAACGGGCTGCAGTCCGTACCGTGTGGAATCCGAATTTCCCGGCTGCCCCCGGATTGATATGCAGGCATCCCAATGCCTGATCGTACTTCACTTTCGCAATATGCGAGTGACCGCACACGAAAAGCTGCGGGCGTTCCCGCCGTAACGTCTCCGCAATCTTCCGGTCATAATGCCCCGGGTACCCCCCGATATGAGTGATGACCACTTTCACGTTCTCGCAGTAAAACACCTCTTTTTCCGGGAATATCCGACGTAATATACCCCCATCAATATTCCCGTACACGGCGTGTAACGTGAATCGTTGCGCCAGCGCGTCCGTGATCGCCACGTCCCCGATGTCCCCGCAATGCCACACCTCGTTACAATCCTTGAAAAACTCCACGATCTTCGGGTCCAACCACCCGTGAGTATCTGATAACAAACCGACCTTTACCATTTTAGATTTTAAATTTTAAATTTTAGATTCCAACCGCACAAGGCCAACGCTTCTTAATTTCCTACTTTCAACTTTTATCTTTCAACTTTTAGTTTTTATCTTTTATTACCACGCTTCCCCTCTCCACCGTGTTCTCCACGAACAAACATGCCGGAACCTCCTGCTGCATTTCCTCGACATGAGAGATCAGCCCGACCACCCGGTTCTCGGCCCGCAAGGATTTCAAGGTTTCGAAGACAACACTCAACGACTCCCGGTCCAGCGAACCGAATCCCTCATCCAGAAAGAAAAAGTTCTGGCTACTCCCGGTCAAATGACGAATATTATCCGTCAATGCCAGAGCCAGCGACAACGAGGCTTGGAAAACCTGCCCCCCGGAAAGCGTGCGGGCGCTCCTTACCCGTCCCTCGTTCATGAAATCACGTACCACGAAATCATTTTCCTCGCTTAACTCCAGTTTCAAGCGCTGGCGGGTCATCCGGTAAAAACGCTCGTTCGCCGCGTTACAGAGATTCTGCAAGTAAATCGACGAAACGAACTTCACGAAATCATTCCCCCGGAACAATCCCTTCAACATCTGTAAATTCATCAACCGTGACTCCAAACCTTCCAACTCCTGCTCGATCTTCTCCCGCACCGCGACACGGGTTTCCATATCCTTAATCTGGTTCCCTAAAGCTCCCTGTTCTGCCAGCATCTCCCGTTCCCGTACCAACGCGGCCTCCACCCGTTGACATAGCGCAACGTGTTCTTCCTCGTTATAAGACACCCCGGCAAGCAACACCTCCAACTCCGCTTTCCGAACCTGCACGGCGTGAACCTGCTCCCGGTAACGGTTAATCTCTCCCCGTACCCCGGGCAAATCCAGCTTACCTGCCAACACCTCCCGAACCGCTGCCAGATCGGGATAAGTCGAATCTTTCAACAAACGACTCAGCTCCTGTACTTCCTCTTCCAATTCCTGCTGCAAACGAATCACCTCCTTGCTTTTTTCCTCCACGCTCCCTTCCCACCTCCGGAAGTCCGCCTCGATCACCTGCAACCGTGCGGCATCCCGTTGATAATCCCGCCCAACCTGCTCGAAACGCTGCCTGCATTCATCCAGCTCCTTGCCGATCTCCATGTTGGGTACCCCCTCGTACTCCTTTTCATCAAACCCGGCCTGCTGCTCCCGCAACAACCCGACCTGTGAATCCCGCTGCACGATCTCCCGGCTGATCTCGTCAAGACGGGCGACGTACTTTTCAAGATTCACTCGTTTTTGCTCGATGCTCTTCTCCATGTTCCCTCGTACCGTCTCCCCATCCAGTTTCTCCTTGTTCAAGAGTGCCACCCGGTTCATCTCGTCTGTCAAGCGTTGCATATTATCGGGTGTAAACCCTTCCCATGTGAAACGGGTCAGATGCTCCCGTAACCGTTTCCGCGCAACATCCTGCTGTCGGGTGATTTGCTCTTTCCTTTCCCCTGCCGACCGCAACCGTTCCCCGATCACGGTCAGACGGGACACCATCCGTTCCAACACCTTCCCTTCTTCCTCCAAGCCCGCGACACGGTCGGCCTTCTCCTTCAACTCACCCTCGACTTCCGTGGCGTGCAAGGGTGCAGGATGCGACAAGGCCCCGCAAAGGGGACAAGGTTCTCCCTCCGACAACTCCCTCGCGAAATCCACCAATCGCTGGCGAGTACTTAAATGTAACCACTCCTCCCGTATCTCCTTCACGGTAGCGGCAAGTTGTTCCTGCCTCTCCCGGCAAGCCTCCTGCAACGCCTCGCGTGTCATGGCCTGTAACGCCCTGAACGCGGGATATTGCTCCTGTACCATCCGCACCTCCCCTTCCTCCCGGGCGATTTCCTTATTCACCCCGGCTAACTCCTCCTGCCAACGGGTCAACTCTTCCCTAATGTGCTGTTGTATATTATACCATTCCCGAATGTCCGATAACATCTTCATATCGGGTATCGACTGGTTCAACTGTTCTAACCTCTCTTTCTGTTCTCGTAACTGCTCCTGCAACATCTCGATCTCCCGCCTCGTTGCCACCACGATTTCTTCACCCTTGCGGTGTCGCTCCTTCAATTCATCCCGCTCCTTGCTTATCGCACGTAAATGCAGCAACCGTTCCAATTGTCCGGCACGCTCTTTCAACACATCCCGTCCCTCGTACGCCTGTTTCAATTGAGAGAATTGCCCGGAAAAACGAGTAAGCTCCACCTGTTTAGCGGTCAGTTGCTCCCGGTAACCGGACAACACCCGCGCTGACTCTGCCAACCGCCGCCCTGTCTCGTCGTGGCGGCTCAATGGTTGCTGGAACTGCTGCAAACATCGCTCGTACTCGTCCACGCGAGCCTGCAAACCCGCCATCGCCTCCCGTTGTTCCAACAGCTTTCGTTCCTCCTCCTGTCGTGCCACCCGCTCGTCGGTGAGTTGTTTCACTTTCTTCCCTCTCTCCACTTGCTCCTGTCCCTCGTGAATCTCTTTTTTCACCCCGGCAATCTCTTCCTGCAAGGCCACGTAACGCTGTTTCCGCTCGGCTAACCGCTCTCTGTCCACCTCTCCCAATCCAGTGAGCTGTCCCCGCAAATCAATCACCCGCCGGGTCGTCTCCCCCTCCAGGTAAGCCACCCGCCCACCCAGATCGTAGCGCCGGAGTTCCCCGAAAAGCTCCATCATCATATCCGTCCGCTCCTTGTCCCGCAACATCAGAAACTCCTGAAACTTCCCCTGCGGGATAATCACCACCCGCTTGAAATTCTGTGCCGTCAGCCCAATCGCCCCGACCACTTCTTCCCTCGTACAGGGCAACCACTCGTCGCCCTCCCACACGTGGTAAAGGTATTTCGGTGAACTCACGTCAGCAAACCTCTTCTTGCTCCGCCTGCACTCCACCGTCGCCCGGTACAGTCGCCCGTCCTCTCCCGCCCGGAACTCGAAGTCTACGAACAGGCGGTCGGATTGCAGGTTCATCACGTTATATTTCACATCATTATTCAAACGGTCAATCGTACCGTAAACGGCATATATCATCGCCTCCAATATCGTCGATTTACCGCTCCCCACCGGACCGAATATCCCGAACAACCGGGCTTCCGTCAATCGGGTAAAATCTATCGTCTGGCGCTCCCGGTAGGAGTAAATACCTTCAAGGGTTAATTTAACGGGCAACATAGGAAATTGAAAATTAAAAATGATAGAACCTGTAACTTACTGATATCTTTTAACTGTCACTTTTCCTCGAACCGCCATCAATCGACAACGCCTCACGGAAAAGTGACATGATTTCTTCATTCGGTTCCTGTCCCTTGCGCTGGCGGAAGTACTCGGCAAAGAGGGCGTTAACGTCCGAGCGCAAATCGTGGATAGAGGCCACACGATCGTTCACGAGAGAAGCGTCACGCACGTCCGGGATGATACAAACTATACCGTCATGCGCGGCATGCAGGGATTTTACTTCTTGCGCCGTGAGGAAAGTACCCGTGGCAATGGTCAGTTCCACCCACGTGTCGGGATGCTCCGCGAGCCATTGCAAGGCAGCCTCCACCCCCTCGAAACGACGACGCACCAAGGGACGCCCGCTCGTCAACCGACGTTTCGTGACACAGGCCGGACCTCCCGGTTCAAGGTTCACGAGCGTCACGTATTTATCCTGCTCGGCCTCGCTGAAACTGTAACTCAATGGACTGCCGCTGTACACCGCGGGACAAGGCTCCATGTCCACCGTTTGCCAACGATGCAGGTGTCCCAGTGCCGCGTACTGCATGGCCGGGGGAATCAACGAAGTATAGACGGCATCGGCACCGCCGATATTGATCGGTCGCTCATCCTCCGGCTCTTCGGGCAACTCACCGCCCTCCCTCGCCATGAAAAGATGAGCCACCAACAGGTTCACCCCCTCCGTATCGCAATACTTGTCGGCCACCCCTGCCCAGTGATCCCGCAGGAAAACCCGCAACCCCTCGTCGGCATCCTCCGCACCCATGTAGCGTTTGGCCCGTTGCCCGTTCGTGTAAGGGGTAAGTAGCACCCGCAACGGGTAATCAAACCCCGGCAAGCGGAACTCGGCAAACCCCTCATCCGACCGGACCAACGTTACCCCGCCTTCCGTTCGCGTCTCCCGCGACACGATCATCGGGTTCCCGGCGAAGAAGATCCCGCTCTCCCGTGCCAGCACGTCGGGCGAATCCACCCGGTCCGGAGAATCGTGATTCCCGGCAATAGCTACCACCAGCCGCTGCCCGCCCCGTGCCAACCGATGCAACGTGCGGTAAAGCAACTCGATCGCCTCCACGGGCGGGTTAAACGTGTCGAACAAGTCACCCGCCACGATCACCGCGTCCACGGCCTCCTCGTCGACTACCCGCACGATCTCATCCATCACGGCCACTTGCTCCCCGGCACGCTCCCGGTCATTCAACCGCTTTCCCAAATGCCAGTCTGAAGTATGTAATATTCTCATTCCTCTATTTAATTAGAGCCTCCACGTTCCGGAGTCCCTCGTCAATACTCTCTTTCACGCCGGGCAAATCCCTCGCGTACTCTTCCGCGATCCTGAAATACTCCCTCGCCCGGTTCAACACGGCCCGCGTCTTCCGGTTATAATTCAACAGGAAAACCGCCTCGTTATAGTACGTCACCGCCATCACCTCTTTGTTCCGCGGGTTAAAACGGTTCGCCCGCCGGGCAAAAAGCATCTGCCGTTCATCCCTCGGCAAGCGCTGAAAAACCGTAATACTATCCATGTAATTATAATAATCTCCCCGTTCACCATCTGCCAAATTCCCCTCGATAAACGCATCCATAGGGTACGGCCTGTCGGTCAACTGCCACGCCGGATCAGCCGGCATGTGAGTAGTCAGAAATTGCTCACCCCGCGTCAACACGTACTCCGAGTTCCAATGCCGCTTGAACACCCATTCTCCCCCGGCATCTCTCCCCAACGCCCCCACGGCCCACATCATATCAACGTGCCACCACTCCCCCGCCACCCGCACGGCGTTCCACACGTGATTCGTCCGGAGACACGTTTCCCCACGCTCCCGGCCATCCTCCACCACGTACCCTTCCACCCGCTCGTTCTCGATCCCCAACCTGTTGCATAACTCCCCGAACAACCCCGTGAAATCCCCGCAAATTCCCTTCCTCTCCTTCAACACGTCGCGGTAATCCCCGTTCGGGCCTCCCATGAGGAACTTCCCGACATCAATCGCCATATACTCGCGGAACCACCCCGCCAGCACGATCACTTTCTCCCGCTCCGTCCGTCCCCACCGGGCCACGCTGTCTACAAGCGCCTCCACGCTCACCTCGCCAGGAAGACGCCTTCCCCGTTCAAGAATACCTTCTTCCCCCGGCAAAACTTGCGCCGCGAGGGATACCCCCGAAAGGACGGCCACCGCCGTCAACAACCATTTCACGGACGCACGCACCCCTATCATTTCACGAACCCCTTTAACATCCGTATTTCCTCCGGCCATAACGCCTCGTCCGGCGTTTCCAATATCAATGGAATACCGTCAAACCGTTCATCCTCCATGATCCACTTGAAAGGCTCTATGCCCAACGTTCCTTTTCCCAAACTGTCGTGGCGGTCCACCCGTGAACCCAGTTCTTTTTTGGCATCGTTCAGGTGCATACCCCGCAGGTACTTGAAACCGATCACGTTATCGAAATGCTCGAACGTCTCGGTGAATCCTCCCGCCGAGGCCAAGTCGTAACCCGCGGCGAAAGAATGACAGGTATCAATGCAGACGCCCACCCGGCTCTTGTCCTCTACCCGGTCAATAATATAGGCAATCTGCTCGAACGTGTAGCCGAGATTCGATCCCTGCCCCGCCGTGTTCTCGATCACTGCCGTCACGCCGCAGGTCTTATCCAGCGTCAAGTTAATCGACTCCGCGATCAGCGCCAGACATTCCTCGTCGCTGATCTTCTTCAACGTGCTGCCGGGGTGAAAATTCAACCGATCCAGCCCCAACTGCTCGCAACGCTGCATCTCGTCGAGGAAAGCCTCCCGCGACTTCGCCAGCGCGTCCGCGTCCGGGTTGCCGAGATTAATCAAATAACTGTCATGCGGCAATATCTGTTTCGGCGTGAACCCGAATTCCTCGCAGCGTTCTTTGAACAACGCGATACTCCCCGCTGTCAGCGGTGCCGCCTTCCACTGCCGCTGGTTTTTCGTGAACAAGGCAAAAGCCGTCGCCCCGATTTCGCGGGCGTTCAACGGTGCGTTCTCCACTCCTCCCGATGCACTCACGTGCGCTCCTATATACTTTCCCATAGCTTATTTTTATATTATATGCAAAGCTACGATAAAGAATTGAAAGTAAAAATTCGCCCCTTTTTAATTTTAGATTTTAGCTTTCCAACTACCCCCTCCGACTCCCCCTTACACAGGGGGAGAGATGATTACCAAGCACACCACCATCCCCCAACGTAGCGTATCCTCCCCCTGTGTAAGGGGGAGTTAGAGGGGGTAGTCGAGATCCGAAATTAGCAAGAAGGGTTGTTTTTCGCTATCCAGCAACGAATCACCTCTATAACCGCCTCCGTGTTACTCGTTACTTCCTCGTTTTCAAAACGTAGAACATGAATCCCCGCGATCTCTTTCAAATACTTCTCCCGTTCCCAATCATGCTCCTGCACGATAACATCATCATGCACATTCCCATCCAGCTCTATTCCCAGCCGGAGAGAAGGACAATAAAAATCAAGAATATAGGGTCCGACACCGTGTTGTCTTCGGAATCTATAATTATCTATTTGTTTTTCTTTAATATACTGCCATAGGAGCTTTTCCGCTGGGGTAGCACTTGCACGTAATTCTTGTCGGAGAGTTTTGGTGTTTTTGGGATTCTTTTGGAGAGGAATAGACATGGCTTATTTTATTTTTTAATGTTATAAATGTAATGAATAGTTTGATATTTCCCAACTACCCTCTTTTTAATTTTAGATTTTAGTTTTCCAACTACCCCCTCCGGCTCCCCCTGTGTAAGGGGGAGAGATGATTGCCAAGCACACCACCATCCCCCAACGTAGCGTGTCCTCCCCCCGTGTAAAGGGGAGGGATGATTGCCAAGCACGTCACCATCCCCCAACGCAGCGTGTCCTCCCCCTGTGTAAAGGGGAGTTAGAGGGGGTAGTTTTTTCTCTCTAAATACTAAACTTCTTTCAACTTTAAACTTCTTTTCCTATCTTTGCACCCGCTAAAAAAAACACATAATCAGCATGGGTTTCAAGGAAGAAATATTAAAACGACGCACGTTCGGTATCATCAGTCACCCCGACGCGGGTAAAACGACCTTAACGGAAAAATTATTGCTTTTCGGTGGCGCCATTCACGTGGCGGGAGCCGTGAAGTCGAACAAGATCAAGAAAACGGCCACCTCCGACTTCATGGAGATCGAGCGCCAGAGAGGCATCTCCGTGGCCACTTCCGTCATGGGTTTCGAGTACAAGGACGTGAAGATCAACATTCTTGACACCCCCGGTCACCAGGACTTCGCCGAGGACACCTTCCGCGTGCTGACGGCCTGCGACAGCGTGATCATCGTCGTTGACTCGGCGAAAGGCGTGGAGACGCAGACCCGCAAGCTGATGCAAGTGTGCCGGATGCGCAAAACCCCGGTTATCGTGTTTATCAACAAGCTCGACCGTCCCGGACAGGACCCGTTCGACCTGCTGGACGAGATAGAGAAAGAGCTGCAAATACAAGTCACCCCGTTAAGCTGGCCCATCGGTAACGGCGACCAGTTCAAGGGCATTTACAACATACACCGCGAGAATCTTTGCCTCTACTCGGCAAGCGTGCAGACCATCCAGGATGGCATCGAGATCAACGACATCAACTCCGGCGAACTCGACGAGCATATCGGCGAGCGCTCGGCCGACAAACTACGGGAAGACCTCGAACTCGTTCGGGAAGTATACCCCGCCATAGACCGCGCGGCGTACCTCGACGGGCAAGTGGCCCCCGTGTTCTTCGGATCGGCACTGAACAACTTCGGTATCCGCGAGATGCTGGACTGTTTCATCGAGATCGCTCCCAGCCCGCTTCCCCGCGAGACGGACGAGCGCCTCGTGCAACCGGACGAGGAGAAATTCACCGGTTTCGTCTTCAAGATTCACGCCAACATGGACCCCAACCACCGCGACCGCATCGCCTTCGTGAAAGTGTGTTCCGGCGTTTTCCGGCGTAACACCAACTACCTGCACGTCGGTCTGGGCAAGAACCTCAAGTTCTCCACCCCCACGGCATTCATGGCGTCCAAGAAATCCATCATCGACGAGGCGTACCCCGGTGACATCGTGGGTCTTCACGACACGGGTAACTTCAAGATCGGTGACACGCTAACGGAAGGCGAGAAACTTCATTTCAAGGGTATTCCCAGTTTCTCACCGGAACTATTCAAATATATCGAGAACGCCGACCCCATGAAATCCAAGCAACTGGCCAAGGGTATCGACCAGCTCATGGACGAGGGTGTGGCCCAGCTGTTCACGAACCAGTTCAACAACCGCAAGATTATCGGAACCGTCGGCGCGCTCCAGTTCGAGGTCATCGAGTACCGTTTGTTGCACGAGTACAGCGCAGCCTGTCGCTGGGAAAATATCAATCTTTACAAGGCTTGCTGGATTGAGGCTCTCGACCCGAAGGAACTGGAAGATTTCCGTCTCCACAAGGCACAGTACATGGCCAAGGACAAATGGGGACGTGACGTTTTCCTCGCCGAATCGCAGTACATGCTGCAAATGGCACAGGTAAACTACAAGAAACTGGTGTTTCATTTCACGTCGGAATTCTAGGATTCGTAAAGTTTATAAACTAAAGAAACCAGCCTAAGCCGGTTTCCCCATCATCCTGCGGGATAAAGGCAAGCAGAGGGAGACGCCTTCCTCTTCGTGCGGGTTCCCGCGAAAACGTAAACGAAAAGATTCTCTTTATCCCACCACTCGGGTACGGTAAAACTCGTGACGCCATTTTCACTCCGGTCTCTCAGTGTCATGAACTCGGCATCTTCGTTTACCCCGTCAACAATCAACGCGTAAACCTTATCGGTCGGGTTGGCACGGGTTCCCTTACGCGAGTCGGCTTCCTGCGTGAAGGTAAAAACCCCGGTTTCCTTGTCGAATGCCACGGTCACGTTTGCCCGGAGAAGATTCCCGGCGGCCACGATCATCTTTTTGAAATCGTACACTCTTACCAGTTCGCCTTTCTCGTTTTTTTGGGAGGTACACAGCGTTTTGGCGTTGTAGTACATGAATTTTCCCAGTGGTTGTTCCCCCCTCTTTTCCCGGGGAAACCCGATCTTGATCGCGTCATTCACAACCGCGGCGAAATGACCGCTACCCCCATATCCTTTCATGCGCGTGTCGCGATCATCCTTGTCTTTCTCGTCGATGAAAGTCGGTGCTTTCGAGGGCGGGGTTACCACGATCTTGCCCGTGGCGAGCGTACGATACAACTTGTCTCCAACTTTCCCGTGGAGTTCACTTGCTAGATCAGACTTCATTTCAGCCATAATTCTTCTTTTTTTAATTAATTCTATTCCATTTGTCCCACCCCCGAAAAAAGGGGATCGTTAGTAGATATCAAATAATGATAATAATGTCATTATTTACATTTGCAATATTACAACTTTATCATAGTAAAAACAAGGAAAAATGGAAAATTTTTAAAAATAATTTATCATTATATTACATATATTACAATTATGGAGTATATTTTTAACAATTATAGAGTCGAAAAACAATTAACATATTGTAAAATCAAACATTCCCCATCACATCTCGCCTCACGCCACGCCTGTAATACACTGGAATCATACTTAACATTTTTGCTCTCCACCACTCCTCCACCACTTCATGACCACTCCTCCACCTGTGATATACAGGTGGAGAGATGGTGTAACAAATGTTAATTAATGAAAATACGAAAGAGGTGAAAACAAGTAGTCCAACAATAGAACATAATGATACAATCATGGAGTATTATTTACAACCATAAATTTGCTATATAGCTATTACATGGAAAAATTAATCTCGAATATTTTGTTAATAATAAAAATAATTTTATATTTGTAAAAATTAAAGAAGCCATGAACCAATCTTTAATCTACTACCTGCTCGCTGGCGGAATGAAAAGCATACGCGTAGATAACTTCATTTTCTTTTTGAGAATGGGAAAAGTTTCTTATCGCAGGATCAACGGTGCCACCTCCGGGAAAAACTGGGAACGCACGGAAAAACGGGTCAAATCGAATGGCGATTTTTCCGGGGCCAGATACATGAGCTCCCACATGAAAGAGGCTTACGATGGGCTTCCCGTGTGGAAACACGCCGCAGAGTACCGGACCGGAAACAGCCAAACCTCCGACAGCTACCGCCACCGCGTGAATCACGGGTGCGTGAACAAGCTGGGCGAGGTGGAAGATTTCAAGCACTTCGTGATCAGTGATGGTTCATTGCTGCTCCCTCCCGACATGACGATGACCCGCCAAGACAACGTTATCACCCTCGCGTGGAACGACGAACGGAACGCGACATCGGCACGACCATCGGACATTATTCACGTCATGGTTATCGGCACGACACGCCCCGATGCGCTGATGCTTCTTCACGGCACGTCCGCCACGAGGGCCGAAGGCACGGCTTCCTTTACGGTTCAGGCCAAGGAAAACGAAACGCTGCACGTCTACCCGTTCTTCGGCAACGCGACGAACAAGGCATTCTCCCCGAACGAGTATTTCCTCGCTCCCGCCAAGATCAACGAGCCAGCGCAAGCTGCCGTTACCGATAAATTTCATACCTTTACGGCGGGACAAGAAATAAATATGAACGATACATTACAGGAGTTTTTCAATGACGTGTACGAGATCACCCGGCAGATCCCACGAGGTAAAGTACTTACCTACGGCAAGATAGCCGTGCTGGCCGGGCGACCTCAACACGCTCGATGGGTGGGGCGAGCGATGGCGCAAGCCCCGGCCGACGACACGCTGCCTTGCCATCGCGTCGTGAACAGCGTCGGGCAAACCGCCCCGGGATGGCCCCAGCAACGCACCCTGCTCGAAAGCGAGGGCGTCACATTTCGGGCCAATGACCGCGTGGACATGAAAAAGCACTTGTGGGAAATATTCCCCCACGGACGAGGTTCAAGCGAATAAGAATTAAAGTAAAGAACTTGTAAACCAACAACTTCACCATAAGCGAAATGTAACCTGTAACTTTTCAAGACCTATCATTGCAGGTCTTGAAAATAATCCGTAGCTTTGCCG
>JAHZBN010000001.1:0-317028 GCA_019423345.1 Butyricimonas sp. | reverse complement strand
CTCAATTCTATCACTATATCTTTCCGCATTTCACTTTTTTGTAGTAACTTTGCATGATAAAACTGGGAAATTGAAGTATTGACGTGATCGTCATATTCAATTTTCAATTTTCAATATGTTATGAATCTGGAATGGTACATTGCGCATAGGTTGTTGAAAGGAGACGGCACGAAATCTGTGTCGGTGCCGATCGTAAAGATTGCGATTGTTGGGATTGCCTTGGGGCTGAGCGTGATGTTATTGTCTTTGTTTATCATTACAGGATTCAAGTACGAAATCACGGATAAATTGTCCGGTTTCACGGCTCATTTGAGTGTGGTGCCTTTTGTTCCCGGTTCGACGAGTGAGGGGGGGGTAGTCCGAGAATCGGAGGGGCTGGTGAAAGGTTTGAAAGAGGTGGAAGGAGTGAGGAACGTGTACGGGTATATTGAGAAACCCGCAATTTTCAAGAGTAAGGAGGAGATTCACGGGGTAGTATTGAAAGGGGTAGATGTGGGGTATGATGTTGCTTTTTTTCGAGATAATCTGAAGGAGGGGAAAATGCCTGATTTTAAAACGAAACGGGCGTCGAATGAAATATTAATTTCAGCATCTGTGGCAGGTATGCTGGAAATCGGTGTCGGAGGAAAAGTCACAGCCCATTTCGTACAGGATCCACCGAGAGCGAGAGTGTTTACGATTGCCGGAATTTACGACACGGGTTTCAAGGAGTATGATGACGTGATGGTGTTGGTTGATGAACGACATCTGGCGAAATTGAATGACTGGGGGCCGGGGGAGGTTTCCGGGATTGCTATTGAACTGGAGGATGTGGAGCGATTAAACGAGGTGGTAGAGGAGGTGGAGAATGTCGTGTACGATGCGAGTGGAAATTACGAGGTACAGACGCTTGCTGACGTGGCACCGCAAATTTTTGACTGGCTGGCCTTATTGAACATGAATGTGTGGGTGATCCTGATTTTGATTGTTACTGTGGCCGGTTTTAATATGGTGTCGGGGTTATTGATTTTGATTCTGGATAAGACTACTTTAATCGGGATATTGAAAGCGTTAGGCTACAAAAATGTTTCTTTGCGAAAATTGTTCCTGTACATATCGGCAGGATTGATTATTAAAGGAATGTTATGGGGAAATGTGCTGGCCTTTGTTTTGGCAGGAATTCAGGCGATATTCCGTGTGATTCATCTTGATCCTGTGACGTATTACATGGACACGGTTCCAATTAATTTTAGTCTCGGATACGTGATATTATTGAATGTAGGAGTGATCGTGATAACTGTTTTAATGCTGATTGTCCCGACGATGCTGATTTCCAAGATTAGCCCGGTGAAGGCGATTAAATTCGAGTAAAGTTATGAGCGTGAAAAATGATATATATGCTATTAGAGATTCTCTGTTGGATTGGTTGAAGGAACACCGACATGGTGTGATGGGTACGGTGATTTTTCATCTTGTGCTTGCTATCTTTTTGGTTTGTGTCGGAATTTCACGTTTGGATTCGCAACAGAGGATGGAAATCGAAATTGATATGCCAGAGCCGGAAATCGTTCAGCAAAAGCAAGAGGAGCAAAAAAAGAAGGAGCAAATTCTCCAACAAAGCGCTGACGAGGAGGTGAACGAGATGTTGCGTTCGTTGGCAGTGAACGAGGATGCCGTGAAGAGAAATGCTGAAACTCAGCCTCACGAACGAGTAGAAGAGTATATTGAACAGATTCAGGAGGAGATTGATAGTGATTACGGGGGACGTTATCGGGCGAATAAAAACAAGCATTACAAGGAGGATAGTATTCGTGTCCAACGGGATAAAAAGGAACGGATGTTGGATTCACTCCAATCCACGGTTTACGTGGGGAAGAGTAGCGTGTCATATAATATAAAAGGGCGTTACAAGACTTATCTGCCGATTCCTGTTTATAAATGCGAGTTCGGTGGAAAAATCGTGGTAGCGGTAGTCGTGAACCGGCAAGGACGGGTTATTAAGGCTGAGGTGGTGGATACGGAGTCGAATAAAGATGATTCTTTGCGGGAGGTGGCAGTAGATGCAGCCTTGAAGTCGGAATTTAACGTTGACGAGAAAGCCCCGGAACGACAGACGGGAACGATCACGTATAATTTTGTCAAACAATGACACGGTTTGTTTCTTCTATTTTTTCCCGCTTTTTCAGATTGTTATATCCCCGCACATGCGTGGTGTGTGGTGATGTTCTGGTTGATGGTGAGCTTTTTTTGTGTTCAGCTTGTTTAAGCGGTTTGCCTTTGAACGAGGGAGTTGACGAGGAGGCGGATAAGGTGCTTGCGGATGATTTGGGTATCGAACGTTTATACTGGTTGTTTCGTTATGACCGGGCAAGTGATTTTCATAAATTAGTATATGCAATTAAGTATCATTCCAACCTGGAATTGGGCGTATGGATCGGGAAAATGCTGGGGGAGCGGATGAAAGATGTCCGTGGGATTGATTGTATTATTCCCGTGCCGTTACATCCCGAACGGGAGAAGAAACG
The DNA here is from genome assembly GCA_019423345.1 of Butyricimonas sp. Taxonomy (GTDB): domain Bacteria; phylum Bacteroidota; class Bacteroidia; order Bacteroidales; family Marinifilaceae; genus Butyricimonas. The sequence continues at coordinate 314,524 of JAHZBN010000001.1, read as the reverse complement.
GGGTTTTAATCAGGCTTTTCTGATTGGCACGGGGATTGCAAGTGTTTTAGGAGGACGGATAGAGCCGGAAGTGCTGAAGCGAGTGGTAAATACCTCTTCTCAAACAGGCTTGGAACGAGGACAACGGGCTGATAATATGGCCGAGGCTTTCGAGCTGGGAGATACGGCCCAGGTGGAAGGATGCCACGTATTGCTGGTAGATGATGTCGTGACAAGTGGAGCCACGATCCGGGCGTGTATGATGGAATTAAGTAAAATCAAGGGAGTACGGGTAAGTGTTGCTTGTTTGGGAAAGTCCGGCAGCATCTAAAAAAACTTGAATCTTAAATCTAAAATTGAAAGGATTTTAGCTTTTTTTCCCTAGTTTTGTAAAGTTAATATTTTTGAGGACTATGAATAAATTTTTTTGGAATGGATTTTGTTGTGTCGCTATTATAGTGGCGTTGATTATATATGCCTGTGCAAACAGGGGTTACCCGCAAGGAGGAGAGAAGGATGTGACCCCCCCTCAGGTTATCAAGGAGGTTCCAGAATCTTTTTCAACGAATTTCAAGGGAAAGCAGATTGATATTTATTTCGATGAATATGTTCAGTTAAAGGATATTAACAAAAAATTTGTGATGTCTCCCCCGATGAAGAAAAAAGCCCGCGTGAGTCTGCGAGGAAAATACGTGCGGGTGATGTTTCAGGATTCGTTAAAACCGAACACAACTTACACGTTGGATTTTGCTGATGCGATCGTGGACAATAACGAGGGCAATCCGCTCGGTTTTTACCGGTACGTGTTTTCCACCGGGCCACAATTGGATTCGATGGAGTTAGGGGGGCAGGTGATTGATATGCAAACGCAGTTGCCTGTGTTGGGTGCTACCGTGATGTTCTACCAGAATACTGCGGATTCCGTGGCGTTGACTGATTTGCCGAGTTACGTGGCTAAAACGGATAGTGCCGGAATGTTTCGGGTGACTAATATTAAGGATGATACCTATCGGGTCTTGGCAATCGATGATGCAAGAGGAAATTATTTATTTGTACCTTCAGAGACAAAAGTGGGTTTCATTGATTCTTTGGTTCGGACTATATCGTTCCCTACGACTGTTTATGATACGATTCACCCGGACACGACGGTTGTCGAGGGACGGAGAACGAAGAAGGGAATGGAGTTCAAAGTGGTGTCAAAAGACACGATTGTTCGGCGTGATTTCACCATGTTTGGACCAACAAACTTGTTTATCCCGATGTTTGATGAGGAAAAGACTCAATTGTATCTTGTTGATGAGGCTCGTAAGGAACGGGAACGGTTGGATTTTACTTTCAGTATTCCTGCTGATAATCGTTTGAACGTACGATTGCTAGGAGTGCATTTGTTAGATAAGATTGATCAGGATGATTGGTATATCGAGGAACGTTCTGCTGGGAGGGATACGATTCAGTTGTGGATAAAGGACTCTTTGGTGTACAAGATCGATTCGCTCGTGGCTGAGGCCAGTTATTTGCGGACGGATTCGCTTGGCAAACGAGTGTTGCTTGCGGATACGATTAAATCCTATTACAAGGACAAACCGGAGCCCAAGGGTAAGCGTAAGAAGGAACAGGATTCCATTCCGGCAATCAAGTTTATGGAGATTAGTGCTGGTGTTGGTAGTACGATGGATTTGAATAAGAACATAACACTGGAGTTTGATCGTCCGATCGTGGAGGAGGGGTTGAAGAATATTCAATTGTTGGAAATGGTGGATTCCGTTTTGACTCCGGTTGACTTTAACTTGAAACATGATAGTCTGAAAATTCGTAGGTATTATGTGGAGAAAGAATGGAAACCGGAAACGGACTATCAATTGTTGATTGATTCGATGGGTATATTCAGTATTTACGGGCTGTATAACAACAAGCTCGTGAAGGATTTTAAAACGAAAGCGATCGAAGATTATGGGAATATTATCGTGAACGTGAAGGAGGCTACAATCCCGGTTATCTTACAACTTTACCAGGGCGATAAGGAGATCAAGGTATTGGAAGAACGAACGATCAAGGGAGATGGAAAGGTCGTCTTTGATTATTTGGGAGAGGGAACTTATATGATCCGGGCTATTCTCGACCGGAACGGGAACGGGAAATGGGACACGGGTAATTATTTGAAACATTTGCAACCGGAAGAGGTGAAATATTTGCCTACGGAGATAAAATTGAAAAAGAATTTCGATGTCGAGCAAGACTTTGACATGAGTAAAACGTATAAGAGGGAAGATCCGAGTAAAAAGAAGAATACAGAAGGAGATAAAAAAAGAAATAGAACTAATCGATGAGAACGATTATACTGATAGTTACATTGTTTGTGTGCCTTCCTGCCACATCGCAGAAGAAGTTGCCTAACGTGATAGAGAAACTGACTTACAGGGGCTATTACAACTGGAGCTTTATCTGGATTAACGCGGGTTCGGTGGAAATGACCGTACAGCCTTCCGATAAGTATCCGAATGCCCAGTGCATATTTGCCGTGGGGTATTCAAATCCTTCGTGGGATTGGGTGTTCAAGCTGAGAGATACGTTGATCTCGCATCATGATAGTATGACTTATAAACCTTACGAGTTTTCGAGAAAAGCGCACGAGGGGAATTACCATAAAACGTTCGATTACGTGTGGGATTATGATAGCGGGGTGATTCATGCTAATATACACCGGATCGGGAAATACCAGCGTAAAGATACGATTAAATTGTTGCCGGACACATACGATATGTTGTCCGTGGCGTGGTATGCAAGGGAATTGGATTTTGATAACTACAAGAAAGGAGACCAGATCCCGATACGTATTCTACTGGACGATAAAGTATACGATTTATACGTTCGTTACTTGGGGAAAGAGAAAGTGAAAACGGATAGCGGACGGCGGATGTGTCACGTGTTTTCTCCCTTGCTCGTGGCCGGTGACGTGTTTAAAGGGGGAGAGAATATGAAGGTATGGGTAAGTGATGACGAGTATCGTATTCCCGTGATGGTTGAGGCCAAGATTATCGTGGGATCAGTGAAAGGAATCTTGGATGAGGCCAATAGTAAGTTTTAGCAATTAAAATTATTGATTACTATGAAAAATATCGTATTTGTTTTCGTGATGGTTTTAATGTTAGGTTCTTGTAAGGATGCCACGAAGAACCTGATGCCTTCCGTGACAGGAAAAATCAATCAGGTATTGGTTATTGCCGAGAAAAATATGTGGGATGGTGCCGTGGGTGACACGATCCGGGAATTCTTTGGACAAGATCAGGATGGATTACCTCAGGCTGAACCTATTTTTGACGTGTTGAATTTGCCGGAGAAGTATTTCGACAAGAACATGAAAGGACACCGTAACGTATTGCAAGTCGTGATTTCTCCTTCCGTAGACTCTGCTTACGTGCGGTATGCAGATAGCCCGTGGGCCAAAACTCAGAAGTATGTAAAAATTGCGGCTCCGGATCGGAAAACCTTTTTTAAGTTGTTTGATGAGAATAAATTGAAAATCCTTGGCATATACGCCAAGGCCGAGCGTGACCGGTTGATATCGGTTTACAAGCGGACGGCGGATACTCGTATCTTTAACTTGTTCAAGAAAAAGTATAATATACTGTTGTATTGTCCTACCGGGTATTACGTGAACAAGGACACGGCGGATTTCGTGTGGATGTCGAGCGAAACCACGAAAAATAGTAAAGGTATCATATTCTTCACTGAAAAGTATGAACATGAAAGCCAGTTTAATTATGCGATTATTTTTGATCGTGTGAACGAGGAGTTGAAGAAACATATTCCCGGTCCACGTGAAGGATCGTATATGGCATTGGATATGGAGGTGCCTTATACTGCCGTGCAATACAAGTATAACGGGCATTATGCCGTGTTGTTCCGGGGGCTGTGGATGGTTGAAAATGACTTCATGGCGGGACCGTACGAGTTGAATGTGGTGCTGGACGAAGAATATCAGAGGGTGATTTATATGATGGGGTACGTGTACTACCCGAACGAGGAGAAACGGGACATGATGAAACAAGTGGATGCTATCCTAAACACCATGGTGATTGATTATAAAGATAAAGAAGAGAAGACGAAGTAATCGATGAGATATTTGATATTATTTTTGGTGATAGCATCCGCGTGTACGGATGCTATTTCCGTGAATGTACGAGACGGGATTGAACGGTTTGAGGCTTACCGGAATTTGGTGAAAGGTAAGCGAGTTGGTATCGTGGCCAATCATACGTCACGAGTGGACACTGTGCATGGTGTCGATTTCTTGTTGGGCAAAGGTATTAACGTGGTACGGATTTTTTGTCCGGAACATGGGTTTCGGGGAACTGCCGATGCCGGGGAGACAGTGGGAGATTATATTGATGCAGGAAGTGGCTTGAAAGTGGTATCCCTGTATGGGAAGAAAAAGAAACCGCAGCCGGAGGATCTGTCGGGAATAGACGTGATGATTTTTGACATGCAGGATGTGGGAGTACGTTTCTATACTTATCTGTCCACGTTGCATTACGTGATGGAAGCCTGTGCGGAACAAGATATTCCGCTGATCGTGATGGATCGTCCTAATCCGAATGCTTTTTACGTGGATGGCCCGGTCCTGCAGAAAGAGTTTAAATCTTTTGTCGGGATGCACCGGGTTCCGGTCGTGTACGGGATGACGATAGGTGAATATGCCGGAATGATTAACGGGGAAGGCTGGTTGAAAGATAACGTGATTTGTAATTTGACCGTAATTTCTTGCGAGGGATGGAAGCGGGAACAGCCCGTGACGTTGCCTTATGCCCCGTCTCCGAATTTACCGGATTCAGTTTCTATCATACTTTACCCGTCAACTTGTTTTTTCGAGGGAACGGTAATTAACGAAGGGCGCGGGACATTGCATCCGTTTCAAGTGTTCGGGCATCCGAGTTTGAAGGGGATGCCTTATTCTTATGTGCCTCGCCCGATCAAGGGTATGAGTATGCAGCCCAAATGTAAGGGGCAAACTTGTTACGGGATGGATTTGCGAGGGGAATATTATACTATTTTAAAAATGAAACGTCTGAATTTGGCTTGGTTATTGCAGGCTTATCAAGAGTATAAAGGCAAGGAACCCTTTTTTAATGCTTTATTCAATAAGTTGGTAGGGAACGATAAAGTGCAGCGACAATTGAAAGAAGGAGCGACAGAAGAAGAGATTCGAGCCGGATGGCAGGATGAGGTTGCAGGGTTTATGAAAGTGAGAGAAAGGTATTTGATTTACGATTGAGAAGACGTGGTTAGCGGGAGGTAATCACCTAATCTAAAATTGTAAGTTAATTGGATCATTAAATCTAAAATCGTGATGTGGCGTTTATTAAAGTATTTCTTTATTTCACTGTTAGTATTGGTGATATTAGTGTGTGCTTCGATAGGCATCGTATTGAATTTTATCTTTACCCCGGAGAAGTTGACTCCTATCGTGGAGAAAAGTGCCAATGAATTTTTGAATGCGGAAGTACACTTTGATGCGATCGAGTTAACCTTTTTCTCGACTTTCCCGGAATTCGGGCTTGAGATGCGAAATGGTAGCGTGGTGACGAAAGTCTTTCAGGATTCGTTGAAACAGGAGAATGTTTACGCCGCTACTGATTCATTGATGAGTTTTAAGCGTTGTCGGCTGATTGTGAATCCGATGGCTTATCTGTTTCGGAAGGAAGTTATCGTGAAAGAATTGCGTTTGGAAGAACCGCAAATATACGCTTATATTGACACGAACGGAGTACCCGGTTGGAATGTAATGCGGGAGTCTGCTGAACAGGATTCCGTGGTCATGGTGGAGACGGATACGATTCAAGAAAAAGTGATTAAGGGTATAGATATTCGTAACATTCGTATCGAGGGGGGAAAACTCGTGTTTGATGATCGTGCGAATGAACTTTATGCCCGATTGGAGGGGTTCGGTTTGAAAATCGATGGAAATTTTATGGAACGGAAGGCTGACTTGCAGTTGGATGTGAAAGCAAAGAATATTCTTTTTTGGCAGGAAGGTGATTTACTCGTGAAGCGTTTGCGGTTTGGATTGCAAACAGGAATGCGTTTGGATCGAGATTCTATGCTTTACGTGTTGGATAAAGCTGTTATGAGGGTTAATAGAATGAAATTCGGGGTCGGAGGACGTTTGCAGGCAGATTCGTTAAATCATTTGTTGGACGTGGACCTGACCTTTGGGATAAAGGTCCCTTCTTTGAAAACTCTGCTTGACCTTGTTCCGGAAACAGTACTTAAACATGATGAAAACGTGACAGTATCAGGAGAGGTGCTATGCCGGGGAACGTTGAAGGGAAAATATGGAAAGGATCGGGTTCCCGTGTTAGATGCTTGTTTCAAAATAAATGAAGGTTCTGTGAAATATGAGGGGATGCCTTATTCGTTGGATAAGTTGGATGTTGACTTGGAAGGTGTCGTTGATTTACAGAAAGAACAACCTTCGTTCTTGAAATTGAATCGGTTTTACGTGAAGGGGACAGATGTGGATGTGGATTTAAATGGCCGGGTGGATCAATTACTTTCTAATCCTTTGATTACGGCAAGCGTGAAAGCGGATGTCGATTTTTCTATATTGCCCCAAATATTCCCGATACAAGAGGGGGTGACGTTAACGGGAAGTTTGAATGCCGGGCTAAAAGGAAATGTTTTATTGGCTGACATAAAGAATAAAAACTATGGAAAACTGGATATTCGAGGAGGGTGTCAATTAAAGAATGTCTTGTTAGCCAGCGATAAGGATAGTTTGAAATTACGTTCAAAATCTGTGATATTGGGATTCGGAACCAACATGGAAGATAAGACTATCTTGCAGGAAAAGAACCTGTTGAATGGAATCTTTGGTTTTGATAGTGTCGATATACAGTGGAAGAATGCTTTAACCTTTCACATGGATACTTCTTACGTGAAGGTAAAAACTTCTCCCTTGCGAGATACCACGGCTGTCGCTTCTATGTCGGCAGACATTCGTTTCGGGTGGATTGACTTGGTGATGGGTGACTCCCTGCGGTTCCGGATGGGAAATAGTGCGGCTAATTTTGCCTTGGCTCCCTCACCGGAAGATAAAAAGCTCCCGTTGGTAAAAGCGAAGGTCAATATGGATAGTTTACGGGTAAGAGCTAGAGGGAATCGTTTACGGTTGGCGAATGCCGGATTTGATCTTTTGGGAGTTCCAGACTGGAAAAATAAACGTCAATGGCTTGTCAGTGGTGTGGTTGGCTTTAAGGATATGCGGGTATACACCCCCTTGTTTCCTCTGCGGATGCGTATGCCGGGGACGAAGATTACTTTAAGTCCCGGACATATTAAATTGAATGGTGCAAAGTTGAAGATGGGGCGTTCTGATCTTCTGTTAACCGGGGAAGTATATAATCTGGCGGGTGCATTTTTGCGGCAGGAGGATTTGAAAGCTAATTTGAAGGTGAGATCGAATATGATCAATTGCAATCAATTGATGAAAGCCATGGAAGTTGGGGCTGCCAATCGAATAAAGATGAAGTGGGGGACAGAAGAGGAATTGAGTGAGGATGAATTGTCTGATGTGGATTTGGCGGCTGATTCCACGTACGTGGTTGACTCTACCATGTCTGTTTTTGTTGTTCCTCCCGGTGTTGATTTCACGTTTGAAACGAATATTAAGAAAGTGTTGTATGGAAAGTCGGAATTGGATAGTATTCACGGGAAAGTGGTGATGCAAAATCAATGTATTGAGTTGTCGGATTTGAGTATGCGTTCCATGGCGGCAGATGTGAAGACAACGATGTTGTATAAGGCTTCCGGGAAAGAGAAAGCGTATACTGGTTTTGATTTACGAATGGATGATATTGACGTGGGGGCGTTGATTAATTTTATGCCATCTTTGGATTCGATTGTCCCGATGCTGCGCTCTTTCGACGGTCTGGTAGATTTCCATATGGCAGCAGAGACTCAGCTGGATTCCACAATGATGGTTGATTTGCCGACGTTACGAGCCGTGGCTTACATTGATGGTAAGGATTTGGTATTGATGGATGGAGAGACGTTTTCGGAAATTTCCAAGATGCTGATGTTTAAAAATAAGGAACGTAATTTGATTGATAGCGTGGCTGTGGATTTTCGTATAAAGGATGGCATGATTGAAGTATTTCCCTTTTTGGTCGAGGTGGATCGTTACAAGGTAGCAGTAGGGGGAGAGCATAAAATAGATATGACATTTAATTATCATATTTCCGTGCTGAAGTCGCCAGTACCTTTCAAATTAGGAGTAGACATTTATGGGTCTATGGAGAAGATGAAATTCAAGATCACGAAGGCTAAATACAAGAACCTGTTTATCCCTTCCAAACGGGCGAAAGTAGATAGTGCACAGATTAATGTACGAAATCAGATTCGTCAGATGTTGCAGGCGGCGAAGAAGTGAATATAATGAATAGGAAATGAATACAGATTTTACAATTAGAACTGCTCGGCAGTCCGATACCGCAGAACTCAGCGACTTATTTCAAAATACAGTCCTCACAATAAACAAACGAGATTATTCACAGGCAGAAGTAGAAGATTGGGCGTCATGTGGTAATGATCTCTCTCGTATAGAAGAAATGATTAGGACACATTATTTCATTGTGGCCGTTAATCGGCAGTCGCAAATTGTTGGCTTTTCATCTATAACAAAACAGGGATATTTGCATTCCATGTTCGTTCACAAAGATTTTCAAGGTAGAGGCATTGCCTCGATGCTTTTAGATGAAATAGAACAGTATGCAAATATGACCGGAATTATGCGGATTATGTCAGAAGTTAGTTTAACTGCTCGTCCGTTCTTTGAAAAAAGAGGTTATATTGTCGAGAAAGAGCAGAAGCGCAAGGCAAATTTACTTTCTCTTACAAATTTTTGGATGGCCAAGGGGGAGACGAAATGAAATTTTATAAGGGACGTATTCCAGCTTGTGGTGTCTTTTGTGGAGGTTGTCCGATGTACATGAGAGAAGAAAGACCTTGTCAAGGAGCTGACTTGAATCGTTCTCGTTGTGAAAAATGTAAAACATTTCATTTATGTTGCTTGGAGAAAGGGATAACACATTGTTTCCAATGTACGGATTTTCCATGTGCCAAATTTAAAGGATTTGCCAAACGTTGGTTAAAGTATGGACAGAATTTTGTTGAAAATCAAGAACTCTTAAAAGGCATGGGCGAAGTTGGCTTTTTAAAATATTACAATGGAAAAGTTATAGATTAAGTTTTACTATTTTCTCAATAGGAAGATTATTTAGCTGAAGAAACGTTGAAAAAGTAGTTTTTTGCAAAAAAATAGAAAGGATGCTTTTAGGGGCATCCTTTCATTTTATATATAGGTTTTAAGAATCAAACCCACGGTTCAGTATATGAACTTCCCGAGTTCACTGATAATCGTGAGCTTATTACCTTTTTCCTCGTCGTTATCGTAGCAACGACCAACGATTTGGGCGTCAATGTTAAAGCTTTTGGAAATGGCGATAATGTCATCAGCGATCTCTTCACCCACGTAGATCTCCATGCGGTGACCCATGTTGAACACCTTGTACATCTCTTCCCATGGGGTCCCCGATTGTTCTTGAATCAACTTGAACAAGGGAGGAACGGGGAACATATTGTCCTTCACGATGTGCATATTCTCCACGAAATTCATCACTTTGGTCTGGGCACCACCGGAGCAGTGTACCATGCCGTGAACTTGTTTCCGGTACTTGTCAAGCACCTGCTTGATTACCGGGATGTACGTACGGGTCGGAGACAATACCAGTTTCCCGGCATCAATGCCCAATCCGGCAATTTCGTCTGTTAGTTTGCATTTCCCGGAATAAACGAGTTCTTCCGGTACGGAGTTGTCATAGCTTTCCGGGTATTTCTCTGCCAAATATTTGGCAAACACGTCATGTCGGGCAGATGTCAGTCCGTTAGAACCCATTCCACCATTATATTCTGTTTCATAACTCGCTTGTCCGTAAGAGGATAATCCGATTATCACGTCTCCCGCTTTGATCCGGTTGTTTGAAATTACGTCCGAACGTTTCATCCGGCAAGTTACCGTGGAGTCCACGATAATAGTTCTTACCAAGTCTCCCACGTCTGCGGTTTCTCCTCCGGTGGAATAGATATTGACTCCCAACTTCCGGTATTCCTCGATCAACTCTTCCGTTCCGTTGATGATGGCTGCGATAACTTCTCCCGGTATCAGTTTCTTGTTTCTTCCGATCGTGGAAGAGAGCAGGATATTATCCACAGCACCCACGCAGAGTAAGTCATCAATGTTCATGATTAGAGCATCTTGTGCGATCCCTTTCCACACGGATAAATCTCCGGTTTCCTTCCAATACATATAGGCAAGTGAAGACTTTGTTCCGGCTCCATCGGCATGCATGATGTTACAATAACTTTTCTGCCCGCCTAAATAATCGGGGATAATCTTACAGAAAGCTTTCGGGAAAATACCTTTGTCGATGTTCTTTATGGCATTATGCACATCTTCTTTAGATGCGGACACTCCTCGCTGGTTATATCTTTCGTCTTTTCTCATAACAATTGAAAATTGAAAATTGAAAGTTGAAAATGAATGTTTCTCATGAAAATCCATCTTCAAGGATTCAAATTATCTTGATGTTAGCACTGACTTATTATCTCCACGCAAAGGTAGATATAATTTTCAATTTTCAATTTTCAATTTTCAATTAATTGCTCGTTTAGCCAGCAATTCCATGAAACGTTCCTTGTAAGAATCGGAAATGGGGATATAGAGTTTTCCGAACACGATTCGGTTCCGTTCGATGGTTTTAATTTTGTTGATATTGACAATATAGGAACGGTGTACCCGGATGAATATGTCTCCGGGGAGATGGTCCTCGATACTCTTCATGCTCATCAGCGTGAGAATACCTCCCTCCTGGTCCTCGGTTTGGATGCGAATGTAATCTTTTAGACCCTCGATGTAAAGAATGTCTTTCAACTGGATTTGGATCAATTTGTAATCGCTTTTCACGAAAATAGAATCCGGTACGTTGGCAGAAACGTTTTCCACCCGGCTCATTTCGCTCCATCGTAAAGCTTTCGTGGCCGCCCGGAGAAATTCCGTGTAGTTGAACGGTTTCAGCAGGTAGTCTAGCGCATCAACCCGAAAGCCTTCCAATGCGTACTGCTCGAAAGCGGTGGTGAATATGATTTTCACTTTGTTGCCCACGAGGCGGGACAGTTCCAGTCCGTTGAGTTCGGGCATCTGAATATCCAGGAAAACCAGATCTATTGGTTCTTCCTCTATGACGGAAAGTGCTTTCACGGCACTATCACATTGTGCGACTAAGTGTAGGAACGGTGTCCGGCTCACGTAACTCTCTAGCAAATCCAAAGCTAACGGTTCATCATCCACGATGAGGCAATTCAGTGTCATGTCCTTTCGTTTTAAAGTTGAATAAGTAGTTCCGTGATAAATCGGTTGTTAAGGGTTTCTGCCTTAAAGATATATTTTCCCGGATAGAGTAATTCTAGACGGCGTTTTAAGTTCGTTAACCCGATACCGGAACCACTCCGGTCGTTATCTTTTTTAGGATAGTTACTGTTCTCCACGAGACAGTTGAGTCGGTTGTTTTCCTGTAATTCGAGTTTGATATTGATAAATGATTCCTGCGTGCTACTGACCCCGTGTTTAAACGCATTTTCAATCAGTGGGATAAACAATAGCGGGGCTATCATGGCCCTGTTGCCTCTTTCCGGAATGGAAACTTCCAGCCGTGTACTTTTGGGTAAGCGAAGGCTCATTAGCTCGATATAGCTTTTCATGAACTCGAATTCTTTGTCTACCGACACGAAATGCTGGTTATTCTCGTATAGGACGTGACGTAACATGCGGCTAAGATCGTGAACAGCATACTGGGCCTTGTCTTGGTTGATAGCGATAAGCGAGTAGATATTATTTAACGTGTTGAATAAAAAGTGCGGGTTCAACTGGCTTTTCAAGTTTTGAAGTTCCGCCTCGGCCTGAGCTTTTTTTAGTTCTTGTTTCTCGTTCTCGGTTTCATACCATCCCCCGGTCATTTTGATTGCCACGCTGAGGGCGACAGTCAATGCCATGAGCATCATGTCCCGGGCGATAAACACGTACCGGGGTGGTCTAGGTAGAGACTCTTGTAACTCTTTCAAGGCTTTCGGAGTGGGTTCTGACAAATGTTTCCGGTGAAAGTCCTGCCAAAAATGAAGGCTGGCTCCCAAAAGCATCACGAGAACGATATTACTTAAAATGAATGCTGATACTTTTCGGCGGAAAAGCTGTCGTTCGATTAGCCAGAGAAAATTCGTGTAAAATATAATAAGACAACTTAACGGGACGAAACAGTACCCCAAATATCTGTTTAGGGTAATTGAAACACCTTCTCCGCGATAGAAGAAAAAGGGAAGGGCAAAGAATATTCCCCATCCAAGCACGTGGATGGCTCCCGTTAATATCTTCTTGTTCTGAGTCTTTTGCATTATATCGTTTTTCTCCACTTGCAAAGGTATAAAAAAAGTTACAAGTTACAGGGTTGCAAGTTACAAGTTTATGGAAGAAGTTCTGTCGAACCGGTAATTTGAAAACTTGCAACCTGTAACTGCCGAGTTTCCCGGCAATCTATTCGTATCGTATAGCATCGATTGGGTTTAACTGGGATGCCTTTTGTGCCGGATACCAGCCAAAGAATATTCCGGTAATCGTGCAGACCAGGAAGGAAAGCACGACAGAATACATCTGGATGTATATGGGCCAGCCGATAGCGTATTTAATAATAAGTGATGAACCGATTCCAAGAATTACCCCGATAATACCTCCCGTGACGCTGATAATGACCGCTTCGATAAGGAATTGGAATAGAATGTGTCGTCCTTTTGCCCCGATGGACATACGGAGACCGATCTCCCGTGTTCGTTCGGTGACGGATACATACATGATGTTCATGATTCCGATGCCGCCGACAAGTAATGATATGCCAGCGATACAAGCCAACAGGACGGTCATTAAGTCGGTCGTCGTACTCATCATGGAACTGAGTTCTTCTTGCGAGCGCACGTGGAAATCGTCTTCATCTCCCGTGGCTATTTTATGATTCTGGCGTAGGGTAGCGGATATTTCCTCGATTGCTTCTTCGGAATCGTCTTCCGTGACGGCCGAGGCGAATATTCCTTGAATGTAGGTGATGGCCAACAGACGTTTCTGTATAGTGGTATAGGGGGCGATAATCATATCATCTTGGTCCTGTCCCATGGAGTTATATCCTTTGGGTGTCAATACTCCGATGATGCGGAAGGGGGTTTTGTTGAACCGGATGGTCTTTCCCAGTGGTTCTTCTCCCTTCGTGAATAGGTTATCAACGACGGTTTGTCCCACGATACATACTTTTGCGGAAGTTTTGATGTCGTGATCCGTGAACATCTCACCTTCCCCCACGCTGAACTTCCGAATGTCAAGATAATCCTGGTTTACTCCGTAGATGGTTGTCGGGGCATTATTGGCTCCATATATAACTTGACCGCTTGAATTGACGGAAGGGGTACATTTGTCGATCAAATCCACGTCACGAACGATCGCCTCGTAATCCTCCAGCTTCAGCGTTTGCATACTGCTGGCACTTTGACGGACTCCCCCGAACTTCCCGTTCCCGGGATGGATCATGATCATGTTGGAACCCATCTCTGATATTTGGTCACGAATGCTACGTTTTGAGCCTTGCCCGATAGCCAGCATGGAAATCACGGACCCAACCCCGATAATGATTCCCAACATGGTCAGGAATCCTCGGAACTTGTTGTTAGCTAAGGCTCGTAAAGCTATTCGTATTAAATTTGCATAGTTCATGTGTTAATTTTAGATTTATGATGTTAGATTTTAGATTGAACCACCTCCCATTTTCAGGTAATATTTCATTCTAAATTTTAAATTCTACATTTATTTAATCGTTTTCTTTCGGTAGTGCATCCAGTACTTCTTTAGCCGAGGCTACGTTTGGGTTAACCGTGTCTTCCGTAATATGACCGTCCCGTAGAACGATATTTCGACTGCTGAACTGGGCAATTTCGGGATTATGGGTTACGAATATAATGGTTCTTCCTTCCGCATGGAGACGTTGAAAGAGCGTGAGAATTTCAAATGAAGTACGGGAATCTAGGTTGCCCGTAGCCTCGTCGGCAAGTAGGATTACCGGATCGTTCACGATAGCCCGGGCGATGGCAACACGTTGTTGCTGTCCGCCGGACATCTGGTTGGAACGATGGTTGATCCGGTCGCTTAATCCCACGGCCTTCAAAGCCTCCAGCGCTTTTTCCCGGCGTTCCCGGGATGAAAAGGATGGATTATAAAGTAACGGTAATTCCACGTTTTCCACGGCTGTTGTTTTGGGTAACAGGTTATATGATTGGAACACGAATCCGATTTTACGATTTCTCAGTGAAGCCCTGTCATTTTTCCCCATATCCCTAACCGCGATACCATCGAGGTAATAGTCCCCCGAGGAGGGAGTGTCGAGGCATCCGAGGATATTGAGTAGGGTGGATTTCCCGGAACCACTCGTACCCATTATCGTCACGAACTCTCCGGCACGGATCGAGAATGATATACCGCGCAAAGCATGAACGGTTTCAGATCCGACCTTAAAATCCCTCCTCAGGTTTTCTATTTTTATAATATCATTTGCCATGATTTCAATCTTATACGATAATTATTTCTTCTTTTGTCCCGGACGTGGTGGCATGAATGGGTTGGATTCCTCGTTGCCTCCTTGAGGGACTATTTTTTTGTTGCGTTGAACTCCTACAATTAGGCGAGAACCTTCCTGTATTCCCTCTTTTACTTCAGTGTATATTCCATCACTGACCCCCACTTTGATCACTTTGGAAACGATGCCTTCTGCCGTTTGCAACCAAACTACTTTTTCTCCTTTTCCTGTTTGTGGAGCTAGTGTGGTCTGTGGGTTTTCCGGGTCAATTTCCGGGGTAAAACGGAAAGCTTTCAACGGGGCCAGCAGAATGTCGTTTTTCTCCATCGTGTAAACCGTGATATTTGCGGTCAGTCCCGGTTTCAGTTTTAACTCGGGATTCGGGGCATCAATAACTACTTCGTAAGTTACCACGTTAGATTCCGTGGTCGGGTTCAATCGTACTTGAGTCACGTCTCCCTCGAACGTGTCATCCGGGAAAGCGTCGACCGTGAACGTCACGCGTTGTCCTTCGAGTACTTGACCGATATCAGCCTCGTCCACGTCAGCGATCACTTGCATCTTGCGCAAATCGTTGGCGATAGTGAACATGGTCGGGGTTTCGAAACTGGCGGCAACTGTTTGTCCCTCTTCCACCTCTCTGGATAAAACTACCCCGTCGATTGGCGAGTAAATCGTGGCATAATCAAGATTTGATTGTGCTTTTACCAGCGTGGCTTGTGCTTTTTCGTAGGCTTGTTGTGCTTTCTCGTACTGGTATAATGCTTCTTCGTATTCTGTTTCGCTGATTAAATTTTTTTCGTGTAACTGGTGCAAGCGCTTGAAATTTTTATCTTGATACTCGAATTCACTTTTGCTTGATTTTAGATTTGCCATTTCAGATTTCAGTTCGGCTTCCAGTAGTTTTCTATCGAGTTCCGCAAGTAATTGTCCTTTTGTCACGACGGAATTGTAGTCCACGTAAATGTGTGAAATTGTTCCGGAAACCTGGGTACCCACGTCGACTTTGGTAATTGGTTCTATCGTTCCCGTGGCGGTCACTGTATTATTAATAGAGCCTTTTTTCAGTTCGACAGTCTCGTACGTCGTCACTTTCTTATCTCCCGAACGGAAGAAGAAAAAGGCTCCGACGATAACGGTGATGGCGATGATTATGGTAACAATCTTTTTCATGTTGTTCTATAATTAATATTTTACATTAGATTTCGATAGGTTGATTACGGTAGAAGTTGAGCAGTTTGAGTGAAAGAATCGCCTCGAACTTTGCTTGAATCTGTTCTTGTAAGGCAGAAAGATAATTGTTTTTTTCCGTGAGTAATTCCACCGTGTTTTTCATGCCAGCGTCGAATTGTTCTTGAACGAGGTTGTAACTCATCGTGGCCGATTTCACGCTGTTCGTGGCAGCAACGTATCTACTTTGTGCGGAGATCACGTTCTGGTGGAGTGTTTCTACCGTTTTCCACAGTTCCTTGCGGGTATTCAACTCTTCCAGTCGGGCTGTTTCCGTTTGTAATTTTGCTTTCTCAATGGCTGATTTGATCTGACGATTTTTAGAAATGGGGATACTAATATTGAGCCCCACATTCTCGTTTAATCGATTATTTAGTTGTTTTGAAAAAGAGTGGTCTGATTCCGAATCATGGTTCGTGGCCACGGATGCGCTAAGTGAGATGCTGGGCAAGCGATCTCCTGCCGCGATCTTTTCTTCCAGCCGTGCCGATTCCACGTTCAACTGGCTGTTCTTCATTTCCGGCATGGTTTCTAGGGCGATCTGGTAAACTTCCAAGGGAGAAGGTGCCGGGGTGAGTACTTGGGTGGCCTCCAATTCCGGGAAATAGATGTCAAAACTATCCGTTGGGTCGAGTTCTAATAATTGTTTTAGTTGTAATTTGTTCAAAGTGAGAGTATTTTCTGCCATTGTCACGTTGTACTGATCGTTACTGTATTGTGCTTCAATCTGGGCGTAATCGCTAGGGGCTATTGAACCGGCAGCCAGTAATTCTTTGGAACGTGCCAGCTGGGCGGCAGAGGTTTCCAACGTTTGGTGGTTGGTTTTTAGCGATTCGTTTGCGTAAAGTATTTGCAGGTAGGCCTCGGTGACGGCAATTTCGATGTCGTTCTTGGCTATGTTTACTTGGTACTCTTGGGCTATGTTCGTTATTTGTTGCTGACGGATCGTGCGAGTTAATTTACTCCCGTTGTAAATTGTCAGCCCCCCGTTTAGGGTGTAATTACCCGTGTAAGCACTCTGAGACTTGAATTTACCATCCGATTGTTCTGTTTTCTGGTGTCCCAAGTTTTGCGAACTGCTGAATGTTAACGATGGAAAAAGCTGTGCTTTTGCTTGCAATAAATCTATGTAAGCATTTTGTTGCGTTACTTTTGCCGATTGTACCTGGATGTTATTTTTCCGGGCATAATCAATACAATCCTTCAAATTCCAGGAAGAAGTGGGCTTTTCCTGAGAAAAGCCCACTAAGGACGGAATGATTATAAAAAGGATGGTTGCAATGTTTGTTTGTATATTCATCTTGTTTTCTTTTTTTGCTTTTTACAAAAATATAAGGTGTTGAAAACGAATACAATTAATTTGGATGTTGAGATTTTTTTTGTCGATGAATGAGTGTTTTTTGTCGACGAGGGAGTATTATTTTGTCAATAGGAAATAAAGTTCAGATTTATTTGTTATTTTAGAACGTGAATTTTGAAA
Organism: Butyricimonas sp.; assembly: GCA_019423345.1. Classification (GTDB taxonomy): domain Bacteria; phylum Bacteroidota; class Bacteroidia; order Bacteroidales; family Marinifilaceae; genus Butyricimonas. Next base: position 297,118 of record JAHZBN010000001.1, on the reverse strand, counting down.
AAGTTGTGTTTTGTGTAAAATTCTAATTTAACAATTTATGAGAAAAATGACATTTATATTTGTCGTGGCTATTGTTTTGTGCGGGATGATTTCTTCTTGTACAAATGGAGTGTCTGAAAAAGAGACGAAAAAAAGTTTAATGATCGAGGTCCCTGTGCCTGAACGTCCTGCGGGACAAAAGGATGTAGTAAATCTGGTAACACCGAAACTGGATACAGTGCGGGTTGGGTTTATCGGTTTGGGGATGCGGGGACCCGGTGCAGTGGAACGATTCTTACATATTCCTGGAACAAAGGTGGTTGCTCTGTGTGACATTCGCCCAGAACAAGTAGAGAAATGTCAAGGTATTTTGAAGAAAGCGGGAGTTCCGGAGGCTGTCGGTTATTCCGGGAGAGAGGATGCTTGGAAACAACTTTGTGAACGGGATGATATTAATTTAGTGTATATTGCTACCGATTGGTTACATCATGCTCCGATGGCTTTATATGCAATGGAACACGGGAAACACGTGGCGATTGAGGTGCCTGCTGCCATGAATATGGAGGAAATTTGGGCATTGATTAATATGGCAGAGAAGAAACAGTTACATTGCATGATGTTAGAGAATTGCGTGTATGATTTTTTTGAATTGACAACGTTGAATATGGCTCAACAAGGTGTGTTTGGTGAAGTTTTGCACGTGGAAGGGGCTTATATTCATAACTTGGAGGAATTCTGGCCTTATTACTGGAATAACTGGCGTATGGATTATAACCGGAAACATAGAGGGGACATTTATGCTACTCACGGAATGGGACCGGCTTGTCAGTTATTGGATATTCACCGGGGGGACAAGATGAATTACTTGGTATGTATGGACACGAAGGCCGTTTCGGCTCCCGAGTATTTGAAAAACAAGACCGGGGAAGAGGTGAAAGATTTCAAGAATGGGGATCACACGATCACGCTGATTCGCACGGAAAACGGGAAGACTATCCAGATTCAGCATGACGTGGTATCTCCTCGTCCGTATAGCCGGATGTACCAGTTGACGGGAACCAAAGGATTTGCTAATAAATATCCGGTTTCGGGATATGCTTTGAAATCGACACAAATTTCCTCGGATGTGGCTCCCGATCACGAGGATTTGAATTCTCACGGTTTTGTTCCGGAGGATGTGAAGAAGGCTTTGATGGAAAAATATAAACACCCGATTCAGATCGAGTTGGAAGAGCAAGCCAAGAAAGTGGGGGGACATGGTGGAATGGATTTTATCATGGATTACCGTTTGGTATATTGCTTGCGAAATGGATTACCGTTAGATATGGACGTGTATGATTTGGCAGAATGGTGTTGTTTGGGTGAGCTGACGGCTCTTTCTTTAGAGAATAACAGTACTCCCGTGGCAATTCCCGATTTCACCCGCGGAGGGTGGAACAAGACGAAAGGGTATCGTCATGCGATGGTGAAATAAATCACGATTTGAAATATAAAAATAACAGCCCTCTGAAAAGAAGAGGGCCGTTATTTTTAGCTGCCTTATTTTATTTTTCTAACGCTTTCTTGATCTGCCGTTTGGCTAATGTAAGCGGAGCTAATGAACAAGGTCCGTTCACGCAACCACCATCACAAGCCATCACTTCGACAAACTGGGCTTCCGGTTTTTTCACCATAGTTTTCAGTAAAGTCTGGTTCTTTTTGTCAAGTCCTTCGAGAGAAAGGGTTGTGTAACCGTTCCCAACAGCTTCTACAATAGCATTGCGAACTCCACCGGCTTGAGCGTATCCGCGGGCGAATTTCGTAACTTCCGGATCCAATGGTAATTCTTCACAAGTTTCCGGATTGATGTCATAAGCCACCATGAATGCTCCCAATTCTTCAAAGCTCATCACGTAGTCCACTTCCGGAACGTACATTTCAGCTTCGTAACGTTTAGCCAGACACGGGCCGATAAATACGACTTCGGCATCCGGATATTGTTCTTTTACCCGGCGAGCGGCGTAAACCATTGGGCTACGGGTATCGGAAACAAACGGTTTTACCATGGGGGCGTGTTTGTCCACCCAACCCACGTACGCCGGGCAACAGGAGGTGGTCATGAAAGGTTTCCCTTCTTCCATGCGTTCCAGGAACTCGGCAGCCTCGTTGCGGGAAGTATCTTCTGCACCCAAAGCCACTTCTACCACGTCGTCAAAGCCGATGGCCTTGATGGCGGAAAGAATTTGTCCCGGAGTTGCGTTGAACTGTCCGTAGATAGCCGGAGCCGGGATCGCTATGATTTTCTTGTCCGGGGCGGTAATGCTCTTGTACACGTCGATCACTTTAGAACGTTCCATGATAGCTCCGTAGGGACAAGTTTGCATACATTTCCCGCAATAGATACATTTATCTTTATCAATATGCTCGGTTCCGTCTTCGCCTTTGGTGATCGCTTTCACCGGGCAAACATCCTCGCAAGGAACAGGAGTGTACACGATCGCGTGGTAAGGACAAACTTTAGAACATAGTCCGCAACCCACGCAGTCTTCTTGCGTGATGCAAGCTTTACCCCCCTTGAAAGAGATAGCTGCTTTCGGGCAGTTCATCAAACAAGGACGTCCTTCGCAACCGCGACACATATTAGTCACGAAATACTGGGATTGCATACAAGCACTACAAGCCTCGTGAACCACAGAAAGAATATTCTCTTTCGTATTCTTGTTATCAAGTGCTTTCTGGGCGAATTCAGACAAGGGGATCAGGTCGATTTCCTCGTCCGTGATTTCAAAGCCCAAGATTGAAATAATCTTATGCTTCAAGATGTAGCGATCTTTATGCACGCAACACTTGATTGGTCTTTTATTTTTTGGGCGCATTTCCACTGGAATGTACTTCACCCCATCTACTAGATTTTCTTCCTTTAAAAGTTTTACAATTCTAATCAGTAACTCACGCTTCGTGAGCATCGCAAAATTGTCATATAACATTTCTTACTTCCTCTTTAACAATTTGTATTAAACTATTTTTACTAACGCCAGCAATACGTTTTCCATTTACTTCAATAAACGGTGGGGCTTGTTCACCTTTGCCACACCCTAAACATGGAGAATAGCTTACATTAAGATGTTCGAGGATATTATGGGGAAGAGATTCAATCACATCTCTCAACTCTGCGCCACCCATGACATAGCACATGGTGCCCACGCATATTTTTACATTTATTTTTTCCATAATGTTGTGAGTCGGTTTTGTTTTAGATTTTATCCCCTAAATATACATAATCTCTACATCTTTCAAATACTTTGTCTCCAATAAAAATTTTATTTTTTTGACCACGTTTCTCCGGATCTCCAACTCCACGGGAAGATTGGGATCTTGGTGTGCCGTGTTGATACGGGTTCCCACGAGTAACGTGATTTTATCACTATTCAACAACATTCTCACCATCAGTTCTGCCGGTCCGGCTTCCCGACGGCGGTCAATATCTCCTTCCGTCAGGATGCGTTCCACCTTACCTAACGTCAAGATTCCCTCGGTGACAAGATCAACGCCTTCCATCTTGGAGATGGGAGGGAGCTCCTTGTCCACGATATTCATGTCGACGACCATTTTCGCACCCAGTTCACGGGAGATAATGGTTGCTGTGGTTCCCCCACACAGGATTTTTTTCCCTTGAAATTCCCGAACCCGGTTGGCCAGGTATTTATCGTTCTTCTCGTCATAGGGAGGACCTGTACACACAAGCAAGTTACGGGGTTTCCGCATGTAGATGACACAACAACTCGTGTCGTCTTTCAACAAGTAACCATCGTTCTTTTCTGCTTGATTTACTATTTTATGTGCCAATTCCTTGGCAGATATATCATTATATTGATTTACTAGATTAGCAATATATTCCTTTGCCCCGTCTTCCCAACCAAAGGGCATTTTAGCCGTTCCCATACCGGATTGGCTTACCCCGTCACTGAAGAAGATAATCCGGTCTTCTTTTTCCAGCGTGAACTCGGAAATCCACAGAAATGTGTTCTCAAGGTCTTCCCGTTCCACTGGGATTTTTTCCTTGGATATGTTGACGAAACGCCCGTTCCGGTATAAATAGTAGGAGGGAGTTTCATATTCGATAATTTTCACGTTACCGAAACAATCAATGTCACAAATACAAAAGGTCGAGTAACTGATCTTTCTCACCATGTCTTTCGGCAAGGTATTCATGATCGAGGTAGAAGTACGTAGGATGCTTTCATTCATGGCGGTAAAGTTCATGGCCATGGTTGCCGTCATCGTGGATAGGACACAGGCTTTGATCCCGCTTCCCAAACCATCCGATAGCACGCTGATGACACGTCCTTCACCTTTTAGTTTTTGAGACATGAAACAATCCCCGCAGACAACATTGCCCGCTTTATTCTTCTGGAAGAAGTCAACCTCGATGAAATTACCGTTGTTTCTCAAGACAAATGAAATTAGAGTGGTTTCTTTTGGTCATTTTTCTTGTAAGCCTCCATTACAGTGCGCAACGTGGCATCCGTGAACGCGGCATTTTCCCCGAGCAAACAAGCTACTTGCTGGACGGTTTCCATGTGTTTCTTGATTACCTCCTGGGTCTTTTCAAGCATCCATTCTTTACGGACGTAAGGTTCGCGTAAATCTTGCAATAGCCCGAAAACTAATCGGTGAGGTTGTATGTTATAGATGGATATAATCCATGTCCGGTCTTCTTCCCGTACCTGTCGTTCGATAATTTCCTTTCCGGTTGTCAACACGGCACGGAACAAGTCTTCGTAGGAACAGATATTTTTCAATGCCACTCCGTTTAGTCCGGGATCAACTTCGTAAATGGAAGCAATGTCCTCTCCCATGAGCGTGGCGCAGGATTGATTCATATCCACGACTTTCAATTCCGAGTTGACGAGTAATACTCCGGCCGGAATCTTTTGGAGGAGTACGGTGGCCTTGTCATGTGCGATTTTTCTCATGTAAGATACACACATATTTTCTTCGGCCCGTCCTTCCAGCATGGCAATGGCGAAATCACGGCACGAGTCATAACCGCAGCCACTACAATTTAATTCATCCTCTGGTCCGGTTTTACCCACGACGGCCATGGCCTGTTTGATCTCCTCTTCCGTGTAGGTGTGATCTTGTACGTGGGGGTCTTTGCAGAACAGTATCTGCAAATCAATATTTTTGAAATCATCTTTGGGATTTCCCAATTCCGATTGGTGGATAATCTCGTATCTTTTTAAGGCCGGGGATATATGGCTTAATTTGGCAGGACCATTAATGCATCCGCCCTTGCAAGCTAGTAATTCCAAGAATATGGAATCGTTTTCCCGGTGTGAATCCAGCTCTTTCAACACGTCTTTCACGGTAGAAAGTTCCGAGAAAGCCATGTGATGTATTTGTTTTTTGCCCTCTTGCATTCCTTTTAACATTCCACCTTCAATGGGGTAGTAAGCGCCCATCCCGGAACGGTAAGGCACGAAACGGGCCTCCGGTTGATTCGGTGCGATATTTTTCAAGTTGATGTCGGATTGTTCGAACCATTTTTTCAGGTCCTTGAACGTGATCACCACGTCAACGAGGTTATTAAAGTAGTCTGCTTCCAGTTTTTTGCAGATGCAAGGACCTGCAAAAACAATTTTCACGTCCTCCCCGTACAGTTGTTTCAGAATCTTGGCGTGAGCCAGCATGGGAGAAATAATCGGAGTGATAAAACGCACATGATCCGGGGAATATTTCCGGATATATTCAACAACCACCGGACAAGCCGAAGAGATGTACACGCCACTCTCGGCTTCTTCCAAGAATTTTTCGGTCCGATCCGTGACGATTTCAGCTCCTAGAGCAGTTTCCGACACACTTGTAAAACCTAAACGCTTGATAGCAGCAATCAGCACGCTGGAATGAACTCCCTCGAATTCACTTACGTACGAGGGTGCCAAGGATAGAATGACTTTCGGGTTTTGTGTCAAAGTTAATTTTGCACGGGTTAACCCGTCACGAATTTTTTTAGCCCCGGTTGGACATACTTGTGTGCAATGCCCGCAGTAGATGCAACGATCTTCAATGATGGATGCCTGATTGTTTTCCATCCGGATTGCCTTCACGGGGCATTCCCGGATACATTTATAACAATCCTGACAATTGTCCGGTTCTGTATAGATGGGTCTTAGTTGCATGGGAATTCTTCTTGTAAGATTTTGTACAAACGCGATAGATTTACTTCTTCATACACTTTGTCATCGATCCGGATAATGGGACCTTTACTACACAATTCCTCGCACAAATGCCCGCAGAAATCGATCTCTGCCTCCAAGTTATTTTCACTCAGATATTTCTTAATCGCTCCGAGGTTGGTATTGTTTCCCCGGGAAAAACAAGAACTTCCTAAACAGATTCTGATCTGGCGCTTTGACATACTTGTAATTGTTCGGTTATCCTGTTGCTGCTTTCTACGCTACAAAAGTAGGATATTTATTGTTATAAACCCAATTATATTGCAACTTTAATATTGATATATCATTTTTACTTTCAATTTGTAACTTTTTTGATGTTATTGAAAGGAGATTGCGAGACACCGGCGTATGTATACTGCAATACCGGAGTGTGTACCTTTATCTCGTGTGCAAAAAAATAGCTCCTGTAAAAAGGAGCTATTTTGTATAAACTTGAAATATTTTTTTATTTCTTCTCTTCTACTTTCTTTTTGAATCTTCTGGTCAAGTCGAAAGAGATAGGAGTTGCGATGAATAGTGATGAGTATGTACCGACAATGATACCCACTAACAAGGCGAAAATGAATCCCTTGATAGACGCACCACCGAAAATGAATATCGCTAACAACACGACGATGGTTGATAATGAAGTACTGAACGTACGACGTAGCGTAGAGTTCAATGCGTCGTTTACAACTTGCTCATCATCCCGTTTCGGGTATAGTTTACGGTACTCACGGATACGGTCGAATACAACCACGGTATCGTTGATGGTGTAACCCACAACCGTCAATACGGCAGCGATAAAGGATTGGTCAACCTCCAAAGAGAACGGTAACAGACCTGCAAACAAGGAGAATGCTCCGATTACGATGATCGTGTTGTGAGCCAAACCGACAACAGCTCCGGCACCATATTGCCATCTTGAGAATCGTACCATGATGTAGATAAAGATACCAATCAAGGCAAACAATACCGACCAAACAGCAGCTCTTGTCATGTCTTCAGCCACGGCAGGTCCGATCTTTTGAGTCTGTTGCAAATGCACGTTACGGAATGTCTCGTAATCTGTTCCAGCGGGAAGAATCTCTTGTAATCCGATATATAATAATGAGTCTACGTTCGCATCAACATCGGCTCCGGTTTCAGCAATCCGGTATTTCGTGGTGATCTTCACGTTATTTGCAGTTCCCACGGTCTTCACTTCTGGAGCGCTTCCGTAAACACCTGCCAGTTTTTCGGCAACATCACCCACTTGTACGTCTTGTGCGAAAGTCACGGTATAAGTTCTACCTCCCACGAAGTCGATACCTTTATCCAAACCTCTGGTGAACAAGGATATGAAACAAAGTACAATCACGATACCGGAAATTGTGTAACTGATCTTCCGTTTTTTTAAGAACGGGAACTTGGTATTTCTCAACCAGTTTGCAGTTAATGGGGTTGTGAAGGTAACATTGTCACTCTTGGATGCAGCTCTTTCAAGGATCAAACGAGTGATGAAGATAGCCGTGAATAGAGAAGAAAGGATACCGATGATCAACGTGGTTGCGAAACCTTTGATCGGACCTTCTCCGAAGTAGTACAGGATAAATCCGGTTAATAACGTGGTCAACTGACCGTCGATAATAGCCGAGTAGGCATTACTATAACCTTCCTTGATAGCAAGTTTCAATCCCTTACCAGCTCTGATTTCCTCTTGGATACGTTCGTAGATCAACACGTTGGCATCGACAGCCATACCCATGGTCAATACGATACCGGCAATACCGGGTAAGGTCAAAACGGCTCCGATGGAAGCGAGAATACCAAACAGGAAGAATAAGTTGGCAAGCAATGCAACGTCGGCAGCCAAACCGGCATTCTTGCTATAAAAGAATAGCATATAGACTAATACTAATACGAATGCGATGATGAATGACCACATACCGGATTGAATAGCCTCTTGTCCCAGTGATGCTCCAACCACCTCGTCAGCGATGATACGTGCGGGTGCGGGTAATTTACCGGATTTCAAGATGTTTGCAAGGTCTCCAGCCTCTTTTACGTCAAAACGTCCGGAAATCTGGGAGCTACCGCCCTTGATCTCGTCGTTTACGTTAGGAGAGGATGCAACCATACCATCAAGTACAATAGCGATGCAACGTCCGATATTATCTTTTGTCAAACGAGCCCATGTTTTGGTTCCTTCTCCATTCATCTGCATGGAAACAACCGGACGACCTTGTTGATCATAGTCTTGTCTCGCATCAATTACAGCGTCTCCTTCAAGAGGAGCTTTACCGTTACGAGTAGTAATCTTAATAGCGTGTAAAGGAACCATTCCGTTTACAGCTTTCATTTCCCACAACAAACGTGCGTTTCTAGGGAAGGCCGATTTTACTTGCGGTAATCTTAAATAGGCGTTGATTTTAGCCGTATCTTTAATGTTGGCATATCCAATTGTAGAACCACCTACGGGTTGACCCTGTTGAGTCATGTTAGGTGATAATATGGCAAGAAGTGGATGTTCTTTCTCGTATTCAGCCATACTGGTTACCGTTTTCAATGAATCGGATTCTCCTTTGATTGCGTCTAGGATGGCTGATTCTTTATCTTGCACTTTTGTCGTGTCAGTTACCTGTGCGGTTGTTTCTTCATTTGTGACTTTGGATGCTTGGGCGTCAAGAACCTCTTTTAATTTTTGGTCTGCGGCAGCCAAGTAGTTGATGAATGCATCTTCTCCGGCATCTTGTCCTTTTGCGTTGTCGAATGTTTCATAGAATTCCAATGCGGCAGTTCCTTGTAACAACTCTCTCACACGTTGCGGTTCCTTGATACCCGGTAACTCGATAACGATTCTTCCGGAGATGTCAGCTTTACGGATATTGGGTTGAGCAACACCAAAACGGTCGATACGAGTACGAAGAATGTTAAACGTGTTGTCAATTGCTCCGTCAGCCTCTTTACGGATCACGTCAAGAACTTCTTTGTTGGTAGCTCCGACTTTGATCTTTTCTTTCATTTCGTGAGTACCGAAAATAGCTGGGGATGCCAGTTGTGCTCCCGGGGCAATTTTTTCGAAAGCCTCTCCAAAAAGGGTTACGAAGTCTTTCGGGCTGGAAACTCTCATCTTCACTGCCTCCTCGATTGCTTGATTGAAAGCGGGGTCCGTGCTGTGGTTTGCCAAGCTCTTTACTACGTCTACAACGTCAACTTCCATGGTCACGTTCATACCACCCTTCAAGTCCAAACCGAGGTTCAGTTCTAATTCCTTACATTCCTTGTAAGTGAATTTGGCTAAACCGAGGAAATTGTAGACGGGTTGGTTTGCGACCGAATCTAAATACTCTTTCTCTTTAATAGGGTTACCGTTGGCGAACTCCTTCGCCGCGTTCTCTACCTGGTTGGTTTTATAAGTAAAAAACAACTGATAAAGACTCACCAATGCCAAAGCAACAGCGAGTAGTGTAATCGCTCCTTTATTCTGCATCTGTTTAATGAATTTATAATTACTTAAGCTTCAATTCTTCTTTTAACACATATTTAGTGCGCAAAAGTATAACAATTTTTTCAAAATTGCTATACAATTAGGCAGATACTTTTAATGTTAACTCCTTATTTCCATAATCAATGACCGCTTCATGCCTGACGAGAAAATCGCTCCCCAACAATCCGGCAACCCTGCGCTGCAGGTGTTTGTCGTATAGAGAATTCACGTACTGCAAGTCGATGACTGCCGCATGTACGTTCTCGATTGTGTGGTCACCGATTTGTAGAGCCGTGATATTCACAAGCTGTACCTCATTAATTTCTCCGCACACCCCTCCGGAGTTAATTTCGGAAACGTCATCCAGCGGTTCATAACTAAACGGTGTAAGTTTGTCTATGACCGTCACGGATGCTCCCGTGTCTATAATGAAATCTCCCTCAATGCTACCGATTTGCAGAGAGACGATGATGTGAAAGCTGTTATCTTCCAGTTCAACGATCTCTATCGGAATCTTTATCTCCATATTTAAAAGTTTGCACAAACATACGCATTTTCGGTGAAATCCAAAAAGGAGGAATGTTAATTTCAGAAAGAAATCGAGGAATAAAGCTAATAATTACAATTCGTTAATCCTCGTGTATGTTGTTCTTAGCACGATATGAATAAACAATTGAACGTGTAAATGGTTATTAGATAGGAAAATGCTACGGATAAAATTCCCAGTAAAATCATATTGGCGGTTTGGAGCTTGATATTGTAAAGGCCTATGATCAAACTGGCTATGGATTGCAATCCAGAAATCCCGAAGATCGCTAGGGCAAGATAATGACCGAAACGGTTGTCGTATATTCCTATTGAGTACAAGGTGACTAGGAAAACAACGAGTAGGGATAGCGTGATGGATAAATTGTGTATCCAAAATTTTTTCATGATGTTGTTGATTTTTATTTTTCCTCTTTTCGGTTGATTCCGGAAAGAGGAAAAAGTTGTTATTGGTTATTGTACCAATTTATTTTTTGAGAGAAATACATGATGATCGCCAGGATAACGAATAATCCGATACTCCCCACCAGTAGAGCGTAGGTTTCCAGTTGGATCAGGAAGAAAATATAGGCGTAAAGACAAGCCAGAAGGCCTCCGATCGTGAATGCTGTTTTCTTTATTTTTAAAATGCCGACCATGTAGAACGTGATGAGTAAAGTGGTCATGAGGGCGGAGATGATATAGGCGGGGGTGAAACCGATATGTTCGGACGTGGAGACTAATAGCGTGTAGAACAAGCATAAGGCCAGTCCGACAAGTAGATATTGAACTGGGTGAATGTTCTTTTTCTGGAATATTTCCACGAAAAAACTGACAACGAAAGTCAATATGATGATTAAAAAGGCGTATTTAGCGGAGCGTGTGGATTTCTGGTATTGGTCTACCGGGAACAGGAGATTTACCCCGAATGTGGATTCCGTGATGGCGTAATTCGTGTATTGGAAACCCAAATTGTCATCCGTCATGTCTCTGTACTCGTTCGTGGTGGGACGGTAGGGACTCTCTTTGAGAATCTGTGAATAGTTCCGGTTGAATTCCAGGACTTCCCATTTGCTCGTGAAACCTTCTGACGAGACCTCTCGTTCGGTAGGTAAAAAGGCTCCATTGAAGCTTGGGGTTTGACAATTTGAACGAATGGCGACTTTTGTTGTTCTGCCAAGAGGGGTAAATTGAATGGATTCGGAGCCTTTCAGTTTAAGTTTTATCGTGAAATGAACGATCGAATCGTTTGCAAACAGTTGTTGTGGCGTGATTTTCGATGATATGCCGGAAACGACGAGGCTGTGGGGATCAACCCCGGGTGTGAAATTCAGTTTTCGGTTGTCCCATTCAAGTGAGATTTGTTCATTGATTCCTCGCAGATCGCTGATTCCAAGGTTGATTGTGGCGGTTTCAATCCACTTGTCGTAGGGGAATAGATTGCTTTCTTTCAAGTCTTTGGCCGAGAATTTCCCGGTAATCTCCAGCGTGGAATTGTAAACGATAATTTCATATAATCCTCGTTTGAGTTCCTGCGTGTTGACGTCTCCGGTGATGTTCAGTTGTTCGGGGAGATAATTGATATATCCCTTTTGATTCTCTCCTTTTTCGTCCTGGTAAAAATAAGGGATGGTTAATATCGGGCCAATGAGGGTTTGAGACTTACTCCATTTTTGTTGAACCTCTTGTGCGGCTGCATTTGCAGTCATTTCCCTTTCATTGATGAGTCCTCGAATCATGCTCATGGGAATGAAAGACAGGAGGATTAGGAAAGCAATGAGTACAATCTTTAGAACTAAAGAGTCTTGTTTGTTGAGACTTTTTCGTGTGCTGTTCTCTTTTTGATTTTTTGCAGTTTGTTCGTCCATTGTGTATTGTATTTAATGTTATTTGAAAAGAACTTTGAATTTCAAAGTGAAATAAGTAAAAAAAATTATATATTCTGGTTCTTTAAAAATTCTTCCAAAGCGTTTAAGTGCTTTGCAAAAGCCTCCCGGCCTTTCTGCGTGACGGAGAACGTCGTGTTGGGACGTCGTCCGATGAATTGTTTCTGGCATTGGATATATCCCAATTCCTCAAGGCTTCTGGTGTGGCTGGCTAGGTTCCCGTCCGTGAGATCGAGTAAATTCTTGAGGGTTACGAAATCTACTGATTCGTTAACAATCAAGATGGACATGATCCCTAGGCGTGCCTTACTTTCAAAAGCCTTGTTTATATTTTCCAGGTATTCTTTCATGGATTACGATTTACGCTTGGTTACGGTCTTGCCGGATGCTGTTTGTGTTCAACTTTACAATAAAAGTATATTCCTGCCGCAATATGAAGTAATCCGAAACCGGTAACCCAGAATAAAAGGGCATGGGTGATCGTGAAGCTGTCAACGAGGCCTAACAGAATCTCAGCATAACCTAGGTAACGTATGTCCGAATAGGTGTACTTGGAACAATTTACGAGAGATAAACCGTAAAAAATGAGCATTATGGAAGAAGTCAGTCCATAATATTGCTGCCATATTAAAGAAAAACAAAGAATCCCGCCAGTCAGCAAGGGAAGAAAGAAATTCCAAAGCAAACGGTGAACGGATTTATCTTTAAAGATGTTTCTACATCCTTTTTTGGCTTTTTGGTAGCTCATCGTGAAGGTGGTAAAAAGGGAAAGAGCGAGTACTCCCAATGCGATCAAGCAAATTGATGCGAGCTGGTAAGTAGTGTTGATATTTAATAATGGAATATTAAACAAGGTGTCAAAGGAGTCTTGTTTATTTAGAATAAAGTAGGCTAAGCCGGTTCCGATGCAGGCATAAATACCAACGAGAATAGCGGAAATTCCGCTTATCGACATGAATTTCGTGGATTTTTCCATGAGTTCTTTGATGTCATGTAATGTATTGAGCGCTTCTTTATTTTCCATATTCTAAAAGTTCTTTGCGATACAAAGTTAAGATAGATTTTTTATTAAATCAATAAAAAGGTGAATTATTTTGTAGGGGATATTGTTGTTGGATTTATATAAACTTAGGTAGTTATATACGATTTTGTCGTGAGATGTAAACCCCTACATGCAAGAAGGTATATTTATCATTCGTAATCAAATGGATAAGGGATTAATTTCTAGGACAAGCGCCAATTAATCTCGCCACGAAGACGTATCAGAGACGTTCACGAACGTCTTTGATACGTCTTTGTAACGAAGTTGATACGTCTTTGATCCCTAAGAATATCGAATATGCTACGGAAGATAAGCGGGTATTACCTAGGAAAAGTTTACTTTGAATTTCGTTGTAAAGTGGTATATAGGTACCTAAATTTTAACGGTGTGGAATATTGGTGTTTGGTGTGTGTAAAAATTCCACACGTTCCTATTGCTCCATGATGAAACCTAGAGATCTTTTTTGCAGAAAATCAATTCGATATTTTCTTCCTTGTGTTTTGGCGTGTTTGTTGTACATAAAAAAATTCGTGAATTTTTGAAGGAAAATTAATGCATATACGTGATATAAAATGAAGGATCTAGATTTTTTTCAGAAAGGTGTTATCAAGTTAGGAATGATTTTATTGCTTGGTAGCCTGTGTATGATGGGAATAATTTCCCGAAGTGTTGCGGGGGAAATCAATTCGACGCAAGTGGCAAAGTGGAAAATATTTGGTCGAGTAATTGATGAACAAGGAGAACCAATTATCGGGGCCGCTATCTTGGAACAAGGAACAACAAATGGATGCGTGACCGATACTTTGGGCAACTACAAGTTAACGGTAAAAGCTGGAGCCGTACTTCGGGTTTCTTTTGTCGGGTATGTTACCCGAGAAATAGTGTTAAAAAAGGAAGGGATGCGAAATGTCCGGTTGCGGGTGGATAATGAAGAGTTGGAGGAGGTGGTTGTCGTGGGATATGGTTCCGTGGCCCGGAAGAATTTTACGGGGTCCGTGAGCGTGATTAACACCGCGGAATCTCCTTTGGCATTGTTACCGAATACGAACTCGATGGATGTGTTGCGGGGAACGGTAACGGGTATTACCGTGTCGCAACAACAAGGAGCAGGACAGGCGCCTTCTTTACAAGTACGGGGGCAAAAATCGATCGGGGGATCGACATCTAACCCGTTGATCGTGATGGATGGAGTGATTTTTATGGGGAGTTTGCGGGATATAGACCCCAATATCATTGAAAGCATGAGTGTGTTGAAAGATGCGACATCTTTGGCTGCTTATGGATCACAGGCTGCCAACGGGGTGGTGATGATCACGACGAAACAGGGAAAATTAGGAAAACCCGTGCTGAATTTTAATGCATCGTGGACGTTGTCAGAGATAGCGAATCGTCCGGAGGTGCTGAGTCCGGAGAATTATATTAAAAAGATTAATGCAACCCAGCATCTAGCGGAGGATGCCGATCCTTCAGCTTGGATGAGTGGATTCGAGCTAGAGAATTATAAAAACGGCAAAACTACGGATTGGTTGGATTACGTGAGTCGGGTAGGACTGATGCAGAGTTATTCGGCATCAGTATCCGGTGCGACGGAAAAATTGAATTATTTCCTATCTGCCTCTCACGTTGATCAGGAAGGTGTGATTATTGGAGATGATTATAAACGGGAGGCTTTGTCGCTCCGTTTGCAGAGTGACGTGGCTTCTTGGTTGCAAGTCGGGACACAAATGGGATATACTTTTAATGATTACTCCGGTCCCACGACTTACAATTTGGTACAGGCCTTGCGTTTGACTCCTTACGGCCGTGTGACTCGTCCGAACGGTGAACTGGAGAAGTACCCGAGAGAATTGGGGGGCGGGTTGACAAATCCCTTGTGGTTGGTGAATAGTGGTACGGTGGATGATCATGATACTTATGCCACGACTTTAATTAAGGGGCATATGCTTGTGAGATGTCCTTGGCTGGAAGGACTGACTTACCGGGTAAATGCTGCTTATTCCTGGGAGAACGTGGAACGGGATTATTTCGAACATGAGGGGTATTTTGTGGCAGAAGGAACTTCTGAAGATCGGTATTCAGCCTCGGCATTATCCGGTTTCTTAAGTAAGGCGAACGGGTATAGTGCCCGCACGAAGAACACGTACTGGGTAATGGATCATATCGTGAATTTTAATCGTCAATTTGGGAAACATTTTATTGATGCAACCTACGTTTACACGAGGGATTCCAAACGGTATGACTACCGGAAGATGACTGGAAGTGATTTTTCGGATCAAGGGAATACCGTGTTGGGAGCAGATGGACTGGTATATGCTAAAACACAGAAAATTACTAATATAGATAAGACAAAGCATAATAATATCGGGTATCTGGGGCGAATCAGCTATAATTATAACGACACGTATCATTTAAGTGTTTCTGTGCGTCGGGACGGATCGTCCGTGTTTGGGAAAAACTCGAAATGGGGTGTTTTTCCGGCAGTCGGGGTGGCATGGACAGTTTCAAATGAACGTTTTATGAAACGGGTGTCGTTCATCGATTATTTAAAGTTGAAGGGATCGTGGGGTAAGAATGGTAATCAATCTTTGGCTCCCTACATGACATTGTCTCAGATAAAGTTAGGACAACAAGGCGGTATCGGTTATCCTTTCGGGAATGAATCGACGATTAGTTGGGGGCAACGCTATGATAAACTCGGAAATGCCAATCTGGGTTGGGAGACAACGGAGGCATTTAACTATGGGTTTGACCTCGGTTTATTGGGTAGTCGGATTTATTTGGAATTTGACGGTTATTTCTCGAAGACGACCGATCAGATTTTTGATCGATTGTTACCCGTGATGAATAACGGGTTGACAAGTATGAAAGCCACGATGGGGCAGATTGATAACTGGGGGATAGAGGCCACGTTGACCACGCAGAATGTCCGGACGAAAGACTGGAATTGGAGTACGGCTGTTACGTTCTATCTAAACCGGAATAAATTGAAAGATTTATACGGTGACGGGAAAGATGATATTTCCAATAGTCTGTTTATCGGGAAATCTTTGGGAGCCATTTACGGTTATAAGTCAATAGGGATTGTACAGGAAGAAGATATTGAATACATCGAGGCAAATAACGCGGCTCCCGGTGATGTGAAATTTGCTAATTTGGACGGAAGTGAGGATGGTAAGATTACGGCAGACGATCGTACGATCTTGGGATATAACAAGGAAAACTTCCGGATGAGTTTGAGTAGCACGCTTAAATACAAGAATTTGGAATTGTATTTCTTGTTTGCGGGCGTATTTGGGGGAAATGGTTATGGATTGAGCCAGAACACGTATGCTTACCAAACGGCAACAGGAACCGTGTGGGATAATAACTTGAATCATGGTTGGTGGACCCCGGAAAACAGAAGTAATAAATATCCCCGTGTGGATTATGCCGACAGTCGTTTTACCCCGCTGCAAAGTTATGGATTCGTGCGTTTACAGGATTTAAGTCTTTCCTACACTTTTCATCAGGATTGGTTGAGTCGTTTGCAGATAGCCGGGTTGAAAGTCTTTTTTGCAGCAAAGAACGTGTTCACGATAACCAATTGGGTTGGGGGTGATCCGGAAATCAAACAAACGTTAGGAGGAAGTTACGGTTATCCGTTGGCAGCCATGTATTCATTTGGAGTTAATTTGACATTTTAAATTTGGAGCGTGATGATGAAAACTAGAAAATATATTGCGGTTATTTTTGCCGCTATGGTAATGGGAATTTCCGGGTGTAACGATGATCTTTTTCTGGAAGAACATCCCGACACGTTTTACACGGCTGAAGATGCTTTCAAGACCGTGGATCAAGTAAAAGCTTGCGTGACGAATATGTATGCCCACGCTCGTTATTGGTTACAGAATGACGTGTTTTTAAAAGGGGCTGGAACTGATATGTTTGATACCCCGATGTGGCGGTCAAGTGGTAACGGGATGTCTAACTTCTCTTCTTGGTCCACGGATAAAAATGAAGTGAAGAATATTTACGAGGCCTATTATCAGTTAGTGAGTTATGCCAACCAGACTTTGGAGGGGACAGAAGTAAAGACCTTGAACTGGGATAGCGAGAATGACCGGGCGCAGGTACGGGCACAGGCTAATTTCTTTCGGGGATTTGCTTATCTCACTTTGGGGGAGTTGTTCGGGGGAGTTCCCGAGGTAACGAAATTCTATCAGGAGCCCCGGTATGATTTTACCCGGATGACCCGGGAGGAAACGTATCGGTTTGCAATTCAAGATTTGAAGAATGCGGCGGATACTTTGCCTGATTATCCGAGAGAGGCGGGGTACGTGGCGAAAGGTGCAGCCTATCATTATTTGGCAGAGGCTTATCTGGCCTTGGCTACCGAGCTGGGGGATGATCGGGATTTGTTGCTGCAATCCATTCTTTATGCGACCAAGGTTACCGAGTTACACTCTTTGATGACCGAGCGATTCGGTTCCCGGGCAAAGCCGGGTTCCGGTGAGGCCATGAATGGAGTCGAGGCTTATTACCCGGACGGTGATGTCTTTTTTGATCTTTTTCAACGGGGAAACTTGGATTATGCCGAGGGAAATACCGAGGCTTTGTGGACGTTGCAAAATGATGTGATGGTCTGGCATGATTTCGGGGGAAATCATTTTTTGCCTTATGCCGGAAGTTTTTCTCCCGTGTTGAGGGAGATGCGTTGGAAAAGCGAATATTCGGAATCGGATGCCGGGTATGGCCCGTGGAACACGAATATTGATGAATCAATCTATCCCGGGGGAAACCTCTGTGCCTACGTCGGTGGCCGGGGTGTGTCTTTTAATGCCCCGACAAACTACATGATCAATGATATTTGGGCGGGTGATTTTGCCACGGATATTCGGAATTCAAAAGCGAATATCCGTCGGGAATTCGTGTGTATCGATACCAAACACAGTAAATACGGTCAGATCGTGACGGCTGATATGCTAGATGAATCAAATATGGATCACTATTACCCGGTATGGACTAAATTCGCTCCCGTGGATGATTGGGGATACGAGGATTTAGTATATGGGGGAAATCGTACGAATACTTTCCGGGACGAGTATGCTTGTCGTTTAGCTGAAACTTATTTGTTACGGGCGGAGGCTTATTTCCGTATGGGGGATGCCGGTAGTGCCGCTAATGACATAAACCAGTTGCGCGGTCGGGCGCAATGCAGCCGCATGGCAACAGCGGGAGATATTTCTTTAGCTTTTATCTTGGATGAGAGAGCAAGAGAGTTGTTCATGGAGGAAAGAAGATGGTGTACGTTATTACGTATGCAAGGTTCTGTCATGGAGGATCAACTTCGGGCTCATGCGTATTACATTGCTGATTACCCGACTTACACGGGAACAATCGAGTGGAAATTATTCCCGATCCCGCAGAAAGCGATTGACGCAAATATAGATGCCAAACTGGAACAGAATCCGGGTTGGAACTAGAAAACTAAATACTGACATAGGTTTACCCTAGTTTACAGTAGCTTTTTTAGGATAATACATCCTTGAATCCACTGTAATGCTACTGATATACTAGGGTAATAATCTCTCTCTTGCGTTACATCCCCGGAGATCAACCGTTACTTGGATAATGGGGAAGGGCTATGAAAGGGTGATGAAAGGGCGATGAAAGGAAGGTAGGAGATCTAAACGGTAGTATTACCATTCATTTACGGTTAGATTGCTTGGAATAGATGATATGTCATGAAAGGATTTTTTCACAACAAGGAAGATTAAAATGAAAACCGTCCCGGCGCCCCGGAACGGTTTCTTAAAGAATGATCGTGAAGTACTATTGTTAGTTAAAATAATTTCATGTTGTCAAGTACATCCATTACTGATCTAACAGCTTTAGCTGATTGAGCCAATAATTCTTGTTCGTCCTTGTCAAGTTTTACCTCGATAATTTTCTCGATACCATTCTTACCCAAGATTACCGGAACTCCTAAATAGATGTTGTTCATTCCGTATTCGCCATTCAACAAAGCGCAAACCGGGAATACTCTTCTGTGGTTGCACACGATTGCCTCAACCATTTGAGCAGCGGCTGCACCGGGAGCGTACCATGCTGAAGTACCCATCAATTTAACCAGCTCGCCACCGCCAACTTTCGTTCTTTCGATGATGGCATTCAACGTGTCATGGTCAATCAAGTCTGTTACAGGAATACCTGAAACCGTGGTGTATCTTGGGAGCGGAACCATCGTGTCCCCGTGTCCACCTAATAACAAGGCTTGAATATCTTTCGGGGAAACATTCAATGCTTCAGCTAGGAATGCTCTGTAACGAGCAGTATCCAGAATACCAGCCATACCGAATACACGGCTTGAATCGACTTTGGCGGTCAAGTAAGCGCAGTAGCACATTACGTCAAGCGGGTTAGACACGATAATAATCTTGGCATTCGGAGAATGTTTGATAATATTTTCAGTAACTGATTTTACAATACCGGCGTTTGTTGCGATTAAGTCATCACGGCTCATTCCCGGTTTACGGGGAAGACCTGAAGTGATTACCACAACTTCTGAATTATTGGTAGCCTCGTAATCGTTAGTTACACCTTTGATACGGGTGTCATAAAGATTGATCGGGGCGGTTTGCCACATATCCAATGATTTACCCTCAGCAACGCCTTCTTTAATGTCCAGAAGAA
Organism: Butyricimonas sp.; assembly: GCA_019423345.1. Classification (GTDB taxonomy): domain Bacteria; phylum Bacteroidota; class Bacteroidia; order Bacteroidales; family Marinifilaceae; genus Butyricimonas. The sequence continues at coordinate 277,348 of JAHZBN010000001.1, read as the reverse complement.
CAACTTCATTCACGATGTCCTTTTCAGCGATGCAGTTTGCGCAAGTTGCACCAACGTTTCCTGCTCCTACAACTGTTACTTTCATTTCTGTAATTTTTTTATTGTTATACGTTTCTTAAATGGCTATTTGTTGCTTTTTAACGCCGTCAAATGTAAGCCTTATTTTTTACATCAACAATCTTTATGCCGAAAAATTACAGAATTTTTTCTGTAATAATTTCATGTCGTTTTGACACGAAAAGAACGAGATTCTTATTGAATCCCGGTTTATACTTTCAATTTTCAATTAAATTGCTGCCAAAGACGACTTGCCACGGCATGCATTTTTCCCAGAATACCGACAGGTTTGTATTGTCCGTTTTCCAGACGTTTCTGAAAAGATTGATACCAGATAGCCAGTACGATACCCTTCATCACGCTGGAGAGTGAAATGCTCCACCAGATACCGTTTAGCCCGAGTGAGGGGAACGTAACCAGGTAGTAGGCCAGGGGGATTCGGGCACCTGTAAGAATGATGCCCACGATAGCAGGCGGGGTGGTACGTCCGCATCCGTTGAAAGCCCCGGCAGTGACCTGTTCTATGGCCGAAAATATCTGGGAAATAGCGAGAATTTTCAGGTATGCGCTTCCTGCAACAAGTGTCTGCGGTTCGTTGATAAATACGCTGAATATTTCTTTACTAAAGAACAAGAAGGCCAGGCAGGCGATCAAGGCGATTCCCCCGGCGAGTTTCAACGTGTAATGGTATCCCAAGCGTATACGGCCCAAGTTGCGGGCCCCGAAGTTTTGTCCCGTGAAGGCTGCTAGGGCAGTGGAAAAACCGGCGGCTGTCATCCAGGTGATGGCCTCGATTTGTGCGCCTACGCTCTGCACGGCTACCCCGATATGTCCCCATTGTGCGGCCACGGTAGCCAGTGTCAAGGAGAACATGGCGAATAAAGCACTTTGCATACTCACGGGTAAGCCGAGCGAGACGATACGTTTCACGAACCGGGCTCTTAACCGGGTGATAAAATATAGTTTTCCGATAGATGAATTACGGAAATAAAGGTTCCAAATGAAAATAGAAAACACGACTAACTGGGAGAACGTGGTGGCAATGGCTGCCCCTGCCGTTCCCATTGCGGGAACAAAACCGTACCCGTATATTAATAGTGGGTCGAGGACAATGTTGAATATTAATCCGGTGGCGACAATCTTCAACGGGGTTTTACTGTTTCCTTGCCCGTTATATAGCCCGCTATACGTGTTGTTATTGAACGTGAAGAACAGTCCGGGCGTGATTAGGCGCATGTACATGATGGCCAGTTCCGAGATGTTCTCTTCCAGATGAAATAACCCGACCAGCATGGGGGCTGCGATATAAATAAAGCAAGCGTATCCCAAGGCAATGATGGTTGACAGCATGGCTGATTGATTGGCGTATGCCCGGGCCCTTTTGCTTGCCCGGGCCCCCAAGGATTGGGAAATCGTGACTTCAGCCCCGACTTTACTGATAAACGACAAAGCGTTACCTAACCACGTGAAGAATCCTGCCACGCCGACGGCTGCCACGCTCTCGCTGCCCAAATGTCCCAGCCAGATCATGTCGGTCATATTATATGCCATTTGAACGAAAGAGGCCGTGATAAGAGGGATTGCCATGCTCCATATTCCCTTGCTGATGCTTCCTTGTGTCAGGTCGTTTATCTTTGTCATTTCCTTGTGTTATTGAGGCTTGCAAAAATATAAACTTTTTATCATCTCCTATTCTCTTTTTTGTATTTTTGTTGTGTTATAAAAGATGAATTCAAAATGAAAAATATTGCAATTATTGCCGGTGGAAATTCCTCAGAATATGAGGTTTCCATGAAATCTGGGAAGAATATATATGATGAGGTTGATGAAAACAGGTACAATAAATATCTCGTTATCTTGAAAGGACGGGATTGGCACGTGGAGATCGGGGAGAAAAAGTATCCCGTGGATAGGAATGATTTTTCGTTTACCCGGGATGGGGAGAAGATCCTGTTTGATTTTGCCTATATCACGATACACGGTGTTCCGGGGGAGAACGGTTTGTTGCAGGGGTATCTGGATATGATGGGTGTGCCTTACGGGTGCTGTAACGTGTTGGCCTCTGCCTTGACTTTCGATAAACATACGTGTAATACTTATTTGAAGAGTTACGGGGTAAACGTGGCCGATTCCGTGATGTTGATTCGGGGAATGGCATACGACGTGAATGAGATTATCAACGAGGTGGGGTTGCCTTGTTTCGTGAAACCGAATGCCGAGGGATCTAGTTTCGGGGTGACGAAAGTGAAAGAGGCTGCCCAGTTGGAAGATGCTTTGAAAAAGGCTTTTGCTCTGTGCCAGGAAGTGTTGATCGAGACATTTATAGACGGGACGGAACTGACTTGTGGGGTCGTGAAGGCCGGGGATATGGATATTGCCATGCCGATTGCCGAGGTGATTCCAAAGAACGAATTCTTTGATTTCGAGGCAAAATATGACCCGACAAAATCGGATGAAATTATTCCGGCTCGTATCTCACCCGAGCTGACTAACCGGATCAAGACATTGTCTTCGATGATCTACGATATATTAAGGTGTGAAGGGATCATTCGGGTGGATTATATCGTGCGGGATGACGAGATTTTTATGTTGGAGGTGAACACTACTCCGGGAATGACTTCCAATAGTTTCGTGCCGAAGATGGTACGTGCCATGGGAGGAACGCTTCGGGAGGTATTGACGAAGATTATAGATAACAAGTTAAACAGATAAATTTAAATTACAAATGAGACGAATTGTTACCACATTAATGGCTGCCTGTCTACTATTTTTTGTCGCTTGTTCGGATGAGGGGGATGATGTTACTATATATAATGGTGATACATTCACGTCTGATTACAAGGCGAATCAAATGTATTCTACCCTTTCATTATATGAAAGTATTGCCCGTCAGCCGGAAATGGCAAAAGAGCTGATACAAGCTACGGCAAAATTGGCTCAGTATGATACGATTACTGCTATTGCTCCATTGGATAAAGAGGCGGAAGTAGAACGGGGAACGGCTCGGGGAAAATGTCTGGCGGCTTGTTTTTCCGCTATTGCCCGTCAACTGGAAGCGTATGATAATATTGTCTGGGCTGCCGAGAAGTTTTTAGGGACAACAGAGATAAAGTCGATGTCCGAGAAAATATTGAAATATTCCCGTTTATACGCTTTGGAAGGAGTTCCAGATGCCTTGGCTCGTCAGCCGGAGGCCATAGACCAGTTTGATTCTTTTTCTATGAAGTTCTTGGGTACCGGAATAAAATAATCCCACTTTCACTTCACGAGTATGAGTAAGGGATTTTGTACCCGCAATTAGGTTGAAAGATTATAATACGTTAGGCTGGAGAGAGTTCTATTTTCTTTTTCCAGCTTAAATTTTTGTATTTAGATGATAATTCCTCCCCCCACGACATCGGTCCCCTCATACAGAACTGCACTTTGTCCCGGGGTGATCGAATCCATTCCTTCGTGAAATTCTACCCGGAGTAAGTCATTTTCGTGATAGACGGAGGCTTGCGCTCCCCGGTTGCGATAACGAATTTTGGCATTTACTTCAAAGCCATCGGGTAGGGAGGCGTACTTCATTAGGTTAATATCCTTTGCCCGGAACGTTTTTCCTTGTAGTTCTTCCCGGGTTCCCAGCACGACTTCATTGCTTTCCGGTCGGATGTCGACCACGAACATGGGATGTCCTAGGGCGATGCCGAGTCCCTTGCGTTGTCCGATCGTGTAGTTGGGGAATCCCCGGTGTTCTCCCAAGCGTTTGCCGGAAGTGTCAACAAACAATCCGGGACCGTATTTCTCTGCAAAGTTTTCCACGTTCTCCGCAAGGAAGGTACGGTAATCATTATCCGGGATAAAGCAAATTTCCTGGCTCTCGCTTTTCTTGGAGAGTTTCTCGTATCCTTTCTCCAAGGCAATTTGTCGTACTTCAGGTTTTGTTAATTCCCCCAGAGGAAAGATCGTGCGGGCAAGATTCTCCTGGGTTAAAGTCCAGAGGAAATAAGTCTGGTCTTTAGTCTCGTCCACTCCTTTGCGCAGAAAATAGCGTCCGTCCTGTTGACCGATGCGGGCATAGTGTCCCGTGGCAATATAATCACAGCCTAACTCGTCGGCCATGGCAATCAATTTTCCCCACTTGATCGTGGAATTGCAGAGTACGCAAGGATTGGGCGTGTGTCCTTGCAGGTATTCATCGATGAAATTCCGGATCACCAGATCATTAAAATCTTTACGAATATCGAGAATATGATGTTCGAATCCCATTTGTAGGGCCATGTGTTTGGCCTCGAAAATGGCGTTCACGCTGCAACACCCTTTTTCTTTCTCCATGCAAGCCTGGGAGATCTGATCATATACCCGATAAGTAACCCCTATCAGCTCGTACCCTTGGTCTTGTAGTAACATGGCTGCTACCGTACTATCAATTCCGCCGCTCATGGCCATTAATACTCGGGGATTCGCCTTCGGCGAGTTACAAATTGGCTGGTTACAGGTTACAGGTTCTTTCATTTCGTTATTTTCAATTTTCAATTTTCAACTTTCGATTATCTCGTCATGAATTGTGTTTCACTGTGATAATCATCCTTTTCAATGTCGATTTCGGGTTCCATGAGTTGGAACGATCCGGCTAGTGAAAATTGGATATATTTAATGGTTTTACCTCGTGACAGCCACTGCCGTTCGTAAAAGGTTTTGATACCTAAAATCTTATCATCCAATCCAACCCCGTAAAGATCATCTGTATTGACATTCACGGGGAGTTGATTCACCTTGACCAGTTCTGCCGTGTATTGATAGAGGAAAGGGCTGTCTGTTTTCAAATGGATAAGGCCGTCTTCCTTCAGAAACTTTCGGTACAGGGAGAGAAAACGGGTTCCCGTGAGTCGTTTGCGGGCTTTTGCCATTTGAGGGTCGGGAAAGGTAATCCAAATTTCGGAAACTTCTCCGGGTGCGAAAATAGATTCCAGTTCTTCCGCGTGAGTACGCAGGAAAACGACGTTTTTCATTCCTTTTTCTTTCGCGGCTTTCGCTCCTGTCCACATTCGGGCCCCTTTGATGTCAAGTCCGATAAAGTTCTTTTCGGGATAGAGTTCGCCTAATCCCACGGAGTACTCTCCTTTGCCGCATCCCACTTCTAAAACGATCGGGTGATCATTGCCGAAAACTTGTTCTCCCCATTTTCCCTTTAACTTGTAATCCGTGCGGAATACTTCTTCATGGGTGGGTTGGAACACGTTTTCCAAGGTTTCCATTTCGGCAAATTTCGCCAGTTTATTCTTCGCCATAATGAGTTATGGATTTTATTTTAATTCCTATATTTTTAATCCCTTTCAGTTGTTTATCTTTCATCCGGTGTTTGATTTCCACGGTATAAATGCCCGTGGAGTCAAAATGGAAAATCCGTTCAATCGGTTGTACGACTGTTTTTAGTCCCGTGAGTCCTTGACCGACCCACCTGCCGTTATTGTCGACAATAATAATGTCTGAATTCTCTTTATCAACTTCTGCTCCTTGATGTCGGATGATCAAGTAGCAACTGATATTTCTTTGTTTGTAGTCGGTAGAGTGACGGATGCAGGTGCTGACATGGTAATTGCCGGGTTGCGTGATGTCGAATTCGAATTTGTAATTGCTGTCTCGTTCCCATGTTTCGCTACCAAGTGTTTTGTATTTTTCCTGTGTGGTGGAAAAGTTACAAGCCATGCAGCCGAGTAACAGGAAGAGAATGTATATACAAAATTTGTTCTTCATCTTGCGTTCAGTCGTTATTGTTCGTTTTTTACCATGGCTTCCAGTTCCGCGATCATCATGGCCGTGGCTCCCCAGATGAAATTTTCTCCGATCTTGTAACCCGGGGCTATGATTTTTTGTTCCTGCCGGTACAATACCTGACTTGTTTTATTTTTGTCGTCCAGCAAGTCTTTTAACGGAATGATGATCACTTTTTCTACCTCATTTTTCGAGAGTACAAAATTAGGCATTTCCGGGATAGTTCCAACAAAGGGCGTTATATTAAAGTTACTTAATGGAATATACACGTCACTTAATTTTCCGATAACCGTGACCTCCTTGGGGGGTACCCCAATCTCTTCTTCACATTCCCGTAATGCCGTGTTCAGGCTATTCCCGTCTCCCGGTTCACTTTTACCACCGGGTAAGGCCATCTGTCCCCCATGATATTTCCCTGCATTTGTTCTTTTGATAAAAGGTATTGCCAAGTCACCTTGGTAGGGAACAAGGAGCATCATAACGGCACTGTTGATGGGATGACCTTGGTGGATTCCCTCTTTCCCTTCCACGTATTTCGGCTGGGGAGACATCCGTTCTTGTGCTGTTTCACCGGGTAGTTCGTGTATAAATTTCTGGTGTAACGTTTCGATCGTCATGGTTTAAAATGTGAAATTTAGCATGAGCTGAAATTGCAAGCTTGTATTTTAATTTTGCACGGTATTCAATACTCTCAATAAATTATCTCCCCATAATTTATGCAGTTCCTCGGCGGTGTACCCTTGTCGGAGAAGTTCAACCGTGAGGTTGATCACTTCATTGGCAGCTCGGCAACCGGTTAGCTTTTCGGTGTCGTCACCGTCAAAGTCCGTGCCGATACCCACGTGGTCAATGCCGACAAGTCGCACGATATGGTTGATATGTGCCACGGCGTCCAGGATCGTCGGGTTGGGTTGTTTGCTTAGAAACCAGTTGTAGAGGCATACCTGTACTACTCCACCTTTGGCCGCAATCGCTTTGATCTGATCATCCGTGAGGTTTCTCGGGTGGTCGCATAAAGCCCGTGCGGAAGAGTGGGATGCGATGATGGGTGCCGTGCTGAGTTCCAGAACATCTTGCACCGTTTTTGCGCTGGTATGTGAAATGTCGATGATAATGCCGAGGCGGTTCATTTCTTTCACTACTTCCCGACCGAACGGGCTCAATCCGTCATGTTCCGGCTCACCCTTGGCGGAATCGCATATATCATTGCTGCCGTTGTGGCATAAGGTAATGTACGTGATTCCCATGTCTTTGAACATGGAAAGATTGTTGAGGTCTTTGCCGATGGCATACCCGTTCTCGATAGCAAGGAAGATGGCTTTCTTCCCAGCATTTTTCAAGTAGATCAAATCATCCACGTTATAGGCAATGCCTACTTGGCTTTCGTTGAGTTTTACCTGCTCGGAAATCTGGTAAAAGATGTCCACGGCCTTTTGGGTGGCAGCTTGCAGGGATTCATCATCCCGGGCATCTTGGTGAAGATAGGCTACCATGAAAACGGCATCTTCTCGTCCTTCCTGCATTTTGGGGAGATCGACTTTGACATCTTCGTGACGTTCCCCGAAATTGAATCCTTCGGTGAATTTCATCGGGGTGTCACAATGGGAATCCACGATAAGACTGTTTCGATGAATCTTTTTGGCTTTCTTAAACAAGGTTGCCTCGTCCACGAAATAATGAAATAACTTCATCATTTGCTCATCCGGGCGAACTGCCATTTTCTCCGGGTGCCATTGCACGCTGAATATGCGGTGTCCGGGCATCCCTTCCATGGCCTCCACGATCCCGTCGGGAGAGGTGGCACTTACCCGGAATCCGGGAGCCACGTCTTTGACTGCTTGATGATGGTATGAATTCACGATCAAGGAGTCTGTTCCGAGAACAGAATGGAGTACGGTGTTGTTGACAATGTTTACCGTGTGGGAACCGAATTCCCGGCTGATGGACTGGCTGTGTTTCAGTAGTTGCTGTTCATGCTGGGAATAGATGTCCTGATAGTTTGTCCCCCCGAAAGCCATGTTAATGATCTGGTGTCCGCGGCAGATTCCGAAGATGGGGATTTGTCGGTCGGCAGCCAGTTTTACCAGCGTGAAATCGAATTGATCTCTGGCGGCATCAATACTTCCGAGCGGGGGGAGAGGCTCCTCGTTCCCGTACAGCGGATTAATATCCCCACCTCCGGTAAGCATCAATCCATCGAGTGTTTCGATGGTCTTCCGGAGTGTTTCGATATCGTTATGCACGGGAAGTAGCACGGGTATGGCTCCCGCTTGCAGGATCGAGATCACGTACGAGTGTTCGATACATGAGTTCCCGTTTTCGAAATTGGCAGAAATGCCGATCAAGGGCAAATCGTGTTGTGACTGGCGATAGTCAATCGCCCGGTATAGGGTGTCCAGCTTTGCCGGATAAACAATATTATTCATTGCAATGTAAATTAAAAATAGAGTTACCAATAAAATTCTGTGCATGGCTTGTACGTGATCAGGGGAAATGTAGTTCCGCTCCTTTCGGGTGAACGATTAATTCCACGTTTGCTCCCAGGATCAAGGGGAAATTGTTGCGCACATGTCCGGCCGGAAGACCGAAACACACGGGGTACGTGTAATCTTCCACGACGTCATGAATCAATTTATACACTTCTTCTTTAAATTCCGGAGTCGAGTCTTTCCCGAATTCCCCGACGATCAATCCGGCTAAGTGCTGGAATTTCCCAGCGTATTTCATACATTTTACGTTCCGGTCAATTTCGTACAGATCGTTAGACGGGTCCTCGATGAAAAGGATCGTCCCTCTCGTGTTCCGTTCGATACAAGTGTCATGCAGGTTATGCACCCATTGCAACATTCCACCGATCATTTCTGTTTCCACGATTCCCGGTCGGTTGAATGGGTGGGCGGGTATGGCGTATGAGGAGATGATCCCGAAAAGGAAATTCCGTAATTGTGTGACCACTTCCGGGGAAGTTGTGTTGTAATCGGAAGGCATGAAGGCGTGTAAACTCTCGATTCCGAGGGAATGGAGTTTGGAGTGTAGTACCGTGATGTCGTTCATCCCGATCACCCATTTGGGGTTTCCTTGAAATATGGAATAATCCGCCTCTTGTACGATACGTAACATCCCGTAATCTCCCGCCATGCACCAGATCGCCCGAATGTCTTCGGCATCGAGAGCTGTTTGTAAATCATGCAATCGTTCTTCATCCGTGCCTGCCAATCTCCCGTGTCGGGAAAGAACGTGTTGTCCGGGTACAGGCTCCAACTCCCAAGAGGTCAGGAGTGAACAGGCCGCATCCAGCTGTTCTTTTGTTGCAACGCCAGAGGGTGAAATTAAAGCCACCTTATCTCCCGGCTGCAGGTATATAGGTCGTAACATAAAAGTTGAAGTTTTGTTATTATAGTACGAAGGTAACTAATATTTTTCTAACTTTGCGCCACTAGAGTTCAAAAGTTTATAAACTGGATATATGAGTAAGTTCAAGAGAAATTTGATTACCACGGCTTTGCCCTATGCGAATGGACCCGTGCATATCGGACACTTGGCGGGGGTATACGTGCCTGCCGATATTTACGTGAGATATCTGAGGAAAAAGGGTGAGGATGTGGCTTTTATCGGGGGATCGGATGAACACGGGGTACCGATCACGATCAAGGCTCAGAAAGAGGGTGTGACCCCGCAGGATATTGTCGATCGTTATCACAAGATTATCAAGGATTCTTTCGAAGAATTGGGTATTTCGTTTGATATATATTCCCGAACGAGTTCGAAAACGCATCACGAGTTATCTTCCGCTTTTTTCAAGAAGTTGTATGACGAGGGGAAATTTATCGAGAAGACCTCGATGCAATTCTACGACGAGAAGGCAGGGCAATTCCTGGCAGACCGTTATATCGTGGGGAAATGTCCTCATTGCGGTAACGAACGGGCATACGGGGATCAGTGTGAGGCTTGTGGAACTAGCTTGAACGCTACCGATTTGATTGATCCGGTGTCTGCGATCACGGGAAACAAACCGGAACTGAAAGAAACAAAACACTGGTATTTGCCTTTGGATCAGTATGAAGGCTGGTTGAAAGAGTGGATTCTGGAAGAGCATAAAGAATGGAAACCGAATGTTTACGGGCAATGTAAATCGTGGTTGGACAACGGTTTGCAACCTCGTGCGGTGACCCGTGATTTGGATTGGGGGGTACCTGTTCCGATCGAGGGTGCCGAGGGAAAAGTGCTTTACGTGTGGTTTGATGCCCCGATCGGGTATATTTCTGCCACGAAAGATTTGACCCCGGAATGGGAAAAATACTGGAAAGACCCGGAGACCCGGATGATTCATTTTATCGGGAAGGATAATATTGTTTTCCATTGTATCATTTTCCCGGCTATGTTGAAAGCCGATGGTTCTTATATATTACCGGATAACGTGCCGGCCAACGAGTTCTTGAATTTGGAAGGAGATAAGATTTCCACTTCCCGGAACTGGGCGGTGTGGTTGCACGAGTATCTCGTGGAGTTCCCCGGTAAACAAGATGTGTTACGTTACGTGCTGACGGCAAATGCTCCTGAAACTAAAGATAACGACTTTACCTGGAAAGATTTCCAAACTCGGAATAATAGCGAGTTGGTGGCTATCTATGGAAACTTCATTAACCGTACGCTGGTGTTGACGCAAAAGTATTTTGCCAACCGGGTACCGGAACGGGGTGAGTTGACGGATTACGATAAAGAAGTCCTGGCTGAAATTCCGCAAATCGTGGAACGTGTAGAGAAGAGTCTGGAGACCTTCCATTTCCGCGATGCGTTGAAAGAGGCGATGAATCTGGCTCGTTTGGGTAATAAATACTTGGCGGATACCGAACCTTGGAAAGTGATCAAGACGGACGAGGGACGGGTGAAGACGATTCTGAATATCTGTTTACAGATTTCTGCCAACCTTTCCACGTTGATGGAACCGTTCATGCCGTTCTCTTCTCAGAAATTACGTGAGTTCATGAATATTGACGTGATTGATTGGGTTAAAATGGGGGATGGCGTGATTCCTGCCGGGCATGAATTGGGAGAGGCCGGATTGTTGTTCGAGAAGATCGAGGATGCAACGATTCAAGCCCAGATCGATAAATTGTTAGCAACCAAGAAAGCAAACGAGATGGCTTCCGTGAAGGCCGCCCCTGCCAAGGAGAATATCCAGTATGAGGATTTCATGAAAATGGATATTCGGGTAGGTACGATCATTGCTGCCGAGAAAGTGGCTAAGACCAAAAAGTTGATGAAATTGACCGTGGACACGGGAATTGACGAACGTACGATTGTTTCGGGTATAGCCGAGCATTACACGCCGGAAGAGGTGATCGGTCGTCAAGTCAGCGTGTTGGTTAACTTGGAACCGAAACCGTTAAAAGGCATCGTGTCACAAGGAATGATTTTGATGGCCGAGAATGCCGATGGAACGCTTTCCTTTGTTTCACCGGATAAAGAGGTGAAACCGGGATCGGAAGTTCGATAACGACTATTTACACGGGTTAACCCGATAGGATTATTACGGAGTGTAACGAATGATACTAAAATGATCTTCGTTACATTCTTTTTTTATGCCTGTTTTTATAAATATCAGCATAAAATCAAGATTTCCCGATAAATCGTATCTCTTAAAAAAATGAGCTTTAAGAGGGTGAATTATGATTTCGTTAACGCGTGGCTTTTAGCGTGAAATGCCCGTTAAACCCTTTACTGTGTGGGGAAATCATCTTGGTTAATAATTATAAAAGGGTGGATTGCTTTTTTTAGGCCTAACATATATTTAACCTTGTGACAACTAAAGTATAACTTGGATAATTTTCCCGGTAGAGGGAAGTGTCGTACTTTTGTATTGTTGAAAGATAACAACAACGAAATAAAGAGAGTTCATAAAAATAGTTGTCTAATTTTTAAATATAAAATAAAATGATGAAGTATATTATAATAGTATTCGTGGCTGTAATTACAGTGTTTATCGGTGGACGTAGTTTAAACCAAGCTAAAGCTGAAAAAATCGTATGTGCTTTTGCCGATCACGAGAAAGTGGAAAACGCTACCGCGGTTGCTCCGGTGCAGAAAGTAGCAAGTCAAGATACGATCTTCGGACCGGTTAGTCTTCCTGAGGTGAAAGTGAATGTGAAGAGAAAAGTAAATCACGTGATATAAGATCAGGTTATCAACTAAGAATAAGTAAAGAGAAGAGAGCTGTCGGCCGAATGGAAGACAGCTCTTTTTGATATTTGGAATATTTATTTTGATTTGGTAAAATAATACTTATTTTTGTAAGTAATCCTGTGGACGGGGGGGTCCGAGAGGGGGTGGAGAGCAAAATTAAGTATAGGAATTTGATGTATAGTATTGATATTCAGTCTCCGGAGTTTATGAAATATCTGGAACGGGGAGAACGGGAAGCATTCCAACAGTTGTTCGAGACGTACCATAAAGCGTTATGTTTCTTTGCGGCTCGTATCGTGCGGGATCATTCGGAGGCAGAGGATATTGTACAGGATGTTTTTCTTTCCTTTTGGAAAATGGACCGGGGTGGTTTTCCTAACGTAAAAACGATAAAAACTTTTCTTTATAATAGTGTGCAGCATCGGTGCCTGAATTATCTTCGGGATTTGGAAATTCGGGATCGGAATTATAAGAATTTGAACAAGGAAGAGTTGGATGAAGACTATTTTCTTTGTCAGCAAATTCGAGCTGATGTGGTGGCGGAACTTTTTGATGCGATTGATGAGTTACCGGATAGATGCAAGGAAATCTTTAAGCGTTCATACGTGGATGGCCAAGAGGAACGGAAGATTGCCGAAGAGTTGAATATATCCTTGAACACGATAAAAACTCAAAAGCAGCGAGCAAAGTCTTACTTGCGGGGAAGGTTGGGAGATTTGTTCGTTTATGCGGGTATGTTTTTCCCGGGCTTATGATTCTAGGGTACTACCTTAGGGGTACCCTATCTTTCACAGAGATTCGATAGGTATTTCGTTTATAGTTCATTGAGACTATAGAGCATTCATCCTGCATTTATCTTGCATTCATCTTCCATAAAATAGGTGTTTGAATCAATTTTGTTTGCAGCTGGCAGGGATATACGTGTATATTTGTTATACGTGAAGTTATGAGCGGATGAGAATAAATGATAGGGTATCCGTGGCTTTGATATAGTGGATCGGTGGGGTTTATATAAAAATGTATGATTTTTTTAATGCTCTTGTCACCTATTTCCTAGTTGAGTGTGTTTGAGGTATGAAATAAGATACATGAAAATGGGAAAAGAGATATATGAGTTGCTCCTTGCTTATTTGCGGGAAGACATTTCGGAGAAGGAGATGATCCGACTTCAGGGGTGGTTGGCAGAAAACGAGCGGCACCGAAAGTTGATGGAGGAGCTTCGGGATAAAGAAGTTTTACGGCGGGAAATCGGAACGTATGCTTCGTTTGATACTTCTCGATGTTGGAGTCAGTTAAAGGAGGTGATGGATAAAACTTCCCGAAGATCCCGTTTGTCGTGGAGCATATGGAGAAGTGTGGCAGCCGTGTTGGTGGTCGCTGCCGTAGGAGGATTGTTGTACAGGCAAATAACGGATTCATTTCGATCGGGGGAGGAACAAGTTATTGTTGCCCGAATTGAGCCGGGTAGAACTCAGGCGGTGTTGATCACGGGGAAGGGACAACAATTGTTATTACAAGGATTGAAAGATACTTGTTTGAATCTTGCAGAGAATGAGACTTTAAAAATAAACGAGGACGGTAGTTTGAAATATTCCTTGTCTGCGCTTTTGCGGATGCCGGAATGGCACACGTTGCGGATTCCTAAAGGAGGGGAGTACAAGATCGTGCTGGATGATGGGACGGAAATTTGGTTGAATAGTGCTTCTGAATTGAGGTATCCTGCTCACTTTGTCGGTAATGAAAGGCGGGTTTACTTGACGGGCGAGGCTTATTTTCAAGTGGTCCGGAATGAAGTGGCTCCGTTTATTGTGGAAACGCGGGATATGGATGTGAAGGTGTTGGGAACATCCTTTAACGTGTCGGCATATGAAGATGAGGAGAATAGTCATGCGACTCTTGTGGAAGGTCGGGTTGAGGTGGATGATAAGATTAACGGGGAAAAGGTGACGTTGACACCCGGTAAACAGGCGTTGTTACAAGGAAAAGAGATGATTGTCCGGAAGGTAAACACCAAATTGTATTCCATGTGGAGGTTGGATCGATTTACATTTTCTAGTGAGGATATGGAGGGGGTCATCCGGAAGTTGTCCCGCTGGTATAATGTGGATTTCTTCTTCTCGAACACTTCGATGAAGCAAAAACGTTTCACGGGGTCTTTACCGAAATATTCAGATATATCCCAAGTTTTGAGGATGATAGAGATGACAACAGATATTAAATTTCAGGTGAAAGGAAACACAATAATAATACAATAAAAAACAGGAGGTGTTCGTACCACTTCCCGTTTCATTGAAAAATTGATTCTGATATAAACAATTTAACCCTACAAAGTTATGAAAAAAAAACCGAATGTAAGGGCAGGGGGATGGTCTGCCTTAAAAAAAATCTGTACGATTATGAAACTTTGTCTTATTCTATCGTTGTTTGCAGTTTTCTCCGTGTCGGCAGGAAGTATGGCTCAGAATGCCAAGTTGTCTATGGAGAAAAAATCTGTAAGTCTTATTGAAGTACTGAATGAATTGAGTGAAAAGTCTGATTACGAGTTTTTCTACAATGACAATGAACTGAAGGGAGTGAAAGTTTCCGTGTCCGTGAAAGATGCAACGGTATCGGAAATTTTGGATCACGTGTTGCAAGGAACGGCGCTCAAGTATCAAATCGTGGATCATGTGATTGTCATTAGTCCGCAAAAGGATGAGCAGGCTCAGGAGAAAGGAGTCTGGCGTGTCTCCGGGATTGTAAAGGATCAGCATGGGGTTCCGTTGCCGGGGGTGACGATTATATTGAAAGGTTCTTCTACCGGAACGGCCACGGATGCAAGTGGAAAGTTTAAGATGCACTTTATTGATGAAAATGAAACAGTGACTTTGGTGTTCTCTTTTATCGGAATGATTTCGCGTGAAGTGGTGGTAAAGGATTTCATAAAGGAGAATCTTGAAATTGTGATGCATTCCGAGGAGGAGAAATTGGATGAAGTTATCGTTACCGGGATGGGAAATAAATCAAAAAATAGTTTTACGGGGTCAGCGACCGTGGTGAGTCGACAACAGCTGATGAGCGTAGGCACAAAAAGTCTTTTGCAGAGTTTGGCTGCTTTTGTTCCAGGTTTGCAGATTGTGAAAAACAACGAGATGGGATCCGATCCGAACACGCAGCCGGAAATTTTGATCCGCGGTCGGAGTAGTTTCGAGGGATCATCCAATGTACCGACTTTTATAGTGGATGGGGCAGAAGTCGATTTGGATTATGTTTTTGATATGGATATGAATGACGTGGAGACGGTGACCGTGTTGAAGGATGCTTCGGCTTCAGCCTTGTACGGTTCCAAAGCGGCCAAAGGGGTTGTGGTGATCACAACAAAACCTTTACGTGCCGGAAAGTTGCGGGTTTCCTATAGCGGAACTTTGCGGACATCAATTCCAGACGTGCGGGATTATGATTTGTTGAATGCGGCAGAAAAATTGGAGTACGAACGATTGGCCGGGGTATATGATGACAATGGAAAATTTCAATATGAAAAAGATACTGAATATAATGAAAAATTCAAGCGGGTACGGGAAGGAGTGGATACGGATTGGTTGTCCAAGCCGTTGCGTAATTCTGTTTCACAGAATCATAATTTGAATATAGCCGGGGGAGATGAGTATATTCGTTATAGTTTAGGAGCTCGTTACGGTTCGGAACAAGGGGTAATGGAAAAGTCAAAACGTGATCGTTATTCTTTGAATTTCAGATTGTCATATAACAAACAGGATAAGGTTTATGTTTCCAATTCAACAACAATAACCTCGGTGAATAGTGAGGAGTCTCCTTATGGAACTTTTAATAAGTATGTTGAGTTGAACCCTTATGACCGGGCTTATAATTTGGATGGCTCGTTAAATAAGGTGTTGAGTTTTAATGTTCCCAATCCGTTATTCGAGGCTACTTTGGGAAGTTATGACCGAAGCGAGCAGTTTTATTTAAATAACGTGTTGGATTTACGTGTGGAGGTTTTGCCGGGTTTCCGGGTGGAAGGTTTTTTCTCATTGAATAAGTCAAAAGATGATACGGAAAAATTTACTTCTCCGGAAGCACATGAATTTAATAACAAAGAGGTTTCCGAATCCGGGAGGATTGAAATATCTAATAAGAAATCGATGACTTATGAAGGACGTGTAACCTTGTCTTATAATAAGATGTTTGGAACGGGAACATTGTTGAACGCTATGGGAGGTGCGAACATACAATCTTCGGAAAACAATGGTAATGGTTATACGGCAGTTGGGCTTTATTCGGATAAATTGGGACATCCCGCTTTTGCGACAAGGTATCCGGAAGGTGCAACTCCGCAAGGAAGTCAAGGATTGGAGCGTTCTATGGGATTATTTTTGAATGCTAACGTAATTTATGATGACCGTTATTTTGCTGATGCTTCTATTCGATACGAGGGGTCTTCCAAATTCGGAGAGGATCAGCGTTTCACTCCTTTCTGGAGTTTGGGATTAGGATGGAATATTCATAAAGAGAAATTTTTGAATATGTCAGGAACGGATAGGATTAAATTACGCGGGAGCTTGGGATATACCGGTAACGCTTCTTTTTCTCCCTATCAGGCAATGACAACCTATAAGTATGATGCCGGGTTGGATTATGACAAAGGGATTGGTGCGATTCCCATGGCTATCGGTAATCCGGACCTAAAGTGGGAAAGAGCCTTGACTTATAATGTCGGATTGGATGTAGTTTTATTTAAGAACCGATTGGATTTTACGCTGGAGTATTATAACAAGACAACAGATAATTTGTTGTTGGATGTGGCAAAGGCTCCTTCCGTGGGAACGACGACGGCAAAGGAAAATATGGGTAAATTATTAAATACCGGTATTGAGCTTCAAACTCGGGTCGTGGCAATTTCCAATAAATACTTGAATTGGTCATTATCGTTAAATATGTAGCATAACGAGAATAAAATTAAAAAGATCAGTAATGCTTTGGAAAAGATGAACGAGGAGTTGAACACGGCAGAGGGGACGTTGTTGCCGCCGCCTGTTTACGTGGAAGGTGAATCCTTGAGTGCCGTGAAAGCCGTGAAGTCCGGGGGGATTGATCCGGCTACCGGACAGGAAGTTTTTATTGATCGTTTCGGTAATCCAACTTTTGTTTATAATTACTGGGATAAACGGACGTACGGGGATTCAGATCCGACGTTATCCGGAACGTTCGGTACTTACTTGACGTTTAAAGGATTTTCGTTGAATATGTTGTTTAATTACGAGTTGGGGGCAACGATTTATAACCAGACGTTGGTTACCCGGGTGGAAGGAGCCAATCCGCAACGTAATGCGGATAAACGAGTGTTCCATAGTCGTTGGAAAAAGGTGGGTGATCGGGTGAAATACAAGAATATTGCAGATCAGACAACTCCTGATATTACCAGCCGTTTTGTTCGGGACGAGTATATGGTTAATATGCAGAGTTTGAGTCTTTCATACGATTTTACCCCGGAGATTTGTCAAAAACTTTATTTGAGCCGTTTGCGGGTGGAGTTCTTGATGAATGACGTGTTCCGGGCTTCAACGATCAAGCAGGAACGAGGGTTTTCGTATCCTTTCGCCCGGAGTTTTGAATTCTCGCTTAGTGCAGCATTTTGATACGAACTACTAAAACAGATGATATGAAAAATAGAGGATATATTTGGATGGTGATGCTGATGCTACTTTCGTTGGGTAGTTGCAACAGCTTTTTGGATATCAAGCCGGAGGGGGAGTTAATTCAGGATGAGCAGTTTAAAGACGTGCAAGGATATCGGGATGCGATGTACGGGATTTATGCGTCGATGGCCCAAGGGGAGTTATTCGGGATGATGATGAATTGGGGATTGGTAGATGTTCTTGCCCAGCAGTTCGGAGATGAATACGGGTTGTTTGCTGATGCGAGCGAGGGGTGGACCGCTAGTAAATATGCTTATATTAAGTATGCCTCGGTTTATAATTATAAGGATCAGCGGATGGAAAAGCAGATAGAATCTATCTGGACGAAGTTGTATGAGTGTATTTCTTATGTGAATAATGTGATTGTCAATGTAGATCATGAGGCTTTAAATAAGGATCCAGACTTGAAATTAATCAAGGGTGAGGCCTATGCGGTAAGAGCTTTTTTACATTTCGAGGTAATGCGTTTGTTTTGTGATAATTACCGAACGAATCCGGAGGCGGGAGGAATTCCTTATGCCTATACGTTTGATTTGAGTAATAAGAAAGTCTACACGTTGGCACAGTGTTACGATAATGTGTTGGCAGATTTGAATGTGGCTACACGTAATTTGGCTGGGGATGGTGATATTTATAATGATTTTGCAGAAGATTCTTATCATAAGAAACGTTATTCACATTGTAATTTGTACGCCGCATGGGCGATTAAGGCCAGGGTATTTTATACCAAAGGGGATTTGGATAGTGCCGCTTATTATGCGGATAAAGTGGTTGCTTCTCCGGAAGTGGGATTGACAGAACGGCAGAATTTCGATCATGTAAAACGTTACGGGAAGCACACGGAGTTGCTTTGGGGGGTATTTACCAATAAAATGTACACGGATTATAAAGAATTGTTCTTGAATAATGCTGTTACATTGAATGCATCTCAACGGACAGATATAAAAGCTTTGTACGAGGTGGCACAATTTACGGCAGATAGTAAGGATTTGCGATATACAAGCTTTTTCCAGGATAAGGGGTATGACGGGCATCTTTTTATTCGACTTTTGAATTCGACGGAGATGGCAAGTAATAAACCAACCCTCTATTTTAGAGGAAGTTGTTTGGTGCGTTTGCCTGAAATGTACTATATCTTGGCAGAGGTAAATTATTCGAAAGATAAAGAGAAGGCACTCGATTATTTAAATGCAGTTCGAGGGAGTAGAGGATTAGCCGATATAGAGGTGTCCTTGGTTGATTCGCGGGATAAATTTATGAAGGAGATGACGAGGGAACGCATGAGAGAATTTTACGGGGAAGGCCAGATGTTTGGTTTTTACAAGTGTCATAACTTAGGTTTCCGGGATTTTCAAGATAAAGTAGATATAGTTCCCTCCAAGGATATTTTTGTTCTTCCATGGCCTAAGTCCGAGCAGGAATATGGAGTTACTAATCAATAAATATAAAAATATGAGAAAGTTATATATATTGTTAATCGTGTTTGCGGCCTGTTTATTGGCAGGGTGTGATGAGAATGGAGAAAGTGGGTATTACGAGGATATAGACCGTGTTTATTTTGTAAAGGACAGTCTTATCTGTCGTTTGGGAGAGATGCTGATGGATGTGGAAACTTACACGGTGCAGGTTCCGGTGAAAGTATTGGGGGAACCTCTTGGAGAGAGTAGGAAGTTTAAGGTTAATGTAAATAAAGACTTAACGACAGCTCTGGAAGATGTTTATACCTTGTTGCCTGGGGAATTTGTGATGGATAAGGATTCCGTGAATGCTTATATCCCGATCGAATTGTTGAGAAGTAAAATAGACCCGATGGTAGACACTGTGTATCGGATCGTGTTGGATTTGGAGGTAAATGATGAGTTCGGGTTGGGTGTAAAGGAAAAGTTGCAGAGTAAGGTGGTGTTTAGTAATTATTTGCAGGAACCGGATTGGTGGTATGCTTTGGAGTTCGTGTACTGGGGGGCTTATCGTCCGGAAAAGTATCAGAAAATGATGGAATACTGGGGTGGACCAATCAGTTATGAGGAGTATGGTAGTCGCATGATTCAAGTGATTTTGTGTGGGAAAAAAATGTATGATTATTTTAAGTTACATCCGGAGTTTGGTATGGAGTTTCCCGAAGCAACACCGTGGCCTTACGAGTAGTAGATTTTTAATGAATTAAAAAGCAGAGCAGATGAAACAATTAATATCAATCGTTGTAGTTTTGTTTTCGTTGATCGGTTGTTTGGATGACCAGACGAAAATGGGTGAAAATGCCATTTCTTACTTATCGTTTAAGATGGAGTTGGATACCTTGTATTATGCGGAGAGAAACGTAGAATTTATGATTGAAGCTCCCGAAATGAAGCAGGAAAGTCAAGATAAAGCTTTGTCGTATGAATGGCAGATCAATTATGAGGTAGTTTCAACAGAGCGAGTTTTGACGTATGCTTATGATAGTTGCGGACTTTTTCCTTGCCGTTTGAAGGTTTATAATGAGGATGGAGCTATTTTCAAGGAGTTTAAATTGCGAGTACCTAATCCTTATGACGAAGGTCTTTTGCTTTTCAGTAAATATGACGGGCATTCGATAATTTCTTTCCGTAATGATAACTGGCCGGAGAGAGGGTTTGAAAAAGATGTGTATGCGTTGAATAATCCGGGGATACCTTTGGGAACTGAGCCGGTAGCTATAGTTTGCTCTCCAACGGAATATTATACCCCTTATATTTATCTTGTTACAGAGAATCCTTTCCGTTTTTTGAAATTGGATTATTATACGATGCAGGTGCTGGAAGAGATCGCTTACCCGGAAGAGGGGGTGGATCGGATACTGGAAAAAGATCATAATTTGTATATTATGACTGATGGAAAAACATTGGATTATGATTGTCATAACGCTTATTTCCGGAATAATTTTCAACAGGGATTAACGGGAAAATATGGAAGTTTCCCGGATGCAGAGTTGTCTGATCGAGTGGTTGTTTATGGAGAAAAGTATCATAGGTATTTGTTGGCATTTGACATGAAGAATCAAGTTTTATTTAGTGCGAATGATGTCTTGCCTCATCCGATCAAGGACGGAGATGAAGTGGTTGAAGTGGATAGAATATATGGAATGCTTCTTGGGGTAAGCGAAGAAGATATACTTATTCTGTTGGAAGATAAGAATGGACAAAATCAGGTGGTATATCTGAATATATCCGAGCAATATGTTAATTGGTCAAAAGTTACGGTTTTTGAATTTAAATCGGTATATCCGGCGGCAGCGGAAATAAATGGCCAAAGTGTGTTTGCATCAAGCACGAAAGAGAATATTTTGTATTATTCGGTTGGAAACGAGATTTATCGCTATAATTATTTGTCTGCGGGAAATTTCCCGACGCAATCGGATTATACCGTGGGAGTTTCCGGTAGTTTGATCAAAAAAATGATATTAAATGAGGATAAATCAGAATTGTATGTGGCAGTAGATGCCCCGAACGGAGAGTATCGAGGAGCTGTTTATTGTTATGATGTTGAGACGAAAGGGTTGAAATGGAAAGAAGAAGGAGTTGCCGGGGAGATCGTGGAAATGTTGTATAAACCCAGGAATCGTAGCTATAACGAAAACTGATTGTTAATTCAAAATTATTGAAAGGATGTTGACGGATAAGTCTATTCGTCGGGTAAACTATTATATAAATCATTGTATGGAACAATCAATTTTAAAGGTGGAAAACCTGTCGCATCGCTATAGTGTGCAGTGGGCGATACGGGATATTAATTTTGAAATTACTCAAAATGGTGTTTACGGTTTACTCGGCTCTAACGGGGCCGGTAAATCTACCACCATGAATATTATTTGCGGAGTGTTGAAACAAACTGAAGGTAACGTGTTTATCAAGGGAATTGATATGCGGGATAATCCGGTGGAAGCGAAAAGGCATATCGGTTTCTTGCCTCAAAAACCTCCTTTACACACGGATTTGACGGTGGAGGAATACCTGACTTATTGTGCCCGGTTACGCCAGATTGCCCGGGCGGAGGAAGGAAAGGTCGTGGATGAGGTGCTGGCACGTTGCGGTATTTCTCATTTTAGAAAAAGGCTGATTCATAATTTGTCTGGTGGTTACCAGCAGCGGGTGGGTATTGCTCAAGCGATTATCCATCGTCCGGATTTCGTGGTACTGGATGAGCCGACAAACGGGTTGGACCCGAATCAGATTTTAGAGATCCGACACTTGATTAAAGCGATTGCCGAAGAATGTACGGTCGTTTTGTCTACTCATATTCTTTCGGAGGTACAGGCAACCTGTAATTATATACGGATGATCGGGCAGGGGACTTTGGTTTTTTCCGGTACAGTGGATGAGTTTGATAACTATATTTTACCGAACACGGTGTTTGCCACGTTGGTAGCAGCTCCACCGATAGAGGAATTAAAGCAGCTCCCCGGGGTGGTTGACGTGGATGAATTGGGAGGATCGAATTATCGGTTACGGTTTTCTGACTCACCTCAAGAAATGATCGAGAGAGTGGTGCAGACCAGTGTTGCGAAAGATTGGCGACTGACTGAAGTCCGGCTGGAGAAAAGTTCTTTGGATGATATTTTTGCCGAATTGTCTAAAATCAAGAAATAATAAAATAGGATAGTATGAGAAATATATATGATATAGCACGTGCGGAGTTACAATCTTTGTTTTATTCTCCCATTGCGTGGTTGATATTGATTATTTTCACGTTCCAGAGTGCCGGAATTTTCGGGGGACATCTGGCAGGAATGGTTATGGGTAAGGAGTTGGGATACTCTTTGTCGGATTTGACATACAAACTTTTTGTGGATCAATGGAGCGGTGGAATATTTCCAGTAATTCAGGGATATTTGTATTTGTACATTCCTCTGTTGACCATGGGAGTGATGAGTCGGGAGTTGAGCAGTGGTTCTATCAAATTGTTGTATTCTTCACCCGTGACGAACAGACAGATTATTTTTGGTAAGTATTTGTCTATGATGATATACGGATTGGTGATGATGTTCGTGTTGTTAATTTATATTGTCGTGGCCTGGTGTTCCATTAAGGATTTTGACTATCCGATGGTGTTTACCGGATTACTGGGGTTGTATTTGCTGCTTTGTGTTTATGCGGCGGTCGGGTTGTTCATGTCTAGCCTAACTTCGTATCAAGTGGTGGCGGCCATGCTGACCTTGACGATTTTGGGCGTGTTAAATTACGTGGGAAGTATGTGGCAGGATGTTGAGTTCGTACGGGAAATCACTTATTGGCTTTCTATTTCCGGACGGGCGAATGAGTTTATTCGGGGATTGATTTGTAGTGAAGATTTACTGTATTTTATCATCGTGACAGCTATGTTTCTGACTTTAGCGACGATCCGTTTGCAAGCCGCTCGGCAGAAACAACGGTGGACAAAAACATCTGGACAGTATCTAGGGGTGATCATGGTTATTGTGGTATTAGGGTATTTTACTTCTCGTCTGTCTTTGATGACCTACTATGATGCCACCGCTACCAAAAGAAATACTTTAACGGAGCATAGTCAGGAAGTGATCTCCCAATTAAAAGGAGGATTGACCATTACGACCTACGTAAATTTGTTAGATGATAATAATATCTATTGGGGAGTACCTAGCGCTTACAAGTCTGACCAGCAGAATTTCCGTCATTATACTCGTTTCAAACCGGAAATTGAGATGAAATACGTGTATTATTATGATACGCTTCTTGGCGTGGAATCGAGTCGGTATATGCAGACTAAATCGTTGAAAGAACGGGCGCATGAGGCAATGACAATTTACGGGTTGGATTCGACAAAGGTGTTGACTCCGGAACAAATAAGAGCGAAAATTGATTTAGTGAGAGAGGATAATTGGTTTGTGAGAGTGTTGGAACGAGAAAGTGGGGAAAAGACATTTTTACGCATATTCAGAGGAATGGACCGGATGCCGAAGGAGGCCGAGATTACGGCAGCGATGAAGAGGCTGGCCATGAAATTGCCGACCGTGGGAGTTGTAACCGGACATGGAGAACGGAATATCCATCAGACCGGAGATCGAAATTACACGGCTTTCGGGGAAGATCGGCATTTTCGTTATGCGTTGATGAATCAAGGGTTTGATGTAAAAGAGGTTTCTTTGGATAATGAAATACCGGAAGAGATTAATATTTTGCTGCTCGCGGAAATGCGTAGTCCGTTTACACCGGAACAACGGGTGAATTGGGAAAAATATGTTGCCCGGGGAGGGAATTTGATCATCCTGAGTGAACCGAACAGGAGGGATGTTATGGGGCCTGTTTTGGCAGATTTTGGGGTACAGATGGTGCCGGGTATTCTGGTTAAACCGACAAAGGATTTTGCCCCGGAATTAATTCAGACTTTACCAACTCGGGAGGCTTGTGAACAAATATATTATTTTGGAGCCATATTGGATCAAGGGTATTGTGTGACAATGCCTTCTGCTTCTGCTTTGACATACGGGGAAGATAAAGGATTTAAGCTGACCCCGTTGTTTGAGACGGATTCGTTGGTATGGAATGAGTTGCAGACAACAGATTTTGTAGATGATTCTGTAAGCTTGGATGTTGCCAGCGGGGAGGTTCAACAGAAATATATCACTTCGGTGGCGTTGACTCGTCAGGTGGGGGAACGTGAACAGCGAATCATAATCTTGGGGGATGCCGATTGTATTAGCAACGGAGAGTTGAGTATGGGACGTGCGGGAATTCGTTCTGCCAATTACACTTTGATTATGGGGGGATTTTATTGGTTGTCGGATGGCGAGGTACCTATTGATGTTCGTAGACCGGCACTTTTGGATGATGATTATAAAGTTGGCGGTTCTCTTGTGCGTTTCTGGGATATATTCCTGTCTTGGATTTTGCCTTGTTTGATGCTGGTTGCCGCAGTCTTTATTTTGTTAAGGAGGAGGGGAAGATAGGAATTTTTGATTTTATCGGATCGATTGAATTGATGGTGTGCTTTTGAAGAGGAAGCCCTGAAAGTCATATTCAGATTCCTTCCGGCTTCGCCGTACTCTCTTGGCGGCGAAGCTGATGGAGGTTAAAGGAGTGAATGTTGACGATATGGGCACCTCTTTTTTATATGCAAAATTTGCTAGATTTTTTTTCGATAATTTGTTTGGAAGAATACCTTTTTTTCTGATTATGAACATCTCATCGCAACTGCATAATAAAACTAATAAATGATTAGGAGTGTTGTAAATAAATACTTACCTTCGCAAGCATAATTTGTGCTAAATAGTAGGTACTTTGTTTGTTGAGTTAAAATAAGGGTGATATGAGCATGTTATTAAAGGTGATCTGTGGGACTATGTTCCTGTTAGGTATGTCGTGGAATATCATGGCAAAAGGGGTAATTAAGGGGAGAGTTATTGATTCTCAGTCAAAAGAGGTGTTGGTTGGGGCTACCGTGAACGTGGAGGGTACGACAGTCGGGTGTGCCACGGATGCGGAAGGATATTTTGAATTAGAGGTGGAAGAGTCGGGAACGGTGATATTGGTGTTCCGGAGTGTGGGTTATTCGGAAGTGAAAAAAAGTGTTGTTGTGGATGATAAAAAGGTGGATCTGGGGACAGTGGGAATGTTGCCGGAATATATTAATTTGGCAGATGTGGTGGTGAAAGGTTCTTTGGCCGTAGACCGGAAGACTTCGGTAGCCTTGTCGGTGGTGACTGCGAAAGAGATCGAAGAGAAGCTTTCAACACAGGAATTCCCGGAGATATTGAAATCTTTGCCGAGCGTTTATGCCACGAAAGAGGGGGGAGCGTTTGGAGACGGACGGATTAATTTGCGGGGATTCGAGACGGAGAATATAGCTGTGATGGTGAACGGGGTACCGATGAATGAGATGGAGTGGGGAGGTATTTATTGGTCGAATTGGTCGGGATTGGCTGATGTTACTCGCTTTATACAAGTACAACGTGGTTTGGGAGCCTCGAAAGTGTCCGTGCCTTCTGTTGGAGGATCAATCAATATTGTGACAAATTCGACCAATGCGGTAGCCGGAGGTTCTGTTTCATATGGGGTGGGAAATGATGGTTATAATAAGGTCGCATTTAATCTTTCCACCGGATTGTTGAAGAATGGCTGGGCGATGTCTATTTTGGGTGCTAGAACTTGGGGAGATGGTTATATACAAGGAACGGATTTCGTGGGTTATTCGTATTTTGTGAATATTTCTAAACGGTTGGGTGAATATCATCAATTGTCTCTAACTGCTTTTGGAGCCCCACAATGGCACAATCAAAGAAACCGGAATGATAAAATGACAGTTAAGTCGTGGGATGGGTTGGGGGATACAAAGTTTAATCCCTCTTATGGTTTTGCTAACCGGGGTGGAAAGAAGGTGCGTAAAGTTTCTGCTTATAATAAATATCATAAGCCTCAAGTTTCGTTGAATCATCTTTGGGAAATTAATCGTAAATCAAGTTTGTCTAGCGTACTCTACATGTCTTTGGGCCGTGGCGGCGGGTATAGCGGTCAGGGAAAATGGAAAAATTCATGGTACGGGACGACCACGGCAGGAAGTTTAGGGGTTAATCGTGCAGAAGATAAAACATTTGCTTACGATAGTGTTTATAAATGGAATGAA
Organism: Butyricimonas sp.; assembly: GCA_019423345.1. Lineage (GTDB taxonomy): Bacteria > Bacteroidota > Bacteroidia > Bacteroidales > Marinifilaceae > Butyricimonas. Next base: position 251,066 of record JAHZBN010000001.1, on the reverse strand, counting down.
AGTAGTCAGGCGGGTTCCGTGATGGCAATGTCCATGAGTAAAAATGAACATAATTGGTTCGGGTTAATTTCTACTTATACAACAAAGTTGGGACAATATTTTGACGTGTACGGGGGAATTGATTTGCGTTATTACAAAGGCAAACATTATAATGAATTGGTGGATTTGTACGGGGGAAAATATTTTATTGATCCCAGCCGGAAAAACGTAAAGTACAAGGCTGATGATAAGGATTGGCAAGAGGAGCCTTTGCAAAAAGGAGATATTATTTTCCGGGATTATGATGGGTACGTGATGCAAGAAGGATTCTTTGCTCAAGGAGAATATAACCGAGATGCTTGGAGTGTTTTTGTTGCCGGATCGGTTTCGAACTCTACCTATTGGAGGAAGGATCGTTTTTATTATTCTAAAGATGAGGCAAAGTCTGATAAAGAGCATTTCACGGGATTCACGATAAAAGGCGGGGCTAATTATAATTTGACGGAAAAACATAACGTGTTTGCTAATATCGGATATTTTTCTCGTCCCCCTCATATGCAGGGGGGAGTGTTTTTGCAGAATGATGTAAGTAATATTGTTAACCCGGATGCGATGAACGAGAAGGTGTTTTCGATGGAGGTCGGTTATGGATTCCGTTCTTCATGGTTAAATATGAATGTGAATTTCTACCGGACAGCGTGGATGGATAAAGCTGTCAAGGTGAATGTGAAAGAGGACCGTGATGCTTTTGCTTACTTGACGGGAATAGATGCTTTACATCAAGGAATAGAGGTGGATTTTGTGTTACACCCGATCGTGAATTTTGATATTACGGGAATGTTTTCGATAGGCGATTGGCATTGGAATGGTGATGGTAAAGGATATGCTTACAACTCGGTAGGTCAACCTGTGGGTAAGGATGGCAAACCGTTGGGTGATGTGGGAGGTGAAGAACATGCTCAAAGTTTTGTGAAAGTAAAAGATGTACGGGTAGGAAATTCTGCACAAACAACTTTTGCTATTGGTGGACGTTATCAGTTTTTGAAAGGATTGCATATTGGGGTTGATTATTCTCACTACGCAAGGAATTATGCGAAATTCTCGTTTCCCACAATGAATTTGGATGCAGGAAATGTAATTGAATCTCCTTGGAGAATGCCGGCATATGGTGTTCTGGATGCTAATATCAACTATCGTTTCCCGTTGAGTAAGGCGTTTGGCGTGATGGTTTCTGCGTACGTGAATAATCTTTTGGATAAAGAGTATATCGCTGATGCGGAGGATGGTGCTGGGCATGATAAAGATACAGCCAAGGTTTTCTATGGTTTCGGACGTACTTTTTCCATGAACTTGAAGGTCACGTTTTGAGGAGAAAAGTTATAAAATATGAGGAAGTAGGTTGTTGCAACAACCTGCTTTTTTATTTGGGGAGAAATGAGGGAGTATATCTAGCGGATTTTATACTTTTGTATTGATAAAATTTGATTTAATTTAATAATCATGATGATGTTATTACAGCGTTTTCGGGTGTATTTGCGTCAAATCTTGGATCCGTCAGATGAACAGGAGCGGGAAGAAGATACCGTGGAGGCTATTCGTAAGGGAATCGTGTTCCGGGGAACAAATTTGTGGGTATTGATTTTTGCCACGTTTATTGCATCTTTGGGATTGAACACAAATTCAACGGCCGTGATTATTGGAGCCATGTTAATTTCCCCTCTGATGGGACCGATTATGGGAATCGGTCTGGGGGTTGGGATCAATGATTTTGAACTGATCAAGAAGGCTTTCCGTAATTTACTGATCGCAACGATATTCAGCGTGTTAACGTCTACTTTATATTTTTTGTTATCGCCTTTGAACGAGGCTCGTTCGGAATTGCTGGCACGAACAACCCCCACGATCTATGACGTGTTGATCGCTTTTTTTGGTGGAATGGCGGGAATTGTGGCGTCTTCGACGAAGTTGAAAGGAAACGTGATTCCGGGAGTGGCCATTGCTACCGCCTTGATGCCACCGTTATGTACGGCCGGGTTCGGGTTGGCGAGCGGCAACCTAAGTTATTTCTTCGGAGCATTCTATTTATTCACGATCAATTCGGTATTCATTGCAGTTGCCACGACTTTAGGGGTACGATTGATGCACTTCTCGAAAAAGAAATTCATGGATAAGGAACGGGAAAAGAAAGTACACCGTATCGTGTACTCAATCATTTTCCTGACGATGGTTCCGAGCGTGTATATCACATACAATATGGTGAAAACGAATATCTTCGAGACAAATGCCAGTCGATTCATTAAAAATGAATTTAATTTTCCGAATACGTTGGTGGTGGATCATTACGTGAAAACGGAGAGTCCGGAACGTCGGATTGAAGTATCATTGATTGGTAAGGAAATATCAGAGGAAGTGATCGTGTCGTTGAAAGAAAAGATGTTGCATTACGGGTTGCATGATGTGCCTCTGGTGATTCATCAGGGATTTGGGAAAGAGGATACCGAGATGCAAAATGACGTTAGTAATATGTTGTTGCAGGATTACTACATGCAGAATAAACAGAGGATTGCCTCGCAAGAGGAAGAAATTTCCGTGTTGCGCGAGAGGTTGAACTCTTACTTGTTATATGATACGATCGGGCATCAGGTTATTCCCGAGGTGAAGATCCTTTATCCTTCCGTGAAAAGTCTTGCTATATCTAGGGTGATTCGTAAGCAAGTGGATTCTTTACGTGCTGATACGTTACATGTTGCTATCGTGGCGTTCGGGCAACAATTATCTGATTCGGAGGAAGAGCAGTTCTCGGCTTGGTTGGCGGCTAGGATCGGGGTGAAAAATTTGAAGTTGATAAAAGAGTAAGCGATGGTGAGATATTTTAGACTAAGCGAGATTTGTTGATTTCATAAACTTTTACCTGTTTTATTTCGTATATAGACCGTATTTTGGTTGATAATCAAATTAAAATAAGGTACTATGAAGAAATTAATGATTGTAATGTTTGGTTTTCTGACTTTAGTTTCGGCATGTTCAGACAATGATGATGAGGGATCTTATGGGGAAACGTCTGGATTAATTACCCCTAAAATAAGAGCTCGGGTAACCGATCCACTTAATCAGAATCCTTTCACGGGGATTCTTGAGGTGTATCCGTGTAAGGATGAAACCTCTATTTACTATGGTAACTATATAAATGGAAAGCTCACGGTATTTAATGGTTATTATGTCATATCAAAGGGAGACGTGTACGGGGACAATAACCGAGAACTTCACCTGCCTATCGGTGAGTATAACATGGTGTATTGGGGAACGCCTAAATATGATGAACCGATTTATAATTCTCCGGCAATTACTCACCCGGGATTAACGAATGGAGCTGATCTGGCAAAACTCTATTTTAGATTGCGTCCCAATACTGACGGGACTTATATGCCCGTGTATGATTTGGTTTATGCGATAAAACCGGTACATATTGGAACGGAGGATTTGACGGCTTCTCTTACACGGGTTACCGCTGGTTTGAAGGTAATATTGAAACAAGAGGATAATAGTGCGTTCAATTCCAGCATAACAAGCGTGAACGTCCATATTGGTAATATTGCCGAGAAGATGAATTTTTACACGGCTGAGGTGGAGAATATGACGAAAACCGTGAAATTCGAATTGTCCCGTTCTGAGGATGCCACCATCATGAGTAATCCAACCGTGATGTTGTTTCCTTCTGCCCCGAATCCTTTGTTGGAGTTGTTTATCACCTTGGCGGATGGTTCCGTGCATACTCTTTCTAAATCATTGACTTCCACGTTATCTTCCAATACGCGGCTCACGTTGAATATTGTTGTCGGTAAAATATTACCCGGTGGTGATCCTGGAAATTTTACGATTGAGAGTTGGAACGAGGAAAGCGAGACGATCGAATTCCCGGTTGTCGACTAATCAATGGGTGAGCGGGATATGTATAACAAAAGAATTATAGCGTAACGGAGAGGAAACAGATGAGGTCTTTTAATTTTTCTTTTAATATTTGTTTCCCCCGTTTCTTGTAGCTTTTCACAGAATTGAGTGATAAGTTGAGAACTTGAGCGATTTCCTCATTGGATTTTCCTTTCAAACTAAGTTCATATATTGTTTGTATCTGGTCTGGAAGTTCGTTTATGGCTTTATGCATGAGAAAATAGACCTCTTCTTCGATGATGGCATCCAGAAAATAATCTTCATCTTGCTGGAGTGTACTTGCTTGCAAGTAATTTTGTTTTGCGTTTTCGTGTTCAATATAATTGAAACAACGGTTTTTGATAGAGAGATAGAGAAAAGATTTGAGTTTGTTGAGACTGGTAAAATCTCGTTTGTTACTGTATAAATCTAGAATGACGTCGTGGACAATGTCTTCTGCAACATCAATGTCTTTCACGTATTTAAAAGCGAAGTGTGCGAATATCTGGTAGTATTCTTTAAAAAAGATCTTGTATGCAGCTTCGTCTCCCTTGATAAGTTGTTTTACCCAAATATTATGATTTCTCGTGTCTGTCATTTTATTCTGGTCTTCTTTGAGTGAACAAAGATAGGATATATTTCATGCAGTACAAGTGTAAAGATTAATATTATAATGTCCAATTTTTTTTTATTGTTTCTTTGACACTTTTAGAATGGCATCCTGTTATATATTCAAAATAATCGTAGAATTATGAAGAATGTTTATCGGATGGCGAAATTGATACAGGCTTATGTCTCCGGAAAGGTTTCCATGGAAGAACGTGAAGAAGTGGAGCGTTGGATAGAGGAAAGTGATCGGCATCGGGAATTATTCCGAACTTTCGAGAACGAGGAATTTGTAAATATACAGCGTGTAGAACATGAATTGTTTGACGAAGAGAGGGGATTTCGCCGGTTTATACTGGTAAAACGAACGCTTGATAAGCGGCGTGTGTTTCGTCGGGTGGCTACGATTGCGGCTGCCTGTGTCTTATTGATCGGAGTTTGTCTGGGAAGATGGGTTATTCTTCAGGAAAAAGAGAGTGAGCCTTTAGTAAAATTAGAGAAAAATTCTATCGTACCTGGAGAACGTAAAGCTGTTTTAGTTTTGAGTGATGGAGAACATATAGATTTAAGAGATACGATGCAAGTGGAAATTGTAGAGCGCGAAACCCAGATTTTCGTTGCTGGCGATAGTACCCGGCTTGTCGTTAAAGATAGTCCGATTGAACCTTCCCTGCATACGGTCTTCACGCCAGTTGGGGGAGAGTACAAGTTGACCTTGTCCGATGGAACTCGAGTATGGTTGAATGCTTCCAGTCGCTTACAGTTTCCTGCTGTATTCCGGAGTGATCGACGAGAAGTGCAGGTAGAAGGTGAGGTATATTTTGAGGTATCAAAAGATTCAGCACGTCCTTTTCTGGTACAAACGGGGAATGTGGTTGTGAAGGTGTTGGGGACGTCGTTTAATGTACGAGCCTATCCAGGGGAAGAATATAAGACCACCTTGGTTGAGGGAAGTGTTGCTGTAGGATATTGGGGAGAGACGATGAAGATAAGGCCGGGACAACAATGGGTACTGGAAAAAGATGGCCCTAAAGTTCACGAGGTGAAAATAAAATCGATTGTGAGTTGGAAAAACGGAGATTTCGCTTTTGAAGATCAAGTACTGCCAGAGGTGTTTAACGAATTGGAACGTTGGTATGATATTGATGTATTCATGAGTAATGATGCGATTCGAAATATGAAGTTTACGGGAATATTTCCAAGGTATGAAAATATAAATGATGTACTTCATATTATTGAATTGGCAACATGTGTGAAATGTAGTATTTCAGGTAAAACGATAGTGGTTTCAATGGATAAATAAAACAAGGAAGTATTAGGCGTACTTCCTTGCCGTTCAATTTAATAACGTCTCACAGTTGAGTGAGGCAATTATAAATGTAAAAACATAACAAAGTTATGAAAAAGTATGAACATTTGGGTGTAAGATGGAAATCTTATACGAAACAAAGTATTTTTTACTGTTGTTTGTTCTTGTGGCTGTGGCTGATTCCTGTGAAAGGGTATAGTCAAAATGTCCGTTTGACGTTGAAAATGAATAGCGTGACACTTTTACAAGTGTTTGACGAGCTTACCAGGCAGACAGGTTACGAGTTTGTTTATAGCAGTACGATTTTAGAAAAAGTCGGGAAAGTGTCTGTTAATGTGAGTAATGAATCTTTGGAGAACGTGTTGGATTTGTGTCTGGCGAAAACCGATCTGGGATACAAGGTCGAGGATAAACACGTTATTATTTCTCCAAAGTTGAAAAGGGAGGTTCCCAACGAAACTGTGACTTATTCCGGGATTGTGAAGGATAAGGTGGGAAATTCTTTACCGGGGGTAACGATTATTCTAGAAGGGACGGCTGTTGGTGTGACGACAGATATTAATGGGAAATTCTCTATTTCAGTACCCGAAACTCATGATACGAGACTGGTGTTTTCTTTCGTAGGAATGAAAAAGAAAGTTGTGACAGTGAAGGATCGTAAACCTCTAAATGTGGTGATGGAGGAAGAGGTTACTTCCATGGATGAGGTCGTGGTAACCGGTATTTTTAACAAGCCGAAGGAAAGTTTCACAGGGGCTGCCGTAAAAGTTACTCGGGAAGAATTGAAAGCTGCCGGGAATCGGAATATATTGAAATCATTGTCTAATATTGATCCCTCTTTCCAGATTGTTGAAAACAATGCTTTTGGTTCAGACCCGAATAAGTTACCCGAGATTCGTTTGCGTGGTGTTTCCACTATACCGAGCGTGAACGACTTACAGACGGATATGAGAGCGGAGTTATGTACCCCCTTGTTTATTCTAGATGGTTTTGAGATCACGTTGGAACGGGTGATGGATTTGAATAATGACGAGATCGAGTCAATCACGATTTTAAAAGACGCAAGTGCCACCGCAATTTACGGGTCGCGGGGCGCTAACGGGGTTGTAGTGATAAAAAGTGTCCAACCGGAGCAAGGAAAATTAAAGATTTCTTATAATGGTGATTTGAATTTGGAGATACCAAGTTTAAGCAGTTATAACTTGATGGATGCTGCAGGGAAATTACGGTTGGAATGGGATGCCGGGTTATATGAAAATAGTGTGGAGACAGAAGATCTGAAGTTGAAGAATTCATATGCAAAAAAGCTTGAGAGGGTACTGGCAGGCGTCGATACAGACTGGAAGTCTATTCCCGTGCAAGTGGGAGTTGGCCAGAATCATTATTTGGGAGTTAGTGGAGGAGATGCTCTTTTCAGGTATAGTATGGGGTTGTCTTATAATAATATTGTCGGTGCGATGAAAGGATCTAAACGTAATACGTTGAATGGTTCTGTGACGTTGTCTTATCTAGGAGAAAAATTCCAGTTGAATAATTCGATGTCGTTTAATATTAATAATTCATCAGAGAGTCAGTATGGGACCTATTCTAATTATGTGAAAATGAATCCTTATTGGGAGCCTTATGATAAAGACGGGTATGTGGTGAGACAGTTTGAAACAGAAAGTACTGCTTTGTTTACGAGCCCTGTAGACAATCCATTGTGGGATGCTTTTTCAGGTAGTTTCTCAAAATCAAAATATAACGGAATAACGAATAATTTGGCGATAACTTATAAGCCGATAACTTCTTTGCAGGCAACGGCTAATATTAGTTTCAATAAGACCTTTTCGGCTTCTGATAATTACCAGTCTTCTAAACATTCTACGCAGATTTGGAAAGAGGATATTTTAACGCGAGGACAACGGGATTATAATAGTACTGAGAATTCCAGTTGGTCAATAGGTGGTACTGTGAATTATTTTAAACAATGGGATAAGCATATTCTTTCTGCCGGATTTAACATGGAATTTCGGGAGAGTATTGCAACGAGTTGTTCTATGTCAGTTGAAGGTTTTCTGAATGACGAGATGAATAGTTTGGGAAATGGAAATAAATATTATGGAGATCGTCCATCGAGTAGTGACTCTAAATCTAGGGCTGTTGGTTTTACGGGGACAATAAATTATAATTACGATAATCGTTATTTCTTTGATGCGTCTTATCGTATCGACGGGGCCTCCTCTTTTGGTTCTGATTCTCGTTTCGCTCCATTCTGGTCGTTGGGAGCCGGGTGGACTGTAAGTAACGAGGTGTGGATGAGAGAATATGTACCTTTTATAAATTATATGCGATTAAAATATTCGTTTGGTTGTTCCGGTTCAATGGCTTTTTCCCCGTGGCAATCTCAAGGAACTTATACCTTTGGTAATGGAAACGTGTATCATGGTTCAATTGCGGCTACGATCAGGGGATTGGAAAATCCTGATTTGAAATGGCAAAATACGTATCAACATAATGTTGGTGTTGATTTCGGTTTCTGGGAAAGTAAAATTTCAATCACGGCGAATTACTATCGCAAATTAACGGATAATTCAATCACGGATATGGCGTTACCGTTGAGTAATGGTTTTGAAAGTTACACGGGAAATTCTGGAAAGATTTTGAATACAGGCTTTGATTTGAATGTTTCTTTCTATATGGTTCGGAATGAAGATAAACAGGTGTTCTGGAATATGACGTTCGGAACTTCTTATAATAAGAATAAATTGTTAAAACTTTCCGAGGCCGTAAAAGAGCAGATGAACGAGTTGAGAAGTCAACAATCCTCGGGGATGTATTATGTCTACGAGGAGGGGAACAGTGTCGATGCTATTTACGCTGTTCCAACTGTAGGTGTAGATCCAAGTACGGGACAGTTGGTTTATTTGTATAAGGACGGGACACAAAGTTACAAGTACGATGTTTCACAGCGAGTGGTTTGTGGAGATCGTATGCCGAAACTGGATGGACGTTTGAATACTTCTTTCTCTTGGCGAGGGTTCTCCGTGTATGCGGGTTTTACGATTCGTACGGGAGGACAACAGTATAATTCAACTTATGCAAGTAAAATTGAGAACGTGGATTTAGCTTTTAACGTGGACCGTCGGGTGAGTAGTGAGCGTTGGATGAATCCAGGGGATGAGGCGATTTTTTCAGGGTTGGATTACAAGAATTATTATATGACGGATCGTTATATACAGGATGAAAGTACTTTTGAGTGTAACAATATAAGCGTGACTTATGATTTTCGTCAAAAATGGGTTCAACAGGCTGGTTTTTCCCGTTTAGCATTGACTGCAAGTATCGGTAATGTTTTCCATTGGTCGACAATAAAGCAAGAGAGAGGAACTAGTTATCCTTTTGCGATTCAACCCTCATTCGGAATTTCATGTTCATTTTAATAAGAATTTGTTATGAAAAAAGTGATACTAAGTTTAGGTGTATGTTTTTTCTTTTTGACCTCTTGTGATAAGTGGTTGACAATACGCCCGGAAAACGAGATCGAAAAAACAAAATTGTACGAGACAGAAGAGGGATTCTGGCAAGCATTAAATGGCTTGTATTCTATTATGGGATCAAATTATGGCCCTACAGGGCATTTACAATGTTCAGATGTTGAGTTCTTGGCAAGTATATGGATTGCTAGTTCCGAGAGTGTCGAACAACGTTTGATTGATCATCAATATAAGGATGCTGATGCGGATTCTCGTCTGGCTGATGTGTTCCTGAATCAATATAATATGATTGCTCATGCTAATACTATTCTGGAATACTTGAAACAGCAGGATTTCCTTCCGGAAAGATCGTATAATATAATTAAAGGAGAGGCTTTGGGGATGCGGGCTATGCTCCATTTTGATTTGATACGTTTGTGGGGACCTATGCCGAATAATGTTGATGCTAATTACCGGTATTTGCCTTACGTGCAACAGGTATCTAAAAAGGTGAATACTTATGATACATATGAGGAGTATATGGAGAAATTGCAAGCAGATTTGGATTCGGCCGAGTTTTTGTTGGGCAAGTATGAGCCTTTATTGACTCATACTTGTGATGAGCTGAACAAGAATGGTGGAGATGATTATGATCGTTTAGAGTATTATTGGCGTCAGAATCATTTTAATTACTATGCCGTGTGGGGATTAAAAGCTAGGCTTGCGCTTTGGATGGGAGATAAAGAACGTGCATTGACATACGCACAAATGGTGAAGGAAACTCTAAATACGGATGGAAGTGTAAAATTTCGATTGGGAATTGCAAATGATATAAATATCACAAGTACTGATGAGGCGGTAAACACGTTGAAAGCTGAGTGTTTATTTGGATATTACTTGTCATATTTTAATTGGCAACAGGAGTTTAACGATAATGATACTGATTTTAAAACACCAATCTCTAATATAGAGGGGTTATTTGATGATAAAAATGATTTTAGGTATACCTTATGTTGGAAAGTTTATCCGGATGTTTTGACAGGTGAGCCACAATATGTTACAACTTATAAGTATAAAGCTTATAATAATAATTGGATACCTCAGATTCGTTTGGCAGAGATGTACTTGATCATGATAGAGTGTGCGCCTTTGGATGTTGCTAATGTTTTGTATAAAGAATTTTGCAATTCCCGGGGTATGGGGTACAAGGAATTGACGGAAGGGAGTCGTATGGATATATTACAGAGAGAATATTACAAAGAGTTTATAGGGGAAGGACAAGTGTTTTACATGAGTAAACGTCTCGGAGTAGAGAGAATGTTGTGGGGAAATCAGAAATGTGCAGAGGCCCAGTATGTTTTACCAATTCCTAGAAGAGAGTCTGAAATTCTATAAATTGTAGACCGTTATGAGAAATATATTATTAAGTCTTTTCGTTTGTTGTATGTTTATTGCTTGTGAGGAGGAAAAACTAGAACCTTACACGGGAAATGATACAGTTCAATTTTATACCACGAATTTTGATGAGGACATCGTGGTCGAATATTCATGGGGGATGGCTTTTGATCCGAGTGCAGAGTATGATACATGCTGGATTCCGGTACAGACTATGGGACGTGCTAAGAACTATGACCGTTATTTGAAACTTGTTCAGGAAAAAGCCGTGGGTTGGGATTATGTCTATGACCACGTGGGGAATATCGTGGATTCGCTTTCTTACGAGATTCCTAATCAAGCCGTGGAGGGAAAACACTATGTTGCGTTTGATGACCCAGGATTATGTGAATTGTTAAAGATTCCCGCAAATGCATTTCGTGTGGATGTTCCCGTGGTGATGCGGAGAGATCCGGAAATGACGGAGAAATTAACCTTGTTGATTCGGTTGGTGGATACGGAAACGGTGAAAGTGGGTGATCCCCAATTTACCAAATGCCAGATAACCATAGAATAGTAATTCGGTAAAATTAAGATTATGAAAAAAGGTATATTTTTGTTGTTATCCATGATAGCTATGTTTTATGCATGTGATTATGCCGGTGATATAAAAGATTATAAGGAAGATTTGGCAGAAGGGGGACCGGTGAATACGATTCTAGTGAGTCCGAGTGCTTTCACGTTATATGTCGATAGCGAATTCCCATCTATGTCTTATGTGAGTGTTCCGACTAATACGGTAGATTCTGTTGTCGTGTGGAGTTCTGATACCCCGGAGGTGTTAGATATAGATCCGGAAACCGGAGAGCTGAAATGGGGAACCGTGAGAAATTGCGAAGTGGTAATTTCTGCAACAAGTGCGACAAGGAAAGATGTGAAAGGAGAATGTCGGGTTACGGTAAGAAATACCATGGGGGTCTATAAGTATTTGGATTTAAGAGCGGAGTTGGGATTATTTGTGATTGATCGAAATATAGGTGCAACGATGGTTTGGGATAAAACCGTAACAAATAATATGGAGGGTGGACTTAAGGGAAATTATTATCATTGGGGAAATAATACTCCGGTTGCCAATATGGAATTTGGAGGCGATGATGGACGTGGTGGTTACTACACGTATCCCAATGGGAAGACTCTTGCGGGAGGATATCCGGAATTTGATCCGTCATGGAATGCCGAGGGAGAACATTTTTCGGATTGGAGTCAGGGGGGAGAAACACCTTGCCCTGATGGGTGGCGTTTACCAACAAAAGAAGAGTGTGAGAAAATAATTTATATGACCAATGTTGCTAATTTTAATACTCAACAAGAAAAAACGGCTGCGAGAGCTTTACGTGAAAAGTTGGGTGTTGCGATGTCTGGTTATCTACAAATACCCGGGGGAAATTGGCTGTGGCAACATGGTATGTTATGGACGTCAACATGGAATCTTGAGACTAAAAAAGTTTGGGTTTTACAGGCTACCAATTCCGGGGACTGGAAGGATGATCTTTGGGAGATGAAAGAGATGGAATTGAAGGGGATTGCGATAGCCGTTCGTTGTGTACGGGATGGAAATGTTGAGGACGTGGAATAGCATTAAATAGAAAGTTATGAAGAGATTTTGTTATATATTTTTAGGTTTATGGGTATTTGCGTCATGTTCAAATGATGACGTGGAATCCTCGGATGTGACTTTAGAGGTAAGGGATTACGTGGAGGAGACCATTTACAATTTTAAGGAAGATCAAGCTGTTTATTTGTGGGCAACTAAGAGTTGGGCAGATAAAGGGGTATCTAAAGTCGAGTACGTGGTGGATGCGAGTGTGTTGGATAATTATAATCAAGAACACGGGACAACGTTAAAACTTTTGCCGGAATCCTGTTATCATGCGGAACAAACTGTGTTTGAGGTAACGGATGAGATGAAATATGCCAAGTTCAAAGTGATGTGTTCTCCGGATAAAATTGTGGAATTGGGAACATATGGAAAAATAGAGTACGCATTACCTTATCGTATCTATGTTAATGGGCAGGCTGCAGAGGATCGTTACGGGACTGTGATTGTTGCTTTTAATGTGTTGCAGCCCTTGGCTTTGATTGAAGCCGGAATTGATTCCGTGTATTTTCGTCATGAAGACGAGTTAAGCTTGGGTTTCTCATGTTCCTTGAATTTTGATAATCGTTTGACTATACCGGTGAACTTTTTTACAGATGCTACTCTCGTGAGTGATTTTAATGCTGAGTACGGTGCGGATTATGAGGCTGTCCCTTCCGAGGCTGTTACTTGGGGAACAAGTCAGGTCAGTTTTGAAAGAAAAGAGACGGAGAAAAAAGTGTCGTTTAACGTGAAAGGGGATATGATTCCGGTAGGTGTTTCTCTATTGCCAATAAGGATGTATGTAGATAGTCAGTATGTTAGTGTTGATTCTCAGAGTGATCGAAAATATTTCTTGTTTTTTAATGATATGATAGCTCAAAGTAACTGGGAAGCATCAGTATCCAAGACGTGGCTAGGAAGTGGGGATATTTTAATTGATGGTTCTTTGGGAGACAATTGGATGGTGGCAGGTGAGGCATCAGAGTTTTGGGTGATATTATCACTAAAAGATGAAAATAAAGTGGCTGACTTTACAGGGGTAGAAATGTATGTTCAAGATTATGACCCCAATAAGGTGGGACAAAAGAAAGCAGAGATTTATGTCAGTATGGATAAGGAGGAATGGGAACTAGCCGGGATTTATAATTTTAAAACTGAGGGAGGAAAACCTAATCTTGACGCTCAACGAGTATATTTTCCGAAGATGACAGGAAAGCATATTAAAATAAATATAGCAGAATGGGAGAATTCTTCATATATCGGCTTTAGAGAGGTTGCGGTAATGGGAGAAATAAAAGATAAGTAGTATTATAACTGACAAGGGAGATAATCTCCCTTGTCATCTAAAAGTAAAAAAATGCGTTTGTTTTTTGTGTTTTTAAGTGTATGGATATGTGGTTTCACGTATGCACAAGATCGTTCTATTCGATTGGAAAAAGCGGATTGGCAGCGAGTTATAGCGAAAGCGAAAGAAGAGAATAAATTACTTTTTATCGATTGCAACGCCGTGTGGTGTAACCCGTGTAAGACTTTGGTGAAAGACGTGTTCAGTAGGAATGTTGTTGCAGACTTTTATAACGAGAATTTCGTGAGTGTTTCTTATGATATAGAGAAAGATAAATCTCCAGAGTTTTTGGATATGCCTAAAATCTCATCTATTCCCTTGTTGTTATTCGTGAATCCTTCAACTTTGAAGATCGTACATGGATTTTTGGGGGGAATTGATGAATCGGGGATGTTGGAGCTTGGACGGGAAGCTTTGGATGGTAAACGGAATTTGGCGGGAATGCGGGAACGTTATCAGGCGGGAGAGCGAGGGGAGGCTTTGCTTATTCCTTATCTGAGATTGTTAAAATCTTTGTATTACGGAGAATATAATGAGGTATTAGCCGAATATTTTAAAGATATGACAGTGGATCGTTTAGCTATACCGGAAAATTGGAGTTTGTTTGAACAAGAGGTGAATGATGCTTTGATGCCAGTTTTTCAACTAGCTTGGCATGGACGGGAGCAGATTGCCACTGAAATAGGTGATGAACGGGTAAAAAGTAAATTAGAAGAAGTTTTGACTTGGCAGGTCAAAAACAACGTGGAAAGGGTTGACCGGGGAAGATCGGAAAAGAATTACCAAAAATTAGTTGCTTTAAGAGACTGCATCAATTTTATGGACTGGAAGGAGAGGGATTTCAGTTTGTTCGTGTTAAATATGGCAGAGAAGGCCTATCAAGGTGATTATGATGATGTTTTAAAATATTTGAAACGTTTTATTAAGAAATACGGTGTCGGTGATGAGAAGGTTGGTGAATACGTGCATATCTTTTGCGAGAAGTTAAAAGAAAACGGAAGTCCGGAACAAATCCTGTCTGGAATAGAGAAACTTGATCGGGTTGTAGAGAGTCAAAAAGATGCGGGAATCCGTTGCCTGTTGATGTATCTGAAACGAGATATGTTGAGGGCTGTCGGATATGAGAAAGAGGCGATGCGAGTAGATACCTTAGCGACTAAAATATTGAATCCGCATTTCTATGATAGGAAATAAAATGTTATAAGAGTGTTGAGATAAGGGATATTCATGTGTTTGTGTTTTATATTGTTTGGAAAAGTCGTTCGTTTTTGAACGGCTTTTATATTTTAATGTATTTTACTGCAATAAAGCTGGGAATGGTACAAATCATGATCCAAAGAAAGAAGTTCTGATAGCCGATTAATTCTTGAATATAGCCGGAGATCATGCCGGGGAGCATCATGCCGAGGGCCATGAATCCGGTGCAAATGGCGTAATGGGCAGTTTGCTGCGGACCTTTGCTGAAGAGCATCATGAAGTAGGTGAGGGCCGTGAAACCGAATCCGTAGCCTAATTGTTCGATTGCGACGGCGGAGGAGATTAGCCAGATGTTGGAAGGGTGGACGAATGCCAGATAAACGTACACGAGGTTGGGTAGGTTCATGGCGGCGGTCATCCACCAGATCCAGTGTTTTAGTCCATTCTTGGCCATGAGGATGCCGCCTAGGATTCCGCCTATCGTGAGGGCGATAAGGCCAACGACGCCATAGATGGTGCCGACTTGCATGGTGCTTAGTCCCAAACCACCGACTTCGGGATTGTCTAGTAAGAAAGGGGAGGCGATTTTTACAAGTTGTGATTCTGCAAAACGGAAAAGCAGAATAAAGGCCAAGGCGGCAATGATTCCTTTCTTTTGGAAGAATGTTATAAAGGTCTGGAAAAAGGCATTCAGCGGGTTACCGTTTTTCACGGGAACATCATTTCCCGGTTTGGGGAGGATGAATTGGTGATAGAGGAAGAGAAGTACGAATAGGATTGCTAATAGATAAAAGGTGACTGACCATGCCCTAGGAACGGCAATCTCTTCCGGGAGCGTGGAGGAATAGGTCTTTTCAAGCCAACCAGCAAACATGACAATCAGTCCTTGTCCGGTGAGCATGGCGAGGCGGTAGGCCGTGTTGCGGATACCGACGAAGAAGGCTTGTTTCTTGGTATCGAGTCCTAGCATATAAAACCCGTCCGTTGCAATGTCATGGGTGGCAGAACTGAAAGCTAATAACCACATGAATGCTAACGAGTAGCGGAAGGCGTGAGGTCCGGGAAGAGTCAGTGCTATTCCGGCTAATCCTCCACCGATCACTAATTGCATGGTGATCACCCACCAGCGTTTGGTCTTCACGATGTCTACCAGCGGACTCCATAGGGGTTTTATCACCCAAGGTAAATAAAGCCAGCTCGTGTAGAGGGCTATATCCGTGTTGTTTATTCCCAACCGTTTGAACATGATAACGGCAAGTGTCATGACAACGACATAGGGTAGACCTTGTGCGAAATATAGCGTGGGAATCCAGGACCAAGGGGATTTCATAATTTTAGATTTTAGATTTTAAATTCCAGCCGCACAATTCTCACACTTTTTTCATTTTCAATTCTCCATTTTCAATTGTTTGTAGTTGGGTGCCGGGAAAATAGTGCAAGAGGATTTGCTTGTAATCATAGCCTTTGGCACTCATGACGGCAGCTCCGATTTGGCAGAGACCTACTCCGTGTCCCCATCCCGCACCTTTCAAGGTGAAATGGGTAATAGCTCCGGAGGTATCTTTCTCTGTTTCCACGATGAAGGCCGAGCTATACAGGTGGGATTGGGAGAAAGCTTTGCGAATGACAAGTTCTTTCCCGATGATCATGTCTCGTTTTGAACCTTGGATACGGAGACGAGTGATGCGTCCGGAGACACCTCTTTCCACTGGTTCTATGGATTGAATGTCCCCGAAGTCTATCCCGATACGGGATGTTATTAATGCAGATAGTTCCGGGGGAGTGTAAGACACTTGCCAGCGAAAAAAGTCTTGGGTTTCCAGATCATAGTCGTTGAGAACATTTGACAGGATGGCCTTGTCCCGAGTATTACAGAATACATCCGGGGTGGAGAGAATCCATTTTCGGGCATTCTCTTCTTGGGATAGGTCGGGAGACGAAGACAGGGTATCGCTATCAACCACTTTTGTTAGATAAGGATGCTCCACGGGTTCCCAGGTATTTTCAAAATACTCGGTTACTCCCCCACAGCACTTGGAGAACCGGGCATCGCAAATCTCTCCGTCATACACGAGGACCTCCCCTCGGGTGGCCTCGATGGCTTGTCGGACAAATGGCGTGTAGACTTTGCTAATACCTTGGTAACGTTGACAATGATCGTCCGCACACACGTCGAAATGCTCGTGGTCTTCCCGGTCATACCACCGGATATATTGTTGTTCGTCCTGTATGCAGGATTGATAGGTGGCGGTTAGTTGCTCACTCTTTATTTTTTGTGCGATCAGCCAACTACGGGAAATGACCGCATGGGCTTTTAGGAGTTCCAAAGATGAGGTGGCACTCATTTCGGAAGAAATCACGCTTAGTAGATAATCTTCTAGGGGTAATATGTTGATTGCTGTTAGATGTTTTCCCTCGTCCATGATTTTCAATGTACCTTTGAACTTTTGGTCTTCCGTGCGTTGCCAGTGGAAATTGATTCCGATCATAACATTTAGCAGATCGAAGTTTGCCGTTTCGTCGTTCTCCGGTGTTAGGGTGAAATGATCTGGTACGATTTGTGTTCCTAGAGATGAATGTAGAATCAAGTTCTTCCCTTCTTTGGAAATGGTATATTCTCCGGAATATTTTTGATCCTTGTTCCAGTAGGTTCCGTTCAGACGGAAGGTGATGGCAGGAGCGAAAAGGATACCAATGGAAAGAGTGATCGCCTTCGGCGAGTTTATTTTAGATTTCATGGTTTTAGATTTTAGATTTCAGCCGCACGAGGCTACCGTTTCTGAATTACCTAGTTTTAATGTTTTTTTTAATCATAAATCGTAAATGATTGAATTGTCCGTCGGTAAGGGTTAGCTGGGAAAAGAGTTCTTCCAACAAGGGGGCGTCCAGACGGTTGAAATCTTTTTCTCGGGGTGAGATGATCAGACCGGCAAAGTCTACACAGCCGGGACTGAACAGTATGTTTTCATCTCCTTCTGCGAAGAATTGCCACGGGCGGTGTTGACGACGGGGAAACATGACTACCCACCATTCGTTGTTTTCGTACCAGGCAAAGAGGTTCATCATGGGTTCCGGGTCGTTCGGGGTGATTTGGCCCACGAGTGACACTAATTGCTCGAAAATATCCATTAATTGCTCCCGGTTGTTTGAATGAAGTATGATATTCTTGCGGAGATAGTGATGAATACTTTCGATTGTGGTTTCCCGTGATTCGGCAACCCACAAGATTTCTTTCGGGCAGGAGTTTACATCGGTTTCTAGGGGCATGATGTGACGGGGTGCCAGTTGGAAATGAAAATGATCCGGGGCGGAGGCTCCGCTACGGGGACCATTATAAAAGATCGTGTACTCCGGATAAGTTTGTGCAATGGCCAGCATATCTTGGAAATGTCCCTTGATGAGCTGGGGAATGTGTTGCTTTGCCGGAACTGTGTAATGGCGGTCGAATATGGGATAAGGGTTTACTCGTATATCCAGCGTGGGGTTATAATCGAAACTAGCTTGTTCCGGCGGAATGTTTCCTTTACACAGAAAACAGGCTCTTGCCTTGATTGATTGCTCGTCTATTTTAGCCACGGCCGATTGAATCCGGTCCGGGTTGTGCTGGATACGAATCTGGAACCCCTCGAAATCAATCGTACGATAAATGACATTCCGCAAGCGTTCGTAATTATTCCGGGCCAAGGGCCAGGAGGTTAGTTGTGATTTCGTAAATTCGTCGAAAAACATGACAGAGAAGTGATTTAAGATTTGTGATTTTTCTTCATTTTCAATTTTCTGTTGCCTTGCCAATATTTCAATCATACGAATTTTATCTTTATAGTAATTATTCGCGTTTACACGTTGGATGTTCAAGTCTGCGTCGGAATTACCTTCCCAGCGACGACATAAATATAGCGGTTCATAAATGCGTTCGATCTGGTATTCACGGGAGATTGCGAGTGCCGTGGCATAATCCTCCCCGTAACTGACGTTCGGGATTCTGATTTGCCGGAGTAATGGCGTGTAAAATGCACGAGGTGCCCCCAGCCCGTTGATACGTAAGGCGTTGTTACGCCCGTTGTCCGGAGTCCATTCTTTGTGGTCAATGATGCCGGGAGGTATTTCTTCCAGCTTGAAATTTACCATCTTGTAACTACCGATAATCATGGCACATTGACGTTTGTGGAACGTGTCGACAATGCGTTGGAGGACGTGTCGATTGATGTACAAATCATCACTATCCAACTGGATGGCGAATCGTCCGCAATGTTCGCTCATGATGGCATGTGTCCAGCATCCCCCGATGCCGAGGTCGGTGCGAGGGGGAATGATGTGGATTATTTGCGAGTGCTTTTGGGCCATCTTTTTAACAATAGCAGTCGTGTCGTCGGTGGAATGATTGTCGATAACGAGAATATTATATTTGAAATTTGTCTGTTGTGAAAAGACAGATCGGATGGCTTCTGCA
Organism: Butyricimonas sp.; assembly: GCA_019423345.1. GTDB lineage: Bacteria > Bacteroidota > Bacteroidia > Bacteroidales > Marinifilaceae > Butyricimonas. Next base: position 231,785 of record JAHZBN010000001.1, on the reverse strand, counting down.
ATGGTTTTTTCTCGGTTGCGGACGGGAATGATAACTGAGACTTCAGTTTCAAAATGCTCGTCTTGGAATGGGACGGTTTTGAATACGGGAGGCAAGTAGGCGCCTATGGCCTTCAAGTGGGCTGTGAAAGCCTGTTCCATTTCAATTTGTACTTCCCGGTTACGAGGGTTTACGTAATCAAATTGCTTTTCACCGGAACGTCGGGAATCGTGTTCTTTTTCCGAGTACAGGAATTCGGGAATCCGGAAAATCAATCCTTCCCGGGAAAGACGTAGGCGCAGATCGTAGAGTGCGGCAAAATTGTACTCCGTGTCCATTTCGCTGATCACTTTTTTTAAAACATCTGTTCTGAATAAAAGTATCGATCCGAAATCAAAATCATCCCTGACGCTCCCCAATTGATAGTCAATAGTCGGGTGTGCCGTTTGCGAACCATCTTGTTCCGTGTAATAATCAGAGTATAGCATGACGGCTCCCGTGGCTTGTGCTACCTGAAGAAAACGTTTTTGTGCGTGTTCTCCTAACCGTGGGGTCGGGTATTTCGTGTAGAAAAAGACATAAGGTGAATCTATCGTGGTAACGATTTCCCGTAACGTGGCAGTTTGTTCAAAATGCACGTAGGTATCTGGCTGTTCCTCCCTTTTTAGCCGGGAAATGATACAAGAAATAATAGACATAAATTACAAATTTAAGGTTTAAGCCAAAGATATATCTTTTTGTAGAAAGTGTATGAATTTTGGCGTATTTTATGTGAAAATAAATATCTTTGCGAAGTTACAAATAGAAGATGTTGGAGTTTTTTATAAAGCTATATAGGAATCTTAGGTACACGGGGATGTTACTTGTTTTGTTGTTCGTTTCTTGGACAACAAAAGGAGGGACCGGTGAGCCCGATTCCCGGATATTAATTATCAGTTCCTACAACCCGGAAACTTCCCAGACGGCTAAGAATATATCGGATTTTATAGAAGAATATGGTCTACTTGGCGGAAAATTTTCGATTGACATAGAGAATATGAATTGTAAAAGTTTTTCCGAGGCTTGTATGTGGGAAGGGCGGATGAAAGAATTATTGGATAAGAATATCGAAAAAGGTTTACCGAAGCTCATTATTCTGTTGGGGCAGGAGGCATGGACGGCTTATTGGTCTCAGGATTCCCTGGTTACCCGGGATGTCCCGATCATGGGGGGAATGGTGAGTCGGAATGCTGTTTTGTTACCGGAGGAGGGTACCGATTTGGAGAACTGGGAGGCAGAGAGCGTGGACGTGATGAGTGATAACATTCGGGAATTGGAGGTTTTTGGGTTTGCTTACGAGTATGATGTGGTGGCGAATCTTCGGTTAATTCTGGATTTTTATCCGGAAACCAAGCATATCGCTTTTATCACGGATAATAGTTACGGGGGAGTCTCTTTGCAGGCTCTGGTGAAGAAAGAGATGAAAGAGAAATTCCCGGGGCTGGATTTGATTCTTTTGGATGGCCGGAAACATACGATTTATTCGATCAGTGATGCTATTGCCCGGTTACCGGAGAAAACGGTTATCTTGTTGGGGACGTGGCGAGTAGATAAAAATGATGGTTATTTTATGCGGAATGCCACGTATTCGATGATGATGGCGAATCCTAAAATTCCGGCTTTCACGATTACTTCTATCGGGATGGGGCATTGGGCTGTCGGGGGATGTGTACCGCGGTATAGGACTGTCGGAAAAGATATGGCCAAACAAGCTCTGGCGTTAGAGAGACAACATGATTCGACCGAGTTGGCGGGTATGCAGATCATTCCGAACGAGTATTGTTTTGATTATACCAAGTTATGTTCAGAGGGATTCTTGAATAAAGCGGAGGTCAAGAATGCTGTTCTTTACAACAAGAATTTGTCCTATTTCGAGGAATATAAATACCAGATTATAGGGGTCGTTTCGGCTTTTTTAGTTCTACTGTTTGGTTTCTTCCTAGCCTTGTATTTCTATTTTAGAACCAAACGTTTTAAAGATGCCTTGTGGCAAGCCCAGAAAGATAATATCTTAATACTGAATAATGTTAATTCCGGGATCAAGTTTATTCATCCGGATTTCACGATAAAATGGCATAACGGGATTGATTATGATGTCGATCCGGAAAAAATTAAAAGTTCCAAGGGGCAAGTTTGTTATGAGGTTTTGAGAGGACTGGATGAACCTTGTTCTTTCTGTCCGGCGGTAGTGGCTATGAAAACGGGAAAAGTGGCTGATGTTGTTGTGAAACATGGGGATTATTACGTGTATATGTTGGCGAATCCTGTTTTTGATGATGATAATAATTTGTTGGGTGTCGTGGTGCGTATGGAGGATATGACCAAGCAAAAGCAGGCGGAATTGGAGTTGCGGAAGGCAAAAGAAAAGGCCGAGGAGTCTGATCGGTTGAAGTCTGCATTTTTGGCTAATATGAGTCACGAGATCCGTACCCCGTTGAATGCTATTGTGGGATTTTCCGGGGTTCTGACTTCGGACGATTGTGATGCAGAAAGTCGTAAGGAGTATGTGGCAATCATTCAAAAGAATTCAGATTTATTGCTTCGCTTGATTAATGATATTCTGGATATATCCCGCTTAGAGACGGGGCGATTGAAGTTGTCTTATGAAGAGGTTGAGATTGTTTCTTTGTGCCAGAGTGTGCTGGCTACGACGAGTTACGGGAAACGGGATGCGGTGGAGTACATGTTTCAGACTCCGTGTGAAGAATTTATGCTGGAGACGGACGTGCAGCGTTTGCAACAGATATTGATTAATTTGTTGTCGAATGCCAATAAGTTCACAGAACAGGGGTGTATCACACTGGGAATCGAGATCAATAAAGGGCAGGATTGTGTTTATTTTAGCGTGACCGATACGGGACGGGGAATTCCGGAGGATAAGCAGAAGAAAGTGTTTGAACGTTTCGAGAAATTAGATGAATACGTGCAGGGGACCGGTTTGGGATTGGCTATATGTAAGTTGACGATCACGATGATGGGTGGAGATATATGGGTGGATGGGGATTATAAGGAAGGAGCCCGTTTCGTGGTTTGCCTTCCTCTACATGTACAACCGCTTTCGGAAGGATAAATATTCTTTTTAATTTCAAAGGTGAAATCTTTGATTGTTAACAGAAAGAAATGTTCAGATTCTTGGCATATATTATAAAATTGGATAATTTTGAAATGAATTAAACGTTCGGATATTTATCTTTAAAATCTAGGTCGTGTTGAAAAAATCGGATATTGAAATTGTACGTGATATAAAGAAGGGGGATGTCTCTGCTTTTCAAGAGTTGTATTCCCGGTATGCTGATATTATCTATCGGAATATCCTTGCTCGAGTGAACAGTTCTTTTGATGCGGATGATATTTTCCAAGACTTTTTTATACAGGTGTGGGAGAAACGAGATTCTTTTCAGGTGGAGTCTTCCGTGAAAGGGTATCTTTTGATTTGGTTGAGAAATCATATATTAAACTCGATTAAACAAGAACAGATTCGTGATAAATACCAAGATATGTGTGTTCCGAATGAAGAGGATGATTACACGTGGGTGAAAATTGTTTCCAGTGATTTGAATGAAAATATTCGACAGATTGTGAACAGTTTCCCCTCTCGTTTACAATGTGTGTACATGCTCCGACAGGAACAAAATTTGTCGATAAAAGAAATTGCAGAAAAATTATCTGTGTCTGAACAAACTGTTAAAAATCAATTAGGTGACATTACACGTAGGCTTCGTCATGAGGTAAATCGTAAAATTTTTTTATTTTTTATATAGTACCTTTTGTTCCCTGGAATTGTCTTTAAGATAAATGCAATGAATATGGGAATAAATGAAATATATGATCTTTTAAAGAAATATCGAGAACGTCAATGTACTCTAGAAGAGGAAGAACAAATTGTCCGGTGGTACGAACAGTTTGATGATGAAGTTGAGAAGTTGCCGGAAATTCCTGAAGGTAAACGAGAACAATTATGGTTTTCTATTAAACGCAAAATACAAACACCTTGGAAGTTAAGGATGGTTATGTTTTATCGTTATACTGCAGCGATCATTATTTTAGCAATGATCGGAAGTGTGGGTATTTATTTTTGGGGAGCGAGAGAACAGGAGCGGCAAGTACCGGTTCGACAAGAAATTCTACCTGCGCAGGGTGTTGCCGTATTACAGCTAAGTGATGGACGAGAAGTCGCTTTAAGTAGTACGACTGTTATTAAGGAACAGGAAGGTGTGATTATAGAAAATGATTCTTCTAAAGTTTTGAATTACACGTTGACTACCGTTAAATCAGAGCCTTTGTATAACACAATCACGGTTCCGGCAGGAGGTGAATTCAGTGTTCTTTTATCTGATGGGTCAAGTGTGCACTTGAATTCTTGTTCCTCTTTGACTTATCCGGTGCCCTTTATGGGAGATGTGCGAGAGGTGAAGTTGTCGGGTGAGGCTTATTTCGATGTGACGAAATCGGATAGGCCTTTTATCGTGAAAATGGAAGATATCGACGTGCGTGTGTTGGGAACTTCTTTTAATCTTTCTGGTTACACGACGGATCAGAATGTTTCGGTGACATTGGTCAGTGGGAAGGTCGCTATACGTGATCACCAGTTACAACGGGATTTCAATGTCACCCCAGGAATGAGGTTTGAGTATAATAGGGAGAGCCAACAAGTAAAAATGTGGGAGGTGGATCCGGAACTTTATATCTCCTGGATGAAGGGAAAGTTCCGGTTCGAGGATATGCGGTTGGAAGACATTATGGTCACGTTGAATCGTTGGTATGATTGTACGATTACCTATTCAGACAATACGTTGCGGGATTTACGTTTCACTGGAGCTGCAGAAAAGGATCGTCCTGCTAGTTATTTATTGGAACTTATAGAGATGATCACGGAAGTGAAATTTCAAATAGACGGAAAACATATACTAATTACTCGTAAATAAAATACAGGGAAATCTCACCTTCCCTGTATCTATGAATAACAACATTCACGAAAAAGTTTACCAGACGATGTTCGTGAGTGAGTCATTAACTTTAATTACAAATGTATGAAAAAAAATGGATCAGTTAAATTTTTAAGGTATATGCGAAATCTATTTTTTCTATTATTGATTTCAGTTTCCAGCGTTTGGGCAAAAGATGTTTATTCCCAGAGAGCACAGAAGATGTTTAGCGTGAAGAGTGGAACGATTGAGTCTATTTTCAAGCAGATTAAGAGACAGAGTCTGTATGAGTTTTTCTATAATACGACCGAGGTGGATGTAACAGAAAAAGTATCTCTAATTCAGACGGAAGGCACATTGAATGAAATATTGGAACAAGTACTGAGGAATAAATATAATTATTCGATTAAGGATAATTATATTTTGATTTCTCAGAAAAAAATTGCCCAGTCAGATGAAATAAAGAAGATCACGGTAAAGGGTTTGGTCAAGGATAAAGGAGGAGAGGTACTGCCAGGAGTTACTGTATTATTGAAGGGAACATCTATCGGGGTGACCACGGATATGAAAGGAGAGTTTACATTAACAGTTCCGGAGGCGGATTCGATCGTTTTGCGATTCAGTTTTATCGGGATGAAACAGAAAGACGTGGTATATAAGCTTCAGGATAAGTCGATTGTAGTGGTTCTTGAAGATGATGTAACGGAGGTAGATGAGGTGGTGGTGACCGGTTACCAGACGATACGTAAGAAGGATATCGTGGGTTCTCATACCACGGTGCGGGCTGCCGACGTGATGATGCCTGCTTATTCGACGATCGACCAGATGTTGCAAGGACAGGTGGCTGGTTTGATGGTATTGAATTCGAGTGCACGGGTAGGTACGACACCGAAGATAACGATCCGGGGTACATCTACCTTGTTGGGAAATACAGATCCGCTATGGGTGGTGGATGGTATTATTCAGTCGGATAATTTGCCGTTTGATATCAGTTCATCAATGACGGAGGATTTGACTACGATGCTTGGTAACCAAATCTCTTGGTTGAATCCTAATGATATTGAAACAATCACGGTGTTGAAGGATGCTGCTGCCACGGCGGTTTACGGAGCAAAGGCTTCGAACGGGGTTATCGTGATTACCACGAAGAAGGGCGGTAAGGATGGACGGGTGAGTGTGAATTACTCGCACAACAGTTCTTTGCGTTTGGCTCCGAGGTACAAGGATTTTAATTTCATGAATTCTCAGGAACGTATTGAGTTTGCACAAGAGGCTTTCGCTGCCGGGTTAAAGTATTTAACGATGCCGATCAAGGATCACGCCACGTACGAGGGGTTGTTGATGTCGTATTTGGATCATACGATTTCCGAGAGTACGTTCTATGAAGAGATGAAGAAATTAGAGACGGGTAACACGGACTGGTTGGATTTGTTAACTCGTGATGCTTATAGCCAGAGCCATAATTTAAGTGTTGGTGGGGGTACGAATAAGATTTCATATAATATTTCTATCGGTTACACGGATGAAAAAGGTGTTGAAAAAGGTAATAACAGTCGCTCGATGAGTGGACGTGTAAACGTGATGGCAATGCCTCATCCTAGAATAACGGTGGCGGCTAATATTACGGCATCGTCCATGAAGACGGATGGTTACGGACCGGGAGTGAATCCGTTGTCGTATGCCACGTCCACGAGTCGGGCGATTCGGGCTTTTGACGATAAGGGTGAATATGCTTTTTATTTAAAAGAAACGAATTATAAGCATGTGGAAAATGGTACTTATTTGAAATATAATATATTGAATGAGATCAATAACACGAGTTCGCTTTTGCGGGTGGATAATGTGAATGCCAGTCTTAATTTTAATTGGAAGTTGACGGATTGGTTAGAGTACCAGTTCGTGGGTGGTTATGCGTATGCTAAGAGGTATAATGAAACGTATGCGAATGAGAAATCGTTCTATATCGCAAATAAATACCGGGGTTATGATTGGGGATCAGTGACGGCTAATTCAGCTGAGTTTAAGGCAGCGATTTTGCCCTATGGTGGTGAGTTGTTGACTTCCGATGGGGATACCCGGTCTTACGATATACAAAATAAATTGCTTTTCAATCGGACGTTTGCTGATTTGCACAGGGTGACTGCCATGGTGGGTTTTCAAGTGCGTTCGTCGGATAATGTGAACCGTAGTTCCACGATTTGGGGGTATTCTGCGGAACGGGGCGAAACGGTTACTCCTCCCACGACACCGGACCAGTTTGCTTCTCCGACTCCTCAGTTTGGTGTAAATGACTGGGGTATTTTTCAGGAAATGTATAATGGTACTGCTTGGAGAAATAATAGTCGGAAAGATAATTATTTGTCCGTATTCTTGACTGCAGCTTACACGTATAATAACCGGTACGTGTTTAATTTCAGTATGCGTACGGATGCTTCCAATCGCTTCGGGCAAGATCATAATAACCGTTTTGATCCGACTTACTCGTTGGGTGTGTCTTGGAATGTGGCAGAGGAGAGTTTAATTCGGGATAATATTTCTTGGCTCGATCAATTGAATTTGCGTTTCAGTTTTGGTTTGCAGGGTAATGTGGTGAACAACGTAAGCCCGGATTTGATCTTGAGTTATGCTGGTGTTCGGCCTCCGTATAACGAGGAGGCATCTGCAATCTCGTCTTTGCCAAATCCTTATTTGAAATACGAAAGCACAAAGTCGTTTAATTACGGGGTGGATTTGCAATTGTTCCGAGGTATTACGATGGTGTTGGAGTATTATACTCGGGAAACGAACGCTATTGTCGATCAAAAACTTTCGCAGGAAAACGGAATAGAGAGTTTTCATGTGAACGGGGGAATAATCACGAATAAAGGTATTGAGTATACGTTGAATTTTACACCGTTCTCAAGAGAGAATTTCGCTTGGACTGTGGGATTGAATGCTTCGAAAAACTGGAATGAGTTGGTGGCTAAGAGAAGGGAAATATCACCTTCAGAATTACGAAGAGCTTATTTAGCAGGAGATAATGCAAATGTCCGTCCTGGATATCCGATTGATGGATTCTGGTCTTACGACTTTGCGGGGTTGGATCCAGAAACTGGAGCACCGACGTTCAATAAATTAGATATTACTTCCGAGGAATATAGCGGTGATCCCGCTGATTTATTGGTATACTCCGGGGAAAAGACACCGTATTTTACGGGAGGTATCAATACACGTTTGCGTTATAAATCTTTCTCTTTGGGTGCTGACTTCGCCCTGTTGTTAGGTTCGAAGATGCGTTTGCCGAATCCTCATGAGAGTGTGGCTTTTGGATTGCCGGATCCTATATTGAATTTAACGAAGGATTTAACTAAGCGTTGGAAAAAAACGGGTGATGAGAAATACACGAGTATCCCAGGTTTGCCTATTGGCAAGGCTTACACCCAGGCGATGACTATGCCAGACAATGCTATGGTAACCCCATTGAATGCGTGGGCCCAATCGGATGCCCTAGTGGTGGATGCTTCTTTCTTTCGTTGTCGTCAGATAATGTTAACTTGGAATGCTGCACGTAATATATGTAAGAAATTAGGTGTTTCTTCTTTGTCTGTGAATGGAGTGATGAACAATGTGTTCGTTATTGCGAATAAGCGTTTGAACGGTTTTGATCCCGAGTTGGGAGGTAAAGAGGTGCAACCTCGGATATTTTCGTTGGGTGTGAGCGTTGGTTTGTAATGAATAAATGGTAAAACAATAAAAATGAGAAAGGCCATGAAAAGGATAATGATATTTTTGGGAGTTACGTTGATATTGCTGGCATCGTGTGCAGATTTTTTGGACCCGGAATCGAAAAGCGAGTATATACCAGAGGATGTGTCGTCACTTAATTCTTTGTTGATTCAGTATGATTTTGGAACGGGTAGTATTTCTTCTTTGCTGGAATTGTTGGATGATGACGTGGCCGTTCAACCTACAGGAATATCGGAAATTGCAGGATTTACAGGCGTAGATGGAGAGAATGCTTTCGAGCTATTCACGTGGCAGTCGAACTGTTGGCAAAGGTTTGCCGAAAATGGGGGAACGTTGCCAGCGAATGTTTGGGCGAATGTTTATGCCAATGTATTAAAATTTAATGCCGTGTTGGATTATATCAATGAGGTGAACGGGACAGACGAAATGCGAAATTGGGTGCGGGGACAGGCATTGGCGTTACGTTCGTATCACTACTTTTGGTTGGTGAATATTTTTGGGGCTCCTTATCATGCTGATCCGGAGGCGTTGGGTATCGTGCTCAAGTTGACGAGTGCGGTGGAGCCAGGAAGTCTGTCGCGTATCACTGTGCGGCGGACATACGAGCAGATCGTGAATGATTTGCTGGAAGCGGAACGGTGTTTGGAGAATACTTCAGAGATGAATGCTTATAACCGGAACTATCGGATGAATTTGCCTGTTGTACGGTTATTGTTGTCGCGGGTGTATTTATACATGGAGAATTGGACGGAAGCAGCCCGTTACGCTACGAAAGTGATCGAGGATGAACATTGTATATTGCAGGATTTTAATGCGATGACGACAGGAGGGTATAAATGGCCGAATATTCATGCCTATAGTAACCCGGAGGCACTTTGGGTAGGGGATGCTAACGGGCGTCCGGTATTCACGTTGCTATGTTATAATAAAGATAAACATGTGAATAAAAATCGCTTGGTATTTAGGGCTTCCGATGAATTAGTCGCTTTGTTTGATGAGAATGATTTGCGGAGAGAATATTATTTGCAATTAGACACACTATACTTAGGAAATGGTGACCGCTATGATTACTATCGCCCGTTCTCTAAATTTGCCGTTAAAGATGATGGAACAGGTCCTCAAGTGGGTTCCATATTCTACATGAGTTTGCGTTCCGCAGAGGCTTACATCAATCGGGCAGAGGCCAATGCCATGCTCCATGCACAAGGGGCAGGTGATATGCAAGACGTTTTTAATGATATTGAGACCGTGCAAACTATGCGTTTCCGGAAGGGGGCAGCTCCCATGTTGACAGCTGGCAGTGCAGAAGAGTTGATTCAGTTGGTACGTGACGAGCGGCGTCGGGAGTTCTGTTTTGAGTACACTCGTTGGTTTGATTTACGGCGTTATGGCATGCCGAAGATCAAGCATGAGTGGGGCACCGAAGAGAGTGCTAGTACTTGGAAAACTTACACGTTGACAGAGGGTGATCGGGGATACACGTTGCCTTTGCCTCAATCGGCATTGGAAGATAATCCGGGATTGGTGCAAAATCCTTTAGCTTCGAGAAGAGAGAATTAAGATGAATTATAAAAATAAATCGTTATGTTGAAACATATATTAAAATTAGCGGTTATACTTCTTTGTGTTAGTAGTTTGGTGGCTTGTAGCGATGAAGATAAATTAGAGTCGAGATTTGAGTTTCAATTGGGTTCGTTTGAGTTCCCGCAAGGGGATGACGAGTGGGATCATAAGATCGTGGAAATTTTCGAAACTTACAATGCCCGAATCATATACAAGGATATTACAAGTGACGATTTAGTTCGTAGTTGGACTGGTGGAGGGGATGTTTCTTCGATTACTTATGATCAGTTGGAAGGTAATGAACTTTTAGGTATGGTGAATGAAATAGAGAAACGGGTATTATCTTATACATCGGCTGGTATGAGGAATAATTTATTGCCGCCTTATATTTATCTCGTGACAAATTACATAAATCCTTCTCTTCCGATGTTTATGGGTTATTCGTTGGATGGAATGGATAATTGGCTTTTCTCGCACACTTTTGATGCGATACCTTCAATGCCGGGAATATTGGTAGTCTCATTGGGACCCAATCAGTATTCGCAAGTGGTATGGGATATTTATAAAAAGTCTCTGGCGAAAGAGGTGTTCTTCATTCCAGAGAAGTTTTACGAGGATATTGATTACCAGACTCCCTTTTGTAATACCGGAAGTAATGTGGATTTAAACAAGATACCAGAAGATATTAAGGCAGATCCGAATTTTTATTTGAATCGGGGATTCGTAGAACATAGTATGGCTTTGAATTGGGAAAGTGATGAAACTAAGTGGGTTCATCCAGGATGTAATGGCCAGGTAACACAGGATTATCAGATGGGAGTAGTGCAGGGGAATAATGATTATAGGGCATTTGTGAAGATTATGTTGATTAAGCCTGAATCTTTTATTCGGGAAAGGTATAAGGGGTATGAGAAGGTACTCCGTCGATTTGATATTCTTTATAAGTTATTTGATGATATGGGAGTGAACCTCCATAACGGAGGAATATTGGAATAATGTGTTAAATTGAATTGTAAATGTATTTGGTAAGGGGAATGCCTATCACTTGGCATCCCCTTTTTCATGGATAGAAAATGCGGTGACTACAAATGATGTGGCTATGAAGAAATATTATAAGCATTGTTTGTTTATTGCAAATAAAGTGCTGAATTTTATAAATTTGAATAGTTTTTGGGGTTTTGAAAGTTCTTTTGAGATGAAAGAATTAAGAGGTTATGGCATTTTAGCTTTTACTATAACCTCTTTTCTTATTTATCGAGTATAGAAGTCAATTTGTTTTTTGATTGCACGAGTACAGACAGGACAGAAGTCATTGCCGGAAAGCGTGTTCATCAGGCAATCGTAACGAGGACGGTAAACACCCTTGGATACATAGCCGCCTCCCTCGTAGACACCAAGTTTAGTCGGGTTTTGAGAATCGTAGGGAGTGGGGATTGGGGTATTTTTATCAAGCATATCTTTCCATTTTTTGTCGAAGTTGACCAACGTCGTTAAGTTGGCTTCCCAGGGTTCTACGCCTTTCGGGTACATATCGTTATAGGAGGATCCACCCACGTATTCGTCGCCTAATCCAAGGAATAGGTGTCCGAATTCATGAACATATACTTTTGCCGCATGTTGGTTGCCGGAGACGCTGATCCCGTAGTGATTGTAGATTGCACCTCCACCGTATTTTTGCGTGTTGGCGATGATATAAATGAAGTCGTAGGGAGCGTTGGCGGCAAGGTCTCGTAAGCTTTTGTTATCATAGGTCATGATGTAACGTTCCGTGTCAAAGGTGTAAAATGAGGTGTTTAGGATTGTATTTTTCCAAATATATTCTCCGGGAATATCTACACCGGATTCTTGTGAAGGGGCAAGAACTGCCCGGATGTTGAATTGTTCCTGTCTTTCTTTGTAAGGAGAGATGCTGAACAAACCTTCGGCAAAGCGTTTGCAATCCGCTTTGAATTGTTCCATTTCATCTGCCGTGTAGCCTTCAGGGAGCAGGACAATATCCACCCGTTGGGCAGGGTTTCCGGTGTAATGCACGTCGAAAGTCGGGTACTGCATCCGATGATCTTTCTTGATAAAGTAACTGTCAATATCCACGGTGTATTCAAATTTCTTTACGAATTTGCCTTTCTTGTTTCGGCTGGAAATTTCGATACGTACATCATTTTTGGGGAAAGGTATGGTAACGGTTTCGGAACAACTGCGTCGGGTTATTTTGGCTTCATCTGTGGTTTGCCATTCTCCGAAAAGGGTGCAGTATCCCCGGGAATAGATGAGTTTATCGGTGGCTACGTCATAGACGTTGAGATAGTAATTCCCGTAGAACATGGTATCGATCAAGTTCGTTTTCGAACCTCCCCAGTAAGGTTCTTCCAGTAATTCTTCAAAATAAATTTCTTCCAGTTCACTATTCCCGCAATGGGTATAATCCATGCGGAGGGTTTTGTTGTGGAAATACTTGTCGAATTGCGCTCTAGATGGATTCGCTTGTAATAAAAGTACAAAGCATGTCAATATTGTTGTGATCTGTATCATGAATTTTGATATTATTGTTTTTAATTCTTGGGTAAAGATAGTTTTTTTACTACTTTTATACACTAATAAATCTGTATAATAATCCTTTGAAAAAATGGTTCAGGATGAGTTATTAATTGAGCAATTGAATCAAAAGCAGGCTGGAGCCTTCAAAATATTGTTTGGTAGGTTCTATCGTTATCTCGTGTTATATGCCATGAAACGAGTGGAGAGACAGGAGATCGCCGAAGATATCGTGCAGGATTTGTTTGTGCAGATATGGGAGCGAGATACGCTCTACAGTTCGTATTATGGTTTTAAAAACTTTTTGTATAATTCGGTGAAAAATGCTTCGTTGGATTATTTGAAGCACAAGGAGGTGGAGGGAAAATACGTTCGTTACACTCTTTGTCATTCCGAGGCTGGGGAGATGCCGGAATTGGAGATTATGAAAGATGAAGTGTATCGTCGTTTGTATCTGGTGTTGGATGAATTACCGAGGCGATGTCAGGAAGTGTTTAAATATTATCTGGACGGGAAAAAGAATGGCGAGATTGCTGAAATATTACAGATATCCGAGTTGACCGTGAAAGCTCAAAAACGGAATGCAATCAGTTATTTGCGGAAAAGATTGGGAAATGTGTACGTGCTGTATGTCTTGTTTCGAGTCGGTTGCATGTAATTGAAAAATATGTCCTAAAAAGATCGATTTTTTATACTCCTTTTTTTATTTCTTGTCGTCTTTGGTGTAAAATAATAAAGACGATGAAGCATTATGATGAGGGTATTATACAATTAATACAACTTTACCTTACAGGAGATTTATCCGAGGAGGAAAAAATAAAGTTGGAAGAATGGATACGCCGGGACATTGCCCGTGAACGGTTGTTAAAAGAAATTTGTGAAGAGGGGAATATTGCCCGTGATCTTGATGTTTATGGGCGGGTGGATGAACGGGTGGCATGGGAAAAAGTTGTTTGGAGAGGGAATATCAGGTTGCGGTATTCATCCCGTCGTTGGGGATGGTATCGCTGGGTGGCTGCCGTGATGCTTCCCTTGATGGTGGTGGCTGCGGGATATTTTGTGAGAGAAATGCAAGAGGGAACCGGGCAAAGGGGGACAGAATCGGTTAGTATAGAGCCAGGGAAGAGTAAGGCTATTCTTCGGTTGGCTGATAACCGGATGATTGAAATCACGAGAGAACGAGAAACTCGTTTTGACGTGGCAGATGGCATTGCGGCGACCAATGATTCCTCGGGAATGGTTTACCCGGAACAGGTGGCTGCGGGAGAGGTGGAATATAACGTGTTGGAAGTCCCTCGTGGCGGGGAGTACACGGTTACCTTGTCTGACGGGACGGTTGTTTACTTGAATTCGGGCAGTGAATTGCGTTACCCCGTGGCTTTCGGGACGGAACGGCGGGAGGTGTTTCTTTCCGGGGAAGGATATTTTGATGTGGTGAAAGATGTAGAGCGGCCTTTTTTCGTGAACGCGGATAAATTAAAAATCCGGGTATACGGAACTTCTTTTAACGTGAACACATACAATCTCGCAAATGTTGAGACTGTTCTGGTCGAGGGGAAAATTGGCATTCAAGAAACAAATGCGGACGTTGAATATTCGGTAATGCCGGGACAATTGGCTCTTTATAACAGGGAGAAAGGCACGATGGAAATTCGAGACGTGGATGTGCGGCCTTACGTGGCGTGGAAGGAGCATGAGTTTATGTTTGATAATGAAAGTTTGGAGGAGATCATGAACACGTTGTCTTTATGGTATGACGTGGATGTGTTTTTCCAGACGGCAAGTTTGAAACAACTGCATTTTACCGGGCATTTGGGACGTTACGAGGAAGTTTCCCATATTCTTGATGCCATATCAGGAGTGACTCAAGTGAAATTCTCGGTGAAAGGAAGAACAATTATAGTGATGGAATAAAAAAATAGCGGAAGATGTTACGAGCATTTTCCGCCATCAATGATAATAGGACAAATAGGCTAATGTTACGAGCAATGCCTAGTTGTAAATACTAACATTCTAACTACAAAGGTATGGAAAAAATTCTATTATGCCTTCGGGTTTACCGACCCCATGGGCAAAAATTTTGGAAAACTATGAAGCTTTTTATGATTTTGATGTGCTGTTTTACGTTTTCTCTTTCGGCAAATAGTTTTGCCCAGCAGGAGAGGGTTAATCTGGATTTGCGGGATGTGTCGATCAAGACATTATTTAGCGAGATTCAGCGTCAGACGAAGTTGCATTTTATTTTTAGTAACGAGCAGGCGAATCGTTTGGATAAATTGACGGTAAAAGCAACGGATGAAACAGTGAAATCTGTTTTGGACCGGATTTTCGAGGGAACGGGTTTTACCTACACGTTCCGGGATGATATTATCATGGTGCGGTTTGAAGGAGAAAAAACGGTGCAACAGGTGAAGAAAGAAGTGATAATTCGAGGGGTAGTGAAAGATAAGCATGGAGAATCGTTACCGGGAGTGTCTGTTTGGTTAAAAGGTACGACGGTTGGAGTTGCTACTGATGTGAAAGGAGAATTTAGATTGACAGTTCCAATGCAGGATACGATTATTTTGCGATTTACTTTTATTGGGATGAAGCCAAAGGATGTTGTCTATGATGAAAAAATTAAATCGATGTTGGTTATTCTTGAAGACAATGTGACCGAAATGGATGAGGTCGTGGTTACGGGTTATCAAGAGATTAAAAAAGAGAGAATGACAGGAGCTGTTGAAATGATAACGGCAAAAGATATTGTAAATAAAGGATATACGAGTGTTGAAGAAATTTTGAAGGGAACGTTAGCTGGCGTTACTACAATGAGTTTGTCCGGACGACCGGGGGCTCAAGCTGAGATTCGTATTCGTGGTGTAAATTCATTGACAGGTAGTTCTGATCCGATGTGGATTGTTGATGGAATGCCGCTCCAAGGCGATGTCCCGGAAATTAGTATGGGAGGAACAGAATTTCAAAAAACTGTTTTAACTAGTGGAATCGGAAATATTTCTCCCGATGATATCGAGAGTATAACGGTATTGAAGGATGCTGCAGCTACAGCAGTTTATGGTTCGAGAGCTGCTAATGGAGTAATTGTAATTACCACAAAACGGGGAACGGTAGGTAAGTCTTATATTAATATACAAGTTTCTTATGCAATGAGTGAAGCTCCTGAAAACTGTTTAAAAATGATGAATTCAAAACAAAAAATAGCTTTTGAAAGAGGTATATATGCAGATTTCCCTTCATTGAATTTAAGTGGACGTGTTTATCAATTATTAGATAATGCGGATCAAGGAATTATTTCACGAAAAGATGCTGAACTAGAAATAGATAAATTAGGTAAAGTAAATACGAATTGGTTTGACGAAATTTTTCGAATGGCTCGTTCTCAAAGTTATAGCGCAACTCTTTCGGGTGGAAATGAGGAAACACAATATTATACGAGTCTTTTTTATAGTACTCAAGAGGGGATAGTCCCTAATAATAAATATGATGCTCTGAGTGGATCTTTAAAATTGACTCATGATTTTAATAAATCTTTACGTGTAATCTTTAATGTGTCAACGAGTGTAAGAAGTGATCGTAGTACGGCATCCGTGTTGAATCCATTAGTTTATGCAACTTTTGCGAATCCTTACGAACAAGTATATGACGAAAATGGTGATTGGGCTTATGATAGAAGTTATACAAAAGTCTTGAGTCGTTTGAAAGATGGCTATAAATATGATGTGAATATTATAAAAGATTTGAATGAGAATACATCAAAAACAAGATACCTAAGTAGTCAGATAAATCTTAAATTGGAATATAAAATCATGAAAGGATTGATGGCATCCGTTATGGGGATTTATTCAAATTCAAGTTCTCACTATAGGTCGGCACTTAACCCGGGATCATATTCTTCCAAGTATTCTTCATGGGTTCAAAACTTATATGATGAAAATGAAACTCCTGATTATATGAATAATGGTAAAATGACTGAATCTAATTCTCGTTCGGAGAGTTGGACCGAACGTTTTCAGTTGACTTATGCCAGAGGATTTCATGGAGAAGATCATTACGTGAATATACTTGCAGCACAAGAAGTCTCTTCTTCAAAAGGATTCTCTTTTTCTAGTATGATTCCGGAATGGAGCCCGGTGTATGGTATTGCAACATATCCTGATTTAAGTGGTATGAAATTGAATTCATCGATGAGCCTTGCTAGTTTTGGTTCTCACCGAGAGTCGCAAGATCGTAGCGTCTCATTTTTTGTAACTGGTTCGTATAGCTATAAAGATCGTTATGTCATATTCGGGTCTGCACGTTGGGATGGAGCGGATATTATTGGTACGGCGAATAGATTTTCTCCTTTGTGGAATGTAAGTGCTAAGTGGAATATTCATAATGAATCGTTTATGCAAAATTTACCATTGTTTAATCAATTGGCATTTAGATTTTCTTATGGATATACCGGAAGTATAGATCGTAATGCTTTACCATTTTCAAGACTCGTGATGTACCGGACTAATTATGTTTACGATGGAATTAAAACCGTGGACGAGTATGTGGCCGCCAACCCTTCAATCAAATGGCAACGGACACAAGATCGAAGTTTTGGATTAGATATGTCGATGTTAGATAATCGATTGAATATAGTTGTTAATTACTATAATAACGTGACTCGTGATCTGTTAGATACAAAATATTTACCATCTTCTACAGGTTTTAGAAGTATTGTCGCAAATGTCGCTTCTTTAAGAAATAGTGGTTGGGAATTTAGTTTGAAAACATTGAATATTAAAACGACTGATTTCAATTGGACGACATCTTTTAATTTCGCTGCAAATAAAAATGTCGTATTGGATACTTATTATCAAAGTTTGGACGAGATTTCTGTGAATACTAATTCTACGATGGAGAGTATGTATAGCTTGTATGTAAAAGGAGAGAATGTAAATTCTTTTTACGGGTATCGTTATGCGGGTGTTGATCCAGCGACTGGAGGAGCTTTGGCTTATGTGGATGGTTTTAATAAAAAGGGTGAGCGATTGGGAAGTTTATATAAAGACGGACGTTACGTGATTAATATGGATAATAGCGAGATAACTACAACAGAATTGCATGCTGCTCGTGAATGTTTAGGGGTGAGCCATCCTCCTTATACAGGAGGGTTTAGTACCTCTTTTACTTACAAACGTTTAAGTTTGTCTGCTAGTTTTACATTTATGGGAGGACATAAAATCCGTTCATTTCAATCTTACACGTCTAATGGAAATGTTTATGCTTCTTCGAAAAATGTACTTGCCATGGAACTGAATCGTTGGAGGAAACCGGGAGATATAACAGATATTCCTAAATATGAAACTTCGAGAACTTCTTATTTGTATGATATATATGATTTTAGATTTGAAAATGGAGCTTTTTTAAAATGTAATAATGTTTCTTTTGGATATAATGTTTCAAGGCAATTGTGCCAATTATTACATATTTCTCGAGCTCGTTTTAATTTTAATTTATCGAATTTATTCACATTGACTAAATACCGGGGTATTGATCCGGAAAACAAGGGAGCTTTCGGGTATCCGAGTGCAAGAAGATATAATTTCACACTTTCTGTTGGAATTTAAAAAAGAGATAGTTATGAAAAAAATTTTATCGATATTACTAGTTTCGTTTTTGGTTATTTCATGTAAAGATTTTTTGAATATGCCACCCAAAAACGTCAAAGTTGTTTATACCATGGAAGATGTTAAGGAAGCCATGAGTCTGTTTTTGTATGGGACTTTGAAATCTAATGCTGGAACCGGGACAGCAAATACATTAAATAATCTTGTGTATTTTGGTGGAGGGAGGATACAATTTCCATTTTCTCGTTATGTGAATGTAGCATCTGCGATGTGTTCGGATGATATTAATATGGTCGGTTTTGTTAATGAGAATCAGGATAGGCCAGATCGGGGAGGCTATTCTTATGAATCAGAATATCAAGAGATAAAAAATTGGGAAGGATATTCTTTTGCAGAAACAATATGGAAAGGAGTTTATCTGAGTGTGGGATATTTGAATATGGTATTGAAAGATTTGAGTAATGTGCCGGATTACAATAAAGTGGAATATGAACGAATTGCAGGTGAAGCTCGTGTGATTAGAGCATATTATCTTTTAAGATTGAATCAATTGTTTGCTCCTTATGATAATAACGATTTGGGTATTCCGATTAATTTTGATGTTGATGATATAAAAGGTGGTCCGAGATTGAAACAATCAGAAGTTTACAAAATTTTATTGGGAGAATTGAAAAATGTGCTTGATTATGAAACTGTTCCTAAAGACTCTTGGAATGTTTTTTATAACAAGAAAATTATTTATGCCATTTTAGCTCAGGTGTACCAATATAAAGCGGGTTCGGCTGCAGGAGAAAAAGATGATTGGAATAAAGCAGAAATTTTTGCTCGGGACGCCCGGGATGGAAACAGGGTGGAGAACACGATTGAAGAACAGCAGGAATTGAATTATGTTCCGGATGATCGCATTGTGAACAAACCTCATCCTTTCGCTTTACTCCGTTTTTCTCTTTTGGGAGATGGTGGGAATGGTTATGCTCCTTGGGGAACTGTCGGTTTACCACAACAGAAACCTGTTGATGATTTATTCGAGATGTATGATGCTGATGATATTCGTGTTGCAGCTTTTTTTAAAATAGTAGATGGAAAACCTTATTTTGTCAAATTGCAAAGTCTTGGAAGTGTTGATTATTGTAATGAAACACATCCGTTATTCCGAATGTCTGATTTGCTTTTGATAGAGGCGGAAGCGAAAATGCGTCAGGGGAATGAGGAGGGAGCTCGAATGTTATTGGACGAGTTTAAACGAAGTAAAATACCAGGATATATGGGTGATTTCGATGGAGATGTATTGGCTGAAATATTAAAAGAACGTCGTAAAGAATTTATACTTGAAGAACAGATGAGATGGTTGGATATGAAACGTTTGGGGGTGTCTGTTTCTAGAGAGGCAAGTGATGATGAATCTTTGGGATTGAAAGTTTATACATTGGATGCAAATGATTACAGGTATACATTACCGATACCTCTTGATTCAGAATTGCAATATAATAATATCCAGCAGAATCCAGGTTGGAAACATTAATGAATATAAATGAGAGCAATATGAAAAATATATTAAAGTATTTAGTTGTTGTGTTTCTTTTAGGTGCTTGTGAAAAAGAAAAAACTGTGATCCTTGATTTGAGTGCAACAAAAGATGAAATTTCTAGGATAGAATTGAGAGCAGATCATAAAACTCTTTTACCAAATGGGATTGCTAAAATGGAATTTTATCCTGTGGTATATGGTAAAAAAACAGTAGGCTTATATAATAAAAATGATGAGGGAGAATATATTGCAGGAGAAACGGAGGTCGAATATTTGATACCTAATGATATTTTGCCACAGAATTACGTGAAAGTGTATGATTCTAACGGAAATGAAATAATTGATAATGTTTATTCGGCAGAAACAGATGTTTCTGGAAATGTTATTGAATTTTATGCAAAGGCTGGTGATGTTGTAAGTAATAAATTGTCGGTGACCATTCGGTCTTTACCGGATGAATCTTACGAGGAGTTGATCATTCCGGTCATTTTTCATTTTCTGTTGCCTCCGACAATAACAGGTCCGACATTTGATGTTTCGGTAGAATATTTGGAGAATGTTTTACAAAGGATGAATGATGTGTTTAATCGGCGAGTAACTTTAGATCCTAATGGTGGCAATGCAAAAATAACTTTTAAACTGGCGTTGTATAATAATGCGGGAATTTTGCTTCAAGAACCGGGAAAACATGTCGTACAATTATCACAAAGTAATATGTCTTTGATTGGGAGCTATGCTGATCAAAATAGTAGCTCGTTAAGCATTGCTTATAATAAGTTTATCATGCGATACCGTAGTTCGTTTTTGTGGGACCCCAATAAGTATTTGAATATCTGGGTTGCAAGAAAATCAGGTGGAGGAGATTACTATGATCTTGCTGCCTATCAGAGCGAGTATCCCAAAGTAATTCATTCAGATTATAGTTCAGAACCAATTCCAGGTTTGGAACATATAACTGTGGTGAACAATTATGTATCATCGGATGTGAAGGATTGTTTGGATGTGGGAATTATATTGAATTATGATTCTTTTTTGAGCCCTACGACGAATTATTCTTTGGCCAAAATTCTCGGACGATATTGTGGTTTGTTTTATACGGATCAAGGTAATAATGATAAAGTTGTTGATGGTGATAATGATTTTTGTGCGGATACCTATTTTTACTATAGTAGTTATAATGCTAGTATATTTAAAAATAATCGCTTATATAGGGAAGATGCAGATGCAGAGTATGAATGGTTTACTTCATTCAACGTAATGGATAATTATAGTCGGAAAAATTCAATTTCTGTTGATCAAGCTTTACGAATGAGACATGTATTAAAATCATGTCCTTCCCGTTGGGCATATAAGTCTAATTGGGCTTTTACGGGGAAATAGAGAATTGTAAGCATACCATAGGAGAAATTACTTTAGCACGTTTTTTTTAATTGATGAATTTCGGATTATTACCGTCATGAACCTTATAGATACCTTATATGAACCTTATGTAGAATAAGGTTCATATAGGATAATAAGTGGGTATATAAAATGTAATACGACCTGTTACTCCGGAATTCATTAATTATTTGTCTTCCATTTTAGCATTAAATTGGTAATTTCAAGGTTGTTTATTTTCATCAAATGCCAATAAATAAGTATTATTTGAGAGACATTTGGAAGTTGGATTCCTCCTTCATCTATAAATGTTAACTTTTCAAGTTTTACTCTTTATAATATACCCGTTTCACGCGGAATGAGACGCTCGTAAGAACTTCGTACGGAATCGTTCCCAGTTGTTCTGCCAGTTCGGTGACCGGGATATGTTTCCCGAAAATCTCTACCTCATCCCCGATGGTAGCATCGGTATCCGTGATGTCTATCATACACGTATCCATGCAGATGTTGCCTATAATCGGAACCCGCTTCCCTTTGACGAAGACATTACCGACACGGTTGCTTAGGTGGCGGTTTAGCCCGTCTGCGTATCCCACGGGGATTACGGCAATCCGGGAAGGACGTGTAGTGTAACTTTTACGTCCGTACCCGATGGATTGGCCTTCGGGTACATCGCGAATAGAGGAAATATAGGTTTTAAAACTGCTTACAGCTTGAAGTTGGGCGTTTGCAGCACTGATACCGTGTAACCCGATGCCTAGGCGAACCATGTCGAAATGATATTGCGGGAATCGTTCAATTCCGGCAGAGTTCAGGATATGCCTCCAGATTTTGTAATTGAATTGGGATTGAATGCAGTCGGTCATGCGTTCAAACAAGTGGATTTGCTCTAGGGTGAATTCATCATGTTTGGCTTCATCACTTCCCGCGAGGTGAGAAAATATGGAACGGATATACACGGAACGTTCGGCTTCGAAAAATTCCAACAATTGCGGAATATCCTGTTCGTCGAAACCGGAACGATTCATGCCGGTATTCAGCTTGATGTGTATGGGAAAACGTTTGATCCCGTGTTTATTTAGTGCTTGGTTGAAATCTTCTAGAATGTCCAATGCGTAAATTTCCGGTTCCAAGTTAAACATGATCATGTTGTCAAAAGCTTCCCGTTCGGGATTCATGACGGCAATCGGGATGGTAATTCCCGCGGCCCGCAGTTCAATCCCCTCGTCGGCAAAAGCGACCATGAGGTAATCTACCCGGTGGTATTGTAGTAACGAGGCTATTTCCCGGGAGCCGCTACCGTACGAGAAAGCTTTCACCATGACGGCAATGTGTGCGTCAGTCAATGACCGGAAATGATTCAAGTTATGAACCATGGCATCCAAGTCAACTTCCAATATGGTGCTATGTGATTGTTTTTGCAGGAATCCGGCAATGTATTCAAGTTGAAATGCCCGGGCGCCTTTGATCAGGATGATTTGGTTATTGAAATTATCCCGTTCTTCCTGACGGAGAAAATGTTCCGTATCTTCATAGAATCGGGAATTAGCGGCAAAATCATGACGATGTTCACTCAAGTGTTTACCGATCCCGATGAACAGGGATATATTTGCTTGGCGGAGAGTCTCGGCAATAGAAGGGTATAAGTCGTCACCGGCTTTTCCCGTGTCCATGAAATCGGAGAGGATAACGACCCGCTCTTTCGAGGCATCCTGTGTTGCTAGGATGTTCAAAGCCAGTTGAAAAGAGGACGGGTCCGAATTATAGTAATCGTTCACGAGTGTACAGTTATTGATGCCATCCTTGATTTCCATACGCATGGCGATGGCAGAAAGCTGTTGTACTCGTGAGGTGATTACGTCGGGGGAATATTGTTTTAATAGCAATATGCTGACGGCGCTCATGCAATTTTCGTAGGAGGCAATGTCCGGAAATGGAATGTCAAGAATAAAGTGCTTATTACCGAATGTCACCTGCACTTCCCTGTGTCCGAGTGTAATGTTCATTGTTTTTACATGAATGTCAGCCTGCGGATCTTCTCCCCAAAGAAGAAACGAGGTGGTAGAAGGTACTCGTGTTTTGATATATTCCAGAGCCTCTCCTGTTTGTCCGATCACCCATTGACAAGACGTGAATAGTTGTGCTTTCTCTGCTAGTTTTTCTTCTTTGGAGGCAAAGTTTTCACCGTGTGCATCTCCGAGATGCGTGAAAATACCGATAGTTGGTTGTATCATCTGTAGCAAGTGCTGCATTTCTCCTTTTTGGGATATCCCGGCTTCGATAATGGCAATTTCTGTTTTTGGATCGATCCCCAGTAGAGATAGAGGAACTCCTACTTGCGAATTGTAACTCCGGGGACTGCGGTACACGGTGTGATCGTTTGCCAGGAGTTGGTAGAGCCATTCCTTTACGACAGTCTTCCCGTTACTTCCGGTGATCCCGATGACCTCGGCTTGCATGTGTTGTCGATGATGGGCGGCTAATTGTTGTAAAGCAGTCAATACATTTTCAACGACAATGAAGTTGGCGCCTGTCAGTTGGTTGAATTCTTCTCGAAATTCACTGATGACAAAGGCTCGCATTCCATCGGAATATAGTGTACGGATGTAATCGTGTCCGTTATGATTGTTTCCGGTTAGGGCAAAAAATAGGGTATGTTCGGGAGTAACAACAGAACGGCTGTCTATGCTGTATTCCATGATTTCCACGGGTATTCCGCTATGTAAAGTACCGTTAATGATTTCGGCGATCTCGTTCATAATAATTGAAAATTGATAATTGAAAATTGAAAATGAGGGATTTGCAATTTTCAATGGTGTTGTTCTTATAACTACAAAGCTACGGATTTTAGAGGTTTGTTTTACTTGCTTACTAAAGAAAATTTTGATGTTAGGTAGGAGTTTGTTGGGTGTTTAGGGGAAAATAGGCCACGATAAACGCAAGATGGACGTATCCCCTAGGTTGCAGTGTCGTTTGGTAACTGTGTTTGTTGTGTAGGGTGAGTTTGGGGGATGAGGGAGTGGATACCAATTTCCCACTAAACTCTGGCTGAACAGGGATTGAAGTATAGGGTTAGAGCAACGGGGCAAAAAGTCGGGCTAGAGATTCCCGAATTTTATCCCGTTTTGGGCGGAATTTCCATCGATGGATGCTGATTTCGGAACTACCTTTCAGGTCGTCCAGAAAATCGGAACCGAGTTGGCGACTGACGTTGCGGTCGTAGATGATGAGGTTGACTTCGAAGTTCTGTTCGAAGCTACGTATGTCCATGTTGGCAGTACCCACGGAAGATACCAATCCGTCCATGATGATTACTTTGCTGTGGTTGAATCCTTTACGATATTGAAATACTCGAACTCCGGCTTCCAGTAGTTCCTCCACGTAGGAGCGTGTACACCAGTGCGTGAGTAGCGAGTCGGATTTATACGGGATCATGATACGCACGTCCACGCCGCTCATGGCGGCGGTTTTCAGCGAGTTGATCGTGGTCTCTCCCGGCATGAAATAGGGGGTCGAGATGAAAACGTACTTCTTGGCCATGTTGATCAGCGTGAAGTAGGCTTGTTGGATGGATGTCCAGTCGCTATCGGGACCGGATGCCACGGTTTGGACAACTACATTGCCATCGACTTTCTTGTTGGGAAGGTATTCCGTCTTGTTTAGTAGAAGTTCCTGACGAACAAAGTACCAGTCAAACAGGAAAACCACTTGTAACGAGGTAACCGCTTCCCCTTTCACTTTTAAGTGAGTGTCGCGCCAGATACCGATGCCGGGTAATCCGTGCAGGTAACGGTCGGCGAAGTTCAACCCGCCAATGAACCCGGTGTCTCCGTCCACGACAACAATTTTCCGGTGGTTCCGGTAGTTCACCTTGTTCGTGAACAAGGGGAAACGCACGGGAAGAAACGGGTAGATCTGAATTCCGGCAGCCTGCATTTCTTTGATGTAACGTTTGGGTAATTTCCATGACCCAACGTCATCATAGATCACACGAACTTCCACGCCTTCCTTGGCTTTGGCGATAAGTAATTCTTTTAGTTTCTCTCCGAGTTCTCCT
Organism: Butyricimonas sp.; assembly: GCA_019423345.1. Lineage (GTDB taxonomy): Bacteria > Bacteroidota > Bacteroidia > Bacteroidales > Marinifilaceae > Butyricimonas. Next base: position 206,460 of record JAHZBN010000001.1, on the reverse strand, counting down.
TTATCAATGATATAGTATTCGAGGTGAATGTATTTTTTGGCCTTGGCGATGGCCTTGAAGATCGAACCGAAAGTGGCCTCCCCGTTATTTAGAATCTCGATCGTGTTATTTCGGGAGAGAAGGGCTTTACTGTTGTTTAGGAGTAATGTCATCAACGGTTTCACCGCCTCCATGTCTTCTTTTTTTAGCAATTCGGCTTTCTTGATACGTTGCTTTTGGTCTTCACTCATGTATTGCAACCACTTGAAGTCGCCCAAGCCTTTCATGGAGAACATCTTGATCTTCCGGTAATTCATGCCGAAATAGATGTAAAAGAACAGCCCGACACCGGGGACTAGCACGAGTACGAGTATCCACGCAAGTGTACGTACCGGATTTCTGTTTTCCAGTATGATCGTGTATATGATCGCCAAGATGGTGAGAATATATAGTACAATGCCAATGTTAATCGCAATACTTGTCCAGTTCACGCAATTAAAATTTCAATTTTCAATTTTCAGTTTTCAATTAAACCGTATCTTTGTTCCATGAATACGATGTTTGATTTACAACAATACGCATTACAGGAGCTAAAGGATACTTATACCGAGCATGAAATAAAAGTTTTATGCTCACTTACCTTTTGCAAATTATTACATTGTACAAATATAGAAATCCATCTTAACAAACACGAATTTTTGGCAAAAACCTTTGTCGATAAATTTGTTCAAATCGTGGAAGAGTTAAAAACGGATAAGCCGATCCAGTATATTTTAGGTGAAACAGAATTTGCCGGTATTGATTTCCAGCTAAATAGCGAAACCTTGATTCCCCGGCCGGAGACGGAAGAACTGGTGATGTGGATCGTGGAATCGGGTGTGCAACTGGGTGCGAGTGTCTTGGATATTGGAACGGGGAGTGGGTGTATCATTGTGTCGTTGGGTAAGTTGTTGAAAGGAGTACAGCTTTGTGGGGTGGATATTTCCCCGGAGGCCGTGCGACAAGCTGCCGACAATGCCAGGAGAAATGGCGTGGAGGTGAAATTTGAAGTACGTGATATATTGCGTTACGAGGAATGGGAATGGCCCGGTTTCGACGTGATCGTTAGCAATCCGCCTTATGTGCGGGAGTCGGAGAAGGCGCTTATGCACGATCGGGTGTTGAATTATGAACCCTCCCGGGCTCTTTTCGTGCCGGATACTGATCCGTTAATGTTTTACCGGAAGATTGCCGGATTCGGTCGTGATCATCTGAACCGGGGTGGATTGCTGTTTTTCGAGATCAACGAGGTTTTTGGGAAAGAAACCGTCGAGTTACTTCGGGAGATGGGGTACGAGGATGTTGAGTTGCGGAAGGATATTAATGAACGGGAGAGAATGGTGAAAGCCCGGGGAAATTTTAAATTCTAAATTACATCGAAAGTGGATGCGAAGAAAGCGTTGAATATTGTTGCCGGACAGTGTAGTAAAAAGGAGTATTGTAGTTTTGATATTCTTAAAAAGTTACAGAGGTGGGAGTTAGAGGAAAAGGATATTGCTGCGGTTATGGAGTTTTTGGTGAAGAATCATTTCTTGGATGATACTCGCTTTGCAGAGGCGTATGCCCGGGATAAGCATCGTTTTAATCGCTGGGGAAAGTTGAAGATCATGCAAATGCTCCGGCAAAAGCGTGTGCCGGAACGTATTATCGAACAGGCTTTGTCTTCTTTACCAGATGAAGAAAGTGACACCACGTGTCTGGCGCTGTTGAAACAAAAAAATCGGGGATTAAAAGAGGAGGACCCGTATAAGCGAAAAGCAAAGCTTTTCCGCTTTGCTTTGAGTCGTGGCTTTGATTATGAAACGATCAGTCGGTGTATCGATCAATTGCAGGATTGAATTATCCCATCTCGCTTACTTTTTCCAGCGCCTCCATGTTCGTAATCTTGATTTGCTTGCCGGAAAGTTCCAGTATGCCTTCCGAGGCAAAATTGGATAGCGTGCGGATGGCATTGGAGGTGGTCATGTTCGAGAGATTGGCCATATCTTCCCGCGAGAGACAAATTTTTAGGGTCATATTATCGTCCTCGAACCCATAAGTGTCTTTCAGTACGAGCAAGGCTTCTGCCAGACGTCCGCGAATGTGTTTTTGCGTGAGTGTTACTGTCCGGCGGTTAGAGAATCCGAGGTCGGTAGCCAACGCCCGGATCACGTTCATGGCAACATCCGAGTTACTGCGTACGATACCGAAAATAAGTTCCGTTTTCATGATGCAAACAATGGATTCCTCAAGAGCCTCCGCTGATGCGATGTGCATTTCCTCGGCAAAGAAAGCCCGGTAGCCGATAAACCCGACGGGTTTTGCCATACGCACGATTTGTTCCCGTCCCGCGATACCTTTCTTGGCGATTTTAGCTTTCCCGGTGATCAGACAAATTAACCCGAAAGGTTTATTTCCTTCTTCGTAAATCAAGTCCCCTTTCCTGTACATTTTGCAGATGCTGGTTTGGCGAATAATGCTTTTGCTACTTTCGTCAAGATTTGCAAAAAGGGAGTTGGGACTATCAATGCAAATGTTGCAATATTTTTCGTGTAACTCTTTGTCTTTTATCGTTCTCATAAACTCGTTCTCCTATCGGGTGTTATAGTTTAGCAACAAGTGGAATACGGCGTCCGCTACCGAACGCTTTTTTACTGACTTTCAGTATAGGCGGGCATTGTGCCCGTTTGTAGTCGTTACGATTGACCAAGGTTATCGTTTTTTCGACGATTTCCGGGGCGAATCCTTTCGCAATGATTTCCTGTTTGGAACTATTTTCTTCGAGATATAGTTTCAAAATAGCATCCAGCGTGTCGTAATCCGGCAGGGAGTCCTGATCTTTTTGCCCGGGCCGTAGTTCGGCAGAGGGGGCTTTCGTGATGGTATTTTCCGGAATTAATTCCCCGTTTCGGTTCATGTAACGGGATAATTTGTACACGTCGGTCTTGTACACGTCGCCCAGCACGGAAAGTGACCCGCACAAGTCCCCGTACAGGGTACCATAACCCACGGCTGCCTCGCTTTTATTGGAGGTGTTCAAAAGGATATATCCGAATTTATTGGAAATGGCCATAACGAGAGACCCGCGAATGCGGGCTTGTAGGTTTTCTTCGGCCACGTTGAAGGGGGCATCCTTGAAGACTGGGTGTAGCGTGGCAATAAAGTTGTCGTATATTGCTTTTATGGGTAAGGTTTCGTGAGAGATCCCCAAGTTTCTTGCCAGATCAACGGCATCCGTGACAGAGTGGTCGGTGGAGAATCGGGAAGGCATCAGTATGCCTAGCACGTTTTCTTTGCCAAGGGCTTCTGTTGACAATGCGGCAACGAGGGCTGAATCGATTCCCCCGGAAAGTCCGAGTACGGCTTTCGAGAACCCGTTTTTGTGGAAAAAATCTTTTATTCCGAGGATAAGTGCATCGTGAATAAGAGCAATGGTATCCGGTCCTTTTTCTTTGAGGGCCGGGGCATTAAGCAGTCTTTCCGTGTCGATGACCATGAAATCTTCTTTGAATGCGGCTAATTTGTATGTTGAAATCCCTTTACTGTTGACCACGAAAGAGTTACCGTCAAATATCAGGGAGGCGTTCGCTCCCACGTGATTGAGTGATATGAGCGGGCATTTCTGTTTGCGTGCGATGTATGATAGACTTTCTTTCCGGTAAGCAAAACTTTCCGTGGTGAAAGGTGTCGAACCGACATATACGATGATCGTGTCGGTCTTCTCGATCATGTTGGATTCGTACTCGTCGAAGATGACCCGGATATTCTGGTTCTTGTAGCGTAGGGGCGTGTTGGATTCTCCCGGGATGAAGTACCGGCTCTCGTCGAAAACGTCGTAGTCGCTCAATATGGTTTTGTTTACCCCGCCTCGCACTTCCCCGTCGTACATGAAAAACATGGCGTTCATCAGGATGCCATCTTCCAAGTCTAGGTTCGGGCCGCCCACTAATGCCGCTATATTATGACATTGCTCGGCGATCTTTTCAATGCTGACACGACATTCGTTCACGAAATATTCTTTCTCGAAAAGGTCTTGCGGGTAAGCTCCACAGATGGCGTGTTCGGGAAAAAGAACGAGTTCCGCTTTCATGGCTTTCGCCTTTTTTATGGCAGCAATAATAAGATCCTTATTTTTGGAAATATCTCCGATGTGGTAGTTGATTTGAGGTATCGCTATTTTCATAATTCTGCACGTTGTATCCCTTGACAGGATGGATTGTTGATAAGCGTCCAAATAAATCTGGTAACTCTTTGGCAGCTTGTTTTGTTTATTGCTGCAAAAGTACGATTTTTGCGCAAAATAATAAATAAAGATTAGGAAGATTGTTTACCATGGATAAAAAAGAATTGCGGAAACAGGTTAAAGTTTTGAAAAGCCAGTATTCTCTGGAACAAAAGGTGGAGATGTCTCGTCCCTTGTGGAAGGAGTTGGAACAGACGGATTTTTTCAAGGAGGCCCGGACCGTGTTGCTCTACTGGTCGATGGACGACGAGGTATTCACGCATGATTACGTCTGCAAGTGGGCAGGGGAGAAGACCGTCCTGTTGCCTTGCGTGAAAGGGGACGTGTTGGAATTACGGGTGTTTAAGGGCATGGAATCCCTGCAACCGGGAGAGGCTTTCGGCATACTGGAGCCTGTTGGCGAATTGTACACAGATTACGACGCAATTGACTTGATCGTCGTGCCGGGCGTGGCTTTTGATCGCCACGGGAATCGTCTGGGACGAGGTCGCGGGTATTACGATAAGATTTTGAAAGAGACACATGTTGCCCGGAAAGTAGGGATTTGTTTCGGATTCCAGTTCGTGGAAGAGGTGCCTGTCGATGAGCTGGACGTGCGGATGGATCTCGTGATTCATGGGATTTAACGGGGTATTTGGGGGGTAAAGTTTGAAAATTGGGTGACTGTTAGGCGCTGTCGCCCGATTGTCGCCACCATTTTAACAAAGTATAAGTAAAAATAACTTTGGCCACGTTCCGGTTGTTCACGGGAACAAGGATACGACTTGCAAACAAGCGTGAGGCATCGTGCTTTTACAACCCCGTGAGAAGGGTTGATTTGAGGGAGTTATCGGTAGTAATGGTTTCGAATAGGTACAAAAAGAAAGCTGCCCGAGAGAGGCAGCTTTGTTCTTTTCTTTTTATGATGATTAAGCTTCTTTCGGAGCTCCAACAGGACATACACCAGCGCAAGCCCCGCATGAGATACATTCATCAGCATTGATTTGATAGTGATCATCACCCATAGAGATTGCTCCTACCGGGCACTCTGATTCACATGCTCCACAAGAAATACAATCATCAGATATTACGTAAGCCATTTCTAAAAAAATTTGTTTGTTAATAATGACGCAAAAATAAGACCTATAATTGAAACAAAAAACTTTTTCAGAATAAAAAGGGTTGTTCCGTGTGAAAACTTGTCATTGAAAATGGCGGATTTTTGATTGTTTATTATTGATTTTCAGTGTATTGTTTTGGGTGTTGATGTGGTGTTGATGAATGCTTATTTATATTGATTGTAAACTTTGGAAAAAGGAAAAAGTGTTGTGATTCTGATAATTTGTTCGTACATTTGCGCCGCATTAAAAGTACGGGGATAGTTTTAAACGTGTAATGGGAATGCAGACGTGGCTTATAACCCCGGGGCATCAGTCTGGATTTGAGTAGCACAAGCAATGTTATTATTATGCAAGTATTTGATTTAAAAGGAGAAGTAAGAAACGATTTAGGTAAAAAAGCTACCAAGGCTGTAAGATATGCGGAGAAAGTTCCATGCGTTCTTTATGGTGGAGAGGCAAACGTTCATTTCGCAGTTTTGGATAAAGATTTGAAGAAACTTCTTTACACTCCTAATGTATATCTGATAAATTTGGATCTTGATGGTAAATCTTACGGTGCCGTGATGAGAGATATTCAATTCCACCCGGTGACGGATAAGGTTTTACATATTGATTTCTACCAGACCTCAGAGGATAAGCCAGTTGTAATGGACGTTCCTGTTCGGGTAACGGGACACGCTGCCGGAGTTCAAGCCGGGGGTAAGTTGGCTATCATCACTCGTAAGTTGAAAGTAAAAGCTCTTCCAAAAGATATGCCGGATGACGTGGTTGTTGATGTTACTTCTTTAGGTGTTGGTAAGGCTATTAAAGTACAGGATATTCACGTGGAAGGCGTAGAGTTAATGAATGCCAAGAGCGTTGTGGTAGCTCAGGTTAAATTGACAAGAGCTGCAAGAGCTGCACAAAGCGCTCAATAGTAGTTTGAAAAAATAGACAGATGAAATATCTTATTGTGGGATTGGGCAACATAGGTCCCGAGTACCAGAATACACGACATAACATCGGATTTAAAGTATTGGACGCCTTTGCTAAGGCGTCCAATGCTGTTTTTGAAGATATGCGTTATGGTGCAGTTGCCACGGTGAAGTTGAAGGGACGTACCTTGATTTTGTTGAAACCGAACACGTACATGAACCTGAGTGGTAAGGCGGTCAGTTACTGGATGCAAAAAGAGAAAATCGAGTTGTCGAACCTTTTCGTGGTGGTGGATGACTTGGCATTACCTTTCGGGACGATCCGTTTGAGAGGTAAGGGAAGTGACGGGGGACATAACGGTTTGAAGAATATTAACCAGTTGCTGGGCACGCAGGATTACGCCCGTTTGCGTTTTGGTATCGGGAACGAGTTTCCCAAGGGAAAACAGGTGGATTACGTGTTGGGAGAGTGGTCTTCGGAGGAAGAGGAACGTTTTCCGGCCATGTTGAAGCATTGCGGGGAGGTGATCGAGAATTTTATTTTTATCGGGGTAGATAAGACGATGAGCCTGTGTAATAATTTACGATTTTAGATTTACGATTTGTGATTTTGAAGTCGTGACTCTGAATTTAAAAATGAAGATTTCAGGTTCGTGATTTCAGGTTGGCATTTGTTTTGTCATTTGCAGAATAAGTTTTAGCTTTGACAGATTGTAAGTTATAAATGAATAAGCCGTGGAGAAGGTTAGAATAGATAAATGGTTGTGGGCGGTTCGGATTTTCAAAACCCGTTCGTTAGCTGCAGAAGAATGTGGTAAAGGTCACGTCTCTATCGGTGATGCGCACGTGAAAGCGTCCCGGGAGGTAAAGGTCGGGGATGTCGTGAAAGTACGGGTCCCGCCGATTGAACGGGAGTACGTGGTGAAACAAATCACCGATAAACGAATGTCTGCCCAGTTGGCCGTCGATTTCGTGGAAGAGATCACCCCGCAGGAGAAACTGGATATTCTCCGGGGAACTTTCATGCAATTCGAGAGCCGGGATCGTGGAACAGGACGTCCCACGAAACGGGATCGGAGATTGATTGATAAACTCAAAGAATTTTGAAATTTTAGATTTTAGATTCCAGCCGCACAAGGCTCATGTTTCTAATCGTAAATTATAAATCATAAATTAGTATGTTGATAGCACGCGAGAAGAGAAAGAGTAATGTGGCCGAATATATCTTGTATATGTGGCAGGTGGAGGATATGTTGAGGGCGATGCAGATGGATATTGAGCTGGTGAACCGGAACGTGGTGAGCCAGTTCGGAGGGGATGACGCGACACGTAAGGAGATCAGCGATTGGTATGACAACTTGATCGAGATGATGAGGAAAGAGGAGGTGACGAAGAGCGGGCACGTGCAGGTGGTGAAGAACATGGTGAACGAGTTGACGGAGTTGCATTTCCATTTACTCCATAATGTGCAGGATATGAAGTATAAGCAGTTGTTCATGATGGCCGCGAATAATTTGCTGGATTATCGCCGGAAGACGAACTTGCCGGAGGAGGTTTCCGATGTCGAGCTGGCACTTCATGCTCTTTATGGGCATTTGATGTTGCGATTACAGAAAAAAGAGATAAATTCGCAAACGACAATGGCAATGGAGACGTTTAGCCGGATGCTGGCTTACCTGGCACTGCGGTACAAAGAGGTGGAGGAGAACGAGGAGATGATGTGATTTATTGTCGAGTAATTCATGATTAAATCAATCGATATGAAGAGATTATTATTATTGGCAATTGTTTTGTTCGGAGCGGTAAACGCTTGGGCTGAGGAGGGGTCAAAGGAGTTTAAGAGGAGCTTTCCTGCGGCATCCATTAACGAGTTGACGGTTACAAACCGCTATGGGAATATCGATGTTAAGCAGGAAGGTGACGAGTTTTCCATCACGACTTCCGTGTGGGTGGAGGCAAAAACAAAAGCCAAGGTTGACGAGATATTAGAGTATATTTCCATAACGGCCAAGGAGCAGGGGGCTGTGTTGAACGTGGAGACGTTGTTCCAGAAGGATATGAGCCTGCGGCAGATGTTCGCGGGGGTGACGGTGAGCGTTGACTATCATATTAAGGTTCCGAAAGGTAAGAAAGTACGTCTGGTATGCACGGAGGGAGGCGCCTCGGTGGCCGATTTCGTGGGGGATATGAGCGTGGAGATCGTATCCGGTAATTTTAAGGCCAATTCAGTGACGGGTGGAGAGTTTTCCGTGAAACAGAATAAGGGAGAATTTGAGGTGGAGAAATTGGGAAACATGACGGCCGAGTTCAAATCCTGTAAGGTGAAGATCGGGGAAGGGAAAGAGATGAAACTGGATTGCACGTCAACGACTTTGCAGTTGATGGAGGCGGATAAACTTTCGTTGAAGACATCGGGAGGGACCTGTTACCTGGGGATGGTCGAGGATATGGACGGGACTTCTTTCTACACGAAATACGAGGTGCAGGATATTGGCGGATCACTCAAGATGGATATGCGTTGGGGCGAGTTGAACGTGCGTAATATCAATTTCTCGTTCGCTGCTGTTGACGTGAAAGGTTCTTCCACGAAGGTGGGATTGACTTTCATGGAAGGATGCGGTTACACGCTGGAGTTGGCACGTAATAAAAATTTGAAGGTGGAATTGCCCGAGGGCGTGGCGCTGGAGAGTAAACCGACGACGGATAAGAATACCATGCTGGAGACCGGGTTTATCGGGAATAAAAAATACGCGGGAAAAGTGAATCTGAATTTGTCGGGAGGAAGTCTTTTTATTCAATAAAATGTATCAAACACATATATTTGCTAATGGATTAAGATTAATCCATAACTATGTTCCGAATAAAGCCGCTTATTGCGGGTTGATTATAAACGTGGGGAGTCGGGATGAACGGGAGGATGAACTGGGAATGGCTCATTTTATAGAACACGTGATTTTTAAAGGTACGGAGAAACGTAAAGCCTATCATATATTGAGTCGTCTGGAAGATGTCGGGGGTGAGTTAAATGCTTATACCACGAAGGAGGACACGTGCGTGTATGCCACGTTTATGGCAAAGGATTACGAGCGTACGTTGGAATTGTTTGCCGACATCGTGTTTCATTCGGTGTTCCCGGAGAAGGAGATAGAGAAGGAGAAAGACGTGGTGCTGGATGAGATAAACTCGTACAAGGATAACCCGGGAGAGTTGATTTTCGACGATTTCGAGGAGCTGATTTATACCGGTTACCCGATCGGGCGGAATATTTTGGGCGACGAGGCTTCCGTGGAACGGATTTCCCGGGATATGGTGTTGGATTTCGTGAGACGTAATTATTTTCCGAACCGGATGGTGATTAGCTCGGTCGGGGATATCCCGTTCGAGAAGTTGGTGCGTCTGGTGGAAAAGTATTTTTCGCCTTACGAGGCCGGAACTCCATTAAGGACCCGGATTAAGCCGGAAATTTACACTCCTCGTTTCGTGGAGATGGATCGGGACACGCACCAAAGTCATTGTATTATCGGGAATATCGCTTACGATTACACGGAGGATAACCGATTGGCTTTATCGTTGTTGATGAACTTATTGGGAGGGACGGGGATGAATTCTCGTTTGAATTTGAATATCCGTGAAAAGTACGGTTTGGCTTATAATATCGAGGCGTCGTACACGCCTTATTCGGACACGGGGGTATCCATGATTTATTTCGGTTGTGACCCGGAAAATGCCGAATGGTGTCTGAATTTGTGCAAGAAGGAGATGCGGGCCTTGTATGAAGAGAAGTTGGGGCCCTTGCAGTTGAAACGGGCAAAGGCTCAGATGGTGGGGCAACTGGCTATCTCGTCGGAGAATTACGAGAACTTGATGCTGTCGATCGGGAAGAGTTTCTTGATTTACGATAAGGTGGATAGCCTTGAAGATATTTATACCCAGATCGAGGAAATTACACCGGAGTTGCTGATCCGGGTGGCGAAGGAGGTCTTCGACGTGGAGAAGCAATCTGTATTACTATATAAATAGAGTCCGTCATGTTGGAAATGGATGCTGAATTGGAACAATATATACTGGCGCATAGCGAGCCAGAGGGGGAGGTGTTGGCCGAGTTGTCAAGGGCGACCCATCTGAATGTACTGCGTCCGAGAATGTTATCCGGGAATTTGCAAGGGCAGTTCCTCAAAATGATATGCCGGATGATTGGCGCTCGTCGGGTATTGGAGATTGGGACGTACACGGGGTATGCTGCTATTTCGATGGCTGCCGGATTGGAAGAAGGGGGAATGCTACACACGATCGACGTGAATGATGAGTTGGAAGATTTCACTCGCCAATATATTGAAAAAAGCGGCTTGCAGGAGCGTATCGTTTTTCACGTGGGGGATGCTTGCAAGATTATTCCCACGCTGGATGAAATGTTTGATCTGGTGTTTATCGATGCCGATAAGCGAGAATATTCGGAATATTATCGGCTCGTGTTTGATAAGGTGCGGAGTGGAGGAATGATTATTGCGGATGACGTGTTGTGGGATGGTAAGGTGGCAGACCCGCAAGTGAAATTGGATGCCCAAACCAAAGGTATTTTGAATTTTAATGAAATGGTACAGGCTGATAGCCGGGTGGAGAATATCCTGTTGCCTGTTCGTCACGGGCTAATGATCGTGAGAAAAGTTTAGAATTTAAAATTTAAAGGCTATCTTTGTTCTATCATCTATTGAAAATTGAATAGTGCATTTTCAATTTTCAATTTTCAATTTTCAATTATTATGAGGCAATATTTAGATTTACTGGATAGGATTTTGTCGGAGGGGACGGTGAAAGAGGACCGGACGGGGACGGGAACGATTAGCGTGTTCGGTCACCAGATGCGGTTTAACCTGGAAGAAGGTTTCCCTTTGTTGACCACGAAGAAATTGCATTTGAAGTCAATTATATACGAGTTGTTGTGGTTCTTGAACGGTGATACGAACGTGAAGTATTTGCACGATCACGGGGTGAGTATCTGGGATGAATGGGCAGATGAAGAGGGAGGATTGGGACATATCTATGGTTACCAATGGCGTTCATGGCCTAAGCCGGACGGGACTTCTCTGGATCAGATTTCCCAAGTGGTGCATGACATCAAGCATAGTCCGAATTCCCGTCGGTTGATCGTGAGTGCATGGAATGCCGGGGATATTGAAAATATGGCATTGCCCCCTTGTCATGCGTTGTTTCAATTTTACGTGGCTAACGGGAAATTGTCCTGCCAATTGTATCAGCGTAGTGCCGATACTTTTTTAGGCGTGCCGTTTAATATTGCCTCGTATGCTTTGTTGACAATGATGATGGCGCAAGTGTGTGGTTTGAAACCGGGAGAATTTGTACATACCTTGGGTGACACGCATATTTACTTGAATCATATCGAACAGGTGAAATTGCAGTTGACACGTGAACCCCGTGCTTTACCCCGGATGGAAATCAACCCGGATGTGAAAAGCATATTTGATTTTAAATACGAAGATTTCACGTTGTACGATTATAACCCGCATCCACATATAAAGGGGGCGATATCGGTATAATGTAGAATTTAGAGTTTGAAGTTTAGAATGAAAAGATTCCTGAAGACGGGGAGTATTCTAACTCTCCCTCTGCCAGAGAAAGCTAAAAGGTAAAAGTTAAAAACTAAAAGTTTAAAGTTGGAAATCAAAAAGCATTGGATTTGTGTGGTTGGAATCTAAAATCATAAATCATTAAATCTAAAATTAATTCGATGGTTTTATCAATAATAGTAGCAGCGGCAGAGAATAATGTTATCGGAAGGGATAACGGGTTGATATGGCGACTTTCGGCTGATTTGAAACGTTTTAAGGCTTTGACCACGGGGCATACGATATTGATGGGACGGAAGACGTTCGAGTCGATCGGTCGGGCATTGCCTAACCGGAGGAATATTGTTATTTCCCGGAATCCAGAATTCGAGGCCGCTGGATGCGAGGTAGTGCATAGCGTGGAGGAGGCTTTGGAGTTGACGAAAAATGAAGACGAGGTGTTCGTGACCGGGGGCGGGACGATTTACAAGAAGTTGTGGGATAAAGCAGACCGGTTGTATCTTACCGTTGTCCATCAGGAATGTGAGGGCGATACGGTGATTCCGTCTGTTGACCCCGAAGTTTGGAGAGAGGTTGCGAGAGAAGTGGGGAAGGCGGATGAGAAAAATGAATGTGATTACACGTTTATAAATTACGAGCGGGTAAAATGATTGATTACCAAATTAATCCGAAATATAAGTCATTGGAAAAGGCCATTCTGGATATTCCTCGTCGTTTTGATCTGGAAGGAGAGGTCATTGATAACAAGCGGAACGTGATTAAGATATTGGACGTGGAAGGAGAACGTTTTAACGTGAAATCCTTTAAAAAACCCAATGTCATTAATCAATTCGCGTATGCTTACGTGCGGAAAGGAAAGGCTCAACGCTCGTTCGAGTATGCGAATACATTGTTGGAGAGGGGTGTGGATACCCCGGAACCGATTGCTTATATCGTTTATCGGAATGTCTTCGGGGTAACCCGTAGTTTTTATATTTCCCGGCAGGAAGAGTATGATTATACTTTTCGGGATTTGCGGGTGAAATGTCCGGCTGATCTGGAATTTATTTTACGGGAGTTCACCCGGTTCACGTATCATTTTCACACGCAATCCATCTATTTTATCGATCATTCACCGGGGAACACGTTGATCCGGAGAGAGGGTGAACGGGTTCATTTTATGTTGGTTGACTTGAACCGGATCAAGTTCATGACGATTTCCCCGTTGGTGGGATTGAAGAACTTTTACCGCTTGAATGCAACAGATGATATGATTGATATTATCGCGGACGAATATGCCCGATTGACACATTCGGACGCGATGGAAATGACCCGTTTGTTGAAAGAGTGGACTCATGCCCATGACGAGCAGGTACTCAAACGGAAAGCCAAGAAGAAGAGTTAGTTTATCTTCTTTTGACTTTGCCGAATTTCTTGATACTGGTGTATTTACGCCAAAGATTTAATTTTCGTTTCTTGGGTACTCCGTGGCGGGAGATATAGTCTCTGGCGGCGTCAAGCATACGGTGGCAAACTTTCCCGTCCAGATAGGGGTCGTAGTTGTCGATGATCCATTTGCGTTTTGAGGCGAGTACGGTATCTTGAAGTACGAGATCGAAGGCGTCGGGAAGATCTTCCGGATGTTGAATATCCAGCCAGTAAATATCTTTGGCAATGGTCTTGTACGTGATGACTGGTTTGTCGAGTAGCAGGAATTCGTACACGGTCGAAGAGGTGTCGCTAATCATGACATCAGCCATGATCTGGTATTTCGTGATATTGTGATCCTCTACACAAAGCATATTTTCATGTTCCTCGGCCAATTGCCTGTATTCTTCCATCCATTCACTCCGGGTTAACGGGTGAAATTTCAGGATGAGTAAGACATCTTTTTCCCGGGCTAATTTTTCCAGTCCCTCTTTTATGAATGGCAGTGAAGTTAACGATGGAGAAAAGGTTGGGGCATACAAGGCCAATTTGCTTTTCTGGTGCTTTCGGAGTAGTGCGTTTTTTTCAGCGTCAAAAGTGTGGAGATTTTCATAAATCCAGTCTTGGCGAGGCCATCCTGTTTCTACAACTTCAAAATCCTTGTATTTTTTGGCAAGTGCTTTAAAGCCTTCCGTGAAGAATGGGCCTTGGGTAAAGTAGGTGTCAAAATAACGGCGGATTACCCAATGATCCTTTTTCTCGGCAGCGTAGCCGTGAAAGATTTGTATTTTCACTCCCGGTAAATAGTAGGGAACAATGTTGCAGGGAACGAATAGGACATCCGGGGAAAAATCGTAGATTTCCTGTATGCTGTTTGTCCATTTCACCTCGTCTTTTAACGGAAAGTCCGGGATATTTTTAGGTTGAACATACCATATCACGGAATGTTCCCCTTCTTTATTGGCCTCGACTTCGAGAGGTTGTAAAATATTTATCGCGTATTTTTGTTCGCAAAAAAGTACAATTTTCATGCTTGTAGGTGTTTGGGGATTCGATTGATGGCATCGTGAAAATCTTCGGGAGTGTCAAGCTCCATGGAGAAATAGGCGCTCGTGTCCACCGGATAGAAATATTGTCCTCGTGCAATCAAGCGTTCGAAGGCTAATTCATAAAAAACATTATCCAGTTTTTCGTGTAGGATCATGTGTTCCAGTTCTTCGTGTAGGGCAAGGAGATAGGCATGAGATATTTTTTCAATGCCAATGGATTCACCGATGGCCTTTTCTATGGAACACGTTTTGCTGAGTTCCGTGATTTGATTTTTTCCGTTCACGATGACTTTGATCTCTTCCTCCCCGAGTTTATGACTGTCCAGTGCCAGGCAGTTAGTATGAGGGGCATCCCGTAATATTTTTATCATGAGCGGATCAAATAAAATGTCGCTGTCAAGTAGAATAATTTCTTTTTCCTGTTGAACTTCGGGTAATGCCAGCCACAAGGAATATATGTTATTGGTGGTGGCGTAAAGTTCATTGTGGATGAATTTGACGCTTAAAGAAGGATAGCGAGTTTGCACGAAAGATTCCAGCATTTCATGTAGGTAACCGGTAACGATAACAATTTCACGGATATTATTTTCCAATAAGGCATCAATCGTTCTTTCCAATAAAGAACGATTGCCTATTTTTAGCAGGCATTTCGGCCGATCGTTTGTGAGCGGTCGTAACCGGGAGGCAATGCCCGCGGCAAGGATTATAGCTTTCATACACGTTACCGGGTTAGGATGGGGTTGACACGACTTCTTTGATGGTGTCTATTACCAAACGATTTTGTTTTTGGGTTCCCAACGTGATCCGCATGTGCGTGTTAATATCTTCCTCGTTCATGAATTTGATGATTAGGTCTTTCGCCTTGAATGCGTTCTGTAATTGGGATTTTAATGAAATCGGGTATTTCACCAAAATAAAGTTTGCTTCCGAGTGATACACTTTGAATCCTTCCAAGGCACCGATTTCCCGCATATAGGTTTCCCGGTCTTCTGCCATGAGGTCTGCCACGTTCTGGTAATAATCGTTTGCTTTCAATACGGCAATACCGATTTCTTCGGAAAGTCGGTTATAACCTAAATATTTCGTGCTGTAATTCAAGAACGAGGACAAATTCTTCCCGATAAAGGCAAAGCCGAGACGTAATCCGGGAAGTCCGTAGAACTTGGAGAGGGTCCGGATGATCAGTAAATTCGGAAACTCTTCAATGAGTGGTTTTATGTATGACGTGTCTTTATTGCTAAAAGACGCGTAAGCCTCGTCAATGACAATGGCTGTTTCCCGGGGAATAAAGGAGAGAATTTCGTGTAACTCTTCTTTTGACAAGGAATTTCCGGTCGGATTGTTCGGGGAGGCGATTAACACGATTTCCGGTTTTTCCCGTTCTACCGTTTCCCGGATGCTCTGAATATCATATTTGAACGTATTTCCGTCCTCGAATAGCGGGTAGAAGACGGTTCGTCCGTTTACCTCGTCCGCGATGGATTTGTAGTACCACCATGAAAATTTAGGGATTAATAGTGTTTTTTGTTTTTGGTCACCGGATAGGAAGTAGTGAACGACTTGTTTTAATATATCTTCTCCACCATATCCCAAAATGACTTGTTTTTCCGGAATATCATATAGTTCGGCGATGTAATCGGATAGAATACTCTTTTTGCCTTCATCGTAAATTCTTGTGTAAAAACATAATTTGTCCGGATCAAAGTTTCTTAAGACTTTTTCAATTTCCGGGGCGGGACCGTAGTTGTATTCATTGCGGTCAAGGTATGCAATTTTCTTTCCCATCATAAATTGATCGTTTAATAATACGCAAATTTAACCAATAAACTCAACAAATACAAACAAACACTCATTTATTAATCACAACTGTTAATCAGCTAGTTGCGCTTATTCCTTCTTGGAGAAAATTACATGCAGAAAAAATGTCAACAAACGATCATTTATTAGTTTTAGCAATTTGCTGTTTTCTATCTTTTGGAGATAATAGTGATTATTGGTGTTATTATCTTCGCAAAGATAAAAACTTTCCTTTATTTATGATGAGAATTTGTGAACGAAATGGTAGTGTATCTATTTGTTATATAATAATTTGGGTACTTAAAATCGTTCACTTTGAGGCCGTGTAGCGGGGGCCGAAAGGAAAATACTTTACCTGCCAACGGGTCTGTAATTTTCGAAAAAGATTGAGCGGTTTTCTTTTAATTTTCCCCTTGTACTTGGCGATAAAGTCATCCACGGCATCGAGAATACGGGCTGAGCAGCGCCCATCTCTATAAGGTTGATGACTATCGGTGTATTTTCGGATATTATCCATTAGTTCTTTGGGACGTGTTAGGGCTTTTTCGATAGCAGGTTCAATCAACTCGGGGGAATCTACATCGATAAGATAATTCCCCGGAGACGTGTTTTTGTAAGTTACAACAGGTTTGTCAAAGAACAGGAATTCGATGATGATGGATGAACTGTCACATAGGAGGACATCCGCTTTTTGCAGAAGTTCCACGTTATTATCTCCATCGTAGAAACTGACGTTATCTAATGCATTGGCCAGATTCTTGTATTTTTCCACGATTTCCGGAGACATTTTCGGATGAAAGGTAATTAACCATTGCCAGTTTTTTTCTTTGGCCAACCGTGCGATTTCATCGTATAAATGGGGGGTAGAAGTTATGCCGGGAGTAAACGTTGAGGCGTATAGAATCGTCGGTACTGGATTTTTTTCTTTCGGGACGAGCGGAAAAAACAGATCGGTTTTACTCCAACCAGTTTCATATACCTTGAAATGTCGATATTGTTTTTCAAGTTCCAGAAAATGAGGGGTGGAAGTACTTCCTTGCGTGCAGAATATATCGAATAATCCTCGGATGCGGAAATGATCGCCTCTTCCGGGACGCTTGTCTATCGAGAACCCATGAAAAACTTGGACTTTAACACCGGGAAAGAAATCATATACCTTATTCCCCGGGGCAAAGACGGCAATCGGATTGTATTCTATGACTTCTTTGATTGTTTTCAATTGTTTTTCCCCTTCATGTAAATATTGATCACAAGGAGAGGTGAAGAACCATGCGACCTCATCTCCTCGTCGCCAAATTTCTGATTGAATGGGTCTTAAAATAGGATAAGCGTATGATAACGAAACAAAGAATAAATACCTTTTCATAAATTGCCAATTTATTTTGGAACAAAGATAAAAAATATAACTTTTTCAAATAGGAATATCCCGAAATAAAGCTTTATGGCCGAAATAAAGTTGTTATAAGATCTTAAAGGGGATTTGCATCGGGAAATGTAATAATTGGAATACTTTTTGCTATTTTTGTAATAATAATTGGATTGAAAAAGGGTATTATGTTATTTGCAGAATTATGCTATCGTATTTTTGAGGAGAGTACTTTATGTTATCATGTACAAGATTGTGTTGATACTGACATGGAAAATCCATACGAGTATAAATCAATCGAATATTATTTGTTTCTCAAAAATTGGGTAGATGCAGTCCAGTGGCATTTGGAAGATGTCATTCGGGATCCGGATATAGAACCCGTGAAAGCGTTGGAAATCAAACGACGTATAGATCGGTTGAATCAACGTCGGACGGATTTGGTCGAATTGCTGGATGGATATTTCTGGGATAAATATAAAAACGTGAGAATCTTATCTTGCGCTACCGTGAACACGGAGAGTCCGGCATGGGCAATAGATCGGTTATCTATTTTGTGTTTGAAAATTTATCACATGGAACAGGAGGTGCAGCGTAGAGAGGTTGCTCAAGTACATGTAAAGGAGTGTGATGATAAGCTAAGCGTGTTGCTGGAACAGAAAAGAGATTTAATACTTGCGATCAATCAACTTTTGGAAGATATAGAAACGGGACGTAAATACATGAAAGTCTACAAACAGATGAAAATGTATAACGATCCGGAATTGAATCCCGTATTATATAGAAAAGGGCAAGGATTATGAGTGTAAAAAAAGTATTGGTGATTCGCTTTAGGAGAATAGGAGATGCGGTACTGTCAGTCGTGATCTGTAGCTCTATTCGAAAAAGTTTTCCGGAGGCGGAGATTCATTACGTGTTGAATGATCATATTGCTCCTTTGTTTGAAAATCATCCGGATATAGATAAGATTATCACCTTTTCGGATGAAGAAAATAATCATTTCTTTAAATACTTGCGAAAAGTTCGGCAGTTGATGAAAACGGAACGCTATGACGTGATCATCGATACTCGTGCCACGATAAAAACTTTATGGTTCAGTGCCTTTTCTTTAAGAACGAAATATCGTATCGGAACATCTAAATTTTATAATCATTTTTTTCATAATTATCGGGTACGTAACCACGTGAATGACGATTTGGATGAGGTTGTGCGAAATTTGTTATTGTTACAGCCCTTGGAGCGAGAAAGGAAGTTGATAATGACCACTGATTTCCGGTTGTACGTGACCGAACAGGAAACGGCAGAATTCAAGAGCTACATGGAACAAAAGGGAATTAATTTTTCCCGCTTTATCGTGGTATGTACTCCTTTTACCAGAGTGGCGAGGAAGGCTTGGGATATGGCGAAAATGAAGGAGATATTGTATCGTATCATTCAGCGTTATGATGCCCAGTTGATTTTTAATTATTCTCGGGAAGAAAAGGCTGCGGCTTTGACATTGTACGAGGATATGGGGAAAGACGAGCATATTTTTATTGATATAGAGGCCGATTCGTTACGGAAATTAGTATCCATGCTAGAAACAGCCGATTTCTTTTTTGGAAATGAGGGTGGCCCCCGGCATATTGCACAGGCGTGTCACTTACCGGGGTTGGCTATTTACCCACCTTGGGTGGAACTGCCTAGATGGCTGCCTTCCAATGATCCGCGTTATCAGAGCGTGAGTTCTTTTGATATGTTTCCCGGGCAGGTAATTGAGGGGAGAACGGAAAAAGAGTTATTTGATCTACTTTCCGTGGAATACGTGTGGGAGCGTCTACAACCCATGATGGATGAGGTGTTTATTCGAAAAGCTAAACTTTGATATTTAAACTCTGAACTTTAAACTATATTTACTACCTTTGGCATCGTGATTCCGGTTGTGGTAAGAGAATACAGGGAGGCCGGATGTGATCAAGCAAATTAGGTAGTATGAAAAATGTATATGTTATAGGGGTTTTTGACCTTTTCCATTTTGGACATGTCGAATTATTGAGACGTGCCAAAGAATTAGGTGATCGTTTAATCGTGGCAATTAACGGGGATGAAATGGTGGCCTCGTATAAACGCCGACCGTTTTTGTCTGAACAGGATCGTCTGGAAGTCGTGAAAGCTTGTCGTTATGTGGATGATGCCTTTATTATTCACGAGTATGATAATAAGGAATACATTAAAAAATATGATATCGACATCATTGTGCATGGTGATGATTGGGATGGAGAAGGGTACTTGAAACAGATTCGTGTCACTCCTGAATTTTTGGAAGAACACCATGTTTCTATGGTTTACTTACCTTACACGAAGGGAATCAGCACGTCTGAGTTAGTCAAAAAAATAAAAGCATCAAAATAATGTATTACAAGACGATTAATGTTCCTATCGTTTTAGAACTCGGAGAGGATATTTTTGTTCATCTGGATGATATATTGAAGGAAAACCATCTTTATTTTAAGGAGAAAATATTGGTTACTTCTGTGGAATTGAGGGATTTATATAAATCAAGATTAGATAAATTGTCTTTCGAGGATATACTTCTTATCAAAGGAGGTTCTTACGATGAGGCTCTGGAGGCCATGAATACGATCACGAATAAGGAAGTCCTTTTAGTTGCTTTTGGAGGAGGTAGTATTATTGATGCTGTTAAGTTAATGGCAAATACCTTGGACTTAACTTATATAACCGTTCCCTCGACGTTATCTAATGATGCAATTTATTCCCCTATTGCCCGTCTATTGAAAGATGGTAAAAAACAGAGCTTTGGTGTAAAGGCTCCTTTGGGTATTATTGCGGATGTAAATATTATAAAAGGTTCTCCCGAGAAGTTACTCTTGGCAGGAGTGGGAGATCTCGTGTCCAATGCTAGCGCCGTGAAAGATTGGCATCTGGCACATATTGACAAAGGAGAAAGTATTAATAATTTTGCCATGGCTTTGGCTTCATTGAGTGGTAATTCCGTGATTCCGTACACCTTTAATGATATTCGATCTTCTCGTTTCATTGGAGACCTCGCGAACGGGTTAGTGATTTCGGGGTTGGCTATGGTGCTTGCGAATAGTTCACGACCGGCCAGTGGTGCGGAACATATGATTAGTCATGCCATTGATGATTTATTTCCCAAGCGCTCAACTTTACACGGTTTGCAAGTGGCTTGGGGACATTTGTTAGTGGAACGAGATTTCCGTAAGCCGGAAAATGATTATGAGAAGTTGATGATCTTTTTCGAACGCATGAAAATATTGGACGAAATAGAACGGGATATAACTTTCTCGAATGGGGAGATTGATCAGATTATAAACCGGGCCAAAACGATTCGTAATAGGTATACGATACTGACGAAAGTTTGACGAGTATTATACTTGGATATTATTATTAAGCTCTAGTAGTTTATCTACAATTCTTTCGGACACTTTGCCGTCAACAATACCCACAATGTGGCGGCTGAATTTTTCTCGTTTTTCCTTGTTTTTATCCGGATTAGTAAGGTTCTCCTTGGCATCTTGTAACATTTCAGCATAGTTTCTCGGGGTATCTCCTACTTCCCAGAGAAAAAAGTTGGCCGTATCTAATCGTTTGGTTATTTTATGAGGGAATATGCGATGAAGTAAACGGTATCTTAGAAACATGTTGACAATTGCCGGCTTACCGACTCCCGAAAATTCAAATACGGCACTTGACATATCCGAGATCATCAGATCGGCTGCATGAAGGAAGGGGAGAATGTTGGTTTCGTTGAATTTAGCTAGATAAACGTTCGGGTATTTCGTCCACGATTCCAGTCTGTGCAGGTCTTTCGTGTATTTTTTCCGTAAGAACAGGTGCGAGTGTGGCTTTAGGATAATATTGTAATCGGCAAGATCTTCCGGGAATTTCTTACTCATTTTCAGAATTGATGACGGATAGAAAGTTGGTGCATACAATATCGTTTTCTTGTTTATATCTAAATTACAATGTTGAAGGAATTTCACCCGGTCTTCTTCTGTGAATTCGAAATAACTATCCAGTTTTGAATATCCGGATACATAATAAATGGATTTCTTTTCAGGAAAGAGTTTAGTTAAACTGTTTTCTAGGAATTCTCCGTCTAAAAAGCGTAGATCTACATCATTCAGACCCGATGCATAATTAACCATTTTCCCTCCCCATACTCCATGCATGATGAGAGCTGATTTCTTGAAAGGGATATGAATAGCGCGTGGCGTATTTCCAAAAATCATGATATTGCATTCACAGCTGTCTTCTTCGAAACAATATATGAAACCTTCTTCTTGGCAGTGTTTGATGGATTCTTCACGTTGATTTAACTCGTCTCGTTCCCGGTTTTTGGGAATAATTACCACGTACGATATATTGCGTTTGATGATTTCTTTAATAACGGGTTCAAATTGAGGAGAATAGTATAATTTTTCGAGATAAAAGCCGATCGTGTAATTTTTCATGCGTGATTTTTAGAAACAGGTTAATTAAAAAATAATTAGCTGATACATAGCACTTAATGAATGTCTATATGCTATCAATAAATGTTCGTTTATTGATATGCAAATATACATCATTTTCGGCTAACACAATCTTTTTCTCTATCTTTTTTGTAGTTCGTAGCTGATTGAACATTAGTTATTTAGTCTTGTTGTATGAGATCGTGATGAAATTCGTTATTTTATATGATTAAATGAACATTTATTATAAATCAAGATGAAGAGGATTATTATCTGTATGCCTAATTTTATCGGGGATTCAATCAATACAATTCCAGCAATTGAATTAATCAGGCAAGTTTTTCCTCAAGCACGAATTACCTTGTTGGGACCTTCTTTCTTGAAAGAATTGTTCGAGTATGATCCTAGAATTTCTTACATAATTGTTTCGAATAAGAGGAAGAAGAATTATTTCAGAAATATTTTTGTTATATTGAGAAACAGGTATGATTTGGGCATTTTGTTTACCAATACGTTTATGACGGCATTGTTATTGAGGCTTGCATTGGTGAAACGACTTGTTGGTTATGAAAATGAGGGGAGAGGGTTTCTATTGAATTTTAAACGTCCGTTGAATCGTAATGTTCACTATATTAATCGATATGCAATGCTTGTTAATGAATGGTTGGGAAATAAGTTCACTTGTTTACCTACCTTGAAATTGTATTATAAACAAGAATGTAATTTCCATTTTGCGAATAATAATCCTGTCATAGGTTTGTATCTAGGTGGAACAAATAAAAGGTTTCGACGTTATCCGGAGGAACAGGCTATTGTACTGTTGAGAATGTTGCGGAATTATAATTTAGTATTCATTGGTGATTCAAATGATGCTGTTGTGCAGTCTTCTTATGTGCGACAAGCTATGATTGATAATGTGTTAGACTTGTCTGGAAAAACTTCTGTGGGGGAATTGGTGACGAGTATTGCGAATATGGATATATTGATAACGATAGATTCGGCAGCCATGCATATTGCGGCGGCAGTAAAAACTGCATTTATTGCACTCTTGGGATTGTCAACTAGCCCCACGTCCACGATTCTCCCGAGGAGCCAAACGGGTGTATTCTTGAAGATTGAAAACAACCTGATCAATGAGGCTGATTATATAAAAAATATTACACCGGAAATTATTTATAGGAACGTGGAGTTATTAATGAATAGAAAGAAAGATTGAAATGATACCCAACAAGGAAGATGGTTCTGATAGATGCATTTGTTTTTCGTGATGAGTTGACATATTGGTGTACCTTGAATTATGATTATATAGGGGCTCCTTGGTTGTGTAAGTGGAAATATCTGCAATTTATGTTGTAAATGAGTGTTATGAATCTAGTAGTGAAATTTCAACAATATTTTTTCCTGCTTGTCGCTTTCTTGTTGGGAAGTCTAGCGCCATTGTACGGGAATGTATTTAATTTTGTTCTGTTGGCTTTTGTGATGGTCTTGTTTAGTATAAACAGGAAAGAGATGCTGCAGAATTTGCGACATGCTCGAGTATATATTGGGATTAACGTGGCTTTTTTGATTTATTTCTCTTTACATACACTCGTTGTTCTTTTGAAAGAAGAGCCAATAACTCCTCCTAGTTTTGGGACTTTTGAGGTTTTATTGTTGAATTTTATACTTGTTCCGATATATGTTGTTTCTTTAAAAGAATGGTTGACTCCCCGTTTACTTATATGTTTTCTTTTCTTGTTTTGTATTGGATGTTTGCTATTAAATATGTATGTCATTTTTGATCTTGCCGGGATTAGTTTATTTACAGATACTTCATGTGCGATTAATTTTCTGTATGCAAATCGTTTGGGTGGAAATAAGCTAGGTTTTTTAGGGGGTAATTTATACCTGGAACCCCAAACACTTTATATCGCCTTGACCGCATTAGTTTCTTACTTCTTGATTTTTATTTGTAGGTACAAAGGGGTAAAAGTTCTTTTAGGAGTAATGTTTTTATTGCTTACGATTTTTTTGTCGTTTACAGTAACTAAAGCTGGTATTTTAGCTTTTATTTTAGGTTTCGGGATCATGAACTTCTATCTCTTTAAACATAGTTCGTTCCGGGTGCGTTCGGCAATACTTATCGGAATTGTGTTGTTAGTACCTGTATTTGGAATCTTCGTGTTTGATGGTTTAAAGGGAAAATATGAAGAGCGAGCAGAGGAGGTCGTGAGAGAAATTGAAAATGTAAAACGGGGGATATATGAAGGAGGAACGATAGCCCCTCGTATCGGTTTGATCCGAGAAAGTTTTATGCATGTTGATGAATTCGGTGTCTGGGGATTAGGTATATATGCTAAACATAGAGTAAATAACTGGCTTCAGTCTTCGGAAGATGGATTAGGGGCATTTACCAATGTGCATAATTCATTTATACATTATTGGATTCAAGGTGGAATTTTGGGCTTGGCAATGATAGTATTTCTTTTTTACGCTCCTTTTTATCGTATGTTTAGAACCCGGAGAATTTCTTGGTTAATATGTGCTTTACTTGTTGTGATGTTCGTGATGAATAATACATGTATCTTGTTAGCATTAAATAATTCAAGATTAATGATTTTATTTTTGTTAGGTATGTTTTATTTTTATGGTGATGTTTTCTGGCAACTGGAAAGAGGTGATAGTTTAATGTGTCTGTAATAAAATTCATTTACAACATATTTTATATACTTGATGGCAGTATAAGGCAAATCATTTATATTTGTGTTATAAATGAGTGTTATGAATCTAGTAGTGAAATTTCAACAATATTTTTTCCTGCTTGTCGCTTTCTTGTTGGGAAGTTTAGCGCCATTGTACGGGAATGTATTTAATTTTGTCCTGTTGGCCTTTATGATGGTCTTGTTTGGGATAAATGGGAAAGAGATGCTTCAGAATTTGCGAGGTGTCCGGTGGTATATTAGGATTAACGTGGCTTTCTTGATTTATTTCTCTTTACATACACTGGTTGTTCTTTTGAAAGACGAGCCGATTGCGCCTCCCAGTTTCGGGACTTTTGAGGTTTTATTGTTGAATTTTATACTTGTTCCGATGTATGTTTCAACGTTTAAGAATTGGATTACACCAGAATTGTTGAAACGGTTTCTGTTTTTTTTCTGTTTGGGATGTGTGTTACTAAATATATATATATTCTTTTCATTGACGGGAACACAACTATTTTCAGCTCCAGCAGATACATTAAGTTGGATTTATAATATGCGTTTTGGGGTAAATCGGGATGTATTAGGTAGTAAGTTCTGGTTAGAGATACAAGCAATGATCATTGCAATAGCCTCTTTAGCTTCCTATTTGTTAGTGATTAGTGTGAAAGGGTGGAAGATGAAGGTGTTTTGTGGCTTTATGTTTTTGATGCTGGTATTATTTCTTTCTTTCACTGTTACCAAATCGTCTATTTTAGGCTTTCTAACTGGTTTCTTGATTTTGAATGTATGTTTGTTCCGAAAATTTTCTCTTCGTATGCGTTATGGACTTATTGCCGGATTGTTGGTTTGCGTGTGTGGCTTTTCGTTATTGACGGATTTGGCCATGTACGAGAAGAGAATTCAAGAGATTGAAGCAGAGATTCAAAGTGTTCGGAGTGGTGAATATAGGGGGGCAACGATTGTTCCCCGGGTTGCTTTTATTCGGGAGAGTTTTCGCCATCTGGATGAATTCTCGGTATGGGGATTGGGGGTCTGTACGAAACATCGGATTAAAGCATGGTATGAAAGTTCTGATTTGAATATTGCAAACTATAATAATGTGAATAATGCTTTCCTGCAATACTGGATTACAGGGGGAATATTCGGACTGGTATTAGTCCTCTTTTTATTTGTGGCCCCGGTTTTTCGTATGATTCGAAGAAAGAAATTTTCTTCCTTGATTTTTGCGATGTTAATTGTATTCTTTACCGTGAGTAATACATGTGTCACCTTATCTTGGGCAAATTCCCGGTTATTCGTGTTATTCTTTTTGGCGATGTTTTATTTTTATGGAGATCTTTTTGCTCGGATTGAAGATTTTTCGGAAGATAAACCTGTTTTTGATAAGGAGACGATATAACTTGTCGTTTGTATATCGAACTCTCGTTAAATGATTTATTCATCACCTTAAAATTCCCTTGACCTCGTGTCTCTACATTCACAGGTTTAGGAATTTTCAATAAAAAATAGGTTTGAATTAATGTGAAATATTGTTATTGAAATGTTATGATATTGTCATTATGTAGTAAGCCGTTCCCATTCCGCTCCCATTCCTCCTCTATTCCGCTCCTATTATAATAATGAAATATTAAATTGAAATAGTAGTTGTTATTATAGGGGATAAGTCTATTATAACAATTTAGATATAGGATAATAATTCCATCAGATAGAAATTTTATCAAAATGCTCGTTTTACGGGGACAGATCACCGTATACTCGAACCACCCGTCGGTGGGGGGGAGCCTTCGGGATAAAAATACAAGATCGAAGAAACAAAAGGGGAACTTCCCTACAAACGGGATTGTTACGAGAGTTTAATTCCCTAAAATAGGGTAAAATGAAGACAATGGCTTGTGTCGGATTTTCGTTATTTAATAAGTTTACCCTTGCGACTAAGTTTAATCGTGAACCCGAAATTATCTTTGAACAAGTCTCCTAGATCACCGTAGATACCTGTTTCCACTGCGAACGGTAAGTTTTTGAATGGCAATGTTACTTCCAATGCCCCGGAGAATTGATTCTTTTTCATGGGATTCCCGTAAGTACCGTAATTCCTGGAATAGGAGAGCATGAGTTTGTAGGGAGTAGTTTGCCATGCCATTCCTTTCATCCCGATGTGGTGGGCTATCACCCGGTTGTTGATGATTCGGGTGGTACCTCCGGAAAGGCCGGGTGTCATGAATGGGCTACCGATGACTCTCTCGTATAAGGTCCATCCGCTTCTGTATTCGCCGTTGTTGAAATAGTTATCACATCCACCAAGGACTTTTCGGCCATAAAAATGGCTGTTCGGGTCTTGCTTTTCCATTTCTTCCGGAGTTGCGGGACGGTCGTGCCGGGAACCGGATTGATATTTTGTGTAATAGAATTCGTAAATAACGTCCGTAATCCATTGATCCTTTTTCTTGGAACCATAATAGAAACAATAAGTTCCATCCGGGAAAGAGCGAAAATCCGTACCCGAACCATCTTCAAAAGGGATGTCGTGGTAGAAAGATAAAATATAGTTGTCTGCCAAATAATTAATGGCCAAATGTTCCCTTCCCAGGTGATTTCCTAATGCGTTAATCGAATCGCTTACACTGGCTCCGGTTCCTCCTTCTTTGGCACAAATGATCCGGATATAATCCTTGAATGATGAAGGTTGTTTGCCTCTATCGGGAGAGGTTCCTGCCCATTGAGCCCAATGTTCAAGGCCGACAATGATTTCCCAGCGTTGATGAGGTTTTATTTTTAAGAAAGCGGATTTGTTGTGCAAACGGGTGTCTTCCACGTAACGATCGTCAATCATCATGTAGTCTGCCCAGTTAAATTTAATAGATAAAACTCCTTGGGTACAGGGGACTTTCATGTAGTCACTATTCAAATTATATCCCGGGAAGGTTCGGGAGTTTCCGGAACGGATGAAATTTCCGTTCGTAGAGGAAATACCGTTATATTTTTCCTTGGGATGAATCATTCCGAGGTCTAGGCGAAGATTCCGCCAGCGTGCACTTGCATACAGTTGGTCTAAAATGACGTTATTGTCGGGACGGGATAAAAATCCTGCAGCTGATATTCCATAAGCGAATTGGATTTTATGGCGATTGGTGAAATCGGAGAAAAGACCTACTTCCAGTAGAGCCCCATTACCATTGGGGATTAAGCCGTGTTTGTTATTTATGGCCCAAAAGGGTAATGTTTTCTGGTTTGCCACGAATCCTGTAAATGAAGTTTTGTAATCGACACTTCGTTTTTGTCCCTGCGAGTAAAAAAATAGTAGGGAGATCAAAATTAATAATGATACTTTTTTCATTTCGCTGTTTTACGCACGTCATTATTTTTACTAGGACAAAAGTAACTTTTCTATGATAGAAATATCTTCTTTATAGGTTAATTTAAGATTAAATGGTAAACCTTTGGTTATTTTAATGGGTATCTCCGGCATGTATCGTTTGACAACTCCGCAATCATCCGTGCTGAAGAACTCGGGATCTGTCAAAGCCTTGTTATAGGCTTCCGTTAGGATATCGGAATGGAAGCCTTGAGGGGTCTGAACTTGGAAGAGAGTAGAACGATCGGGAATGCTGTTCACGAATTGGCGAGAAGTATCGCTTTGCAATATCGTGTCGGTTGAAGGGATTGCCGTGGTACAGGCTTCATGGCTTTCAAGTGCTTCAATAACGTCATCTATGATTTGCGACGTGACTAGCAGGCGAACGGCGTCGTGGATGATCAAATTACATTTCTCTTCCTTGTACACGTTTAAAGCGGCAAGGGTGGAGTGATATCGTTCTTTGCCTCCCGGAACAATGTGCTTTACTTTTTGGAATCCTTCAAGGCGAACAATTTCTGCCGTTTCCCCGATGTAATCTTTGTGTACGACAATGATGATTTCATCAATATGTTCATGTTTTTCGAATGTATGAAGCGTGTGTGCCAATACGGTTTTTCCGGCAATTACGATGAATTGTTTGGGTAACTCGCTTCCTAACCGTCGTCCGGAACCTCCGGCTAGGATTACTCCGATATTTTTCATTTCCTTGCTTCTGTTTTTAATCTTTTATTTTTGGGGAATCTCGGATGTTAACACGAATTCCAATTCTCCGCCATTCATGATTTCGTCATGAGTAATCCAGGTACGATCGAGTTTCTCTCCATTTAGTAACACTTCCTTCGCGTAGATATATTGGTTATTCTCCCGGTTTGCCTTGATAACAAATTTGCGGTCTTGTCCCAGTTTGATGGTTACTTTCTTGAACATGGGTGTTCCCAGTTGATATTTCCCGTCGCTCGGGTTCACGGGATAGAAGCCCATGGCTGAAAAGATATACCATGCAGACATCTGTCCGCAATCTTCATTGCCGCAAATTCCGTCGGGACGATCCGTGTAGAGTTCCCGTCTGATTCTGTCCACGTAATACTGTGTTTTGTAGGGGGTATCCGTATAATTATATAGGTAAGCCACGTGGTGAGATGGTTCGTTTCCTTGGGCGTATTGTCCAATCAACCCGCTAATGTCTGGGGAAACATTGTCTCCCTCGATGGTTGAGGGTAGGGTGAACAGGCTGTCCAGTTTGTTGGCGAAAGCGGCTTTTCCCCCGTGTAACGCGATAAGTCCCTCCACGTCATGTGGTACAAACCACGAATATTGCCATGCGTTTCCTTCGGTGTAATCATCATCCCTGTGGGTCGAGGCGAAGGGAGAAAAAGGCGTTTCCCACTTCCCGTCGGAAAGCTTTGCCCGCATGAACCCGGTAGAGGAATCGAACACGTTTTTATAGTTCTTAGAGGCTTCCATGAAATAGAGGTAGTCATCTTCTTTATTCAAAGCTTTGGCCATTTGAGCCATACACCAGTCATCATAGGCGTATTCGAGGGTTTTGGAAACAGATTCTTTTTCGAGGTCACAGGGAATATAGTTATAAATTCTGAATAGTCCCAGTCCATTCCCTTGGGATAGAGACGTTTCTTTCATGGCCTCGTAGGCTTTTTCAACATCGAAATCCCGAATACCTTTCAAGTAAGCCTCCGTGATGATGGGGATGGCGTGATTCCCGATCATGCAATGACTTTCGTTGCCCATCAGTTCCCAATTCGGGAGCAAGCCGTGAGCCTCGTAATGGCGAATGAATGATTTTATCATGTCATTTACCCTGTTCTTCTGGGTGATCGTGAATAGGGGATGGGCGGCACGGAAAGTGTCCCACAATGAAAATACGGTGTATTGATTTGCTTTTCCCACGCTGTGAATTTCTCCATCCGGTCCTTTGTAATTCCCGTGTGCGTCAGAGAAAAGATAGGGAGCCAGGTAGGCATGGTACAATGCCGTGTAAAAAACTCTCATTTCTTCTTTGCTGGCACCTTCCGCTTTAATCTTGGATAATGTTCGTTTCCATCGTTGTTTTGCCTCCCGTTTCACTTTGTCAAAACTCCAATGAGAAAGTTCTTTGTCTAGGTTTGCGGCGGCCCCCTCGCAGTTCGCAGAGGAAAGGCTTACTTTCACGAGAACCTTATTGGTGGTTGTTCCGAAATCGATAAACGCATATCCTTGATTGGAAACCAGTTTCTGCCCGTTCTTTAATAATTTCAGCGTGTCATTTCCAGCCCAGACATCAACATCTTGAGAGAATTCCATGAAAAAGTAAACGTTATGTTCTTTTGCCCATCCGGTTGATTTCCGGTACCCTTGTATGGTCCGGTTATTGATTTTCTTGATCGAGGTTATCACGGTCCGGTCCCAGTTACGTGTGGTTGTCAGGTCGAGAGTTAATCCGTAAACCGAGTTGGTCGGGTATTGATAGGAGTGCATCCCGCAACGAGAGGTTACCGTTAACTCGGTCTTAATCCCATTGTCGAAGGTCACGCTATAATATCCTGGTTCTGCCGTTTCATTGGCATGAGAGAATTTGGTATATCCTTTCGTGATGAAATCAATCGCTTTTTCTCCTGCTTGCGGGCGGGTCGTGACAGGCAACAGGCGAATGTCCTGTAAGTCTCCGATACCTGTTCCGCTCAAGTGTGAATGGGAAAACGAGGATATAATACTATCGCTGTAATGATAACCGGAACACCACTCCCAGCCACTTCTTGGATTATCCGGACTAAGTTGGATACCACCAAACGGGACGGTCGCCCCCGGGAAACAATGTCCCTGACCGGCAGTGCCGATGAATGGATCAACAAAATCCGTTACTCGAGTTTCTTTTTCTCTTTGGCAAGATGTCAAAAGGCCGATAAAACAAAGCAGGAGTAGAAGGAGTCGTGTTCTCATGGTGTTTAGTCTAATTGTTTAATTCAGTCCATACAAGTGCGGATGCTCCATAAATGGCGGCATTCGTGGGAAGAGACGAACGAAGTATTTTGATTTTTTGTTTAAATATATATAGCATATTAGCTTCCATTTGTTCCTGTGTGGTTTTGAAAAGCCATTCGCCCGCATTGGCAACCCCTCCTTGAAGGAATATCGCTTCCGGGCTGATAATGGCTACCAAGTTAGCCAAGGCTTTACCCAATTGCTCGCCCGTGATCCGGAAAGCCTCCAAGGCGATCGAGTCTCCTTTTTGTGCCGCATCATATACTTTTTTGGCCGTGATTTCCGTGTAAGGAATATCTCTTAATGCGCTAGGCGTATTTTCCAAGGCGAGTAATTCGCAGGCGGTGCGCTTTATTCCGGTGGCAGAGGCGTATGTTTCCAAGCACCCCCGACGTCCGCAATTGCAGAATCTATCCCCACCACACACTAGTGTGTGGCCTACTTCACCTGCCAGCCCATCATGCCCGTACACTAATTTCCCGTTTATCACGATGCCACTTCCCAAGCCTGTTCCCAGCGTGATCACGACGAAGTCTTTCATCCCTTTTGCCCCGCCGTACACCATTTCACCGATAGCGGCTGCTTTCGCGTCATTCGTGATAAAAGCGGGTACGCCAAATTGTTTAGTCAGAAGTTCTACCATCGGGATGGTCCCTTTCCAAGATAAGTTTGCCGCATTTTCGATGGTTCCGTTGAAGTAGTTCCCGTTGGGAGCGCCAACCCCGATTCCAACAAGTTGCACGTCTAAGTTGTCCAGTTCTTTCTTCACTGTTTTGTACAGGTCCTGAACAAAATCTTGTGGCGTGTTATATGCAGTTGTGGGTAATGAGCCATTTGCCAGACAGTTACCGCTTTTATCAATGATGCCGAATGCGATATTGGTTCCTCCAATATCAATACCTAGTGAGACAGTTGTTTGCATAATAATATATAAATTTGACAACAAAAATAATTGCAACCTAATGCGTGGTTAAAAGTAATAAAAAAAAATAAGAGACCGATGGGGCGATCTCTTATTTAATTACTAACTACTAACCTAAACATACAAACTTATGAAAAAAAACTGTGTCTTCTATCTGTTTTCTACATTACAAAGATAGGGGGTATTCCTATATTCGATAGTTAATAGATCGTTAATCTTTTCTGTAAGGAGATTTAAATCTTGATGAAGATGTGGAACGGGATAAGCCTTCGGGAATCAGAGTTTCAAGTAAAAATCTCTGGTTAGGTTTGCATAACTCTCGTGAAGTATATGTCTCTCTATTTCAAGAGTTATTGAATTTTCTACGAGGGGTTTCTTTACTTTCGAGAGTTCGATGAGTTGACGTTTGGGGGCTTTGTTGGGAGTAGGGTAAACTGT
This sequence comes from Butyricimonas sp., assembly GCA_019423345.1. GTDB lineage: Bacteria > Bacteroidota > Bacteroidia > Bacteroidales > Marinifilaceae > Butyricimonas. The sequence continues at coordinate 174,155 of JAHZBN010000001.1, read as the reverse complement.
TGATAATTTGTTAACAAACCATCTTTTGTCTTGGGCTAATTCTATAAAATGTTGGGCTTCGTTAACAGGTAGTATGACACAAAGTTTGCCTTCCGGTAAGAGTAAATTGTTGCTAACTTGGAGAAGATCCTCGTGTGATAATGTTTCGCAATGTCGGGCTAGGGTGCGATAGAGTTCCGGGTTTTTGGTCGAATTAATAAAAAAAGGTGGATTGCAAACAATGATATCGTATTTGTGCGGGGGAGCAAATGCTTGTACTTCACCTTGAAAAAGATGGATGCGTTTCCGCCACGATGTACTGTTTACGTTCTCCCGTGCCTGTTCAAAAGCTGCCGGATCAATTTCAATAGCATCAATAATTAATTCGGGATTGCGTTGTGCTGCCATGATGGCTATAAGTCCGGTACCAGTACCGATATCAAGCAAACGTCGTGCATGGGTTATATCAGTCCACGCTCCCAAAAGGACACCATCCGTGCCGACTTTCATGGCACATCTTTCTTGCCGAATGGTGAATTGTTTGAATTGGAAATAGTCGTTTGCCATGACGAGATAATGGGTTTGTAAAGTTTATAAGGTTTATAAAGTCTCATCATGTTGGTAGAGATGTGATTTTATAAACCTTATGAACTTTATAACCTTATTCTTCTTTCTTTTCTTCTTCCGGTTCGTCGAAATTTAGAAGATTTTTGTCTAATAATAAGTTATACCATTGGATCATTTTCCGCATATCTGAAACGTAAACGCGATCCGCATCATATTCCGGGATGACAGATTCTATATAATTCGTGATAACGGTAGATGATTCTTTGTGATTGATAGCTGGTTTACCCTCTTCTTTTTCATATATACGTTTGAACACGGTTTTCAGCGGCATGTCTTCATCTTCCGTGTAAATTGAAATATCTTCGAGGGCGATAATTTTAGCATTAGAATATGCAGGAAAGCGTTTCCCGTCAAGTAATGATTCTACAATCAAGGCATTTGCGGTGTTATTGATTAATTTGAATAACCCGGGTTTTCCTGATATGGATAAAATTTCTTTCAACATATTGCTTTCTTTTTGTGTTTTGTTATTGGTGGGCAAAAGTACGAATCAATGTTTAAAAGTAAAAGCAATAAAATATTTATTTTTTTAATTTCAATCCACTCTACCCGACTAATTGATGCCTCGTTGTTTTTTGATTTTCTCGTAAGCCTCGTTAATGGTCATGAATTTTTTCTCGGCAGCCTTACGAATATCTTCTCCCATGTATCCTACTTTGTCCGGGTGGTTTTCGATAGCCATTTTCCGGTAAGCTTTTTTCACTTCCTCGTCGGTAGCGGAGGTAGTGATACCTAGAATACTATAAGCAGAATCCAAATCGTCATAGTACATGGCTTTGATTGATTGGTACGTGGTTGAATCAAGTCCCAGTAAATCAGCTATTTTATCCAGCAGGAAAATTTCGTGTTTACATACTGTTCCGTCGGCTTTGGCCAGTCCGAACAAGAAATATAATAATTGTGTACGGGAATAGACGTTCATGTTCATGCGGATCTGGGTACAAACTTGATCCACTTCGATGTCTTTGTTCAATAGGTCCTTGATAAGCGTCAAGGCCTCTCGCTCTCCTTCCAGCCCGAAATTATCCCGGAAAAATTTTTTCACGTAGTCCAGTTCATTGCGGGTCACTTTTCCGTCGGCTTTCATCAAGGCCGTTGCCAAGACGACAAGGCTCAGCAAAAAGTCACCTCTTCCCGTGGGACGGGTACCTGGATCGTTCGCCGGGCTAGATGTTACAATTGTTGCCGTGTCGAATGTGGAACCGATGAAATAACCGAACAGGGCTCCGATGGGACCTCCCATGACAAAACCTAAACCTGCTCCTATCCATTTTCCGTATTTTGCCATATTATGCTTGTTTTGAATGAATATTGTTTAATTGATGAATGATGGAAAGGATTTGTTTTATTACCTTGTCATCATTATTGTTGTAAATTACGAAATTCGATTTCGATTGTTTTATTTCATCGGGCATTTGATTGTTGATACGTTCAATCACTTTCTCCCGGGTGGTTGCGTCTCTTGAGATCACTCGTTCCACGCGGGTTTCCAAGTCTGTCGAGATTAGAATAATGTAATCAAAAAGGTTTTCGAGTTTTGCTTCGAACAGGATGGCCGATTCGAAGAACAGAAACGGGCGTCGTTGTGCCGAACACCATGTTATGAAATCCCGTGTTACGGCAGGATGAACAATGCCATTTACTTGCTTGATCACTTCTTTATCATTGAATATGATTGTTGCCAACCGTTTTTTATCCAGGTTCCCGTCGGACTGGTAGATGTCTTTGCCTAATAGCTCGGTTAAATGTTTTTTGATTTCTTCATCTCGGTTGATTAGCTCGGAGGCCTTGGAATCACTAATATACACGGGGTACCCCAATGTTTCGATAATTTTAGCTATTGTGGATTTTCCACTTCCGATGCCTCCTGTCAAACCAATTTTTAGCATGGGATTATTTTTTCTTTTCGATAAGATACTCGACGGTTTCCGGGGTGAATACCAGGTCTTTTATGTGACGGGGAGAACGCTCAATCTGGATTTTCAAGGATGCCGGATTGTTTTTGATTTGGTTGTAATCCACGTAGAAATAGAAACAGGTGTCGGAAACTACTTCATAACGACTTAAACCTACATCAAATGTCACGTCTATGGCGTGAGGGAATAGGCGGATCAAGAGTGAGTCCGGGAGATTTTTAACGACGAGGGGTACTGTTTTTTTAGATTCCGTGAATCGTTCCACTTCAACTTTGACTTTTGCGCTGCTTTCATTGATCTGGGTCCCGTAGATTTCCTCAAATGACACGGTTTTGGTCACGTCTTTTGAGAGGTTTTTTAAAGAGATCGGTTCCGTGTACACCGCTTTTAGCGTGTCGAGAATGGAGGCCGGTCCGCTGATGTCCACGTAATCGGGGGTAACGGAAATATCGTTTTTCAACATGTATTGCCGTTTCAACGTGTAATCGACCTGGGGAATTACCAGAACTCTTTTACTTTCGAACCGGGAGAACTGAAACGTGATGCTTTCCGGTTTAATGGAAATTAGCTGGATGTCCGTGTTCAACTGGGCGCTGATCCTGTCTTTTATTTCTGACGTGTTTACCGTGTATTCTAACTGGTCTTTTTTGTCCAGTAACGAGTTTACGTTAAGCACGATTGGTAGAAAAGAGGTGCTGATGCTATATCGTAGCAAAGCGAAACCGTGGGCTTTTATGGCCAATGTCATCTCTTTGGGTGGTTCGGAAACGAATAGTTTCCCTTTAGGGAAGTCCGTGTATTTTATCGGGTAGGTGATTTCCGTGGTATATTCTTTATTCAATGCGTTTAAAAACCATAGCACTGTCGCAATGATAACGCATATCCCGTACGTGACTACATTGCGTTTGATGTGTAATTCATGGGATGCACCGAAATAACTGAGTATTTTACCGATAAGACCACGCATATAACGAAAAGTTTATAATGTTTGTAAAGCTTTTAAGGTTCATAAAGTTCGTTTCGTTACCTTGTGAACTTTATGAACCTTATGAACTTTATAAACTATTTACTAGCCGGAACGTCCGTCATGTCTTTCACGATGGCTTCTTTGCTTACTTTTAATCTGGCTTGACTTTCTACTTCAATGATAACGGTAAAGTCGTTGATCTCGACAATTTTTCCGAAGATTCCCCCGGTTGTCATGACTTTGTCGCCTTTTTTCAATTCATCCCGGTATTTTTTCAATTCTTTTTGTCTTTTCATCTGGGGTCTGATCATGAAGAACCAGAATACAACGACAATAAGAATAAGAGGTAAGAATTGCATGAAAGCGTTACCTTGTGTAGCAGTTTGTTGTAATGTTAACATGAAAATTGTGTTCATAAATTTACTTTTTTATTTATTCTTGATATTTGCGATTATTTTTAGTTCAATCACTTTTTCCGGAACGTTTGCAAAGATATTAATTACTTTGTATTGTTTACCATATCTGCCCGAAGAGTTAAATTCAACCTCGATTTTTCCTTCTCCTCCTGGCGGGATCGGTTTTTTGTCATACTTGGGGGTGGTACAGCCGCAACTGGCCTCCACGTTGAGAATAACAAGACTTTGGGTCCCCGTGTTTTTGAAACGGAACGTGTGCGTGACGATTTCTCCTTCTTGCAGGTCTCCAAAGTTGAATGATTTTTGCGGGAATTCAATTTTGGCGATCGTGTTAGAATCATTCACGCTGATTGGGATATTTACTTCCTGTTCGTTTTGTTTTTTACTTTTGCTTTCACATGAGCAGGTGAGCATGATCCCTAAAAAGATGTAAAATAGTCCCTTCAGCATATGCAATTAATTTGACAACGAAAATACGACATAATATTTAAAAAATAAGATGCCTCATAGAATAATTTTTATCCTTGATGTATTGCATGGTTTCAATGCCTATATCGAGATGTTGCCGGACGAAATTTTGTGTGACGATTTTGTCTGATTCAGACGTTTTTATCCCGTCGGAAATCATGGGCCTGTCTGATATTAATAGTAAGGCTCCCGTCGGTATACGGTTGGCGAATCCGACGGTGAAAATCGTGGCGGTTTCCATATCCACGGCCAGCGCTCGTGTTTTTATCAGGTATTCTTTGAAATTTTCGTCGAATTCCCATACTCGTCTATTGGTGGTGTACACCACTCCCGTGTAATATTGCCTGTCATGATTTGTGATTATTTTTGAACAGGCTTTCTGAACGCTGAAAGAAGGTAGGGAAGGGACTTCTTTCGGCATGTAGTCGTTGGATGTTCCCTCGCCTTTAATGGCGGCAATGGGGAGGATGTAGTCCCCCTCATGGTGTTTGGTTTTCAGCCCCCCGCATTTCCCGATGAATAACACGGCTTCCGGTTCTATGGCGGAAAGTAAGTCCAAAATAGTGGCGGCGTTGGCGCTACCCATTCCGAAGTTAATCATGGTGATCCCATCGTGTGAAACGTTGGGCATATTTTTATTCTCGCCGATGATAGGAGCATTGTATTTTTCAGCGAATAAGTCCAGGTAGTAATCAAAATTGGTCAGAATGATGTGTTTTGAAAAATCTTCCAAGGCCCGTCCCGTGTACCGGGGCAGCCAATCCTCCACTATATCTTTTTTTGTTTTCATGCTCATAATATGTCGGTTGGGAAATTTGAGAATGGAGCATCCCATTTCCTTTTTTTTCGTTATTTATCATTACTTTTGCAGCCTTAAAAGTAAGATATTATTGCCGAATGACAAAAAAATAGCGATCGAAAATTTTTGTGAAATGGTAGAAAAGCTAAAAGAAATTAGGATTGAGGATTACACGTATGATTTGCCAGACGAGCGGATTGCCAAGTTTCCCTTGGAAAACCGGGAGGCGTCGAAGTTGTTGATTTATGACGAGGGGCGGATTGACGAGAGGCATTTTTACGAGGTGCCAGAAATTCTTGATGCCGGAAAGATGTTAGTGTTTAACAACACGAAGGTGATCTATGCCCGGATTCTTTTCCAGAAGGTCACGGGAGCCGTAATCGAGGTTTTCTGCTTGGAACCTTACCAGCCCTCTGACTATGTGCAGAGCTTTGCCGCTTACGGAAAGTGCGAGTGGAAATGTATGGTCGGAAATCTGAAGAAATGGAAAGAGGGAACGATTTTTTGTCATTACCGATTTGAGGGGAAAGAGTATCAGTTGGCTGCGACGCAAAAACTTCGGGAAGAGAATGATGTTATCGTGGAATTTACCTGGGATGCCCCGGTCAGTTTCAGCGAAGTGTTGGAGTGTTGCGGGCGTATCCCGATTCCGCCATACCTAAACCGTGAATCGGAAGAGAATGACAAGATTCGCTATCAAACGGTGTATTCCAAGAACGAAGGATCTGTGGCTGCCCCGACAGCTGGGTTGCATTTCAGCATTCCCGTGTTGAAATCCTTGCGGGAAAAAAGGATAACGATTGAGGAACTGACCTTGCACGTGGGGGCCGGGACGTTCCGTCCCGTGAAAAGCGAGACGATTGGGGGACACGATATGCACACGGAACATATTTCCGTTCGACGGGGAGTCGTGGAGCATCTGTGTACTCACCCGGAAAATATTATTGCCGTGGGAACGACATCCGTCCGTACGCTAGAAAGCCTTTACTGGATGGGAGTGAAACGAATTTTGGGCGATGAGGATTTCAGTTCTTTGGGACAGTGGGAGGCTTACGACTTGCCTTCTGGTTACTCGTTGAAAGAATCTATGACAGCCTTGTTGGGGTGGTTCGATGAACGAGATGTCGAATTGTTGAAGGCGAAGACCACGATCATGATTGTTCCCGGCTATTCGTACCGGGTGATCACAGCGATGTTTACCAATTTCCATCAGCCGCAGAGTACGTTATTATTGTTGGTTGCGGCGGCTATCGGGGAAGATTGGCACAAAGTGTATGATTACGCCTTGGCTCACGATTTTCGTTTTTTGAGTTATGGTGATAGTAGTTTGTTGAAAGTAAGAAAAGATAAAAAGTGATTGCGTGAAAAGTTTGAACTTACCTCCTTTCGAGTACAAGGTGAAAAAGCAGAACGGGCAAATCTGGATTTTCGATATGATTCGGAAAAGGTACGTCGTTTTGACCCCGGAAGAGTGGGTAAGGCAGCATTTTATTCATTTCCTGATCGAGGGTAAAGGTTATCCCGCCCAGTTGATTGCTGTCGAGAAAGAGATTCAAGTATGCGGCATGAAAAGACGTTTTGATCTGGTGTGTTATGACAGGCAAGCGAATCCTTACTTGATTGTGGAGTGTAAAGCGCCTTCCGTGGCATTGTCGCAAGTCGTCTTCGATCAGGCATTCCAGTATAATTTGTCCATTGCAGCTCGTTTTATTGCGATAACGAACGGATGTTTGCATTTTTGTGGAGAGATTTCCGGGGATGGAAAATTTCAAATGTTAGCCGAAATTCCGAATTTTTGCGGGTAAACAGGATTTTTGGAGGAAAAATAGAACATGCCCCCGGCATCACCTAAGCGATGCCGATGGGAATGTAACATGTTCTTTCACATACAATTTGCAACCATAGAGGCGGACTCTGAATTTCTAAAGGCTACACGATCCTTCTATATCATTAAACCAACGTTTAATATTACTCAAATATAAACAAATTTCGCCAAATTCTCACAAATCATTTCTTTTTTTGAATCTGTGTATCAACAATTCACAAGTTATTTAAAAATTATTATATTTGCTAGACATGGATGAAATGAATTTTTATTAAACGTTCGTTTAATGATTCTTCTACAAAGGAATATTTGACACCTGTACTTATCTTAAAACTGTATTTTTAGAAGATGTGTTGGCATGGCCTAACATAAATCAATACTTTTATCGGGGCTTAGAATAGATAAAAGCTTGAAATTGCCTCTATGTTGACCTGTTGTTGGTTTGTTCCGTGCGGATGTGTACTATCTTTCTTTTACTAATCATCTGTTAAAATGGCGGTGATAATCGGGCGACTAGGCGGTAATGGCGCCTAATTGTCTGCCAATAACCACCCAATCGTCAGGTGATTTCCATGAAAAGCCCAACAAGAAGATGCTCTCACATTATATGAAACCGGAACGGGAGAGTATCTAAAAATGATTTTAGATATTCTCCCGTTCTAAGTATGCCGGAAATATTTTTACGATTATAGTTTCGTGTCTTCCTTGAAATAGTTATCTAACAAGCGGAAGGCCGCAGCAAAAGAACTTTCCTCGTTATGCTGCACTTTTTTTTCAGCCTCTTTTATTTGTTCTTTCTGGCTCTGGTAGAAACGATTCCTCAGTTGTTCGTCAATGGTTTCGTACATCCAGTATTTGGCTTGTTCGCTGCGTCGGATGTCGAAATATTTGCTTTGTTGGGTTTCGCTGCAATAGTGCAGTATGTTTTCCCATATTTCTTTGATCCCGGCTTTCTCGTAAGCGGAACAGGTCATGACTTGCGGCTCCACGCCTGATTCGTGGGGGGGAAAGAGATGAAGAGCATTTTGTAACTGAACTTTAGCGAGTTCGGCACGGGTGATGTTGTTCCCGTCAGCCTTGTTAATGATGATGCTATCGGCCATTTCCATGATGCCTCGCTTGATGCCTTGCAATTCATCCCCGGCTCCGGCAATTTGTACCAGCAAGAAAAAATCGACCATGGAATGCACTGCGGTTTCACTTTGGCCGACCCCGACGGTTTCAATCAAGGTGATGTCAAATCCGGCAGCCTCGCAGAGTAACATGGCCTCTCTCGTTTTGCGGGCAACGCCACCTAGCGAGCCGGCCGATGGGGAAGGGCGGATGTAGGCGTGCGGGTCACAGGCTAACTCTTCCATACGGGTTTTGTCTCCAAGAATACTCCCTTTTGAACGTTCGCTACTCGGGTCGATGGCAAGTACGGCAATTTTGTGTCCTTGTCCGGTGAGGAATTTCCCGAACGCCTCGATGAAAGTACTTTTCCCGGCTCCGGGTACTCCCGTGATCCCGATACGGACGGATTTACCCGTGTTCGGGAGACAACGGTTGATCACTTCCTGTGCCATAGCTTGGTGGTCAACGCGGGCGCTTTCCACGAGGGTAATGGCTTGGCTTAAAATGTTAATATCCCCGCGAAGAATACCTGCTACGTACTCGTCTGCAGTAAGCGTCTTTTTCCTCAGTTGCTTCAATCTTTCTGCGATTGCCGGGTTCACGGGATCCGGCTGTTCGATACCCTTGTTGACGGCCAGTCCTTCATAACAAGCTTCGTTTTCAGGATGTTCTATATTTTGTTGCATAGCGTTTTAAATTAATCTTCGACAAAGATAGAGTTAATGTGGGGAAGTTACAAGTGATGGGGTATATCTTCTTTTGGTGATCGTTCGTCAGAAAAGGAATAAATTTTTATGGGTTATGCAAAAAAATGAAATTTGAATAGTGTGAAAGGCTATTTTTTGTGTTATAAAGATGAAAATATAAATATTAATGAATAAAGCAGAATGGAATGAAACTTAAAATTTATGCTTATGAAGGAAATACAGATTCTTTTGAAAAAAAATGTTGTTATTATTTGTAACAACGAGTTTTGCTATTCCTCTTTGTGCGCAAGAGGAGGAATCTATTCCGATTTATACCATTGGAATTGAATTTCGAGATAGAGATGGGGGTAAAATTTATTCTACGGTTGATTTTATGGCTACAAGTAATGATGAGAGTGTTTGTCAGGTTAGAAGTGGAGATCTGCATCATGCGCAATATGACTTAGGCTGGATTGAAGTTGTTGTTGGGCAAGGTGTTGCTGTAATAACTATAATGGCTAGATATGATGGTTATGTTGGAATCGGGAACATATTAATTGCTTATCCAGAACCAACTGGAGGAATAAAAACGACTGTTCGTATTAAAATAGATCAGTCAGAAACAAAAAGTTTATTAGCATTTGATAAATTAAATTTTGTTTGTCCTAATGATTGGATTTTTATAAAAAACGATTCAATGCGACTTGTTGAGTGTTAGATAACCAAGTAATAATTCCATTTTGTTTTGTTCTATGGATAATTATAAGATTTTATTGATTGCTCGTTACGAGGGAAAATTACTCTGTCGTAATTTTGTATTTCTATTATTGTGTGGCTTTATGTCATTGGGGATTGTCGTGTTTCATGTCTTTCTACAGAGTGATTGGCGGGTATTTGAGTACTCGGTGAATTTACCTTCCGGGATGCCATACGCTAATGCTTATCTTTGGGGGATCATGCAGTCGTTTCTTGTGATTTTTGTTGTGGGAGATTTTGTTTATCGGGATAACATTGAAAAGACAAATGATGTGTTTCTGGCACGGGATTTCAGTAATTTGGAATATTTGACAGGAAAGCTTGTTGGGGTGGTGTTCGTGCTGTTGGGATTCCTGACTGGTTGGTTATATTGGTTACCACATCAAGTGGCGCGAGAGACAAGGAACGATTGGGTTACTATCCAGAAAAAGTACGACGCATATCCTAAAGTAAAGATTGCGCAACATGAAATCAGGTATGATATTCGTGGTGAAAAGATATTAGCTCGTAGCGTGATTTCTGTCCGAAATAGTAATTCATTCCGGGTGGATTCTGTGATTTTTTGAATTCTTCTTTGGAAGTGACAGGAGTCACAGCCGGAAACCAAACGTGAATTTCACGAGGAATCAGCAGATTGTGGTGATTGAAAAATCGCTACACCCGGATGAACGGTGTGAGTTGGACCTTTCTTATTCGGGAGCGATTGATCCGCGGATTTGTTATTTGGATATATCTCCGGAGCGATACGATGAGCAGGAACAGGATGAGCTTTTCGCTTGTTACGGGAAAAGATTTCACGTTATTGACCCCGGAAGCTTTATGGTATCCTGTGAGTAAACCCGTGACCGAGTTAATGAATCCTTACGTGAACACTTCTGAATACACGGATTACACGCTTACGGTTGTGCCCGCTCAAGGCAATACGGTTGTATCGCAAGGTAAGTTAACGGTCTCGGGAGATACAAGTTATTTCGCTAATAACCGTAAGTTACAGGGAATTACCTTGATTTCCGGTCAGTTTTTATTGAGACTCGTTTCGACTTGCGGGTAATCCTTTGCTTTTCGAGTTTTACGGAACGAAAAAATCGATGTTGGGGAGTGCTTGGGGAACTATCCACAAGCTCTGGAATCGAGTTTAAAGCGTACATTTACCGCACTTCAGTGGATGAGTCCCGAGAGAAAATACCCGTTTGATAAGTTGGCTTTCGTGGAAGTGCCTGTTTCTTTTTATGCCTTCGAGCGTTCTTGGAAAGAGAAGAATGATTATGTTCATCCAGAAATGCAGTTTTACAGGGAATGGAGGGGTGTTGTCCCTTCTGAATTTCGACGAAGGATGAAAAAAGTAAAAACCAAAAAAGAAAGGTCTGAGGAATGGTTTCAGAAATATATCTTAGGCGAAGAATACGCGTGTAGGGTGCAAAAACATGATGTCCCGGAATTGTCTGTTAAAGAAGTATTATTTAATCGTAAACAGGAACGGAATCGGAGGAGGAGTGAAAATTTATTTGGTGCTTGGCCGAAGAATAAATATAGTATAGGACCGCTTTTGATGGCGTATGGCACGTTGATCGTGTCCGATGAAATCCCCGTTATCCACCGGATGATGACCATCGTGCAAAGGCTGGCAGAGATGAGGGAATGGCCTTGCCGGATAAATTATCTTATCATTGGGAAGGTGCATAGTTTATGGGATGCTTTACATGCGGATAGCGCTGGTTCTTGCATGGAGAGTGTTATTTACTTGAAAGCATTGCAACTTCAACGTTATATTTTGACTCAAGTGGCGTGGGCGGATTTTTCGGTCTTCATGGATTACTTTTTGAAAGAACATCCTTTTCAAGAAGTGAGTTTGGAGTATTTTCTGGATGCATTTCAGGCAAAGTTTGATTGGGATTTAAGGGAATATATCCCTCAATGGTTGCATGAACGTGGCGTGCCGAAGTTACTTGTACGAAATTTTCATATGCGAAGAATCCAGACGGAGAATTCAGAGAAACGATTTGTACATTTTAAAGTATGGAACCCCACGGGAGTGGATGCGATTATTTCTTTAGAGGCGTGGGAGAATGCGAGGAAGAAAATGATAGATCAACATTACTTGATTGAAACAGGTTGTGCCAGGGAAGTGAATTATTATCTGATGCAACCAAGTTCTGATTTCCTGAGAGTACGGTTAAATACTAATTTGTCTCAGAATTTACCGGGTGAATACGAAAATGCAATGGAATCCTGTAATTTGTCAAGGTTGGATGCAGGTCGTTTTGATTGTGACACGTCGTTATTTTATCCTTCTGAAAACGAAATCATCGTGGATGATGAGGACGAAGGATTCGAGGTTATAAAAAGAAAAAGTTTCTTTTTTACCCGGAAGCGGAAAGGCTATCAAAGACACATTTTTAGTCCAACCTCGTGGAGCCCTGTTTTTGATGATAATATAAATAGTTATGGCGAATTTGTCCGGGGGGCCCATTGTAAAGGTGCTGGGGGAAAGCAGGCGGACGTGGAGTGGAATGCTCGAATTCCTAGGAATGGAACGTATGAAATGTATATTTATGTGGGAATGTTTTTGAATGATTGGGTGCAGCCGTTTCATCGTTATACTTTTTGTCATGATGGTTTGGAAGAGAGTATTACATTGCATATTAATGGTTTGAATATAGGGGTGAAAAGTGTTATTCGTTATGCAGGTAAAGAGCCTATTGAATTTTGGACGATACCTTTCACTTCTTGCGGAGGATGGGTGGCGGCTGGAACATTTCAATTAGCAGAGGGGAACGTGAAGTTAGTGCTGCATGATGATGGCCTGAAAAATAATGAGGTCTTGATGGCTGATGTGGTGAAATGGGTGCGGGTTGAATAAAAATAAAAAAACCACTTGTTTTCACAAGTGGTTTTTTTTATAATATGCTGTTTTTATTTTTTCGCATGCATGATAGCAGCCTGCGCCGCAGCCAAACGTGCGATGGGTACACGGAATGGTGAACATGAAACGTAGTCCATACCCACTTTGTCACAGAAGATCACGGAAGAGGGTTCTCCACCATGTTCTCCACAGATTCCGAGTTTCAACTTGCTGTTGGTTGAACGTCCTTTTTGAGCTCCCATTTGAACTAATTGTCCCACGCCTTCTTGATCCAATACGGCGAACGGATCGGTTTTCAAGATACCTTTCTTGATATATTCCGGTAAGAATTTACCAGCGTCATCGCGAGAATATCCGAAAGTCATCTGGGTTAAGTCGTTCGTACCGAAAGAGAAGAATTCTGCAACTTCTGCAATCTGGTCTGCGGTTAATGCGGCACGGGGGATTTCGATCATGGTTCCTACCATGTAATCTACTTTCACGCCCTTTTCTGCAAATACCACGTCAGCAGTGCAACAGATGATGTTCGCTTGTTGTTTTAATTCTTTCACGGTACCAACCAACGGAACCATGATTTCCGGCTTCGGGTTAAAGCCTTTCAGCTTCAAGTTACAAGCAGCTTCAATGATTGCACGGGCTTGCATTTCGGTGATTTCCGGGTAAGTGATTCCTAAACGGCAACCGCGGTGACCTAACATCGGGTTGAATTCGTGTAACGCATCCACTTTTTCTTTGACAACTTCTACTGAAATACCCATTTTTTCAGCCATATATTTTTGAGATTCCGGCTCGTTCGGGGTAAATTCATGTAATGGCGGGTCTAACAAACGGATGGTAACTCCGAATCCGTCCATAGCCTCAAGGATTCCCTCGAAGTCACTTCTTTGCATCGGAAGGATTTTTGACAAAGCGATACGGCGTTGTTCAACGGTATCAGACAGGATCATTTCACGCATGGCGTCAATACGGTCGCCTTCGAAGAACATATGTTCCGTGCGGCAAAGACCAACACCCTTGGCTCCGAAATCACGTGCTACTTTGGCATCACGAGGTGTGTCTGCATTGGTTCTCACGTACATGCGAGTATGTTTCTCGGCCAAATCCATGATGGTTCTGAAGTCATGGTCCAGTGACGCCTCGGTGGTGGCTACTTTACCCAAGTAAACTTCTCCAGTAGAACCGTTCAAAGAAATCCAGTCGCCTTCATTGATGGTAACACCTTTCACGGTAAAGCTACGTTTGTGGTAATCAACAACGATTTCTCCGGCTCCGGAAACACAGCATTTACCCATACCGCGGGCAACAACAGCCGCATGAGAGGTCATACCCCCGCGTGCGGTAAGGATTCCTTCGGAAACGTTCATTCCGCGTAAATCTTCAGGAGAAGTTTCCAAACGAACTAATACCACTTGCTCGCCTCTGTTTTTCCATTCTTCCGCCTCGTCAGCAAAGAACACGACACGTCCGCAAGCGGCTCCCGGGGATGCCGGTAAACCTTTGGTTAATACTTTTGCTTTGGATTGTGATTCTTTGTCGAATACCGGGTGAAGTAATTCATCCAGTTTTGCTGCTTCAAGGCGAAGAATTGCTGTTTCTTCATTGATCATGCCTTGTTCGAGCATGTCAACCGCCATTTTTACCATAGCCGTACCGGTACGTTTTCCGTTACGGGTTTGCAACATCCATAATTTACCGTCTTGGATGGTAAATTCAAGGTCTTGCATATCGTGGAAATAGTCTTCCAATTTTTGTTGAACGGCATTTAATTCTGCGTAGGCGGCTGGCATGGATTCTTCCAGTGAAGGATATTTAGCGGCACGCTCTTCTTCTGAAATATTCTGCATTTTAGCCCAGCGGCGAGATCCCTCGATGGTAATCTCCTGCGGGGTGCGGATTCCGGCAACAACATCCTCTCCTTGTGCGTTGATCAGGTACTCCCCGTTGAAAATATCTTCACCGGTAGCGGCATCACGCGTGAAAGCAACTCCGGTCGCAGAATTGTTACCCATGTTTCCGTATACCATGGCTTGAACATTCACTGCGGTTCCCCATTCTTCGGGGATTTGATTCAACTGACGGTACAGAACAGCGCGTTCCGTCATCCATGAATCGAACACGGCGCAGATAGCTCCCCATAATTGCTCCCACGGGCAGGTCGGGAAATCTTTACCGGTTTTGGTTTTAACGACAATTTTGAAACGACGAACAAGTTCTTGTAAGTCTTCAGCCGAGAATTCGGTGTCGTTAGAAATATTTTTTTCTGCTTTTAATTTGTCGATTTCAACTTCGAACGGGTTATGTTCGCCTTTTCCGGCTGCGACGCCCATCACGACATCTCCATACATTTGTACGAAACGACGGTATGAATCCCATGCGAATCTGGCGTTGCCTGATTTTTCTGCCACGATTTTAACGGCATCATCATTCATTCCCAAGTTTAACACGGTATCCATCATACCCGGCATGGACACTCTGGCACCGGAACGTACGGAAACTAAAAGAGGGAAAGCCTCTCCTTTTGATCCGAATTTGGCGTTCATTAATTTTTCTGTAGCTGCAATACCGGCTTTAACGTCATTCTCGATTAGTTTTACGACAGCGTCCTTTCCTTCTTGATTATAAAGGGTACAAACTTCTGTTGTAATAGTAAAACCTGCAGGAACAGGAACTCCAATGAGATTCATTTCGGCAAGATTGGCGCCTTTGCCACCCAGCAGATTTCTCATGTCTGCTTTTCCTTCTGCTTTTCCGTCGCCAAAGGTGTAAACGTACTTCGTACTCATATTCTGTTAGATTTTTGCGTTTATCTCCTGACATTCAGGAGAGATTGTTTATAGATCATTCTTTTCTCAAAATTTTCATCTTGGGGGGCAAAGATAATTTTTTTTCTTGAATATATAAATAGGAAAAAATAGTTAAAATCTACGCAAACGTATGAAATAAGTAACTTTCCGGTAAAATTAAGGGTGCTAATAAAAAATTAGTGAGCTTTGTTAAATTCTAAACAGATAAATATTTATTTTTGCGACCTGTTAATATTTAGTTTCCAATGAAATTTGAACTTGGTAAAAAACGATATAATGACTATCCGACTTTTTTTAAGACTCTTTTCCAGGAAAGGGTGCAAAAATTGTCGATAGATGGAGGATTTACTTGTCCTAACCGGGATGGAAGTAAGGGAGTGGGAGGATGTTCGTTCTGTAATAACGAGAGTTTTAACCCGGATTATTGTCGAGCCGTGCGGGGGATCACGGAACAGATCGAGGAAGGTATCCGTTTCTTTGCTCGGAAGTATAAGGAACAAAGATATTTGGCTTATTTTCAAGCGTATTCGAACACGTATGCATCGTTAGATGTGTTGAAGTTGCGTTACGAGGAAGCTTTGGCTCATCCGATGATTTCGGGATTGGTGATCGGGACACGGCCGGATGTGGTGAGCGAGGAAATTTTGGATTATCTGGAAAAGTTGGCTCAACGATATTATGTTTGCGTGGAATACGGAGTGGAGTCTGCGAATGATACTATTTTACGGCAGGTAAACCGGGGGCATGATTTTTCCGTTGCAGAACAGGCTATCCGGGCAACAGCGGGACGTGGAATAACGATTGGGGCGCATTTGATTTTCGGGTTACCGGGAGAAAATCGTGAATCCATGTTGGAGGGAGCTATTCGTTTGAGTGAATTGCCGATTCAAGTGTTAAAACTTCACCAGTTACAGATCGTGAAAGGGACTCGTTTAGCAGAACAGTATCTGGAAAATCCGGCACTCTTTCATCTTTACACATTGGATGAATATTTGGATTTTGTCGTGGACGTGATAGAGCGAATCCGTCCCGATGTTTACTTGGAACGTTTCGTGAATCAATCTCCCCCCGAATATTTAATTGCTCCACAATGGGGAATTAAAAATTTCGAGTTTACGGCGAAATTGGATAAACGCTTGGAGGAGATGGATACGTGGCAGGGGAGGTTGAAAAGCTAAAAGTTAAAGACTAAAAACTAAAAGTTAATAGGATTAATTACGATTTATGATTGCAAAAGTGTTGGTTCGTGGGGCTGAAATTTAAAATCTAAAATTGTTAAATTTAAAATTAATACATGGTAGGACAGGAGAAAGTATATGAAACGTTGGCTGCTCTGGGGATAGAGTTTGAATATACGGAACATCCGGCTGCACCGACGATTGAGATTGCCAGACAATATTGGAAAAATCTGGATAGTACGCATTGTAAGAATTTGTTTTTCAGGAATCACAAAGGGAATCGCCATTATCTGGTGATCCTTCAATGTGATCATGATATGGCCATTCATGATATGGAAAAAATGCTGAAACAGGGTAAATTAAGTTTTGCCTCTGAAGCTCGAATGGAAAAATATCTGGGATTACGCCCCGGCTCGGTTAGTCCTTTTGGCTTGCTGAATGATACGGAACACCACGTGTATGTATTTTTGGATAAACATTTACAAGAAGCGAAAAGATTATCATTCCACCCGAATGACAATCACGCCTCGTTAGCCATAAAAACGGAGGATTTCATTCGTTACATGGATTACGTGGGAAATGCTTACGAGTGGATCGAATTATATTAATACAGAGAGAAATAATGTTCAATTTTCAACTTTCAATTTTCAATTAACATGATAAGTGTAGCCCAGGCAGTGGAAGGAATCGTAAAGCACAAGCCTTATTTGTCGGAATCTTTGGCAGCAGGGATTATCAATATCTCGGCTTTGGCCCGACAGATACAGAAAGAAGTGGAGAAATTATTGGGAAAGCCGGTAAATGCAGGTGCAATCGTGATGGCGTTGAATCGATTGGCACCTTATTTACAAGTGCGAGAACAGGTGCAATTAAACAAATTACTGAATAATATGGGAGATATTATCCTGAGGAGTAACTTGTGTGATTATACGTTTAAAAATTCGAATACTCTGATGAATTGCCACATTCGAGTGCTGAAATCCATTGCACGAAGAGACGAGGTCTTCTACACGATGGTACAGGGGGTTTTTGAGACTAACCTTGTCGTGAGTGAAATCATGGAAGGAATGGTGGATGAACATTTTAAGGAGGAACAGTGTATTTTCAAAAAGAATGGTTTGTCGTCCGTTACGCTGAAACTTCCTAAAGGAAATATATTGCAACCCGGTTTTTATTATTGCATAATGAAGGAGTTATCTTGGGAGGGAATCAACTTGACGGAGGTTATTTCTTCCACCAACGAGTTTACCGTTGTCGTGGATAATTCATTAATAGACAAAACGTTTGTGGTGTTAAAGAATATCAGTCGGAAATAATTAAAAAGAAGAGTGTCGCAAAATTGAAAAGTGAAAATGTATGTTTTCGGGTAAAATTATTAATTTTGCGGGGAATGAATTAATTAAGAGTTATAATAGCGGATTTTGAGGATTAGATGTGAGTGCATTTTGATTTTCAATTTTCGAATTTCAATTGATAAATTATGTTTGAGAATCTATCGGAGAGGTTAGAAAAATCGTTTAAGATTTTAAAAGGACAGGGAAAGATCACCGAGATCAACGTGGCAGAAACGCTTAAAGAGGTGAGACGTTCATTGTTGGATGCCGACGTAAACTATAAGATTGCAAAAGAGTTTACCAACACAGTAAAGGAAAAGGCATTGGGAATGAACGTGCTGACTGCCGTGAAACCGGGTCAGATGATGGTGAAAATTGTTCACGATGAATTGATCCAGTTGATGGGAGGGACCCATGTTGATATTAATATAAAAGGTAATCCGGCTGTAATCTTGATGTCGGGTCTGCAAGGTTCCGGTAAAACAACATTTTCCGGTAAACTGGCTAATTTGCTGAAGACAAAGCGGGGAAAACATCCATTGTTAGTAGCTTGTGACGTTTATCGTCCGGCTGCTATCGAGCAGTTAAAAGTGCTGGGAGAGCAAATCGGGGTTCCCGTGTATAGCGAGGAGGGAAATAACGATCCGGTGAAAATTGCCTTGAATGCCGTGAAAGAGGCCCGGGCTACAGGTAAAGACGTCGTAATTGTCGATACTGCGGGGCGTTTGGCTATTGACGAGCAGATGATGAATGAAATTGCTGCCATCAAGAAAGCAATCGATCCGGAAGAGACCCTTTTCGTGGTGGATGCCATGACCGGACAGGATGCCGTGAACACGGCGAAGGAATTTAACGATCGTCTGAACTTTGATGGTGTGATCCTGACCAAGCTGGATGGTGATACTCGTGGTGGAGCGGCATTGTCTATTCGTACCGTGGTAAGTAAGCCGATTAAATTTGTCGGTACGGGTGAAAAACTGGAGGCTCTTGATGTGTTCCATCCCGAACGTATGGCTGACCGTATCTTGGGTATGGGTGATATTGTTTCTTTGGTTGAAAAAGCTCAGGAGCAATTTGATGCGGAAGAGGCGAAGAAGTTGCAGAAAAAGATCGCTAAAAATCAGTTTAATTTTAACGACTTCTTGAGTCAGATTCAGCAGATCAAGAAGATGGGTAACATTAAAGATCTGGCCTCCATGATTCCGGGTGTGGGTAAAGCATTGAAAGATGTGGATATTGATGATGATGCGTTTAAAGGAGTTGAGGCTATCATTTACTCGATGACTCCGGAAGAGCGGGAGAATCCGGAACTAATCAATGGTTCACGCCGTAAACGTATTGCATCCGGTAGCGGTACGACTATTCAGGATGTAAACCGTTTGTTGAAACAGTTCGATGAATCTAAAAAGATGATGCGAATGTTATCCAAAGGCGGCAAAATGATGGGGAAAGCCCCGATGAAGAGACGCTAAAGATTTTAGATTTTAAATTTTAAATTTTGGATTTAATCCTTTTATCGGGTTTTAATTTGAGGTTTAAGATTTAAAATCAAATAGATAAAATTATAATTTTAGATTTTACGTGAATGTTTATGTGAAATTTAAAATTTGAAATCTAAAATTTAAAATTGATTAGATGGAAATTATTGACGGTAAAAAAATTTCAGCACAAGTAAAGCAAGAACTTGCAGATGAAATCGCTGCTTTCGTGACAGAAGGGAAAAAGATTCCGCATTTGGTTGCTGTGCTTGTAGGAAATGACGGGGCTAGCGAAACATACGTTGCTAGTAAAGTGAAAGCCTGTCAGGCGGTAGGGATGAAAAGTTCAGAATTGCGTTATGGTGATGACATCACTGAAGAGCAATTGTTGGCAGTCATTGATAAGTTGAACGAGGACCCCGATGTAGATGGGTTTATTGTGCAGTTACCTCTCCCGAAACATATTTCCGAAGAGAAAGTTTTGAACCGTATTCATCCGGATAAGGATGTGGATGGTTTCCATCCTTGTAATGTGGGACGAATGGTGTTAGGATTACCGACCTATTTACCAGCTACCCCGGCGGGTATAGTGGAATTGCTGACCCGTTATAATATCCCAACAGAAGGTAAACATTGTGTTGTTGTCGGAAGAAGTAATATCGTGGGAACCCCAATGGCGGTGTTAATGTCCCGGAAAGCCAAGAATGCTAATTGTACCGTTACATTATGCCATAGTAGAACAGCGAATTTGAAAGATATTACTCTGCAAGCGGATATTTTGATTGTGGCGATTGGTGTTCCGCATTTTCTGAAAGAAGATATGGTGAAAGAAGGGACTGTTGTCGTGGATGTTGGGATTCACCGTATTCCTTCGGAAACGGCAAAGAATGGCTGGAAATTAGTTGGTGACGTGGATTATGATCACGTGGCTCCTAAATGTTCATATATTACTCCGGTTCCCGGTGGTGTGGGACCGATGACTATCGTGACTTTATTGCAAAACACGATAAAAGCGTGTAAAGCAAAGCATTAAATAATTGAAAGTTGAGAATTGAAAATTGAAAATGAAAGGTGAGTATTTCTTTTCAACTTTCAATTTTCAATTTTTCGTTTTCAATTGATTTTATGGTTCTCAATTATATCTGGATTTTCTTTTTTGGTGCGGCATTTATCGTGGCACTTTGTAAATTGATCTTCATGGGTGATACAGAAGTTTTTTCTGCCATCGTGAAGGCCACCTTTGATATGTCAAAAACAGGGTTTGAAATCTCGCTAGGTTTAACGGGAGTATTGACCTTGTGGATGGGAATCATGAAAATTGGAGAACGGGGAGGGGCCGTGAAAGTAATGTCATGGTTGATCAGTCCTTTTTTCCGGAAGTTGTTCCCGGAATTGCCACCAGATAGTCCGGCATACGGTTCGATCATGATGAATATTGCGGCGAATATGCTCGGGTTGGATAATGCTGCCACTCCCGTGGGACTGAAAGCGATGCAACAAATGCAGGAGGTAAACCCTCATAAAGAGCGGGCTTCCAATGCACAGATCATGTTTTTGGTGTTGAATACTTCCGGTCTGACGATTATCCCGGTTTCGGTCATGGTGTACCGGGCTCAGATGGGAGCGGCGAATCCGGCAGATATATTTATTCCGATATTATTGGCTACTTACGTGTCCACGTTAGCGGGTCTAATTGCGGTGGCAGTGTACCAGCGATTGAACCTGTTTAACCGGGTTGTTATGGCTTATTTGATAGGGGGAACCTTGGCCGTGGGTGGTTTAATCTGGTATTTTTCCGGGTTGGATAAGGAAACGATCACAACGATTTCCACGGTAGCTAGTAACGTTATTCTTTTTTCGATTATTACTGCTTTTATTGCGATGGGGGCTTGGCGTAAAATAAATGTGTACGATGCGTTTATTGATGGCGCAAAAGAGGGTTTTTCCATTGCAGTAAAAATCATTCCTTATTTAGTGGCTATTCTTGTTGCTGTCGGGGTATTTCGTGCTGCAGGGGCGATGGATATGTTGATGAGTGGATTGGAACGTTTATGTTTGGCTTGTGGATTAGATGCTGATTTTATACCGGCATTACCGACAGCATTGATGAAACCGCTTAGTGGAAGTGGGGCTCGGGGCCTTATGATTGATACTATGAACACGTTTGGGGCGGATTCCTTTGCCGGACGGTTGGCTTCTACTTTCCAAGGGGCCACGGATACGACTTTTTACATTATAGCCGTGTATTTTGGTGCCGTGGGAATTAAAAATACACGTTATGCGATACCTTGTGGCTTGATTGCCGATTTTGCAGGTATCATTGCTGCTTTGGTGATGGCCTATATCTTTTTTGCATAGTGGTATCTCGTGGTGTTATTTGCCCGACATAACTGATTGGAGCCCTCTTGCGGTCGCTAAAATATAAATAGCAGGTTCCGTCATATTGAATATCTATGTTCAAATAACAAATATCTTGGTTGGAGCGAACGGTTATTTGATAGGCGATAGCTTTCTTTTTTCCGTCTTGGTAAATTTTTACCGTGCGGCTGAATAATACCGTGTTGAAAGAAATTGAATCTAAGTGTGAATTGGATGTCCATGTAGCTCTGCCAAAATAAGGAAGTTGTGTCGTTACCAGAGAATCATTTATGCTTAAGTAACAGTTTTGGGGGTTAATGTCAATGTTAGCACCCGCGCCCGGTGGCGTGAAAAGTGTTTGTACGGTAGGGGTAGCAATGTAGAACTTAATGGTGAATTGATCTCTATTTACCAGGGCCAGCGTTTTCTGAAACTCTTTTTCGAAACGTATTTCTTTTTTATTCTGAGCTTGACCTGTTGTATAGAACAGTATTCCAATCAAAAAGATGAATGTAATTCTTTTCATATTTCCCTTTTTTGAATACTATACGTGAGTAGATGGAAAATGTTATAAATATATTTCCTACGAAAAGTTTGTAATATTACGAAGTTTTCGTAGATTTGCGAAAAGATCGTAAATAAATAGTTCGTATGGAAAAATTGACACATCAAGAAGAAGAGATAATGTTGATCATTTGGCAGGTGAAAAGTGGCGTGATAAAAGATTTTTTAAATCGGATGGAAGAACCGAAGCCGCCTTACACGACGGTTGCTTCTATTGTGAAAAACTTGGAGAAAAAAGGATTCCTAACCAGTAAGAAGCATGGAAATATCTACGAGTATATTCCTGTCATGGATGAAAGTGAATATAAAACAAAGTTTATGTCCGGGGTAGTACGTAATTATTTTGAAAATTCTTACAAGGAGATGGTGACATTCTTTGCTAAAGAGCAAAAGATTTCAACGAAAGATCTCGAAGAGATCATCAAGCTCATTGAGAAACAATAAAATGTATAATTATGGATGAGGCGTTCATTTATTTGATAAAGGTAAATATTGCGCTGGTCGTGTTTTATCTTTTTTATCGGCTATTATTTAGTCAAGATACTTTCTTCGTCATGCGGAGATTCTGTTTGTGGATCATATTAGGTGCATCATTTATTTATCCTTTAGTTACATTTTCATTCGAAGAAGAGCAAAAAATTGCAATTCAACAAGCGGTTGTTCAATACGCACCTAATTTACTTCCGGAGCTAAGCGTGTTCCCGGAAGGACATCTGGCATCAGTAGGAAGCTGGGATGTTTTAAGGTTCTGCTATTGGGGAATCGTAACGCTTTTACTCGGTCGGATTGTTATTCAAATGGTGTCAATCATTCAGTTGGTCTATAAAGGAAAAAGGACATATTGTTGTTCTGTTTCGGTGATCACGTTATCGGGAAAGATTACACCGTTTTCTTTTTTTAAGTGGATATTTGTAAGTCCATCGTTGTACAATTCTGATGACATGCAAGAAATTATCACCCACGAGCGGACTCATGCAGAACAGTATCATTCGTTGGACGTAATGGTCTCCGAAATTTTATGTGCATTCTTTTGGATGAATCCCGCCATGTGGTTACTGAAATGCGAGATTCGTCGTAATCTTGAATTTTTAGCGGATAAGCGTGTTGTTCACTCCGGTTTTGACCGAAAGACTTATCAATATCACCTTCTCCGTTTATCCCATCCTTCGGCTGCAGCTCAAATAGTAAATAAATTTAATGTGTCACCGTTAAAAAAACGTATTATGATGATGAATAAAAAAAGAACTTCCAGAATGGGGTTAATCAAATATGCCTTGCTCGTTCCGATTGCAGGCCTGTTGATTTTATCCAGTAATGTACAAGCGATTGTACATATGAACGAAAATGTAATGGGCGTTATGGGGCAGGATTCTATTGTTGCTAAAGGAATTGTTGTTGATACCAATGATTTGCCTCTTGTCGGGGTTAGTGTCATTATGAAGGGGACAGGAATCGGAACTATGACGAATGATAAAGGGGAATTTTCTATTACCGTGAAACCGGGAACTGTGCTTATCTTTTCTTACGTGGGAAAAGCAAATCAATTTATTCCTGTGAAGAGTGCTAAAAAAATACAGATAAAAATGACGACGGAACCGGTTGTGTTGGATGAGCTTGTGGTAGTAGGGTATAGCGAAAAAGACGATAAAAATGAAGATATTTTTCAAGTGGTGGAAGATATGCCTCAATTTATAGGAGAAGATGGTAATGTTATGAAATTCCTTGCCAAGCGAATACGTTATCCTTTGGAAGCGCAGAAAAAGAATATTACGGGAAAAGTGTTTGTGACGTTTGTAATAAATAAAAACGGAGAACCCGTAAACTTTAGAATTGCGAAGAGTGTTGATCCGTTATTGGATCGGGAGGCTATACGTGTTTTACAGTTGATGCCAAATTGGAAACCGGGGACGCAGAGAGGAAATCCTGTCAGTGTCGAATATACAGTTCCAATTAATTTCCAATTGCAATAGTTATAAAGATACAAACCTTTTGCTGTATATGATGGGGATTTTCTTGCCCCCTCCACCTCCCCCCTTATACGGGGGAGAGTTGGGTTGATTACCGAGCGTTTTTTCCGGCAGTCACGATATACATATCGTCCACGTTCAAGTATTTTTGTGCCAGAAGCATGATGTCTTTGGGGGTGCAGGAGCGGATCTTGTCGATAGTCTGGAGGTAGAATGTATTATCCAATCCGTAATTAAGCTTGTGTTTCAATGCATCGGACTGGGAGAAAACGCCATCCAATTCTCGCAGTAGTTCACCATTGAAATAACTTTTCACAAGGCTTAACTCTTCTTCGGGTATAGGTTCTTCTTGTAGGCGGCGAATCTCTTTTATACATTCTGTTATTGTGGCCTCTGTTGCGTCTGCATTAACATCCGTGGCAATCATCCAGTGGGCAGCTTGCGGCATGGTAACGTTGTATGAACCGATACCGTAGGTGTATCCTTTTTCTTCCCGGATATTCGACATCAGGCGGGAGCCGAAATAACCACCGAGAACCATATTTAAAAGTTGGAAATACGTGTAGTCTTCGTCCAGTAAAGTGACACCGTTTTTCCCGATTCGAATACTGGTTTGTACGGCATCGGGCTTGGATATATGATACTTACCGGGGCCACTCGGTTGTATGGTGTAAGTCTTGTCCGGTGGTACGGGATTACTACTCATCAGCGAAAAGGCTTGGCTTACTTCTTGTAATACCGTATCGCTGACATTCCCGCAGATCATGATTCTGCATTGTGATGCCTGCACTCTTTCCTGGTAGAAATCAAGTAATAATTCTGGTGTCACTTGATCGAAATCTTCCAGTGTGAAACAATTAGCGTAAGGATGTGCCTTCCCGTACATACGGTATATGAACTCCATTCGAGCAAGGTAAGATGTTTTTTCTATATTCACCAGATGCTGTTGTTTCCGGTTACGGATATACGTTTCCAGTTCTTTCTGCGGGAATGTACTTTCAAGTGTCATTTCTGCCAGCATACGAATGGTTTGCGAGGCGTATTTATTAAGCGAAATTAGGCTTAATTCTGCTTTATGTATACCACAATTAAAATCTACGTATGCTCCATGATAATCAAACAACTCGGCAATTTCGGCAGAGGAATGCTGACGGGTTCCCTCGTTAAGCATGTTAATCATACTTGATGCGATGACCGGACGGGATTGATTATAAATCCCGGCTGCGAGTACCACGTCCATCTTGAAAACTTCTTGATTAGGATCGTGGAGGTACACGATCTCGATACCATTGGGAAGCGTGATTTGTTGATGTTCCCACAATGAGGGGCGGGAAATTTCTGCAATAGAGGGTTCTATATTTCTATTCATAAAAGTAGCCATTATTTGTCTTTAAGATACCACAAGGTAGAGCAATTTTTTGCGGAGAATAATTCTCGTGCGGTCTGTTTTATCGAATCAAGAGATACTTCTGCGTATCGGGTACTCTCCGAATTAATCAGGTTAACATCTCCCAGATAGTCAAAAAACGCCAAGTTGGCTGATTTCCCTTGATAATTGATCTCGCTGTAAGAGATTCTGGCTTCAGTTTTGTTGATTACCTTTTGGAGTTCCCGTTCAGAAATCGGGTCTTCGATAAAATGGTCAATCTCGTTTTGGATGGCGGCTTCCGCCTCTTCTATCGCTACTCCTTCCGAGAGTTTCCCGGAGAAAATGAATAATCCCGGATCCATGTCCCCGGTGATATAAGCGTCTACCTCCGAGAATAATTTCCCGTTTTTAATGAGGTTTATGTACAAGCGGGAGGATTGACCGTTGGATAATATGTCCGAGATTGTGTCGCACGTGTAGAAATTATCCGATCGGCGGTCGCCCATATGATATACTTTGTATATTGCATCAGCCGGAACTTTGTTATGCTCGCATACGAGGCGACGCTCTTCGGTTTGTTGCGGTTCCATGGGTAATGCTTTTCTCTTATAACGGGCGGGAGGAATGTCCCCGAACCATTTTTTCACGAGTTCAAGGGCTTTCTCGTCGCTAATATTACCGCTGATGCTTAGTATAGCATTATCTGGGGCATAGAAACGATGAAAGAAGTCTTCCACTTCTTCCAAGGATGCTCCTGCGATATGGTCAATGTTTTTCCCGATAGTAGGCCACTGATACGGATGTACCTTATAGGCTAAAGGACGTAATTTCAACCAGATGTCCCCGTAAGGATTATTGAAGTAGCGCTGTTTGAATTCTTCAATGACCACGTTGCGTTGAACGTCAAGTGATTTTTGAGAGAAATCGAGTGCCAGCATCCGGTCTGATTCTAGCCACAAGGCCGTTTCGATATTGGGAGCCGGAATCGTGATGTAATAATTCGTGTAATCGTTATTCGTGAAAGCGTTACTATCCCCGCCCGCTTTCTGAACGTGATAATCGTAATCTGCGATGTGTTTGGATCCCCCGAACATTAAATGTTCAAAAAGATGGGCAAAGCCCGTGCGATTGGGATCTTCATCCCGGGCACCTACTTTATAAAGGATGTTCACGGATACAAATGGAGTACTGGTATCCGTGTTACAGATCATTATTAAGCCATTGTCTAGTGTGTGGCGTGTAAATTTTATCATAAATATAAATTCATTTTCATAGTTTCAGATCGCTCAATTTGCTCATCGTTTTGTTGAAATCAGCGATAATATCTTCCATGATTTCAGATACGGTTTCTTCTTTGTGCAACATGGATGCGATTTGCCCGATTTCTAACTCGCCTTCCGTCATGTCACCTTCGAAGATTCCTTTCTTAGCCCGTCCTTTACCAAGAAGTTCGGTTAATTGGGCGGTCTCAGCTCCGGCGTCTTCTAAAGCTTTTACTTGGTTGAAGAATTCATTTTTAATCAAGCGGGTGGGAGCGAGTTTTTTCAATGCCAGTATGGTACCACCTTCTTCCGTGTCGAATACCCGTTGTTTGAATGTCGGATGAGCGGAAGATTCTGTGGCAACAGCAAAACGGGTTCCGATTTGTACTCCTTCCGCTCCGAGAGTCATGGCGGCTACCACGGATTTTCCAGAGGATATTCCCCCTGCGGCAATAACAGGTAGGGAGCAGGATTCCACTACATTAGGAATCAAGGTGAGCGTGGTTGTTTCTTCCCGTCCGTTATGTCCCCCGGCTTCAAATCCTTCAGCAACAACCGCATTTACTCCTGCCTCTTCGCATTTTTTTGCAAACAGTGCGCTACTGATCACGTGTACTACGGTGATGCCATGTGATTTTAACAAGGGGGTCCATTTCTTTGGGCTTCCGGCAGAGGTGAAAACAATTTTAACGCCTTCTTGGATGATAATATCCATAAGTCGGTCAATTTCCGGATAAAGTAACGGAACATTGATCCCCCACGGTTTCTCTGTGGCCTCTTTCATTTTCCGGATATGTTCCACCAGCATTTCCGGGTGCATGGAACCGGCACCTAGTAATCCTAATCCCCCGTTGTTACTTACTGCGGAGGCTAGGCGCCATCCGCTACACCATACCATACCCCCTTGAATAATCGGGTATTTTATATTGAACAGTTTAGTTATTCTATTTTCCATCATGTATAAATAAAATCGTTTGTAATCATCTCTTGTAAAAAATTAGCTATAAGGATAGTCTCTAGCTATAAAATCACTCTTCTGGAAAGATGTGACGTTAAACAAAGATACGGAAAAATGCTTCCCGTGAAAAGCATTTCTCGTATTTTTAAAGAATAACAATGATTCTCTATTGAAAATAAATACTATTTTTGTTGCAAAATAAATTATTTACTTAGACGTGAAGAGATAAAGGTGCGTGGTTTTAAGAAAACATTGTTTATTTCCTTCATTTCTATAAAAAATAAATTCAAATGACAGAAAAGCTTACTCTTAGAGACAATGCAGCCGTTCGGTGGGCCGCTTTATTGTTGCTGGCATTAGCCATGTTTTGTTCATACATATTTATGGACATTTTATCACCGATTAAAGATTTGATGCAGTCGGAACGTGGTTGGGATTCATTGGCATTTGGAACAATGCAAGGTTCTGAAACATTCTTGAATGTATTTGTATTCTTTTTAATTTTTGCCGGTATCATTCTTGATAAAATGGGTGTTCGCTTTACGGCTCTTTTATCAGGTGGTGTAATGTTAATCGGTGCGGTTATTAAATGGTATGCTGTTGCAGAAGGTTTCAAGGGAAGCGGGTTGGAAGCATGGTTTACGAACAATTTGAATTACATTCCGGGTTTTGACGAGTTGGGAATCTCCCCGTTTTACCGGGGAATGCCGGCATCTGCTAAATTGGCAGCGGTTGGTTTCATGATATTCGGCTGTGGTGTGGAGATGGCTGGTATCACGGTATCTCGCGGTATCGTGAAATGGTTTAAAGGACGTGAAATCGCTTTGGCAATGGGTTCCGAAATGGCATTAGCGCGTTTGGGAGTTGCCACGTGTATGATTTTCTCTCCTTTCTTTGCGAAACTTGGTGGACAGGTTGATGTTTCCCGTTCTGTTGCTTTTGGTGTGGTGTTATTGATGATCGCCTTGATCATGTTCATTGTTTATTTCTTCATGGATAAGAAATTAGATGCACAAACGGGGGAGGCAGAAGAAAAAGATGAACCCTTTAAGATTAAAGATATTGGGAAAATCTTGTCAAGCGGAGGTTTCTGGTTGGTTGCATTACTTTGTGTATTATATTACTCGGCTATTTTCCCGTTCCAAAAATATGCGGTTAATATGTTGCAATGTAACTTGTCATTCACTCCTCCCGCTGAAGGCTCTTTCTGGGCAGGAAATACGGTGACAATTATCCAATATTGTATCATGTTGGTCGTTGCAGCTACAGCATTTGCATTTAACTTCACAAGCAAGAAGTCGTTGAAAACTTTGTTGTTAACTATTTCAGTAATAGGTTTGATCATATTCTGCTACATGGGTTATATGCGTCAGTCGGCAGAGACTATTTTTGCTGTGTTCCCGTTATTGGCAGTAGGTATCACGCCAATACTTGGTAAAGTGGTTGACAATAAAGGTAAGGCTGCTACCATGTTGATGTTCGGTTCTATTTTATTGATTGTATGTCATTTAACATTTGCATTCATTTTGCCCTTGTTTAAAGATAGTGCAATTGGAGGTGTTTTGATTGCGTACGTGACCATTTTAATTCTGGGAGCATCATTCTCGCTAGTTCCGGCTTCATTGTGGCCGAGCGTTCCAAAATTAGTAGATCAGAAAGTGATAGGTTCTGCTTATGCATTGATATTCTGGATTCAAAATATCGGTTTGTGGCTTTTCCCGTTATTGATCGGTAAAGTGTTGGATAACACGAATCCTCAAGTTGTAAATGACTTGAAGAATCACGTGATCACCCCGGAACAAGCTGCTATTTCTTACGACTATACATGGCCTCTTGTTATGTTGGCATGTTTAGGGGGTGCTGCTTTGATTATCGGTGTTATCTTGAAACGTGTTGATAAGGTAAAAGGTCTTGGTTTGGAATTACCGAATGTTCAACAATAAAAAGGGGAACTGAAGAATATCCATATTGAAAATGTCCACTTCAAACGAGGTGGACATTTTTTATTTAGGGGATTATGTTACGATTTATATTTTTTTCTCGATTCTGTAAACATTTCGGTCGCTGGCACTTCGAGAAACTAATTCTGCCAAAAAACCAGCCAGAAAAAGTTGGGAACCGATGATCATGCAGGTCAGTGCGATATAGAAGTAAGGATTGTTTGTTACCAGAGGGGCTCTCAGGTTATGGGCCACGGCGATCAGTTTTTCAATGCCGATCCAAGCAGCGGCACAAAATCCGATAATAAATAACAGCGTTCCCAGCGCCCCGAATAAGTGCATGGGTTTTTTAGCGAACCGGGTAATAAAAGTTACAGAAAGTAAGTCGAGAAAACCGTTAATAAAACGGTTAAGCCCGAATTTCGTTACCCCGTATTTTCGGGCTTGATGATGAACTACCTTTTCCCCGATTCGGGTGAATCCGGCCTGTTTGGCCAAAATCGGGATGTAGCGGTGCATCTCCCCGTACACTTCGATATTCTTCACTACAGTGTTTTTATAGGCTTTTAATCCGCAATTAAAGTCATGTAACTTTATGCCGGAGAATTTCCGGGCGGTAGCGTTGAAGAGCTTTGTCGGGAGTGTTTTGGTTATCGGGTCATATCTTTTCTTTTTCCATCCGGAAATTAAGTCATAATCTTCTTCCATGATCATGCGATAGAGTTCCGGAATCTCGTCTGGGCTATCCTGTAAATCTGCATCCATAGTAATCACCACGTTTCCTCGTGCGTCCTCGAAACCACAATGTAATGCGGCCGATTTCCCATAATTACGGCGGAATTTAATGCCGCGTACATGGTCATCTTTTGCAGATAGTTGTTCGATCACTTTCCATGACTTGTCGTTACTCCCGTCATCTACCATGATAAGCTCGTAGGTGAAATTGTTCGCAGCCATGACTCTCTCAATCCACGCGGAAAGTTCCGGCAAGGATTCCTCTTCGTTATATAACGGTACAACTACTGAAATGTCCATGTTTAAAATTCTTGTGGGTTAAACGGTAATTTACTTCTTCTGACCAACCCGGCAATGAATAGCGAGAAGGCTGCTCCCACGATGATTCTATTGAATAGTTCCCCGAAAGCGATACTAGCGGGAACAAAATATACATCAACGTTTTCTTCGAGCATTTTAAAGAGCGGGGAGTTTTGACCGGTAATTTTCAGTGTGTTTATTGTCACGTTTTTGAATTCAGTCAGTAAGTCTGCGTTGAACGTGTATAAAAAGAACACGTATACGGCATAGCATAACGAGGCGATGCAAAGGATGAATATTCCTGTTTTCAGTGCTTTCCCGTAAGAAATGACACCTGCCAACTGTTCATCCCTGTATTTTCGGACACCGATGAATATCCCGAAAATGGTTAGCATCATAATGATGTTGTGGAATTGTGCGTTTACCACGATTCCTTTTCCTGCCAGGATAAATAACAAAGATGCGAAAATGAAAGTGCCCCCGATCAGGCACCCGAATATTGAATTCTGTTTTAAGAATAGCTCGTTATTTTTTTTCATTTCATTCTTCTTTAGTATAATTGGGCGGGACCTCTTAAAGAGATCATTTCTCCGACCTGAGGTTTTTCACCGTTTTCCATGTAATTATATTGCAACAATTTAGCGAGCTTTATTCCATATATTTGGGAGATCATGTACATGGTGTCCCCGGCTTTTGTTTTATGGAATGTGTATCCCTTGGGAGCTTTGTTCTTTTTCTTTGCCAAGAACACGTGCATTCCCGTACGGATTGATAGTTCGTTTTTATCGTTGTATTTCAATAGTTTTTTCAACGGGATGTTGAAGTATTGAGCGATACTTTCAAATGTGTCGCCTTCTTTTACTTTCACGGAAGGAATCTTGTTGATATATACCACTCGGCTTTGGTAGTTTTTACTTTCGCTGAGTTTATAATTTAATTCGTTGGGTATCGGATGGATTTTTTTGCCTGGGCGATCGAATTGATATAATTCTTCTTCCTCGATGATTTTAATGAGTTTTTGTGCGTAATCGGAGGCGGTTGCATATCCAGCTTTTTTCAAACCTTTGGCCCAGCCTTTATAATCTGTTTTGGGCAGGTCGAACAGGAATGCATAGCGAGGACGAGAGAGTAGGAATTCGCTGTGATCTACCCATGATTCTTCCGGATTTCTGTATTTCCGAAAACATTCGTTTCGTTTATCATCGTCCATGGTAAAACTGGCTCCGTTCCAGTTGTGGCATTTAATACCGAAGTGGTTGTTGGCATTAACAGCCAGTTTTGAAGTTCCACATCCGGATTCCAGCATTCCTTGAGCCAATTTGATACTGGCGGGAATGCCCGTACGATCCATCTCTTCGATGGCGATACTTTTATATTTTTTGATAAACGCTTTGCGACTGTCCGTAGAAGCTCCACATATGTTAACACATATAAAACTTAAAAATAAAATAATGTAAATCTTGCTCATAGTTTCAGATAATGTTTTATATTGGCGGTAAAATTACGAAAAAAAATAGAATGGAGAAAGCGGAATTGAAGATTGATTACACGGTGTACCGGGAATCTTACCCGGAAGGATACGAGGATTTGTGTCGTGCGGCCTTGGAGGTCACGAAAAATGCGTATTGTGTGTATTCGGGTTTTGCCGTGGGGGCTGCCGT
Source organism: Butyricimonas sp. (assembly GCA_019423345.1). Lineage (GTDB taxonomy): Bacteria > Bacteroidota > Bacteroidia > Bacteroidales > Marinifilaceae > Butyricimonas. The sequence continues at coordinate 141,832 of JAHZBN010000001.1, read as the reverse complement.
GTTGATGAATAACGGGGAGGTCGTTTGCGGTACGAATCAGGAAAATGTTGCTTATCCTTCTGGTCTGTGTGCCGAGCGAACTGCATTGTTTTATGCCTGTTCCGCTTATCCGAAGACGGGGATTAAGGCAATTGCTATTGCTGCCCGTGAGCATGGTGTGGAAGTGGATGAGAATGTTACTCCGTGTGGGGCCTGTCGGCAAGTGATGGCAGAAATTGTTCAACGCTATAAAGCGGATTTTGATGTTATCATGATAGGCAAAAAAGGAACCATCTTGATTAAGGCTAGCCAGTTATTACCTTTTTCGTTTGTCATGCCTTAGATTGTCTGTCAGGAAAGAGTGGAAGAGCGATTTTATTAAACTAGAATTAAATATAATACTGTAGTGAATTAATAGAAAACAGTATCCTTTTTCGTTGATCACTCAGAGATAAACCGATTTGTTGGACTTTACTGGTTGTTATCTGTTGCTCAATACATTGCTTTATATCTATTCGTTACGTGTTCGTTAACGTGGGGTTCTATAGTAACGGACAGAATAATTGAACAACTCTCTAAGCTACGTTTTTCGGAATGCTCGAAACATATAGAAACGACTGTAAAACACTCTCATCTGATCGCATGACAAATGATGAATGCAAAAAAGAAGTAGTTTTGACTACGATTTATTTTAAATAAAATAGAACCGGGTTAAAATGCATTTTCAGGTCTGTAAATCTACTTGTTTTTTGATGGGGCAATTAGGAATATAAGTGTGGGGCAATCGGGTTTATATTTCCCACTATATCTGAATTGCATGAAAAACATTATATTGAATAGCGTACTTCCTTCTGCACTGTCAATATTAAAAGTATAGTTAGAGAAAAATGTTGGTAGAAAATATCGAGATCAATAAATCTGATGTAAAAAAGGTAAAGAATAAGTGCTAACCTTCCCGATGCAACGAAACTAGTACATTGAATAATTGTAGTTTGGATCGAATCCTAAGCTCTCGTCGAAAGTTGGATCCAACCTGTTTTGTGTTTTGAAGAAATTTGTATTATTCCTTATATAATTCCACAAAATAAATTTACCTTTGTAAATTATATCTTCCTATCGAGTTTATATTATGTTCGGACACAAAAAAGCAAAAGATGAATTTGAGATATTGTTTAAAGAAAATTACAACAAATTGTATGTATTTGCATATAATTATTTAAATGACAAAGAGATAAGCGAAGATGTTGTAAATGATGCGTTCGAATACGTGTGGCGAAATTATGATAATCTTAAGAATAATTCTTTGGTTCCTGTTCTTTTCCAACAGGTAAGGCATAGGAGTTTTAACTATCTTCGGCATAATAAAATTGTAGAAAAATATGCATCTGTATTTATTTATACGACTTCGGAACTCGAAGATACTCAAGAAAATGATGATGACGAGAGAATTAATCGTATAATGATGATTATAAATACATTGCCTCCTAAAACAAGGAAAGTGTTAGAAGAATGTTATTTTAATCAAAAAAAATATTCGGAAGTGGCACAAATGTTGAACATTAGTACGAATACGGTAAAAAAGCATATAATGAAGGCTTTAAGTTCATTGAGAGAGGAACTTTCAGTCTCGGTAAATGGTAAAGATTCATGAATACAACACATTGATATTGAAACAATGAATAATGAAAAGCAAGATATCGACCCGAGAGAACGTTTACTGGATGCCTTGAACGATCCGGAAACTTCTCCAGAAGAATGGGAGGAATTATTATCTGAAGAGGATAATATACAAACCCTTCATTTATTAAGGGATTGTCGTAAGGCTTTTATTCGTGAGGATGCTTCTTCCAAAACAGATCCTAATAAAGCTTGGGACAAATTTATGCAAAAACGGAAAGTGGAAATGCAAAAAAGGTATCGCTTACTTTCTATTATGTTGATAACTGCGGCCTGCATTATATTGGTTATCGGTATTTTATTGTCTCCTAGTTCCTCTGTAGATAAAGATGTATTTGTGGCGTTTAAACCAGGTACGGGGGCCGGTGAAGTAATTTTATCTACCAATAATGGCCAACGAGTCATTCTCTCGAGTTCGCAGGTTGATACATTGTTAGAACGTCCAATAGATTTGCTGCAAAAAAATAAATTGCTAGATTACAGGCAAGAAGAAAAAACAAAAATACCTGAAATTCATACCTTGCAAACATCTTGTAGCAGTTTCTATCAAATAACACTTTCAGATGGGACACAGGTGTGGTTGAATGCGGAAAGCCAACTGATATATCCAAGTTTATTTACAGGAGAAGAACGTGTCGTGGAATTATGCGGGGAAGGTTTTTTTAAAGTCGCCCACGATTCGTTACGTCCATTTAAAGTGAAAGTGGAAAACATTGTGACAGAAGTGTTGGGTACGGAATTTAACATCAAAAGTTATTCCGCAAACAATACTCACGTGACTTTAATTCAGGGGTGTGTAAAAGTGAGAAATGAACTTTCTAAAGAGGAAGTAACCATTCATCCCCAGGAAGATGCTCATTTGCTGGAAGACGGTTCTTTTGAAGTGAAGAGAGTCGATACTGATAACTACCACCTGTGGACGGAAGGGTACTTCTATTTTGACAATGAGCCTTTAGTGGAAATAATGAAAGAAGTTGGTAGGTGGTATAACGTGCATATCGTGTTTAAGGATAACGCCGTGCAGAATTTACACTTACATTTTTTGGCACAACGTGACAAGCCGATAGATAATGTATTGAAATTATTAAATTTAATGGGTAATTTAAGGGTAACTTACCAGAATAATACGGTGTATATCGATTGATTCAATCTTTTTAGAATTTTTCGTTTTATCATTATTAAAGACAGATATGTAAATATCTGTCTTTTTTTTATTTTTTAACAAATAAAGGGTACCCGATTCGTATTGTTAAGTGGATATAAGATATATTTAAATGAAATACAAAAACAGATTTATGAGACAAAAAATGTTTTCTCTTCGTGTGAAAAGACCATGGTATCTGTTTATTAGAAACGGAATACTTCTATGTTCTCTTTTCATTGCGTCTTTTGTTCAAGCTCAGCAAAAGAACATTACAATTGAGTTTAAAAATGAATTATTAGCAGAAGCACTGAAAAAATTGGAAAAACTCTCTTCGTATAAAATATTATTTACATATGAAGAGGTTCAAGATTATAAAGTGACTGCTTCTTTGAAGAATGCAACTATTTTAGAAGCCTTGGGAAAAGTGTTGGAAGGAAAACCTTTCATTCATTCGGATATTACAGATGGAAAATATATATCTGTAAAATATCAGCAATCCCCAAAAGTGCCGGCGGGACCAGCTCGAACGGTTAAGGGTGCAGTACTCGATAAAAACAAGGAACCTCTTCCTGGAGTAACCGTCATTATCAAGGGAACGACAACGGGAGTGGCAACGGATGCTGATGGTATGTATGCGATTTCTATTCCTGCCTCAACCTCTTCTCCTACTTTGGTTTTCTCTTTTATTGGAATGAAGAGTGTTGAAGTTCCGGTAAAAAATGACAAACCTATTAATGTCACCATGGAAGAAGACGTGAACGAGATGGAGGAGGTCGTTGTTAACGGTATTTACACGGCATCTAAAAATAGTTATACCGGTTCTGTAACTAGTATCAGTCAAGAAGAGATTTTGCAGGTTTCACAAACCAATCTTTTCAAGGCCTTGACAACTTTAGTTCCTGGTATGCGTATCGTTGAGAATAATGAGCAGGGATCTAACCCGAACTATATTCCAGAACTATTGATCCGCGGTACAACTTCTATCGCTACCCAAGGGGAATTAGGATTAAATACTCCGTTAATTATTGTTGATGGAGTAGAAACAACAATGGAGCGTCTGTACGATATGGATATCTTTGAGATCGAGCGTGTGGATGTATTGAAGGATGCCTCTGCAACGGCTATCTATGGAGACCGTGCAGCTAATGGCGTGATTGTAGTGGAACGTAAAAAAGTTACGGATAGCAAGCTACGGTTACGTTACAATTTTGTTCCGGATGTGCAATTTGCAGATGTATCTTCTTTTGATTTGTGTAATCCGCGCCAGAAACTGGAGTTAGAAAAACGTTGGGGTATTTATGAAGATGTTACTGGATTGTCAGAAGTGGATTATTATGAGAAATTGGAACGAATCAACCGGGGAGTAAATACCGATTGGAAGTCTATTCCTTTAAGAAATTCTTGGTCACATAGTCACTCTTTGACTGCAACTGGTCGTGGAGGAGGATTGGATTATAGTATTTCTCTTCGCTATAGTAATAAATTTGGAGTTATGAAAGGTGACTATCGTAGGAATTATGGTATTGGTTTTTATTTTTCTTATCATTACAAAGGAAAGTTAACTGCTAGTCTTCGTTCCGATTTTTATAAAACAGATACTAAATCTTCCCCCTATGGAGATTTTTCTCAATGGGTGGCAATGAATCCTTATGATTCTCCTTATGACGAGTATGGAGAATTGATCCCAAGATTGTCTTTTGATATGGCCAATCCGATGTATAATGCAACAACCAATAGTTTTAGCAAGGGTAAGATGAAAGAATTTTCCAATGCTTTGAGTTTGCGTTGGGATATATTACAAGGATTTTTTGTGACGGCAACGGGAAGTTTGTCTATTAATGACTACCGCATGGATGATTATGTATCTGCTCTTCACACGTCTTCATTGAATAATTCGAATGTTTCCGCACGAGGAACTTACACGTTAGATGGAAATGAAGGATGGAACTGGTCTGCACAAGCTAATGTTACTTATTCTCACGCTTTTGATGAAGATGGAACGATATTGACGTTGAATTTTGGAGGAAGTTTAAAGCAAAGTAATTTGGATACTTATGGAATGGTTGGAGAAGGTTTCTTAAAACCTAGTATGAACTATATTTCTTTTGCTCAACAATATCTCACGGGTAGTAGTCCTAGTGGAGGTAATGTTTATAAAGCCACTGTTTCTACTTTCGGAAACTTGAATTTTATTTGGAAAAATCGTTATTATATGGATATTTCTTATCGTTCCTCTGCAAATTCAGCATTGGGCGATAATGAACGTTGGACTCCTTATTGGTCATTCGGTCTCGGTTGGAATATGCATAACGAGAAATTCTTGAAATCTTTGGGATGGGTATCTCTTTTCCGTCTCCGAGGAAGTGTTGGTTATGTTGGAAGCGGTAATTTCGATGGTAATTTGACCAACGTTATCTATACTTATGCGGATAACTATATTTCCGGTTTGAGTGCTTTGCCAAGTTCCTTGGGTAATCCGGACCTAAAAGCACAGCGTACGTTGAGTTATAATGCTGGTTTAACTTTAGAGATCTTAGATAGCCGTTTTGAAGTAACCTTTGACTGGTATAAACAATTGTCGAAAGATTTACTTTTACCAATCGGGATTCCTGTTTCAACGGGAGCTAGTTCTGTGCAAGCAAACTTGGGAGAAAGTGAAAATTACGGTTATGAATTGGCTATTTCTGGTTTGATTATAAAGAATCAAGATTGGTTGTGGCGTGTTTCTGCCAATACTCACCATACGGTGAATAAATTGACAAAAATTAGTAATAGTTTAATGAAACAGACAGAAGAAAATATGGCTGCCGAAGGAATGGCCCCTAAAATATTATTTAAAGAAGGGGAATCAACAACAGCTATTTTTGCGGTACGTTCTTTGGGGATTAATCCTGCTAACGGAGAAGAAATTTTTGTTCGTCCAGACGGAACTTTGACAAATGTCTACCACGTGGAAGACAAAGTAAGTTTGGGAGATAAAACTCCAAAGTTGGAAGGTAGTATTTCTACCGCTCTCGCTTGGAAAAACTTAAGTTTGAGTATGGCTTTTGAATACACCTTGGGAGGGTATATTTACAATGAGACTAGGGCCGCAAAGGTGGAGAATATTAATATCTACCGAAATGTGGATGTTCGTGCATTCACCCAACGATGGACAAAACCGGGAGATGTTGTTGCTTATCCGAGAGGACGTTTGGACCAACAGAACAAGGTAGTGCATTCTAGTCGTTTCGTTGAAAAACGCAATGAACTTCATCTTTCTTCTCTCAATATCTCCTACAATTTGCCCGTTAACTGGGTGAAAAAGCTTGGTTTGAAACGTTTGGCTATTGGTGTCGGTTTCTCGGATATTTTCCGGTTGTCAACAGTGAAGTTTGAACGGGGAACTTCTTACCCTTATATGCACAGTTATAATTTTATGATCAGTCCTACTTTTTAAGTTATAAAACTATGAAAATTATAAAAGTAAATATATTATTATGCTTGTTGGCCTTGGTTTTGGGTTCTTGTGAAGATTTCTTGGAATCGAGGGATAAGGGACAAGTACTAGAAGAAAAATTATTTGTAAACAAGGAGGGTGTTGAAGAAGCTATGTATGGCTTGTATTATACGATTGGAGCGGGAGAGTTGTGGGGTGCACAACTTCCAACTATTATGGATGCTCTAGCGCAATACCTTACATTGGGTACGTATTCTACTGAAAATTCAGGAGGTTTCGAGGAGTTAATGCTACATAATCACGAGTCAGAACGTTCTACTACCTTATTTGGAGGAATTTGGACATTGGGTTATAAATTAATCAGTGATGTGAATAAAATTCTTGAGAATCTAGATAGTTGGGGGTATAAGCCTTTAAAACATATGGATTTATATCGTGGCGAATGTTTGGGTATTCGTGCTTTTATGCATTTCGAATTGTTGAGAATGTATGGTTCTTGTAATTTGAGTAAGCGAGGAATTCCTTATGTGAATAACTATGGTATGTGGGTAACTCCTTTCAGTACGACGAGAGAGTGTTATGATAAAGTCTTGAAAGATTTGAATGAAGCGCATACGCTTTTACTTGAAGATGAAAATTTGTTAACTTACCCCCGTAAGCCGGTCAATGCTTATGATCAATTTACCAGTTATAGAGAGTTGCATATGAATTTGTATGCCGTTAAAGCATTGTTGGCAAGAGTGTATTTGACTAGGAATGAGCCTGGGGATGTGGATAGTGCCACAATGTATGCACGACAAATCGTTGATTCTAAAAAATTCCCGCTTCCTACAGGTGCTAATGTCGGTCCGGATCACTTCATTCGGATGATGTCTGGAACTGTGGCTCAAGATGAGGGTATTTGGGGTATATATAAATCAGATACTTATTCTGCATTGCAATCTCTCTTTTTATTGGAAAAAGGATCTTTTTTAGCAGCTGATGAAAAAATGTACGAGGAGCTTGATCCTGCACGTGGTACAGACCATCGTTCAAATTGGATACGTGTCCCTAGTGCTTCAACTCCGGAAGTGTCTGAGAAATTGGGTATGCGTTTGATGAAATTAATTAACGCTTCTGTTTTCAATACTGCAAATAAAGAGCAAGCTCCTATTGGTTACAGCGGTTCGAATATCATTCGTGTTCCTGAATTGTATTTAATGTTGGCGGAAACTTTGCTAGAAAAGGAGCCAACCGAAGCATTGCGGTATTACAACGAATTTATTTCTTCTCGTGGTTTAAACACGGAGGAAAGCATAACAAAAGAAGATGTGGATAAACAATTTTGGAGAGAATATCTACAAGAAGGACAATATTGGTTCCGTCTAAGAAGACGACAGGTTCCGGAAATAGAGGTAGAGCCTGCATTAGCTAATGCGAAAGGGATAAAAACAATCCAAATGGACGAGAATAAATGGAGTTTACCTATCCCGGATTCAGAGTTTGAATTTAGGGAAGATGGTTCTTATTAATTGAAAAATGAAACATATGAAAAATTATATTGTAATTATTTTGTTTTTAGGGATTTGGTGTGTGTGTTGTTTTTCGTCTTGTACCAAAGATCCGTGGGTATATGACACATCCCGTAAATCTGGGATCTATATGTTGGATACTCGCGATAGTAACAAGGTGATATTTGGAATATATACTGATACCAACTGGATTTCGGGGGTTGTTGATTTGTACACTATTGGAGTTCCGGTCGATTACGATAGGGAAGTGACATTTGCCCCTGTTGATACAGCGACTAATATCGTCAATGGAAAGGATTTTACATTAGAAAAGACCATCGTGAAAGCGGGAACGACAACAGCCACTTTACGGTATTGGGTTCGTATGCCAGAAAACAAAGAAGATGAAGAAGGAAAACTATATTATACGATTCGTTTGACGGAAAATGAACATTTTGTTCCTCAAATTTGTACTACGGCTTTTTTTAGAATCTATGTTCAACATCAAGAGCAAGCTCCTAAATGGTGGAATACTGAGATTCTAGGTTCTTATACTGAGAAAGGTTTTAAGGTGTATATGAAATATTATACTTTGCAAGAAACCAATAAGACAGAGAATTGGCAACGCTATTTGGGGCCAATTTATGGTACTAATATGTATAAGGTAGAAAGTAGTACATGGAATAATGAACAGATGTTATTTTTGGATAAATTGAAAGAAGATGTCTTGGTGCCTATGTTTGATTATTTTACTGCTAATCCTTATCCTGGGGTAGAAATTCCGGCATGGTATGAAGAGTGGAAAGACGCAGAAAAAAATTAATTTAGATGTGACTCGATATGAAAAAAATAATTTATATTCTCATTGGTATATGTTTAGGTGTATTTGGATGTATTCATGATGAAACCACGGGACCTCATTTGGATATATCCGATTTATCGACAACTTTTGAAGATTCAGTTATATATATTACATCAACTGAAAATTTAAGATTAGATGCGGGAAGTTTCATTGTGCAAACAGACTCTAATTGTCCTTTGGAATACACTTGGAGTGCTGGGAAGATTACAGGGTGGAATACAAGTACTGAATTTTGGCAATTGGATTCGATGTCTGAATTGTCACATGAACAAGTGTTGGATTACAATTTTAAAGAGTTAGGACGGCATTTGTTGCGTTTAAAAGTGGTAAATCAGTATACAGCATATATTCAATATTTTATAGTTAATGTATCATCTGGGTTTGACGAAGGAATTGTATTGTTTAGTAAAAATGAAGCTGGTAACGGAATGTTTTCTTTTCTGAATTCTCCCAAAGGAATAGATACTCTTTTGTCCATGAATGCAGAAAATTTTAACTATGTGACGGGAGAAGATGATCCCTATTTAAATGAAGATATCTGTGATTTTATTTTTTATTCGGGATACACGGGTTATCCTGATTATGGAACCCAGATATTATATCTTCTTTCTAGAAAGAACAAACAAGCTTATTCTGTAGATGAATATACGTTGCACACTATTCCTAGTGATATGTTTAAATTTTCGAAAACACCCGAATGTCTTACATTGCATTGGCATTCCGGGACAACACGTACTGTATACGATTTATTTGCATTTACGGAAGATGGAGACGTGATATCTTATTGTACAAAATATCAGATGGAAATGCCACGTATGGCTTTTGATTCGATTCATCACTGGGATCGATATTCTATTGGAGGAGGACGAATGAGTTCAGATTCTAAAAATTGTGGAGATATTTTATGGTTATATGATGATGAGAAATCCACTCTTTATGGAATGTATGCAAATGATATGCAACAAGCTTCAACTCCTAGTGGGCGTATTAATGATTATATTGGACCAAAAACTTTTGAAGGACAAGAAATTGTTAATGTTTCTTACGCTTTGAATCAACAATGGGGACTGGCAGCACCTTTGAATAATGATGTTTATATTATAACCCGTGATAAAGAGGATCCTAAAAAAACTCAAATGCATGTATGGTTCTTTGTCCCATGGGGAGAAAATTTTGTGAAAGGTTTTCAAAGTGCTACGTATGATCGTGAATTGAAAGCAGGGGAGGAATTGTCTCTTCAAAAAGGAGTAAGAGTTTTGCCACTTCATGAGAGAGCTGCAAGATTTTATCATAATGGACAAAAGGTATTTCATTGGGGAAAACTGCAACATGTTCCACTTACTTCAACACCCCATGGTAGATATGTCTTTGATATCAAGCAAGTAAACCCCAATGCTGAAATTGTAGATATTAACTTGTATATTGATAAGAAAGTCAACAAATATTACGTGTTGATTGCGACATATGATCCTACATCGGCTTCAGATAAAAAAGGTAGCGTATATGTTGTAGGTGCCGAAGATTTGTCGACTGTCGTTGCCAAATACGAGAATGTTGCCTATAAACCGTTGAAAATATATTACAAAAACAATCAATAATTTTTTTGATTGAATAAAATAGGAATTGTTAATACCGAGGAACACTATTGTTAATGTTTCTCGGTATTGTTTTTGGATGTTGCGGTAACAGAAGATAAGGTATATGCCCTTTACAAAATGGATAGAGGCTGAACTTTCGAATCTAACTACCTACTCGTGTACAATTGGGAAGAGAATCTAATGCAGGTATAACTTGAATTCGAAGAAACATTCCAGATAGCATTTACCATGGTTGGTAAGTCCTTCAAAATCTTTGTAAAAACCAGAAGGATAAATTTGAGACAAAATATGGTTGTTTGCCTCAAGAGATTGTGACTGATGCGATAAAAATGGGTAAAACAGTAAAATTTTCTCTATAATGTGTGGAGAAATTTAAGAAGAGGGAGATTAAGACTAAATTAAGTATAAAAATGGAATAATACAGGCATAGTCTCGTGTTTAGAAAATACATTGTCAGACTATCGAGTTATCGGTAGTCTGTTTATAAAAATTATTATTACATTTATCATTTGTAATAATTTAAATAATGTATCATATGGCAGATTGGCAAACCTTGTTATCTTGTTGGCATAAATTGGAACATTATACTCCGGCAGAACTTCCTAAAGATAAAAGCATTAAACAACTTCAAGAAAAACTGCCATGGAATTTGCCATTGACTTCCAAAGACGAGAAAAAGACAATCGTGTACACGATATATTTTGACGTGCATCCTCTTTCTATGGCGTTAGAATTTATTCGGGAGTATTTTCAGGATGAATCGTTGGTTGTGGAGGTTAATAAGTCATTGATGTATTATGCGTCTTTAAAATTGAACGAGCAGGGAAGGTACATTCAAAATTCATTAGGCGTATCTACTTTTCCATGGGCGTTGCATCAGTTGGAAGAGGGAAAGCTTCAGTCTGATTCTTGGAGCGAAAGTTTTCAAATGATGTGTACAAATCTTTTGGAACATTTAGAACAGAATCAGAATGAGTTGGAAGATGATTTTATTAGTTATCTTTCAGAAGTACAGACTTTAGATAATTTGCAGGAGATTCAATCTATTATTAGAAAGAGGCTGGGATGGAAGACGGATTTAGTGGGGAATATTTGTATGAAGGCGAATGAAGTATACAAATCTGCTGTAAAAGAAGATGATAGTTCGAATTCTGATTTGTTGAATAGTTTTTTTATTTCAGATATAGAACGGGTTATATCTGCATTTCAAAGTAAAAACGTGGGAAAATCCGTACAAGATTATATTCGAGGGTGTTTGAATGAAAGCTTCAAGCACGAGGATTTGAGAGAGAACCCGGAAATAATAAAGTCTTGTTTGGTTCCTAATAATTACCCTGAAGGATGTTGGCCGTCGAAATATAAAGCTAGTTTGATGCAGCAATTTGCTGTTAACGTGATATATGAAAAGTTGGTCGAGAAAGAGGAGGAGGGCGTTTTTTCTGTAAATGGTCCTCCGGGAACTGGGAAAACGACCTTACTGCGTGATGTCATTGCGTCGATTCTGGTAAAACGGGCAAAGGTTTTAGTGCAATATGAGGAACCGGTGGATGCCTTTTGTAAAATAGGGCAAGTTGCTATTAGCGATGAATATACACCTTTTATTTATGAGCCGGACAATGCGATTTGTGGGGCTGGAATGGTTATTGCTTCTTCTAATAATGGAGCCGTGGAGAATATTTCTAAAGAGTTGCCATTGAAGAAAGAAGTAGAACCGTATGCGGATAGTATGGATTATTTCCGGACGGTTTCAGAGACGTGTTTGGATAAAGAGTACTGGGGCGTAATAGCGGCAACTCTCGGGAATAAAGAAAATTGTCGGGTTTTAGTGAATCGTATTTGGTCCCGATTTGAGCAGGAAGAGTCCAATGTTACGTTAGCGGATTACTTGGGAAACAATAAGATATCAAACGAGGAGTGGCAAGAGGCTAGGCGTGTCTTTCGTGAAAAATTGCAAGCTGTCCAGGTTGAAAAGGAGCGTCTGAATAGATACGTAAAGAATAACGAGGCGTGTGAGGAAAAACGGGAAAAATACCTGTCTTTAGAGATAAAACTTCAGGAAGCCCAGACGCGACGAAATGATCTCGAGAATCAGAAAGAAAAGCTAGAAAAAGAGAAGTTGTTTCTGGAAGAGCGGATGCGGGAGCTCACGTTTAGGTGGGAGATTGTAAAACAAAATCGTCCCGGATTTTGGAAATCGTTAAGAAAGGGTGTGAGGAAACAATATCGAGAGACATTGAACGAGATGTTGAAGGCTTTGGATGAAGTGACCGGTGGAAAACAAAAGTGTGAAAAGGAAATATTGTCTTGCGAAGATCAGATTGCACTTTTGAAAAAAGTCGATGTTGAGTATGAGAATTGCAGGATGGAACTTTTACAGCTCGATGAAAAGATTGGTATTGCCAGAGAGGAGTTGAATGCAGCGTATGCTGACAGGGATTTTTGGGAAAATATAGAGTCTCATGCCACGCAAGAGGCTTGTCCGTGGTACTCGGATCGATTAAAGGAATTACAGTCCGAATTATTCGTGGCGGCCATGCATGTGAACGAAATGTTTATTCTGAGGGCTAACGCGAAATCCAGTAGGATCAAAACAACTCTTGACGGTTTTTTCCAGTATTTGAAAGGTGGTACGTTGGTTTCCCCGGAAGAAATAGAAGCCATGTGGAAGACTTTTTGGTTAGTTATTCCGGTTGTTTCCACCACATTCGCTTCCGTTAGCCGGATGTTTGCAGATTTCGGGCAGGGGAGTATTCCTTGGTTATTTATTGACGAAGCCGGGCAGGCCGTACCACAGGCTGCGCTTGGTGCTATTTGGCGGGCACGAAGAGTTGTGGTGGTAGGTGATCCTTTTCAAATCGAACCGGTTGTGACCATACCGGAAGTCATTATAAATCATATGAATGATTATTTTAATTTAGATCGGAGTCAAGTGCATCCTTCTTTGTCTGTTCAGTCTATGGCAGATAGGGTTAATCAATACGGGTGGGTTTCTAATGACACTTGGATTGGGGTTCCGCTTCGTGTGCATCGTCGTTGTCTTGACCCGATGTTTTCTATCGCGAATAAAATTGCCTATCAAGGCATGATGTATAATTCCACGATAACAAAAGAACCTGAAATACGGTTACAGACTTGTTTTTTACATGTTACGGGACGGGTGGATGGACGGCATTATGTGCCGGAGCAAGGAGAGCTTGTATTAAAATTGTTGCAGGATGAAATATTAGGGTTGGACAAATTACCCGATGTATTTGTGATTTCTCCTTTCGCGGAAATACCTCACAAGTTGAAAGTAAAATTGCAAAAATCTTTGCAAGAGGTTCTTAAACCGGACAAGGAGAATAGTAATATATTGCATGATTGGTTGAAAAGTCATGTCGGTACAGTACATACTTTTCAGGGGAAACAGGCTTCCGGGGTGATTTTGTGTTTGGGGCTTGATGACCAATCCAAGGGAGCAGCTTCTTGGGCTTCATCGAAACCGAATTTGTTGAATGTAGCCTTAACCCGCGCTAAACACCGCTTTGTTGCTATCGGGGATAAAGATATATGGCTCAAGCAGCCTTATTTCTCGGAATTACGGCTGCTTGGTGTATGCGAAGAAATGTAGTAGGCTATTTCCCTGTTATCGCGACCTTTATGACCCCATCGAGTTTGTTCTCGAAAATGCGATAGGCCTCTTCGATTTCATTTAGGGGAAAGCGATGGGTGATGAGTGGGGTGGTATCAATTTTACCCTCTTCTATCAAACGAAGGATTTCGGCACAGTCGCAACCGTCCACTCCCCCGGTCTTGAAGGTAAGGTTTTTGCCATACATATCAGGTAACGGTAAAAGTTGCGGTTTGTCGTAGAGGGCGACCACGGTTACCACGGCATTGGGGCGAGCACATTCCCATGCCATGCGGAAGGTATCATCGCTCCCGGCAACTTCTAGCACCACGTCTGCCCCGCCATGGTCGCTATGCTCAAGGACGAATGCTTTGCATTTTCCCGGTGTGGTCACCCGTACATTGGGGTAGTGTTCCCGGACAAACTGGATCCTTTCCGGTGATTGTTCGCAGACAATGATTCGTTTTGGTTTCTTTAGCATCACGCAAAGCAAGGTACATATCCCGGTTGGCCCGGCCCCGATGACGAGTACCGTGTCGTCTTCCGTGATCTCCGAAATACGTGCAGCCCAGAATCCGGTGGCAAGTATATCCCCAACGAAAAGGGCCTGTTCATCGCTTACCGTATCGGGAATACGATTCAGTCCGCTGTCGGCATAGGGGACACGGACATGTTCAGCCTGTCCGCCGTCAATGCGGCAACCCAAGGCCCATCCGCCATTGGGATCGATACAGTTGTTCACGAATCCTTTTTTGCAGAAAAAGCACTCTCCACAAAAGGTTTCCACGTTAACAATGACCCGGTCTCCGGGTTTAACGGTCGTGACATCGGTTCCTGTTTGTTCCACGATTCCCACCATTTCGTGGCCCACGGTAATGCCCGGGACGGCACGAGGGACACTCCCGTGTTTGATGTGTAAATCACTGGTACAGATACTTCCAAGCGTGACACGGACAATGGCATCCCGTGAATCTTCTATCTGGGGAATCGGCTTCTCTTGAAGTCTGAAATTTCCTTTACCGGTGTAGGTGTATGCTAACATTGGGTTGAAACTATATATTTTTAGCGTTTTAATTGAAATCTATTGTTGGTAATTGAGATTATAAGTTGGTTAATTTATGATTTCCCAATAACCTCCTTTATCAGGGCCTACTCGACGTATAATACTCTTTTCTTGAAGAGTTGCCAAACGACGTTTGATACTACTATCGTGAATTTTCAATTGTGTTGCTAGTTCTTTTCTTGATATATAGGGAGTTGTCTTGATCAGATTGATAATCATAATTTCTTGTTGTGACATCTGGTCGTTTTTCTGGTATTTGAATGTAAATATTGTCCATAAGCTTCCTCCATCGTATTTGAATTTCGGTTCGGGATAACCAGCCTTTTTACAAGCCACAATGATACGTTCTACTCCACGTCCCCATGCTTCGATTTCTCCGGCTCGGAAAAACACGTTGGCAATATCGGGGTTGTAGGGGCGGCTACGATGTTTCCCGAGTAACGTGTCTATTGACCATTCTTCGGGTAGTGTGCCACAATTCCATATTTCCAACTTATCATCGTAAATGGCAATTTGAATAGGTGTTAATGACTCGTATGATTTATGAACTACGGCATTGAGGAGAGCTTCACGTAATGCCTTGCGGGGTATTGGTAGAGTTTCTACACATTGGATTCCTTCGTAACTTATTGTTGCCCGGAGATATTTTGTTGAGATTAAATTAAGTGTAGATTGCACTTGTTGAAACAAATTACCATAGATTTCATCTTGATAAATCAAGTCGGCATCTGCTTTGAAATAACCAATTTTGATGAAAGCACCTGTAATGTATTTTTCGGGATCTGGGTGAAATAGTAGTGCTGCTGCTCGTTTTAAATAGTTACTCTCGAATAACCTCAATTTGTCCAATAGTTCTTGGGTGTTGTCTAAAAGATCTGTTTCATCCATCCTGCCGCTTTTTTTAGCGTAAGAACGAAATTGATCAAGTGTTACGTTGTCGAGCTCTTGCCATTTCAAGTATGGAACGGGTACAGAGTCCCATGTACGGCCTTGTTTGCGAAGTAGGAAGCGATCTAGTGCTGCACCTTTTAATTCTTGGTTAGTTGCTCCACTTCTTTGGTAATATTTTCCACGGAAACTGATGGGGTACGGATAAGCTTCTGTAACAATTTCAAGATAGTTTTTTCCATCTTTTTCCTTGAGATTGACATCTACTAAAATTCCCATTATATCACGTACTTTAAAAATTTCTTATTCAAAAATACTACAATTTTCAAACAAAGAGGAAGTTTTATCCGATAAATTTAGTGATTTGTTTGTATTTTTTTTATACAGTTTATGGGATTAGAATTTGTATATTAAGAAATTTGGTCTCGAGATAGATTCTTGAGGTTGTTTATTGTCTTGTTTTATTTCTAAAATGCATTGTATTTGTTGCCTAATAGAAACAAAATAATGATTTGACGTATTTGTATCGAAAATCGTAGAGAGGCGAGTTGTTCTTCGATAGAGATTTATCATCGGTTAATAAATCTTCTACTACTCTTTTTCCGATTACTATAACTTTTATCATTTCGTCAAGTTTGTGCTCGAAAATGTGGTAGGCTTCTTTAATTCTATTTAGTGGAAATCGGTGAGAAATTTTTCGGAGCGGTTACCAATACATAGGGTGGTGAGCCCGGACAAACTAAATTCTTTCCGGTGATTGTTCGCGGACGATGATTCGTTTTTTTTTAATATTACGAAAGCAGGGTATGTATTCCGGTTGGCTCGACTCCGCTAACGAGTATGGTGCCATCTTCTGTGATTTCCGAAATACGTATAGTCCAAAATTTGGGGGTAAGTACATCATCCACGAAAAGAGCTTGCTCATCACTTACCGTGTTGAGAATGCGCTTAGGGGCGCTGTCAAAGGATGGGAATGATCGGTGTGTTTGGCTTTGATGTTTTTTTGTTGGAGATAATCGTGACGTTCCGGATCAAGTGGTAAGCAATGGAGTGGCATATTGGTTACTAACTTCCCTTTATGTCGGGGGTGGACTGATCCTTGCTAATCCTTCCTCTACCCCTGCTCGCAGGCATCAACTAAATTCCAACATAACACGAACGGAGCATATACACCCGTCAGTGTTCATGTTATGTAGATGCTATGTAGATGCTATGTTCATGATCATAGGGAAAGATAGCCCAACCATAACGAAAAGGTAGACTATTCTCTCTTGGTTCTGGTAATTAGATGTGATTTGAACCCAAGGATGTTGTATACTAGTATTTTTTCGATACATTTTCAACAACTTTGAAAGCTGTACGGAAAGAAAAATCGGATATTGCTTTACCGTTCTCCTGTATTTGGTAAGAACCTAGAGGACCAAAACAAATGGCCTTCAATAGAGTGTTTATCACTTTGAGTATATTCAATTGCCGTTTTAGATTGAATTTTTTTTGTAAGTTTATTGTCTATTTTTTTTATCAAATTTGTTGTACGAGTGAATGATTAACAGTTTTACCAAAACTCATGTGAAATTTTTTGAACACACGGCAATCAAGCAAGCAATAGAAATCAATCGTTGGAAATAGGATAACAGTTCTGCTTCGAATCTTCCTCATGTGACAGAGAGTATGGAAGCAGATTTGTTGGGTTGTTTTGAAACTACTAAATATTGCTTTCTACATTGGGATTTCCTTTATTTGAACCGATATCACGAGTTACGGTTACTACAAAAAATGAGGGGATTTTTATGATAAAAAGTAAGGAAATCGTTGCCGATGGAAATTTAATAGACGATGGTTTTGTCGTGTTCAAAGGATCGGAGGCAAAATTGAATACAACACCTTCATGTCATAAATATTTAATTGATTTAAGGATTTTTTTGCAAGAGAAAGGTGTGATCGTTCAAAGCAATAATTGCTATCAGTTTGTAGAAGATTATGTTTTCTCTTCACCAAGTACAGCTGGGGGAGTTATTTTGGGACGTGCGACAAATGGATGGACGAAATGGGGAAACTCTGAAGGTAAAACTTTAGATGAAGTTAGAAGAAAAAGCGTGTAACCTTATATTAATGTTTATTTCAGGTGTGATTTACGATGTGCTTTTTTATGATTTAATATTTGATTTATAATGTGTTATGGTGAGATATACATTCTTGAATGCAAGAATGTATGTATCATTATCCATTATCAAATGAAGAAAAAATGAATAGTTAAGGTAATCACCAGATAATCATAGAGCAAAAACCTATTAACTTCGGTGCAAAGACGTTCGTGAACGTCTTTGAAACGTCTTTGATTCGAAGTTGATACGTCTTTAATCCCTAAATACATCGAATATGCAACGGGTAAACACTGTGTATTATACAGTAAATTTAGGATAAACCTGTTGTGGGTATGATACAGATATTATGCAGACATTGACCCCGTTGCCGGACCCGGAAAATGGTCTGTTCAGTTTCAAGACGGGAATGGAACTGGTGTATATGGAGAGTACCCGTTATTCCAGTGGCCTCGTTTATGCGATTTTCAAAGATAACGCCGGGAAACGTTGCATTTACGGGATCAATATGTCGGGAAACGGTTTTGTCCAAGAGGCGAAATACGAGAATTTGAACGCCCCGGATTTTGACAAAGCGACGAGTTTTGCCTTTCATTCCCAGTTCCCTTATATGTTCTATGCCGTGGACAACAAGGTGTACTTGCATAACTTGGGAACGAACACGACATTCCCGATGGATAATATCGTGTTGGGAGACAACGAGGAGGTTACGATGTTGAAATTTAATTTGTACAGGCAGTGTTCCTTGGATGACTTGAATAACCAATCGGATGAGTTTATGGCCCGGCAGTACGAGTTGATGGTGGGTTCTTACAATCATTCTGCCTTGGATAACAATGGCGGAAGGTTGGGATTTTACCCGGTGGATGGGGTGAATAATAGCGTGACAAAAAGGACCGAGTACAGTGGTTTTGCGAAAATAAAGGATGTGGTGTATCGTGAGCGGCGGTAGGCTGTGAATGTGTGACATGAGAAGGTATCAAGATTCTGTCTTTGAATATTCTTTCGGTTGTATCATGTATTCTCGTTTTATAGGGGAGAATGTGGGACGGGCGGGAAGTTTTAGAAAAGACGGAGTTTTGATACCTATTTTTTATAGAGAGAAAAATTGTTTGTTTGAGAGTGGGAGGTAAATATTTTTTCATATTTTTGAAAAAATAATTATTCCAGATATGGGGAATAACAAGCGTGATATTGTGAATGAAGAATGGATAAGAGGTTTAAAAAGTAATCCGGAGAAGTTTTTTGAACGGATATTCCGGGAGATGACCCCAGGGTTGTTCCGATTTGCCTTGACTTATACCATGAATGAAGATTCGGCCGAGGATATCGTGCAGGATACTTTCACGCGTTTGTGGACTATGATTCCTTCTTTGCCGGATAATACGAATTTGTCCGCTTATCTTTATTCTTCCGTTAAGAATTCTTGTTTGAATTATTATAAACATCTTCAGGTGGAAGATGCTAATCAGTCGAAGCTAACGGAGGCGTTGGTTTATGCCGGTTCCTTGGAGTATGAGGACGATTCTGAATTGTTGGATAAAGTGTGGGGGTGTTTGCAAAAGTTACCTGATCAACAAAGAAAAGTGTTGGAAATGAAGATTTTTCAGAATATGAGTTACCGGGAAATTGCGCGGGCACTTGATCTGTCGGAGGGGTCTGTTCATACGCACGTGAAGCGGGCTTATAAGTTTATCCGGGAGTCGATGCCGGCGGTGTATTTGTTTATGCTGTTTTGAGAAATCGTTTTTTTTGAATTTTTTCTGGTTTTCTTGTACCCGTTTTTTCCTTAAGCTTGTCTTATAATAAAAGACATATAGATTATCATGGAAATAGATAAGATTAAACGAGTGGCATTGGGACAGGCTTCGAAGAGGGAGCGGGAGGAGGTGAATGTTTGGGCTGAGGGGTCAGAGGAACGGAAACGTTTACTGGCAGATGCAAAATTCTTTTACGGGCGGGAGATGCCCGGGGAGGATGAGATTTCTGATCGAGTGGAACGTATGTGGAAACGGAGACGTGTGCCGGTAGGCAAGCGTCTGTCTATGATGTGGTTGCTTCGGGTGGGAGTGGCCGCATGCGTGATCGGGGTTGTCGGTATCGCTTTGTGGTTTGCCGGAGGATCCGGAAATGAGAAGAAAAACTTTGTGGTAGCAGATAATAAAGAAGTCCGTTTGATTTTGCCGGACGGGAGCGCGCATGGTTTATCTACTTCGGGGGAAAAAACGGTGAATATTCCGGGTTTTCGGGTAAACCGGGAAGGTACAGTACAGGAGAATGGAATAGAGTGTCGGAATGCGGATATTACGAATTTGAAATATAATGAAATTGTTGTACCCCGGGGAGGTGAATATTCGTTAACTCTTGCGGATGGTACTGTGATGAGATTGAATTCGGATACGAGGGTCAGGTTTCCGAATACGTTTACCGGGGAGGAGCGTAGGGTGTTTCTTGCAGGGGAGGCTTATTTTGAAGTGGCTCGGGATACATCTCGTCCTTTCTTGGTTGAATTTTCCGAGGGGGTTGTGCAAGTGTTGGGAACTCATTTTAACGTGAAAGCGCGCCGAGGACAGAGTGCTTTTGCGACGTTGGTCTCCGGTAAAGTAAAGGTGTCTTCCGGGAGAGATTCGGTGGTGCTTAAGCCTGGGGAATATTGTGAGATTAAGACGGGAAATCATCAGCTTTCCGTGCATGAAGCGGATATGATGTCTGTATTGGCATGGAAAAATGGGGAGTTTGTTTTTAAAGATGCTTCTCTTGAACACGTGATGAATGAGTTGGCTTGTTGGTATGACATGGACGTGGTTTATGCTTCAGATGATTTGAAAGGTATAAAATTACACATTTACATGAATCGTACTCAAACGCTGGAAGAAGCATTGGAAATTATGTCCAAAATGGGAAATGTCATTTACCAGGTGCAAGGAAGAAAAATTATAGTAAAAAAACAATAAGAAACGAGAGGTGTTGGTCCACCTCCCGTACATTAAAATGCTGATATATCAATAGTAACAATTTAATTTCACAAATTTATGAAAAAAGAAATAGAAAAGATCATTCGGGGCACTTAAAAGTTTGTTATTTATAATGTGTTTTGTTCGGAAAGGATAAGTGAGAGGGTGTATTGTCATCCTTTCGGGGAAGTATTGTGTAAAAATGTAGAATTAATTATTAGTTTATTTATGAAAGATAATCGACAAAACTTTGTTAGGAATATTTTCCGATTTTGTCCGGGAATAATAAAATGGTGTTTAGGGGTATTTGTCGGATGCTTGTTGACGGTGCCTTCGAGTGCCCAAAATAATCAATCCCCCCGGGTAAATTTAGATGTGAAAAATGCTTCATTGATCGAAATCATTGAAGAGTTACGTGTACAGACTCGGTATAATTTTTTGTTTAATTCCGATGAACTCCGTTCGTTCTCGGGTATCTCCGTTCGTTTGAATTCCGTGAGTTTGAAACAAGCTCTTGATTCTTTATTAATAGGACGTAAGACGGGGTTGACTTACACGTTGGAGGATAAAACGGTTGTTATTCGGAAAGAGATCATTAAAAAACAACAAAAGGCACTCACCTTGAAGGGGGTGGTTGTGGATAAGCAGAAAGAACCGTTACCGGGAGTGACAATAAAAGTGGAAGGGACTTCTTTAGGTACGGCAACGGATATTGATGGGGCATTTGCATTGAATTTACCATTGCAGAGCGGGATGTTGGAAGTTTCTTTTGTCGGTTTCAAGAGTAGCCGAATCCCGTTTTCGGAGGAGAAAAATACGTTTGATATCGTGTTGGAGGAAGAAGTGGAGAACTTGGATGAAGTAGTGGTGACGGGAGTATTTACGAAAGCCAAAGAGAGTTATACCGGGGCGGTGACTACGATAACGGCACAAGAACTGAAACGGGTGGGAAACCGGAATATATTGAGTTCTATCCAGAATATTGATCCGAGTTTTAATATCGTGGATAATCCGACGATGGGATCCGATCCGAATCGTTTACCGGATATTACGATGCGCGGTAATTCGAGTATGACTTCTAACGTTAAGGATTTACAGTCTGAATCACAAAATACTCAGTCGGCGAATATGCCGTTGTTTATCATGGATGGGTTCGAGATTACGTTGGAGCGGATGATGGATCTTGATGATAATCAAGTGGAGAGTATCACGTTGCTGAAAGATGCAAGCGCGACGGCAATGTATGGTACACGAGGTGCTAACGGGGTGGTTGTGATCACGACGAAGCAGCCGGAAGCAGGTAAGTTGCAATTAACATATAAAGGCGGTCTGGCTATTGAGGCTCCGGATTTGACTTCATATAATTTGTTGAATGCTAAAGAAAAACTGGAATATGAAAAGGCGGCGGGTTTGTACACCTACACGACGGGACCGGGATCGAATCAACATAACTTGGAGGCTCTTTATAATTCGCGTTTACTTGCGGCGGAGCGTGGCGTGAACACTTATTGGCTGAAATATCCGGTACGTACTGGGGTTGGTCACAATCACAGTTTGCGCTTGGAGGGAGGACGTGAAGAAATCCGTTATGCTGTTGGGGTGTCGTACAAGAACGTGGCCGGAGCCATGAAAGGATCTGATCGGAATACGTTAAACGGTAATGTTTTTCTTTCTTATAAATTGAAAAATGTGACTTTTCAGAATGATTTACAAGTAGCTTCGAATAAATCTCAAAATTCTCCTTATGGGACATTTTCACAGTATGCTAAACTTAATTCCTATTGGAAGCCTTATGATGACGAGGGAAATCTGTTAATGATTTTGGACGACCGGAATTATTTGAGTGAGGCTTACGGAACAAATTATAGTAATAAGGTATATAATCCTTTGTATAATGCTTATTTGCCGAATATGGATAAGAGTAAGTATACTCAGATAACCAATAATTTTGCCGTGGAATGGAGTGTATTACCAGAGTTGATTTTACGTGGTAAATTTAGTGTGACATCAAAAAGTTCTCGTTCGGATAAGTATAAACCGGCAAGTCATACAGACTTTTTGACGTACACGGGGGATGATTATCAACGGCGTGGATCTTATAAAATGGGTATCGGGGAGAGTTTTAAATATGAGACGGATTTCACGTTGAATTACAACAAGACATTTAAAGAGATACATCAGGTATACGTGGGGTTGGGGTATAATTTTGCAGAGGAGAAAACAGAGAATTATTCTTTTTTTGCAGAAGGAATCCCGGATGATTATTCGGATTTTATGGGGCTTGCAGCTTCTTACGAGAAAAATGGATCTCCTTATGGCGATGAAGGGATTTCCCGGCGAGCAGGTGGTATTGTGAACGTGAACTATACTTATGACCGTCGTTATTTTATTGATATATCCGGTAAACTGGAGGGATCATCCAAATTTGGGGCAGATAACCGTTATGCTCCTTTCTGGTCGGTCGGAGCCGGTTGGAATATTCATCAAGAACATTTTCTTGGAGGTAACGGTATGTTGAATACGGCACGTTTACGAGTATCTTACGGTACGTCCGGGACACAGAATTTCTCGCCTTATCAAGCCATGCGTACTTTTAAATATTTCAGCGCACAAAATTATAATGGTAACGCTGGGTCTTATTTGTTAGGAATCGGTAATCCTAATTTGGGATGGCAGAAAACGGGACAGTTAAATATCGGGATAGAATTGGGGATGTTCGATAATCGCTTGAAGTTAACGGCGGACTGGTATAATAAGTTGACAGATGATATGTTGGCTGATATCACGTTACCGTTGGCAGGAGGTTTTGGTAGTTACAAAGCAAATATCGGTAAGGTCCAGAATCAAGGGGTTGAGGTGTCTCTGAATGCCTATCTGATCCGGGATAGCGAACGGGAACTTTTTTGGTCAGTCGGTGGAACGGTTCTTTATAATAAAAATGAAATCAAGGAGATTTCCAATTCCTTGGAATTTCTGAATGATGAGTTGTTGGGAGAAGATGGTTCTAATCCCAGTTTTCTTTTTAAGGAAGGACAATCAATGAATACTATTTTTGCCGTACGTTCTTTAGGGATTGATCCGGCAAACGGTAAGGAGATTTACTTAAAAGCGGACGGTCATACGCTGACGTATGATTGGGATGCAAAAGATAAAGTAGCTTGTGGAGTGACGGATCCGAAGGTGTGGGGAAACTTTAATACGATGCTCCGTTACAAAGGATGGACGTTTAATGCTATTTTCAGTTATCGTTGCGGAGGGCAGATATATAATTCGACTTTAGCTAATAAAGTGGAGAATATTCACCCGATTAACAATGCGGATAAACGGGTGCTTTATGATCGGTGGAAAAATCCGGGTGATCATGCTAAATATAAAAGTGTAACCGATCTTTCGAAGACGCAAGCAACAAGTCGCTTCGTGGCAGATGAAAATACATTGGAGTGTGGTAGTATTTCATTGGGATACGAGTGGACATCTGAATGGTTGAAAAAGAATCTTTCTATTTCTTACCTCTCTTTGACGGGGTACGGGGAGGATATCTTTCGCATATCAAGTATAAAACAGGAACGCGGTACCGATTATCCTTTCGCGAGGAAGTTTTCGCTTTCACTGTCTGTCAGATTTTAACCGTTTAATTGAAAAATCAGAAAGTAATGAAGAAGAAATATTTTATTTGGTTACTGGTGGGATTCCTGGGATTGAATTGTAGTTGCAGTGATTGGCTTGATGTAAATCCCCGTACGGAGATGAAAGAGGAGGATATGTACCAAAGTGAGAAGGGGTTTAAAAATGTAATGAATGGTATTTATATCCAAGTGGCTTCTGAAAATCTTTATGGTAAAAATATGAGTTATTATTTCCCCGATTTATTAGCCGGATACTGGTACAAAACGAATAATTCGACAGAGAATTATATTATGTCGTATTCTTATAGTAATACGGATGTGGAAGATGTGATTAAAACTATTTGGAGTAAGTATTATACGGCAATTGCCCATATCAATGATTTGTTAGAGAATTTGGACAAGACAAATGTGCGTTTCACGTATGGTAATAAAGAGTTACTTTATGGAGAGGCTTATGGTTTGCGGGCATTTCTTCATCTAGATGTATTACGTCTTTTCGGTCCTGTTCCAGAGGGGGTGTCTGATGGAGCGGAGGCCATCCCTTACGTGACAGAGTTGACCCGTGATCCGTCAAAATTAGTATCAGAGACTTACGGGGAGGTGAAACAGAAGATTTTGGAAGATTTGGACAGGGCGGAGAAATATCTTGCTGGTGATCCTTTTACACGGGGTTCTATGTATGATTTGAATAATCCCGGAGGTAATAATGTAGATTATACCCCGGATGATGATTGGCACTATTATCGGCAGACTCATTTTAATATTTATGCGGTGGATGCTACCCGAGCTCGTTTTTATCAATGGATTGGAGACAAAGGGCAAGCAGAGATGTATGCTAAAAAGGTGGTTGATGTGGTAAACACGGATGAAACGAGTAAATTTACGCTTGCCACGAATAGCACTTATACAGGTGCGGAGAAAGGAGCCTTGGTGATGTCCTGTGAACATATTTTTGCGGTAAATTGTTCGGATTTGCAAGATATTATTAACGGGGTATTGATTACTTCTT
Source organism: Butyricimonas sp. (assembly GCA_019423345.1). Classification (GTDB taxonomy): domain Bacteria; phylum Bacteroidota; class Bacteroidia; order Bacteroidales; family Marinifilaceae; genus Butyricimonas. Next base: position 116,391 of record JAHZBN010000001.1, on the reverse strand, counting down.
CTTCCTCGTCAAAACCGGATTTGTATTTACAAAACAGTTGGATATCGAAAGTGTACGAGAATCCGGAATCAGATAACCGTAGTAAAGGTGGACGTTATTTCCAGACTAGCGGGAGTTATGCCAATTATCTGAAATATTATGAAAGCGGTACAATTAAGGCAACGGATATGGTTCCATTAATAAGGCTTGCCGAAATGTATTTAATTTTGATAGAGAATGCAACATTGACGGATGCTCAGGAGTATTTTGAGACATTCCGTCAAGCGAGAGGAATGGATTTTGCGATTTCGATAGGAAATGAGACGGCTAGAAAGAATCAGGTAGAAAAGGAATATCGTAAAGATTTCTGGGGTGAGGGGCAGATGTTTTATTATTACAAGCGTCAGAATAAGGCGAGTTGGAGTTTGCCACAAAGTATGACTGTGCCGGCAAATGGGTTTGTGATACCTAAACCACAAGGGCAGACGGCGTTCGAGTAAGTTTATGAAATATATAAAATTTATATAGAAGATATGATGAAAAATATATGGATATTTTTGATTTGCGGTATCGTTTTGTCGGTGATGGGATGTGAGAAGAATGATGCGCAAGTATTCGAGGATGAGGCTCGGGTATGTTTTTTTAGAGGTGAAGACGGAACCGGGCAACAGGATAGTATTTTACAAAGTTTTTTTGTCTTGCCCGAAACACAGGAGCGGGATACCGTGTGGGTAGAGGTTGCGTTAATGGGATTTCCGATGAATGCAATTCGTCCGGTGGAAATTGTTCAGACAAATCAAGATGCGGCAGATGCGGCTATTGCCGGTGTACATTATATTGCTTTTGATGATGCGGAGGTAAAAGATTTAATGGTGATGGGGACAAATCAGGTCATAGCTCGGATTCCCGTGATTTTTCTACGCGATGTTTCTTTGAAGACGGAAAAAAGACGTTTAGAAATGACAATCGTGGAGAATGATTATTTTAAACGGGGTATAGACGCTGATTGTGATTTTATGATTCAAACTACGGAGTTGGCTGAAGAACCTACGAATTGGGCTAGTACTTGGAAATCTTATTTTGGGGAATGGAGTTCTCAGAAAATGTGGTTTATTGTAACTTATCTGGGATTGGATGATTTTGAGGCAGAATATGATGCGGGGTATAAAAAGTATTTAAAACAGAAGGCACATTCGAAATTGAATGAATATAACGAGACACATGACGAACCCCTTTGTAATGATCCGACCAAGCACCATGAAAATGGTGAACAGTGTGAGAATTGTGTAGTATTTCCTTAATTAAAATCGGTTAATAATGAAAAAGTATATCGGAATATATTGCTTGTTGGTAATAACATTTATTGCCGGGTGTATCGATGATCGGGGTAATTATGATTATATTTCTTCTGATGAGGTATTTCCGGTGAAGATTACCGGGTTGGATACGAGTTTTAATTGTTTGGTTGGTGATGTCCTTCGTGTGACGCCGATCGTAACAGGAGTGGAAGGGATGAAAAACTTAAAGTATACATGGTTCCTTTATCAGCGGGGAATTGCTTATAGTGCGGAAGATACGTTATGTCATACGAAAGATTTAGAATATTGGGTAAATTGTGATGTGCATAATTATAATTTGTTATTTGAGGTACGGGATACCGTTCGAGATTTGTTTGTTAAAAAAACGTTGGATTTGACGGTTAGTACTACTTATTCGACAGGATGGTTTGTATTGGAAGATGATGGAATGAATACAGATTTGGATATGGTGGAGAATGGGAAGACTACGGAGAATTTGATGACAACTTTTGGAAGTGACAGGATGGAAGGGAAGGCAAAGAAAATTGTCTTTAAAGACCGACATCCACAAGAAGTTGAGGGGCCTGACGGAACGGTGACGAAAGAGTACAAGAAAGCGTTTACGGTGATTTCCGAGAAGGATATGCGGGTGTATGATGCACAGAATATGTCTGTTTTGAAATACAGGAATGATTGTTTTTATGAGATGCCGACAAGTATGAAACCTTTGGATGTTGCGACAGAATCTTCTTCCGATGAAGTGAATATAGACGGAAAGTTTTATTTGATGAGTACGGGGAATATAGGAAAATTCGGTTATCCGGTAATGGGGGTTGACGGAACGGAGAATTACAGTATTTTCAAAGATGGGATTCTGTATTCACAACATTGTTATTTGTGGGATGAGATTAGCCAATCTTTTGTTTATGCTTATTCAGGTAATTCAAAATTTAATTTTTTGAATGAGGCTAAAGATGGGGAAGTTAATAATGGAGCAGTTTCCAATACCGGTTGTGAGATGAAGAGATTCCAATTTCGAAATTATGAATATAAATATTGTGTTACCCCGTCGACTTGGACTGCATATGCGTTGTGGGTGAATCAAGAGGGTAAATATGAAATTTTGGATTTGACTTTTGTGTCGACTAATTACCCGATAAAAAGTAAATATAATTTGCCGGATGGTAGTGGGCTTCCGATGGCAGAAGTTATGGCAGTTCATCAAACTGAAACGAAAATGTTCTTCTCGAAGGAAAATCAGTTGTATGAACATATAGTTAATTCTAAAACCGACCTTGAGAGTCGGGAACGTGTAGTTTATACATTTCCGGCTGGAGAGGAAATTGCCTGTATCAGACATATTATTGCCGAAAAAAATGTGGGAGAACCGATGAACCGTTTGGTTGTGTTAACTAATAGTGTGAATGGTTGGAAATTATATGGATTTGAGTTTATTAACGGAGGTGGAGAGTTTGATATGACCGTGTTGCCGGAAGAGGCAATGATCGGGCAAGGTGAAGGAAATGCTCGTTACGTGATGAGAATGGACAATAACAGGAATTTCTAAATGGATGAGTAATATGTTAAGGCGATTGTCGATTGTGGGAATGTTGATGATGATCGGAAGTTGCTGTTGTGGTCAGTTAGTGAAAATGCAGAACAGATTACCGATAGTGACAGGGTGGAAGGATTCGGGACATTATATTGAACAGGTGAAAGAAGGGAAAAAGAGTGTTTTGTATGCAGTAGATGTGGTGACTGGGGAACGTATCTCTTATACGCCGATAAGAAAAGAGATTACGGCATCGGTAAAAGTTATAGATGGAGATGTGATTTACATGGCATCGGATGGTAGTCAGAAACAGTTGACACATACATTAAACGAGGAAAGAAATCCTGTGCTTTCTCCGAATGGGAAATGGGTTGCTTTTACACGAGATAATGATTTGTATGCAGTTGAGGTGGCATCGGGGCGTGAGGTACGGTACACGACGGATGGTTCGGATGTTATCAAAAATGGGTATGCTTCTTGGGTATACTACGAGGAGATTCTAGGACGTGGCAGTAATTATCGTAGTTTTTGGTGGTCACCGGATAGTCGTTACCTTGCTTTTTTCCGTTATGATGATTCATCTGTTCCAGTCTACCCGTTGTATGATGTTAGAGGGAAACATGGACTTCAAGAAATAAATCGTTATCCACGGGCAGGAGATCCCAATCCGGAAGTAAGCGTTGGGATTGTACCCGTGGAGGGGGGAATGGTCGTTTGGGCTGCATTTGATCCGAAAGATGACCAATATTTTGGAACACCTTTCTGGCGTCCGGATGGTAGTAGTTTATTGGTACAATGGATGCCGCGGGAGCAAAATGTTCTGAAATTATATGATATAGACTTGATTACCGGAAAAAAGGAAGAGATTTATAATGAAATTCAGCCAACTTGGGTAGTGTGGATAGAGAGCTTACATTGGGTGAAAGATGGTTTTATGATGATCCGGGATTTTGATGGGTGGGAACAGATTTATTTACATGATTCAGATGGTTCGTTAAGACAAAAATTGACCTCGGGAAGAATGTGGGATACGAAAATTATACGTGTTGACGAAAAAAGTCAGCAGGTGTATTTTACTTCCAAAGGAGAAATTTCGACACGAAATGATTTTTATCGTGTCGGATTTAACGGGAAACACCAGCAGAGGCTGACTTTCGGGGAGTACAATCATAAAAACATCATGTTGTCACCTGATAATCGTTATTTTATGACGTGGTATGATAATTCGTCAACCCCGACTCGCTTGGGATTAGTGAACGTGAAAAACGGAAAGATAAAAGTGTTGGGTGATTTGAAAGATTCTGGTATTGATTCGACAAAAGTTGGGCGGAAAGAAATGTTATGGTTAACAACGAAGGAGGGATTTAAAATACCAGCTATTGTTTATTGGCCTTCAAACATGAAAGAAGGGAGACGATATCCATTGGATATTCATGTATATGGAGGGCCTAACCGGGGGTCTGTGAGCGATTATTGGTCATCACCAAGCAGTGTGCGGGATTCAGAGTGTATTCGAGTAGTTATGGACCACCGGGGATCGGGACATTGCGGGAAGGAGGGGATGAATTATATGTATCGGAATTTAGGAAAGTGGGAAATGGAAGATTACATTGCTTGGGTAAAGTTGTTACGAACTTATCCGAACGTGGATAGTACTAGGGTAATGATTAGTGGTGGTAGTTATGGAGGTTATATGACAGCATTGGCTTTGACTTACGGGGCGGAGTATTTTCAATACGGTTATGCTAAATACGGGGTGATGGATTGGCTGCTTTATGATTCACATTACACGGAGCGTTATATGGATCGTCCTCAAGATAATCCGGAAGGTTACAAGGCTGCATCCGTATTTACTTATATTGATCGTTATCAGTCGTATGGGCCGGCCATGTTGCGGATTGTTCACGGGATGATGGATGATAACGTACATATGCAGAATAGTATGCAGTTGGTGGATACGCTTCAATGGATGAATAAAAAGTTTGAGTTGATGTTATTTCCTAGAGAGCGACACGGGTGGATGAAAAAAATGAAATTTACATTGAATGATTTGAATGATTTTAAAAAACGGTATTTAAGACGGGAGAGTGAGTAATCCTAATAATTTAAAGTGATAGAGAAAATGAAAAAGTTGATATTGTTTGTTTTGTTGATAGTTACGACCATGATGAATGTGGTAGCTCAAAATCGGAATATAAATTTCGAACAGACAAAAGAGTGGAAAAAAATTATTAAGAAAGCAAAAAAAGAAAATAAATTAATTTTTGTAGATTGTTATACCTCGTGGTGTGGTCCATGTAAGATTTTATCGAGAAACGTTTTCACGAATGATGCCGTGGCTGATTTTTTCAATGCTCATTTTATTAATGCTAAATTTGATATGGAAAAGGATCGTGACGGTGTTATATTGAAAAAACAGTTCGGAATACGTTTTTTTCCAACTTTAGTATTTGTTGACCCAGTATCTGGAGAGGTTTTACATCGTATGGTTGGAGCCGGTTCGCCTGACTGGTTGCTTGCTGGTGGTAAGTTAGCTATGGATTCGGATAATAATCTTCGCAGTTTGATGAAACGTTACGAAAAAGGGGAACGAAATGGCAAGTTTATTAGAGATTATGCTTCGGTTTTGTTTACAGCGTATGTACGTGATGAGGCTGCTCGTATTGCTTGCGAGTATTTGGATCCTTTACCCGTGGATAGTTTGTTGGTACAAGAGAATTGGCAGATGATTAAGCGAGTTATTAGTGATCCGTTATGTCCATTACTAAAACGGGTTATGGCGGAAAGGGAGAAGTTTTATGTTGCTATAAGCCAAAAAGAAATTGATACTAAATTAGAGAAGGTAATTAATACTGCTGTCGAGGAATTTACGAATTGGAACCCGAAGAAGAAAGAATCGTTTGACGAGAAAGGTAATCAAGAATTGATCGATTATCTGAAGAGTATTGATTTTTACGCTGCCCCTGGTGGATTAGCCTGTTTATATACAGCTACTTGTGTACGGAAAAATGATTTTCGGGGGATGTTGGATAAAATGGATGAAGCGTTAAATTATAATTTATTCCGTAATGGAACTGAACAGGATTTTATCCGGGATAATTTACGGAAATTGATATATTGTAATGATGTGTCATTAATTAAGGAGGGAATTCAGAGGATTGATTATTTCGTGGATCAATGTACAAAAGCACTCGATAAGGCCAATTTGATGAGAGCAAAAGCATTTTTACAAAATAAACTTGTTGATTCTGCTGGAGCTGAAATTTCTGAAAAAGAAGCCCAAAGATATATGAAGATGATGCGAGAAGAAAGAAATTGATTTAAGTAGTAGGAAGAGGGGGAGCGGTTCGAGACTGGTTTCGGGTTCAATACTGCGAAGCCGGGAGGGAGTTTGAACGTGGAGTTTTGACTCCTCCTCTTTTTTATATTGTTTCCCGCATAAAGTAAATTTTATCCATTTAAACTGAATTTCACCCGGTTGACTAGAGAGCGTCCAAGCGTGAGTTCATCGGTGTATTCTAGGTCGTTGCCGATGGCGATACCTTTAGCGAGGGTGCTGACCGTGATTTCATCCTGACGGGGGAGTTTTTTGAAGATATAATATCCTGTGGTGTCTCCTTCGATGGTGGCCCGCAATGCGAAAATGACCTCTTTCACGGAAGGATTGGCTACTCGTTCCAGTAGGGTGTTTATGTGAAGATCGGAGGGACCGATGCCGTCCATGGGGGAGATGATTCCTCCTAAGACATGGTAAAGCCCGTGGTATTGTCCGGTGGCTTCAAGGGACATGATATCCTTGAGGTTTTCCACGACACATATAGTCTGGGCGTCTCGTTTGGGATCGGAACAGATCTCACAGATGTCACTGTCTGAAATGTTGTGACAGTGTTGACATTCTTTGATGGATTCTTTCAAGGCGGTAATGCTGTCCGTAAATTGCTTTACTTCTTCGGGGCTTTGGCGAAGTATGTATAATACGTAACGTAAAGCTGTTTTGCGTCCGATTCCCGGAAGGGAAGCAAATTGTTCTACTGCTTTTTCCAATAGTTTGGAAGATAAAGATTGCATGTTTTATTCCTCTTTGAATTTTAAATCTCGAATCATCATTTGAATGTCGCTTTTTCCCATGAATTCGTTTTCCTGAAGGGTGTAGCAAATATCGAAATATTCACCTTTACTGATACGGGAAAATGCTTCTCCCATGCCAAAGGCTATACCACTCCGGTCGTTGCATACTCTCGTGTCATCCACGACAACCAGTTTTAGGTGTTCGTTGTTGCGTCCAACTTGTTTTGAACCAATGAAATTCGTCACGTTTTCTGTCATGAACACGGGAATCGTGTTGTTGGGACCGAATGGTGCAAACTTCTGGATCATGGAGTAAAGGTCCGGGGTGATGTCGTTTAATTTGATTTGGGCGTCAATGTTGATTTGGGGGGTCAACATCTCTTCCGTGATCGTTTCACTCACGATTTTTTGGAATTTGGCCTTGAAAGGTTCGATGTTTTCAAGCCTTAATGTCAGTCCTGCTGCGTATTTGTGTCCCCCGTAATTTTCCAAAAATTCGCTACATTGCGAAATGGCGTAATACAGGTCGAATCCTTCCACGGAACGAGCCGATCCGGTTGCCAAACCGTTGGATTCTGTCAGGATCACGGTCGGTCGGTAATAATATTCCGTCAGACGTGAGGCGACAATTCCGATGACACCTTTGTGCCAGTTCGGGTTGTAAAGGACAGTTGCTTTTTGGGATTGATCGTAATGGGACTGGTTGATGTATTCAACGGCTTCTTCGGTGATGTCGTGATCCAGTTTCTTGCGTTGGTCGTTGAAGTTGTTGATGCTGGCAGCGACTTCCGTGGCTCTGGTCTCATCGTCGGCGATCAGGAGTTCCACTGATTTGTTCCCCGATTCAACTCGTCCTGCTGCGTTAATTTTGGGGCCTATGCGGAAAACAATGTCATTTATCGTCAAGTCCTTTCCGATTCCGGAGAAGCTTAGTATTGTTTTTAGTCCCAGACTGGGTTTTCTATTTAATTGTAATAACCCGAAATGAGCGAGGATGCGATTCTCTCCCGTGATCGGAACAATGTCACTGGCAATACTAACGCAAACTAGGTCCAACAATTTGTACAAGTCGGCCATCGGTAAGTTGTGTTTCATGCTATATGCTTGTGCCAGTTTGAAACTGACACCACAACCGCTTAACCACCGGTAAGGATAGTGACAATCTTTCCGTTGCGGATCCAGAACGGCAACGGCATCCGGAAGTTCGTCTCCCGGGGTGTGATGGTCGCAGATGATGACATCCACTCCCTTGGATTTGGCATAACGGACTTTCTCCACGGCTTTCACGCCACAATCGGTTACGATCATGAGGGAAATCCCGTTGCGTGCTGCGTAGTCGATGGCTAGGATGGAAACCCCGTAACCTTCCGTGTATCTATCTGGAATATAATATTCCGGATTCTCGCATTTATTTTTCAAATACTTGTAGAGTAAAGCAACGGCCGTGGTCCCGTCCACGTCGTAATCACCGTAGATCATGACTTTTTCTTCGGTACTGATTGCTTTTTCCAACCGGAGAACTGCTTTATCCATATCCTTCATCAAAAAAGGGTCATGGAGCATGTTGAGGGTTGGATTGAAGAAAGCATGAGCCTCTTCTGCAGTGTCCACACCGCGTTGCAAAAGCAAGTTCGCGATAACATGACTGCAGTTAAGTTCTTTGGATAGTTTGTCAATTTTCTCCCACTCGGGTGGGGTGTTGATGACCCATCTTTTTTTCATTATCTCTTTCTCCTATTCTGCTACAAAGAAGCAGAAATTCCTTGGGATTTCAAAAGATTCCTGATTATATTTTTTAACAGGTTTGTTCTAAATAAGGTTATGCGATTGTGTTTCAGTTCTATAAAAATGTGATTGGATGTTTGATGATAAATTTTTAACAAAAAGCGGGAGAAATGTAAATAACGAGGGAGAGTATCCCTTTTGCTTTCTTCTTTGCACTTTATTTATTATCTTTGCACATTAATTTTTGAATAAAATTTAGAGCGGGTGTGTACCCGGTAATAAATGGATTTTATATAACCTTTTAAAGCATATAAAAATGAGTCTTGCAGAATTAAGCGAACAGGAAATTATTCGCCGGAACTCTTTAAACGAGTTGAAAAATTTGGGAATAAATGCCTATCCGGCACCGGAATTTAAAGTAACTCATCTTTCTAAAGAGATCCTGGATAAATTTGAGAAATCACCGGAGGAATTGCAAGAGGTTGTGATCGCCGGGCGAATGATGAGCAGACGGATTATGGGTAAGGCTTCATTTTTTGAATTACAGGATGCCGAAGGTCGGATTCAGGTCTATGTGAGTCGGGATGATGTGAGTCGGGATGAAGCTTGCACGATGTATAATACTGTTTTCAAGAAGTTGATGGATATCGGTGACATCGTGGGAGTGAAAGGATTCGTGTTCCGCACGAATATGGGAGAGATTTCTGTTCACGCGAAAGAGCTGGTGATGTTGTCTAAGTCTTTGCGTCCGCTACCGATTGTGAAAGAGAAGGATGGTAAGGTGTTTGATGCTTTTACCGATCCTGAATTAAGATACCGTCAGCGTTATTTGGATTTAATCGTGAATCCGCAGGTGAAGGATGTGTTTATCAAGCGTACGAAGATGATCAACGCCATCCGTCAGTTCTACACGGAAATGGGTTGTTTGGAGGTGGAGACTCCTGTGTTGCAGGCTATACCGGGAGGGGCTTCGGCGCGTCCGTTTATCACGCATCACAATGCGTTGGATATTCCGTTCTATTTGCGTATCGCGAACGAGTTGTATTTGAAACGTCTGATCGTGGGTGGTTTTAACGGGGTATTTGAGTTCTCCCGTAATTTCCGTAACGAGGGTATGGACCGGACGCATAACCCGGAATTTACTTGTATGGAGGTGTACGTGCCGTACAAGGATTATTTGTGGATGATGGATAGCACAGAGAGAATGATTGAGGCGGCAGCTGTGGCTGTGAACGGGACAACTAAAGCTCCTTTTGGGGAGAACGAGGTGGATTTCAAGCGTCCGTTCAAGCGCGTGAAGATGTCCGAGGCGATTAAAGAATATACCGGGTTTGACATCACGGGTAAGAGTGAGGAGGAGATCCGGGCATTCTGCCTGTCTATCGGTCTGAATGTGGACGAAACCATGGGTAAGGGTAAGTTGATTGACGAGATTTTTGGAGAGAAATGTGAAAGTCATTATATACAGCCGACTTTTATTTACGACTATCCGGTGGAGATGTCTCCGCTGACTAAGATGCATCGTTCAGATCCCGGATTAACGGAGCGTTTTGAGTTGTTCGTGAATGGTAAGGAGGTGGCTAACGCTTATTCCGAGTTGAATGACCCGATTGATCAGTTGAATCGGTTCAAAGATCAGTTGGCACTCCAAGAGAGAGGGGATGATGAGGCTATGTTTATCGATTATGATTTCGTGCGTGCCTTGGAATACGGTATGCCTCCGACCTCGGGAATGGGTATCGGGATAGACAGGCTTTGTATGTTCTTGACGAATAGTCCGTCCATACAAGATGTGTTGTTGTTCCCGCAGATGAAACCGGAGAAAGTGGCTACCGTGGATGCTGACGAGAAATTTATCGAGCTGGGGATCCCGGCTGATTGGGTTGCTGTGGTTCGTAAGGCCGGTTACCAGACCGTGGAAGCCTTGAGGGCGGTAGAGAACCCGAACAAGTTGCATCAGGAATTGAGTGGTTTAAATAAAAAAATGAAATTAGGCTTGAAAACCTTATCTCCGGACGAGGTAAAAAGCTGGTTTAACTAAATAAACGTTGCAGGTTACAGGTTGACAGGTTACAAGTTCGTGTGGAACAAAACCTGTAACTTGTAACCTGTGAACTTGTAACTTATTGGTATCATGGAAATAGTTGAAAAACCAAGGATTGGAGTAGTAGGTGGGGGTAGCTGGGCTACCGCTATCGCTAAAATGCTGACAGAAAATAACGGGCATATTAATTGGTTCATGAGAAACATAGAATCGATAAAGGCCTTTAAAGTATTAAAACACAATCCGCGGTATTTGTGTGGTGTCGATTTTGATATAGACAAAATCTCGTTCTCGGATGATCTGGATTGGGTGATCATGAATTCTGATGTGATCGTGTTCGCCATCCCGAGTGCTTTCCTGCAAAACGTGGTAACTCCAAGATTGCAAGTGTCGTTGAAAGATAAGATTATTGTTTCGGCCATCAAAGGGATGATTCCGGATGAGAATTTGCTTATCGGGGAGTTCTTCCACCAAAAGTATGAGGTACCTCTGGGGCAGATCGTGATTATCTCCGGACCTTGCCATGCGGAGGAAATAGCCTTGGAACGTTTGTCTTATCTGACATTCTCCAGTGAGAATCTGCGGGTTGCACGGACGGTGGCTCAATTATTCGAGTGTTTCTACGTAAAAACTACGATTTCCGATGATATATACGGGGCAGAGTATGCTGCGGTGCTGAAAAACGTTTTTGCAATCGCATCGGGAATCTGTCACGGATTGCGATATGGCGATAATTTTCAAGCCGTGTTGGTTGCTAATGCCATTCAGGAAATGGAACGCTTTGTGAATGCCGTGCATCCGATACAACGGGATATTAAGTTTTCTGCATATTTGGGAGATTTGTTGGTAACAGCCTATTCCCAGTTCAGTCGGAACCGGACATTTGGTACGATGATTGGGAAAGGATATTCCGTGAAGTCCGCTCAAATGGAGATGTTGATGGTTGCCGAAGGGTACTTTGGCGTGAAAGGAATTCATGAAATCAATCAGCAGTATAAAGTCCATATGCCTATCACGGAGGCTGTTTATAACATTCTCTACGAGCGAATCAGTCCGACAATGGAAATCAGATTGTTAACCGACGAGCTTCGGTAATTTAGAATTTAAAATGAAAAGTCGCCAAGCGACCTTAAAATTATAAAAGTTTAATTGGAAAATTGGAAGTTGGGAGTGGGGTTTTATCATTTTCAATTTTCAATTTTCAATTTTCAATTAATGCGTATGGCAAGTTACAGTACGAGGGTTTGGGGATGTGTCAAAAAGGCCTTACCCGTGGCGATAAAGACGTCAGTATGGTTTTTGAAAATCATGTTGCCGGTATCTTTGTTCGTGACCTTGTTGTCATACTTTAATATTCTGCCTTATATTTCTTCATTCGCATCCCCTTTGTTTACCTTGATCGGTTTGCCGGGAGATGCAGCCTTAGTGTTTGTTACCAGTATATTTACGAATATATATACGGTGATTGCCTTGCTTTCCACGCTCGATTTTTCCGTGCGGGAAAGTTTGATCATGGCGACGATGTGTTTGATTTCCCATAACTTTGTCGTGGAAACTATCGTGTTACAGAAGACTGGCTCGTCTGCAGTGTGGATGGTGATCTTGCGAGTCTTGGGAAGTTTCGTTGCGGCAATTGGTTTGAATTGGTTGCTGCCGGAAATGAACGGGAAGATGATGGCAGAAACGGTGGTTTCTCTCGGTTTCTGGGAGACAATGTTACATTGGCTGGAGAGCAGTGTGATGCTGGGGCTGAAAATCGTGCTGGTGATTTCGGGATTGATGATATTGCAACGGTTGTTGGAAGAGTTCGGCATTTTGAAAATATTGTCTGCCATGTTATCCCCGTTGATGCGCTTGTTCGGGCTGAATCCGGATGTGGCTTTCCTGTGGCTGGTGGGAAACACGGTCGGATTGGCTTATGGTTCTGCGATCATGATGGATTATGCCAAGATGGGAAAACTGGGGCATCAGGAGGCTGACTTGCTGAATCATCACCTGGCGATTTCTCATTCACAATTGGAAGACCCGTTGTTGTTTGCCGTGATGGGATTACCTGCGGGGTGGCTGATATTTCCTCGTGTTGTGTTGGCTATGGTCGTCGTGTGGATTCGTCGGGGCATTTATTTATTGCAGGTGCGTGTACACCCACCAGTAAAAGTTGAAAATATTAGTTTATAAAGATATGAAATACACGATTGAAGAGGTTTTGAACGAAAAGCAGGCAAAAGAATTTTTGCTACTACCTGTATCCCTTTACAAGAATGACGAGAATTGGGTACGGCCTTTAGATAATGACATCACAAAGGTTTTTGATCCGGCAAAGAATCCGTTTTTCAAGCATGGCGAGTGTACCCGTTGGTTGTTACGGGACGAAAAAGGCTGCTGTATTGGACGTGTGGCTTCTTTCATTGACAAAAGTTCCTGTCATTTGGATTCGTATTCGGTAGGGGGAATGGGTTTCTTCGAGTGTATTAATGATCAGGAGGCCGCTTTCATGCTGTTCGACCGTTGTCGGGTATGGCTGGAGGAACGGGGAATGGAGTCCATGGAGGGGCCGGTGAATTTTGGGGAGCGTAATGAGTGGTGGGGATTGCTGGTAGACGGTTTCAAACCGCCCGTATTCCAAATGCCCTACACGCACAAGTATTATGTTCCGTTTTTTGAGAACTACGGGTTCCGTGACTATTTCAAACAATATATCTACCGGACTCGCTTGGTGGAGGAAAGCCTTTCCAAGGTCGTGGTCTGGAAGTCTGAACGGTTGTTGAAGAATGAAGATTACCGGATTATTTCCTATCGTGAAATGACTCCCCGGCAGGCAAAAGATTCCTTCTTGACCATTTATAATAAGGCATGGAACCTGAACGTGCATGGTGTCGGGGGGATGGATAAGGAACAGGTGGAGGTGTTATTCAAGACCCTGAAACCCGTGCTTGATCCTGATTTATTATATTTTGCTTACTATAAAGGGGAACCTATCGGTTTCTTTATCATGATTCCGGAATTGAATTATATCGTGAAGCACGTGAATGGTAAGATTAGCGGGTTGGGTATTTTGAAATTCTTGTACTATCGCCATATCAAGCGGGGACGTGTGGCCTTGGGATTAATTTTTGGTGTTGCATCCGAATTCCAAGGGCGTGGGGTGGAGGCTGCTATGATTTATGCTTTCTGTAAAAATATTATTCAGGACAAGAAGACTTATGATTGGCTGGATATGAGTTGGGTGGGAGATTTTAATCCGCAGATGATGCATTTGATGGATTACATCGGGGCAAAACAATCCCAGACTTATATCACTTATCGTAAGTTATTCCGGGATGATATTGAATTCTGTCGTTCTATCGATAAAAAAGTGAAAGACTCAGAGAGTGCAGGGTGATAAAATAGTGAGTTATTCAATTTAAAATTTAAAGTCTAAAATAAGTATGTCTTGGTTAAGTGAGCTGTTTTTTGGACAGGGGGTTGCTCATTCGGTGTTAATGTTTGCAATCGTTATTGCTTTGGGGATCGTGCTCGGGAAAGTGAAAGTTTGGGGAATTTCGTTAGGAATAACCTGGATTCTTTTTGTCGGGATTATTTGTAGTCATTTCGGGATGCGGGTAGATGGTCACACGTTGCATTTCATGAAAGAATTCGGCTTGATCCTGTTCGTGTATTCCGTGGGCTTACAGGTTGGTCCCGGTTTTTTCTCCTCTTTTAGGAAGGGTGGCTTAACTTTGAACATGCTGGCCACGGGAATTGTATTGTTGGGGGTGGTTACCACGTATGTTATCCATGTCGTGACTGGGTTGCCGATTACAACGATGGTCGGTATTCTTTCTGGGGCCGTGACTAATACGCCGGGATTAGGTGCCGCTCAACAAGCTTATTCGGATATGACAGGGGTAAATGACCCCACGATTGCTTTGGGGTATGCGGTGGCTTATCCGTTGGGGGTGATCGGAATTATCGGGTCGATCTTGTTGATGCGGGTGATCTTTCGGGTGAAGTTCGAGAATGAGAACGAAGATTTGGAAAGGCAGGACGGGGATCGGGCCAATGGTGCTCAACAGTTTTCCGTGCGAGTAACGAATCCGGCTTTGTTTGGTAAGGATTTGATGGAAATTACTCGTTTGATAAACCGGAAGTTCGTGTTTTCGCGGGTTTGCCACGAGGATGACCGGATTGAAATCGGTTCTTCCGAGACTTGCTTGCGTGAGGGGGATAAATTACTTGTCGTGGCAGCCTTGCAAGATATTGAGGCGATCACGGCTTTTCTCGGGGAGCGGGTTGAAGTTGCTTGGGACCAGTTGGATAAGCAACTGGTGTCTCGTCGAATTGCGATCACTAAAGGAGAGGTGAATGGGAAAATGTTAGGAGAGATGCGGTTGCGGAATTGTTTTGGGGTCAACGTGACCCGGGTGAATCGTGTTGGGGTGGATTTGGTGGCTAAACCGAATTTACAGTTACAGATCGGGGATCGCTTGACGATTGTCGGTCCGGAAGCAGCCGTTACGAACGTGGCAAAGGTGTTGGGAAACTCTTTACGTCGTCTGCGAGAACCGAATCTGGTATCGATATTTTTAGGTATATTTTTGGGAATTTTGTTGGGGAGCATCCCGTTTACATTTCCTGGTATTCCCCAACCGGTAAAGTTGGGACTAGCGGGAGGACCATTGATTATTTCTATCTTGATCAGTCGTTTCGGTCCCCAATATGGTTTGGTGACTTACACGACGATGAGCGCCAATCTGATGTTGCGGGAAGTGGGGATTGCCCTGTTCCTTGCGAGTGTCGGGTTGGGTGCGGGAGATGGGTTTGTGGAGACCATCATTGATGGAGGGGGTTATGCTTGGATTGGTTACGGTTTTATTATTACCGTGGTTCCTTTGATTATTATCGGGATTATTGCCCGTACAATATATAAAGTGAATTATTTCACGTTGATGGGGTTGATGGCCGGGAGTATGACCGACCCGCCAGCATTGGCTTATTCCAATGGTATCGTGGGGAATGATGCTCCTGCAGTAAGTTACGCCACGGTTTACCCTCTTACCATGTTTTTGAGGGTGTTGACGGCACAGATGCTGATTTTGTTTTTTGTTTAGTGGTAATGGCTCATGTAAGATTTATTTCAAATGAGCCCGAATCCGGCTTAATGACTGAGGCGTAATGTTTAGGTATGAGGCGATTTCTTTTAATGAAACTCGTTGTAAGAGTTGCGGGAATTCTTTTATTAGCATTTGATACTGGTGACCTTTATCGGCCCAGTAGTACTCGATAAAATAATGCTCGTACTCCTGTATGGTCTTTTCCATTAGTTTGCGTCCCCAGTTTGCCAATTCCAGGGAATGAAGGAAAAGGTATTCTAAGTGAGAACGGGAGATTTTCACGAGCGTGGAAAATTCGAGGGTTTCTAGCGTGAATTTAGCTGTCGGTGTTTGTAACAGGTCTGGCATAGTGGCGGTCATGTCTCCCTCAAATGCAAACAATAGGGTAAACTCCTTGCCTTCCCGTTCGATAAATCCACGGATAGAGCCTTTTTCCACGAAATAAATATAGTCATTGCGTTGTCCCTCCTGCACAATGGGTTCTTTTTTGTTGAAAGAAATGGTTATTGCATCTTTAAGGAGAAGGTGGATACTATCCGAGGATAGTTTATATTGTTGTTGGAGTATATCTGAGAATGTCATGCCATGATGTTTCAAGAGGTTATAGAACGATACCGCCACCGATTACCCGGTCTTTCCGATAAAAGACAGCCGGTTGCCCCGGAGCAACGGCCCATGCCGGGGAGGATAATTGCACGTATAATTTTTGATTGGGTTGGAAGGATAGTTGTGTGAATCCTTCCGGGTTCAGTCCGATACCCCGTACTTTAACTTCTATGTCTTGTGAATGAATTTCTTCGGGATTAATTAAATGAATTTGCCCGAGAGTAAAGGTCCTTCGGTGTAGGCTTGCCTTATCTCCCACGACGATTTGGTTCGTGGACGGGGATAGGCGTGAAACATATTGTGGGAATTGTTCCTTGGGTGGGATTCCTCTCTTTTGTCCCACGGTGTAATTCACGATTCCGGTATGTTCTCCCACGTGATTTCCGGATTCATCCACGATCTGGCCGGGTGTGAAACAAGAGTCTGTCCCCGGCTGGCGGGCGATGAAATCCCGGTAGTTTCCTTTCTCAAGAAAACAGATACTCATGCTTTCCTGTTTTTCAGCCAAGTGGATAAAACCGTGTTCTTTGGCCATTTCCTTTACCTGTGTTTTCGTGTAATCTCCTAATGGGGTGATGGCCCGGCATAGAATCTCTTCCGGTACGCCCCATAAGAAGTACGATTGGTCTTTATTCGGGTCAACTCCTTTATGGACGTAATAATGGTTTGCGAAAGGGTGAATCCGAATGTAGTGTCCCGTGGCGACATGGTGTACTTTTAGTTCGTTTGCCAAGTCTCGAAGTAGATTCCATTTGATAAAGCTGTTACACGTGGCGCACGGGTTGGGGGTAATTCCCGAAAGGTAACCTTGGACGAAGGGTTGGACCACCTGTTCTTGGAAAAGTTGTCTACCATTTAACCGGTAGAGTTTGATGCCCGTTTGTTTACACAATTCCTCGACTTCCGGTTCTTGCGAGGAGCCGGCCCGTGATTCCCATAATTGCAGGTGGACACCAATAACTTCAAAACCCTGTTGTTGTAACAGGAGTGCCGTAACGAAACTATCCACGCCTCCGCTGAGACCAACTACAACTTTTTCCATGTTCCTTTTTATTGAAGTCGGGGGACAAAAATACGGTTTAATTTTAGAATTGTCATGAGGTTTTGTATTTTGTTGGATGAATTTGTTGCTTGAACTCCTGATACTTGTGGGATAGCAAGTATTTTTAAGGCAATATTTTTTACGTGTACTTCCGGATGGGACTTGTTTTTCTCGTTTAAATTACCTTAATTTGCAGCACGAAATACGGGAGTGGCTCAGTTGGTAGAGCATCGGTCTCCAAAACCGAGGGTCGGGAGTTCGAACCTCTCCTCCCGTGCAGAAAGAGGTTGTATAAGACAATCTCTTTTTTTGTTTTTATATAAATGAAGGTTATATGACGAAGTTGGTAATTTTTGATTTGGATGGGACGTTGTTGAATTCTTTACAAGATTTGGCAACGAGTACGAATTATGCATTGCAGCGGCATGGGTACCCGACACATGAATTGCCTGCTTTTCGCTATTTCGTGGGGAACGGGATTGACAAGTTACTTGAACGGGCTTTACCGGAGGCTGAACGGTCATATGATAATATGTTGAAAATTCGGGGAGATTTCATGGCTTATTATGCCGAGCATAAAGCAGACTTTACGGCTCCTTATGATGGAATTTGTGAATTGCTGAAGACGCTGAAACGTCATCATGTATTGTTGGCTGTGGCTTCCAATAAATATCATGCCGCTACGCGGGAGTTAATCCCAGAATACTTTGGTGAGGGACTTTTTGATTTTGTTTATGGTCAGCGGGAGGGTGTTCCTGTAAAACCGGATCCGACGATTGTTTTTGATATCATGAAGGAAGCAGGAGTCTCGAGGGAAGAGGTCCTTTACGTGGGGGATTCGGGTGTGGATATGCAAACAGCTGTAAATAGCGGTGTTACTTCGATCGGAGTGACGTGGGGATTCCGGGATCGGGAAGAGTTATTGGTAAATGGAGCACAATATATAGCTGATGAACCTTATGAGATTATGAAGTGGGTTGTTTTGTAGGCATTTTTTATTTTTCTTGTTTATTCAAAAATATGTATTATTTTTGTGTCAAATGTGTGTAAAATGGCAAACTCGGGAGAGATATTATCTTTGTACAAACAAGATGAAAGGGTTGCTCTACAAAAACTTTTTGATGTGTATTATGAGCCTCTTTTGCTTTATTGTTACCGTTTGATACGAAATTCGGAGAGTGCGGAGGATCTTGTGCAGGATTGTTTTGTACATATTTGGCGTTCCAAGCGTTTGGAAAATTTCGAAGGAGAATTAGATCGATTTATGTTTCAAGCAATAAAGTTTAGGGCGATTAATTATGTGCGTGATCAGTGCCGGAAAGATCGATTGTATAGTAACATTTCTGAAGGGAAGGAAGAGTTGCCTGCTTATTTCCAAGAAGAGGAAGTAGGGAAGGAAATAGAATTGTTATATCGCACGATTAGTCGCCTCCCGGATGAATGCCGAAAGATATTTTTGATGGCTTGTTTGGATGATATGAAGTATCGTGAAATTGCTGATGTATTGAATATTAGTATTAATACGGTTAAAACTCAAATGAAAATTGCTTTGCGATTTTTGCGGGAGAATCTAACCCGGGATACCTTCTCTTCTATTCTGCTTTTTATGTCTACGGGGAAATAATTAAACATTCGAGAAAAAAATTCTTTTTTCTTTTCACCCTAAATGAAAAGTATGGTGATATATATATAGAAAATAAATATATTAGGATGAAAGAAAATGATATAGATCGAATTTTGTCAGTAAGTTTTACCGGAGAAAAACTTTCCGAGGGGGAGAAATGTTTGTTGGAAGAATGGAAACGGGAGAACGAATGTAGAAATCGGTTTGAGGGAGAATTGCATGAATTGCGGAAACTTGGTAAGGGGTTGAAATATCGGGAAGACAAGGATATTGTTTTTGTGCGAATTGAAAGAATTGTACAAAAGCAAAGGAAAGAACAATTATTTATTCGTTGGAGTTCTGTTGCTGCGGGAATCATGCTTTTGCTAGGTATTGTGGGATATTTCATGTATTCTCAAGAAGACGGAAATGAAATAATACAGATTGCAAATGTAGGTCCTGGATCTCCTAAGGCAGAACTTATATTACCTCAAGGACAAGTTATTGAATTGGACTCTTCTTCTCGAGAGATTGTTTTTTCCGAACATCAATCGAAAGCGACAAGCGTAAAAAATACATTAATTTATGATGCCGGGATGAATTTGGAAACCATTGATTTTCACACGATTCGTGTCCCATTAGGAGGGGAGTTTAATCTCCAGCTATCAGATAATACGCGAGTGCATTTGAATTCCGGTTCATCATTGCGCTATCCGATTAGGTTTGCAGGAGATATTAGAGAAGTCTTTTTGACAGGAGAGGGATTTTTTGAAGTAACAAAAGACGAAGTGCGACCTTTCGTGGTGAAAACAGGAGAGGTAGACGTGAGAGTATTAGGGACCTCTTTTAATGTAAATGCTTATCCGGACGAGAGAGTGGTTGCAACTACATTGGTTGAGGGAAAAGTAAGAGTTGGATGCGGATCGAAAAAGTTTGATTTAGATCCGGGAATGCAACTTGTGTATGATCGAGAGAATAAGACTGCAAATGTACGTGCTGTTGATACGGAGCTTTATACTTCTTGGAAAGATGGTTATTATTATTTTAAACAGGAGCCTCTGGAGGAGATAATGGATGTGTTAGCTAAATGGTATAATTTGAATGTCTTTTTCCAAAATCCGGAATTGAAAAAGATGGAATTTGGCGGACGTTTGAAACGCTATGAGGATATCAGTTATTTGTTGGAGAAGATGGAGGAGACTCAAGATGTTCAGTTTATAATTCATGGTAACACAATTATTATAAAAAGAAAAACAGATTGAAAATCTGGTCAATCTTCAATCTGCTAAATTGGAATATACTTTTCTTGTTATTTGCACCGGAAGAAAAAGTATATCATGTATAATTATTAATAACAAATTTATGAAAAAAAAACGAAATGGCGTCTGGTCATTCTATTGGATATCATGGCGCAAAATGTTAATGTTTATGAAATTGTTAGGAGTCTTGTTATTTAGCGTGTGTATGTCAGTACAAGCGAAAGGATTAGCTCAAGATGTAAAGGTGACAATTGATTTGAAAGATGTCTTCTTGACAACAGTTTTAGAAGAGTTGGGTAAACAGTCGAAGTGCGATTTTTTTTATAATTATGCCTTGCTGAAGACGAAAGGAACAGTCAGTGTAAAGGCTCAAAATGAAGAACTTGTGCAAGTTCTAGAAAAGTTGCTATCTGATTTAGGGTTGACCTATTCTTTTGATGGAAATGTCGTGGTTGTTAAAGAAAAAAGTGTAACATCGGAGGAAGAAAAATCGAAAGTGATACAAGGATGGGTGTACGATAAAGATCGTCATGCTTTGCCTGGTGTAACCGTGAAGGTTGCGGGAACATCAATCGGAACCTCCACGAATGTGAAAGGTTGGTTTAGGATAGCCTTACCCATGCAACAGGGGGCTTTGGAATTTTCTTTTATCGGCTTTAAAAAGCAGCTTGTAAATTTTACTGTAGCAACGGATACATTACGAATCGTTTTGGAGGAGGATTTGATGGAGTTGGATGAAGTGACGGTGTCCACGGGATATTATAAAGTGGATAAACGTCACTTGACAAGTTCCGTGACCACGTTGAAGATGGATGATATCATGCAACCTGGAGTCAGCACTTTGGACCAGATGCTGGAAGGTCGAATCCCGGGGATGATTTTCATGCAGAATAGCGGGCAAGTGGGAGCTGCTCCCAAGATCAAGATACGCGGTACAACAACCCTGTTGGGGAGCACCGCTCCTTTGTGGGTGTTGGACGGGGTGATTTTGACGGATCCCGTAAACGTGGATCCCGCGAGTATTAATGATCTGGATTTCGTGAACTTGTTGGGGAATGCCATATCCGGTTTGAATCCCGAGGATATTGAAAAGTTGGATGTATTGAAAGATGCGTCTGCCACGGCCATTTACGGGCCTAAAGCTTCTAACGGGGTTATCGTGATCACCACGAAGAAGGGAAAAGTCGGTGCTCCCTCTGTTTCCTATTCTTTGTCAGGCACATTTCGTCAACGTCCGCGTTACACGGATCGCTCGGTTGACGTGATGAACTCGCAGGAGCGAGTTGATTTTTCCAAGGAAGTTGTACGTAAAAAACAACTTATTCCCGATTTATCCAGTTACGTGGGGTATGAAGCGGCTTACAACGATTACGTGAACGGGGTGATATCTTCCGATGAGTTTATTCGGAAAGTAAAATACATGGAGACCATCAACACGGATTGGTTAGGTTTGTTAATGCAAGATACCTATTCTCACGCGCACACGTTGAGTATTTCCGGTGGTTCTGAGAATGTACGGTACTACACTTCTTTAGGTTATTCTGCGGAAAATGGAAACTTGAAAGGAGAGGAAAATAATCGTTATAGCGGCATGGCCAAGGTGGATGTTAATCATAAGAAGTTTCTGATGTCTTTTAGTTTGAATGGGAGTGTCCAGAAAAAGCAATACACCCCCCAGGAGGTTGGATTAATGACCTATGCGTTAAATACGGCCCGGAGTGTCGGTGCCTATAACGAGGATGGCAGTTTGATGTTTTATCAAAGAGATGATGATTTGGAACACACGTATTCCAAGCCATTTAGTATTATTAATGAAAGAGAAAACACGGATGATAATATCCAAACTAACGCTATTAATGTAAGTACAAATATAGAATATCGTTTAATCCCTTGTTTGAAGGCTGGAGTCCAATTTTCTTACGGGATCTCCAACTTTGAAGAGAGGGTTTATTTCGGAGAAAAAAGTTGGTATGCGGCTAATTTAAGAAAAGAATATGCTCCAGGGCAAGATAATGTAGGGGTGTCTTCTTATTCAGAAATGCCTGTCGGTGGTGAATTGCGTTTAAATAATACTAAAAATGAAAATTATAGTGTCCGGGCAAATCTATCATTCAATAAATTTTTGGATAAAGAAAGTAGACATCAGTTCCAAGCTTCTGTTATCGGAGAGTTGAGTTCAACTCTTTATACTAGTTTTGCAATAACGAAACGGGGATATATTCCGGAACGAGGGATGCTTTTTGATGATGTTAACTTGCCTGATATGTGGGGATCTGTGTCATTTCCTTATTATGATAGTTGGTTAAAAACTAATCCTTCTGCCAAGGGAGTTTTGACGCATAATTTAACCCGTCAAGTGGGATTGGTGGGTACTTTATTTTATGCTTATAAAGATTCGTATATCCTTAACGCCAATATGCGTATCGATGGAAGTAATAAATTTGGGGATGCGAGTAATGAAAAATTGAACCCGATATGGTCTGTTTCCGGTCGGTGGAATATGCATGAGAATCTGTTGTCTGATAAATGGTGGATCAACACCCTGGCGTTAAAGGCCTCGTTTGGCTATCAAGGAAATATGTCTGCTCAAGATTCCCCGAAGTTGATTATACAGCGAAAGGGTACTCATTGGGCGTTTAACGAATTATACTCTTCCATTAAGTATTACCCGAACCCGCATTTAAAATGGGAGAAGACGTCGACCTATAACATCGAGTTGGAATACTCGTTGTTTAATAACAAGCTCGTCGGGAATTTCAGTTATTATTATCGACACACGACGGATGCGTTTATGTCCAAAACGGTTTCAAGAATTAATGGTGTTAGTACTTATACGGTGAATAGGGGTACATTAAATAATCAAGGGTTTGAGTTTAATTTTAATTTTACGCCTATCGAGAACCTTGGAGCGGGAGGGGAGAAACGCGGTTTCGTGTGGCGAATAAACCCGAATTTTGGTTCCGTCTTCAATCAATTGGTGGATAAAATAAAATCGAAAGACAAGGTTTTGCAGGATGAAATCAGGTACGGGGATTATCTGGACGGTCGGGTACAAGTGGCTGGACGTCCCGTGAACACGTTTTATTCCTATAAATTTACGGGATTGGATCCCAAGGACGGGCGTCCTACTTTTTACGGGACGGATGCGGACGAGATCGTTGGGACGGATAAGAACGGTAATGAAATTACCCGCCAAAAGTCCTACGAGTTGATGACGTTGGGGGATGTGTGCATGGAAGTGATGGAGCATTCCGGGTGTCGAGAGCCTTTCTTGCAGGGAAGTATCAGTAATTATTTGGGTTGGAGAAACTGGGGGTTGTCCTTTAATTTGGCTTATAGCGTGGGGTCAAAGGTTCGTTTGTTGCAAATGTATGGAAGTAGTAACTCGGCAGTGCCGGCACCGGTAATGAACATGAGAGGTGAATTCGTGAATCGTTGGAAACGTCCCGGTGATGAAAATTATACCAATGTTCCCGGGATGTTGGATGCGAAAAGTTACGAGAGAACAAGAACTCCATGGTGGAATGACAAGCCGTATGAATTTGCCGGGACGATTTGGAACATGTATGACAATTCTAATGTTCGTGTAGTTTCGGGAGATTACTTGAAATTGACAAGCTTGTCGTTACGTTACGTTGTCCCAGAGAAACTTTGTCGTAAAATGTATATGAAGTCGGCCTATTTGAATGTAAGTGGAACGAATCTATTTACCATATGTAGCAAAAAACTGAAAGGGCAAGATCCCTCTCAATTCGGTTCTTCCGAGTTGATAAACATATCCGTTCGCCCAACTTATAGTCTTAGTTTGAATGTAACATTTTAATAAATGAGAAGATGAAAAGATATTTAATCTTAATGCTTTGTGTGTTATTGTTTAACTCGTGTGGAAAGTTTTTGGAAGAATTTTCACAGGATTTGGCTTATGCGGAAAGTTGTGCCGATTTGGATGAAATCCTCATTGGAAATGGGTATATGGAGCAACCGGAGGGCTTTACGGAGGCAAGTATTTACGGTAATGGATACTATCCCTATATTCACGTGATGGATGATGATGTGATTATGACAGTATTTAAAAAAGACGGTAGTACGGATGTTATAAATAATATAGTTTCTTATAAAAATTTCTATGATTGGTCTGATCAGTTGACTATCAATCCGAAGACAGACGAGGAATGGGAGGATAAGGATTGGGAAAAAATGTATAGTCATATAGCGTACTTGAACGTTATAATTGCTCATGTGAAAAAATTCTCCCATGACTCTGTTGAGATTCGGAATAGAGTGGAAGGAGAGGCTCGTTTTCTGCGAGGTGCTTATTACTATTTGTTAACGAATCTCTATGCTAATCCTTACGTGAAAGAATCAGCATCTAGTGATATGGGGGTCCCATTGAATCTTACTGAAGACATAGTAGATGTGTATTATAAAAGAAATTCAATGGAGGAGTGTTATCGTGTGATTGTGGAGGATTTGAAAGTTGCTGCCGATAAGTTGA
This sequence comes from Butyricimonas sp., assembly GCA_019423345.1. Classification (GTDB taxonomy): domain Bacteria; phylum Bacteroidota; class Bacteroidia; order Bacteroidales; family Marinifilaceae; genus Butyricimonas. The sequence continues at coordinate 91,627 of JAHZBN010000001.1, read as the reverse complement.
AGGGGGTTACACAACCTACTATTTATAGAGTGAACGAACTTGCTACTCGGATATTATTGAGCAGGGTGTATTTGTATATGGGAGAATGGCAGTTGGCGTTAGATGAATGCCAAAAGGCGTTGGCTTTGGAGGGGGTGGAATTAATGGATTTAAAATCGTTTCCGGGAAGAGAGGGAGAACGATACGTTTTGGATAATAAAAATTCGGAAATCGTCTTTACGCAAGGATATAGTGCAACGAATACTTTTTATAATAATATGGCTTATTTTTGCACATGCACCTTTAGTGGCTCGGAAGACTTGATTTCTTTATATAATCGTTTTGAGGGGCAGCAAATAAAAGACTTGAGATTGGATGCTTTTTTTGAGGTTATAGGAGATGAGCAATACAAGGTGTCAAAAGTGGGGGAGAAGGTGTACGATTGTTTCGTGATCCGGAGTGCGGAGTTATATTTGAACAAGGCGGAAGCTGAAGCCATGTTGGATAAAGCGGAGGCGATACAGACGATTAAAACGTTGTTGAACAATCGTTTTGAAGGAGGAATCCCCCCTGTAGATGGCTTGAATGGAAAAGATTTAGTCTCGTTTATCCGGGATGAACGACGCCGTGAACTTTGTTTTGAGGCTCACCGTTGGTTTGATCTGCGTAGGTATGCGGTATCGCCGAAGTACCCGGAGAAAAAATCTATAAAACACACGACTTATGATAAAAATGGCGTGTTGGAAGGAGATTACGTGTTAAAACCGTACGGTGAAGACCCGGCGTGGGTTTTACCTATCCCTGGTTACGAGATCGTGTACAATCAAGGTAATTTGGTTGATAATCCCCAGCGAGTGGAAAGAGAATTGGAGTAACGGATCATAAAAAATAGTGATATGTGGAAAAGTTATTTATTATATAGTTTATGCGTCTTCACGTTATTGACTTCTTGTAACGAGGAAGATATTAAACTGGATGCAAGTACTGTCGTTGACTGGTTTGCCGTGCCGGATAGACCGGGAGAGTTGGGGCATTTACTTCATAAAATATATAAGGAAACAGGAGTTTCAATTTTCGTTAACGACACGTTGGGATACGTGGAAGATGGCATTGATGCTAATGGGGATCCGGTGAGATTTTATGAAACAGTAAGTGAAAAATATCTTCTTTATAGTTCAGTATCAAGAGATATTCGTTTCGTTTTATCGCAAGATACGGCAGCAATGTTAAAAGCGGTCAATACGATAGAGAAGTGGGTGTTACCGAATTTGCCTCCTTCTGGTAAATATCGGATAAAATCTTTGTTGTTAGTGGATAGCCTGTTAACGGAGGATTATGGTGGTGATACGATAAGAGAAGGGGGAAAAACGGCTTGGGTCTTCGAGGAATCGATAGAAACAACCCCAGTGGGTAAATTAGCTGATATAAAAAACATGGATGAACCCACGTTAAAATTTTGGGCGGGAATGGTGTTGAGTGCTAAAGTCTATACATGGCTAAACATTCATTGTTCTGATTCTTTAAAAGTATTTTATAAAATGACTAATTCAGATTTACCAACAAAAGCTCGAACGTTATATAATTTACATGCTTATAAATTTTATCGAATGATTGATACCGGGGAGGAGATTGATTGGAATGCGGACTGGTATTTCGGTGCGGAATTATGGGATCATTGGCGCATGGGATTCTTGGAATGGGGGGATACCGAGTGGTGTGAAATAGATCCTAAAGATAGTAACAGGTGGATCGTGCATCGAAAAGCTCTAGAGAAATCTTGTGATGCGATGAATTATATTGCTTCTGTTTATGCTTTTTCGGATGAAGAGTTCAAGAATCTTTTTACGGGTGTTGAGTATAGCGAAAAATGTATCCAAAGGCGTTTATACATGAAAAAGTTAGTTGATCTTTTCTGTAAAGCAAATGGGATTATTTATCAATCTTTTCATTAGAAGGAGTTACGTAAATTAAGAAATAGGACAGAGGGAAACTGAGCGTGCTAATTGAAATTGGTTTCCTCTCTGTTTTTGGGAGGAAGTTTGCAAATGAAAACAAGTTTTACTTCATTCCCGGTAAAGTGGTATATGTTCGCATTGTTAAATAGAGAATATCGTATTGTTAAATAATATTGTGTATGAAAAAAAGTATGTTATTGGTGATAAGTCTTTTGACTTATTGTAGTGTATTTGCTCAAAGTGTAAAATTTGACACGTTGTCTTTAGATCAAGCTTTTGAGCGGGCACAGGCGGAGGAAAAGTTTGTTTTTGTTGATGTTACCGCTTCTTGGTGTGGGCCGTGTCAATTGATGCTTGAAGAAGTGTTGAGTAGAAAAGACGTGGGGGAGTTTTGTAACAAACAATTTATTTGTATACAAATGGATGTAGATAAATTGGAGGGTAAAGACTTTAAAAAGAAGTATGGCGTGAACTCTATCCCGACATTTTTTATTTTGCAAGAGGATGGAACAGTAAGACATCGTTTGCGGGGAGCAAGAAGACCGGAAGATTTTCTAGCTTGGGCTAAACGTGGTGTAAATGAAACGTCATCATTGTTTTTTTTGAATAATTTGCTTGAACGAAAGCAAAAAATGAGTTTGCAGAATAAAGTTGATTATTATTTGGTATTGAAAGATATAAGAAAATTACATGATGCCGATAGCCTTCGGACAGTTTTGTTTGAGCAGACCCCGTTTGAAAAATTGACAGATAAAGAATGTTGGCCTCTTTTTAGCGAAGATGTATATGGAAGCCAATATTTTGAATATGTGGTGAAACATGGAGACGAGTTCCGGGAGAAGCAAGGAAAAGAGCGTATTGATGATTACTTGGTTCAAGGTTATAAACAAGAAATTCAGCGTTTGATGTATGGTTGTCAAGCTTCTCCTGAGGCGTTCGATTTGATAAACCAAATTACAATGGCAGTGTCCCCCCTCGACCGTACTATTATTTCGGAGGAAAATAAGGTAAAAATTGTATTGACTTGGGCAAAAGAAGTAAAAGCTTTCCTAGAAAATGATATCCCGGGAATGGTGGAAGGAATGCAAGAACTGGTGGAACTTAAAGAGTGGCGGGATTGCTTGTGGCATGCGATGAAATATGTCGGATTGAACGGAAAAGATGAAGACAAGGAACGAATGGGGCAGTTTACTTCCAAAATGCTTTTTGAATTTGCTAAAACTCCCGTGGAACAATGGGATTTTTATCAAAAATTCAGGTATCTGGGTTTTCCGATAAGTTGTAACGGGAAATTTTGGAGTGATGCATTGGAGAGAGTAAAGGAAAAAAATAAGCCTTTGTTGTTGGAATGCGTAAGAGGTCGTGATGCTTATTTTATTATGCGGAATTGGGCGTGGGATTTACCCGAGCGGGTGAATTATTTGGATTCTTTATGCGTTAGCGTGAGGATTGACATGGATGATCCCGATGTTGCTTTTTTGAAAGAGAGATTTGAAATAACGAATTACCCTGCTTATTTCTTGTTGGATAAAGAGGGGAAGGTCAGATATTCTTGGGAGGGCATGATTGGAGAAGATCAAGCCTTTAGAGACTCTTTACGGAAAGGATTGGAGGGGATTTGACATTTCCTCTATAAACAGAGGAAGAGTTAGAATATTTCCTATGATGAATAGGAATTACTAGCTCTTCTTCTGTTATACTCTAGTATTTAAACGAACTCCCTCCCAAAAACTCCCTTAAAATAGAGGTTGGTGGAATTTCCCGGGTAGGCACGGCTTGAACGTACGAGAAGAATTTCAGTAAGCGTGTAGCCTTAGAATGTTCCGGGTATTTTACTAGAACTTCTTCCAAAAGCGGAACTGCTTGTTGTTTCAAAGCTCCTAGTTCGTAAACGAGAGCCGAGTTGAACATGACATCTGCTTCCTCTTGGTAAGGTGTGATGTGTTTTTGTTCCCCGGAGAGTACGCTTTCCCATCTTTTCAGCGTGTCGAGGGCTGAATAGCCGCGATATTTGTGATCTCTGACCATACGACGAATCAAACGGTTGTCAGAAGGATTGATAATATTGTGATTATCAATAGAAATCACGGTTAATGCCGAGATGAATATTTTGAATAGTATCTCGTGAGGCAGGTATTCGGTTAGCTTGGGATTCAATCCGTGGATCCCTTCAACAATGATCACGTTGTTCTTGGACATCTTTAGAGTTTCTCCATCGTAGAAGCGTTGTCCGGTTTCGAAGGAGAACTTCGGGATTTCAACCTCTTCGCCTTTCAGTAGGCTCATGATGTTGTTATTGAACGTGTTAATGTCTAACGCATCAATCGTCTCGAAATCATATTCTCCCTTTTCGTCCCTGGGGGTATCTTCCCGGTTCACGAAATAATTATCCAGTGATAAATTCACGGGTTTAATACCGTTCACCAACAATTGGATCGCCAACCGTTTTCCAAACGTGGTTTTTCCCGAAGAGGAGGGGCCGGCGATGAGCACAACTTTTACCTTTTTTTGTTTTTTGATCTGATCGGCAATTTGGGAAATCTTTTTCTCGTGTAAAGCTTCGCTGACTTTGATCATGTCTCCGGCATGTTTATGCTCGATGGCTTGGTTTAAATGCCCGATTTGCATGACCTCTGAAATTTTACCCCAGCGTTTGAACTCGCTGAACGTGCTGAACAATTTTTCTTGGGGGACAAATGGAAGTATCTGGGTTGGATTGTTCCGGTCGGGTAACATTAGTAACATACCGTCCTTGTAGTCCTTCAGGTCAAACACCTTCAGGCATCCGGTAGAAGGGGCCAAGGTTCCGTAGAAATAGTCACACGTGCCGTCAATGGAATAAACAGAGGTGAACATCTTGCCTCGGGTGGAAAGCAGCAATTCTTTATCTTTCAACCCTTGGCGGTTGAAAAGTTTAATGGCTTCTTCCGTGGGAGTTTCCGTGCGCATAATCTCGTAGTCATGGTCAATGATACGTTGCATTTCTTTTTTTATTTCCGCTATTCTGTCCCCGGTGAGAACAAATTCTTTGTTGGCGAGACGACAGAATAACCCGTTGGAAAGATTATATTCCACGATAAGCGTTTTCTTCGGGTAGAGGTTACGTATTGCCTTGTAAAGCACGAAAATAAGAGAACGCAGGTACACGCTATACCCGTCCAACGTGGTGACATCAACGAAGTTCACGTATTTGGGGTTGTATATCTCGTAGTGTAGATCCCGTACCTCGTTATTGACTAATGCCCCCAAAATGTTTTGGTGATTTGTGGGAAACACGATTGTCTTGAATTCTTTTAAACTAGATCCCGTGGGTATCTGGTATTCTTGTCCATTGTTTTCACAAAAGACCGTTATTTTATTTTTTTCCATGTTGGGAGTTTTTTATATCCATATAGGCCGAGAGGTACAAATAGTGTGCCGAACATTTTATTTGTATGCCTGTTTATTCTCGGGAATAGCAATGTAGTACGTTTTATGTTTCCCGACTTTCAGCGAGGTCTGTCGTAACCAGGGATTAAAGCGTTTCAACGTTTTGTAGGATATTCCGTGTTCTTGCGCGAAAGCCGCCAAATCCTTTATGCTTTTAGTTATTTTGACCTGAGTCGTCGGTTCCACGGGATACAAATGATCCACGTAAAAATCATATAAATGAGGCTCTTCCATGATTTGTTTTAGAGCCAGCATTCGATACACGTATCTTCCGGTTTCCTCGTTTAGCAAAAGATCGTAAAAGTTTTTCTCTTTTTGTCGATTCATTTGTCTGGCGAGCATATTCATACCTCCATTGTAGGAGGCCGCGGCTAAAGTCCACGAACCGAATTTCTGATAAGCTTTTTTTAGGTAAGAGCAGGCTGCACGGGTCGCTTTTTCCACGTGGTAGCGTTCGTCCACGTCTTTCGATACCTCCAAGCCAAGCTCTTTGGCCGTTGCTCCCATGAGTTGCCATATCCCTACGGCTCCGGCATAAGATACGGCCAACGGGTTCAAGTTACTTTCGATGACTGCCAAGTATTTGAAATCATTCGGAACCCCTTCCGCTTTTAGGATAGGTTCGATAATGTGAAAATAACGGGGAGCATTTCTCAAGGCTTGGATCGTGTGTGAATGCAAGTAGGTATTCACGATGAGTTCCTTTTGGAAAGCTTCAGCCACATCAATTCTTTCCAACGGGACCGGCTCCCCGGCCAAACTGAATGTGGGCGGAAAATCCACGTCTGATGATTTCATGAGGAAAAATGGTGGTTCCTCGTTCTCTTCCTGTTCTTTTTGATCGTGATAAATGTAATATCCGATTGCCGTACTATTTAATAAGACAAGAATTGTCAGAAATGTAAGTAAAATGTTCCTTTTCACAACCAATGATTTTATTTTTTCGAAAATACATCTTTTTCTTGATTTATACGGTAAAGTTAGGAAAAAAAGTGTGTGTAGAATCGCTAAGAATTGTACATTTTAAGCGGGAGGGGGATGGTTGTGGGAGGGAAGTTGAGGGTATATGATTGAGGATGAGAGATACTATGTTAAAATAAAGAGGGTGACTCAAAAGTCATAAGGCTTTAAGGTCACCTCTCTTTTTTCTATAAGTAGAACAATCAGATTTGAATTTGTATATTTATAATCCTAAAAAAACATCAAAAACTTCCAACTGTGGCAAAGGTACAACATAAAGAGTATAATCAGAACGATTTTCTTCTATTTCCATCTTGCATCGGTGAATTTGTTCCGGAAAACCATCCTGTACGCGCAGTCAATGCAATCCTTGATAATATAGACATCTCGGGTATTGAATCAACTTGTAAAGGAGGCGGTACGACGAGTTATAATCCTAGGATGTTGTTAAAAATTGTAGTATACGCATACCTTGATAAAATCCACAAGAAAGGTTAGCGTGGAGTGGGGACTCGTCTCACTTGCCCATAATCTAAGGAAATATGTCGCTCGGAAAGCAAAAGAGAGAGATAAATATGCTCAAAGCATGAAAATATCTGATGAAATCTCTTGCTAAAAGCTGCAATATGGCAGTCGGAGGTTCTATTTCAAAGCATGGCCGGCCGCGGCCTTGTGAGCGGCTCCCTGACGACAGAGTCGGAAGGGTGGATGAAGCGAAGCGGAACTCTGGCAGAATCTTCCGACTGCAACATCGCAAACTTGTATAACAAGAAGGGGGTGACCCAAAAGTAATTTTCTTTCTCTGAAAATTGAATATTTGAAACCGTTCTCGTATAGGAGTACGAATAAAACAAGCAGAAAAAGACTTGTTTTTGACTTTTGGGTCACTCTCTCTTTATTAGTTACTTTTTCGAATTTTCATCAATATGTTTCAAGAAAAGGCGTTGCAGCAAATCCCGATCTACGGTAACCGCATCATTCTTTTCAAGTTCCTTATACAAATTTTTCAAGTAATCGTCTCCTTTGAGTTCCAGAACGATATAATTAATAAATTGTCCGGTCTTTTCGTCTTTGTCCCAGCGGTCGAATACGATCGTGGCTCCCGCCAAGGTTTGATTCACGGTTATTTTCGTTTTATCCGTAAGTAAAGACTTGGATTCGGAAGACATACCTTCTGACAGGATCGTCGAGTACTCTTCGGTTGTAGATTCCACCGTTTTAGCCAAAATAGCGGCTAATTCTGCTGAAGCGGCCATTTGGGCTTTTTTCCGGGCAGAGGCTTCGCTGTCGGACCTGCCTGAACCCCAGCCCCGAAGTACACCGTTGCCGCTGACAAGGTCTGCTCCCGGCATGATAAACGTGGCGACGGGGCTTTTTTCTTGGATTTTCTTTGACGAACCGCAACTGCTTAATAAAAAGAATGCAGCTACAATCAATCCCCATAAGACATAGTGTTTCATAATACTACCTTTTAATTGATTTTTAATTTTTTAATCTGGGCCGGCAATTCCCGGTTCACTCGTTTTATCACTTCCCGGATACACATCGAGAGTGATGCGGTTGCCGATTTGTTTACGGGTACTAGAACTTTAACTTGGTTTACCGAATAGTTCAAGAGCATTTGCTGTGTTTTGTTATTGTAAATCTTTAGAACTAGGGAACAGTAACATGTATTTAAGTCATACGTTCCCCCGGTAACGACTTCTCCCATTTCCAATTTAGTGGATAAATCCACGAAGCACGTGGCGGCATCGGGGTCTTCCGATAATGTGAAATAATTGTTGGTCAGTAGGCTACTGATCTGGCGTTCGATACCTTCCAGCTCGTTATCCTCGTTTACGTAGAGGTAGGCCGTGATCGGTGCGCTCTTCAATGAAATCGTGACTTTAGCCGAGGGCCAAGTTTGATTTTGCAACAATTGACGATATGCCTCGGGTAGACTATTCATGAACGAGTCGTCAATGGTGATGCGCAATTCCTGCACCTCTTCTTTCGAGGTAATATTCGTTACGTAAAATTCCGCTGTACCCGTGTGGTCTGTCTGTATGGCGGGGGATACTGTGCCATTACCGGATGCGAATGAAGCCTTTAATTTAACATTCGGAACGACAACCCCGTTTTTGGAAAGACATCCGGCGATAGGTTCGGCAATTGCTTTAAAGGCCTCGCCTTCTACCATCATGACGTTGGTCGTGATGGCCATTCCGCTGAACACGTTCACGTAAGCGTTATAGAGTTCTATGGGAACATTCACGGATGAACCTCCGGCATTTGTAGTCAAATCCATAAATGCCCAAGGCTCCACGGCTTCCAGTCCTTTGCCGTAGAGCTGGGCAGCTTGCGAAAGATTCATGGCGCTTTCCTCTCCACGTCCTTTTTGCAGGTAATCCATGCCTGTCCTGATCGCTTGTTGTCTGCGTTCTTCGGCTTTTCGGGCATATACTTTTTTATCCAAGGCGTAATACACGTAATATTTTTGTTCCGACTGGTAACTGCCTTTCAGTTCTTGTCCTTCCAGCCAAGCTACCATTGAACTGTGAATTTTGTCTTCCAGCATTTCACGTGTTTTGCCATCCACGTCTACCCGGTGCAAAAAAGAATTGTTTTCAAGTTTTACAGCGATCTGTGAAACGATGTCCAACAAGGCGTTCTGGGTCGCTTTTTTCATGTAATCGGTTTCCGATAACGATGCGACGCCAATACCGATGTAAGCGTCAGACGAAGTCGGGCGTTGGGTTACCCAGTCGGGTGCTTGTGCCTCGGCATGGAAAACACTGCATATCGAGAGTAACAGGCCTAGAATAATCTTTCGCATAATTTTATTATTAATAGTTACAAGTTTAGTGTCAAGTAGATAGTGTTTCCTCCAACGCTATTGGAGCATTCGATTCCTTGAGCGTATAAAGCCGCCTCTAATTTTTCTGCAAACTTTGCTGCGTTCATTTTGGCTCCCTTCTTGTCTTCTCTAGGGATCATCACGTAGTCAAATTTGGCGGATACATCCACGATACCTTGTAGGTGATAGTCCCCTTCATAAGCATTGTCATCCAGCCAACTCTGAATGAAACTTGTGATCTTTTCTCCATTCTTGCAACGTGCATTTTTTAAAGAAATTCCCGTCATGTCGTTTTCGTCAACAATGATAGATACGTGTAAAGCGACACGAGACGGGAGGGAATACTGTTTAACGATCTTTTCCATGAAAGACGGGAGGAGGTCTTTGACTGCGTAAGAGCATAAACGTTTGGTATCCGTTGAACGGAAACGGTTTGTGCTACCATCTGCCGTGGCCCAGATAGCGCCACTAGTTACTTCGTAAGCTTGCAGGATTAATGATAAGCTAATTTCTTGTCCTGTATTGTCTCTCATTAAATCCACCGTGACATAAACGTCTGCGCCTGATCTTAACAAAAGTTGTTTATCATTAGATTCTGTAGCTCCTGCGTTTTCCTCGTACTCTCCGCTTAATTTCATAGCTTCAATTTGTTTCAATACATTCTGAGTTGTAATGTCACAAGCCTCAAAGCCTTGTTGTACGGCACTCACGGCGATACGGTAATCATTGTCGTTTTCCAGAATTGATTCATAACTTTCCCCCTTTTTCTTGATTGGAACAACGATAATGGTTGGTTTGGGTAATTTCGGTTTGGGAGTTTCAGCCAACATTTCGTCATAATGTGTATTTTTCCGTACATCATTAATCAATTGACGAAGACGCAAGGTAATTCGCATCGTACCTTGGAAACGTCCGCCTACTTTCGTGGCTTTTACGGCTTCTTCTGCGCTAACCACGTAAGGAGTGTAACGAGCCAAGTTATTAAAGAAGGTATTCGTGTAAGCCTCATTGGGTTTGCTGACTAAAGGTTTCCCGTCATTAACACCTTCTACACCCTGAAAAAACAGGGTGTAGATAAGTGATTTGATGGCATCTGTTTCGATCCCTTTCTTGTTATCTGCGATTCCAGCCGAGGAGAAAACGGCGTTTGCTCCTTTGTCGGCTTCTAGAGAAACGATCTGAAGGTACTCTTGGGCTTTGACAGAAGTTGAAAAGAGGAGTAACAGCATGCCAAATATGTTCACTACTTTCTTCATAAATAACCGATTACAATGAGAATAAAGGTGCTATCGTTGCTTTCACCTTTAGAGGTTGTTGCTTTTGGGCAGCCTCGTCAAGAGCTTGGAAAGCTTCCATGGCAGTGAATATTTTCTTGTCGCCTTGTACTACTTTACATTGTGACATGGTTCCATCTACTACTTCTTCCACTTTCATTTTACCGATCTCGCTGTATGTCGTACGACCCGCTCTTACGCTAGGAGCTAATACGGAGAAATAATCTCCTTTTTTCACTCCATGATCAGAGCCTAGGTTGATATAACATTTCACCAATTTGTCTTTTTTCACTTCATAATCCATAGGAACAATCGTGCTTTCCAACGGAAATTCTTTGATCAGGAAGTTTTCAATGTCACTTGCGATCATGTTGACTGCACTGGCGATGGCTTTATCTTTTGAATCCGATAAATCCAAAAGTTTACCTACCGTACCACCAATCCCGGAGGGGGAGTGATCAAATGTGGCACTTGCAACCGTTGTTGAAGTGGCTACTTCTGTCACGGTTACTGAATAATTCAATACGCAGGAATACATCGTTTTCCCGTCTTTCTGTTCGGATTTTACGGAGCAGGCCAGTACGTTTCCTCCTAAAATGTAATCATGTCCGGCAGCGGTGATGGTTTGTGTGCGTGATTTCTCGTCACTCATTGCTTTTTCATCCGTGCGCCGTTCTTCTTCTTTTTTCATGGAATACTCGGCATCTTGATCTACCAGTTCAAATCGTTTCGTTTTGTTGAGGGCAGCCATGACCGCTTGGCGAACTTTGTCGCTATTGGCTTCCTCAACTCCATCTGCTTCCGTGAAGTATTCAACATACATCCTCGGTTTCTTCACCTCTTGTGCTTTAGCTGCGATAACAACGACACAGAGTAACGCCATAATTGTAATAATTCTCTTTAGCATAATAATGAATTTAAATTAAAGGTTAATAGAAATATGATATTATAATTTCGATTTTGCTTCTTCGTGTCCCATCTCTGCAGCTTTTTTGAAATTCTTCCGGGCCATCATCCCGTTACTTCCCACTGTGCCGCAGCCGTTTTCATAAATCAATCCCAGCATGTAATATGATTTTGCACTTCCGGATTTTTTGAAAAGACGAATGGCATCCAGTCCTTTCCCTTTCTCGTAAGCTTCCATTCCTGCGTCATAATCGGCATCTTTCTTTTCCACGGCGGGTTGCGTCTGCGCCTTTTCCGTTTGTATCTCTTTTTTATCGGGAGTGATTGCAGGGGGAGTGGTTTTGGTTTGAACCGGGGGAACAGCCTTTTGTTTCGTAGCCGTCTGCTTCTGTTCTGTCGGGGATAGTACGGGAGTTTCCTTGGCCGGATGTTCTTTCTTCGATAAGATAAAATAACCGGCAAGTACAACGAGTATGATGACACTCAGGGAAATCCATTTGTTTCTTCCCGATCCCGGCCGTGAAATGGAATGTTGGTGAGTCCCGGTTAAGGCTCCTATACCTTTCTGGTTGGCTTCCTGTGATTGAGCTGGGCGATCCGAGGAGGGGGTAGAAACCACGGCCGGTTGAGTGGCTTTACTTGCCGGTTTATACAATTCTATCATCTCTTTTTCAATGTCGGCTTTCACGTCTTCCACGTCCAATTCTCTGGCTTTTTGATCCATCATCTGTCGGCCGGCGATACCGATATTGTTGTTGGTCGTCAGAAGTAGTTGTTGGAAAGCAAGGCGATACTCGTTAATAGATTTTTTTTCGCATTCCACGCAACGATTTTTTCCTTTTACTTTACAGTCAAAGCAAATCTCTTTCCCGCATTTGGGGCATCTGGCATGCCTTTCGTCAAAAGGATTTCCACATACCTCACAATACTCGGCTTCTTCTTTTTCCATGACAATCGTCGTGTTGTTATGGACCGTGGAAGAGTTATCGACACTGGATGTGTTAATATTAGCATGGGTGGTGGAGGTTTTATTAATTCCTCCGGTAATATTTGCACGTGCTCCTGCGCCTATGATCGGTTCGCTTGTCTCTGAAGGTTTCACTTTATTTAGTGGGCCTTCCGGGATGCCCGTGTTGTTGGTGGGTTCAAACGGGACTTCAGCCCCGCAATCCGGGCAGAAACGTTCGTCTGCATTCACGGGCTGACCACATTCCGGACAAAATCTCTCTTTGCTCATAATCTCGTAAGTTTACTTATTTTTCTTTTTCAGTGATTTTTTTGATTTATGCGGTAAGGGAAGTTCGATGGGATCCCCGACAGGTATTTCTGTCGGCTGAGGAAAGACTTCTGTGCCATCATCCAATAAAATGGATGTAACTAGAAAACTCCCTGTTTCTTCCTCTGCGTTCCCGGAAACTCCGATATGCATTCCGTCGTAAGGGATAAAAAACGGGTCACCAGCGGGTAATATTCCGGCCCGGTAAAGTTTATATTTTTTACCCTCATCATCTGTCAAGATAGCTCTCCGGCCTTCGGATTTAGACCCGAGGTCCAATAAGGGACATTCCAGAATTCCATGAATGATAGTCATATCTTTATACATTGAATTGAAAAATCGTTTTTACATGATTCCGGCACCGCAATCAGCACAGAATTTTGTTCCGGGTTCCAATGGCGCTCCACATTCCGGGCAGGTTGCCGGTGCGGCTGTTTTGGCCGCGGGTGATTGTGGCGCTTGCGTTTGTTGTGGTCGTGGGGCTTGTGGTTCGGGCTGCGCGGGAACCGCTTGTTGTGGCATTTGCGGTGGCATATTATTATGGGTCGTGTAATCCAATGCCCGGTCATAAGCCGTGTCCATCCGTCCCTCCTGACGGAGAATACGTTCATCACGTTCGCGCAATTGACGTTCTTTTTCATCTACCTTTTGGGCTTGGATGCCCCCGGTCATGGTCATCATATCCCGCATCATCTGGAACATTTGGGATTGATTTTCCCGGTGTTCGCTATCACGGGAGGCCCGTTCTGCTTCCAACCGGGCTTCCATTTCCCGTCGTTGTGCTTCCAACCGTTCGCTTGCCTCGCGTTCGGCCTCCGAGCTATACTTGTTTTCCGCATACGCCACGGCGGCATCTCCACCGTTTAAAGCCCACACTTTTTCATCGGAAAGTTCTTTCGCGTTTTCCCATTTTAAACGTTCCATCTCCTCGGCCGTCTTTAAACGGTTTTGTTCTACTTCCGCCTCATGCTTGCGTTGATTTTCTCTTGCTTGTTCTTCCGCGTTTTGGATCGCCATGAATTGTTGAAACTGCGTGTCATCATCTTCCCGTTCCATGTCGTGCATTCGTTTGGCATCATTGTAATCCATATCCCGCTGGCGTTGATCCAGATCGAGATTGGTTTCGGCAACCGTGCGTTGTTTTTCGACTTCTTTATAGAAACGGCCATCCGCGTAATCATCTTGTAATCCTTGTAATTCAAGCTCTTTTCTGACAATCAGGGTCGCTTTTTCAGCTTCGCCCTCCATGCGGGTTCGTTCGAACTCGATACCGTCACGGAGTTGTATCATTTGGAACATCATCCCCCGTTGGTAATCGTTCGTTTTCAATTGATCTTGAAGGGCCCGTGCTTCATCTTCCCGGATGAATCCTGTTTTGGCAATTTCCAGAAGAGCGGCATTTCGTTCATCGTCGTTTTGAGCCTCCCGTACGATGCGCTCGTTCCTCAAGAAATATTTAAACTTCTCCATCTCGTCTTCATGCAACAGCCGATCGTGATTTATAGTCTCCAGTTGCTTGTCCAATTCAAGATCCGTCGCGGCCTCGTGCAGTCGTTGCGAATTCACGGTATCCGCCATCCGGTTTTTGAAATCATTGGTGCGTCGGAGATAATCCAGTTCTTTGTCCGAGAGGTAGAGTTCGCGGCTCAATACCCTGAAACGCTCTAAATCCTCGCTGGTCGCTGAAATCTCGACAATGCGCACGATGGAAATACCGAAAAAGGCTTCTGCGGCGATGGCATTAATCTTTTCTTTCAGTAAGGCGTGGAGTTCTTGGGGTATGCGATTGGACGAGAGTTCCGTGTCGTATAACGTTTCCTGCAAAATGTTCCGGATGGTATCCGTGAGTTCATCCACGATGACCGTTGTGTTCAACATCTGGCGTTCGGTCAGGTAATGAATGATAAATCGTTCCGGATCCGAGATTTTGAAATACGCGTTTACGCCTAACGCCATATCCAGATACCGGGTTTGTATGTTCATCGGGACAAAATCCTTGTAAGCATCAAGCGTTCCTTGCTTGGAACCGAAAAGAAGAGGGAAAGACTTATCCAGTAAGATAACAACAGAGAAAGCGGCTCCTTTCTTGGCGTTTTCCAAAATCAGATTTTGCTGTTGTAGATAGAGAGCTTCCGTTGTCGGTTTCTCTTCCTTTTTCTTGTTTTTGAATAAGTTGACGATAAATTCCCATCCTTTCCGCAGTGAACCTGTCAAATGGTTGGAAGAATCACTCGAAGAGCCTGTGAAATTATAGGTTCCCCCGCTGATAGAAGCAATCGTGCGTCCATTGGCACGAATATAGGCGGTTGTTCCTTCCGGGATAATAATACCTTGAATATTGTTATAAGAGTCAAATTCCGTTTCGTTAATGACGCGGGCCACTTGCCCCGGTTGTATATTCCAGTAGATGCGTCCCTTGACTGAATTAATGTCCGATGTCGTTTCTTGTGACGTGGCGGATGTCTTTTCTGCAAGAGTGACCCGCTGTCCGCATTTGATGCAAAATTTGGCTCCTGATTTTAACGGGGCTCCGCATTGAGTACACGTGGCCGATGTCTCTATTTTTTGTCCGCAAGAAGTACAAAACTTTACTCCCGGACGAAGAATGGCGTTACATTTAGGGCAATTCATACTTGTATCGTTTATTGTTTCACTTTAAGCTGTTTATTTGGTAGAGTAAACTCTCTTGATTTTCCCGTCCGTGCTTGTAGTGACAACCCAACGGGTCGGTATTTTCTTTTCGGAAGTCAGGTCATAATTGAATATCAACTCTTCCTGTCCGTTATTATATTTAATCTTTAAAATCTCTTCTACTGGCCGCGGTTTTATCCCGTAATTTGTGTACAGGTACTGGCCAATCGTGGCATGAATCTGTTGAATATTAGCGTCCACGGCTCCTCGTACCTGTTCTAGGATAGAACCTTTTCCCGTTCCATGTCCCACCTTCTCGATTGTACATCCTATTTGGGTATCTTGTTCAACTAGAGCCGTTTTCCGGGTCATTTTATTCCCGGACTTCAAGCTTGTAAGAGCGTTCATCGTGATCATCGGGTCGCCGAAAAGATTGAATTCCACGACTGTCAGTGCGGTATGCGGGTCTCCCGGGACGGTTTCTTGTAACACGGCACCGCGGGCAATAAATAATGCTTCGGCTACCGTGTATCCTTGTAAGATTGCGTTGATGAAATAACCGGCTATGATGTCCGCATAGCTAACCGATACTCGGGATTGGGACGAGGATAGATCATCAACGGCTCCCCAAGCCACGCGTGATGATCCAACGAATGCTAACGTGTTGGTAAAGAGTGAAGCCAGCATCATGCTGTGGCGTTTATCCAAACCGATAAAACGTCCTCCATAACAAGCCTCGCTGATCACGATATTAGGTTCCTCGCAGGTCATCATGTGTTCCGGTTCTATGGCCGGTAAAGCCCCGTATTCTTCCTTGTTAAGCATAACTCCTGCGTAACCGCGAGATTCCCGTCCTTCCCCGCCGTGGAGATTGAAATAATATAGCGAGGCATTCGTGTGAAAAACCTGATGAAGATTTCCTTCCACGATCATGGGGGAGAGAATCAATCGATTATAATAGTAGTCGGCTGACAGGTAATTACCTAAGTCGCGCAAATAATTTCCTTGCAAAAGGTCATTTGCCACGCGACTGGACACCTTTTTCCAGTGGGGGTCACATTGGCCGTAAGCCTCGTTCATCGGGAAACCAAGGGAATAATCAACGTCACGTTCCAAGTAATCGCGTAAATCTTCAAATGAAGCATCTTCTCCGAGTGGCAACCTCCCCACGAAAAAGAGTTGATCGTACGTAAACGCTTCTTGGTTTTCGAGCAATGCAAGCATCTCCTTGCCATAGGGATAAGCGTAGAGAATGTCCGTGTCGATACTGTCATCGTTAGCATCGTCGGAGATGTAGTGCCGGATGCACGGCATGGGAATAATGTCATTGCTACCTATAATAAATAAGTATTGCGATATTTCATCGCTTGTCGCCTGTTCCCCGTTGTGGACATCCATCAGTATGTCCATGTAATCCCACAACGGGCTGTTGGCTTTTAAATGTGCTTTCTTCGTGTTTCCCCAAAAAACACTTTTCTGGTACGAATAATTACCGGCATCGATAAGTTTGTACGAGATCCCGTATTCCCGTTTCTGTTGGATAAATTCATCAAAAATGGTGATCAAGATTTGCTCGTCCACTTCCAGCTTTCCGGCCAGTAGGTGCAAGTTCGTGAAAATCAACCCGTGCATGCCCATGTTTTGGGGGTGGGGCGTATTCGGTGCTTTCTTCTCGGTATGACAAGGCCATTCTATTTTTGTTCCGCATTCCGGACAAAAATGTATATTCTGATCTTCTATACGATGGCCACATTCTGGACAAAACATTGTTATTCCTTTTTATGGTTTAAGATATTTTTCCCGTCGCTTGCTCACTCCTGAAACATAGTTTCGGGCTTCGCTCGTGCTTAAACGATTCGTGAGATGGTGGTACAATTGTTCATAATTGTATTTATTAATTAGCGGGATTGCCTTATTTAGATTGGTGGCTCCGGTGAAAGCCCTGCTCACGTTTCCGGCCCCGGTGTTATATCCGGCAATGACGCAAAGCCTGCGGCAATGCGGGTCGGTAACCGATGAGAATTGATTCATGAGGACACGGAGATAGGCTGTGCCCAGTTCTATATTATTACGTGGTATGAAAAGATAGCTCCGTGTCGGGACCCAACAGTTCTTGTACACGTAATTATAGGCATCCAACCCTCCGGAGGTGGGAACCAATTGCATCAGCCCGTAAGCGGGAACCCAACTCGTGGCCTCCGGATTGAAACGGGATTCTTGTTCCATCACGGCAAAGATAAGCGGTTGTTCGATCTGGAAAATTTGTGAGAATTCTGCCACGAGGTCTTTGTAAAGAGCCGCGTTTTTCGAGAGATTGTCGGAAACGAGGTTCATCTCTATTTGTACTACTTGACGTACTTTCCCGTCATTCCCTTTTATTTTCGTGATCTTTTTCTTGCTTTGTACGGCGATCGTTTTTATCATAATGGCCTTTTCCGATTCATTCTGCCATGCCTGTGCTTTTTGTTCTGCTCGTCTGTGGGCATCTTCCCGTTTGTTTGCGAGAGGATTATTGGAACCTCTGTTTCCTTCTTCCTGTACGCGGCGGGCCATGGTAATCCCGGTTGTGGTGGAATCCCCGGATGAATCTTCCTTTTGATTGTTATTGAGAGTTAGTTTTTTCCCTTTGACCGTTGGTGTGGGAGGTGCTGTACGGGTAAGTGTCGGATTTTGTCCCGTCAATTCTAGTGATTTATCAGGTTTGTACATGGAAAAATCGACCAATCCATCCAGTACGGGGTTGGTGGTCAGGGGCTTTGATACATCAACAGAGGATGGATAGGGACAGGTTGATCCCTGACTATTCAACATACGTTCAATGGCAACAGCCAGACGGGCATTTATCGTGGCGGAATCCATCGTGTTGCCATCCTCAAGTGCGACTTCCACGAGAATTTTTCCTTTATCAAAATTAACGATCGAACGATTTTGATAATCATTACTGTATTCTACCCATTGTGTCGGTGTATTATCCACGATACTGTCACCGCCCCATGTTTGTTTGATTGAGCGAGTGTAACGAGAATAGTCCGCACGGGCTTGTGCCTCGTATTTTTCGTATTCTTCCCGTGCTTTCTTGCTGTATGCTTCGAAATCAGCGATTGTTTGTGTCGCTTCTTTTTCGAATTGCCTGCGAATAGAATCCATTGCCGTTGTGCTTGTTGATCTCACGGATTGAGCATAACTGACAGCCGGCAACAGAATGATACACAGAATGAAAATAAATCTTTTTGTGTTCAAGTAATATTTAAATTTTAGTTCCACGCTTAAATAAAATTGTTCCTATCTAGTGTATTTTTTATTCGATCAAAAAAGGATCGTTTAAAAACGAGTGGAATTGAGCTTTAGGACTTCTTATCTGTTTTGTGTCTAACTCTCTGTTTACGAGAAATAATAATTAATAAACAAAAATTTTTCAATTAGCAAAAATGTTTGTATATTGCGATGTTTTTAAACGATCGTTAATTGATATTTGTGATATCAAGAAAAGCGATTAAGTCTTTCCAATATATATTCCGAATCTGTTTGATTTTATTTGATCTGAGGGAAACTGAAGAATGGTAAAAAGTATGCCTATTTTATATCGGAGGTCACCTCTTATTTCGTGGTGATTAATGGATGAATAGTACGTCAATACCATCATGAACCTTATAGATACCTTATAGGTACCTTATATGAACCTTATTTCATATAAGGTTCATAAAGTATATCTACAATATATAGAAAATATTACTTACGGTATTGATGAGTTGCTGATACACCATCAATGAAGTTGCCTTTAAGCTACTGTTTAGTATTTTCAGACTACTCCCTCCTGTTCTCTCTTGCACGGGGAGGGAGCAGATTATCAATCGGTTGTCCCTCCTGTGCAATGAGTGGTTAGGGGAGGCAATCGTTTCCTTATAAATAGAGAATTATTTTCAAACTTTCTTTTGTTGCCATTTCGTGTACTTGAGGTAGAGTAACGAAACGACACCAATCAATATGCCATAAGTGATCTCTACGGTCCACACGAATGCCACATCGGAACGGACAACCGTGGTGAATAGCCAAGTTTGGAACGTGTAGAAAATAAGGACAAAACTTTCAAGTACTAGGGCGTGCGTGGTGTTCCCTGTCCCGGAAATGGCCTCGAAGAACGTGATCCCGAAACAGAAGCTGAGAGCTGCCAGGCCGACCACATAGAGTGAAGGCGTAGATGCAGAAATCAGTTCGCTACTGTTGGAATATATGGATAACACGTGGTGTGGAAACACGTAACATATAAGTAGCACGGGGAGAACGCTCAACATGGAAAGTTTCATGATCCGGCGCAGGGTTCCCATGATTTCCGGTTGGCGTTGTTCGCCGATCAGGCGACTGGTCAGCGTGTTTGCCGTTGCCCCGTAACCGAATACCGGGATAAGTATGAGCATGTAGACGCTGCGTACGATAATGGTTATCGCGATGGGGCGTTCTCCCATGTGTTCGATGAGCATGAAAAATATATACCATGTCCCGAATGACAATAGTTTTTGTAACATGGTAGGGAAGGCCGTTTTCAGAACGGTGAGCATTAACCATCCTTCTAACTTGTGGAACGAGAAAAGGGCATATTGTTTGACCGGGAGTTTTAATAAGGTATAGAAAATGAAAATAAGGCAGGCGGAAATCTCTGCCATCACGGAGGCTAGTGCTGCGCCACCGACTCCCAGTTCTGGAAAGCCAAATTTCCCGAAAATGAGTAGGTAATTGAAAATTACATTGATGGTGGCCATCGCTGCTGTCGAGTAGCCGATGATTTTTGTGTTGGATAGGCCGATGTAAAGAGCTCTAAATAGGAAGTTAAAGCACACGAATATAATCCCGTAATGGCGGTAGGACATGTATTCCATGGCTGCCGCATAGATGTTTGGGGACTGGATGGAGGCTCCAAGCAATATATCACTATAATATCGTTGAACGAGGAAAAGGGTCGTGGATAAGAGGAACACGAAACATAGTCCATGCTCGAAAACGACACCGATCCGGTTTAGTTTGCCTTCTCCTAATCTTCTCGCCACGATGATTTGTATCCCGATAGAGAATCCCCAGGCTAGCGTGGAAAAAACATAATAGTAAATTCCAGCCATGGCTGAGGCTCCCAGGGCGATTTCACTGACCCGCCCTAAAAATGCCGTGTCGGTAAGGGTGATAAGAGTTTGTGCCAAGCTACCTAGGATGATCGGGTAAGCTATATTCCAAATGGTTTTATTCGTGATGATCGTTTTCATGCAGGTCTTTTTACGATGCAAAATTACGTTAGGATTTCGAAAATTAAAAATGGTTGCTGGAAATTTGAGGAATAAATAGTAACTTCGTGAGTTTTAATTTTTAAATTCAGAAACAATGACAATAGAAGAACAGGTTAGTAAAGGCATCATGGCCGCCATGAAAGCTAAAGATACCATTCGTTTGGAAGTTTTAAGAAATATAAAGAAGGTTTTTATCGAGGCAAAATCTGTTGCCGGGGCTCCGGAGCAAATTACTGATAGTGAAAGCGTGAAGATTATCCAAAAATTGGCAAAGCAAGGACGCGAATCGGCCGAAATATATAAAAATCAAGGACGTGAGGATTTGTATGCTCACGAGATGGCACAGGTTGAGGTGCTGAACGAGTTCTTGCCGAAGCAGTTGAGCGAGGAAGAGTTGAGAACCGCGTTAAAAGCGATCATCGAGAAGGTTGGGGCGACTTCTGCTAAAGAGATGGGAAAAGTGATGGGTGTCGCCTCCAAAGAATTGGCCGGGGTTGCTGACGGGAAAGCGATTTCCGCTATTGTGAAGGAATTATTAAGCTAAGGTTCATGGGGATTTAGTAGAAAAGTCTATGGATTTAACGATCGGGTTATTGATTTTCTTTATGGCTTGATTGAAAATAAATATCAGAAATAGAGGGTATTGATGAAATAATTAACGATCTTTGTATATACGTAAAGATATTCACGTGACGGTAGGGAGGAAAACGTGTATGGTGAGTTTTGTAGACTTTAGGACTTTTATGAACTTGTAATTAAGTGAAAAATGAGTAGTGTGAAAGATTGGACTGCCAGCGTAATCAAACAGGCAGAAATCGATAAATATCTGGACAGAGGGAAGGATTTTATAGATGAGGAACAGATATTTGCAGATATTGAAAAGTATAAAAATCCCGACAAACAACAAGTTCGGGATATTTTACAGAAATCTTTGGATATAAAGATTTTAACTCCGGCTGAAACGGCTACCTTGCTGAACGTGGAGGACCCAGAATTATTACATGAAATGCAGGAGGCGGCGTTGGAAGTGAAGAAAAAAGTATATGATAATCGTATCGTTTTCTTTGCTCCTTTGTATTTGTCGAATCTTTGTGTGAACAGTTGTAAATATTGCGGATTCCGAGTGGAGAATAAAGACGAAGTTCGCCATGTACTGACGATGGATGAGGTGCGGGATGAGGTGGCTGCCGTGATTGACGAGGGGCATAAGCGAATGATTGCCGTGTATGGCGAGCATCCTAAAAATGGAGCCGACTATATTGCGGATTCTATTTCCACGATTTATTCCGTGAAACGCACGACGCCAACAGGGAATGGTTTTAATAATATCCGTCGGGTAAACGTGAATGCGGCTCCAATGGAGATTGCCGACATGAAGAAATTATGGCGTGCGGGAATCGGTACGTTCCAGGTGTTTCAAGAAACCTACCACCGGGGAAGATATGCCGAATTACATCCGGCAAACACTGTGAAAGGAAATTATCGTTGGAGGCTTTATGCCATGCATCGGGCTATGGAGGCCGGGGTAGACGATGTGGCTATCGGGGCTTTATTCGGTTTGTACGATTGGAAATTCGACGTGATGGGTCTGGTGCATCATGCATGGGATTTGGAAAAACATTTCGGTATCGGACCGCATACCGTGTCGTTCCCGCGTATGCAACCGGCTCCCGGTTCATTCCTGAGTGAACATTCTCCTTATATCGTGAGTGATGACGCCATGAAACGGGTGGTTTCCGTGTTGCGTCTGGCAATCCCGTATAGCGGGTTGATCGTGACGGCACGCGAGAATCCGGATCTGAAACGCGATCTAATCAATCATTACGGGTGTACGCAGACGGATGCTTCTTCTAAGTTGGGAATCGGGGCTTATGCCAAGAAGTTAAAACAAGAGGAGAATCCGGATAAGGTGCAGTTTATGTTGGGCGACCAGCGTTCTTTGGACGAGGTAATCCGTGAATTAGCCCATGACGGGATGATTACTTCTTTCTGTACGGCAGGGTATCGTTGCGGTCGTACGGGGGATAAAATCATGAATTTGTTGGAGAAAGGTGTGGAAGGTAAATTCTGTAAACTGAATGCCGTGTTAACGTTCCGGGAGTATCTGAATGACTACGCTTCTCCGGAGACTCGTGAAATTGGTGAGAAACTGATCGCGCAAGAGTTGCAGGAGATTGAAAATATGCCATTCTTTACAGACAAAAAATTACTCCCCACGTTCCGTTCCTATTATGATAGAATCGCAAGAGGGGAGAGAGATCTGTATATGTAATTTATGATTTACGATTTGTGATTTAAGAATCTAAAATTGTAAATCATAAATCTAATATTAAAAGGGGAGTTTGAGCGTGATGCGTTCAGCTTCCTTTTTTCTTTTTATTTCTTCTTTTTCACCTTTGCGGAAGACGTAGACTAGGCCAAAATGTTCACATTTTTGGCGGCGTATTTCTTCATCTTCGAGGTCTGCGTAATGAGCCTCGATTTCATTCCACAAGGTTAGAATGTATTCGTCTGCCTCGCCCCGATATTGTGCTACTTCGGCACTGCAACGTGCGGAGTTTTGCTGGAATTGCTTTTGGGCGGCATAGGCTTGTTTGAAGTTTTCATAGTTCACTTTCACCAGGGCGATGGAAGGACTGTATACAGGATTTCCCCCGCCATTACGAGTACGTTCTTGTTCTCCGGTTATCACTTTTGCTCCCCATTCCAGTAAATCCTGATCAGAAACCAGTGAAGGGAGTTTCGTATCCTTTTCATCAATCCCATAAAAAGTTCTTGCCACGGGTTTTAATTCTCCTCGGACTATCGTGAAATTCAGTACTTGCAGAAAATGAGAAATGTATAATTTTGCTTTTCGTGTATATTCTGCATATTTCCGGCTGTTCACGTTTTGTTTATCTCTGGCGCATTGAGAATTCGTGATTGCCGTTTTGAATCTTGGTAAGAAGAATTCAATCTTTTGCCTAAGATTTAATGAAAACGGTAAGTTGTTGATATTAGAAAACTCTTCGTTATTCAAGGCTGTTTCTAATGCCCTTATCCTTGCTGCATCTGTATTCGGTAATCTTCTGTAAGGCATATCCTTAGTAATTAGTTAAATAATGATCAAAACTCTGATGCGAAGGTATGAAAAATATTAATGTAAATCAATATTCGCCACCAAGATTTTGTGATTTATGATTTACGATTAAGTGATTCCTTCCCACAAGCTAACTTTTTATTATAAATTATTTTTTGATTGTGTTTTTATAATGGGTATAGTTTTCCATGATATTGTTGACGAAGTTGAATGTTTGTTTCCCGTCACAATAGCCGAAACGGACAATAGAATCCCGGTATATTTCCGGTTGGGATTTATGGAGCATGAAATAATCCACGTTGTTATCCCAGACTTTGGGGTTTTTCCCGTATGATTCGGCTAATCGGATAGCATCGAGTACGTGTCCCAGACCTGCATTATAGGCAGCCAACGTGAACTTAATTTGTTCCAGCGAGTCGAGGTCGAATTTGTTGAACTTGTTTTCCAGGTATTTTAGATAGTAAGCCCCAACATGAATGTTGTCTTTAGGTTCTTCGTATTCTTCGAATCCGAGTTGCTGGGAGGTTTCCGGCATAACTTGCATCAGACCGATAGCCCCAAGGTGGGAAGTGGCTTCCGGGTCAAAACCGGATTCTTGGTAGATAACGGCAGCCAATAGGCGCCAATCCCAACCGATTGCCCGAGCCTCTTTTTTGATGATTGGGTCAAAGCTGGAGATAACTCCATTTTTCAGTTTGTAGTATTTGGAGTTGTGTAATGACGTGATGTAACTGTTTTTGTAATAACGGTTATACAGGACATTTAGTTTTCCGCTCTTTTTAATGGCGTCCAGCCAAGTATTGATTTCTTCATCCAATAGAGTCGCTTTTTTCGTGACGGCCCAAGCCACAGGGCTCTCGGCGGATAGCTGAATAGAGTAATCAATATGTTTCATGTACTGGGAGGCGATCTGGGCAATATTTTTATCGATGACCGTGTAGGGAATTTCCCCGTTTTCTATTTTTAGTAAAATGTCTTCGAATGTGACATCTTTCAGTTCGGTGATTTTCAGATTTAATTGTAAGGAATCGCTTAAGTGTTGCAGGAATCGGGTGAAAGAGGTGCCTTCCTGTAAAAATATTTCTTTACCCTTGAGGTCATCTAATGATTGGAGAAGCGTGTCTGACGTGTGTTGAACGAGTACTTGGCTGGTGGTGAATAGGGAGGGGCTGAATTGCACGTCTTCTTTTCGGGAATCCGTGACAGAGAGGCTCATGGCGATCAAGTCATATTGGCCTTCATTCAGTTTTTGAATGCTTTCGTCAATATTCGTGTTTATTTCGATATTTAACTTCACTCCCAAATAATCGGCGAAATCTTTTACCAATTCGTAGTGAAATCCTTTGGGAATACCTTTATACACGTAGTAGTCTGTCGTGTTGTAATAGCTACATACATTTAATACCCCGCGTTGCTCTATTTTTTCCAACGTTCCGGGTTCTGGTATGACTAGCGGTAGTTCTTCTTGTTTTGTTTTGCACGAGGCGAAACAGGATAAGAACAACAGCGTGTACGTAATAGTTTTTATTATATACATACTGCAAAAATACGGAAAATGTTGTAAACTACCAAATTAGTAAAGGTGGTTTGTGGTTTTCATCACGTTAGCGAGCTTCTTGTGTTAGTCAAAAAAGTTCCACCGGATACCGAATTTCACCTTTGCCGGGTTGATTGGATAGGTGTATGCCGAGAAATAATCCCTGCTGCCAAAGAACTCGTTAAAGTGTTCGTATTTAACAAATAAGTCGGCTCGTTTTATATTTAACGTGACGAATACATCCATTTTCGGATAGTTTCCGGTTTTCTCGATTTCCTGGTTGTAGAACTGCATGATTGCCGGGTCGTACGCATTAGCATAGAACGAGGTGTTGTAGAACAAGTCGATACCGATCTGGAAACCCAAAGCTTGTTTAAAAAAGCGGTTCTGGTAGTAATTGTGCGAGTGAAGTGCTACTTGGGGTAATGGTAATATCTTTTCCTTGTTGGTCACTTGGTAATACACTTTCTGGTCGAAGTAGAAATGTCCTAGTCGGAATATTTGTTTTGCCCATGCCGTGAATACCATAAGGTCTCCATCATATTGACGGGGCATAGCGGTTGTGTCGAAATAAATATAGTTCTTCGTGTTGTTGAGGGCCACCCCGACTTCTGTCCGAAGTCGTTTATTCGTGTAATGCCCTCGTAAATTGTAGGCGTGTATCTTGTCAAAACTATTCTTCCATTGATTGTGGTTCCCCTGGTATTGGAGATAGTAGTGATTCGGGGTTTGCGTTTCCAGCAAGGCGTGGACGGTGACGGAGGAATTTCTTCCTTTATTCAAGTACTGGATAATTCGTCCTTCTAATGAATAGTCGGCAGAATAATCTCCGGCCAGGCAAAAACTTCCCCAGATGTCGAAATTAAACATGGTGGTACTGTCCATGTTAAAGGTCCCGGCTGTCAGGTATGTCCCGGTGTATTTGCTGGTTCCCCTGTTATTAATCGTGTCCAGCGAGACCCGTTGATCGTAACTCAGGTATTTGAATTTAAGTCCGGCATATACGCCCGGTAAATATTTATATTTGGGATGTTCATTCAAGATGAATTTGGCGTCGATTTCATATTTCCGATTTTTGATCATATCGGAATTTCCCTGTTTACTAATGTAGGTAGTATCAGAGAAAAATCCTTCTTCGACACTCTCTTCTTTGAACGAGTAACGATTGTCCTCTGCTTTGAGGGCCAAGGCAAATTTCATGGGATAGGTTATTGTGGTGTCTATCGTGGCACTATCTTTTTGCGTGATGATTTCCTTGGGATTACCGATATTGTATTGCGCCAGAGCCTTGAAATTGAAATTCATGAGATTGTTCTTTGGCTCCATGGCAAGCCGTGTACCGACAACTTTGGGATCAAGCGAGGTATCCCGGATATCGGCTAGGTTTTCGATACCACCATTCTCTGTGATGTGTGCCATGTTCTGGTTTATGAACATGGATATTGCCATCCGGTCTTTCTCGTATGAACTGAAAAAAGAAAAATTGTAAGTTTTGGATTTTTGATAAGAATAGGCTCCATCCGATGAAATGAGGTTATACCGGAATCCGGCATTCCAATAGGGGCGTATGTTCTGAATGTGCCACACGTCCAACCAGTCCTCTGTTTTTCCCCGGCCCCCGCCGTTGAAATAACTTAATTGTGTGAAAGGCGTGGTAGTGTTGTAATCTAACGCGTCTTCCGGTTTAAAAAAATAATCTCTTAGCCGATCTTGCGGTAAGAAATCTTCTCCTCGGGGACGCAGGATGTAAATGTCTGATACGTAAGGTGCCGGGAAGTTTCCCAGGTATGTATTGGAAACACTGTGTTTGAATATCAAGTTTGTGTTTTGTAGCCCGTCTTGAAGGGTATCAATCTGGTAAAATTCTTTATACACACCGTCGTGTACCCATTTCCAAGTTAAACGATGATGCGGAACGTAACGTTGTTCTTTCGTGGAATCACGTTGCATTCCTTCTTCCCGGGGATCTCTTCCATCGGGGTTTTCGTAACCGAAATCACTCTGGGCTAACGATGTGAGTGAAATCAGACAGCATATTATGGTATAAAATATATTTTTCATGGCCTGCAAATATACAGAAACTTTTAAAACTCTCATAAATTAATTACCTTCGCGTCGAATATGTTATAATAATTTTAGTATGGATAAAAATCATCTCGTGGAAGAAGAAGGTGAAGATAAATCATTAAACTTCATCGAACAGATTATTGAAGAGGAGTTGGCCGAGGGAAAGAATGGCGGTCGGGTACATACTCGTTTCCCGCCGGAACCGAACGGGTACTTGCATATCGGGCATGCAACTTCTATATGCTTGAACTTCGGATTAGCAACCGAATACCAGGGAAAATGTAACCTGCGTTTTGATGACACGAATCCCTCGAAAGAGGATGTCGAATATATTGATTCCATACAACAAGATATTCAATGGTTAGGTTTCCAATGGGAAGGAGAACCGCATTTTGCATCTGATTATTTTCAACAGTTATATGACTGGGCTGAAAAACTGATTCTGGAGGGGAAGGCTTACGTGGATGATCAGCCGGCAGAAGTGATCAGCGCTCAACGTATGACTCCCACGGAACCCGGAGTAAATAGTCCTTACCGGGATCGGACTCCGGAAGAGAATTTGGATTTATTCCGCCGGATGAAAAACGGTGAGTTCCAAGCCGGAGAGAAAGTTCTGCGAGCAAAAATAGATATGGCATCTTCTAATATGTTGATGCGTGACCCGATCATGTATCGTATTATGCACGTGGCTCATCACAGAACCGGGGATAAATGGTGTATTTACCCGATGTATGATTTCACGCATGGTCAGAGCGATTATTTGGAAGGTATTACGCATTCTATATGTACGTTGGAGTTCGAGGTACACCGTCCTCTGTATAACTGGTTTCTGGATCAGTTGATTGACACGGAGTATCGTCCCCGGCAGATTGAGTTTGCCCGTCGTAACTTGAGTTACACGGTGATGAGTAAACGTCGTTTGCTGGAACTCGTTCAGAAGGGAATCGTGGCCGGTTGGGATGATCCCCGTATGCCGACGATTACCGGATTGAGACGTGCCGGATATACTCCTGAATCTATCCGTAATTTTGCAGAAAAAGTGGGCGTTGCCCGTCGGGAGATCGTGGTGGATATGGCTTTATTGGAGTTCTGTGTTCGGGAGCATTTGAACAAGGTCGCTCCCCGCGTGATGGCCGTGTTGGACCCGGTTCGGGTGGTGATTGACAATTACCCGGAAGGACAGACCGAAACCGTGGAGATCGAGAATAATCCGGAAGACGAAACGGCCGGAACGAGGATGGTTCCTTTCTCTCGCGAACTATATATCGAACGGGATGATTTTATGGAGGATGCTCCGAAAAAATTCTTCCGGATGACTTTGGGTAATGAGGTTCGCTTGAAAGGTGCTTATATCGTGAAGTGTGAAAGCGTGGAGAAGGATGCGGAGGGAAATATCACGACAATTCATTGTACGTATGATGCGGATACCCGTAGCGGTACCGGATCGGCAAGTAACCGGAAGGTGAAAGGTACTTTGCATTGGGTGTCAGCCCCGGACGCTATCGAGGCGGAAGTGCGTTTGTATGATCGATTGTTTAAAGATCCGGACCCTGCCGGACATAAAGATGTGGATTTCAAGGAATTCTTGAATGAAAACTCATTAAAAGTTTTGACGGGATGTAAGTTGGAGCCGAGTTTGAAGGAGGCGAAAGAAGGTGACCGTTTCCAATTCCAACGTCTGGGATATTTCTGCGTGGATAAAGATTCCAAGCCGGGAGCGCTGGTGTTTAACCGGACTGTTGGTTTGAAAGATACGTGGGCAAAACAAAATAATTAATGTGATGAAAGTTACAAAGGAGAAGTTGATGAGTGAAATCCGGGCGTATCTGTTGATCACGTTCGGTTTGTTGATATACACGTTCGCCGTGACGGCATTTTTGGCTCCGCATCGTATGGTCGGTGGTGGAGTGACCGGTATTTCAACAATTATTTATTTCCTTTCCGGAGAGGTGATTCCGATCGGGTATAGCTATTTCGTGATCAACTTTTTGTTGGTGGCGATTGCTATCAAGATTCTGGGACCTCGTTTCGGTTTTAAGACCATTTACGCTATTTTCATGAGTTCTTTCTTGTTGAGTGTGTTTCAGAACCTGATACACGAACCTCTGCTGGAAGATAAATTCATGTGTGCCGTGATTTCTGGTATCATGTGTGGTGCGGGTATCGGTATTTCTCTGGTGAACGGGGGAAGTACTGCCGGTACGGATATTGTTGCCATGATTATCAACAAGTACCGGAATATCAGTCCTGGTAAAATTATCATGTACATCGATGTGTTTATCATCGGATGTAGTTACTTTATCGGGGAGGATACTGTGATAGATCCCACGGCAAAAATAGCCACTATTATCTATGGTTACGTGGTGATGGGTGTTAACTCCTACACGATTGATTTGGTATTTACGGGACAGATGCAATCGGTACAATTCCTTATATTTTCCCAAAAATACGAGGATGTGGCGAATTCCATTACTCGTGATTTGCGACGCGGTGTTACCGTGGTGGATTGTCAGGGATGGTACACCGGAGAGGCTCGTAAGATGTTGATTGTCGTAGCTCGTAAGAGCGAAATGCAAAATATTATGCGTGTAACGAAAATGGTTGATCCTGATGCGTTCTTGACGATGAACACCGTTATGGGAGTTTATGGTCGGGGATTCGATACGCTGAAAATCTGACGATTCGTTTATAAACGTTACGGACAAAGAAGTGGATCAAAAGCCTTTTTGATCCACTTCTTTTTTTCGTATATTTGTCGGGTTAAAATGCACGACAGATGAAAATTAAAGTATTTACAAATAATCCATGGCAAGAGAACACGATCGTGTTGTATGACGAGACAGGGGAGGCTGTGATTATTGATTGCGGTTGTTTTTCGAAGGAAGAAGGCCAACGTTTGAAGAGTTTCTTGGTGGAGAACCAGTTGATTCCGGTAGCATTGTTAAATACACATTTGCATATCGATCATATTTTCGGGAATAATTTCATGCTGGATGAATTTGGGCTATCAGCCCGGGCGCATGAGGCGGATTCGTTTTGGGTAGAAGATGCCGAAAGATATGCGGCTATGTTAGGTGTGAAAGGAATTACCCCGCCACCGGCTTTGGGGGACTACCTGAAAGATGGGGAGGTCGTGAAGTTCGGACATTCGGAATTGAAGGTGATTCATGTCCCGGGACACTCTCCGGGAGGGCTTTGCTTTTATAGTGACAAGGATAAATTACTGGTTGCCGGGGATGTTTTGTTCCAAGGAAGTATCGGCCGGGCTGATTTGCCGGGCGGGGATATGAATCAGTTGTTGAATGGTATCCGGGAAAAATTGTTTGTATTACCCGATGATGTTCGTGTCATTCCCGGGCATGGAGGATTCACGACGATCGGGGAAGAAAAAAGAATGAATCCATTTTTTCAATAGAGTTATATGAGAAGGATCGGAATAATTGTGGCCATGACGTCCGAATATGGATTGGTGAAATCATTATTGGAACAGACAAAAGAGGAATCTGTTCGCGGGCTTCTTTTCACGGAAGGACATATCGGGAACGTGGAGGTTATCTTGGTTAAAAGCGGTATTGGAAAGGTATGTGCTGCTGTCGGTACGATGGAAATGATACAGCGTTACACACCGGATATTATTGTCAATACCGGGGTAGCGGGAGGGATAGATCCCTTGACACAAGTGATGGATATTGTTGTGGGCGAGAATATGGTTTATCATGACGTGTGGTGTGGGGAAGGAAATGAATATGGTCAGGTGCAAGGTTTGCCGGCTCGTTTTGTTTCGGATAAGGAGTTGTGTAAATTGGCATTGTCTGTTGCTCATGAGGGTAATGTTTACGGTGGTTTGATATGTAGCGGGGATAAGTTTATTACCGATAAAGAGGAGTTAACGGAGATTAAAAAACGTTTTCCGGAAGGAATGGCGGTAGACATGGAATCATGTGCCATTGCACAAGTTTGCTATATGTGTGGGGTTCCATTCTTGAGCTATCGTATTATCAGTGATACTCCCGGGGTAAAAGATCATTACAAACAATATTTGAATTTTTGGGAAGAGGCACCTAAACGTTCTTTTGAAATGATTAAAGTGTTG
The DNA here is from genome assembly GCA_019423345.1 of Butyricimonas sp. Lineage (GTDB taxonomy): Bacteria > Bacteroidota > Bacteroidia > Bacteroidales > Marinifilaceae > Butyricimonas. The sequence continues at coordinate 60,332 of JAHZBN010000001.1, read as the reverse complement.
ATTAAAGTCTTATCAGAAGAATAAAATTTAAAGTATGGAAAAAATACCGAGTTTTACGATTGATCACCTGCGCTTGTTGAGGGGAATTTATGTTTCCCGTAAAGACTATTTAGGCGATCAGGTGGTCACGACGTTTGATATACGCATGAAGGAACCGAACCGGGAACCCGTTTTGGGGCAGGGGGAGTTACATACGATAGAGCATCTGGCGGCGACCTATTTGCGCAATCATAAGGAGTGGGGTGACAAGATCGTGTTTTGGGGACCCATGGGATGTTGTACGGGAAATTACTTTTTGATGAAAGGCGACTTGGAGTCCCGTGACATTGTGGAGTTAATGCGGGAAACCTTTCGTTTTATCCGGGATTTCGAGGGAGAAGTTCCCGGTGTTGCTGCTAAAGATTGTGGTAATTATTTGTTACACAATTTGCCTATGGCAAAATACGAGGCTGCAAAATATCTTTCCGAAGTGTTAGATGTGATTGAGGAGAAGAATTTGATATATCCAATGTAATGAAAATAGGAATTATAGTTGTTTTGATAGCCTTATTAACGGCTTGTGGGGAGAATAAAGACAAGGAGAGAACGATTAGCGTGAGTATTTTACCGCAGCGTTATTTCGTGGAGAGAATTGCGGGTGATTACGTGAAGGTGAACGTGATGATTCCACCGGGAGCGAATCCGGCGGTGAGTGATCTGAGTACGGAGCAGTTGAAGGCTTTACACAATAGCTCTGTTTATTTTGCTGTGGGATATTTGCCTTTCGAGTTGAGTAATTTGTATCCTTTTCTGGAAACGCAGAAAAATATGTTGCTTGTGAAGCAATCTGTCGGGATGGATTTGGAACAAGGAGCTTGTAATCATGATCACGGGGATGGGCATCAGCACGATCATGGTTCGCATGACGGGAATTTTGATCCTCACGTGTGGATGTCTCCCAGGTACGCGGAGATGATGGCTCGTACGATATTAGATGTGTTGGCGGCAAAGTTCCCCGATCAGCGGGAGACATTTGAAAAGAACTATCGTCAGTTCCGGGTGGAGATTGATAGCATTGATCAGGCAGCCCGTCGGATTATTCCGAAAAAAGAGAATAAAACTTTTCTAATTTATCATCCGGCGCTGACTTATTTTGCCAAGGATTACGGGATGGAACAAATCTCTATTGAAGATGAGGGAAAGGAACCGAATCCTTCGCACTTGAAAGCGGTGATTGATTCTTGCCGGACTAAAGGAATAAAGATTGTTTTCATTCAGAATCAATTCGATGTGGACAATGCCAAGGCTATCGCCAAGGAGATTGATGGAGAGGTGATAGCCATAGACCCGTTAAGCCCGGACTGGAAGGCCGAGATGTGTTCTTTATTGGGTATCATTGAACAGAAAATGAAATAGAAGAATGAATGAACTTCTGGAGTTAAAAGGGATTACAGCGGGATACGAGCAGACGGTCGTGTTGCGGGACGTAAATCTTACCATTCGGGAACATGATTTTATCGGGATCATCGGACCGAACGGGGGAGGGAAAACAACTTTATTGAAGGTGATTTTGGGATTGCTAAAACCTTTCTCCGGTGGAATTGTTTATCATGTTACGAAACAATCGTTGTTTGGTTATTTGCCTCAGAACAGCCGTTTTGATGCAAGATTTCCGATTAGCGTGAAAGAGGTCGTCTTGTCCGGTTTGATGTCGGAGAAGGGAATTTTTAAGGGTTACACGAAGGCTGATCGGGAAAAGGTGGATGATCTTTTAGAAACATACGGAATGGGAGGTTTCGGAAATCGCCCGATAGGAGAGCTTTCCGGAGGACAGATGCAGAGGGTATTCCTGTGTCGAGCTATTATTTCTTCCCCGAAAATTCTTATTCTGGATGAGCCTTCTACTTACGTGGATGCGAATTTTGAGAACGAATTCTATTCCGTGTTGGGCGAGTTGAACAAAACGATGAGTATCGTGATGGTTTCTCACGATTTGGGAACAATTTGTTCTTACGTGAAGACGATTGCCTGCGTGAATGGCGGCTTGCATTATCATGAATCAAATTTGATCACGCCGGAACAATTGAAATTATATAATTGTCCGATTGAATTGATCTCTCACGGTACGGTACCTCATCGGGTGTTGTTGAAACACGATCGTACAATTGAAAATTGAAAGTGAAGGGAAGCACTAGATTGATTGTTTTTTCAATCTAAAATCTAAAATCATTAAATCTAAAATTAATAAGGTGTTTGAATTATTAGAATATACTTTTTTCCAGAATGCACTGTTGTGTACAATTCTGATTGGCGTGAGTTGTGGATTGGTAGGAACTTATATCGTCGCCAAACGGATGGTCTTTATCAGTGGGGGTATCACACATGCTTCTTTTGGGGGATTGGGGGTAGCCTATTTCTTAGGATTATCGCCTCTTTTCGGGGCTGCCGTGTTTGCTTTGGCTGCCGCTTTCTGTATTCTATATCTTTCGGATAACAAGCGATTTAAGGAAGATTCTTTGATTGGGATTTTCTGGTCTGCGGGTATGGCCATTGGGGTGTTGTTTATTTATCTGACACCGGGGTATGCTCCTAATTTGTTATCTTACCTGTTTGGGAATATCCTCACGGTGACGGGAGAGCAGGTTCTTCTCTCGCTTCTGTTGTGCTTGGTGATCATCGTGTTCTTTGCTAAATTTTATCGTCCTTTATTTTATATCGCTTTTGATAAAGAATACAGCCGGACGCATTTCGTCGCATTGAATGGTCTGGAAATCGGAATTACAGCATTGATCGCCTTGTGTATCGTGTTGTGTATGAAGCTAGCGGGAATCATTCTCGTGATTTCGTATCTCACCATACCACAAGCTATTGCCGGGATGTTTCATAAGAATTTCACGAAACAGCTGGTGTGGGCTACGATTATCAGTTGTGTCGGTTCAATTATCGGCTTGTTTACTTCGGCAGCGTTGAAATTACCTTCGGGGGCAACTATCGTGCTCTGTTTCTTGTTGATCTTTATTGTTTGCTATTTGTGGAAAAGGAAAAAATGAAAGTCGCCGAATTCGGCGACTTTCACTACTTATTCATTCTGTAACCCAATGCTCCAGAGGGACATTTATTGATTTGTTCAATTAGTTCTGCTGTTGTTGCGTTTTCGATTTTGACCCAGGGTCTTTCTTTAGGATTGTACACCTTGGGTAACATTTTCACGCATACCCCGGCGTGTTGGCATAAGCCGGGTTGCCAGATAATGGTTAATTCTCCGTTTGTATATTCAATTTTTTTATCCATATGTGCTTATTTTATATTAATACCTTTCATCACAATGCGTCTCCATTCGGGGTGTTTTTTGATATAAGCTGCCACAAAAGGACAAAGCGGAACGAGTCGAAGTCCTTGACGTTCGATGTCTTGCAATGTTTTTTCAACGAGTTGACTACCTATCCCTTTCCCTTCCAGTTCCTGCGGGACCTCTGTATGTGTAAGATATATTTCTCCGTTGATTGATTTTATATATTCGATTTTCGGTGTGTAGTTCCCGATGCGAAATTCGTATTGTTGCCGATGTACGTCATCTTTTAATTCATAATCCTCAGTCATAGCCTTAAATTTTAAAGTTTAATTATAAATTAAACGTTTAAAGCATTCCTTTGGTTTGTATTTTATGGATTATTTTGAATGAAATATCCGAGAATTAAGATTGCAGGGGAAATATGAGAAGAAAAAGGGGAGTTCCTTTGTAAAGGAGACTCCCCGGATCCGATTATTTAATGTAATTTTGTGCGAATTCACGTCCAGCACGTAATGCTTTCAAGTTCATCTCTACGACATCTGCACCTTTGCGTTCGAAAATTGCCATGATACCTTTTTCCAGGTATTCGAAGGGAATTTCGATGAAAGGAGAACCGGCTCCCATCATCACGAAGTTGCTGGCACGTACGTTACCTGCCGCTTCTTTAGCGATGCTGTCAGCGTCAATGATTACCTGGTGAGGAAGGGCTTTCAACGTAGCCATCAAGGTCTCAACTTCCGGGTAATTCGGAATATTGATGAATGGAGTAGCGTTCGTTACCACGTAACCTCCTTTTTTCAAGTAGGGAAGATAACGTAATGCCTCCATAGGCTCAACTGAAAGGATAATATCAGCTGTTCCTTTGGCAATCAGGTCAGAGAAAATCGGTTTGTCGGAGATTCTCATGAAAGACTGCACATCACCTCCACGTTGACTCATTCCGTGAGTCTCGGCTTGTTTCATGTACAGGTTATTGTTGAGGGCGGCAGACCCCAATGCTGCTGCGATAGAAAGGATTCCCTGTCCACCTACACCCGCTAATATAATATCTGTCTTCATAATTTTAAATTTTAAGTTTTAGATTTTAAATTGATTATTGAATCAATTTATTTTTTCTTTTTCTTAGCGTCTCTTGCAGCTTTCTGGATACAAACTCTTCTCGGGATGATTACGGATACACCCTTGTATTCGATCTCGTCACGGATGATCTTGCATAATTCATCGTGATTTTTCGGTACAGGAAGTAGAACACGGATATGTTCCGGTTCAACACCAATACCGCGACAGATAGATTCCAGATGTCCTAGTGCTGAAGATTCCTGACCTCCGGTCATGGAGATGGATTCATTATCGGAAATGATAATTGTGATGTTGGCTTTCTCGTTTACAGCATCCAGTAACCCGGTCATTCCGGAGTGAGTGAACGTGGAGTCACCGATAACGGATACAGCCGGGTATAATCCTGCATCTGCGGCACCTTTGGCCATGGTGATAGAGGCTCCCATGTCCACGCAAGAGTTGATCGCTTGGAATGGAGGAAGGGCTCCTAAAGTATAACAACCGATGTCAGAGAATACACGTGCATTCGGGTATTCGGCAACAACTGCATTCAATGCGGCGTATACGTCTCTGTGGCTACATCCCACGCAAAGGGCCGGTGGACGAGGTGCCACGATCTCCGGTACAGGCGATCCCTCGATAGAAGGTAATCCGAATGCTTTCGCCACGTGATCCGGGTTCAACTCTCCGTCTCTGGGGAGCGTGCCGTCCAAGCGTCCGAGTACACATTCTTTTTCCAAATAACCCTTCAATGCTTCCTCTACGATCGGGTATCCTTCTTCTAATACAAGTAATTTTTCGGTGCTTTCCGCCAACTTGGTGATCATCTTTCTAGGAAGAGGATATTGGCTTACTTTTACTACCGGGTAAGGACAGTTTCCACCGAATACTTCCATCAGGTAGTTGTAACCGATACCACAAGCGACGATACCCATAGATTTGTCAGCCCCGTCAATGTATTGGTTGAAGGAAGAGTTATCAGATGCCTCTTCGAAAGCGTTTTGTTTCTCTAGTAATAATTTATATCTTTTTTTAGCGATAGCGGGAAGTAACACGAATTGACGTTTGTCTTCCGGTAAACGTATTGCATTTTCGGCTTTAGCCTCTCTTGGTTCAACACCGGAACGAGAGTGTGCCAGACGAGTCGTGATTCTTAATAACACGGGAGTTCCCATTTGTTCTGACAGGTCGAAAGCGTAACGGGTCATGTCGTATGCCTCTTGTTGGTTAGAAGGTTCCATGATCGGAATTAAGGCAAATTTACCGTACATGCGTGAATCCTGCTCGTTTTGAGAAGAGTGCATAGATGGGTCATCGGCAGCGATAACAACCATACCTCCGTTAGCCCCGGTAATAGCAGCGTTCATGAAACAGTCTGCGGCCACGTTCATCCCCACGTGTTTCATACATACCAGAGCTCTTTTTCCTGCATAGGACATTCCTAGTGCGGTTTCCATGGCAGTTTTTTCGTTAGCAGACCACATCCGGTGAACATTACGGGCGATAGCCTGTTTCGATTCCTGAATGTATTCCGTGATCTCTGTTGAAGGGGTTCCCGGGTACGCAAACACGCCGGATATACCTCCGTCTATAGCACCTTGTGCAATAGCTTCAACACCTAATAATAGTTGTTTTTGCATAATTAAAAGATTATTGATTTAAGTTGTTTGTTTTGCTTAAAAGAGAGCAACATACCTGTTGCCAAAAGATGCCTAAAATTATTCCGGCGGAATTTTCATAGTCCCCCGAACAATTTGAGTACGCCCACGATGTAGGCTAAAACGAAATAATATTCTGATGGTTTATACATCTACTAAATATTTAAAACGTTTTCGTTTGTAATTCGCGACTAAATTAGTATTAATATTTAATAAGAACAAATATTTCAGATGAGAAGTGTTCGTATGTGTAAATTCTTTTACAAGTTTATTTTCCCAATCAGTACTGGTGGAGTTTGTTAGGCGGAATCACTTGGGAAAAGAGTCTTGAATAATTATTTTTTTGTACTTGTTTTATAGTTTTTTTGTATATTCGTGGTTTATTATAACGGGGTATAATAAGGAACTTTTCATCAATTGATTATTATGATATTTGATCGATATAAAAAATCTTTTCCTGCTAAATTGAGTTTGTATGTGATTTCGTTCATTACAATTCTTTCTTTTGTTTTAGTGGGAGTATTTTATCACTACTCAACAGAAACGTTATTGCAAGAGGCTGAAGATAAAATAGAGAGTATGGCTGCTCAGGCAAATTTACGTGTGAGTGCGTTATTAAGTAAAGTGGAAAAGATTCCCGAAAACTTGGGGTGGATGATCGTTGAATATGTAAAGGAACCAGATTCTTTGTTTAGTATCACTCGTCGGATTGTAAAAGATAACCCGGAGATTTTTGGCTGTGTGATCGCTTTTGAACCTTACTATTTTCCGGAAAAAGGACATTACTTTGCACCTTATTCTTATATGGTAGGGGATTCCGTGAAGACCATTCAAGTGGGGGGTAAAGATTATAATTATTTTGAAAAAGGCTGGTACAATGGTGCAAGGGAACACCGGTACTGGAGTAAACCCTATCGGGATGCGGGTGATCCGGATGTAATCACGACCTCTTATGCGGTTCCGGTTCATGGAGAAAAGAATGAACTAATTGGTATTTTATCTGTGGATTTAACCAATCGGTGGTTGCGTGATCTGGTCGATTCGATCAAGCCTTACAAGGGGAGTTATACTGTGGTTATTGACAAGCAGGGACGTTATATATTACGTAGAGAAGGAGAGGTTATGATTGGTCAAAATATGTTCGAAACGGCAAAAGAGGCTCGGGATACAAATGTTACTATTCTGGTAAACGAGATGGCTGCCGGGAAAAGCGGTAGTATCATTGTGGATGACGGGGGTGTTCTGTCTTACGTGTATTACACGCCTGTGGTGGCAACCGATTGGTATATGGCGGTAATTTGCCCATACGATCAGGTATTTGGTAAGCTGAGCAAATTTAATATGTATCTTTTGGTTGGTTTTGTCTTGTTATTGTTATTTGTTTATTTTATTTGTTTTGTGGCTGTGCGACGAATTACAAAACCATTGACAATATTTGCTGCTTCAGCCCGGGATGTGGCACAAGGGAACTTTAATACGCCGTTGCCACGTATCCGGTCTAAAGATGAATTAGGAGAATTGTATGAATCATTTCTTTTCATGCAGCAACAATTGACGGAATACGTGGACCAGTTGCGTCAGACGACAACAGCGAATGAAAAGATCGAGAGTGAGTTGCGTATCGCTCATGATATTCAGTTGGGAATGGTTCCTAAACAATTTGTCCCCACCTTTGGAGCTGAATGTATTGATATTCATGCAGTGTTGCATCCGGCTCGTCAGGTAGGAGGGGATTTGTATGATTATTTGATGCTGAATGAGGACGAGTTTGGTTTCGCCATAGGGGACGTTTCGGGGAAAGGAGTTCCTGCCTCCTTGTTTATGGCAACCACGATCAGCCAGATGCGATCTTTGGCCCTGCGGGATACCTCTTTGAATTATATCATGAATTTGATGAACCAGAGTTTGATCCGGACAGAGAACACGAGTATGTTTATTACTTTTTTTGCCGGGGTATTGAATTTAAACACGAATCGTTTGAGATTTTGTAATGCGGGACATCCTTACCCGTTATTGATTGCTCCGGATGGAACTGTGTCTTTTTTCAAGACTGCGGATAATTTACCTTTGGGTGTTACTTCTGATTATGATTACGAGGAACAGGAATGTTATTTTGCTCCAGGGTCTCAATTGCTTTTTTACACGGATGGAGTGTCAGAGGCTCAAAACGAACAATCCAAATTTTATAAGATAGATCGGTTATTTAATTTGGTGGCAAGTCATTCCCAATTAGCTCCGCGGCAAATGGTGGAGAAAGTGGTTGGGGACGTGAAACGTTTTGTCGGGAATGCGGAACAATCGGATGATTTAACAGTGATGAGTTTCCGCCTTAAGGTTCGAGGGAAAAAGAAAACAGAGGGACTTTTATAGACTTTCTGTAAAAACAGAAAAATTACACCTATTGGAATCTTTGTCACCCTTTTAATAGTTGTTTGGTAGTTCATTTAGACTATGGAGCATTCTTCTTGCATTCTTGTCCGATTAAATTGATTTTTGACACGATTTTGTTTGCCGGATGGCTATATCGTGGGGTATATTTGTTAATAGGAAAGATATGCTTGGGAGATTGTATGGATATGACCAGTGGATAATGAAAGCATACGGAAATAAGGACAATCATTTTTTTATGAGTAAAATATGTGTATCTTTACACCATGTTAAAAACTAGATTACAATCGGATTTGGTGTAATAAACAATCTGTATTTCTGATACAGGTTGTTCTTTCGCTTGCTTTCGGAAGCTCTTTCCGGGGGTAATTTCTTTATTATTATAATTTTAATTATTAATTGGTGTGCAATGCTGAAAATGTCATTCTGTTTTCACGTGTACGCTATCATTTGAGAGATCATGAGTAACGAAAATAATACTATTTTAGGAATCGACGTTAATTTAATTTGTGAGTTTTTTCTGAACACGGAACGACAAGGACCGGGAAGTCCGGATGTAACTCTTAAGGCGTTGAGTTTTGTCGATAACCTAACGGATAAATCTTTAATTGCTGATTTGGGGTGCGGGACGGGCGGACAGACGATGATACTGGCGCAACACACGACTGGGCATATTACCGGGCTTGACTTTTTCCCGGGATTCATTGAGCAGTTTAATGGCAATGCCCGAGAATTGCACCTTCAGGACCGGGTGAAAGGCGTTGTCGGATCAATGGACGACCTGCCTTTCCGGGAGGAGGAACTAGACCTGATTTGGTCGGAAGGCGCTATTTATAATATCGGTTTTGAGCGGGGACTGAACGAGTGGCGTAAATACTTGAAGATGGGAGGGTATGTTGCCGTTTCCGAGAGTTCGTGGTTTACCGAGGAACGTCCGGCAGAGATCCATGATTTTTGGATGTCCGTTTACGAGGAGATTGACACGATACCCAATAAAGTAGCCCAGATTCAGAAAGCGGGATATATTCCCGTGGCAACTTTTATCCTGCCGGAATATTGCTGGACGGAGAATTATTTCACCCCGTTAGTTAAAGCCAGGGAGATATTCTGCCGGCAATATGCCGGGAATAAAATCGTCGAAGAACTGATGAAGTTTCAACATCACGAGGCTGAATTATACCGTAAGTACAAGGAGTTTTACGGTTATGTATTTTATATAGCTAAAAAGATAAAGTAAGCTGATGCTTATTTGTCTTCTTTATGAATTCCTAATTCTGCCGCTACTTGGAACATGTATTCCCGGGCTTCGGTAGGATTATTGCCGATAATGCCATCAAGGATTGCCTCTTTGATGGCATTTTTAATATCCCCGATTGCCTTGCAGGGTGGGAGTTGAAATGTCTCCATGATCTCTTCCCCGCTGACAGGAGGTTGGAAATTCCGGATGGCATCCTTTTCTTCGACTTCTTTCAGTTTTTGGCGCACGATCTGGAAGTTTGCCAGAAATCGACGCACTTTCTCTTCATTTTTAGAAGTGATGTCCGCTTCGGCAAGAGTCATCAGATCGTCGATATCGTCCCCCGCATCGAAAAGCAGGCGGCGTACGGCTGAATCCGTTACAGTGTCTTCCGAGAGAACGATCGGGCGCATATGCAGGCCTACCAGCTTTTGCACGTATTTCATCTTCTCGTTTTGGGGAAGTTTCAAGCGGTTGAATAATTTTCCGACCATACGTTCGCCCACGTGGTTATGCCCGTAGAAAGTCCACCCTTGTCCCGGGATGAATTTCTTGGTGACCGGTTTGGCTATATCATGCAGTAAGGCTGCCCAGCGTAACCACAGGTTATCGGAAACACGACTTACTGAATCCACGACAGTCAGCGTGTGGTAAAAGTTATCTTTGTGTCCGATGCCATCCACGTGTTCCACGCCTTTTAAAGCGGATAGTTCCGGGAAGAATACTCTCAACAGGCCGGATTGTTCCAGTAATTTTAATCCCACGGAAGGTTTCGGTGAGGCCATGATCTTGTTGAACTCGTCCATGATGCGCTCTTTGGAGACGATTTTCAACCGATCCCGATTTGCGATGATACTTTCAAATGTCACGGGTTCGATCGTGAAATTCAATTGTGAGGCAAAACGGACGGCCCGCATCATACGCAAGGGATCATCCGAAAACGTGATAATCGGATCGAGGGGAGTTTTTAATATTCCATCCTCTAAATCCTGAAGTCCCCCGAACGGGTCAACCAGTGTCCCGTAGTTCTCTTGGTTCAAGGATATGGCCAAAGCGTTGATCGTGAAATCACGCCGTTTCTGATCGTCATCGATGGTTCCTTCTTCAACAATGGGTTTACGAGAGTCCAGATGATAGGATTCCTTGCGGGCTCCCACGAATTCAATCTCAACTCCTTTATAGCGGAACATGGCAGTTCCGAAGTTTTTGAACACGGAAACCGTTAAATCACCGAGTTGTTTGGCAGCTGTCTCAGCCAATTCTATTCCGCTCCCCAACACGACAATATCAATGTCCTTGGAGGGGCGTCGTAATATCAGGTCGCGCACGTATCCCCCGATAACGTAAATTTCCAACCCTTTCTCTGCCGCGATTCCGGATAATATTTTAAAAATAGGATGAGTTAACTGCATATTATTTATTTTGGTTGCAAAATTATCAAGTTATCTTGTACAGACCAAATAAATTGTTTCGGATTTGTTCGGATTACCCTTTTTTCGATATTTTTGTGACCTATGTATTATTGAGATGAAAGATTATGGATAGAGTGAGACGATTTGCGGCATTATTCGATATGGATGGGGTGGTGCTTGACACGGAGGGGCAGTACGATAATTTCTGGCGGGAACAGGGGAAACGTTACCATCCGGATATGCCGGAATTTCATAAAGTAATTAAAGGGCAGACGACTGAACTGATTTTGAAGAATTATTTCGAAGGTGATGTCGCTTTACAACAACAGGTTTCACGGGAACTCGACGAATTCGAGCGTTGGATGAATTTTCCTTACTTTCCCGGGGTGGAACAATTTATCAGGACGTTACAGAAACATGGGGTGAGAACGGCCTTGGTTACCAGTTCAAATAATAAGAAAATGGCTTACGTTTTGAGGGTTCACCCGGAGTTTGCCGAGTTATTTGAATGTATGATCACGGCAGATAAGATTACCCGGTCTAAACCGGATCCGGAGTGCTATTTGTTGGCAGCACGAGAGTTACAGATAGAACCGGATGATTGTTGTGTCTTCGAAGATTCTTTTTCCGGGATAGAGGCCGGACAGCGTGCGAGGATGAAGGTTGTCGGTTTGGCAACCACGAATCCGAGGGAGAAGATACAGGACAAAGTCGATCGGGTGCTTTCCAATTTCACGGGATGCGTGTATGACGAGTTTGTTAGCTTGATGGGGAAGTGAGTCGAAGGTTTATAAACCTTCGACTTATTGTACGATCCCCGAGAATCCCATAAATGCCATGGCCAGCAATCCGGCTGTAACCAGTGCGATAGGGGTTCCTTTCATTCCTTGAGGAATGGAGGATAGTTCCAGTTGTTCCCGGATTCCGGCAAAGATGGTTAAGGCTAATCCGAAACCTAAGGCGGTTGAGGCTGCAAAAACAACGGATTCCAGTAAGTTATAATCTTTTTGAATCACCATGATGGCCACACCAAGCACGGCACAGTTCGTCGTGATCAAGGGTAGGAAAACTCCCAATGCTTGATAAAGCGACGGACTTACCTTTTTCAGAATGATTTCTACCATCTGAACGAGGGCGGCAATGATTAGGATAAACACGATGGTTTGCATGAATCCAATGCCGAACGGGTCAAGTACGGTTTTCTGTACGATAAACGTTACCAGGGTTGCCAGAATCATCACGAACGTAACGGCTCCTGTCATACCGAGTGCCGTGGGTACGCTCTTGGAAACCCCTAGGAACGGGCAGATTCCCAAGAATTGTGCCAACACGATATTGTTGACAAATACTGCGGCTATAAATATAAAAACGTATTCCATGTTTCTAATTTTAGATTTTAGATTTTAGATTTTAGATTTTAGATTGCTTTTTCAATTTACAATTTACAATCTAAAATTTACAATTAGTTGGTTTTTCTTATTCTGTTGATAAAAGCGATCAGGTAACCTAGGGCGATAAACGCTCCTGGGGCCAAGACGAAAACGAGCATTCCGTAGTTTTCATTGTAGAGAGTCATGTTGAAGAACTTTCCACTACCCAGAATTTCACGGATTGCTCCTAATATTGTTAAAGCCATGGTGAAACCGAGACCGATGCCCAAACCGTCCAGCATGGAAGGAAGGGCTTTGTTCTTGGATGCGAATGATTCAGCTCGTCCCAACACGATACAGTTCACCACGATCAACGGAATGAATAATCCCAACGATTCGTGCAAGCTCGGCAGGTAAGCTGCCATACACATATCGACCACAGTAACGAATGCAGCAATGATCACGATAAAACCGGGAATCCGGATTTTGTCGGGAATCAGGTTTGCCACGAGCGAGATGGCCAAGTTGGATAGTACCAGAACGAAAGCCGTGGCTAATCCCATCCCCAAGCCGTTAATGGCGGAGGTGGTCACTCCCAGCGTGGGACACATCCCGAGCAGGAGTACGAAGGTCGGATTTTCCTTGAAGAACCCTTTGGTAAAAGTTTGCCAGTTGTTCATATCTTTATTCTTTCATTGATTTTACGTGTTATTTTGCGGATTCAGTCAATGCCTTTGCTGCCCGGTTTACTGCATCTAGGAAGGCTCGTGATGAAATCGTTGCGGCCGTGATGGCATCCACGTTTCCGCCGTCCTTTGAAACCTGAAGTCCTTGCGTACCCGGGGTTTTTCCGGTAATATCCCCTTTGGCACCTTTCACGAACCAGGTGTCCATTTTGGAACCTAATCCCGGGGTTTCTTTGTGGCTTAGCACGGAGTAGTTATATATGCTCCCGTCCGGGGTGAATCCTACCATAAGTTCAATAAGCCCGCCGAACCCGTTATTCGTGAATGTTTTAATGGCCGTCCCCACGAGTTGCCCGTTTGCTTTGGCCGGGTAGAATTCTAATTCCCCTCCATCTGCTTTCACGATCTGTTTTTCCGTCATCGGGTCATTATCAAAAGCGGGAACCACGGCACGAATGGCTTGTACCTGTTTTTCAATTTTTACTTTTTCAATCAACCCGGACGTGAGTGAGTTCACAACTCCCACGGCGGCAGAAGAAACCAGTGTTACCAAGAATAACACCAGTACCATATTCTTAAAGCTTGATTCTAATTTCTTTCCCATCAGTTTAGATTTTAAATTTTAGATTTTAAATTTCAAATTCCATTTGTAAGCAATTTACAATCTACAATTAGTAAATTTAAAATCGTCGGGGTTTACAATATCTATTTATCAGTGGTGTGAATCCGTTCATGATCAGGATGGCGAAAGACATTCCTTCCGGGTAAGCCCCGAATACACGGATGATCACGGTCAATAGTCCGATACCGACACCGTAAATAAGCATTCCTTTATGTGTCATGGGTGAGGTTACGTAATCCGTTGCCATAAAGATCGCTCCTAACATCAAACCTCCTGTAAAGAGATGGAAAACCGGGCCGGCAAATTGTGCGGGATCGGCTAGATTCAGTATTCCGGAGAATACGATAACCGTGGCAAAGATAGCTACCGGGATGTGCCAGCTGATGATCTTCCGGATTAACATATAAGCAAATCCTAGTAAAAGTCCGATAGCGGCTACTTCTCCTAAACTTCCCCCGATGTTACCGAGAAGCAGGTTGCCGGTAGTGATTCCAACTGAAGATAGTGTGTCACCGACGGCTTGTCCGTTCTTGACGGCTTCTTTCACGAGTGCCAGAGGGGTAGCTCCGGTTACGGCATCAGCCGTGGCGAACCCGTTCGGTACGGGCCAAGTGGTCATTTGTACCGGGAAAGAAATCAATAGGAAAACACGACCTACGAGAGCCGGGTTGAAAATATTGTTTCCTAATCCTCCGAAACTCATCTTACCGATACCGATGGCAACCAACGCCCCGATCACCACGATCCACAAGGGAAGGGAGGATGGAAGGTTAAATGCCAGCAATACTCCCGTGATGATGGCTGATCCGTCCCATATCGTGGGACGTTGCTTCATGAGGTATTTTTGAATAACGTATTCGAATACAAGGCAGGCAGCTACCGAGGTGAGGGTTACCAGAATGGCGCCTAACCCGAAAAATACGATAGAAAAGATAAACGTAGGTACTAACGCGATAAGTACGCCGTACATGTTTTTTTCTATCGAATCCCCGCCGTGAACGTGGGGGGAGGGGGATATGGTGAAATTACTCATATAAAATATTTTAGATCTTACGAATTTTCATTCTAAATTAATTTTTTATTTCTTTCTCGACCGAATCATTTGACCGGTTCTGGCTTTTGCCAGACGGATCACATCAAGCAACGGACGATTTGCGGGACAGGTAAAACTACATGAACCGCATTCAATACAATCCATGATCTTTTCCGATTCCAGCATCTCCAGCTTGTTGTGTTCTCCAAGCACCATCAAATAATAGGGTTCCAATCCCATGGGGCATACGTTAACGCATTTCGAGCAACGGATACAGTTACGATATTCTTTGCGGGTAGATTCCTCTTGACGCATCAGTAGGATGCCGCTCGTGCCTTTTGTAACGGGAATGCTTGTGTTGGTTAGGGCTTTCCCCATCATGGGACCTCCTCCGATCACTTTACCCGTGTCTTCAGGTAATCCCCCGGCGGCCTCGATCAGTTGTGAGATCGGGGTTCCGATGCGACAAAGGTAGTTACCCGGTTCTTTTAATGATTTTCCGGTAACCGTGACTACCCGTTCGAACAAGGGTTTGTGTTTCATAACAGCTTCGTACACGGCATATACCGTTCCCACGTTTTGAACCACGGCTCCGACAGCAATAGGTAGTCCGCCCGATGGTACGAATTTTCCCGTGGTCGCTTGTATTAATTGTTTTTCACCTCCTTGCGGGTATTGTATTTTTAACGGGCAGATTTCGATTCCGTCCGTCAGTCTGGCAAGCTTACCAAGTTCTTCAATGGCGTCCCGTTTATTATTTTCGATTCCCACGATCGTGCGTTTCACGCCGAGGGCTTTCATGATGAGTTCTATACCCATGATCAATTCCTTCCCATGTTCCAGCATTAAACGATGGTCAGCCGTGAGGTAAGGCTCACATTCCACACCGTTTATGATCAGTACTTCGGCGGTACTTCCGGGAGGGGGGGATAGTTTCACTTGTGTCGGGAAGGTGGCGCCACCCATACCGACGATTCCTGCTGCACTGATGGCTGCTAGTATTTCTTCTTTCGTGAATGTACCGGGTTGCTTGTTGATGGGTTCTTTTAGGATATTTTCGTCCCATTCATCACCTTCCACCTTAATGGTAACAGCCGGGCGGGGATACCCGCTGGCATCGATCACGGGATCAAGTGACATGACGGTTCCGGATACGGAACTGTGTATGTTTGCTGATATGAAACCGGCAGCTTGACCGATGATTTGTCCTACTTTTACTTGATCTCCTTTTTTCACCGTGGGAACGGCAGGAGCCCCGATATGTTGTGATAATGGTATACTTACTTGTTCGGGGAGGGGAAGCGTGATGATTTCCCCTTGTGCTGATAATTTATTTTCTGGTGGGTGAACTCCCCCAATTTTAAATGTCTTAAGCACGGTGTATTAGTTTTAGGTGTTAGATTTTAAATTTTAGATTGAAAAACTAATGAACTTTTAAATTTTAGATTTAGATTTCTTGATTTTAGATTTATTCATCGTTAATCGTCATTCATAAATCGTCAATTAATTCGTTTCAGTTTTCAACTGGTCTGCAGGTTCGGTGATTTTCCGGGGAGGGAAATTAACCTCGTGGATCGCGTGTGTCGGACAAACACTGACACATTTCCGGCAAAGTCGGCACTTGCGGAAGTCAATGTATGCCAAGTTGTTTTCTAACGTGATGGCCTCGAATGGACACTCTTTCACGCATTTCCCACATCCGATGCAAGCTGCTGTACAGGCTTTACGGGCAATGTTCCCTTTGTCCTTGTTCACGCAACAAACGAAAACTCGTCGGTCTTTCACTCCTTTGTTTCGCAATTCGATGATATTTCTCGGGCAGGCCTTCACGCAAGCTCCACATGCCACGCATTTCTCCTCGGAAACGACTGGGAGACCGTTTTCGTCCATGTGAATGGCGTCGAACTGGCAGGCTGTTACGCAATCTCCACACCCGAGGCAACCGAATGTACAATCGCTTTCTCCCCGGTAAAGGGAATGTTCGATGGCGCATGATTTGTAACCGTCATATTGACTGGTACGTTGACGATGGTCACACGTGCCGTTGCATCTTACCACTGCGATTTGTGGAGTTTGTGCAGTTACTTCCATACCCAAAGCAGCGGCAACTTTCGTCATGGTTTCCGCACCTCCAACCGGACAAAACAGTCCATCCAATGAAGTCGCCTTTACCGTGGCTTCTGCAAATCCCCTACACCCGGGTTTGCCACATCCTCCGCAATTAGCTCCCGGTAGTATGCTTTCCACGGTATCAATTCTAGGGTCTTCCTCGACCTTGAATTTTTGTGCAACAAAATAAAGAATCACGGCAGACGCGATTCCAATAGCGCACAAAGAAATAATGGTGTAAATAATGGTAGTAGTCATCATAAAGGTGTTTGTTTTGTCTCCTCTAGTTTGTAATAACGCCCGTAAAGTTATTATTTTTTTTCTAGGTTATGCTATTTTAACCTTGAATTTTATTTTTTTGGCAAACTTGTTTCTTAATAAATAAAGAACAATAAAATATACTGTTGTAGTCGTTAGAGACAGCGTTGCAGCTAGGACTTCACTGGTCCCGGCAAGAATTAACAAAGCCAGAACGGCGATTATAAGGATGGAAGGAACGATGTATGCCAGTAGGACGGAAAGCATGGCATTTTGGGTACTGGCACTGACGATTACTTTATCACCGATTTTCACATCTTCATTTGGTTTTTCCGCCGTGATACTTTTCAGTGCCATTTCCGACATGCCGCAAGCTCCTTTGGCGTGGCATCCTGCACAAGCTGTTTGGCTTTGTATGGTCACAATAATAAAGGTTTCAGCCACCTGCGTCACGATTCCATCATGTTCTATTGTATTTTTTGCCATAATATGATTTTTTGAATAGAACAAATATAATGATAAAATAAAAACCATCCTGCAGCGAGGATGGTTTTCATTTTTTTATTTTTTACGCATGAAAATCTGAATCGGTACACCCGTGAACTTCCAGTGTTCCCGGATTTTGTTTTCCAGGAAACGCTTGTAAGGTTCTTTCACGTATTGCGGTAAGTTGCAATAAAATGCGAAAGTTGGGGTTTTTGATGGTAACTGTGTCACGTATTTTATGCGGATATATTTTCCTTTCAAGCTGGGGGGAGGGAAGTTTTCGATCTCTTCCAGCATGATGCGGTTCAGTTCGGATGTTTTCAGTTTTTGTTTTCGGTTTTCGTAGGTCTGGATGGCTGATTCAAGCGCTTTCAACAGACGTTGTTTTGTGAGAGCCGAGGTGAAAATGATTTCCACGTCGTTGAAGGGGGCCATTTTTGCCCGCAGTTCTTTCTCAAAATTGATAGTCGTTTTGTTATCTTTCTCGATTAGGTCCCACTTGTTTACGAGGACTACCACGCCTTTCTGGTTACGTTCGATGAGATGGAATATGTTCAAGTCCTGAGATTCCATTCCCCGGGTAGCATCAATCAGTAGCATGCACACGTCACTGTCTTCGATGGCACGTACGGAACGCATCACGGAATAGAATTCCACGTCTTCACTGACTTTCGCTTTCTTGCGTAATCCGGCAGTGTCAACTAGTAGAAAGTCGTGTCCGAAACGATTGTAGCGGGTTGTAATCGTGTCACGAGTTGTTCCGGCAATATCGGTTACGATATTACGTTCTTCCCCGATAAGGGCGTTAATGGTGGAGGATTTTCCCACGTTGGGACGTCCTACGATGGCAATTTTAGGAAGCTCTTCCATGTTTTCAATCGGGTCGGTGGTGAAGTGTGAAACCACCTTGTCAAGCAGATCACCGGTTCCCGAACCGTTGATAGAGGCTACGGGAAAGATTTCTTCTCCGACTCCCAGTTTATAGAATTCGTGTATATCGTAAAGACGTTCTCCATTGTCTACCTTGTTTGCCACGAGGTAGATGGGTTTGTTGACTTTCCGAAGCATACGGGCGAAATTGTGGTCCAGATCGGTAATACCGAGTTCCACGTCGCAGACGAACAGGATCACGTCGGCCTCGTCCATGGCGAGTAATACCTGTTTGTTGATCTCCTCCTCGAAGATGTCCGAACTGTTGGAGACGTATCCTCCGGTGTCAATCACCGAGAATTCTTTGCCGTTCCACTCTGATTTTCCGTAATTCCGGTCACGGGTCACCCCGCTTTCCTCGTTTACGATGGCTTTCCGGCCACCGACCAAACGATTGAAAAGTGTTGATTTTCCCACGTTGGGACGTCCTACTATTGCAACAATATTACTCATTAGAAAGATAAAAGTTAAAAGATAAAAACTAAAAAATTAAAGTTGTTTGTAACCGAAGCGTTTCAGGTCGTTTTCCTTGTTCCGCCAGTCTTTGAGGACTTTAACGTATAGGTTCAGGAATACTTTTTTCCCGAAGAAGGTTTCGATGTCAACACGGGCTTCCGTGCCGACTTTTTTCAATGCGGCTCCTTGATGCCCGATGATGATACCTTTTTGGGAATCCCGTTCCACGTTGATCACGGCCATGATATTGATACGTTTGGCTTCTTCCTTGAATTCCTCCACGACAACCTCGACGGAATAGGGAATTTCTTTATCGTAGTTCAATAAAATCTTTTCCCGGATAATTTCGGTTACGAAAAAGCGTGCCGGCATATCGGTCATTTCTTCTTTGTCGAAATAAGGTTCTCCCACGGGTAACAACTCCAGAATTCTCTTGTATAGATTGTCCACGTTGAAATTCTCGGTAGCCGAGATCGGGAATATTTCAGCTCGCGGGATGATCTCTTTCCACTTGTCGAACAAGGCATCCAGTTTATCCGGAGTGGTCAAGTCAATTTTGTTCAACACCAGAAGGATGGGGACCTCGCTTTGCTTCACTTTCTCGATAAAGTCTGCGTTCTTCTCGATATTCTCCACCACGTCGGTGACGTAGAGGATGATGTCGGCATCGATAATGGCGCTTTTCGAGAAATCAAGCATGTATTCCTGCATCTTGTAACTGGGTTTCACGACACCCGGGGTATCGGAAAACACGATCTGAAAGTCCTCCCCGTTCACGATCCCCTTGATCCGGTGACGCGTGGTTTGGGATTTGGACGTGATAATCGATAATTTCTCCCCGACTAGTCGATTCATCAAGGTTGATTTCCCCACGTTGGGGTTTCCTAAGATATTGACAAAACCTGCTCTGTGCTCCATTTATTTAAAAATTAATTGGGCACAAAGGTACGATAACTAATTGAAAATTGAAAGCCTAAACGAAAATGTGCGGGTCTATTTTTTGTTTTGCTTGTAGACATAAGTGATTTTCTCGCTGTCCGCCGGGTTCGTCTTGCTCGTTTTACTGGTCCATGCTCCGGTTTGGTCGTAAGTATATTGGTAATTAGGATTGATCGGGTTGCCGAATTCATCGTAAGTTAGAGTCATATTACTTGTTATTTTTTCGTTTTGCAGATTCTCTTTCACGTAGGAAATGCTTGTGAGGTAACCGAATGAGTCGTAAATATAAAGTGTGACTTGTTTCGTGGCGGGATGGTCGGTATCCGGTCGGGTGTTTATCCATGTTTTACCGGAGAGACGCCCTTGTGGGTCATAAGTGTAGTCTGTTTGGGCGCAAATCAGCCCGTTCCGGTATTCTTGGGTTCGATTGACCTGTCCTCTGTGATTGTAATAGTCAATAGTGTTTTGCCCGTGACTCCACTTGGTCGTTTTCATGACGGGATGGGAAGTCGTGTCATACTGATAATTGATCAGGCATATGGTTGCTTTAGCGAGGGAATCAATGGTTTCCTCCTCGTAACATTTACCGAGGTCATTATACCTGAATGTCATGACAATCAAGTTTAACGGTGTGGTAGTTGTGGAATCTTTTTGCAGTCGAGTGCTTTGAATGATCCGTGTCAAAAGCCCTTGAGGGGAGTAGTGGTATGTGGTGATTGTGAGCGAATCATGGTGAATTCTGGTTTCCCGAGTGATGTTAATTCCGGAGTAACAACGGGTGATGGTAGGGGATATGTAAGTCATCGAGTCGATAAATTGTTTCCTTAACTGTTGGGCTTTATCCCGAAATGGCTTGTATTTATGTGTTTGGAGGTAAGTCTTGATCAACGGGAGGCGTGGGAAAGAATCAACTTGCGAAACAAGGAGGATCAGGTCTATGCTGTCGTTCGTGTATTCCACTTGTGGCAGGTATTTGCGGTTACATCCTGCCAGATAGGGACATTCGATATAAGCATGGATACAATGTTTTTGTGTATCCGGGGAAGTGGCCGTTTGTATCGCTTTGAACAGGCAGTCGTCATAGAGTTTTTGTACTTCAGCTAGGTAGGGACGCGGTTCCTTGGAGTTGGCGTAGAATGTTTTTAGCGTGGTGTCATTGAAATAACAGAGAATGGTTGAATCGTTTTGTTTGTTGAGAATGGCTTTGTACAGCAGATCATTATATATGTTGGCCACCTCGACATAATTGTATTCGTTAGGGAAGTCTTTGAAATAAGTGTTGCATTTTACCTGTGTAGGGTGGGCTTTCAGGTCTGCATACTGTACTTTTTCCTTTAGCCGGACGATGGCCTCGTAAACGTCGGGGTCCATATTGTAATCGTATTCCTTTATTTGTGCAAGTACTGTACGGGAATCTTCAAGTTGGTCCTGGGAATAGGTAAGCAAAGCAAGGATCGTGGAGTCTGCTTTGTGACGGAAAAGGTTGACATTCAGGTTTGCTGCTTGGCAGAATGAGCGTAGTCGGGCGCCCCCGTCCTGTTGCTGGACGGCCATACTACTTTTCAAGTACGGCTCGATGGCATTAACACGAGGAGTCAGTAACAGTTGCCTAAGGGCATCGGCCAGAGAGATTTCATTTTTGTAGGCATCCATGCTTTTGGTGTCCATCCGTTCTCTCAATCGGTCGTACTTGTCTCCTTCGGACCAGGCGATGTGTTGATATAGTCTTTCCACGCGGTTCTGTTTTTGTGCCCGTGCATTGGTGCAAAAAGCGATGGTAAAAATCGTGAAAACGATCATCGTAAGGTATGAGTTTTTCATAGTGACTAAAATTTATGTAGTTCTAATATAACGTTTGGCCTAGAATATGATGGAAACCGGGCAGTGTACACATTTTTTAGAAGAAAATGTGCGTTGTTCTTGCTTGGTTTTCTTGTTGTTAACGTATTTTCGTTATCTTTGTTGTATAAAAAAATTGAAATAAAATTATGATTGTAGACGTACTGGCTAATAGCGAACGAATTGAGGGGTTAAACCCGTATTTTAAAGTAGTCTTTGACTATATAAAAACACATGATTTGTCAAGTATGCCCGTGGGACGAATTGACATTGACGGGGATAATGCCTATCTCAAAATTGAAGATGCCAAAGGACGGAAAACCGAGGAAGCCGTGTATGAACGGCATGATAAGTATATCGATATTCAAATGCCTTTGAGTATGCCGGAAAGCTATGGTTGGAAAGCTCAAAGTTTATTGGGCGAAGAACAGGCACCGTATGATGTTGCGGGTGATTTTACTTTTTACCGAGACCCGGTGGAAATGGTGTTCACGTTATCTCCCGGTGAGTTCGTGATCTTTTTCCCGGAAGATGCTCATGCTCCTTGTATCGGGGAAGGGGTAATTCGGAAGATGGTGGCGAAAGTCAGGAGAATTGAGAATTGAAAATTGAGAATTGAAAATGAAAAAAAGATATAAGATACTTTTGACGGTTGTGGTGGTGCTGGGGATTGCTTATTTCTGTCTGCCTTATTATGCACGGCAGGCGTTGTTGTACTGGTACCCGTCGATAGATGATTTGTCGATGTTTGACAAGCATACGGTGAGGAAGGCTGATACGTGTTGGACGTGGGGGATTGCCAAGGATTATAATACCTATGAGTTGAGCCCGGAGGATGATGCCTACTTGAATGATTTTCGTACAGTTTCTTTTCTGGTGATTCAGAATGATAGTATCGTGTACGAGGAATATCGGTCCGGTTGGAATGACACGAAGACATCCAATATATTTTCATCGACCAAGAGTATCGTGGGGTTGTTGGTCGGCATTGCTTATGACGAGGGGAAAATTACCAGTCTGGATGATCCGGTGGGGAAATATATCCCGGAATTTAACGAGGGAAAAAAGAAAAATATCACGATTCGCAATCTGTTGACCATGAGTGGTGGGTTGAATTGGGATGAGGCTTACGCATCGCTATTTTCGGTAACTACACATGGCTACTACGGGAACGATCTTTATGATTTAGTGACTACGTTGGACGTGATCGAGGAACCGGGGAAACAATTCTCATACCGGAGCGGGGACACGCAGATTTTGGCTTTTGTCGTGGAGAAAGCGACTGGAAAGAGCATTAGTGATTATGCCGAAGAGAAGTTATGGAAACCGATGCAAGCCTGTCAGGACGCCTATTGGTTGCTGGATAAAAAGGACGGGGACGAGAAATCTTTCTGTTGTTTTCACACCACGGCGAGGGAAATTGCCCGTTTTGCCCGTTTGATGTTGCATCACGGGAACTGGAACGGGAAACAGTTGGTTTCGGAAGAATATATTAACGAGGCCATGAGGCCGGCGGGGTATCTGAAGGACGAATGGGGTAAGGATTCTTTGGATTATTATGGTTTCCAGATTTGGATGATGAACTATAAAGGGCAACAAAATCCCTATTTCCGGGGAATGTTGGGACAATATATTATCGCTATTCCTGAAAAGAACGCCATTCTTGTCCGGTTGGGGCATAAAAAGGACGAGGAGCGTATCCGGGAGACCACTCGGGATGTGTATCGCTACATGGACATCGGGACGAAGATATTGGATAGTAGAAAATAGGAGGGTGACTTGTTGATTGATTCATAAAGAGAACCTAAAGAGATCCTAAGGAGAACCTAAGGAAATAATCCCACATATTCGAACCTTTCTCGTGGCTCATTCGGAGCTTACACATGCCGTAATGCATGAGCAACGACTAAGCAACGAGTAAGCATTGAATAAGTGGGATTATTTGGGTAGGATCACTTCTTTATTTGAGTTAGATTTCTTTTTCAAGGAGACTTCGTTTCCTGTTATTCTTATTTCCAAAAACGCTGATTTTATGAGGTGTTGTCGGTGTCATGTTGTGGTTATCATTCTTGTCGTGGCTGCAATTATAACTCCGACATCAGATGTATTTACCTTGTTGTGGGTGTCGTTTCCGATGTGGTTATTATATGGGGTGAGTATTTTAGATTGTGAAACGCTCCGTTTGAGGTAAAAAGAGGGCTTTATTAATCCTGAGTATTATTTATTTGCTTTTTGAAAATCATTTTATACTTTTACACGTGATTGTGTGTAAAAGTATTGAGTTATGACATATGTCGGACAAGATAGAGAGAAAATATTCACGATAGTTTTCGATAAAAATTACGAAGCCTTGTGTTTGTATGCTGTGAGGTTCGTCGAAGATTTCTTGGAAGCAGAGGATATTGTACAGGAGGTGTTTGTGCGTTTTTGGGAAATGTATAGCAAGCGATTGACCATGACAAATGCTCGACCTTTGTTGTATCGGATGATCCGGAATATGTGTGTGGATCGTGTTCGGGAGAAGCGATCACCCCAAGTGGACGTGGAAATGGTGTCGGATCGGTTGGCCTATTATTTCCAACCAGAGTCAGAGGAGGATTCTAAAATTGATTTGTTAATGGAGGCTGTTAGGAATTTGCCTGAAAAGTGCCAACAGGTGCTTGTTGCCATTTGTTTTAACGAGAAAAAGTACAAGGAGGTGGCAGTGGAAATGCAAGTTTCTATAAATACGGTAAAAACGCAGTTAGCTAGGGCTTTGAAATTGTTGCGGGAGAGATTAAATAAGGAGGATTTTGAATTATTTCTTACTTTTTTTGTATTTTCTTGTTAATTCTTTTCACCCATTTTTCATTTTTTCCGTTGTATTATTAAACGATCCTTTAATAATACGTTGAATTTATTCTATTTACTCCTTCTTATTTTGAAAAATAAATTCATTTTTACTTTTATAATCAATCAATTAAAAAAAATCGTCTTTGTATTCCATCTTTCCGCAATAATCGATCATTTTTTGAGATTTTATGATGAGCGAAAATTGGGAAGAAATTATATGGAGAGCATTGCGGAACAAGTGTTCGGCGGAGGAGTTGGAGCGGTTACAAAATTGGCGTAATGAGTCTTCTGATAACGAACAGATGTATGCAGATATAAAAGGGTTTGCGGGGATAGGAACTTTTCTGAAAGGGGTGGATTCACTACATAAAGAACAAGCGTTAGAGGATGTTTTGAAACGAACGAGGCAAAGATCGGTTGCTCGTTTTCGATGGTTGAGATATACGGCTGCCGTTTTAGTGCCATTGTTGTTGGTTGGGACATTAGTTTATTTTTTCGGGGTTAAGAAGCGGTTGGCGGTGGGAACTATTTCTGTCGTTAAACAGATTTTACCCGGAGGACCTAAGGCTGTTCTTTATCTTTCGGATGGACAGATGATTGACTTGAATCGGGTGGTTGATTCAGTTATTGTGGATAAGAGTTTCGGGCAAAAGATTGTATTGTCAAAAGATATCAATGCGCTGAATTATAGTCAAATAGCAGTGGACGGAGGAGAAGTAAGTGAATTGGTGTATAATCGGATCGAAGTACCCCGGGGTGGGGAGTATATGCTGGTGTTGTCTGACGGAACTAAGGTGTGGTTGAACTCGGAGACACGATTAGAATATCCGCTTGTATTTGGTGGTTCTTGGCGAGATGTGCGTTTGAGTGGTGAGGCTTATTTTGAGGTGGCAAAAGATGAGGCAAGACGTTTTAACGTACAAATAGAGGGGGCGACGATTGAGGTCACGGGAACCTCTTTTAATGTGTCTTGTTATCCGGAGGATGGACGGTGTGATGCCGTGTTGGAAAGTGGTAAAATCAATTTGCGAACAAAGCATGGGGTTACGGCTGTAGAAGTGGGTGAATGCGCTTCTTATGACATCGTTTCGGGAAAGGTTCGGGTGGAGAAAGTTGACTTGAAGTATTTCACGTCATGGCGATACGGTACGTTTTATTTTTATAATACTCCGTTGTCCGATATCGTGCAAAAGTTGGAACGTTGGTATGACGTGAATTTCAAGTTTGCAGATGAGTCCTTGCGAGACGTGTGTTTTTCCGGGGCAGCTCTACGAAGTAAATCGATTGATTTTATGTTAGAATTGTTGGCGAGTACGCAATCATTAAAATTTGATATACAAAGTGATGGAACGATTATGATATACAAAAAATAAAAGAGGAAGACTTGGTCCTCTTCCCCTTTTTTATTTAACTAAATCTCTCCGGCAAGAGAGAATTAATAATTAATGGTACACAAATCTATGAAAAAAAAATCAAAAGATGGCACTTCCCTGTATGGGAAAGTGACATGCAAATTTTGGAAAGTTATGCGATTGCAGCTATTAATGATTTTTGTGACACTATTCCAGTTGCATGCTGAGAATAGTTACACGCAGCAGAAGGTGAGTATCCTGTTTAAGGATGCCGCGATCGAAGAGGTAATCAAGGCGGTCGAGGCTCAATCCGGTTACGTGGTGGTGTATAACAATACACTGTTGAAGACTGTAAAGCGGGTTACCGTGACTTTACGGAATGTGAATGCCGTGGAGGCTTTGAACGAGGCTTTAAAGGGAAGCGGTTTGCATTGCAAGCTAGTAGAGGATTTCTTGGTAATTGCCAAGGATAATGTGAAGGCGGCTCCGGAAGATGATAAGGGGAGAAAGATTGAAGGGAAGGTGACGGACAAGGATAAACTGCCTCTTCCGGGAGTAACTGTGCTGGTAAAGGGCACAAAATTGGGTGTGGTGACTGATACGGCGGGGAAATTCCAGTTAACATTACCACTGGAGAAAGAGGTTACCTTGCAATTCTCTTTTATTGGTATGAGGACAAAAGAGGTAAAAGTTACAGATGATAAACCACTTTCGATTGTGTTGGAAGAAGAGGCAACAGAGGTTGAAGAGGTTGTTGTGAATGGTATTTTTCAACGGAAAGCGGGCAGTTTTACCGGTTCAGCCTTGACGATGAAAGGGGAGGATTTGAAACGGGTAAGTAACTCAAACGTGTTTGCGAGTTTGAAAAATCTGGATCCGTCATTGATGATTTTTGATAATTTAGAGTTTGGTTCTGACCCCAATAAGATGCCGACTATGGCTTTGCGAGGTAAAACAGCTTTTGATTTAGGATCGGATGATATTGATTTGAAAGGAAGTTATGCAAATGACCCGAACGCTCCTTTGTTTATTTTGGACGGTTTTGAGGCCTCTGTTCAAAAAATTGCCGATTTGGATATGAATCGGGTGGAGTCATTAACGATTTTGAAAGATGCTTCTGCAAAAGCTATTTATGGATCTAAAGCGGCTAATGGTGTGATTGTAATCGAGACAAAGAAAAATACTGAATCTTCACTACGAATCTCGTATAGCGGAAGTGTGGAAATTCAAGCACCCGATCTTTCTTCTTATAACTTGACTAATGCTGCTGAAAAGTTAGAGATAGAGAAAGATGCCGGATTGTATTACGATAAGAATCTTTCGACTTTATTTAATTTACAGAAGGATTATAATAAAAAACTGGCAGCTGTTGTGTCTGGCATTGATACAGATTGGTTGTCCAAACCATTACGTAATGGTGTCGGGACGAAACATGGTATTTCTTTCGAGATGGGTAATGAGCGATTGAATCTTATTGTCGGTTTTAGCTATAATAACGTTCAAGGAACAATGAAAGGTTCCGATCGTACGAATTACGAGGGAAGTGTTTCTATTTCATATCGTTATAAAGGATTGAATTTTCGAGATAATTTAACGATTACGTCCAATGTTGCAAATGATTCTCCTTACGGATCTTTTAGTGAGTATGCGGTTTTGAATCCTTATCTTTCTCCGTATGATGAAAAGGGAAATTTGGTACAGAATGCCAGTATCATTCCCGGGGCGGATAATTTTGAGGCAAACCCCTTGTATAATGCCTCTTTGAACACGAAGTTAACAAGTAAGTATCTTGACGTGACGAATAATTTTAGTGTGGAATGGATGATCGTGATGGGATGGAAAGTAACGGGACGTTTTGGTATTACGGAGAAAAGAGTGCGGGCAGATGAGTTTTATCCAGCGAACCATCTGAAGTTCAGAAGTTATTCAGGAGAAGATTTGTTCCGAAAAGGAAGTTACCAGATGAATGAAGGGGAAGAGAAACGGATGAGCGGTGACGTCAATATGCAGTTCTCGCAACAATTTGGAGATAAGCATTACGTGTTTGCCAATGTCGGTTTTACTTTGTCGGAGGCTTATTACGAAGAGTTGATTTACAAGGCAGAAGGTTTTCCACATGACCGGATGAACGATATGATGTTTGCCCGTCAATACGTGAAGGATACCAAACCGACGGGGCGGGAGTCCACAATTCGGGATATTGCTGTGTTGTTTGCCGGTAACTATGCCTATGATGATCGGTTTCTTGTGGATGGTTCTTTCCGGACAAGTGCTTCCAGTCAATATGGGAAGAATAACCGTTGGGGACAATTCTGGAGTGTCGGTGTAGGGTGGAACATACATAATGAGGCGTGGTTGAAAGACTCTAAAATACAGCAATTGAAATTGAGAGGATCTGTCGGATATACTGGAGCGCAAAGTAGCGAAGCCTATGCGTCTTTGGCGACTTATGAATATGATTTGGAACGGGTGTACATGGGATTTTTGGGATCGAAGTTGAAGGCAATGAGAAATGAGGATTTGAAGTGGAAAGAAAAGTTTGATTATAATGTGGGGTTGGATTTTAATATTGGGCGTTTATTCAGTATGAAGTTTGACTATTATATCGGAAAAACTAAAAATAATTTATTGGATTTTGACATCCCGACATACACGGGTTTCAAAACGGTAAAAGAAAATGTGGGAGATGTGGAGAATAAAGGATTTGATCTTCGATTGAGTATGACTCCCTGGAATATGCCTCGGGAACGGGCTTATTTTACAATTACTACGGCTATTTCCCGTAATAAGAATAAGATAACAGGAGTGTCAGCTGCTATGCAGAATTATAATGACAAACAAGATGAGATCGCAAGTAGTGTATTCTATAATAAACCAGTACAAAAATATTATGACGGGGTTTCTTTGGATGCGATTTGGGCAGTTCGTTCTTTGGGTATAGACCCGACGAATGGACAGGAGATTTATTTAGATAAGAAGGGGAACAGAACTTACACGTACCGAGTGTCAGATCAAGTTGTTTGTGGAGACAAGTTACCAGATTTTCAAGGTACAGCTGGGTTTATATTTAGTTATAAAGGGATTGAGTTGAATGCAACTTTCCGTTTCCAGTATGGGGCGCAAATGTATAACCAGACATTGGTTGATAAAGTGGAAAATGCTTCGTTGAAAGGTAATGTGGATAAACGGGTGTACGATGGTCGTTGGCGTAATCCCGGTGATTTGAAACCATATAAAACTTTGGGGAACCGATGGGTTGAAGAAGAGAATGAATACAAAGATGAAAAAACGCAGGCTACTTCTCGTTTCGTGCAGGATCGTAATGAATTGAGTCTCTCTTCCCTAAGGGTGGGCTATGATTTTTGGAAACATAATTTCATCAAAAAAATTGCTATGGAACGTTTGAGGATAGAGTTCTACATGAATGATGTGTTTATGTTATCATCGATAAAGACTGAAAGAGGTACCGCTTATCCTTTTGCAAGATCGTTCAATTTTGCTATACAAGCTACATTTTAATACGAGTGATTATGAAGAAAATACGTGATATATTTTATGTTTTATTGTTACTTTGCATGACAATGTCTTGCGAGAACTGGTTGGATGTGGATCCGAAAACAGAAATCAAATCTGAATTGATGTTTCAATCGGTGAGTGGTTTTAAGGATGCCTTAATGGGGGTTTACTTGACATTACGTGATCCAGAATTGTACGGGAAGGAGGCTACGTGGGGTTTTGTGGATGCTATTGGGCAACAAACGGATATTCAAGATCAAGCAACCACTTATTATAATGCTAGTCGTTACAATTATTCCCAGACTTCAAGTGTTTCTGATGCTCTTTGGGCTAAGGCTTTTAATGCTATTGTGAATCTGAACAATATGTTGGAAAATTTGGATGAACAACAGAATTTGTTTACTCCGGCAACCTATGGGGTATTGAAGGGGGAAGCTTTGGGATTACGGGCATTTTTGCATTTTGATTTGGTACGTTTGTTTGGTTGGGGTAACCTTGCGAAGAAGCCAGAAAATCTGGAAAAATTGTGTATGCCATACATGACAAAGTATGATAAGGTTTTGACAAAGCAGTTGACTGTTGGCGAAGTTTTGGCTCATATTGAAGAGGATTTATTGGTATCAATAGAATTACTAAATAATAATGATCCTTATGGATTGGCTCCAAAGTCAGATGACTATGATTTACCGAACGAGGATAAATTTTTTGATAACCGAGAAAAACGGTTTAACTATTGGGCTGCAGTTTGCACGTTGACACGCGTATATATGTGGATGGGGCGGAAAGGAGAAGCCTTGACGTTGGCGACATCTTTTATTGACAGGGGCGGTCGAACTTCTTGGATTGACTCGTACACGATAGATGCTTACTACGAGAAGGATCGGGATTTGACTTTTTCAAAAGAACATGTGTTTGCCTTGGATGTTGCAGAGCTTTTTGAAAATATCAAGCATTATATAGATCCGAATGCAAATAAACCTAATCGAAATGCAGATTTGTTGCATCATTCGAGTGAGCGAGCTAATAAACTGTTCGAGGCTGTTAACGGAGTAAGCACAGATTATCGTTATAAACGATGGTACAATAAAGTGAATGATTATTTTGACGGTTGGGCTTTCTATAAATACTGGGAGGTAGAGGAGTACTCGTATGGGAGTGTGTTACCTTTGATCCGGAAACCAGAGATGTATTACATGGCAGCAGAATGTCTGTTAGAAACAGGTAATGATGCCGACCGGATCAAGGCGATCGAGTATCTTAATACGGTGAGGGAGAATCGGGGAATTGCGAAGCTCGGGAATGACATGACAGCAGGAACTGTGCAAGATGAAATCACGAAAGAGTACCAGCGAGAATTTATAGGGGAAGGTCAGTTGTTTTTTTACTATAAACGATTGGGATTCGAGAAAATTCCTTATTCGACCAAATCGGGTAGTGATGCGGTTTACGTGGTTCCATTACCCTCTGGAGATGTAGGTTTGGGCGGAATGGAAGATTATAAGAAAAAATAATGGATTAAAAAGTATGTGTATGAAACAGATTATAATTAGGTTGATGATAGCGGGATTGGTAATAAGTTTGTGGGTATCGTGTGATCAGGAGAAGACTATAATGTATCAGCAAGAGGCCGGAGTGCGGTTTATGTATCAAGCTACGGATGAGTATAGTTTCGTGGATAATTACGGAGAGGCGGTACATTTGTATTATATTACAGTTGCAACAACAGGAGATTCCGTTGATTATGAACGAAAGGTGTCGATTGCCGTGGTCGAAAATGATACGAATTACGTGAATACGGCTCGTCCGGAACAGTATAGATTGTTAGAGGGAGTGGTTCCTGCCGGGTCTTTTTCTGGTGAGGTTCCGGTAGAAATTCATTGTACGCCCGATATGAGTGATAGTAGTTTTGTAGTAAATATAAAGTTGGTTCCCAACGAGGACTTCCCACTTGCTGGTTTTGATAATCGTTATTTTGAGTTATCAATGACGAATCAGTTGGTTAAGCCCAAAAACTGGGGTAATCTTGCTTTTTATTTTGGCCAACAATTCTCTATAAGTTGGTACCGTTTTATCCTAAATGTGTTGAATGTATCGTATATTCCCTATCCTTCTGCTCAGGAGGGAGATGAAAAGTGGAGTTACAATCAGTTATTGGCTAATGTGGGGAAGGTAAAGGCTGCATTGCTCCAGTATAACCGGGAACATCCGCATGATCCTCTGCGGCATGAAGATGGGGATTATGAGGGAGACGAGGTGAAAATGCCTTAACGTGATGTTTATAACGTGATATTTAATTCAGTAAAGAAGAAAACAATGAAAAGAGTATTGATATTTTTATTGCTATATATGGCTTTTGCGGTGATGTCTTGTTACGAGGATCATTCTGCCAAAGATTTTAAAATCGTAAAGCCTATCGTGATCGAATTTGCCGGGGCGGAAACAGCCGTGAAGATTTTTCAATTTGACACACTGGAGATTAATCCGATTATTTATAAGAATGGGGTGTCTGACGAGAATCTGACATACGAATGGAAGATTCAAGGAAATGAGTATCCAGAGACTGTATTGTCAAATAAAATGACTTTCCGTGAACCCATATCGGCTGCACCCAATAGTACTGCGTACGATCTGATTCTGACTGTTACAGATAAGACTACAGATATTCAAGAATTTTCTCGTATATCGGTAACTGTTGAAAGTTCTTTAGGTGAGGGATTATTGGTTGCCGATACCCGGGATGGAGCGACAGGTGATGTATCATTGATTATGTCGATGAATTTTACTCGTGGCTTGTTGGAAAAAAGTACTAGGTTTTATAGGGATGTTTATTCTTCCGTGAATCAACATCGTTTGAATGGGTTGGTGAAGGATATGCAATCGTTTGTGAAGTCTGATTCTCGGACTCTGACAATCCTGACTGAGGCGGATATTTATCGGGTTGATCCATTCGAGTTTGCAGATTGGGAAATGAATAATGACCTTTTCTTCGTGCCGATTGATGGAGATCTCCACCCTAAGAATATGATGTTGTGGGATTATTGGGGTGTTGAGTTCTTGAATGTGAATGGGAAGGTATATCCGAGAAATTCATCTTGGGGTAATTTGTATTACAATTTTTATATGTATACTCCTGATTTGGCAGACTATGATGTAAGCCAGATGATTGTTTGCGGGACATATTATTATGCTGTACCTTATGCTTTTGACGAGAATAAAAATCGATTTCTTCAAGTCAATAGTCGTTATGATGGTTTCCTTCAATTCAGGGAGCAAAATCCGGGATTATTGTTTGACGTTAATAACGTGGGAGCGTATGATGCGATATACATGGGAGAGGGTGAAAATGCCCAGTTAATGACAGTTTTTAAAGCTGAAAAAGGAAATGATTATTGGCTAGCTGCAATGCAGACAAAGGAGGAAGATTCCGGAAGTAATTTACCAAAAGGGCGATATGTTTTAACTAACTGTCCTGGAATAAATGAAGCTGTGGGTTTTGCTGCATCTCCGATCTCGACAGATTTTTATTACGCAACAAAAGATCAGATATATACGATTGCTTTGGGTGATTCCCAAAATGTGACAGCGGAAAGTCGTTATACCGTGGATCGAGATAGAGATGGGGAAATTACTTCTTTAACGATGTGGCGGGGAGAATATGGCAGGATGAACGTGAGTAGTGAGACGAGCTCTACTGGTATGACAACACAAAATGCTCAATACCGAATGTTGATTGTTACGACTTATAAAGAATCAACCGGGGAGGGGAAAGTGCTTACAATTCCTATTGTCAAACTGACGAGTGGTACTTTGGAACCTAATCGTGATATTCACGGGAGATATGAAGGATTTGGCCGGATTACAAAAGTGGCCTATAATAAAGTGGGTAACTAAAATAAGTGATTTATGAGAACAATATTAAGAAATGTGATCTGCCTGTTATTACTGACAATGGGTTGGGTAGCTTGTAACGATGATGATGATAATATCGAGGTCGGTGTACGTCCGGTTAATCCGGTTCGAGTGAGCGAAATTACCGGACATAACGATCATTGGGGGGATTACACGTTGAAAATTCAATACGTGAATGATAAGTTGGAAAATGTAAGTCGTTATGATAAAAACGGTCACCGAAAAGGGGGACTTTCGGTAACGAAAGAGCAAGGTGTTATTACTTATGCCGTGAATGATTACGTGTATAACGTGGATGCTGACTCTATCGCTCGTTTGGATTTGTCTCTGAAAGGAAAATACGGGGTTGGAAATTATTCTTTGGAAGATAGCATTCCAGTGATAGCAAGAACTTTGTACAAGGTAGATGTGACTCTTGATGAGGAGAGTATGGTCACGCAACAGGTGTTCAGTTATTATATTCCTAAAACTGATTTCGGTTTAGGGGATGATTTTGATAATACCTATACGTTGGATTACAAAGAGACCTTTATTTACGAGTATGGAGAGGGTGTTTCGATTGTTAATGTCCGTTCATTTTATGATACGTTTGCTCCGGATGATGCTAAAAATTATGAAACTCGTACACTTTATAAATATGAATATTTGCATGATGGAAAACGAATTATGAAGAATCGGATATATCAAGTGAATAATTATAGTGAATCGAGTTGGGATTTAATAAATGATCGGGTGTACACATATTCCGGCAACAATTTGGTTTCGGTAAAGGGTGATGGTTATTCATTAGACAGGAATTACAGTGATGCCCGAACTTTGTCATTGAATCTGAATGAAGAAATTACGTCATATGTATTGAATGAGTATAATTTTTTGATTAAGAGTGATAATGGTAAGGGTGAGGTGATGAATGTGACTTACGAGCCCGGTAACGGTAATTTTTATCATATGTATCGTTTGGATCGGGAGCAGGAAGGTTTCCCAGTTATAAAATAGTAATGTGTGTAGTTTAGAGGAGCTGCTTGCAGCTCCTCTTCTATTTTAAAAGGAAAAATATGGCGAATTGTTTAAGATGGTTGATTTTGTTCTTGTTCTTAGGGAATGTTGTTTTTGCAGACGAGAATAAAGTGCGCTGTGTTGTTCATGGCAAGCTAGTCGGGATGGAAGTGGAAGATGTACTTTTGGTAGATGCCACGTTGGATTCCCGTTATCATGGGACAACGGTTATCGTGAAAGATCATTGTTTTGAATACGTGTTGGAATTGCCACATGCGGAAGGGTATAAATTGATATTTGTAACCCGGAAACCCTGGGAGTGGTATACGGTTCCTTTCATTGCAGAAGACGGAAAAGTGGATATTACGGTGAATGTTGATAAAAATTACATGGTGAAGGGGGGAAAGTTTAACGAGAGATATCAAGAATACCGAGAGTTGCAACAACAGGAAATAGGTTGGAAACGATACTCTTTTATGCATAAGTTCTGTGAGGGACAATGGGATGAGTTGTATTATTTTCTAGTGATAGAAGAATTACAGCGGCGACAAATGTATCAGTCGGAATTAGATGAGGAATTAGAACGTGCTTATCATGTTTTGGCAGAAAAATTTGTTTCCAGTGACTATACTCGTTTGGGGAAAATGTTACTTGACGGTTTCCATAATGTCAGGCCGGGGGGACGTTATGTCGATTTTGAGGCTCCCGATCTTGAAGGGAATAAGGTGAGACTTTCGGATATTATAAAAGGAAGGATTACCGTTATTGATTTGTGGGCTTCCTGGTGTATGCCTTGTCGGGCAAGGGCGAAAGCGATGATTCCGATTTACGAGAAGTATAAAGATCGAGGCTTTGAGATCGTTGGCGTGGCACGGGAGTTTAAAAATACGGATCGCCTGAAACAGGCTATAAAACTGGACGGTTATCCTTGGTTGCAGTTGGTTGAGTTAGATGATGGGTGTCGAATATGGACTCGGTATATGTTGGGAAATGCCGGGGGAGGCGTATTTTTGGTCGATAGGGACGGGAAGATTTTAGCTGTGAATCCGAAACCGGAAGAGGTGCTGAAAATTTTAGAGCAGGAATTAGGAGAGTAGTTTTATCTATGAATAAAGCCGAAGCATTTTTCGTTAGTAGAAAAAGATTCGGCTTTATGATTTGATCAATATGTGAGGTTATTTGTGTTTGTCACAACCTCCGCATCCGGTGCATTCGTGGTTTTCGTTCACGGTAGCTGGATCACCGTGTCCGTCTCTTTGTCCGCCACGTTTGTCCATCATTTCTTTCCGGCGTTTCTCCATTTCTTGTTTTCTTTTTTCCTGATTGGTCAGGTAAGTTTTGTATTGTTCTTCCGTCAAGATTTTCTTTAGAGAAAGGTTTTGCTGTTCTTCCATCTTTTTCATGTTGACCATCACGGAATCCCGTTGTCCTTGATATTTTTTCATGAGCTCACCTCTCTGTTTGAAGTTTTCAGTCAACAAATCTTTTACCTGTTTTTCTTGTTGCTCGTTGAGTTTCAATTCGGTTTTCATGTGCTCAACTTGTCTTTTTACCATTTCTTCGGGGTTCATGTGACCTCTTTGCCCGCGATGTTGTGGACCGTGTTGTTGTGCGCTTACTCCTAGTACCATGAAAAGAAAAAGCGACGAGATAATTAGGGTTACTGTTTTCATACTTTGTTTTATTAACGTTTGTAATAGCATGGAATTTAGAATTTTAAGTAGTCGATAAATTTCATGTGTTTTAAAAATGCATTTACATTTAAGACAAAACGGGAGAGAAAAGGTTTATTGTCGGGTCTCTCTATTTTTATATCTCGTTCTGAAATAAAAGTTTTATCTTTGTAAACGGTTGGGAAGGATAAAAGTTAGATCGTGTTGTTTTAAATAATATCAATTTGGGTGATAAAGAGCTAGATATGTTCCGGAACGTGGTTTCCAAGGAGAAATTGGGATGCTGGTATTCGTTCGATGTGTTTTACACGAACAAGGAGTTGAAAGAAATTCCTTACTCGTTGAACATCAAGAAACATGAAGATATTGTCCTCGTGCTGAAATTTATCGAATGAACCGGGAAAGTGAAGTTTGAAGTGAATAAGAACACGATTATTGTGAGATAAAACAAAGAGCAGTGCTGCAAATACTGCCCCTTGTCAAACATTTTCAATCCTGCTGCAAACAGGAATTGAATTATTGTAGAATCTACATACAAAAGTACAATTATTTATCCCTTCGAGACATAAATGCCCGTCGTTATCTACTTGACCTTTATTTTTTTCCCTTTCGATTCATTGTGAAAACGGTCGACAGCCGTGATAACGTAGCGGCATTTAAATTTTTTGTTAGGGATGTAACATTCCGTGTAGCGGGTGACAGCGACGATATGAGTCGGGTCGTTCAAGTTGATTTTCTGGCTGGGGAAGAAACGGTAGATAACAAAATACTGAGGATTACGGGGATCTTCCCGGTCTCCACGGGCAAACCATTTTACCGTGTAGCCTTTCTCCTTGCGTTCGGCTCGGGGAGATGCTATTTTCTTTGGACGGCCGTTGTACATGTGGGTATAGGCGGGGATAAGTGCCGGGGTTCGGTGATAGTGTTCCCGAAGGCTGTCGGCGATGCCTTGGGTGTTCCATAAGATTTCATTCGCGGGCCAGAAACAATTGCCTTTTACGTGACGTAAGGAACGAGCGAGTTCCATCTTTTGGGTGAGATCATTGGCTTTCATCGTGCGGGCAACGTCCTGCCCGATGTATAGGTGAACATCGTGAGCATTTTTGTCCCACCATTCAGCCAGCGTGATATAGTCTGCAGCCGGGTGGCCGATTTCCCAGTATATTTGGGGTATGTTGTAATCGATCCATTTCTTTTTGACCCATAAGGTTACGTCGGCATACAGGTTGTCGTAATTTTGTAGCCCGTTGGTATTGCTGCCGCTTCCGTCGGGCGTGTTTTTTTTGTTCCGGTAAATACCGAAGGGACTGATCCCGAAACGTACCCATTCTTTTGTTTTTACGATGGTATGTTTCAGTTCCCGGATTAATTTATTGACATTTTCCCGTCGCCAGTCATCTCGTTCTTCCGGGGTGTATCCTTTCCCGTACGTGCGGAAACTGTTGTCATCGGGGAAGGGCATTCCGTTCACGGGGTACGGGTAAAAATAGTCATCCATATGGATAGCATCCACGTCATAACGGCTTACAATGTCTTCCACGACTCGGCAGATATATTTGCGGCAAGCGGGTATCCCCGGGTCGAAAAGCAGTTGTTTGTTGTAGGTTACGAACCATTCGGGATGTTCGTGGTACACGTGGGTTTCTGCCAGCGTGGAGGTGCCAGAAGTTCCGGCACGGAAAGGATTCAGCCAAGCGTGAAACTCCATGTTGCGGCGATGGCACTCCTTGATCAGGAAAGCCATGGGATCGAACAGGGGATCGGGGGCAACGCCTTGTTTGCCCGTGCAAAAACGGCTCCAAGGTTCTATTTCCGACAAGTACCAGGCATCGGCTTCCGGGCGGACTTGGAAAATGATGGCGTTGATCCCACATTCTTGCAATTGGTTGAGTTTACGAATAAAATCGGCTTTCATCTCTTCCGATGTCATGTTTGCGTATTCGCTTTGGAAAACGGTTTGAATCCATGCCCCGCGGAATTCTCGCTTGGGGGGCTTTTGTGCCGATAAGGTAGTTATGCCTAAGATTAGGAATAGTGTGAGTAACCGGATATGTTTCATGCCTTTTGATTTATGATGTCGCAAATATAGTTATTTGTCAGAATAAAAGAAAGGGAGACTATGATGTCTCCCCAAAGTGATGGATTTAGATGTACTATGGTGTGAATGGGATCCGGTCGATCCCTCGGCGGGATTAATCCAGTTGTTGGATTAATTGTTCCATTTGTGCTTTTATATGTAGTGTTTCTTCTGATTCTTTTTTAGGTTTCAGAGTGAGTATCTGACGGGCACACTCCAGTGTTTTGTCCCGCAGGCCCATTTCAAGGTACAATTGGGCCAGTAGGAAATTGGGATACACAAGGTTGGGAACCATGTGATGTGCTTTTTGAAAATACTGTTCTGCCAGTTGATATTCCCCCAGTGCTTGGTAGCTCTTGCCGATACGATTATAAATCTGCGGGTCAGGGAGAATTTGTGCCACTCGTTGAAGGATGGCGATACTCTCTTCATGTTGCCCGGTTTGTGACAAGGCGTACCCGTATTCCATGAAAAAATAGGGGTGACATAGCGTGTTTGTTAGCGGGGCGTATATCTTAGCTGCCGTGGCATATATTTTCATTTTATAGTAAAGACGTCCGTGGGCCCATTGTTTGTATGCTTTGAACATCGTGAACTGGGGGTAAACGATGGTGGTCGTGATCCCGATCAAAAGTAGAGAGGTCATGATCGGTATAACTTTGGGTATTCTTTTTCTTGCGGGCTGAATGTCTGAGGTCCCGAGAGCGATTAACAATACCAACAAGATCGAGAGGGATAATGATTGGATAGGGGAATTGATGAATCCCGCGAGGATAAAAGCAATTAAGGCTCCCGTGATAGCCAGTTTCTCCGGGTGTTTATCCATGTTCCTGAATCCGGAGAACAGGACGGAAACGATGAGGCCGATAAACAATAATGTCCCGATGATTCCCGTGCCGGTTGCCAGTTGAATGAAGTCGTTCACCGGGCAGTTGGGATTTCCGGCAAGGGCTACTTCCTGTTCGGTTGGTTCTCCTTGTTCAAAATAGATTGTTTGGGCATCCCCGAATGCTTTCCGGAAATTTCCGATCCCGACACCAATGATCGGTTTTTCCTTCAGCACTTGCAGGGATATTTTCCAGGTTAACAGATGTTCGTTTATTTCATCTTTCCGTAATCGATAAAAAACGGTGGTAAGCAAGCCTATCACGAGTAAGAGAGTGAACCCGGATATGGCAGTTCTTTTGTGACTTCGGAGTATAGAGGCCTTTATAAAGGAGTGAAGGTCCAGTTTAAAGTACAGAACAAATAGCCCGCTACATCCTGCGATAAACCATGCGGATGGGATTCCCGTAAACGGTAGTATGGATAGAATTCCGATTAGTCCGAGGGCAGAAAGAAGGAATAAAAGAATATCGTCAACAATTTCCAGTCTCACGTGTTCTTCATCAGTTCCGGTAAGGAGACGAGTGTAACCGTATTTTAATTTCTGTAATAACGTGATGGTCCAGTAGAGAGCTATGGGTAGGGTGATGGCCAGAAACATGGCATAGGAGTTCGTGTGGAGTAGAGAGCCTGAGAGCGTGAAGTCTTTTTGCATATCGGGGATATGGGCGTACAATTGGCAATATCCCCAGATCACTTCCAGTAGTGCGAAAGCAATCAGCACGAATTGAAATATCTTGGTGGCTTTTTTATAGTGGTGGAAAAAGATGTCGAAGAAGAAAAAGGAAATGATTACTAGCAAAAATATTTTCGTGTTCATCATTTCCATGTTAGAATAGCGGGATATGTCAATAATCACTACAGTCAAAATCCCTATCATTATTGACTTGGTTATGTCGATACTTGCGATCGACATAGAGTAAAAAGCAAGACCGAATGTTATAACTCCCGTGAGTAATAACGTGGAGTAGAACCAGAAATATTTGGCAAGCGTCAACCCGTTCATTCTGTCAGGATCAATTACCAGTATGGTCATAACCAGTAATATGAATCCGATGAAAGCGATCGGGTATGCTATGTCTCGTGTTTCTCTTGCCATGGTTTAATCTAACGATTCGTTTCTCCGTGGTATTATTTGCCGTTTCCGGGTAAAGGCCCTTGGAAGGAAACCTGTCTGAGACATCATTCCAAGGACCGGTCTCACGCGGAAATTAATCCAATGTATATTTGATTAACACTGAATTCGGGTTGTTTGTCAAACCGTAAATTGCATTCTCTTCTTTGTTGAAAGAAATAGAGGTGAACGGATTTCTTAATAAATAAGTGTGGACGTGATTGCCCTCCCAGTCGAACACAACAATCCGTTCACCGTATACTATCTGATCTTTATATTTGCGGTAACTTCTGCCGGAATATAAGGCATATATATACTCGTCAGTAACTTCAATATCACAGAACCCGAAGAGATTGTCTGTGGAATAGGCAACGGGCGTTCTCCGCATATTTTTAACTGTGGCTTTCGGAGAATAAAGATTCAGCTCGGCAACGCGAGTGATATTGGTGCAAGGTATGAGAGAGCAGAAATCGATGATGCCACTCTGCATATTCGCACAGACAAATTTCGTTCCGTCGGGTTTTATCTTGATGATATTACTGGCAAATAAAGCACTTCTTAAAGTATCGTTTATGGTGCGATAACTCGGTATTTCCGGGTAACTTAAAAAGTATTCTTCGTTATTGTTGTTCATTAAACCGTATCTACCGTCGTCAAACATTCCGGTAGAGATAATTGTCGTACCTGATTTTGCCACACAAAGGTGTTTTTTATCCTTGGGCATATCAATAAATTTAGGTCCGAATTCAGGTTGTCCGAAGTGATTTAAATCGAATTCAACTAACCTGTCGTTTCCGAAGTCGTAGGCGGAAAGGATTCCTTTGTTGTCGAGGTTCATGGTGAGGATATAGAGTCCCCGATCCGCTCCCATTCCCGTTGGCAGATAATTGCCTAGTAATTTCCCGTTTTCTTGGTATATAGAGATTTTATTAAGTCCGTTTAGATCCAATACGATAAGTAAGGAGTCTTTTTTGATGACTTTTGTTGGGTTGTAAATTCCAATTTTTTCCAAGTTAATCGTTTCACCTAGTTGATTCAAGGAGATAGCACGACTTGTACTGAATAATGGATTATCTTCTTTTGGCACTTCGTGTTTTTCGTCGGAACAACCGAAGGCGAGCAATAGGATTATAAATATGAATATTGTCTTTTTCATGGTAAATTGTTTATGGGAGGGATAAACCTACGTGAAAAACTGGATTACCTTCTTTATCAAATGTCATGCATATCCCACCTGGAGCCTTACATGGATCATCCCCTCCAGCTTCGTTATTTCCGAATGCTTCGATATTTTGAATTTTTATATCTATATTCGTTGAATTTTTTCTTAGATTTACATTTAGTAATGTAAGTGCTAAGGTTATAGATATAAAGCATATTATTAATATTACTCTTTTCATTTGTTTTGGTATTTGATACGAAACAAAAATAGAAGATGGGAGCGATTTGAATTGTATCTAATTTGTATCTATTTTTTGTTAATTTATCTAAATGGTTTTGATGCACGTTACACATATGAGAGAGAATATTTTTCTGTATTTTTGCGTAGATTTGTAAAATAGTACCTTATGAATAGAAGGATTCATGTTGCTTGGGGTGTTTCGATATTTGCTATATTTTGCTTACTGATATTTCAAGGGTTTTGGCTAAATAGAGTTATTGAACTAAAGAAAATAGAATATTTGAACTTAGTTAATAGCACGTTGTCTGGTGCGGTAGAATCAAGTTTTGAGGAGTATATTGTTCGTAATCAATCTAAGTTAGAGGATCCTGTAATTGTAAGTGTGAATTCGGGTGAAAGCCTTGTGAAGTTTGTTTCTCGAGGTGATACGACGATCTTAAATTATGAACAAGATTATGGCTATTTAAGTGTATTACGTAAGGTGTGTTATGATTTGATAAAAGAACAATCTGAAGAAAATGTTTTTATGTTGGATAGTGTATGTAAAGCTATTTTTGCGAGTAAAGGGATTAATGAAAAGTATGTTTTAGAGCTTGTAAATACTAAAACTGGTGATATTATTGCCTCTACCGATACTGGATTTTCAAGAATTAAAAGGCGACTTGTATCTAACATGATAGAATTAGGTTTGAAAAGTCATCATGGTGTGATTGTTTATTTTGATATGCCCTATAAAACGTTTTTTACACAAATGATGGGAGTGTTGATTAGTTCTTTCGTCTTGTTCGTGTTATTGATTGTGTGTTTTATTTACCAGATCAAAACGATCCTCGTTCAATATCAGATATCTAAGATTCGGGAAGAATTTATGAGTAGTATGGTTCATGAGTTGAAACTTCCGTTGTCTGCTGTTCAAAATGCTTTTTCCGGGATTATCTCATATGGTGTTGATAATTTGAAGGATAAACAACGAATTTTGTTAAATGCGGCACATAAACGAGTGGATCAACTGAATAATTTCGTGTATAAATTATTAATTGTTTGGAAACAAGGGTTTAAAATATCGTGGAATAGATTAAATTTGCGAGAAACTATTGATTCACTGGTTGCGTTGTTTGATCCGATGTTAATGGGAAAGAATGTCTCTATCAAGGTTGACTATCAGTTGAGCGTTGATGTGATTGAGGCGGATGATATTCATTTCCCGAATGCCATAAACAATTTGATAGAGAATGCTATCAAATATTCGGGTGATCCTGCAAAAGTCGAAGTCGTGTGTCGGGAGGTAGATGGGATGATTGCGATAGACGTTAAAGATAACGGAATTGGTATCCCGGAAAAGTTCAGGGAAAAGATTTTCGAACGGTATTACAGGATTCACCACGGTCGTTCGACTGACGTGCATGGTTTTGGAATCGGTTTAAGTTACGTGAAACAGGTGGTCGAAGCGCATGAAGGAGTTATTCGAGTGGAAAGTGAAGTCGGTGTGGGTACGACTTTTACCGTGATGATTCCTTTGGTGAAAGATGAAAACGATTAACGGTTGACAAACGGGGAAATGGTTAAAATTTTGTATGCGGAGGACGATGCCATGCAGGCAAGGACTTGCATTGATTATTTGAAAAGAGCCGGGTATAAAGTAGTTCATGCTGCCGATGGAGAACAAGCCTTGTGGTTGTACCGCAGGGAAACGCCCGATTTAATTTTGATGGACGTGATTATGCCCAAGATGAGCGGGTTTGAGGTTGCTAAAAAGATTCGGGAAGAGGATTTCTTGACCCCGATCCTGTTTATCAGTTCTCTGACGCATTCTCAACATGCGATTGATAGTTTTGATCTTGGAGCGAATGACTACATCCGTAAAGAGGTGCTTCTGGATGAAGTTGTTGCACGGGTGAACCGGTGTTTGAAGAACATGGGAATGTTGAAGGTGGAGACCGATTTTTTGAAAATTTCCGATAATATTTCGTTTAACCCGATTCGTCGTTACCTGGTTATGAAAGGAGAGACGAAGCAGCTTACCCCGATGG
Organism: Butyricimonas sp.; assembly: GCA_019423345.1. GTDB lineage: Bacteria > Bacteroidota > Bacteroidia > Bacteroidales > Marinifilaceae > Butyricimonas. The sequence continues at coordinate 16,793 of JAHZBN010000001.1, read as the reverse complement.
AAACAAGAGTGTTGAAAACGTTGTGCCTGAAGAAAAATCAATACGTGGATAAGGAGGAACTGGTCAGAGAGGGATGGGGAAATGATTTTAAAGAGTCCTACCGTTATCTGGATAGAGTGATCGCCCGTTTGAGGAAGTTCTTTCCCAAAGGTGATCCTGTCGAAATTGCCACGTCGTGGGGAAAGGGTTTCGGGCTGATGATTCGGAAAAATTCTGATAAAGGTTAGTCTATTGTTTTTCCATGTCAAAGAATGGAATGGGCTTGCATCTTTAGGCTATTTCTGGCTTATCTGTTCGTTATTTTTTCGTTTCATGGAGCGAGGCTTTATCGATAGAATGTCGAGGAGATAACGAACAGATGTGAGAGTTGGTGGGGAGTAGGTAAGAGGTTGGGGAATGATAAAAAATTACTGGAATATGAATAATCAGGCTTCAACTCTGTAATTTTCTGAAATTGGTTTACTCCGGTTTACGGTAAACTTTTTATGCCTTAATACACGGTGTTTACCCGTTGCGTATTCGATATACTTGGAGATTAAAGACGTATCAACTTCGAATCAACTTCGGTGCAAAGACGTTCACGAACGTGTTTGCACCGAAGTTAATAGGTCTTTGATCTATGATTATCTGGTAATTCCCCTAGGTGTTTATCCTTTTTCCATTTGATAACGGGTGGTAATACTTGGGGGCTTGCATTCTGGAATTCGCATTTCACGACAAAATGGTATATAATCACCATTATTTATTCTTGTAGTTTTTATAATCTTCGATAAGTCCCTCGCACATCCAATTTGCTAGAGCCTGTCGGTTATCGTCCAGCAGGAAACGTTGCTGATCCCGGCTGTTCTGGATATTGCCAAGCTCGACGAAGACGGCAACGGGTAGGGATTGCTTGATTACGAACAAGTCACGTGGGGACACGGTGCCGGAAAAACCCCGTAGGGGTTGGTGCTTGTCGTATTTCCGGTTGAAAACATTTTGTAGCGTGTTTGCCAGATGTTTGCCCTTGGCACTTCCATCGTAATGGTAGAAAAACACGTCTATTTGCTTACTCTCGCTCCGGCTGTCGAGGTGAATAAAAAGAGCCCGGCGATAGTGTTCCTTGTCTTTCTTGAATAGTTCGTTGATTTTGTCGCAACGTTGTTGCAGACGTTTGACCTGGTTCAAGGGAATGGCTTGTCCCATACAGGTTTCCCGGTCGCTGACGTCAAGGAATTTATCGTTGCGTATGCCGTCTTTTGCGTCTTGGATGATGATGTGTACTTTGGCTCCTTTTGACATGAGGTTACGGGCCAGACGGAGCATGATGTCATAGGCGTACTCGTCCTCGTGTAACGGGTGGCCCCGTAATTCTCCGATGGCCCCGGGGTCCGGTCCCCCGTGTCCACTCACGAGATAAAAGCAAGCCCCGTTTAACTCGTCGGAATCAATAGTGTATTTTGCCAGTTTCTCTCCGAATAGAGGTTCGTTTCCTTCATTGTTTAAAGGAGGAAGGGAATATGTGACTCCGAGTTTCAGGCCGTTATTTTTGTCCAGCTTATCCCGGTTCAGTTCGATGAAACGGTCGAAATGAAATGATTTCGTGCGATTGAAACGTTTTAAAAATTGCAGGACTCCTTCTCCCTTGTTTGCTTTGGCTGTTTCCTGTGCGGTAGCGGGAAATATGAAAATAATCAGAAATAAGAAAGAAAATATAGCGAGCGAGTGTTTCATAGGCATTATTTTGTTACAAAGATATAGATTTTGTTGTAGGTCGCAAGTAATAGGTTGTAGGTTTGGGCTTTGTTTCAAGGGGTTTTAATATTTAGTAACTTGTTGCTTTAGAGGGTCTGAATATTTTGAAACGAATTCTAAAAAAAGCAATAATATAGCCTGTTGACGCAACTTTTTAAAAACGTAAGCATCTATTTAATGTATTAAAAAAAACAGCTATGAAAAATAAAACATGGAAATTTGCACTTATTTGTTCGTTGATCGTGATGGGTTTTACAGCTTGTGACGATGATGACGAATATTACTACGTGGGCGGAGGTAGCTCATGGCTTAGTTATGGTAACCTCGAAAAAATTGATAATGGGAGCCGTTCCAAGTTTGCCATTCGTCGGGACGATGGTAACCGGCTGATCGTAACGGAAGGGATGCCTATTAATTTTGACGGGGCAGAGGAAGATCTTCGGGTGTACGTGAATTACTCGATCGTGGGTAGCGAACGTGACGAGACCGGGTTGGAAGGTAATATGAATTATTACATTCGTCTTTACGGGGTTGATGACGTGTTGACGAAGGTGCCGGTAAAACAGTCGTTCATTAATGAAGATGAGGAAGTACGGCAAGATAGTATTGGTAATGATCCGATCAACGTGCGAGAAGCGTGGTTCGGTGGGAGATACTTGAATGTCGAGTTCCGGATTCCGGTAAAAGATGGGTCTAAAGAGAAACACTTCATTAATTTGGTACAGGACGACGTGGTGGCTCATAATGACACGGTGTACGTGACCTTGCGTCATAACGCTTACGGTGAAAAGCCCGACACGGGTAACGATTGCGGGAATTATTCCTGGGGTCGGGGACGGGTTTCTTTCGACTTGACATCTATCGTGCCTGAGGGACAGACGTCTGTACCGGTAAAACTACTCTGGACTGAATACGGGAAAAACACTTCAGAAACGGTTAACCGGGAAGATTGCGGTACCTATACCTTGAAAAATACCGGAGAAACGGGTAAAGACGAGGGATTGAATCAGGATAAAAGTAAGATGGTGGCGACGGAGGATGTTGGTGAATGTGTGGTTGAATAGGTGTTGTGAGATACCGAGGCAGGTACGCTTCAATCCTAAAGAGAAAGAGCCGAACCTTGCGGGTTCGGCCCTTTGTCAATAAAGCGAAATCTTGATACAGTATTTTTAGAATATTCCGAATTTCAAGCCTGCAAAATAGGTTCTTGGCAAGCCCGGACCGTAAATGTAGCCGGAATCCCGGAATTCTCCCTTGTCAAAGTCGTCCTGGTAACTGTCGAATACGTTTTGTAGCCCCATGTTAAATTGGAGCGTGTAGCCTTTGCCGATCTTGATGTCGTATGCCAATTTGATCGTGGCGTCAAAGAAAGAATCCGTTTTTTTCAACACGTCTTTTTCGATGTACCCGGCGGAGTGTCCCACGTACATCGGACCCGTGTAAGTTCCGGAGAGGGCTGCCGAGAAGCTTTTGAACGGGAGCAGGTTCAGCGTGGCGTAGCCGTATTGGTCGGGGGAACGCAACAGTTTGCGACAGGCTTCCACTTCGGGGTCTTTGCTCCACGCGACAGGTTTATCGTATTTACTACTTTGCAGGGTTGCCCCGAATTGTAGTTGTACGGATTTGTGTGGGGCGATTTTGCCTTCAAGGTTAAATCCTTTCACCACGGCATCTGAGCCGTTACGGCGTTCCAGTATTTTGTTCTCGTCATCTGATTCTATTTCTTCCAGCACGAATGGGTTGTGGAGGCTCGTGTAGAATCCTTCCAGCAGGAGATTGATTTGCACGGGACCCCAGGTGGTATAATAATCCACGGATGCGCTGTAACTGCGGGAACGTTCGGTCTTCAAGTCTTTTGCCACTTGTATTAGGGTAACTTCCCCGCCTACGGCCGCCACGTGAAGGTCCTCATCGTAGGTCTGGGGAGCCCGGAATCCTTCGGAATAGCTTGCCCGCAGGCTTAAATCGGGGAGAGGGTTGTAGCGGATGTTCAAACGGGGGCTGAATATCGGATCGTCGATTTCAGAGTTTTTGTCCAAACGTCCTCCTAATAGAAAACTGAAGCGTCCGGTTTTCCATTCGTTTTGAAGGTATACGCTGTACACGGAGACTTCTTGATTGATTTCCCTGTGGTAACCTAGCATGAGGTCGTTCAGTTTGTTGTAGGAGTATTCTACTCCTGCGGTGAGGGAAGAGGGCATAAACAGGAAGTTGTCGAAATCGTAGGAGTACTGGGCTCCGCCCACAACCGTGAAGTCTTTGGTTTTCCCGTAAGCGTTCGTGTCCCGTCTGGCACCGTAGTAGGATTCCCTTCCGATGTTCTGGATGGAAGAGTACACATTCAGGCGGTGTTTGTAGTCCTTCGACGAGAGGGAGTAATTCAGGCTTCCACCGTGAATGTTGTGATCGGCTTGTTCTGCCACATCAGCCTCGTGAGGAGGTCTGTCTAAATTGTTTCCTCCCCGCCGGAATTCTTTGATGTGATGGTATTCCAGGGTGAGTTTACTGAAATGAGTCGGTTTGTAGTAAGTCTTGAAACCGAGTGTTGTACTATTTATTTTTCCCAGTTCGGAAAAACCGTCATCGTCATGATCATAAGCTTGGCGATCACGTACCATCCCGAACAGGTAGATACCGGCATCCCGTTGCTCATTGACAATGGCTCCGTTGAAGGAGGTTACGTTGTCGAAACTTTCCCCGTCAATGGCGGAAAGGGTATGCCCTACTTGGAAAAAGTTGTACAAGGGTTCTCGCGTGATGATGTTGATTGTTCCGGCTATGGCGTTTGATCCGAAGAGGGCAGAGCCTCCACCCCGTAGTACCTCTACTCGTTCGACCATGTTGGCGGGTATTTGTTCCAAGCCGTACACTCCGGCAAGCGAGCTGCACATGGGGCGACTGTCAATTAATATTTGGGAATAGGGACCGTCCAAGCCGTTGATTCGCACTTGTTGGAAACCGCAGTTTTGGCAGTTGTTTTCTACCCGTAGTCCTGGTTGGAAGTTTAATCCTTGGGATAAACATACGGAGTTCGTGTTTTCGAATACTTTGGGAGATAGTACGTTGACGATAACGGGAGCTTCCCTTCTATCCGTTTCATTCCGGTTTGCGGTAACTACGGCTCCGTCAAGTAGAACGGCGTCCTCGCTGATTTCGAAGTTGACTTCTTGAGTTTTTCCTTTCACGATCACGATTTCTTTTTCAGCACTTTTGTAACCAACTCCCTGCACTCGAAGCGTGTATTTTCCTTCCGGTAGGTTTTTCAGGAAGAAATGTCCGGTTTCGTCCGTGGCCGTGCCGATATTGGTTCCTTTTAGTAATATGGTCATGAAGGGGAGATGTTCGCCGGTCTCTTTCAGGATAATGTGTCCGGTGATATGGGCGTCCGTGGCTTTCTTCGCGGTGTTTTCTTCATCAGCCCAGCCGTAAAGGGCCGGGCAAAGTAATATAACGAGTGTAAATAAGTTTTTCATTTGTACGTAATTATTTGTACCTCATTTCTGTGGAGTAATGAGGGCTGTTTTTTGTTAAAGTGGGGACGATTATAGTCCTTTGTATTTCTTTTGGGAAATACTCTTTAGTCTGGAATGGAATTAATTACGCGAATGTGGGAGGAGCCCTGAGTTGGCTTAAGGTGAAAAACTGCTTGTCCGGTTCGTCTGCTTGATTCCGGATGTGATAATGTTTCCGGGTTACGGAGAACGAGATCTGTACTATTAGCGCAGCGCTAATCAGGGTGACGAAGGTCGTTAAGTAGGCAATTAACGTCAGCTCCTTGGGGGAGTGCGTGTGATCGGCTTTCCCGTCAGCATCGGCGTGACCGCAAAAGAAATGGGAATGGACAATCGTAACCCCGTTAACCACGTGATAATGCGAGAAAAAGGTGATACTTCCATAATAACTCAAAAACAGAGCTAGCAGGAACAAGTGTATCAGTTTATTTACATTTTCTCGGCACATATCCAAATCGTTTGCTTGACAAATGTAGACTATTTCTAAATAATAAGCATGAATTTTTTCTTAAAAATGTATTAAATGTTGCCGAAGTCAAGTTACAGGTTGGTAGGTTACAAGTTGCAGGTTATTAATTTAGATTTTAGATTGAAGAATTTGAAAATAGGCCTTATGAGGCTTTAATTATTCGTAAATCACTCAATCTAAAATCTAAAATTTAAAATCAATCATTCTCTGTTTATCGTGATCGTGTTTCCCGGAAGGGTGGCAGTAATCGAGTTATCGTACATCGCCGAGCAGGTGATGGCTGGAAGTAGGTACGTTCCGGAGTACGCTGCATTAAAGCGAAGTTTGAAAGTTTTCGATTGCCCTTGTTTTAGCGAGAAATAGAGGTATGCCCGGTCATCCCGGATGTCCACGTTGTCTGTGCCTTGGAACGGGTTCACGCCTGTCGTGAGTCGTTCGTTGAGGAACTCGAAGCCGGAGGGGAACATGAAGGTTAATGCCAATTCCTCGTATAACCCGATATTTCCGGTATTCTGGATCGTGATTTCGGCCACGATGTCTTCTCCTTGCTTGTAATTGGGCTCGTTGTTCCTTGTGCCGTTACGGTAATAGTTGACCGCCATTTTCAACCCGGACATTTCGCTTTGCGTGATCACTCCTAATGGGGTAGAGCTATTGATGGTGCGCACGTGAAGCGTTCCCGAAGAGTTGTTTTTCACGGTCACTTCCGATTTATTATTCTTCACGACCAACTCTTTTTGCAACACGGTTTTTGTCGTCTTGTAAGTGTCTTTTCCGATTTGGACATCAATACCATTGCCATCCTTGAAGTATCGTTCCACGTAGTTACCGATAGCGCACAGACCAAAAGCACTTTCTTGGGTACTTAACCATTCGTTGGATGCGAATTTGCGGGCCATTTTCTGCATGAGCTTGTATGCCTCGTCTTTCATATCCATGTTGATCATGCTTTGCATGATGATAGCGTTGTCGCGGAGGTCAGAACCGTAACATCTGCCAAGCTGACGATATAGTTCAGCTTCTGCCGGAAGATTGGCTATCAGTGCTTTGGCAATCTTTTCGTGTTTGCCCAAAGCGTAGGCTCCTGCCAGTTGCCAGCGGGCGATCGGGTTCTTGTAGGTGTCTTCCTTCATCCGGTTCATGGCTGCCATATTGGGTTTGCCGGCAAGAGCAAGTACGTAGAGACGATAGGATTGTTCGATTTCCGAGTAGTAATCTCCCCGTCGCCAAGCGTTTGCTTGTTTGGCCAGGTAGTCAAGGGCGGAGTTTTTCATGGAAGTCGGGATTCGATAACCGACTTTCTCGGCTTGAATTAAGAAGTCGGTGATGTACGTGGAAACCCAGTCGGAAACGTAGTTGGAATTCGACCAGTAGCTGAATCCGCCGTTGCTTACTTGATAGTTGCGCAAGCGGGAAATAACGTCTTTCACGTGCAATTCTGCGGTTACTTTTTGTGCCTCGCTGAGATCCATGATCCGGTCGAGCATGAGTTGCGGGAATACCGCAGAGGTGATTTGCTCACCGCATCCGTGAGGGTAGCGAATCAGATAGCTGAGACGTTGTTCTAGGTTTAGTGCGGGGATAGACGTGATTTCGAGGAATGAAGCGGGTTCCAGGCCTTCCATCGTGTTGTTGAACGTGATGGTTTCGCCACTTGCCACTTCCCGTGCGTCTACCCGGGTGACCTTGGGATTCGGTATGCGGATGTCAACATCACAGCTGAAATGGGCTTTTTCCGAGCCGCTTTGTGCCGTGAATGTCAACGTGGATTTACCGATGTTTTCCTTGATTTTTACCTTGAAAAATATGATCTGTTCTCCCGTACCGGAGAAGTGGGCTTCTTTGCTTGCGGGTTCAATGATTTCGATTTTATCATCGGTTTTAATGTTCACGGTAACATTCTTGATGTTCTCTTTCATGGCGAACAGGGTTACCGGAATTTCGATCACGTCTCCCGGGGTAAACAGGCGAGGCATCGTGACGTTGAGCATCAACGGTTTGTTGACTTTGGAACTTTGCGAGGCGGAACCATAGCGTCCGTTGTCCTCGGCAACGACCATTGTACGTACTTCTCCGATGTATTCAGGCATCCGGAAGGTGTGCGTTTTCTTTTCTCCACTCTTGATGCTAAACGGACCTTTAAAGATTACCACGGGGGTAAAACGATTGCTTTTCCGGTTTTCTTCCGGTTCCAGAGATTCGTCACCACCCACGGCAAATGCTTTTTCTAGGCGTCCCCCGAAGGCTCCGATGACATCATCGTAGAAGTCCCATGTTTTTACTCCGAGGGCCTCTCTGGCATAGAATGCGGGGAAGGGATTCGGGGTCTTGAAGGAGGTTAGGGACAGCAATCCTTCATCGACAATGGCAATGGAATAGGTCATCGGTTTTCCGTCCTTTTCACTCACGGAAACCGTGAAATTCTGTGACGGGCGAAGTTCCCGTGCCATATCGATCTTCGGGGTCAGGCGTAAGTTAGGATCGTCAATATTAATATTCAGTACTCCATACAAACGAATTGGTTTGTCATTGTTCCGGTTTTTGTGAGGTTGAATAAGGGAAACATTGACGTAGATATTGGGACACATTTCACTGGTCGCCTCGATCTCGAAAGAGGTGGAACCAGCAGATGTAGGTACTCGGAATATGTCTTTTACGGTTTTCCCGTTTTCAATGCTCACGAGTGCCACGCTACCCTCGGAAGAAGGGAAAGTGATTTTTATTTTCTCCCCGGCACGGTATACTTTCTTGTCGCTGGTCAAAGTGAGTAGGGTGGCCATACCCGGAATGTTCATGTCATTCCGCCAAGAACTTACGTAGAAGGTTGTTCCACAAGAGTGGCCGGAGAATTTGTCTCTAGCGATCACGTAGTAGCGTCCCCATTGGTTGCAGGTAACGTCAATATTGAATTTACCATTTTGGCTTTTCACGGTTTTATTGAAGACCGGTTTACGGTAGGAGCGGTTCACGTATGATCCGATGTTGTCCCTTTCGGAATCCCACCACCAGCGCCATTCCAATGTATAAACTTCAACTTCGATTTCCCTGTCAGAAACCGGCTTCCCGTCGGCCGTAAGCACGGCTCCCGCGATGGGGATCGGTTTGCCAGCGGAGTACCAGTTATCCTCGGGATCTGGGAGTTTTACGCCGACATATTCTTTATAAGGTGAATATTTGAATCCAGCTGTCGTTATGCTGAAGTCCCCGCCGGGTTCGAATACCCGCAGCGTGAATAGTGCATTCAACATTCCCGGTGCGTTCTCCGTGTTGATTTCATCGGCCGATAGGGTAAAATTACCCTCTGCATCAGTAGTTCCTTCAAAAAAGGTCGTTGTGGTTGAGTTAAAATAACGGGATCGGTCATCAAAACTATATTCTTTGTATCCCGGAAACGTGGTGTTACTCTGGGATAACTTTAATTCGGTGTTGACTTTCAGCGAGCTGGTTTTGGCTCCATGCAACCAACGGGTCTGCACGGGAATGGAATTATCCGGGATACCATTTCCTAGAATGTCATTCGGTAGATTGGTCACGATACTGAGGCGATTCGGTTTGATACTTTCGATCCGGATGGTTTTCCAGAAGGAGACTCCCCCGATACGTACAACTGCCCGCCAATAACCCGTGACGGCTTGCTCGTCTGTTTTGAAGGTGAAACAATAGAGACCGTGTTCGTTACGTCCTTCCCGTTTCGTTTGTACCACGTTACCATTCGGGTCGTAGAGTTCGGCAATGATGGGGTGTCCCACGGGAATTGTCTTCTCTTTGTCTTCCAGCATGAAAGAGAGGTGTATTTCATTCCCCGGACGCCACACGCCCCGTTCTCCATAAATGAAACCTTTTATTCCTTGTTGCACGACTTCGCCACTGATGTCAAAGTTGCTGTATGATAGAGAATTTGCATCGTTTACTTTTAAATAAGCTTTGTCGTTTCCTTTGACGGCAAGTACGATGAACGGTTTCCCTTGTACTCGGGCGGTTACGATTCCCGAATTGTTGGTTACGGCAGAATCAATCTTCTGGTTTTGGTAATTGAAAAAGAGTATCTTGCAATTTTCTACAGGTGCGGCCGTGAGCAGGTCGTTCACGGCTACCACGTATTTACCGTCACTTCCGGTTTTGGCAGTAAGGCCGAGAGAGGTGACAATCAAGTTTCTTCTGGGGAAACGATCGGACACGTAGTAATAGGAGTTGGAACAGGGATCATCCCGTTCTTCCCATGAGTAGTCGGACGGGTAATTATAGTAGTAATCGTCGTCATCATAATTGTCGTCATCAAAGGAAGAATTCCAATCGTTTTCCGTGATCCCATTTTGTCCTTCATTAGCGCAGGCGAGGGTGGTGTAGGATTTCTGGAATTTCAGTTGGATCCGGTAGATCACCCCTTTCTCCAGTTGGATATGGTCAGCCAGGTTTATCGTGTAGTCCTGCCATTTGTTAGCGTCTATCGGGTGACCTTCTTTCTCCAGTGGGATTTTCTTATCCAGGATGATGCGTCCCACCCGACGTAACAGGTAATCGCTACTGTAATTGTAATCACCATCTTGCAGGTAGAAATTCATGTTCTGGTTGAATATTTTCACGACACGTAATTGTACGGCTTTCAGGGCTACCGCGGAGAAGGGAATCAGCACGTTGCCCTCGGCCGGGGTAAATGTTCCCTCGCCAATGAAGGCAACGGCGGGTTTGGCAGAAGCGAAACTGACGTTGTAGGTGGCATCCGATTTCAATTTTTCACCGAACGAGTTTTTGATGCCTTTATAGATATTTACCTGAACGACACCTTGCATTTTATCCCGTTCGTTGGAATATACTCGAATGATGTTTCCTTGTGCGTTAAAATTCAAGCGATTCACTCCATCTACGGTGATTAATCCCTGTAAATCCTGAGAGGCATCCACGTTGTCCGAGAGGGTTATGTCTATGGTCTGGGAATTTTCATCGCTCGCTTTGACTTCCAGTATGGAGAATATTTTCGAACCTGGGATCTCCACGATAAGGTCGTTACCGTTCTTTACCTTTTTATCGAAACTTAATTCCAGTGATTGTGTTTCATCTGTCCGGCTGATGTCCGGGATGGTGAAGTAGTGGATGTAGGGTGTGTGTTCCCATTCTAGTCTGTGGGACAAGCCATTGATTGTTGCTTTCACAAGTAACTCTATTTCGGAGGGGGCCACGGCATCAGAATTCGTGATGGAGGCCCGGTAGGAAAATCTGTTGTTATCCGTGGGGTCGATGTTCAAGCTACCTTCTTGGAAGGCAAACACGAGAGGAAGGACTTTCACACTGAAACGGAAGGTTGACAAGTCGGAAGGAACTTTGCCGAGTTTATCAAGGTAGAGACTGATGTCGTATGTTTGCCCGTTTTTTAGAGGCTTGGTGGGGGTAAATTCGATAATGTTACCGTCCCGTAGAGATACGGTTCCCTCTGCTTTCGGGGAGATCTTTAATAGTTTTTCGATCTGCGTGGGAAGACTGTCCCCTGCCTGTAGAACGTTATTTTCCAACCGAACATAGATCGGGTCGGAAGATTTTATCATTCCCTGTGTAAAACCGGAAATGTATTTGCTATACTCTAGCTTGCTTTGTTCCTTGGTTTTATCTTTGCACGAAAGGATCGTGATCATCAGTAATAGTAAAGGAAAAAGAAAAATTCTTTTTTTCATGCTGCTAATGTTTATTTTATCGTTAAGGCAAAATTAAATAAAAAAACGGTATAGGAACTTATTGTTCATTTTAAATTTATATTTTTGCGAAAGTGAAAACTGGACCCTAATTAGGGAGATAAAATAGATAATATGAGAATAGCTGTTGTTGGAACCGGTTATGTAGGACTTGTATCCGGAACGTGTTTAGCCGAAACGGGAGTAACTGTAACATGTGTAGATGTTAATAATGCCAAGATCGAGTTGTTGAATAGTGGGGGAATGCCTATTTATGAACCGGGGTTGGCAGAGTTGGTTACCCGGAACCGGGAAAACGGACGCCTCTTTTTCACTACTTTATTGAAAGAGGCTTTGAAGGATGCGGACGCTGTTTTTATTGCCGTGGGAACCCCGCCTGATGAGGATGGGAGTGCCGACCTGCACTACGTGCTGGACGTGGCTCGTGAAATCGGGGAGATTATAAATGATTATATTGTCGTGGTGACGAAATCAACGGTACCCGTGGGAACGAATTACAAGGTGAAAGGAGTAATTCAGGCTGCTTTGGGAAAACGGGGAGTGGACGTGGCATTTGACGTGGCTTCTAACCCGGAATTCTTGAAGGAAGGGGATGCTGTGAATGATTTTATCTCTCCGGATCGCGTGGTGATTGGGGTGGAGAGTGATCGCGCCCGTCGGGTCATGGAACGTTTATATCATGCTTTTATATTGAATAACACACCGATTTATTTCATGGATATATTATCGGCGGAAATGACTAAATATGCGGCGAACTCGATGCTGGCTACCCGTATTTCGTTTATGAATGACATCGCTAATTTGTGCGAAATTGTCGGGGCTGACGTGGAGGCCGTGAAGAAAGGCATCGGTAGTGATTCCCGTATCGGGAAGAAGTTCTTGAATGCCGGGTGCGGTTACGGGGGATCTTGTTTTCCGAAGGACGTGAAAGCGTTGATTCGTACGGGGGATGATCATGGACATAGCTTGGAGTTACTGAAAGCGGTGGAGCGGGTGAACGAGAAACAAAAGAGCGTGTTGTTTAGAAAGATCACTTCACACTTCGGAACGGATTTGACGGGAAAACGTTTTGCCATGTGGGGCTTATCGTTTAAACCGGGTACGGATGATTTACGGGAAGCACCTTCATTGGTGTTGATTGATAAATTGGTGGAAGCCGGAGCCGTGGTACGGGGATTTGATCCGGTGGCCATGGAGGAGTGTAAGAGACGGATTGGGGATCGTATCGAATACGCGGATAATATGTATGATGCATTAACTGATGCCGACGCCTTGATCGTGGTGACGGAATGGGCCGAATTCAAGATTCCCAAGTTTACTTTTATCGAAAAAGCATTAAAGCATAAAATTATATTTGACGGAAGAAATATATACAGTCCGGAACAGATGAAAGAATTCGGTTATATGTATTACGGAATCGGACGAAAAGACAATTAGAAATTGAAAATGAATGGATTTATGATTTGCGACAAAAAAGCGTCAGGTTTGTGCGTGGAAATCTAAAATCTAAAATCAATAAATCTAAAATTGGAATGGTTCATTATCGAATATTGTTTATCGTGAATCCTATATCGGGGTTTGGTTTGGGTTGGGAGATTCCTTACCGGATAAGGCATATTGCGGCGTACAAGGATATCGAATACAATATACGTTTCACGGAATATGCCGGGCACGCGAAAGAGATCGTGGAGCAGGCCAAGCATCAGAATTATACGCATATCATTGCGGCAGGTGGAGATGGTACGGTAAATGAAATTGGTACTGCCTTGATAAATACGGGAATTGCTTTTGGTGTGATCTCTTTGGGGAGTGGTAACGGCTTTGCCCGTCATTTAGGTTTTTCCCAGATGATGAATAAAGCGTTGAAACAGATTTTGAAAAGTGAAACCACAGATATTGATGTCGTGGAGATTAATGGCCATTACTCGTTGAACGTGAGTGGTTTCGGCTTTGATGCCGAAGTGGCTCACTTTTTTAGTAGGATGAAAATCCGGGGTATACTCTCTTACATCTATTCAATCATACATATGTGGTTTCGTTATCCCAGTAAGCGTTACGTGTTTCATATAGACGGGAAAACGTGGGAGGAAGATTGCTTCGTTTTGAGTGTTGCTAATAGTTCCCAGTATGGGAATAATGCCTCGATTGCCCCAAAAGCCTCGTTACGGGACGGGTTGGTTGATGTTTGTATTCTAAAGAGGCCGAAATATTATCAAATACCTCGTTTCCTCTATTGCTTTATGAATTCCAAGATCGCTCGGCTTCCTTATTTTAGCGAAATCCAATGCAAAGAGGCTATTTTGGAAGGTGACTTGAATAAAGCCCATATTGATGGAGACCCGTATATTTTGGAATCTCCGGTAAAGGTAAAAGTACTTCCTGGAGTATTGAAAGTGATTGCCCCAAAACTATCCAGGAAGAAGAAAAATATGACAGTTTGATTTAATCTAAGACTACTTGTCCTGTGGGGATAGGGCTATTTGTTTCTCGATAAGCTGATCCAAAGAGATGAATGTTTCGGTTTTAGCGATACCGGGGATGTTCTGTAACGTGTTGATCAGAATATCCATCAAGTGCTGGTGATCGTTGCATCTTAATTTAATCAAGAAGGTAAAGCCACCCGTGATGAAGTGACATTCTGTAACTTCCGGGATGCTTTCAATCTCTTTCACGACAGTCTTGTAGGTGTGAGCGTGGTCAAGGATAACCCCGATAAAAGCGCATACTCCAAAACCAAGCGCATCGGGTTTCACGATAAAACGGGAACCTTCGATAATACCGGAATCTTCCATCTTTTTCACGCGTTGGTGGATGGCGGCTCCGGATATGCCACATTCCCGGGCTATTTCCAAAAAGGGAATTCTTGCATTTTTTACAAGATGAGACAAGATCTTGCGATCGATGTCATCGATTTGATATTTTACACTCATTGTTTTCTTTTTACCTGTTAAAACTTAATACGCTGTACAGTTGTTTACGCTGTTTGTAATATTGCCATCCATCTTCGTTCGTGATGGTTTTGATTACCCCGTCAATCAAATTGTTGAAAATTGTAGCGAAATCAAAGACTTCGGGAGGATAGATTTCTTGATTGTGAATATCATTCAGTTTGGCAATATACATGCGGGCGACCATTTCACTTGATACGTCGTTTTTATACATACCTTGTTGCATCCCCTTTTCGATGTTAATTTTAATCTTTTCATAGATAAAATTGGAACGTTCCAGTTTGTGCTGTTCGAATAATTCCGGGAACGCCTCGGCTAATTTGTAGCTGACGGAAGGTGACACGTTAAAAAAGCGTTGGTGGATCTCGTTTCCAACCAGTAGTAGAATGTCAATTGCGTTCCATCCATCGAAATCGTATTCTTTGAATATCTTTTCAAAAGCAATACGCTCTTGCTCGAAGATACTCTTCGCGATGTCTTCCATGTCTGAGAAATTCTCGTTAATCTCCTCGAGAGAAGTTCCCATTTTCTTTAATTTATCGTCCGATAATTCAGTTCCGTAGCGATAAACATAGTTCCTCAGTTTTTCTGTCAACTGGCACTTTTTCTCAGTCATAATGGATATGGTTATTTTAGATTCTTGCCGTAAAGATACGAAACAATTAAGAATTGAAAGAATTATAAGTTGTAAATTATCATATTCTGATTATTTTTGTGTCTATACTGAGGATTTGAAACTTGGGATCAGAAATACGAATTTATAAAATAGAAACGATCGTGAAAAAGTTGTTGTTGTTAACGAGTGTATTGGCTTGGATATCTGGTGTTTCTGCGGAAGAAAAACCGAAATTGATAGTGGGAGTGGTGATCAGCCATTTTTATCCGGAATGGATGGATATGTATGGTAACGAATTGTCTGAGAATGGTTTGAAACGGGTTATGAAACAAGGAGCCCGGGTGAATGTAAATTATAACTATTTTTACACGCAAACCGGGGTGGATCACGCATCGATTTACACGGGTATGTTACCCACGGAACATGGAATCGTGTCGAGGGCGTGGTACGATCGTTTACGCCGGAAACGCCAGTATTCTACGCAATCCGATCGTTATACAGAGATCGGTGATCAACAGGCAGATAGTATAAAAAGTTTGTCTCCCGATTATTTGCAGACGATGAGCCTGGGGAGCGCCATGAAATGGAATAATCCCATGTCTCGGGTGTTCAGTGTTGCCATGAATGGTGACGAAGCAGTCCTGAGTGGAGGAAGTAGTGCCGATATGGCCATCTGGTTCAGCGAGAAAACGGGTAAATGGGTATCCTCTTCTTATTATTGTTCGGAATTGCCTGAATGGTTGAGAATGTACAATACATGGGTCGAGAGCGATCATTTCGTGAATAAAGGATGGATGATGTTGTCTGACGAGGATAAGTCGGCTGCCCGAATTCGCCTGACGAATCATTTCTATTATGATATAGCCCGGGCAAAAAAGGAATATAATACTTACCGGGTTTTGAAAGCCACGCCTTACGCGAATACATTGGTACGGGTGTTGGCCGAAAAATTGATTGACGAGGAAAGATTGGGAATGGATAATGATCCGGATTTGCTGGCCTTGAATTTTTCCTGTTTAGACTATATGTCCCGGGATTTCACGATAGATTCGAGCGAGGAGAAGGATATGTTGGTCCGTTTGGATATGGATATTGCGGCATTGGTGAGTAAGTTGGATGCCCGGGTCGGGAAAGGAAACTATACGCTGTTCGTGACTTTTTCCGAGATGCGGGAGTTGATGCCGGAGGATTTGCGGAAAATTAAAGTGAATTCTGATTATTTTAGTATATTTAAGGCCGTGGCCTTGTTGAAGTCTTACTTGGGATTGGTTTACGGGCCGGGTGACTGGATTTCCGATTATGATCAGGGACAAATTTATTTGAACCGGGAGCTGATCGAACAGAAGAAGATAAATCTGAAGGAAATGCAGGATAAAGTGGCTGATTTTATGATCGAGTTCGAGGGGGTAGCCAAAGTCATGACAGCCTATTCACTGACGCATACTTCTTTCCCGGAGGGGGTAAATCGATTGGTTCAGAACTCGTTCTCGCATAAGCGTAGCGGGGATGTCTTTTTCTGTATCCATCCGACTTGGGTTTCGGAACTGAAAGAGTTGGAAGATACTTATTTCCGACATACGAAGCGTCCGATTGTTCCCCTGTATTTATACGGTGCGGGAGTGAAGGCCGATTTGGAAGGGAACTACACAATGTCGGATTTGTTACCTACTTTGTGTAAGATATTAGGGATAAATGCTCCTTACACGGCACACGGGAAGGCGATGTTTTAGTGGGGATTAAAAGTGTTCGACGAACGCCCCTTTGTCCGCCTTTGGTTATTGTAGTTTCCTAAAATTGGTTTACTAGATTTGACATTCAATAAATTGTAAA